>NZ_CADFGI010000008.1:0-357870 GCF_902833695.1 Paraburkholderia sp. BCC1876 | reverse complement strand
GTTCTAGCGGATTCGTTGCACATCACATCATCAACCACGAGGGGGCCACACGGCCCCCTTATTGTTGAGCGCTTTGCTCAACCTTGCGACGCCATCTTTAAGCGGTTTTACACCGCCGACAACACACGTTCGACTGCGCGCGGATCGCTGCCCGTGGTGGCCGGCAATCTGTGCGCGAAATGCGACGCGAGCTGATCGAAGAAGCGCTCAATCAGCGCACGTTCGTTTTTCTGGCCCAGTGGCCCGTTGTCGGTTGTGCAGCCGACGACCTGGGTCAGGCGCTCAAGTGTCGCTCTCGCGAAATGTGCCTTCGCTGCGTCAAAGCGGAACGTGCCCCAGCACGCCCACGCGGTACCGGGAATCGCCTCAGACGGGAAGCCTCCGCCGGGTCTGACCGCCAGCGCCGGAACCTTCGAAGCGCGAGCTGTGTGTGGCATCAGGCTCGCCTGCAAGGCCGCGGCAATGTCGTCCTTGTTGTACTCGCGACCGAGGGCGAGCGCATAGCCAATCACTGCACGGGTTGCCACGTCGAGCACCAGCAGAATCCAGATCCGGTGCAGCACAAGCAATGTTTCGAAACCGAACGGATCGTCGATGCGCAGTGTCAGGCGCGCATCGATCTTGTGACCGTCGAATTCAACTGCCTCAAATGGACGGGTTGCGGGTTTACGAACGGCCTCGGGATCGTCGTTCCAGCGATGTCTGATCTGCTGGGCACCTGCCGCCCGAGCCGCTGCATCGAAATTCCGGTCCGACAGCGCGCGGGCGTGACTGGCAAGCGATCGTTCAGCGAGGTATTTCTGGTTGAATGGATATTCGTGCGCCTGAATACCTGCCTGCCGGCATTGCGCAAGAAAGCTTCCGTGCAGTCGCCACAGGTGCCGGTGAACTTCGGTGAGTTCTGCGTGCTTCCTGCTTCGCTCGGCGACCTTGCGTTCGATCCAGCGAGCGATGTCCGGATAGCGCTGCAGCAACTGGGTGAAGGCTCCGCTGGCGTTGCTCGCGACGCCCTCACGGGACGGCTTGACCTGCGAGCGGCGGTCGTACGGCCGCGTGTGCTGATAAGGGATCAATGCGCGGCAGCCAAAGATTCGGCCGTCCTCGTGCTGCGTGATGCACCGCTCGAAGACGCGATAAAGGTCGTTAAAACCAACTCCCGTTTCCCGGCTGATTTCGCGCAAAGGTGTTTGGCCGTCCAAAAACAGGGTCATCGCCCGGATGCGGCGCGTCAGCAGATCGCGCCCCTCGTCAGACAGCGCGCTGTCGTCGGCGCCCGGCCATTGCCCGATATCTGTCAAATCCGGTGGAATGGAGCGGCGGTCGAACCGCAACGTCCCGAAAGCGATCATCTTCATGTGCGCTCCAGACGGGTACACGGCCCGAGCGGTTCCAGTGCAAGCGTTGGACATCGAACCTGTCCATCAAGCACCAGTCTGAACGCTGCGGAACGGACCAGCATCGGATCGGCCGCCGCGAATTGCCGTTCGAGTTCTGCCAACGTGGTGCCATTCCCGCACGCAATGAGCACGCCGTGCATCAATCCGTCAACCGGGAGGGCGTGACCGCTCACCAGGTAACGGAGCATCATGATCCGGTTCTCGCGTAGCACAGGTGGGTCGTCGAGATCCCGCGGATGAATCATCTGCAACTGCATCGAAGACGCCCGGCTCCACGACTGAAAAGCCGGGAACAGGGAATGTCCTCGCTCCACAGAAGTCCATTCCGCCGTCCGCAGTACGACACACAATCTCTCGTCGTGATGCGTGCGGATCCAGAAGTCGACAACCCGGGACGGCTTCGCGTCCGGGATGCACAGGGGCCGCTCGCAGTAAGTGACTACGTCCGGGTCTGATTCGAGACGAACCCAGAGATCGAAGGCGAGCCGCCCGAACAGGGTTAGCCGGCGCCCGATCTTCGGACCGAAGAGGTCATATCGATGCGCGCCGTGCGGACGTGCGTTGTTGACTGCCCGCAAGAAACGTGGTGGATCATCGACAACACTCCGGTTTGCCCGACCATCATGTTTTAGTACAAAACGACCCGGACATCGGCCCTTCTGGCAGCGACGTGATTGCGGTTTCGCATGCCAATACAATCACTACAAAATACGTGTCATTTGCTACGTTTTTTCGCACCCTTTGATGTGCATATGCACATTACAAAATTTGGGTGACCTGACTGCTCGTTCACCGCGTCCAGCCGTGAAACAATCCAACGGAAAGTCGGCAAAACTGGCCGCAAAGCCCTACCGCCATTGCTTCTTCGGTTGCTGAAGTAGATCAGCCCTCTGTTTCACGGACATGCCGGCCGGGCAGTACTAGGGCATGTGACATTTCAGACATTCTCTTCCTTCGTGTGGCGTTTTCGACTTTTGCTTCTTCACCCGCAGAAGCAAAAGTGGTTACGACACAGACAGCAACCCAACCCTCGCCCATTACGGGCTGACCGGAGGTGCTGCAACTTTTCCTTCAACCCACGGGAACGCAAGGCAGCGATTTCGAGACCGCCGCCCTGACCTCCAATCGGCGCGAGAGCCTAGGCGCACGGCGCCCGCCAACTTTCACTTTATAAGGCCTTACGCACGTCTCGTCGTGGAGTACGCGCCACGCTATGTTTGCGAGTCTGGGAGATAATCTAAACGGCCTTTCCGCCCCCAGAAAAACTAGGAAATCTAGGAGGAGCCGATATGCAGCACCCAGTTTGTGGAGTGTCGCTCGCACGCTCAATCGGCACATAGCCACTCAACTTTCCTGGGTGAGGCGCCCTGCCCCACCTTGCTCGGAACGCTCTCCTGCGGCCGGCCTGTCGCCTCCCTTTCCGCCCTCGACTCGACAAGCCCGACGACCTGTGCCGACGCTCTGTCGACTCCGTTGGCGCGAACGCGCCGGGTCGGTGGCTTGAGCAAATTCAGTATATAAGGCGCGAATTGAACGGCGCGGTCGTGTTTACCAATGCCGCTAAATCACGCGCACACGGAATTTATTGAAAAATTTTTAGCAATTCACTAGAGATAGTAATCCACGAAAACTTGAACATCGCGACATAATCGGAGGTAGTTATTCCCGCCGTTATAACGCGGAGGAAAGTGGCACGCGAGCGCACACCCCTATGATCTGGCACCTCTCTTCGATTCAGTTTCCACGTGGAAACTGAATCTCGCACCCGCTTACGGGGATCACTCCGACGACAGAGGGACGCACGACCTCTACAGAACAGAAAAGCTCGCGCTAACAGCGTTCGACGTTCTCACCTGACTCGTCGACGCAAGCGCTGACGACAGATTTTTTATCCCACCGATTAGCCCAAGCGCATCCAAGATGCTGCCGAACACCACAAAGAGGAGACGCGACGAAATTTCTACCACGAGGCGTCACCATTGCTCGCGGCACGCACCACATGGGTACTTTGCTCAAAACGTGCATCTGGCGCACCCGGCATCCAATCAGCTCGCAAACTCGAATGGAATCAGTAAGCGGTGAGAACATTTGCCGCTCCTAAACACTAAGCGGCGACTGGGCCGCAACGCACACCCCACATCCGAACCGGTACGATCATCGCATGGCCGACAGCAGTCCGAGTTCCGAACAGGCGCGCCGGTCTCTCAACGTCGTAGACAACGGTGTGCCTGACATGTTAGATGGCCAAGAAACTCTTAAGGCCTGTAGCATCGTTGAGCTCCGCCCCTGAATTGCAACCGCCCTGTCCGCAGTGAGCCACCGTGGATGACAACATATTTTTCGACGCCGATAAAACCGGGGAACTGCATGCTCGTCCCGCAGCGACATCGATCGACCTAACCCGCAACATACGCGAGACGAATTCTCGCGACAATTTCCAACGCCGCGCAGATGGGAACAGACATTTGCCCGCTGTCCCGTTTTCAAGGTTCTTTAGGTGGCCGCGTAAGCCCAAGGACGCGCATAGGCGCGCATCATCGAGCAAAGCGTTATTTTCCCTGCTATCGATCGATCTCCACCGTGTCCCGCGAGAGGCGTCTGCAAAGAATAAAGGCTCCTTGCCGGCTGTTGACGGCCCCGAGAACACTCATCCGCGAAAGGGGTAAATCGCGCCTGCAATCTGCCGCAGAGTGGCCAGCATCAATCGCCCTTGGCGCTCACCCTGCTTGGCACGAAGATGGTTGTGATCCGCTGCCAATAGGTTTCTCCCACAACATGTCCAGTTTCCACGTGGAAACTGGATCTGCCGGAACGCTGAACGTGGTTGGAGGTTAGGCCTGTGTTAGTCGGATGCATGCGCAAATAGCCGAGTCTCTTGCCGAGATAGCGAGACGTTCCAACGAAAGCCGCAGACAGCTCGAGCGCGAGAACCGTGAGCCGCACAGATACGCAAGCGTCGTCCACGGCTATCTTCGACAAATCTAGCTATCCATACCGTTGGGATGTCCTAGCTTTTCTAGCGTCCGGCGGGCCAGGGGCGCCAATGCAAGTTCCACGTTGCTTTTCTCGCATCGACGACATTGACCGAATCGGAGATAGAGAACACGAGCCCCTTCCGAGGCATTGACGCCGCCCAGTTTCCACGTGGAAACCCAATAGACGAGCACACGGAGGATCCAGCGCCTCCGTCCTCATTGCGCAGACGCGCAGAGACGAGTCGTCGCGGTTTGCATAAACTTCGAATAATCGGCCATCCAGGACACTCAAGTTATAGCGAAAAACGCCCGCGTAGGATTTTCGCTAGCAAAGGAGGCAGCGCCCCGAGTTTTAACAGCTCTCTACTACGGTTAGTTTCCACGTGGAAACCGGCCGCCTCAATTGGCGCAGAGCTCACGAGGAATAGTGTGTTGCATGAACGCGTCGCTGCCGCGACAGAGGACACAGCAACAAATTGAAAGATTGACTCATGGGAGAACGCGGACAGACCAAGCATGAGATATCGATCCGCTGACCCGGCAGGCATCGACAAGTCATTGGCGTGGCACGTGAGCACGAAAGCACGAAAGCACGAAAGCAACAAATCAAAGGTGACCTAAAGAGTGGATGTCATGCTTTCAGCACAACCGCTCGCGCCATAGATTCGGGGCGCACGCACCAGCAACTCGAACTGCAGATGGCCCTAACATGATTAAAAAACACGAAACACCATGACCCCTCGCCGTACGAAAGGCGCCATCTACCAAGCGATTCGCAGTTTCCACGTGGAAACCGGTTGCCGGCAGGAGTCGATCCCTCCGGATTTTACGCCTTCGGCAGATCGTGTTCTGCGAGCGGCCGGTCAACCGCGACGATCGAATTCAAAATTAATTTCGGCCCTGTCTGCTAGGACCTTGCGCCGGCAAGGCGCACGACATACTATTTATCGCTCGACACAGAGATGCGCCGATATATTAAGTTTCGATCGATTCATATCTTGTTTTTTATTGTTAATAATATAAAATTATTCTATAATCGAGTTATTGCTATTTGGAGCTTGGGTATGGGATTAGTCATTGCGGTCGCAAACCAGAAGGGTGGAAGCGGAAAGACCACGATCACCCTCAACCTCGCGGGTGCGTATTGCGATGATGAGCCAGATTTGCGTGTTCTCGTCGTTGATGCCGATTCGCAGAGTTCTTCAGTAAGAGCAACGGGGGCAGGGGAAGTACCCTATCCATTTACCGTTGTCAACTTGGCTGCGGCGGGCGCGAATCTTGGGCGCGAAATCAAACGCATGGCTCAAAACTTCGATCTAGTCATTGTCGACTGCCCGCCAAGCGTGCACGACAAAAACACTGAGATCGCCATAGCTGCCTCTGACTTTGTGCTCGTACCAATGGACGCCTCCGCACTCGACGCGTGGAGTACCACGGGCATGCTTCAACTTGTACGCCGAACAATCGGAAGCGATCCCAAGAGTTGCGGCATCGTCTTCAATCGCGTGAATACGAAAACTACAGGCTATGCCGAAGTAAGGGCAGCAATGGCAGAGGACAATCCATATCCGATCCTCGATAGCACCATAGCCTTACGTGAGATCTATAAGACATCCATCGGCGTGGGAGCGACTGTATTTACTGTGAAGGGGCAGCGCACAGCAAAGCAGGCTCGCGACGAAATTACCGCCGTGGCGAAAGAAATTCTGGCGATCAAGGGCTTGCTGGAGGCGTGATGACAAACAAGAATCAAGCATCGAAAGTGAAATTGGGCCTCGGCGCTTCTATTCGCAAAGGCATCGCTAACGAAAAAGCAGATGTCGACGGACGCCTCGACGCGACCGGCGTCTTGCACGCCAAAGATCAACCAACAAAACCGGTCGGAGCCGCCATAGAGGGGGACCCCCTCGCGAACACTTACGGCAGCCGTACTAACGCCTCCGCAGTGTTGCCTCGAGTAAGAATTCTGTTGACCGAGCTCGTTTCGAACCCGTTTAACCCGCGCGAATTTTACAGCCCGATGGCCATCGATGATTTGGCCGTCCGCCTCAAGCGAGAAGGACAACACGTCCCAATCACGGTTACCCGCAACCATCGACATCCTGGCAAGTATGTCATTGTGGACGGAGAGTTTCGCTTCCGCGCAAAAAAGAGTCTTGGCGAGCCGTCTATCGACGCGGAGATTGTCCCAGATCTGAGCGACCAGGATCTTTATCTTCGCGCGAGTAGCATTAACAAGAATCGAACCAAACAGACCGTCTTCGACGACGCGGTGGCTTGGACTCGCGTGCTCTCTGAGGGCATTTTTGAAACGCAGGATGCGTTAGCTGAAAGCCTTGGCATCAGCAAAGCTCTAGTGTCCAAAACCCTGCTTATCGGTAAGTTACAGAAACACTATCTTCAGCAACTGGCGGACGCGGACGGGATTGGCCTAGCGCACGCATACAATGTGAAGCTTATCTTCGATCGCGTCCGTGTCGATGTGGCCGAGTCCATCCTCGAACGCGTCGTACAGGGTGAGATGTCCGTGAGGCGTCTCGAGGAATATGTGAAAAAGCTGGAGGGTGCTTCGCCGGCCCGAGCAACGAAAACGCATTACAGCGGCAATGTGCCGTTCCACACTGCCGACGGCCGCGACATTGGCGCGCTGAAGCGTTACCGCGATGGACGAACGGAGTTGAAACTGATCGGTCTAAACGAAGATCAGCAGACACTCCTCGTCGCTCAACTGGAAGGATTAATTCGCGAGTTTATCGCGTCGCAGTTGTCTAGCGCCCCGCGTGCAGAGCCTCTCGAAACCGTTGAGCAACAGAGCATCGCTGGCTCTTGAAATCGACGCTTGCATGCGTCGATTCGGGCAAGACAAGCCTATTCAGCGTTTCCGGCAGCGAGGACGAATTCGAGAAGTTCGTCCGCGCTAGGCTCTCCCCAAGTATCGAGCACGAGCCACCGAAAGAACCCCGTCTCGGCGAGCTTGGAAGGCTTTTTTGGCGGTGAAAGTTTGAGGTTCTTCGCGTCCACCGTCTCATTGTAACGAGCAATCAAACCCGTCTGATCGTCGATCTCCAGTTCTCTGAAATACTCGCGCACCTCTGACATTTTCTGAACAAGATATTTGTCACGAACTTGCGCCTGTCTGCCTTGAGGGGGTATCGCCGGCTCTTTCCGCTTGGGCGTTGGTGTGTCGGGTAAGGCGTACCCGTGAGAAAGCGCCTTTCGGAAATAAGCCGCAACGTTATCAACCGGAGCCGCATTCTTTTTTGTCGAGCGATTTGCAACGTAAGCCAGCGCTGATCGCACGCGCTGGTCACCGTACTGTGCAAGCATCTTTCGAGCTTCGGAACGCGGGATTCCCAGTTTGATAACTTCGTCTACGAGGGCCTCGTTTCTTCCGTCGGGCTCGTCCTTAAGCTCAGTATCCAACTTCCTGGTTACCTTGAACTGCACAGCCTCAACGCTGCGGCCAGCCTTATGTTCGACCAGCTCAAGCACGTGGTCGGATATTTCATTGACCTCGCGTATGCACGGCATCAGCACTTTGCTCTTGAAAAGCTTGTACTCCTGATAGGACTGTGCGCTCCGATCCTGACCAAGGATCAGATCTCTAAACTTCGATAAAGGAATTTTTGCTGTTAGTCCAACTCCCTCATATCGAACCGTGTTCTCCCACAGCGCCAGGGAATGCGCGCGCCGAAACTCCCTCGCAATCCGCATGTCGATCAGAGCGTAGATCTCGGGGCTGAGCAACTCACCGCGAATTTGATCGGAAAAACTGTATTTGAGAACTGCATGCTGCAACTCTGCGCCAGCGAGCAACCCTGATGCCTTCCAAACAGCAGTCTTATCGGCAGCAAGATAGTCCCAGTTCACAACCGTGCTGATCAGAGAATTGACCGTCTCCTTCACGTACTGCGTGTTGTTACTGTTCAAACCGCTGTCTTGGGAAAGTGCGCCGATCGTGATCGAGTAGCTCATACGGCCCGGTTCAACTGCGTCCTGCTTGATGGCGTTCTTGATCAACGAGCTGAACATCTTTCGCTGCTGCAAGCCCAGCTTACCCGACTTGGGAGCAATATGGATGGCTTGGACCGCTTTCCGAAGAATGTCCGGCGGCTCGCTGGCCTGAAACAATGAAACCTGTTTGTCCGCGGGATCACCGACTCGTTTCCGTGCCATCGCCGTGCCTTAGGTAGCCATCAAATGGCTAGACTTTATACCTGTAGGTTTTGGCACGCAACAGGCAGAAGCGGCGACTGAAGCCAATACGCGAAGTTGGCACGATAAGTGGTTGATTGTACGTGTTTCCAAAATTGCAGCCACAGCCGATTTCACTCCCATAGACGGTAACCATCGAAAGCGAAAGCGCCCCATAAAAGGCTACCTTTTCAAGATCATCTCGACCGGTGTTGGTGTAAACACGGACAAAAAGGTAGCCGCCGATGGGAGCTGCAGGACTGGGGCCGGGAAACCCTCCCGTGAACGGGGCATCAGGCCAACGCTCAGGGCTCGATTTACCCATAGACGACTACCTTGCACTGCCCCCATAGATGGACACCTTTGGGGCGTCCGGCGGGGGCTGACGTCGAGACTACTTCCCCATAGACGGCAACCTAAGAAGCATCCCATAAACGGCTACCTTCATCACTGCTGCCGTGAACCATCAATTGCTCTGGCACTTTGGAAGAAACGGAAAAGTCAGTGCCCAACAGATCTGCCCTAGATGCCCCATAAACGGCTACCTTTACCCAATCCCATCAGCGGCTACCTACGGCGGAACACGTTCGATGGAGCGGCATATATCTCAGTGAATCGTCTTCCCATAGGCGGCTACCAAACTAGCGTCCCATAGATGGCTACCAAATCGAAGATCCACAGAATCCCCACGAATGACTACCTGTTTCCCATATCCACAACCCCTTCGACCCATCCGTGGCTACCATCTTTCCCATATCCACAGACCATTCGCCCCATTAGCGGCTACCTTGTTCCCTATAGCAGGCTACCTATCCGCCCGCAAACGTCCGCCAGTAAGCGGTTCAGCCGGTCTAAAGGTTTGTAAACTGTTAAAGGGTCTTCTAAATCTGTAAACACACGTGCGTGTCTTAAAAGAACAACCCTAAAACCCCGGGACGGTACGCTCCCACCGCCCTGAGCAAACTTACCGTTCGCGAGCCGCGCGCGACGCCTGTGCAGATGTAAGCTCAACCGCCGGTTCCCCATCCGCGGCAACCAACACGTCGGCGGCTAGCCGGACGAAGCGTTCGAGCTCGCACAAGTGGACTCGCAGCTGTTCGAAACAGGCGGTTTCGATTCGAATTGATCGAGACGGTTCGTCAACAACTAATGATATCCCCCGGTCGTTCGACCCCATAAACGGCTCCTTTACCACCGCCAACACGAATTGCTCAACAGTCAACGTTCGCAGTTTCGGCAACAAAGTCGCCTTCCGTCTAATGGCATCCTTTCCAAGAGCAAGAATGAGCGAATTGATTGCGTGAGCTCGTCTATAGGTTACGGCCTCCCCGTGATCAAAGGCCGTCACGACCTCCTTGGGCAAGCGAGCGGCCGTCAATGCCCTTGAGATTTTGGACGTAGACACACCCATATCCCTCGACATAGCGGCTTGAGAGGTCCACAGGCCAGACGCAAGCACATCCCTGTAGAAATAGCCAAGTCGTACTGCAGAAACCGTTTGCGCCCGAAGCGCATCGTGAGCGTTCTTCGCGGTGGTCATACATTTCCAATTCGTTGCAATATATTGATTCGTCATCCTGATCTATAAAAAGTTGAAACGAGGATCGCAGGCTATCTCATATCACCTGGCTGTCAAGATGGCGCGCACAACCACAGCGAGTCATGTATTTCCAATCCGGTCGTTGGTATTTCATGACGCTACTCAAGCCGCATGACACGCGCTCAATTTGTTGGACGCACTTGCGTGTTAGAAAAACGTTGTTTCAATAGGCAACTACATGATTAATAAGAAAAAAACACAGTCTAGGAACAATTGGGATTTTGTGCAACGCGCGCAACGTCACGTGTCGGTCGAGAGTCATAGCAGTTAAAAGAGGTTTCATTAGCGAGAAAGATGGCCCATTTTCCGCTTCATTCCGGGTAAGGGCGCCCAACATGTTGGGCGCGCTTGCGGCCAGGCAGCACCACGGACGGTGGAGCTGGAAAGCGCCTGAAAATCGCCTCGCTTTTGCACGCAGGGGTTGCCCCCGACGCTGCTCCAATTGAGTCGGCCCAATTGGATAGTCCGTCATGCGTTTCCTTCGAACCAAAAAACAGATCGCGCTCTCAACAGCACCCGGCGGCTACTCTAACGAGGATCCGGAGGGCATCATTTTCGACCGCGGCACGCGGCTGCGCGTTGAAGCGAATCACTGGATGCTGTTCAGCTTCGTGCTGGCGATCGTTGCGGCAGGTGCCGTCTGGACACGCCAGCCGCCGCCCTCCGTTGTGAAGTCCTACGGGGTCTCGTCAGACGCGGGCGGCCATCCGGTGCTCACGCAACTCGCCGCGTACAAACCTGAAGATCAGGCATTGCGCACCTCGATGAAGGATTCCGTCGAGCGCTGGTTCACGATCGAACCGGTACTGACCGACAGCCTCGAGAACTCCCGGATGGCCCGCAACATCAACGCCGTCAAGGCGCAGATGGTCGGCAACGCGCGCAACCAGTTCGGCGCGTGGCTCAAGGAAGATGCGCCGTTTCAGGCGATCACGACCAATCCGAAGCTGGTGCGCGAGGTAAAGGTGACCAACGTCTCCCTGCTCGAAGACTCGACCGCGATCGTCGAATTCACCACGAGCACTACGGACAGCCCGACGTCGAAGCCGGTCATCCAGAAATACGCACTCACGTGGCGCTACCAGATTGTGCCTCCTACCTCCGAAGATGCCCTGACGGCAAACCCGTACGGAATCTTCTATCCGTTCACCAACCTGCAGAAGACTTCATGACGCGCACTCACCATCGACTCACTTCGCTGGCGGGCGCCGTTGCGTGTCTGGTCGTCTGCGCTTCGTCGTACGCCACGAAGACTTTTGCGGTGCCCTCAGCCGCGTCGCAGGAGATTGCGAATCTCCTCGGCGATCCGATGAGCCCGGTCAATCCGTACAACAGCGGCACTGACCCGATCACGATGCCGGGCGATGCGCGCATGGCGGTGTTTCCGTACAGCCGGGACCAGATATTCCGGATCATGACAGCGCCGCTCAAGACGACGACCATCGAGCTCGCACCCGGCGAGGCGCTCATTGCCGACCCTGCTCTCGGCGATTCCGTGCAATGGATCGTCGATACGGACGGCGGGAACCATATCTTCGTGAAGCCCACGAAGCCGGCGCTTGTCAACACGATGCACGTGACAACCAACCAGCGTGAATACGACATGACGCTCGTCTCGTCGCCTATGGGCGGTCTCTTCTATCAGACGGTTCGGTTTCGCTATCCGCAGTCGCTGATGGCCAAGGTCCGCGCGCGCCAGGACCGCGAAGGCGTCGACGGGACGTCAGCCGCCGACGACGGAGCAGGGCGGTCAGCGACCGACTCCGGGCCTCTGGGCGTCGCTCCCGACAAGCTCGATTTCGACTATACGGTTTCGGGTTCCGCGACGTTCAGGCCGGAGACGGTGTTCGACGACGGCCGTTTCGTCTGGCTCCGGCTGCCGCCGGGTGCGCCCTTCGCGGTGCCGGTCGTCAAGGATCACGGTGACGTCGTAACGCCGAATTTCATCCGGCGCGGTCCGTATATCGTCGTGCAGCAGATGGCCAGCGAAATCGTGCTGCGCGCCGGCAACGACGAAGTGAAGATTACCCGCGGCCGTCGCGGCATCTTCGGTTTCTGAGCACGGACATGGCAAACCAGAACGGACAGCCGACGCCGGGTCAGGCCACGATCGTCAAAGGCAAATCGCCGCGCAATGCCCTGCTTGGCGTCGGTGCGATCGCCGCACTCGCGATCGGCGCAATCGGCTTCTACTACCAGGTCAAGGCAAGCGACGACGCGGCCGAACAGGAGCGCCTGCTCAAGGCATCGAAGGCCGCAGAGGTGGTCGACAGAAGCAAGAGTACCGAAGACGTCGACAAGATCATCGCGGACCAGCAGGCGGCCGCGCGCAGGGCCGAAGCACTGGCGCGTGCCAACGCGGCTTCAGCGCCTCACGCCGATGCGTCGAAACCGTCCCTGACGATGGACGGCTATGTGAACGACCAGAAGGTGTCGAAGCTCTCCGCGGACGCGAAAGAGGACGCGATCTACGTCTCGCCCATTTTCCGGCCGGGCGTGAAGCTTAAGGACCAGCCAACTCAGGCTTCTGCATCAGGGCCGGCGGGCATGCTCACGCCGCAACAGATGGCGATCCAGCAGGCGGCCGCGCAACAGGCGGCAATGAGCGCGGCGAGCGCGCAGGCCGCGTCGCTCGCCGGACGGATGGGCGCGCCGGCAGCAGCACCGTCCTCCGGTTCGCGCGATAACCAGTTCCTGAGCGACACGAAGGCGCAGTCGGCCTCGGGCGAAGGTTTTCTGAGTGCCGGTTTCGTCGGCCAGGCGCGCGGCTGCACGCTGTCTCCGCCGCATCACATCCCTGTGCTGACGATGGAGGCGCTCAATTCCGACCGCCCGGGCACCGCCGCGCTCGTCGTTGACGAAGACGTGTACGACAGTGTGCGTGGCGACTGTCTCATGATCCCGAAGGGCACGACGATCACCGCACCCTACGCGAGCGATATCCAGCCGGGACAGGAAAGCATTCTCGTTGCCGCGACCGAAATGCGTCTGCCCAACGGCAAGGAGGTACCTCTCTATGGGGCGCAAGGCGCGGATACGAACGGCTGGGCGGGATTTTCCGGGGACGTCAATAACCACTTTCTCAAGATCTACGGGACGTCGTTTCTCACGGCGATCCTGATCCGGAAATTCAACGGCGGCGATTCGTCGACAACCACGGGTCCGCTTGGTGTAACGCAGGTTGGCAGCACGGCAGGGCAGGTTGCGGCGACCACCGCGCAGTCCGTGCTGAACCGGTATCAGAACATCCCGCCAACGATCACGACCGACTGGGGCAAGCGATTCATGATCAAGGTGAACCGCGACATCCGCCTGGAGCCGTACCGTGAGTAAGCGATTTCTTGCGATGGTCGCGCTCGTGTTCGCGACCGTGTCCGCACACGCTACCACCATCGCGGCGCTCATCAGTCCGGTGAACTACGTGCTGGCCGGCGACGGCGCGCGCGAGCTTGCTTCGCTGGACGGCAAGCCGGTGTTCTATTGCGGCCTCGACGCGTTCACTGCCTGGGCGACACCTCTGGTTGGCCGGGTCGTTTCCAGCGATCCGCAGAACGGCATGACGGTTGCGATCGACTCGCGGACCGTCGCGCTGCAGCGCCTGCTCGTTGAAAAGGGCTGGTTACTGCCTGCGCGACTCGACGACGAAGCGCAAGCCGCGATCACCGAGGGCCGGGGTGGATGGGCTTGCGCCAGCGCGCGCACGCCGTTCGATCTGATGCGCACCAGTGTGGACGCAAAGGTGCTGGCTGGCATCGCGCTGAACGAATCGGGACTTAACGGGCGTGCGTGGCCGTGGACACTGAATGTCGCTGGCCGTGGACTTTTTTTCCGGAGCCGCGAGGATGCCTATCAGGCGATCCAGACGCTGATCGGCGCTGGGCGCAGTGACTTCGATATCGGAATAATGCAAGTCAACTGGGGCTACCACCGGCAGCGCTTTGCGTCGCCGTGGGACGCGCTCGCACCGGCCACCAACATCCGCGTTGCCGAAGAGATTCTCAACGAGAACTACCGCCGCACGCACTCGGTGGCCAAGGCGATCGCCTGGTATCACAGCGCCAATCCGGCACCCGGGCAGCAATACCTCCAGCGCTTCATGCGTCACCTCAACCAGATCGAAGCGGGCCTTTGATGCGCATCGTCTCTCCCTTCGCCGTCGCATGTGTCTGCCTGCTCGTGGGGCAGTCGGTGCGTGCCGCCAACACCGATCCCTTCGATTTCGACTACGAGATCATGGGCGGCATCACCGAGCGGCCCGCGCTGATTTTCAACGACGGCAGCAAGACCTATATCCAGCCTCGCGCGGGCCAGGTCATTACGGCCGACGGCGGCCATAGCGAAGGCCCGTATGTCGTGGTCGACGGCACGCCGGAGACGATCAGCTACAAGGTCGCGGGGCGCACGGCGGTCGCGCGCTGGACACGCGTGAACCATTTTATAGGCGGTACCGGCGCCCTTGCGTCGCTGCGCGACGACCAGCCGGCGACGTTCGATGGATTCACCAACCGGCTCGTCCTGATCGGCGCGCACGGCGCGCTCGAACCTGTGCGCGAGCTCAAGGCCGCGATGCCCGTGGCCAACCTCGTCAAGGCACTGGTGCCGCAGGGGTGGACCGGGTCCGCGCAGAAAGAGGTGGATCTGAATAGCCAGGCCGGCTTCTCGACACATGCGGGCCAGAACTGGCTCCAGGCGCTCGACCAGTTGATGACGCAGTCGGGTCTTTACGCGGATGTCGATTTTGGCGCTCGGCATGTGCGTCTGCACCGCGACGCGCCGAAATCCGCGGCATTGAATTACGCGGCGGGCGAGCACGACACGACCCCCGTCGCGATCGCGAAGGCCGCAACCGTCACGCCGCAACCGTCGCAGCTAGCAGAGAAGTTCGGCGCGCAGGCGATCCGTGACGGCGACGACACGCATACGCAGATCCGGTTCGCTGCCAGGCCGCCGAAGGAGCTGACCTTCAGGTCGGCAGACGGACGGTCGCTGCGGCCGAAATGGGACGACGCAACAAACGTGATGACCATCGATCGTGCGTCCCGTTTTGTTGTCTCCGACGGCGTGTCGGGTGTCGAGGTGGAGCGGACTGCCGCAACGGTCTACGACTTCGATGCAAACAGTGCCGCCCATCTTGAGGCGGTGTTCGACAAGGACGGTGAGACCTACTTCAAGTTCGCCGACTCCGTCGTGCAGGCCACGGTCGCCGACGTTCGACACCTCGGGTCCGGCGAGCAGAAGGGCCGTTACTACCGGTTCAAGGGCACGGCCGAGCAGTTCATCGTCACGGCCGACGGCAACACGGTGAATGTGACCCGTCGCCACGACGTGAAGTACGACGAGCACGCGAGCGCTGCTGGCGCGACGGTGGCCGCAACGGCGAACACTGCGGGAGCGCGGCCATGACGCGCCTGTTCGTTTCGCTCTTCGCCGGCGTCGCCATCGCGTCGCCGTGTCACGCGGACTGCCTTGATGACGCGGCGACCTACCGGCACATCAGCACGCAGCTCGTACGTGCGATCGCGCAGCACGAATCCGGCATGCGCGCCAACGCCGTAAACGTGAACAGCGATGGTTCCGAGGATATCGGTCTCATGCAGATCAACTCGTCGTGGCTGCCGAAACTCGGCCGCTACGGCATCCGGCGCGAGCACCTCTTCAACGCATGCGTGAACGCCTACGTCGGCACGTGGATTCTGGCCTCGAACATCCGGGAATTCGGCCCGACCTGGAAAGCGGTCGGCGCCTACAACGCGCGCTCGACAAGCAAACAGCTTGTCTACGCCAACGCCATCTATCGACGCCTGCAACGGGCAGGGCACTGAACCATGGATATGAACCTGACGATTCCAACACACCGGCGCACGGGCGTCGTCGCAAAAATTCTTGCGGCGCTGACGCTTGCCGGTTTCGCAACGTGGTGCGCCGCTGCAAACGAAGCCGCCCAGGCGGGCGGTAATGGCGGCTGGCAGATTCTGTCGCCCGCTGCAGGCACCGCAACGATCAGTGCGGGTGCTACGGCTTCTCGACCGCTCGCATTGCAGGCCGCCGGTGATGGTTCGCCCTCCGTACAGCAGTCGCTCGCGGTCGCGCCCGTCGTTCTGCCAGGAGCGCCGTCCGCCCCGGCAGGGGACCTGACGCTGGCGATCACACCACAGGACATCAATCTGCGTAATGCGCTCGACCGCTGGCTGCAGACGCAGGGCTGGCAGCTCGCCTGGAAGATCGACGACGACCTGCCGCTCGAATTCAATGCGACTTTCACCGGCGATTTCACGTCGGTGCTCACGCAGGTGATGCAGGCGACCAATCACATGCGCACACCGACCCGCGTGTGCCGTCATACCAACCCGGTCATTCGCGTCATAGCGCGTGCGGCCAGCTGCAAGGACTGACCCCATGTTCCAGATTCCGGCGCGAGCCGCCGCAGCGATCGCAGCAACCCTCGTTATTGCGGGGTGCGCGGTCAGCCAGTCCGATGTGAACAGCGCCTACGACGCGGCCAGCCGCACGATGGCCGGTGCGACGGGCGACGGACCGCAGTCCATGCCGCTCGTCGAGGATGTGCCGACGGCGTTTCTCGGTGATCGCCTTGTGCCGGTCGCATACGAAGCGAGCCTGCCTGCGATATTCCGCGACAAGGTCGTCACCTTTCCCGCCAACCTGACGATCAGGAAGATCGCCACGCTGGTGTCGAGCGCGACCGGTTATCCGGTTCACCTGAGTCCGGACGTGTTCGTGCCTCGCGATTCCTTGATCCCGCGCGAAGGCTCCGGCGACGCAAAAGCAACGACGGTCGCCTATCAGGGGCAGGGCGGCAGAACATCCGAAGAGCCGCTCTATGCGCAGCCATTTAACGGCCGGGTCGGCCAGTACCTGCGCGGCGTGTCCGAAGATCTGGGCCTCGACTGGTCGTTCGACGGCTCGTCGATCAACATCTCGCGCTTCGTCACGCGCATGTACCAGATCGCGGCGATCCCCGGCAAGGTGTCGATCAAGTCGGACATGTCGAAGGGCATGGACACGTCGACGGGCAATCAGGCGGGCGGCAGTTCGGGTGGTTCCGGTGGCAACACCGGCTCCTTCTCGGCGACGACCTCGACCGGGCGCACGGGTGATTTTGACCAGATGCAGATCATCGAGTCGGAACTGAACAAGGTGCGCTCGCCGATGGGTCGCGTGGTCGTCAACCCGCAGAGCCGCCTCGTGATGGTCTACGACACGAAAGAAGCCGCGGACCGCATGGGCGACATCCTGAAGCACGAGAACGCGATTTCGACGCGACAGGTCGCGATCCGCGTGCGCACGCTGCAGATCGCGCTGAACCGTGGCACGCAGGCGGGCATGAACGCCGACGTCGTATTCAGCAGCATCCAGGGTGGCCTCGCGAAATACGCGGTCAGTTTTGTGTCGCCGACCTCGCTCTCGTCGGGCGGCGGATCGGTGGGGGTCTCGGTGCTGCGCCCGGATGCGCCATTCTCCGGCACCAACGCGGTCGTGAACGCGCTGAACCAGTATGGGCGCACGGTACAGGACAACACCGTCACCAAGATGACGCTTAACGGCCTGCCGGTGTCGATCGCCTCGTTCCAGAGCGACGACTATCTGCGCTCGACCTCGCCATCGGCGGGCTCGCTTACGGCCACCTCCGGGGGCGTGCCGGGCCTGACGCCCGGGACGGTCACGACCGGCGACTTCGTGAACGTGCTGCCGTCGGTGAACGATCACAACCAGATCGTACTCGCGTACTGGAGCGACAGCTCCAAACTCAACGGCCAGTTCACCTCGGCAACTGTCGGCTCGGGCCAGACGCAGCAGCAGATCCAGCTCGCGCACACCGTTGGCCAGAAAGATGACCAGATCGTCGCACTCGCCGACGGACAGACGATTGTGCTGTATGGCGCGATGACGGATCAGGCGGGTAGCACGACCAACGGCGGCATCGGCGGCCTTACGGGTTCGTGGAACAAGTCGCGGACCTTCCAGGTGGTCATGCTGACGGCGACCGTCGTTCCCTCGATATGAGCGCGGGTATGCACATCACCGGACCGTTGCCGAATGACAGGAAGGCCCGACTCGTCTTCGGGCTTGACTGGCGCGCCTATCCCGTCAAGGGGGCAAAAGCGGAGCGCCGTCGATACGCCGAGGATTTCGGCTCGACCCACTTTGTCGAGTACAAGGTCGGGCAGGAAGCGATCGCGGGGTTTGCCGCGTTAGAGAAGAGCGAGGTAGGCGGCGCGACGCTTTATTCAGGCGCTGCGCGCGTCGCATTGCATCCGCGAATCAGGGCATTGCCGGCCGCGCTCGTGCTGCTACAGGACGAACAGCGCGTTCATCTCGTCTTCGTGGTGAGAGGGGCCGTGCGAAACGACGAGGTGCTGACGCTGGAAGCGGCACTCGAGAGGTGCGCCGCGATTACGGCTGACTGCCGACGTCTGAATCTCGCTCTGGTCACACTCGGCACCGGACCATCAATTGGCGCTGTCGACGAGACATTCCTTCCTGCCGCGCTTCTCGATGATCGCAAGTGCGGCCGCATCGAGAAGCTGCCGATCGCCATTCCTGCCGCGCTCCCGATGATGGTCATCCTTCTTGCCGTCGGAGTCGGCGGCAGCAAGCTGTACGACGCGATGCAACCGCCGCCACCGCCGCCGCCTCACGAGCCGACCTACGCGGAAAAGTACGCGGATGCGGTGCGGCGCACCTTCGCCGCTGCACGCCCGCGGGCGAACCTGCTGGCGCCCGCAGTGATCGCCTCCGTCGGAACCAGCGAGACGAATCTCAGGGGCTGGCGGTTCGATCACGCCGATTGCGCTGCAACCGGCAACTGCGTCGTGACCTATAGCCGGGAAGGCGGCACCTTCGCGGGCTTCGAACGGGACGCATCTGCCGCCATGCGCCCGGTCCGTTTCGATGCCGACGGACTTCACCTGAGCACGCGCGGCCCGGCCGTTCCGAAGGTCGCAGCCGTGACGGTCGCGGAACAGAAGTCGTGGCCGTCAGCACAGGCGCTGATCGATATGCTGCAGACGCCTCCGCAAAGGCTTTCTGTACGGCCCTATGAACTCGACAGTCTGGGCTACAAGGTCACGCTCCAGCCGGCGGCCCCGCTTCTTCCTGCACCTGCGAGCGCGGGCCCCAGACCGCCACATCTGATCCAGGAGGGTGACTGGACCATCGAAGGTTTCAGGTGGCAATCGGTGCTGCTCGACCGCCTGCCGTCGAACATGTCGCTTGACACCGTGAAGGTCGAGTTCCTGATCAAGGAGCCGATTGGAATCCACTTCACTGCGAAGGGAAAATATTATGTCCTCGACTAGTCGCGCCAGTGCGCGCGTTGCCATCGTGCTCGCCGCGATCGGCATCCTCATGACCCCGGCCTTGTCGCATGCCGAGCGTCCGCATCTCACGGTCGACGAGATCGACCAGCTCTCGCGCGACAGGGTCGTGCGGCAGTTGAAGGGGGGAGCGGACAGTGCCCCGCAGGCGGCGAGCGGGGCGAGCCTCGGCACGCCCCTGCCGGTCCCGGCAGACCCGGCGGCGGCGCAGAAGACCGGGCCGCTGAAGCGGGTGGAGTCACCGCGTTCCCGAGCAGAACCCGTCAATTTCGTTGGCGCATATAGCGACGCGTCCGGCGGCTACGTGCTGTACGAAATGGGTGGTGGCGTCTATCCCGCGCATCTCGGCACGAAGCTGATGAACGGATGGACCGCTGAGAAGGTGAGCGGCTTTCTCGTGACGGTTTCCCAAGACAGGCGGGTATGGACCGAGCCGATACGCGGCGGCGCTGCGTCGGGAGTCGTCAACACGCCAACCCTCCAGGCGATCAGCGACCTCGGTGGCCCTTTGCCGCCGGGCGCCGCGATGGCCACTCCGATCTATTCAGGGAAATAGCCATGAGCATGTTCGCAGGAACCGAATCCGAAGAACCGGCATCGCGAGGCCTGTTCGGACGTCTGAAAGGGTGGCGTGCGTCCTTTACCGAGCCCAGCATATCGACCATCCTGCCGACCTCGGAGCCGCGCTTCGAGACTGAAAACAGGGCCATTAATCCGCATCTCATGACGCTCGGCATGCGCCTGCGCAACGGCGATGTCACCGATGTAGATGCCACAGGTGAAACGGCCACTGAAGCCGGCGCGAAAACCGCTGACACGACGCCGGCCGCGTCGGGGTATCGACCGGGCGGGCGGACAGTAGCCGCAGCGTTCGAAGCGGAGCCGGAGAGTCCGGCAGTGGCCGATCCTGAACCGGTTGCGCGCGACGAAAGCGTAGCGCCGCCGGAGGAAGGGGGAGAGCCCCCTCGCACGCGAGCGGCCGCGGCAGCAACTCCCGGATCGGGTGAAGCGTATCCGCTGCGTAGCGTTCCAGACCAGGTACCGCCCGTCGAGCCGCCTCGCGCGGGGAAGCCGGTCAGCGGCGAAGAGAACTCCGCATTGCTCGAGGCGGGGATCCTTTACGAGCAGTGCGGGCTGCCGCAACTTTTTTCCGTTGACGGCCTCGGCCCGTTCAAACGGATCCTGTGCGAGCCGCGTCCGGACGCGACCCTGCAAGTCACGAATGCAGCGCGCCGCGAATTTGTCGCGGTCGACCTGCAGGCGGGTGTCGCGATGGTGGTCGCCACGCGTGAGTTTCACGAAGGTGCGCTGTACTCCACGTACCTCAAGGATCTTGCGCGCGCCGATATCGCGATCCGCGAAGAGATGATCGCGACCACCGACGTCATTGCCGCCATCTACGCTGCAGCGAAGCACCGCGAAGCGGCCGCTTCGGTGCCGGAGTCCTCCCGTGCGATCGGCACGTTCCGCGACGTTATCGAAGCCGGGCACGAGTTCAACGCAAGCGACGTGCACTGGGAGTACCGGGACTTCAACGATGAGGTCGAGGTACGGTTTCGCGTCGACGGCGACATGTACACCTATCGGCACATGCCCAAGGCGCTCGTTCGGCGCGCGCTGTCCGCGGCCTATCAGGATCTGGTCCAGCGCAATACGAATTCCGGCGAGACGTTCCAGCCCAGTGCCTCGCAATCGGCCATGATTCCGATCGTCTCCCGCATGGATCTGCTGAACCTGCGCTGGCAGAGCGCGCCGCTCGTCGGCGGGTTCGACGTCGCGCTTCGCATGCTCGACGGCAACTTCAGGAACGTGAACGTCCTCATGCCCGAAAAGATGGGGCTGGAGGCGAGCCAGCTGGAAATCATCCACTCGCTGGGGAGCGTGAGCGGTGGCATTTCGGTCTTCAGTGGCGAGACCGGGTCGGCCAAATCCACCCTCTTGCGCGCGATGTCCTACAGGATGGCATCGCGTGATCTGCGCAAACAGTATGCGGTCAGTCAGCCTGCCGAGTTTCCGAACCCGTGGCTTTCCGAAATCTCGATCCAGCAGCGTCCTGACGAGTCCGACGAAGATGCCAACCGGAAGATGGCCGAGGTGATCCGGACACTCATGCGGATGGATCCGGACGACCTGACCGTCACGGAAATCCGTGACCGGATCGTCGCGGGCCTCGTTGCCGAGCTCGCGCTCACCGGGCACCCGGTTCGCACGACGCTTCACGCGGACAGCCTGATTGGCGTGCCGATGCGGCTTGCGGGTGGACGCCTGCAGCTGCCGATCGATGAAGTGTCATCCGAGAAATTTCTGAACGCGATCGGCAACCAGAAGCTGATACCGCTGTTGTGTCCGAAGTGCAAGGTCCCAGCGCACGACGTAATGCCGGCGGTCCAACTCGAGCTCCTGCGTCGCAAGTTCGGGCTCGACACATCGCGCATGGCTTGCCGCAGCGACGATGGGTGCGAGCATTGCCGCCTGAAGGGGCTGGTCACGCGCGAGGGCAAGGTGGCGGGCGGTACGAAAGGGCAGACGCTCGCCATGGAGCTGTACCGTCCGACCCCCGAGTTCCTCGACAAGGTCGCCGTGCGCGACTGGCGCGGTGCCGAGACAGTCTGGCGCAGCGAACGCGTCACCGGCTTCGGCGACGCCGATATGACCGGCAAGACGATCTTCGAACATGCGCTCTACAAGGCATCGACGGGGATCATCGATCCGCGCTTCATCGACCGGACCATGCGAACGTTCTCGCAGTATCGCGTCATGGCCGATCGCGATGGGAGGATGCCGTCATGATGCGCAAACTCGTGCACGCGCTCTTCATGATGCTGCCTCAACGCGAGCGGTTGCGCGTGGCGACGTGGCGGTTCGGGAAGGTGCGTGAGAGCTTCTACCTCGAAACGCGCCTCGACGTGACGGCGAAAGGACTTCGCAATCGCGAGACGTTGCTCGAGCGCCTCACCACGCATGAAGGGCGTAGCCGCAAGCGCAGGACGCTGCTGTGGCCGGTGTATCAGGCCGTCGCGCGCCGTATGCGCGCCGGCGACGATTTCGCGCTGGCGATGAAGCCGTTCATTCCCAACGATGAATACGCGTTGCTCGAGCTGGCGAGTACGTCGACGCGCGAGGATGCGGCCGTGCGCGGGCTCGAACTTGCCGAGATGGCCGCGAACGCGAAGCGGGTCCTATCGGGCACGACATCGGCACAGATGGCCTATCCCGCGTTCCTGCTGGTCTACCTCTACGCCCTGTGCATGCTCTTCGGAGGAGCGATCTATCCGCAGGCGCTCGACGTGAAGCCGCTGGAGCAGTGGCCCCCCGCCGGCCAGATTCTCTATGCGCTCGACACCTTCTGCTACGAGCGATGGTGGCTCACGGGCACGCTCGTTGTGGGCCTTGTCTTTACCTACTTTTCGACGCTTCGACGCTGGACCGGAGAGACGCGTAACCGCCTTGATGCGGCGCCGCTGGTGTGGCGCAACCGGCGTGATCTGCGTGCGGCGCTGCTGATCGTATCGCTCTCGGGCCTGTTCGATTCCGGGCTGACGCTGCGTGCCGCGCTCGATCGCATGACCAGGACCGCAGACCCATGGCTGAAATGGCATCTGAACCGGATGAGCCGTCGCCTCACCGCAATGCCGGACGAAGCGATGCGCGCCCTGGACACCGGGATTTTTTCGGAAGAGATCGTCGACACGATTTCCGACGCATCAGGGCGCGACCAGTTCGTCGCCGCCATCAAGTCGTTAGGGAGCACGTCCCTCACGCGGGTCGTCGAGAAGGTGCGGCGCAATGCGCGCATTACGCACTACGTTCTGCTCGGTGTCGCATCGATCATCTTCCTTGTGGCCGGCGTCGGCTCGTACGTCATGACCGGGGTCGTCAGCCTTGACCTTTCCGGAACACCAAACACCCCCAATTTTGTTGCTCACTGAGGTACACACACTATGCAGAAGCAGAAGAAAAACAACGCGAAGGATACTTTGATGCCCACCGTTGCACGCGCGAAGGCTCCTGCCAGCAACGGCAAAGGCGAGCCGAGCCTGCTCCTGCGCATGGGTCGTCGCCGCAGGCAGAGCGGCGAGCTTTCGATGATCGAGTCGGGTGCCGTCATGGCGGGTGCGGCGCTTCTCGCGATCGCGGCCTACATGGGCGGTGCCTACATCTACAACCTGGTGCGCGCGTCGTCGTTCAAGAGCGAGGCCCAGCTGTTCCATTCCGGTGTGCTCAATGCCACGACGACCGACGTGGACTTTTCAGGTGAGACGCTTCAGACGCTCGCCCAGAACCACGCCTTTGATGCGGCTGGTGCCCGTGTGGCGGCCGGTGGTGCTACTGTGCGCGGCCTTTTTGGCGGCAACCTGTCCGCGACTGCCGGAACCCTTGTCGCGACTAATGACGCGTTGATCTTGGGGTATCCGGTCCCGGCAACGGTGTGTGCCCTGAGTGTCGGTGCGCTGGCATCGGCTTACTCGCAGGTCGTGATCAACGGCACGACGATCTTCAGTCCGACGGTCCCATTCAATAGCGGCACGGCAGCCACCGCCTGCTCGTCGGCAGGCAGTACGGCCGCCGTACAGATGTACGTGTCGAAGGCAGGCTAGGGAGCGACCATGGGTGGCAGCATCATCGAAATGGCGATCGTTCTGGCAGCGTCCGCGTTGCTAGTCATGCAGGGCATCCGGGAGGACGTCGCGCATCGTCGCGCGCAACTGCTCGCGATCGAAGGGCAGAACGAGGCGATTATCAACGAGGCGCTGTCGCACTGGGTAACGGATAACTATGCGGCTTTGCTGGCGCAGTTCGTGGCTTCCGGATCGGCCACACTGACGCCGCCGACGATAGACCAGCTTTTTACGAACGGCAACCTGAAGCAGCCGCATCGCAACGGCCCGTTCTGGGGCGGCACATATACGGTCACGATGACGATGGTGCCGCCGACCTGCTCCGCTTCATCGGGCAACTGTCATGTCGCGTACCTCATGTATCCATCGCAGCCTCTTCTCAGGCTTGGGCAGCCTGACGTCGCCGGTGCGTCGCAGATTGCGCAGGCGGGTGGCACTTCGTTCGGCTATTCAAACTACCAGAACGCCTCGACCGTGTCGGGGCTCAACGGGGCATGGCATACGCCCAACCCATTGCCCGGCAATCCGCCGGCGGCCATTGTGGCGACCAACGCGCTCGACTCCGACGGCAACTCGGTGTACATCCGGCGCGACGGTAGTCTGACCTGGACGGGCGACCAGAACGTGAACGGGGTCAGCCTTCATAACGTGAACAGCATTGACGCGACGGGCACAGTGAAGGCTGGGGCTCTGGTAGTCGCGAACGGAACGGAGCAAACCAGTATAGGAAATGACGGCGCGGGAAACACCAACGTCTATCAGGACGGCGCGCTGCAGGTCATACAGACCGGCACGAACCTCTACGCGCCCGTGAACGTGGGCGCCGTAACCTCCTCAGGGACCATCCACGCGGCGAACCTCGCTGTGCCCAGGACCTACTGCGCGCGAAATGGCGACATTGCCGGCAATAGCGATGGGAGAGGGCAGCAGCTCAACTGTCTTGACCACCTCTGGATTCCGATGAGCGGCCCGTGGACGCTCTATCAGACCTACACGGTCTACAACACCACGGTGGTTCCAGCGCCGGTCTGTTCCGCTGGCTCGGCGCCGAAGATCGTGGTGAGTACGCAAAATTTTTACGTCGACAACACGGCCGTCGTGAGCTGGGTCACCCAGGGCGCAGGGCCGTGGACTCTCTATTCGGTCGACGGTGCCGGCGTAGCCATTTCCGCGATGGGAATTGCCTCGACGTATTGCGCCACCTGACGGGAAAATTCGAATGACAAAATCGCCAACGATAATCAGATCCGCCATTGCAGTATGCCTCGCGGCATGCGGCTATACGGCGTTCGCCGCCCCCTATGGCTGTGTTTACGGGTATGAAGACAACACGTGCCTGCAGCCGATTCGCGCTGCTCCACAGGTCGCTCCAACCTGCTCGCCGGCGCCGGGATGGACGACGGTCACTCCCGCGCAGTGGCAAGGTTCGCATTACTCGGCCCCGCAATGCAGTTATCAGGCGGCACCAACGTGTCCTGCTGGCTACGCGCAGACGTCTGCGCCCGGGTGGAATGGCTTGACTTGGAGCAATCCAGGCTGCGCGGCACCGCCTCCGCCCGGCAACATTACTGTACCGGGCGGCGGCTCATCGGACCCGGTCGCCAATTGCACTGTGGCCGCCAACGCCAATGGTTTGACAATCGTGCAGGGTTTTGGACGCTATGCCATCGGCAACACTGTAGACAATCGTTTCGGGGGTAATGGGCCGGTCGCTGCAAATCAATGTGGCGACACAACGACGTGGTATCAGATCGATTGCATTACCGGAGCGGACAACCAGGTGCAATCCATTTATGGGCAGCCAGCATTGCCGGGCTGCGCGGGAGGTGGTGGCTGATCGTGCAATTGAAAGGCCCCATGCTCGACGCATGGGGCCTCTAGCGCTATACCGGTATAGGCCGGATGCCGCAACAACGTTAAGCCGGCATCCGCGACTTCTAACTTACGATCCGGTCACGAACGACTTTGCGATTGAGACCGGCGATCCATCGCGTGCGCCGTTGAACGTCCAGTTGTATGTCGTGTTTGCGGCGAGCGGTGCCAGCGGGAGAAGGAATGCGACGCCGGCCGCCACACCGTTATTAACATCGGCAGTCGCACTGGACGTCGACCCTGTCAACGCTGCCGACGGCACAATAATACGTGCGGGTACCGCAACACCGGCAGCGGTCGTCAGTGTGAAGCTCGTAACGGTCAGCACGTCTCCCTGATTGGCGGCGTTCACCCGGACCATGATCGGTCGGCCGGGAGTGGCGATATCTGGTGCGGGATTGATGTTTTCGGCAACCATTGCGATCGCGACGCCGGTCTCATTGTTCAAGGGCGAAGTAACTATCGCGCCAATCGGCAACTGTTGGCCCGCCGATGTATTCACCGCATTGGCCAACGGCGTACCGGTAACGCCCGCCGTTTGGCCGAAGTCAATCACGCAACTGTAGATTGGATACGACCCGGAACTTTGCTGGAAGCCGATGCCCATCGTCTGTTGGGGCGAACTTATGCTTTGAAGGTGATAGACGGTATTGATGTACTGTCGCAAACAGTCTGTAGCGTACGCCGTGCCAGTGCTCTGGGGCAGCCCAGCCGCGACCACTTCGCCGATCCATTCGGTTACGGGCGTGCCGGCCTTCTGAGCCCGCGACAGAGGCGTGTCGCCGTAGTAATTCGCAAATGAAGACGTCTCGTTGTGCGAGAGCGCGGTGAGGTTTCCGTTAGCGAGGTTCGAATCCAGATACAACGCGTGCGCCTGCGCTGATGTATCGAGGAGCGGATCCTGCGAAAGCTGGCCCACCCCCATCGCGAGCCGGTACGCGTTCAATTGTGCGAAGGTGGCCTGCTGCATCGTGTTCGCGGCATAGGTCGGTGCCGGTACGGAGGTCTGCGGCGTCGTTGCGCCGGACGCCGTAGCGGGCGGTGTGCCCGACCCACCTGCCGGCGCCGTCGAGCTGGAGCCACCGCCACCGCCACCGCAAGCAGCGAGCAACATTGCCGCGGCGAGCGACAGTGCGGTCAGGCCGATTTTCTTGTTCGTCATTTTTCTGCTTCCTCGATCTTCTATTAGTGGCCGCGCCCATTGCACGACCGTATTTCCAGGTTACACGCGCAAAACGGAAGTCAAGTTCACTACCGCCGGCATTACGCATTGCCCCGATCCCGCATAAATGCCCACTTCCAGCGCGTCGACATTTTAGATTTAACGGTAATCGTTGGTAATACTTGAGCGCGTTCTGCGTGAAAGTAAAAACCCGCCTCGCGGCGGGTGGTCAATATTCATGCGTTCTGGTTATCCGGCCTTTTTCCGTCGTCGTCGATGAAACACTCTCAGCGCGACGAACGCCGTTACCAGAAGGCCGCCGGTTACGAAGGGCACCTTCTGCGCAAGCACCGGCACCGCGCGCGAGGCAATGAATACTGCGAGTATCGCGATAAGCAGTTGCGCGAATAGCGGCGAATTGACCATAGAGACCAGTCGCGATGCGGAGCGCCCGCCAGCTTTCGCATACTCCTCGTTGACGGTTTCAAGATTGAATTCCGCTGTCTGCTGGACGCGAGCATCCTGATAGAAGTTTTCGTACCTCTGGAATCGCCCATCACCGCGGCCGTCGAGCCACGCAGCATTGCTGTCATCAACCAGATAATCGAAGTCTTCCATCTCCCGTTCCTCAGTGCATGCGGTCGCTCGCCCATGCGACGGCGCCGACCGCGTTCGTGATGCATGCGCCGTCGACCTCAGCGAAGAACTCACCGGTCTCCGGGTTCTGCCAGCCAAACTGCGCCCGGCCGTCGGCGCTGAATACGACGAGGCCTGCTGGCAACTCTTCGGGCATTTGCAGAGTCGTGTTTTTCATGTTGCCCCCTTGTTCTTGCGCACCCGCTTGCGGCGAGGCCCGAGTTCCTGCGCGCAGGCCGGACACGTGAAGCTGTGGTGCATCTCGACGCGCACGTCGCTGTTCGACACAACGTAGTGAGTCGAACACGATCGGCACGGCGCCGTGGTCAGCCGCGTATCGGCCGCCATTGCGCTCGTCAGGTTGTAGGCACGGTCCGCAGAAATGAGCGGCGTGCCGCCGAACAGGCGCGAATAGATGTCGTGGGTGGCAATCAGCGCCTCGGCCGCGCTCGCTCCGTGGGCGATCGCCTTGCGATACAGCCAGATGTACATCGTCGCGTGCAGTCGCTGGGGGGCGGTCTCGACGAACCATGTGAGCGACATGGCCCTGTTGCCGCAGGGGGAGCTTTTCCCGTGGATCTCGACAAACCGCGCCCGCATCTTGTTGGGGTTCAGCGTAAAGACATCCGAGGCGGTCGACGCACGCAAACCATGCGCCATCATTGCGGAGGCGAACGTCTCTTTCTGCCAGCGTTCCATACGTAGCTCGGAGAACCCGAGAATGCGTGTGGCTTTTGTCGCCTCCAGCGGAGCCGTGAGCATGATCTGATGCGCCACGGCTTCGTCGGTCAGGGTGTCGGCGGTGAATTCATACCAGAAGGTCGTGCTGGTGAACCGCCAGCGGAAGAGTGGCAAACCGCCAATGCGCTGAAGTGCCATGCGGATCTGGCTGCTTCGAAGCGTCCCAAGATATTCGGCAACCGCCGGCGTGATACCAAGCAGCGGCGCTGCGAGCACGCTGGTATGAATCAGGTTACTCGCGAGCGTCATGAACCGGTGGTTGTGGTTGCGGATCGCGAACAGCTCGATCCCTTCTACCGGCGGCAGCATATTGCGCAGCCGATCGACCGCGAGGGTCGTCGGCGTGTCCTCGACAAAGCACCGCCAGTCTTCGACCGTCGTGAGCGTCGGTGCCACCATCAGGAACGGCGTGCGCAGGAGGCTGCGCAGTGACGCCTGATTCGCGCGCAGGTGCTCGATCTCCTTGCGTTCCACTTTGAAGATCTCGTTGAAACGGCTCTCGCTCGCGAGCAGCCAGCGCATAAATTCGACGAAATCGAAGTTGGCGCTCTGGATCTGGTCGGTTTGCCATTCAGGCACGTGCAGACGCTCGACGGCCAGGTATTTTTCTTTTGCGTTCATTTTTAGTTGGTCGGTGGTTCTCTCTGTTTCTCGTGCGCGGCCAGCCCCGGCCGCGTGTTCAGGCTGCCCGCGTGGCGGCAACAAGTTCCGAGTGGAATTTGCCTACCAGATCGGCGAGTCCCTCGAAAAGCGCGCGATACCTCGTCGGATCACCTGCCGCGGTGACGAGCAGTTGCGTCGTGCTGAACTGCTGGGTGAACCCGCCGAAGCTGTCGATCAACGCGTTGACTTCCTTCTCGGCGCGCAGGCTAGCCTCAAGTTCTGCGTTCTTCTCTGCCAGCGCGCTTTGGGTGGACGCAAG
This sequence comes from Paraburkholderia sp. BCC1876, assembly GCF_902833695.1. Classification (NCBI taxonomy): domain Bacteria; kingdom Pseudomonadati; phylum Pseudomonadota; class Betaproteobacteria; order Burkholderiales; family Burkholderiaceae; genus Paraburkholderia; species Paraburkholderia sp. BCC1876. Next base: position 328,417 of record NZ_CADFGI010000008.1, on the reverse strand, counting down.
TTTGGCCAGTGCTTCTTCGAGAGCTGCTGCCGCTTCGCGCTTGCGACGAATCTGGTCTTCGATGGCGTCTTCCATCGTCTCGAAGCCATCGGGTACTTTCGCTACCTCCACCTTTTCAACGGTAGTCTTCGACTGCGCGTCCGCGAGTTGCTGGTGGAGATTCTTCAGGTCGCGCTCACGTTCGGAAAGCTCGCGCTGAAGGGCGCTGACCGATTCCCCATGACTTGCAAGATCGTTTTTCATTGCATCGACCGACCGGCGATCCTGTTCGACGGATCTTTTCAGCCGTTCGCTTTCTTCGCGAAGACGCTTGTTCTCACTCTGCTCCAGGTCAAGTTGCTGACCCGCATTGGCGAGTTCCGTGCTCATTGTGTCGAGGCGGTTGTTGGCTGCGGCGACTTCCTCCTGCGCCTTCCGGTAGGACTCGACCAGCTTCTTGACTTCCTTGTACGGCATGTCCGGGTTGCCCGACTTGGCGTCGATAACGAGATCGACGAGCTCATCCGGCGTATCGTTGCGGATCAGCAAAGCCATATCGGCGCGGGTAAGCGACTGGACGGCGGCACTGTTACTCGCGAACTTGTCGTAGATCCGCGTGTACGATCCAACCGACGATTTCGAGTGACGATGTACGCGCTCGATATACGCATAGGCAAGATGCGCCGCCTTGTCGCGCACCGCCTTGCGGTCGCCCTGGGCAGCGATAAAGGAGTTGACCACGGTCGTGAGAATGTGGACGTAGTAGCCGCCAATACGCATATGCTCAAGGAGGATCTTGCGGGTGGAATGGGCGACTTCCTCGCTCTCCTGGATGATCGTCCGGATAGCCGATTCGGGCAGGTCCTGCCCAAACAGCATCCGCGCGGCGGCGCTGATCTCGCCTTCAGTCGGGACAAAGTTGCCGAACGTCGGCTCCGCATGCGCGGGCGGTTCGGTCGCGGGCAGCGAACCTGAGGCGCCCTCCAGACGGGTCGGGTCGAAATCGTCGCTGGGCGGAGTCTTTTTGTTTTGCGGAACGATGCCTTTGTTGGTGCTCATTGTGCTTATCCAGTGTGAATAGGAGGAGGGCGCATTCGCTGTCTCGACGGGCGGCGGCGTTACGAATGGTTTCACTAGACACATTCAGTAACATTCAGCCTGGACCGCCTGGCCGTCTTTGATCGTAAGAATACGCCCGGTTTTTCTTCTCTTAAGCGCGAAAGGTGCGTAAAAACGTGCGGCTTTCGGCTGTTATGGGGAAGGTTCTGCCGGCGCAGATAACCTAAAAACGGCAGAACCGGGCCTATCTTGAGGAAAAGGCGTGTCGAGATTTGTCGCTGGTCTGCACACGACAGCGGTGTTCAGCGACGGCCGAGGGACTGGTTTGCGCCACCGACAGCACGGCTCGCCACGCCAGCGCAACGTTCACGGGGCGCTGGCCGGTTGATTCGTAATGCGTCTTGCATAGTCTCAACTGATGGCTAAGATCTGCGAGGCAGATCAGCGTCGGGGGGAGTGCCGGGGACAACACACATCCGGCGGAAGCAAAGGCGCCGTATCCGCTCACAGGCCACATGCCCGGAAGGACGCTGCGCAGGAACGCGAGTTTCGAGCGATTCTGCCGGATGGGTGACTTGCGATCGTCCCGGGTGCCGTCCGCTGCGATCCTGGTCAATGTGTCGACATCGGGACCGGGCTCGATCCGTCCGGTCCAGTTCTTCGTCTCGAAGACGAAGAGCCCGAATGGTGTGATAGCCAGGTGATCGATCTCCGCGGTCGGATAGTCGGTGCCGGGCGCGTGGTGTAGCACGACTGCGCCGGCGTGCAGGTAGAAGTTCTCGCCGCACAGCCACGTGAGGACGCGGCGCAGTTCGGCGTCGACGATCGCTTCGCCGGCGTCGCCCAACACCTCGGCGCGTGTGACGGGACGCGCTGAAACCGGTTGCGCGGCGCGACGCTTCTGATTGACGTGAAAGAGGAAGAAGCTGACTGCGACGAGTAATGCAAATCCGTACATGGTGGACTCCGATTGATTGATGGTGAGTCCAGTCTGCCCATCAAAAATCAAAGTCAAGTCGCGGCGATCGCGCTGGGGTGATCGTGCTTTGCGCCCAACATGTTGGGCGCCCTTAGGCGAAATGATGCCGAAAAGCGTATAGCTTTCGGGTTAAGAAGCCGGCGCGTCGTTTGGTATCACGTCGGGCGCGCAAAGCTCTATGAGTTTCGCGAGCATTCGGCCGCCGTTGCGCGCAGCGAGGGCCTAGTCTTCTCATATCCCCGCGTCTGGCGACGCATCGACTCATGGTATGGCGCGATGCCATGTCAATTCGCGGCACCTGCGCCGCAAATGCCCCTCCCAAACCTTCGTTGAGCCTTTTCGTGCTGGCCGGTCCCGGCTTGCACGAAAGCGCTTCGCGCCGGTTTTCCCTGCTCAACTGAGCATCGAAACCTTCCAGACGTGGTCTGGACATTCCCTGTGCGTTAATTTTTCTGGAGAGAAAAATGTTGGAGCTGCTTTTTAAAGATGCGATCGAGTCACCGTGGAAACTGCTGGCGCTTTGCTTTGTGGTTTACCTCGCGTCGATGTCGCTCATCGTGTTCATTTTCCTCGGGATCCTCGGCTATGCGTGGGTTCGCAAAGCGATCCAGCAGAAAACCAAAGCGCTCGCAGCTGCTGAAGAGGAAGCGGCCCGTGCGGAATCGGCACCTCCTGTCGTTCCCGTAGCGCCCGCCATCGCGCCCGTTGCCGCATCGAACACCACTGCAACAACGGAAGCACCGCAACCGACGCCGAAACGTCAGTATGCGAAATCGGCTGTCGTCATCCAGTTCCGAACAGGCACCCGCAACTAGGCGCCTGCCAACTCCGTTACCACCGTGGATTTTTCCCGGTGGTAACGCCTCAACCCCTTCCGGGAATCCCATTCCCGGCTACGGGTATTGAGATTGCCGGAACCACCGGAGCAATCTCATGACCCCACATGTGGCTGCCTGGCAGCTCGACATATTTGGCGATACCTCGCCCGTCCATTTACCCCAACGCAAACCCGACCCACTACCTGACCCGCGCTGCTGGAGCGATTCTGTGCGTGAGCAGATGGCGGAAGAGCTGTTCTATTTCGCCTGCGACAGCAGAAGGGCCGACAATCTTCCAGAGGCACTTGCGGACTGCGCCCTGTTGATCTCTGATCGCCTGCGTAACCGCAAGGTTGACATCGCGGATTACCGGGCCACGCTCGGCTGGATCATGGAGTACTGGAACGGCATGATTCCCTATCGGCTCGTGTGCAGCATCGGAAGGATCCGTCCAAGAGTCTTCCAGGATGTCATCCTGGATACGCCGCTCCTCGCGCGCGACCTGCGGGAACTCAGGCAGTCGTGTTTCGGCTCGCTGCTGTAGGAGACGCCATGGCCAACACAGCAAACTTCCTTACCCGCATCCTTGCTGAAATTTTTCCCGGCAATGCCAGCAATGCGCGCAACGATGCATCGCCACCGGCGCAAGCGCGTTCCATCCATCCAGCGAATCAACAACGCGGGACCGTCACTCAGGTGGCACCCCGGACCATCGGGCGTGGCGCCGCGAATGAGACTCACATCACCATAGCCGGAATCCCGAACCTGTTCGTCGACGAGGGCGACTGCATTATCCAGTTCGTGCCTGCATTCGACGAGGCGATAAAAGAAACCCTGTTCGGCATCAAGGTGTTGCCCGAGCTCGAGCCGCACTGGTCAGAAGCGGCTACTCACGAGTGCAACCTGAAGCAGGCGATCGCGGAAGCGATCCGCAGCGCGGATCAGGCGGTCGACACGTCGGCTACAGCGCCAGCGTCGCCAAAATCGCCGGCAACGGTTGCCCGGGCGGCCCAACGTCCGCTGGTTCGTTCACAGGAACAACCGGCCGGCATCGAGGACGACGCAGACGTGGCAACCCAAGTTGCGCGTTCGGTGGTGCCGGGTCAATCCGGTTCCGACACGGGTGCCGTTAGAGGGCGGGTGGTCTCATGGGGTGAAGAGAAGTTTCCCGACCGCAAAAAGCCGGGGCGCTTCTACGACTCCTTCGCGATGCACGTTGAAACCGCCACAGGCGAGCGAACGTTGCAGGGCGAGGGACTGAAAGAGGCCATTGCAGAGGCACGTTGCCACATCGGCGACTACGTCTCGGTGCGCCGGCTCAGAAAGATCAAGGTGCCCGCCATTCGTAGGGACGGCAGTCCGAAGCTCGTCGACGGCGTTCAGGTCATGTGGGAAAAATGGCTCTGGTCAATTTCTAAATGAAGGGGTTTTCAAATGGCATCTGTCAACAAGGTCATCCTCGTGGGCAACCTCGGCGCTGATCCGGAAGTACGTTACCTGCCCAGCGGCGACGCTGTCGCCAACATCCGTCTCGCCACCACCGATCGCTACAAGGACAAGGCATCGGGCGAGATGAAGGAGACCACGGAATGGCATCGTGTGTCGTTCTTCGGACGGCTCGCGGAGATCGTTTCCGAATATCTGAAGAAGGGTTCGTCCGTGTATCTCGAAGGGCGGATTCGCACCCGCAAGTGGCAGGCGCAGGACGGCACCGATCGTTACTCGACTGAAATCGTCGCGGAACAGATGCAGATGCTCGGCGGTCGGCCAGGTGGCGATCGCAGGGAACGCAACGGCGACGACGGCAACGACTTCGAGTCGCGCCCGGCACGCAGTGCCGCGCCGGCAGGAGCTCGCGCACCGGCCGCTCGCACAGCGGCAACTGCTGCTCAACAGCGGCCACCCCAGCCTTCCCAGCCAGCCTACGGCGGCGGTGGCGGCTTCTCGGAAATGGATGACGATATCCCCTTCCGGCAGGCCTATCCACGTGCCGCATGGTCCATCTGCTGATCCCGTAAAGCCTCACCTTCGCACGACTGTAGCGGGATCATTCAGCATGCCGATCCCGTAAAACCTCACCTTGTAAGAACGTGTGTCTGTTCCCGTCAGCGATATCGCCGTCGGGCACGGACTGCGCACGTCCCAACGTTTTCCTTTTCTGGAGAGAAATGTTGATCATGAATATCGATAACGAATTTTCCGCTTGTGGCCGGTACTTTTCCTGTTCGTTGAAATTCGTTGCGGTACCCGGACGAACTGGCGTAGCGCCTGAATTTGAAGTCTTTGAAGGTGAACAGCGGCTGAAGGACAGAAGGGTGGTTGTTACCTCCGAGGAGGTCGACGACGACTTTCCGTTCCCGTCGCTTATCAGCCGGATGTTTCCCGATGGCCGCGCGGCGGCAGCATGGTTCCGGAAATCCGGTCACAAGATTCCTGCGGACGTATTGAGGGCTCTGCGGGCTAACGATCTGAAACTGCTTCACGACAGTCAGAACAGAATGACGGTCGGTCAGCAGTTGAAGTGGTTTGGTGCGCTGGTCAGGCGCAGGTCGATTGTGAAGTCGTTTCTGCGTGGGCTGCTGGCGTTCCGGAGTTCGACCATCCCCAAAGACGCTTGGCTGGATGACCTCTGGGCTTACCTCAACGGGCGCGACTTTGCGCACCGTGTCACTTTCTGCCTGTTCGAACGCGTCGCCGGCTGACGTGGCGGCGACTAGCGGGCTGATACCGATGTGATCGTGATACGCCCTCCGGGCGCGTCACGATCCACATTTTCTTCTCGGCAACGCCGCGTATGTGCGCGCCGGCGCTGCAGTCATCTTCCTTCATTTCCCAAACGTCATCTGCTGAAAAAGCTGCCTGCGCCATCTGCGCGCGGACATCTTTTTGAGCACGCGTTTTCACGCCTGTCTCAGGCATCGACCCTAACCCACTTCCTCAAAGGAGAGTGACCAATGAATGCAAACGGACGGGAGCTATCGCAGGAACAGTGGGAGTGGTTGCAGCGCAAGCTCTCGACGCTCAGCCTGTCCCCCGAGCAATGGATTTCCCTTCTTGTCGCGAACGGCGTTCCGGCCGCGAGTCTGACGGGCGCCGCCTGCTCATGCCCTGTGTGTGGCGGCGACGATCGCTTTACGTACGATAACAAGCGCGGCCGTGGTGACTGGGTCTGCCGGAAGTGCGATGGCGGCGATCTGATGGCGGGCGATGGACTCAGGTTGATCTGTCGTCTCAACAGGATTGGCCTGTACCGGCTGATGACCCAGATCGACGGCAATCCGCCGGCGCGACACACGGTCACCAGCGTTGCTGGTGCACGGGCGGCACCGTCTCCCAAACGTAAGGCAGATCCGGCGTTTGTTGAGCGGCGCCTGAACGGGATGTGGGAGCAGGCGCTTGTGCAACGCGAGGGAGATCTGTCGCGTCGCTATCTGCAGGCGCGCGTGCCGGGACTGTCCGCACCGCCGTCGAAGGCGTTGCGCCTTGGCATGCTCGAGTACCGGTATGAGAAGAAATTGATCGGTACCTGGCCCGGTATTCTCGCGCGGTTCGAGTTGCCGGATGGCCGGCTCGGCACGCTGCATCGGACCTTTCTTGAACGGTCCGTTGCGGCGAAGGCGCGGATCGTTTCGGCTCACGGCGAGTTTCTCGACAACAAGCTGAACGACATGACGCTCAACCCGTTGCGAGGCGGTGCGGTCCGACTGATGGAGCCGGAAAACGGCGAGATCGGCGTTGGTGAGGGGCTGGAGACCGTCTATGCCGCGCATATGGAAACCGGTGTGCCGGTCTGGTATTGCCTCAACCGCATCCTGCTGAGCCAGTTCGTAGTTCCGCAGGGACTTGGCATCCGTGTCGTTCACATCTTCGTTGACTTTGACGAGGTCGATCCGCGTACGGGTAAGTCACCCGGCGTAGCTGCTGGCGTCGAGCTGGCCCGGCGACTCCGTGCCGAGGGTTTCACCGTGTCTGTTCATCGGCCGAAACGACGCGGGGCTGACTTCGCGGATCAATGGTCCGCGAAATTCACGACGCCCCTTGGTCTGATCGCGCCTGTGGTAAGGACTGTCGGACCTGAACGCCGGGCGCTCGCAACTGCCTAGCTAACAACATTTTTTTAGCCAGCCCGGTGGGGATATTTCCCCACCGGGAATATCCCATCGGGCTTTTTTCTGTGAGGATGGAAATGAGCTCTTTTCAGGTGCTGGTGGGTGGTCTTGCGATTGTCGGTTCGTCCGGTGCTGCCGGCGGCAACCGTCCGGCGATGAAGTCGGATGCGGCAAGTTTCGACGTGATCGATCGGCGCGGTCAGGGCAATACGCGTTACCTTTTTCGCGATCCGTCGTTCGAGGCAGCATGGGATTTCTGTACGCGTCGCCTCGCTATCGTTGCAGCCGCGAGGCCGCACTAACTCTTAATGCGAAAGCGGCTCCCTCAGGGGAGCCGCTTTTTTTATTGCCCGGGCACTCACCACGGCCGCACCTTGAAAAAGATGATCGCGCGTAGGAGTATCCACAGCGGATACCAGAAGCCGCTGGCCCACACAAAACCAATGCCGCCGACGTACTCAATGTTGCCGGCTGCTTCCAGATCGGTGCGCCCCACATGGACACCATACAAGGCGAGAAGCAGGAAGAGCACGCAGTAGATGGCGCGTTTGGCAACGAACGGCAGCCGGTCAAACGCGCGGTAGTAACGAAGGAGGCGGTCCATCACTTGTCCGTCGACGGATTGTTGAAGTGATCGAACAGCGCGTTGCCCGAGTACCAGCCGGCGACCGCGACGGCCGCGAGCAGAACAAGGCCGACCCACGTGCGCGGTTCGCTAAACATACCAGCGTGAAACAGTTGAAGTGTATCCATGAGAATCCTCTCCGGGTAGTACACCGGGTGAACGCCAATCGACTCCCGGTGCTTTGATTCAATGATGCCCGAGTGGGCGCAAAGTCAAGTTGTTCTCGCGCCTAGAAAAACTCCGAAAGCTGGTCGCCCAGCGACGACGCGCCCGCTGACGCGTTTGTCGCAAAATCGTCAACCCGCAGAATCTGCACGCCGGTTTCCTGAGAAACGGTTGCCTCGGTGCGAGCCCGCGCGACAACCGGCGGCCCTGACGGTTGCGGGGTCGCATGACTCGCGTCTCGTTGAACAGGCTGTCGCAATGCGGACTCTGCGAGAGCACGCAGGCGCATTGCGCGTGCCCTCGCGCTGTGGCAGCCGGAGAGCGCATCGTGCAGCAGCGGCGAGACAAGCTGGTTGATGGTGACGGTCATCTTGTAACTGGCGTCCATGATGTCACCTTTACTTTCGATCGCGAGCGAGCCCAGCTTCTCCGACGGCAAGGAAGCCGCGGGCGTTCGCAAGACACGGCGCGTCGATCATCTCGATCAGCACACGCGGAAATGCCTTGCGGATCGCCGATGCGTAGAGCGCCGCGCCCCCGCCCGACAGGATGATGGAGCGTACGTTCGGCAAACGGCCGACCGAATTCTGCATTTCCTTGACGACCGCATTGATCAGTGGCTGTGACTGCTCGACGTACGGGTCCAGCACGATGTCGCTACCGTAAAAAAAGAAGGTCGTGCGTTCGCGCAATGCCTTGTCAATCCGCTCGATGTCGTCGACGGCCTCGCCCTGGTCTTTCGCGATAAGGGCTGCGATGCGCTGGTAGATCTGCGACGCGCCTCCGGGCAACCCGCCGCTGCGCTTGTCGTCCATCGTGAAACCATTGGCATACACCCAGTCGGTCGTAAAGTAGCCGACGTCGATAACGAGATGAGCGCTGTCCCGGCCGAACTCGTTCTGACGGTTGCTCGAGGCGAGCACGAGCGAGCCGAGCGGTTGCGGCACGACGATGGTTTTCTCGACCTGCACGCTTGCCTGACCAAAATCGAGCGTGCCCGCAAACCGTTCCTTGAGTTCAGCCGAATACTTCTGCATGTTGTGGACCGGCAGGCCAAGGACGAGCCGCTCGATGTGTGTGACGCCAGAAAAGTGAAAGGCGCCAGCGAGCAATGCCGTGTAGTTGTCGGACAGCACGAAGTCGTCGGCGAGGGTGCGGCCGGTGTTGCCGTAGGCGGCGGTCAGTGCGACATCGGGACCGACCTCGTATTCGATACCGTCGATCCGGATGATCGCGACGTTGCGGCTGGCCAGAACCGACTCGCCATAGTTGGAGATCGTGCGGCTCGCGGCGAGCGGTGCCAGCGAGGGGAACATGCCGGTGGCGACGGTGCCGCTCGCGGCGCGGTAAGCGAACTTGGTATTGCCGTATCCAACATCGATTGCGAAGACGGGGGTTTTCAATTCAGACTCCAGACAGTGAAAGTGTGAAAGACAAAGTCGCACTTCATGTATGACTTTCAATCAGGCCGCTGCCGAAGTCGTACTCCATCTATGACTTCGGCATTGCGAACGAACAAAGTCGTACTTCATGTGAGACTTCGAGCGTGATTCAAGTCTATCGAGCGCCTGTCAAAGTCAAGTTGCCAAAGCGCGCGTGATCAGGCGAGCTTTGCGACTCTCGCCGCCGCGCGTGAGGCTTTATGCTGTTTCCGACCTACCGCGTCCCAGACGCATCGATCTGCAGTAACAGCCAGCAACGGCATGCGCTCCCGGCGCATTGCCTCATCTGTCCAGGCCGCACAGTGAAGCGGCCTTTTTCTGAATCAGTTCAAGTCCATACCGATCCAACATGAGGGTCATGGACACCGCGATATCCATACGATTGGCGACGGTTCGTCGCACTGAGACGCGATGAGGACATGTGGACCCGGACACCGGACAGTCCAGCATGTCGCTCATGGCGGTTCGCACGCGCCCTTTCAGCACACGACGCTGGGTGCGTTCAGGAGGCCCGACACACTGCGGCCGAGGTGAACGTGCTTTGGGGCGGGGGGAGTCCTGCGACGCCGGGAACACCGGTGAATCGCGATCCCCTGTACGGAAGACACACGGTAGGCGCAGCCGTAGCCAGAAATGCGCAAAAGGAATCACCAGGCAGTTAGCCCGTACGTCTCACCGCGGCAAGCGCTGAGAGGCGTCCGGAACGCAGCGGCGCGTTTTGCGCGCAGCGCGTTACGGGCTGGCAGGGTGGCCAGAAGTTGCAGTGACGGAAGTGTCGGAGCGCGGTATCGGCTCCCGGCACACCGGAACGAGCAGGGCGGACTTGCGCGCAGCGCAGATCGGCCAGCACAGCAGCAGATGGACGGTCGGAACGCAGTTCTTCCCTGCGTCGGGCTGATCGGATGGAATCGCTAAAGGTAAGGAAGGCAGGACCCCGCCGTGGGTGAAACGGTGAAGCCGCCGGGCAGGCGGTGGTGGCAGTGGCAGTGGTGGTGGTGCTGGTCGGCGAGGCGCGATGAACACATCGGTAGGGATGTGCGCGCGAGCGACTGGAAACCGGAATTGAATGGCGCGCGCCGACACGCGCTCCGGCGCGAAGGCTAGGGAAAGGGGAAAAATGGCAGCGATACTCAACGTGCGCGCGACGGTGCGCCGCTATGCATTGCCACAGGCGTTTGCAGCTGAACTCGTTCGGCTACTCGACGACCACGTCAACGAGATTCACAGCAGAACGCGCGTGAGCCGCAGTGTGCTGTCCGTGAAAACGCAGGAGCGTCGCACGACAGCACTGTGTAGCGCGTTCGTGGAATTGCGTGGAGGCGGCTTCGCCCTTGAGAGCCCCTGGTCGCTGCGGGAGAAACACGTCCGATGGCTGGTCGCACGGTGGGTCAGTGACAAACAGAGCGGCGGCACGATTGAGAACAAGCTTACCTATCTGCGCGCGCTCTCGCAGTGGATCGGCAAGCCCGCGCTGGTGCGCACGCTCGGCGATTACGTCGATCGCGCAGAACATGGTCTGAAACGCAGCTATGTCGCGACTACAGACCGGTCGTGGTCGTCGAACGAGATCGACGCGGCCGCGAAGATTGCCGAGATTGCGCAGACGTGCCCTTACGTCGCGATTCAACTGAAGCTGCAGGCGGCGTTTGGTCTTCGCGTCGAAGAAAGCTTCCTGCTCAGGCCGCTCGAGGCCGTGCGGGACGCGCAGACTCTCGGAATCCGGCGAGGGACAAAGGGTGGTCTCGCGCGCGAGGTGCCGCTTGAGGCGAAAGTAGGGGTGCTGGAGGAAGCCGCAAGGCTATCGAATGGCACGACGGGGTCGACTGTGCCGGCCGACCGGACGCTTAAGCAGTGGCGAGACTGGTACTACTACGTGCTCGAGCGGCACGGTGTGACAAAAGCGGAACTGGGCGTGACGAGCCATGGCCTGCGTCATGAGTACCTGCAGGTGCTCTACGAGAAGATAAGCGGCGTGCCAGCTCCAATCAAGGGCAGCGACGCGCGCGCGGAGCGTGGCTTGCACGAGCAGGCGATGCAGCGGGTTGTGGCCGCCGCAGGCCATACGAGAAAGACCAAAGCGAACGCTTACCTGTCTGTGTTCGGGCTGAAGGAGAGGCTTGAGCGGCAGCGCCGCCCGCAACCGTCCGCAGCCGAGGTGGAGCGGGCGCTTCAGGACAACGCGGGCAACAAGAGCCATGCTGCCGCTGCGCTAGGAATCTCAAGGCAGGCGCTCTACCGGATTCTGGGCGGCTCCTGAGACCAGAAGTTGCCTTATGGGAAGAGGCGGGAAGAGGCGATAGCGAACGTCGCGGCGTCTCATGAGCACTCGCTTCGGCGTCAGCGGATCGGTCGGCGGATCGATTTCCGGCACACTACGGGATTCGTGCCGACCAGACCCGTCATGCAACATTTCCACAAGCCTACAGTCGAGCAGCTCGCCGTCCTGGATGCGGTTGCCGCCGGTGGCAATCTCAAAGTCAAGGCGTGCGCCGGCGCCGGCAAGACGTCGACGCTTCAACTGGTCGCCGGCCAGCAGAGGGACCAGCGCGGCAGCTACCTCGCTTTCAACCGGGAGATCGCGGAACACGCTCGGCGGCGCTTCCCGTCGAACGTGATGGCGCGAACGTTTCACTCGGTCGCATACGAGGCGGTTGCTTCCGCGCTGACATCGAGGGCGAAGCTGCCCACTGAGCCCCCGCACGAACTGGCCGCTCGCTATGGACTTGGGTGCGTCGAAGTTCCGGCTATTACCGGCAGGATTGTCCAGGTGACGCCGTTCGATCTTGGCCGGATGGTCGCCGATGGTCTTGGCAGATTCTGTCGCTCCCCGCAGTCTCAACCCGAGCAGTTTCACATTCCGGTCGACGAAAAGATTGATGAGCGGGCGGCCGACTGGCTGCGGGCGTCGCTGCTACCGTTCGTCCGCCGGCTGTGGAACGAGAGTACGGACCCGCGGGGGCGGAGCGCAATCGCGCCTGATGTGTATCTGAAGGTATGGGCGCAGCAGGATCCGAGGATCGACGCGGACTTCATCCTCTTCGACGAAGCGCAGGATAGCGATGGGGTGATGCTTTCCGTGCTCGACCGCCAGCGTCACGCCCAGATCATTTACGTCGGCGACCCGTACCAGCAGATCTACGAATGGCGCGGCGCAATTAACGCGATGGCGCAGATCGACGCGCCGGAATGTGCGCTAACGGAGTCGTTCCGCTTCGGACCGACGTTCGCGGCGCTTGCCAGCCGCATCCTTGGGCTTCTGGGCGAGCGAACGCCTGTTCGAGGGCAGGAAACAATCGGTTCCATCATCTCGCTGGATCCGGAGCTCGCTCCCCCTGTCGACGCAATCCTTTGCCGGAAGAACGTGACGGCGATCTGGCAACTGGCGATGGGTGTCGAGGCAGGACACAAGCCGGCAATCCGGATGAGTCCTGCGGAGATCGTAGCGTTTGCGGATGGTGCCGATCAGCTGCTGGCTGGCAACCGGGCGTTCCGGCCTGCGGCATTTTCGCTTTTCGAAACGTGGAGCGACGCGCAGTCGTTCGCACGCAGTCCATTCGGCGGGGACCTGCTGCCGATAGTGCGGATTGTCGACGAACTCGGCACCGGCTACCTGCGATCGCTGGCCCAACGTGTGACACCGGAAGCGGATGCTGACTACGTGATCTCGACGGTGCACCGGGCGAAGGGGCTCGAGTGGCGGCGGGTACGGATTACAAACGATTTCCGTTTCCAGATGGTGGACGGCCGCGTCTCGCTCGAAGACGACGAGCTACGCCTTCTCTATGTCGCAGTGACGCGGGCGCAGCACATTCTCGATCTTTCGGAGTTGGGGTTCGATCTGATGCGATTGTTTAACGCGTGACATTGACTGGGGACGAACGATCCCCGCGTCGAATGGACATGAAAATCGTTGCCGTTAAGCGGTGCATCGAGCCGCGGCGCTCCGTCACAATGAAATCTCTCTCAGGTTCCAGACGGCCCTCGGAAAATTCTGGAACCACTTCAAGCCGGCCTCGCGCCGGCTTTTTTTTTCGCAACCGCTGGCACGGCAGGCTGGGTGTGCTGGACCGCGCGGAACGGCCTGACGGGCAGCGGCGCGGTACCGGCACTCGCGCCGGGCGTCGAACCGTACCAGCGACGGTGGCACCGGGTCGCTGCAGATCGTGGAGCATGGAGCGGAGCGGAGAACCGGACTACTGCACGGTTCGCGTCGTGCAGATCCTCGCCGCTACCAGCGGTTGCGATCGGGCAGACCATCAACCGCGGCAGCGGTCTCGAACTCGTAGAGAACGTACGGATCCCGGTTTGGGTTGTAGACCTTGGGAAACTGGATGTAGCGCTCGCCGTCGATATTCACCGAGTGCGCGTGGTGTACCAGTTTGCGATACCGGGCGGCGTCCAGCAGGGTGGGCTCGACCGGCCAGGTGTCCGCAGTGACGACCGTCGCGTCAAGGAGACGCCGCGCGAGCATGGCGAAGACCGGGCCCCGTGTTTCCCAGTCGTCTTCGTTGCGCGCCAGAACGTTGAGCACAAAAAGCATGTCCGGCGCGCCAAGTTCCTTTTCGACCAAAGTCCGCAGTTCGTCCGCGCCTGCCGGCGGCCGGTTCAGCCGCCTGTTCCAGATCTGCCCCACGCGGTCGAGTGCTGCATGCCTGTCGTCGCCAACCGGCTCCCATGGGGTGGTCATGCCACAACCATCGCAATAGATGCAGACGATAGCTTCGGTCTGTGGAGCACTCGGGGGGCGCGGCATCGTGTCGCCGATCTCCGGCGGCCCCGCCTCTCTACCGAAGACGCCATAGTCGAACTCGTCATCGCCTATCTGCGCGACGACCCGCTGGGACCGCCCTAAGGTGGGCCGTCCACCACAGTGGTCGCAGGGATAAAGTTGCTCGTACATGCGAGGTAAATGAATGTTTTGAAAGGTGCGTGCATTATTGCCCCTATGGATTAAATCTAAAAGCAGGATTAGCGCTGATTTATGCCGCTAAAATCGTTCCGGATACCGCGTGAACCAATCGACGATGCGCGCGCCTGATCCTGCGCTAATTACTGGTCGATCGCGGTTACGGCCGGAAAACCGTTGTGCAGCATGCCGTCGAGAAGTCGGACGGCCGACGTTTTACCGACTTTTCGCATCCGCACATCAAGCCCAGGCTGGCCTTCGCCCGGGGCGAAACAACTAACGGGCCGCACCGTCCCGTGCAGTATCGCTAAGTCCAGGTCTTTGCCCGGCAGGAGGGCTGTCTGGCCAGCCTGAGTGAGTGTTGAACGTGTGGTCGGTCCACTCAATGCCCGAATTCTCACTCATGAGTCGCATCCGTCCTGCTAGTCCGGGTGGAACCGGCTGGTGTCGGCAGCAGCGCAGGGCGCCCGTGGCGCGCCATCTCCTCGGCGTGTCCGAGGAACGCCTGGAAGCTCTGGTCGCAGTGCCGGTCGACAGTGGCGCCGGCGCCCGCGATCTTTCGGTCCGCGGGATCGTAGCCGGCCGTGCGTAACGCAACGAGGCTGCGGCCGTCCCCCAGCAGCCAGAAGTTCCAGCGGATCGCGAAGTGCCACCACGTCTTCGCGCGTTCGAGCTCGGCCCAGCTCGCGCTGAAGTCGAGCACCGAGCCCAGACTGCTGAAGAAAACGCAGCGCACACCTTCCGGGTCGGCCGCCGCCGCGACGATCTGTCGGCCCGCCGACAACGAGAGCGGATTTTGCCAGGCTGTACTCAGGGCCGGGTAGTGGCACGGCCACTCGGGCGAGCGCCGAATGACGCGATTCAGGAAAAGGGAATTGCCTTCCATGTGGATCTCCGTTGAGGCCGGCGAAAGTCGACGTACAACCAGAATGCCTGCAGGTGAGTGAAGTCAAGTTCCGGTTGTGGCCCGGTGCAAGACTTCCAGCGGGACGGTGGGCGCGGTCACGTCGATGGCGAATACGTCGACCTGAAAGGGGCCGAAGTGGGGATGCAACAATGGCTGCTCGATGTATCCGCGCCAGGGCTTGAGCATCTGCAGGTCGACATTGGAGCGGGCGGGATAGCCGAGCGTCAGCAGGACAAAGTCATAGCGACGGTTTTCGATACGACGTCGCCAGTATGGCGTCGCCAGCCTGTACTCCCACGGCTTCGCGCCGCTCTTTATGTCGTGGAAGTAGATGGCTTTGAGCCGGAGCGTAAGAACGTTCATGACTGGGTGTCCGAGCGTTGATTTCTCGCGTGCGCTTCGGTGCCGGGGAGCGGGCCGGCATCGGCCGCAACCTTTGGCGGCGCTGCGTGGTGAGAGCTTTGCGCCTGTGCAATGAGGCGCCCGGGTTGCCTGGGTCCCGGGTTATGTGGCTGGATGGCCGCGAGTCTCGCGGCAGCTGACGCGAGAAGCTTGCGTGCGGGACCACCGACCCCGTGCGGCACGAGCGCGCCAGCCGCGTCCATCTCGAGTAGCGTCACGATGGCGCGAACCAGGCTGTTCGTGTCGCAATCACTATCCTCGGGCGTCGCAGTCGCGACTTCGCGGGTGAGTGGGGCCGCACGCATAGACTTCGCGATGTCGTGGATACGATGGCGTGCTTCGTTGAGATCCTGACGCATCGACCTTTGATCGGGCCTTTGCGCGACGATGACGACGTTTGCGAAGTCCTGGATCGCGGCATCGAGCCGGTCGGTATCCCAATCATCAACGTGCATCGACTCTGTGCGAAAGGCGGCGAGAGCGGCCTGGAAACATTCCCATGCGTCTCGAGCGCCCTTCAGGCCGTACTTTCCGTCGTCGCGGAGAGATTGTCCCAGCAGTCTGAGCGCGTCCGCACGATAAACCGCGGGCACGTCGCGCACCCACGATGACTCGAAAGCTGCGCGTTCGACTGCCGCCGGAACGCTTTTAGCAGGGATGGCGACTGGATCGACGCGTTTGCTTCCGTTACTGTTCTGATCGCCCATGGCGGCGTAATCCGTGTTGTCCCAGACCGCACCGATGCCGCCGCAGTCGCCGCATCCCGAACCGAGATCGCACTGGAATCGCTCGCTGTACACGTAATCTCCAACAGGGTGGCCGTCCGCCGACTCGTGGCAGCCTGCGCAGGTTCGCCATTGACCTGAACCAGAGTTGATAACCTCGGCGACGCCGGCAAACTCGACAGGTAAAGGGCCGCCGGGTTCTTCGTGACGATCGGCTGCGGCTGCGGCTGAATGGCAGGTGATGAGACCAACGCTCGCGCCAACGCGCAGACCATCGATCCACGCATCGCCCAGCGCCAGCGTGGCGGCGCTCGCCTCGTTGGGAAAGGTCTTCCTGAGCCACTCGCGGAAGAATTGGCGGTGTGCGTCGGTCCAACCCGTGAGCGCCTCACCCGGAGCCGAATTCACGAGATCCAGCAGCGCGGTGACGCGTGTGTGCAGTCTGCCGGCGAGTCCGAGGACGGTCGCCAACTCGTCCGACGGGTTCAGCAGTGAGCCGTCGCCGGAATAGGGGGGCGTGTAGGTTGCGATGTCGGCCAGGTCGCGGACGATATCGATGAGCAGGATTTTCATTTCTGGATCCAGGCTGGAAGGTGGGTGCCGCGCGATCGCGGCGGCCTGGAAACAAGCATGGCGGCAACTTCGCGAAGTCAAGTTGTGGAGCGTTGCCGCGTTGCCGTGTTGCCGCTTCTATCCTGCTGGCGGCAGCGTGAGCTGCATAAGCGGAGTCTGGTCGACATCCCATTCGATCGCCGGTATTCCACGCTGGAGTCGCAGTTCCCGCTTTGCCTGTTTGCGCGCTTCATAGGCTGGCATGCCGTTCATGCCGTAAACCTCGACGTGGTATCGCGGCGCGGTGTCCGTGAGTTCGAAGTCGGGCAGCATCTCTTCGCCCTTCTTCATGCGCATTGGCTTCTCGAAAGCGCGGTGCTCCGTCACAAGTCGGTTTGCAAGGACGACCTCGTGAATTGAGTCACAGGGAAGGAAGGTTGCCGAGCAAAGCATGGCTGCGAGATCGACCAGTCGCAGGTGCCCTTTCGACGTGCGTTCAACGAGAAGGATGGCGACGACGCGCGCAGAGCGATCACCCAGCGCGCGCCAGGCGTGTGCGAAGGTTTTCTCCGCGTGAGCGACGAGATCGCTACTGCAATAGTACTTGCGCGCGCTCTGGCGAAGCGAAAGCGAATAGCCGAACTGCGTTCGCGCAATCTCATTCATTTCGCCAATGACCAGCCCGCGGCGACTGGTTGCGCCGGCGATCGCGACGGCGTCGAGGAAAGCGTCGAACTCCGCATTGATCGCCGCGCGATCGGCTTCCTCATACCTGCGCATCACGTGAAGCGCTGTCTGCGCGGACTCGCCATTGATAACCGCGTCCCCCAGCTCGGCGAGCAGCATCGCGTTGCAGATGCCCCAGTGCCGGCTCGTAGCAAGCCCGTTCCACCTGTTCAACCGGGAGGTCATCCACAACGTCTGAAGGAACGCGAGCAACGACGCGGCGCGCCGGGCGGCCCCTGAGTGACCGGGTCGACCGGTGCGGCGCGCGCCCGATGCAGCCTCGCGCTGGACGAGTGCAATGTCGAGCTTTGCGTTGATCCCGACCGGCGTAGCGACGATCGCCGCAGTGGTGTCGACGTTCCCACTGGACGATTGGGCATCGTGGTCCTTGTAGAACGGGCAGGCCGGCGCGTTGGTGTTGCCTGGAAAATGTCGGTGGCCGTCTTCCGGCCATCCAGCGAGGTGGCAGAACTTCCCGTAGCGGCGGATCACGAGACGAAGTGGCTCGCGGCGTGGGATGCATAGGCAGACGGCATGGCCGGGCGTCACCTTGGCGCGTTCCAGCCGCGCCAGATAGCGAGCCGGGTTTTCCTGAACGTCAGACAAAGCAAACGGCGCGCTATCGAAGAATACTTCTGTCATGTTTGCCTCCGTGGACCTAGCCAGGCCCTATTGCTGGTCCGGCCTATGCTCGCGACCCGTAGACCTGTCGGTGAGAAACCATTGACCGCTGCGGAGCAGGGTCACGTGACAGCCGGGATGGCGAGCCTGTACTCCCATACGCTCATCCTCGACGTTCGCGCGCGTCATGTCGGATTTGCGCCGTAGCCGCCAGTTCACGACTGCGAGAACGAGCAGACACAGGCCCACTGCGACCAGAGAAACGGATGTTGTCGCGCCGAGGAGGGTGGCAATCTTTCGAATCGTCGCTGCAAGCAGGGCAATCGTAGCGATGATGACGGCGTGTTCTATCAGGGACACGGGAGAACTCTTCACACTGCCGGGTTCATTGCCGTGCCCGCGTCGTGCGTCCCGGCGGTGGCGCATACCACCTGCACATCGCCCCGAGCCGCAGTACCTGTCGAACGACGCAACCGCCCTTCTACCTGATGCCGGAAAACGTTGGTGATCGGAAAGCGCTTTGCCAGGAAAAGCATCCCGCCGCCCGCGACCATGGTGAACGATCCTGCTTCGACAAGAATCTTCTTTGCAGCGAGAGCGAGCATCGGTGTGCCGGACAGAAGAGGCGTTGGGTCGCTGAACATCGCGCGCCACCCGGAAAGACTCGCGATGACGCTATCCGGCGCGATGATCGACCCGAGCACGAACGACCAGAACGCTAATATCGGCATGCCGACCACCGTCACGAGCAGGCATCGCATCAGGAAGCGACCCAGTTCAAGGAACTGCCCGACGTAGTTGCGTGGATCGAGCAAGGCCTCGATACGAAGTGCGACATAGTCGCGTTCCGTGATTGAGCCGACAGGAACGGCGTTGACGGAGATGGTCCATGCCGCGGACCCTGACGCGTTGGCAAACCGTAGGCGAAGGCTCTGTAACTTGCGTCGTCGGGCGAATTCGACACTGAAGGCCGTCAGGGCCGCGAGGCCGGCGGCCGACAGGGGCGCGCTGCTGGCGGTCACGGTGAGAATAGATGAAAACGCGACCGCAAAAAAAGTGCAGACAAGGGCGGCGGACCCCCAGAATTCCGTACGGATCCGTTGATTAGTCATTTGGCTCTCCGGTTTGTGTGATGGCGGTGGTGGACGCGACGGTGCCAGACGCGATCAGCGGCATTGGCCACGAACGAAGCCAGATGCCAGAACGATGGCGGGCATCGTTGATGAGGGCTGGTTCGCCGACGGCTTCGGCGAGGTCTACCAGGAACGAGTCGTTGTCCTCGAGCCACAGCAGTACCCAGGGGTGGCTGCGCAGAAACTCTGGCGTCTGGGTTTGAAGCAGTTGCGCCAACTCGTGGGTCTCGTCGATGCGCTTGACCAGCCGCCGGCAGTCCCGGCCGGCCGGCCAGACGGGCGACTGCTGCAGTCGAAGTGCGACGCAGCAGTCTTCTGATCAACGTGCGCATTGGCTCCTCCAGCGCTAAACGATGACGTCTACGAGATCTTCCTGGCCTCGCCAGAACGACTGGTCGAGGTCGTCCATGACGGTGACGATGCCGTTTTCCAGGTCGTGATCGGTGACGACGCCCTCGCCAAAACTGTCGATGCCGGTCTGGTAACACACCCGACGAAGTTTTAGTGAGTCCGGATCCTGCTGTTCGGGTTGCTGTGCCATGTCGATCCTGAGAAGAAGCCGGGCGCGCACACGCGCGTGTAACGATTCTCGACAGGAACTGCAACGGCCGACGGGCAAATGCCATGCGAAATTCGCTGCCTTTCGCGTCACCGGCGCGTTGACGTCATTGGCCTGCGATCGACGCGTGCAGCGTGAGCTTGTATCGTTCGTGGAGTTCGACAGTGGCGGATCCGCCGGGAGCGACAGTCATTGTTTTGCTATCAGTCCAGCCGTGGGTCAGCGGTCGCTGTGTCGCGAAACCGTCGTTCTGGATCGTCTGCATCCCGTCGAGTGTCTGACGATCGATCCACGCCGTCAGCGTGAGCGCATCGGGTCGGGCATCGGCCAGAGCGAGCCGGAAGCTATTGCCGATATCGGCCGTCTCGGTGGTGCATTTCGGTTCGTTGGTGATGACGCCCGAATCGGGGCTGCAGGATGCGACGTAACTCACGCGGACGAAACTGGTGCCCATCTGGAGCGGATGCCGCCTCGACAGAATGGTGCTACCGCTTTGAACGGTACGGCCGGACGCGTCCGCGAGTTGGTAGTCGATCACGTACGCGCTCGCTGTTGGCTTCATGGCATCGACGCTCGGAGCCGGGTCAGCGTGCACAGCAAGAGTTGTGGCGAACAGGATGGATGGGACAGCAATGCAGGCGAGTAATGGCTTAACCATCGAAGCTCCTCGGTGATGGGGGATCCGCAAGGGATTGCGGGTTAAGCGATTATGGAATTCCTGATCTGAAGACCCGACTCGATAGCTGCATCAAATGCGACTGCTTTCCGCGTGCTGACGAACAGCGCTACCGGCGAAAGCTGTATGGTTTTCAGCCTCATTTCGCCTAAGGGCGTCCAACACGTTGGGCGCGCGGGGACTTTGCCCGGATTTTGTGCGATGCCGACTAAGGCGCTGCCAGGCATGACGTCCGTCGCACTATCCACAGTGTTATCCCGGCTGGATTGTGGATAAGTCGCCACGATTCCAGCATCCATCCTTCGCCAAAGCGGCGCAGTTTCGTCGCGCATACGATCGTTTGGAAGAAGGCAACGGCCGCTATCATCATCGGACCTACCGCGCTTGCGCGCATCGAACTGGCCCGCCTCGCGCGGGCACTTTGTTTTTGAACGCCGACGGGAAGCACACCCGTTCCGGGCTCGCTCCTGTCGCACCGCCTACGGGAGCACGATGAACCGACAGCGGATCCTCCGCTTTTCGCTTGCAGTATTTGCAACGTACAGGCTGCCGCACGACAAGCTCGTGCGGATCGCCAGATCGAAACGACTCTATTCAAGCTACTACCGCGCCGCAGCGCTTCGGCATCTTGTCGCCGATGCGCCGCTCTCGGTGACCGGCGGCCGGCCGTTTGCCGAGCGGCGTCGACGAGTTCGCGCGCATTACGGCATCTGATTTATCTAAACCTTTCTTTTCCCGCTGGGGCATGTCCCCCGCGGGGCGTGCCTCGTCCCATCTGTTTTAAGGAGCCAGGCATGTACAACCATTTTGTCCAGACGTTCATCGATGCGCAGACCGCCGCGCATCGCCATTACAGTGCAGTTGCTGCCGTCGAGAAACGTCTTTTCGGCGCCACCCGCAGTCCGGCCGTTCGCCCGCAGACCGTCGACGAGATCCAGACCGAACTGCGTCGCGTGTATTCGACCGTCGCAGCCCACATCGTTGCAAAAGCTCGCTTGCGGCCGCCGGCAGGTGACGCTATCGACTGCGAAAAGTTGTTCAGCGTTGCCGGGTTCGATATCGAGCGCTCGCTCGCGCGCGGCGAGGTGCCCGACTTCGACCGCCTCGCTCAGACGCTCGAATTGCAGTTGGGCGGTGTTCGTGCGCCGGCGGGAGAGATCTGATGGGTCGCCAGCAGCGCATCGAACGGGCGGCGATGGGGAAGGATCCCTACAAGACAGCCATCATCAGGCTGATGCGGGAATTTTCCCCGTCCCATGATCTGCACGCGGTGTTTTCGGACTTCGTTGAAGTCAGCGCGATCGCAATCAGCAACCGGGTCGACACGGCCCGGTTCGAGGTCCGCGAGAAGCGCTACCTTGAAATCGCCGCGAAGTACACGCGCGACGAACTCGACCGGTTCGCGGCGATGTTCGCGGAGCTTCATCTGTGCTACAGGTCTCGCGTCGACGACCTCGGAGATCTGGGTGTCGCCGATATCCCGGGCCATGGACTCGGCGACGTGCTCGGCGAGATCTTCATGGCCCTTGAACTTGGCAATGCGCAAAACGGCCAGTTCTTCACGCCTTACAGCGTGTCAGTGCTGATGGCGATGATCGCGATTGGCGACGGCGCTTCAGTGAAAGCGCAGGGCTTCCTCACGATGCAGGAACCGGCGTGCGGTTCTGGCGGGATGGTGGTGGCGAGTGCCCAGGCGTTGCATCAGGCGGGCCTCGCCTATCCTGAAGCATTGCACGCGACATGCGTTGACGTCGACCGGCGTTGCGTTCACATGGCCTATGTGCAGCTATCGCTCCTGGGCATTGCGGCCACTGTCGTGCACGGCAATACGTTGTCGCTGGAAGTCAAGGACGTGTGGTACACGCCTGCCCATATTCTGGTCGGGTGGAACCACAGACTGCGCCGGCGCCGCGATGAGAAAGCGGACGCCCGTCACCTTCCGGAGGATTCGGATTCAGGCGCGGCCCCGCTTCGTATGCCCGATCCGGAGGTTGCAAACGCACAACAACCGGATGATGCCGATGCGTCGCCCTCGCCCGTGCCGACGCTGGCGATTCAAACGACGACCCCTGATGATGTTTTGCAGGGGGAAGAGGGCGACGTAGCTGTCGCGGTGCAAAGCGAATGCGAACTGCATAGTCCGGATCGATCGGCCTCGCTCGTCGAACTGTTTGAGCAGGTTACGCACGACAAACGCTCCGCGGTATGCGAAGCCGTCACGATCTTTGACCGGATCGAACAGATGACTTTGTTCTGAACGCTGGTTATGCTCATCGGGCTATTTGCGTGAGCAGCATCCACAAGAATGCACGTGTGTGTTTCAACGCCCGGTCTCCAGACCGGGCTTTTTTCGTCCGTTGCAAACGAAAGCCGGTCGGTTTTCCGCGTCTTTGCATCGGCCTGCATAGGTTTGAAAACTGTATCTTTGCCGGTAATTACCGCGTCCCTGACGCATCGATCCGCCGGCATGTCCGGCAGCACGTTGTTAAACCCCATCGGGAACCATTCCCGAACGGGACAGGTTCCCCCCTGGAGAACCTGAATGCCAAACGCCTATCTCGATGTTCGCGCGGCCTTCGCGCTCGCGAAAATCGCCACTATCACGGACCCCGCAAGCGGACGTCTGGAGCTGATCGCAGCGGATGCGCAGGCCCTCGGCTATCGCGATGCCGCCTTCAGCCCGGCCAGTCACCTCCCCATCCCGATCTTCTTCGCCGACGAACCCCGCCTTGCCGAGGCGTGGAAAAACGGCGCCGTGGCTCTGGAATCGGAAGAGGAGACTTCGGGTATGTGTTCATTCTGTTTCAAAGGTCATGAGCTGTGGGCATGTCCCCACCTCGCTGACTAGGTCACCCGCGTCATCGACGCATCGAAACGCCGGCTAGCCCGGCAACCTGAACCCCAACGGGAACCACTCCCTGTCGGGGGCCGGTTCCCACCCGGAGAACCTGCAATGCAACAACAACTCACTGCTCCCCTCAAGCGCATCAGAATTGGTCGCAATCCCCGCACGTACTTCGATCCGAAGGCGATGTCGGAGCTGACTGAGTCGATCCGCGCAAACGGCGTTGATACGCCGATCATCGTCCGTCCAGTCGTTGAGGAGGATTTTGACTACGAGGTTATCGCCGGCGGCCGTCGCTATCGCGGCGCCATGGAAGCTCATGGCGAAGATTATGCGATGCCCATCGTTGTAAAGGTCGTCGACGACGTCGAAGCGCGGCGTATTGCGCTTACCGAAAACATCCAGCGCGCGGAGCTGTCTCCCGCCGAGGAAGCCCGTGATGCTGCGGAGCTGCTCGGTCTGCAGGGCGGCGATCGCGACGTGACGGCCAGGATTCTTGGCTGGTCTCGCGCGACGCTGGATAGCCGCCTTGCGCTGCTGAACTGTTCGACGGCGGTGCTCGATGCATTGAGCGAGCGAAAGATCAATATCGCTCACGCCGAACTGCTGGCGGCGCTCTCGAAAGAGAATCAGGACAAGGTCCTGCCTGTCGTTGTCGCTGAGAAGCGGTCGGCCGCTGATGTGCGCAAGCTGGTGGAATCGGCGTCGTGTGCGTTGCCTCCGGCCATCTTCGACAAGACGGACTGTGCGGGCTGCCCGCACAACTCGTCGACACAGGCGCAGATGTTTGGCGAAGCGATCGGAACGGGAAACTGTACCAACCGAACCTGCTTCAACGAGAAAACGGAGAAGCAGCTTGAAATGACAGCGGCAGGCCTGCGTGACGAGTTCCAGACCGTGCGGATCGTGCGTGCCGGGGACAACAACACGCGCGTGCAACTGGCTGTCGATGGCGCGAACGGCGTTGGTCTCGAACAGGCGAAAGCCTGTCACGGTTGCGCAAATTATGGCGCAGCGGTGAGTGGCCTTCCTGATTCGACCGGTAAGGTCTATCGCGGCCAGTGCTTCGACACCGTCTGCAACATGAAGAAGGTGGCGGCACGCATCAAGGCCGATAAGGCTGCGAAACAGCCGGAGAAGGCTGACGACGCGAAGTCGGCGCCGGCGGCGAAGAGCGCAAACGGCACAGGCAGCACGGGCAGCAAGTCAGCCAGTGCACCGTCTTCCACCAATCCCTCGGTCACGGTCATCGCCGAGTCCGAGAAGGTGAAGGCGTATCGGGTGAAGCTATGGCGCAAGGCACTGCGCGTAGACATCGGCATGAATCACGAACTGGCTCGCCAGTACCTGATTGCCATCGTGCTGAGTGGGCATGCCCGTCAGATCGATGACGCGTCGTTCCGCAAGCTTTTTGAGCGCATCGCGGACGGTGAGGCGCCACTTGCCAATCTGCCTGAAGCGATCGATGCCGTGCAGGCGACGAACGAGGGCAAGCTGGCCGACCTGATGATCGCAATGCTGTTCGCTGCAGTCGAAGGGCTCGATGTGATTAACCTCACCCAGCTTTGCAAGTCGCACAAGCTGGACCTGAAAAAGCACTGGACGCTCGACAAGGAGTTTCTGGAGCTGATCACGAAGTCCGAAATGACCGTTCTCGCGGACGAGCTTGGCATTCGTGCTGCGCTCGGCGACGACTTCAGAAAGGTATTCGCGAAATCGAAGCCGGAGGTCATCGAGGCGTTGCTCAAGGTCGAAGGCTTCGACTACGTGGGCAAGCTGCCGAAGGTTCTGAAGTTCTGATCTGGCGGGGCGCGTTCAGCGCCCCGTTCCTCCTTTCTATGTATATGTCGCCTTGAGCGGCCTTTTCACTTTTCTGGAGTCAACCATGTTTCAGCAACTCGAAGCGCTTGTGCGCTCGTCCGGCAAGGTTGTAATGACCCTGCAGGCGTCCGGCGACCAGCTGGCGGTGTTTGTCGTGCCGCAAGGCGCGACGGACCCGGCGTTGCGCCAGCCACTCGTCCTCACGGCGACGGCAACTGAACTCGACGAGGGTTTCGCCAATGCGCTGTTGACCTATGCGGGTTCGCACAGATCGCTCGAGGAACAGGTCGCAGTCACCGCGGCGATTCTCGACGAAGCGACTAAGTCGCAGGTCGGCAAGGCGCAGAAAGCGTTGCAGGGCGGTTCGAAAAAGGCGCAACCCGCGCCGGCTTCGAACAGCGCGGCGGACGAAGACCGGAGCGAAGACGAAGACGAGGCGCAAGCGTCGGACTCGACTCCCGCATCGGCGACGGACGCACCCGCATCGTCCGGGCCTAAGGGCACGGATCTCCTGTCGCTTCTCGGTTAAGGAGATTTCACATGTCCATCTCCATCGCCGCAGTGATCCGCGAATTTGCCTACAACGGCATGAACCTGCTAGATCCGGGCCCCGCGTTCACGCCCGACCAGGTTCGGGATCTTTACACGGCGCAATATCCGGAGCTGACGACGGCCGCCGTCGACGGGCCCGAGATCAAAGGCACGTTGATGCGCTACACGTTCGTGCGCGCGGCGGGTGCAAAAGGCTCCCGTGCGTAGAGACGCTTTGTTCAAGGCCCTGTCCGGTAAGGATTCGGCATTCAACCAGGAACCGCCCGAGAGGGCGGTTTTTTTATATGACGAGGAAGCCCGCTCATGCTCTTCGACCCTGCAACAACTGATTCACACCTCACTCTCGGCGCCGGTGGGTCGTGGCAATCGCCACGCGCTGCCGTTGCCCGACGTGGATCTGCCGCTGATTTTTTGACGATTCCGGACGTCGCCGACGATGTTCCTGTCGAGGCGCGCGTGCAGTGGCGTGCCGACGTGTCCCTGACGGGACTCGCCAGAAAGCATTTCCTGCATGGTCCGTTGCTCGCAGCTGACGTGAGCAATCCGATTGATGCGGGGGACGCGTTCCAGCAGGCTTTCTTTGCCTGGGTGAAGCGTCAGACCGCATCGCTCAAGCGCATCACGCTAAAACCGTGTCTCTTCGACGGCCTCGCAGTGCGGGATGTTCTCCAGCACACGGGCACCGGGAGCAACGACGAAGATCCTACGTCGCTGTTCTTTACGCTCGAGTCGCCCGAAGAGTGGCTCTGTTCCTTCGGGCCAATGCTAGGCAGGTTACGCGCGGCCCACCCGTTGCTCCTGCGTACGGTTATGTCTGTCATCAATCGTGCCGCCTGGCGTACGGTCTGGCTGCGCACGCCGGACTGGTTCATGTACGAGTTCTCCTGCTGGTACTGGGACGGCGACGAGAACGTCACCGACGCGGATGCTGAGGAGATGCTCAAGGAGCGATTCGGCGAAGACGCAGAGGCGCGAAAAGCATATCTGCCTTCGACGGTGAAGCCCATGCTCTGTCCTGAGGATGCGGAACCGTCCTTCTTCTCGGGCGGCCGGTGGCGGCTTCGTCGGGCGTTGACCGATGACGAGCTGCTCACCCTGCGTAACAGAAGCAAAGGAACGGTTCGGCGTGTGTGCACCGAATTGCTCAGGCTTAACCGCCTGATGCACGGCACGCGCCGGCGAAAACTGTTTAACGCTTCGTATGAGACGAACCCCGTCTACGCGGGATGCGGGATTGTTTTCGATGGCAACGAGTTCATCGGCGACATCCTCGACTGTCATTTCGATAGCGAATCCCAGAGTGGTGAGGCCACGACCTATCACGGCTTCATCTCCCTGGGCGCAAACCCGCGCGCGATCCGCCGGCAATACGCCGACTGGACGCTCGCGTTTTCAATCCTCAGCCGTCTCGACAGCCTGTTGGCGCTCGTGACGCATATTCTTTAAGGAGTTTCCCATGACCGGTATTACGACTGGCCGCGCCAGCGCGGATGTGTCGCTGCAATCCGCGTTGCTGCTCTATGGCGCAAAACCTGACGAACCGGTGTTCGCCACGGCGCACCCGATCGCTCTGGTAAAAGGACGTCCCACGATCGGCGCTGGACGGCCGTTGCAACGTGACGCGCTCATTTCGGCGCTCACGAAGCTTGCGAAACACGCTGCACCCAAAGCGGAATTTCTGCCGCCAACAGTGCTCGGCATGTCTCCTGCTGCTGTTACGTGGTGGTGCCCGCCGGCGTTGCGTCGGGTGTTCTTCAAGTGCACTACGCTTGGCGAACGCTCGGCGATCGTGCCGCATCCCGGCCTCGTGTTTCAGGCGTCGAATGTCGGTTTTCGCGTCTTCGCAGTCGTGGATGCAGATCGGCCGACCGCCGAAACCAGGCTGTTCGAGCCGCCTTATTTCAACACCTGGGACAACGGCGGCATCTGCATTGGGACTGCACGTGTTCCAAAGCGCGTCGACGTTGCGTCGATCCCCCGCTGGGAAGCGGGTTTCTTTGAGTCGGCATTCACCCATCCGAACGCGGGCGGCAAGCGCGTGAGCTATACGAATGGTGAATACGCTTTCTGGCGCGACATGCTCGACGGCCAGTTCGGCGAAGCGTTCCCGCTCGAGTGTCTTGTGCCAACCAGGTTTGCGTTGCTGACGCTGGTGAATGGTCGTGTTGGGGGTGTGGCATGAACGCACTCGACACGGTTCTGCACAAATCCTTTCCGTCCGTCATGGTGCCGCGCAGTGAGGCGGTGCAACCCATGATTTCAAGCGGTGAACGGTTGCTGATTGCCGCCAACGGTATCTGGCTCGAGGTGCAGCGGCCGTGGATTCGCGTGGTTCGGCGCATCGCGCGGTATGACGTGACCACCGCGATTCCGTACGGCGACGTTGCCGAATCGACGGAACTGCTGTGCGGCGCCATACCCGCAGAGCACGTCGCTGCTTTCTACCGGATGGCGCACGCCGCGCTGCCCAATGAAGCGGGGGCGTGGATTGTCTGGAATCGGCACACCGGTCAGTTTCGCACGGTGTCGCTGCCTTCGTTGTCGCACGGTCCGGGTCATCTCAGGTACGAGCGGCCTTTGCTGGATGACGGTGAAAGCGTTGTGGTGGACTGCCACTCGCATGGTTCGGGCGGGGCGTTCTTCTCCCGCACGGACAACGAAGATGATCGGCATGACGTGAAGCTCGCGCTCGTGCTCGGCA
Source organism: Paraburkholderia sp. BCC1876 (assembly GCF_902833695.1). Taxonomy (NCBI): domain Bacteria; kingdom Pseudomonadati; phylum Pseudomonadota; class Betaproteobacteria; order Burkholderiales; family Burkholderiaceae; genus Paraburkholderia; species Paraburkholderia sp. BCC1876. The sequence goes on along the minus strand of NZ_CADFGI010000008.1, from coordinate 300,115 downwards.
ATTGTGATCGGTCGCCGTCGATGGCATTCCGTCTGTGTGTGAAGGGTATTTTCGAGAAGCAGGGCGGAATTCCCGGAGCGTGGCAGGTGGCGTTGGAAGCGGAGGTGGTGGCATGAACACCGCCATCAAACACTGCATCCCTCAACACATGCTCACCCAGGCCTGGCGGGTGGTTGTCGTGGGCGCTGGCGGCACCGGTAGCGCATTGCTGCCAAGCCTCGCGCGCCTGCATCACGCCATGATCGAGCTCGGCCATCCGGGCGGAATCGAATGCACGGTGTATGACGATGACACGGTCAGCGAAACGAATGTCGGTCGGCAGGGTTTTTATCCGAACGATGTTGGCCAGTACAAGGCGCTGCTGCTTGTGAACCGGCTCAACAACCTGATGGGCACGCGCTGGGTTGCCGAAGCACGCCGCGTCGATTCGAGTGTCCGCCTTCAGGCGGACCTCGTGATCGGTTGCGTCGACACCCGGCGCGCGCGCCACGCGATTGTGCAGTCTGCAAAGCGTGGATCGTGCCGCTATTACCTTGACTGTGGAAATGAGACGGACCGCGGTCAGGTCATTCTTGGCGAGTTCGGCAAGCCACAGCATGCGAGGCTGCCCCATGTGGGCGACCTGTTTCCGGACCTGCTGAATGCGAAGAATGACAAGGGCGATGATATGCCGTCATGTTCGATGGCCGACGCGCTGCGCAAGCAGTCGCTGGTCATAAATCAGGCGATCTCGGTGCAGGCGTTCAATTTGCTCTGGACGCTGTTCCGCACGGGTTCGCTGTCGTACTCGGCCGTGTTCGTGAACCTCGCAACGGGGCGCACGAATCCGGTCCCGATCGACCCCGCAGCATGGGCCAGGTTTGGCTACGATGCACCGCTGCTTGTTGCACGCAAAAAGCGCAGGCCGAAGTCCGCACCACGATGACCGAAGCTGTGTGATGCCAAGAAGTCTGGTACTTTCAATCAGCGCCGTCTCCCCGTGGGGAGCGGCGCTTTTTTATTTGGTGCGCGCGTACGGCTCCGGGATGTGGAATGCGGCGGCAATAGCGCGTCCGAGGACCGGCAGCGCGCCTACCTCCGCACCGGTCGGGCAACCGTCGAGCGGCGGAACGGCGGAGGCCGCCACGATTTCATCCAGGCGCCATGCGGGCCAGCGTGCGGCCAGCCCGATAGCGGCGAGCGCCTCTTCCCGGATGTCCCGCAAAAGCTGCCAGGTGAGGGGTGAGCTGGCGGCATGGTGACGCGTGGCGATGGTCGCAACGACGCGGCTCACGTCGGTCAGAAATGCCGCCTGCGCGCGTTGTTCAGCCAGTACTTCATCTCTTGATAGCTCTTCCAGCATCTTTCCGTTGTATCCCACCAGTCGTTGCCCTGATTTTAACGCGCCGGCCTGTAGTGCCCATATCTGGCGGGCGCAATACGTGGCGGTCCGCCGCGGCCGGCAAAAGCGATAGCGATTTCCCAACGTTTAAGTGCCCGGAAGTCTCCCGGCGCCCATAGACTGGTTCTGTTTCCCGCGCTACTGCGCATCGACCCAACCGCACCGGCCCAACCGGTACGCACGTTCTCTCAGCCGACCCCTCGGCACCTTCGCGGGCAGCTCACCGCTCGCGCTTTTTCTTCCCAGTCAGGGCAACCATCCCTGACGGGACGGTTGCCCTTCTTTTTTAGAGGCAACCATGTTCAAGATCTTCATCAGCATCGTCCTCCTGTCCCTCCTGAGCGCATGCGCCGCTACCGACTTCGGCTCGCCGAACACATACCAGCGCTATGACGTTCAGCGCGCGGGCTCGCTCGAAGAAGGCACCATCGTTCGCGTGCGCAACGTCACGATCGAAGCCAGTTCGGATAACTCCGGTCTGACTTCGCTTCTGAGCGCAGGCGTCGGTGCGTTTCTCGGCACCCGCACTATCGGCAATGGCAACGGGCGTTACATCGCCGGCGCCATCACCGGAGCTGCATCCGGTTTCATCACGCAGAAGATTTCGTCGGTCCTGTCGCATCACGCAGGGCTGGAAATCATCGTGCACACAAACGCGGGCCGCACGCTGGTCGTCGCCCAACCCGACGACCAGCAGTTCTCTCCGGGTGATCACGTCCTTCTCGTGTCCACCAACTCGGGGCTGCGCGTCACGCATTAACGTAATCCACCACACCGGCATCCGCCGGTCATTTCCTGCATGGCGAGGTCTTCCGGAAGGGAGCCCCGCCGTTTTCTTTTGCGAGCCACTTATGCTGAAAATCCCCAAGGTGTTCTACGCCGATCGCCGCAGTGCGGGCGTGTCGGTGGACGCCGCCATTACCGATCAGGCGACCCGCATCCTGCGTCGCGTCGCGCGCGATCTCCGGCTGCGTTCATGTGAGCATGAGATCGTCGCTGAATCGGCGCGCCCCGGCCGGGGCTGCCGCGTCACCCTTCGCACCCCCGCCGTCATGCTGGAAGTGGCCGGGTCGGCCAACCGGCAGTCGGTGGCCATGTCGTTCCGCACGCGCCGCGGCCGTTCCGATCTGTCGGGCGGCGGTGACAACGCCGTTCCGCTCGAGCAGCTCGCGTCCCGCGATGGATACGACTCGTTGCTCGGAGGCTTGCGGCTTGCCGCTGGCCTCGACGCGGATCGCCGGTAGGGAGAGAACGATGGAAATCATCGATATCGTCGTCGAATATCCGTCTGGCCTGACTATCACGGATCGAGCGACCCTTATCTCTGAATTGCGTCAGGCCTGCATTTCGGAGCGGCTGGCGACCGTGCTTCGGGAGTTTGCCGTGACGGAAGCGCCGCCGAAGATCACGACATCCATTGCCGGGCTTACCGTGGTGCTGGATCAGACTGTTGGCGGTTATCTGACCGTGCCTGAGACTTCGCCTCAACCTTCGCAGCACTCTTCCTGGCTCCTTAGGCGGCTGCGGGCGTTTGTGCCGGAATCGAAAGACCAGCGTCAACAGTTCGGCCGGCTGATGCATACCCTGTCGGCCGGATCGCTGATCGGCGCGATCGGTTTCTGGCATTCGACGTCGGACTGGACGCCGGGAAATATTCTTAGCGAGGTCAATCTGTTTCTGGCCTTTGTGATAACTTACTACGAGGGCATGGTTTCCATGAAAGGAGAATGAGCATGGGTTTCAGCTTCTTCGCTCTTGGCATCGCACTGGCTTTCCTCGGTCTGGGGATGATTGCGGACAGCAACAATCGAAAGCAGGCGAACGAGCGTCAACATCCGCGGGTTCCGCGGTAGTTATATTTCCCGGCCGTTTTCACAGGCCGGAAAATCTGAATGAGCCGCACCTTCGGGTGCGGCTTTTGCATTTCTGGAACCTCTTCTCATCGGCCGTCTGATGACGGCATCGTCGGTGCTGCTATGGATCCATCTGACCCGGCCGCCGTTGTGTCGCGGCCGCCCGTCATTGACTGATTGACGTCGTTTCTTCCCGTTCGGGGCAATTGCCCCACGGGGTGATTGCCTCTCCAATTTTTACGAGGCAAACATGTACATCCTGACCACCCCTATCGCCCAATACGCGTTTCAGACACTGATCGAAGTGTTCCAGCTTTTCCGGACTGAGGCGACGCTGCAGCCGCTGGCCACATCTGACTTTCGACTCACACGTAACGGCGACCCGGTCACGGTAACCCGTTTCAATGGCGCGCTCACTGTACGCCACGGGTTGACGGCGCGCGACTTCGCGGCCCTGCTCGTTGATGAAGTCACACGCGCGTGGTTCATGCTCGACGGCGCGGTAGCGGCGCCCTGGCAGCTTCGCCGGAAACACTGGGAGAGCTTCCAGGCGCTTTCCGCTCTCGACCGCGATGTGGGCATGCTGTTCTCGTCCGCCCAGCTTGAGGTGGAGAAGGCCGCGACGCGGAATCGCGGTGAGTACTTCCGCTTTTCCGACCTGATCCGTGCAGCGTCCGTAGAGCGGCTGGGCTTTGGCTTCGAAGGGCCGCGTGAACCCATTACCGGCTATGTGAATGGACGGCACGAAGTTCACGTCGCGTATGCGCTGGCCCTTGACCGCCCGGTTCCGGATGCGGTCGTCGCAGACTACCTGGCCATGGACCAGCCTTTCAGGTATGGCCTTGAATGGGCGGCACCACTGCTCGAACTGCCGGCGCTACGAGGTGCGTTGCCGCCGCGCAAATGGAGTGCACTGGCGCAGGTTCTCCGTCACGCGAAGGTGTCGCTAACCAGCGAGTCCGCCGATGCGTATATCGCTGCTGTCCGGGCGCTCCCGGAGGCAGCCGACACCATCGCGATCGACAATCGTCTCTTTGCTGCGGGGCTGCTTCAGGCGTGGGCACTGCCTGAGCGGTTCATGTCCGCAGTCGACGTCGGCACGCCGGTTTCCGGGCTTGCCGCGCGCCTGCGGGAACTGGCCGCCGACAGTCGACGCGCCGAAGACCTGACGCGCGCTGAGGACGGGTGTGCGAAAGGGCTTATCAGCACCCGGCTATCCGTCCTGCAACGCCAGATGGCCCTCCTTGATCACGGCCGTTCGACCTATGAATGGCCTAACCGGGTGGCGACGGCGGTCAACGAGCGCGACGTCAGGTATCTGCTGTCGGTGCTCGATACGCCAGACACCCGCAACAGTCTCACGAAGCAGGCGGTGCGCGAGGTGCTTGGTTTGAAGCTCCGCGGTCTTAAACCGGCCGATCGGCGCCGTGCGGTCTTTGCCCTGTGCGGGTTCGACGAAGCGTCTCAGACGGCATGGGAAGCCGATGAGGCGGCCCGCCGTGAAGCGGCCCGGCGCGCGGACGACGCGCAACGGGCGAGAGAAGCGGCCGAGGGTGCGAAGTACCGGCGTGCCGATGGTTCAGTGGTCAGCGGCGCGACTCACGTCGACGAGTCGATCGCAGCGGGTTTTGTCGAGATCCGCGACTGGCGCAAAGGTGCGGCGCGGGCATACGCCCTCGTCAATCCGCTTAGCAGCGAAGGTCGTGCGCTCAGAGCAAAAGACGGCACCCTGGCGTACGCGAGAACCGTGCTGGACGCGCGGCTCGCCGCGTAATTACCGGTTCGCGTTTCGGGAGTCCCACGTGAAATACATCATCGTTGAGTGTCTTGGCCAGTACGGCTGGGAGAAAGACCGGTTTGTCGATGCGTTCAGCAAGACGTTCGACACCGTCGCAGCGCCGAAGCAGGCCAGCATCTGGCTTCGCTTCGAACCGGAGTGAGATCGCTGGTGGCTCGCGAACGGCGATTTCACCAGCGCTGGCGAAAACGTACTGGCCGCAGCCCATGCGATTTTGCCTGCCGGCATGACGCACAGCGAAATCGGGCGGACAGTCGCCGCGCTTGTCGTGGAGTTGGAGCGCCGTGTCGCAGGGTCGTATTCGGTTCGCCTGCTACAAAAATAGCGGCGAGACATCGCTTTTAGTCACTGCAGTTCAGTCGTTTCCTGGCCCTCCCTACGCATGCGTACGGAGGGTCCTTTTATTTCCAATTCAGCGTACTTCTATGGCGCTATTTTTTAGGGAGACCGCCATGCGTTTTGATCGCACGCCGCGCTTCGAAGGCCTGACGTGGACTGCACGAAAAGAGGCTGCGTACCTCAGAAGACACAAACGGGCGCAGGACAAAATTGACCGCGATTTTCCGCTGTTTGCGCATCAGTTTGCACCGGCACCGATGAACGATGTCGATGCCGAAAAGGAGCGTCGCCAGCGACTGGCGTTGGCCGGTGAGCAGCGTATGCGCGACCTTGACGCAAAGCACTGGCGTGAAGGGAGAGCCGCATACTTCGCGTGCGGGCGCGCCGTTCGAGAGCGGATCATGGTCGAATGGACGAGCTGGCGCGGGCCTGCAAAGGCTCTTTATTTTATTTACGTCGTTGAGAAGCACAGCGGCGCGGCCGAAGAGCGCGCGCGTGAGTGTCGCGCGCGGGAGGCTGCGTTGAGGGCACGGATTGAGCAGCAGTTCGACGCTGCAGCTTCCCTGCCGCTTTTCTAGTATCGTTTGAAACGGCCGACGCATCTGCGTCGGCTTTTTTTTCGTCCTGTGCGCGATCGCGCGGCTTCAAAGCGGCATTAAAAATTCAGGCTTTCGGACCGGATCTTTGGTAGACCGCCTCGTACACTCGCAGTATCACCCGCGTCGTCGACGCATCGAACCGCCGCACACCGGCATCTCATCCAGCCCCGCCAGGAATCCGTCCCTGCGGGCGTTTTCCGGTCACCGGGCGCACCTCTACGGAGCTTCCCATGACTCAACCCATCACTGCGGATACCGCCGCGCCCATTCCAGTCGCCGACGTCGAGTCTGCGATCAACGTATGGCGCGCCCTGTCGTCGGCTCCTGCCGGCGTCGACGACGGCATCGTCCTGTGTCGCGAGGCTCGCGTTCTCGCGGACCTCTACGGGAAGATGATTTTTGATCGCCTGCACAGCGTGCCGGCATCAACGCTGTCGGCTGAGCAGCTCGCTGCGCTGAACGGCGCCCGGCTGTAGAAAGCGTTTTCCGGAAGCAGTTTTCCGCGTCGTCCGACGCGTCGCACCGCCGCGTTGCGGCACCTCAACTTTCCCCACAGGGACCACGTCCCTGCGGGCGTCGTTCCGTGGGGTTTTTCATTTTCAGGAAAACCCATGAACGCACCCGCACCCGCAACCGCGGTCGCCACGCGACCGACCGTTACCCCTTCCCAGCTGACCGAGCTGCTCACGGCCTACATCCCCGCGCGGCTGCCGGTGCTGATTACCGGGAGTCCGGGCATCGGCAAGAGCGATATCGTCGAGCAGGTGGCGATTGCGACCGGTCACGATCTGCTCATCAGCCATCCGGTGGTCGAGGATCCGACCGACTCGAAAGGGCTGCCGTTTCCGTCTGACGACGGCAGCACGGCGAAGCATCTGCCGTTTGGCGACCTCGAGCTCGCGATGAACAGCACGAAGCCGCTGATCTGGTTTCTGGACGATCTGGGCCAGGCGTCGCCCGCTGTTCAGGCGGCCAAGATGCAGCTGCTGCTGGCCCGCCGAGTCGGCGACCACAAGCTGCCTCCCCATGTCACGTTCGTCGCAGCAACGAACCGCCGTTCCGACAACGCGGGCGTGACCGGGATCCTTGATCCGGTCATTTCGCGCTTTGCGACAGTGGTGGAATTGCAACCAACGATCCGGGACTGGTCGGAATGGGCGTCTCGCAACAACGTGCCGCCTGAACTCATCGCCTTCGTGCGCTTCCGGCCGGATCTGTTGTCGGTCCGCAAGACGACCCGCGACATCGAGAACTCGCCGAGTCCCCGAAGCTGGGGGTTTGTGGCGAAGACGATGGGTGTCGTGCCGTCTGCACTCGAACTGGTCTCGTTCACGGGCTCCGTGGGGGAGGGTGCAGCGCTCGAGCTGGCCAGCTTCCTGCAGATCTACCGGCAGTTAGCGTCGCCGGATGCGATTCTTCTGAATCCCGAGACCGCAGCGATTCCCGACCAGCCTGCGGCGCTGTATGCGACCTGTGCGGCACTGGCGAACTACGCGAGCGAAAGCAATTTCGATCGCATCCTGACCTACACGAACCGAATGATCCACGAGGAGCACCGCGAATTTGCGGCGCTGCTCGTGCGTGACGCAACGAAACGCACGCCGGCGCTGCAGAACAACCACGCGTTCATCCGCGCTCAGGGTGGCGCGATCGGCGACATCATCCAGGGCCGCTAGGCCCGCGACGTTCTTCCTGTTTCCCCCGCTGTTCAAAGCCACGACCTGCATCCGCGCGTCGTGGCTTTTTTCCTTTCCGCTCTACCCATTCCCTTAATTTTCTGGAGTTATCCATGAACATCACCAATATCCAATCCAAAGTCATGCTGTGCTCGGTCAACGTCTCTGCCTGGGGCGCGCGTCGCTTTGACCAGAAGGCCACTGAAGAAGTCGAGAAAAACCATCGCGCGAAGAACATCGGCCGCTTCAACAAGCGGCTGCTGCCGGAACACGCGCCGAGCTACGCGGAGGTGGTGTCGATCGGTGGGCGCATCCGCTCGTATTTCTACGCGCACACGCTGAAGTACGACCAGCTGGCCGTGCGCCTGCTGCCGACGATGGTGTATATGGAATTTGCCGATCACATGCGTTCGTTGAAAGACGAATTCGATCTGGCCGCTTCCGTATTTCTGACCGACTACCTGACCCTGAAGGAACAGGCACGCGCGGAGCACAACGGCCTCTTCAACGAGGCGGACTATCCGAGCCTTGCCGAGCTGTCGGGCAAGTTCGGCATCAGGATGGCCGTGTTGCCGTTTCCGGACGCGAGCCAGTTTGGTGTCGAGCTGCCTGCAGACGTGCTTTCGAATCTGCGGACCGAGATCGATCAGCACGTGATCACGTCGATTTCGACCGCGAACAGCGATCTGGTAGGCCGGCTTTACGACGCCGTCTCGAAGATGGCTTCGCGCCTGTACGCGACCGACAACGTGCGTCTGGATGTTGCCAACAACGTGCGTGAACTGTGTGAGCTCCTGCCGAAGCTGAATTTCAGCAACGATCCGAAGCTCACGCACATTCTCGAGCAGGCGAAAACGCATCTGGCCGTGCATTCCGGCGCCGACCTGAAGCTGTCGAACGCGTTGCGTTCGCAGGTGGCGGCGAAAGCACACGAGATCGAGGGGCTGATGGAGGCCTTCATGGGCGGCGCGCCGGCGGCAATCGTCGACGAGCCGTACAACGCGCAACTGCGTCTGGTCGCGTGAGGTGGCCATGGATCCGCGTATCTCGAAGCAACGTACGGCGCTGGTCCTCGACCAGCCGTTTTTTGGGGCGCTGGCTTTGCGTCTCAAGGTGGTTGAGGATCCGTCCTGCGACACGTTCTGGGTCGATGGCGTCTCGCTGGGCTACAACCCGGCGTATGCCGCGACGCTGAACGATCTGGAATTGCGGGGCGCGCTCGCGCAGAAAGTCCTTCAGGTGGCCAACGGCCATTGCTGGCGCATGGGTAGTCGCGATCAGAAGCAGTGGGACGATGCTTCTGCCGAGGCGGTCAATCCGATCGTGAAGGACGCCGGCATGCTGTTGCCGGCCGGCGCCGTGCTGACGCCCCGCTTTAAGGGCAAATCGGCTGAGGAGATCTACGCGCACCTCGCGCGGGAAGCAAGGCAGAAGGAGAAGGGCGGCAAGGATGGCAACGGTGGCGCAAAGCCGGGTAACACCGGCCGGCCGCAACCCGCGAACGGCGCGAACACATCGTCCGCGGCGCCTCCTCCCCATGCCGTGCCGTCCGGTGGCGAGGTCAGGCAGTACCGTGGAGAGGATGTCGCGGTGAAGGAAGCGGAATGGAAGGTAGCCGTGCTACAGGCCGCGAAAGCAGCCCAGATGCGCGGCAGTCTGCCCGGCGGCCTTCAGGCGATGGCCACTCAGGCGGTCGAGCCGGTTGTCGACTGGCGCGCGATCTTGCATCGTTTCGCACAGCAGTCAGCGCCGACCGACTACAGCTTCGCGATGCCGAACCGGCGTTATCTGCACATGGGACTGTATCTGCCGTCGTTGAATGAACCTGCTGTTGGTGATGCGGTGTTTGTTCGCGACACCAGCGGCACGGTGTTCGACGAGACACAGTCGCAGTTTGCTGCAGAGATCATGGCGGTGAACGACAGCGTACGGCCGCGCCGGCTTATCGTGATGGATTGCGATACGCGTGTCACGCAGGTGCAGATGTTCGAACGGGGTGAGCCGGTGGAGCTGCTGCCGGCGAAAGGCGGCGGCGGTACCGTTTTCGTCGAGCCGTTCCGGCGGCTTCTGGAAGAGGAAATCCAACCCGCCTTCCTCGTCTACCTCACGGACATGGACGGCCGGTTCCCGGATGAAGCGCCATCGTATCCGGTGCTCTGGGCCTCGACCACGCCGTTGCGGCGCGCCAGAAAGGCGCCGTTTGGCGAAACGGTGGAAGTGATCTGCTGATGGGCGCACGCAAGCGCCATATTTCTGAACCCCGCCCGGCTAGTACAGCCGGGCTTTTTTTTCGTCCACGATTTTCACTCGAAGAGGTCGGCCTGGACGTAGCGCTTGCCGCGGCGGCCCTTCTCCGGCTCCTGCTTCGGCGCGATGCGGAAGAAGGCCGGATCGACGCCGGCATTTTTTGCTGCGCGAAGCCAGTCCGGCATTTCGCCCAGACCATTCCAGTCGTTGCCCTTGGCGTCGCGATAGAGGGGAGGGTGGTCGAGTTCGTGCTGGATGGATGCCGCGAGCGCTTCGAAAGTGATACCGAATTCGGCCATGCGTCGGCGAATCCAGATAATGAGGCGGTCTCGCGCCTCGCCGTCAGCAATTTTCCCAATCATTCTGAATCACCAGGTTCCGGTTGCCGGAAATTATAGCGACAGGCAGAAAAAAGCCCGCCTCCTGGGCGGGCTGAATCCATATCAGAGGAGACATGGAGGAGACGGAATAAGTATAAACCCTTGCGCAATCGCGCGACAGGTCTCGCCAAAAATGCCCGGCCGCACGACGGCGTCACGCCAGTTTGCGCTCCGCCCGCTGGTCGGATCCACCCGACTGGAACCGGTCGAGCCGCTCGCTTGCCTCGGCGACGGCCCAAAGCGGCGCGCGGCGCAACTGTTCGTCGTAGGTCGTGACGATCGCCGTGAACAGGTGCGTGCCATGGTCATCCAGCTCCCAACGCCCGGTTTCGCGGCCGTGGTCGAAGGAACCCGCGATCGCCGCTTCCGCGGCTACCAGCTGCTCGTGCCTGGCCGCTCCATAGCCAGCCTCTGCAAGGAACCCCGTCAGGATCATCGTCTGTGTGAGCGTTTGCGCATCGGTCATGCTGCCGGAGCCGGCACGCATCAACGCGAGTGCAAGATGGACTCTGAGGGCGAGCTCGTCGGCGGTCGCCCGGGGCATCGGCAATAGCATCGCTTTGACGCGTCGGGCGCGCGCAGCGCTGGTGTTTCGCGAGATGGGAATGGTTTTGGGCATCGGTTTCATTCGTTGTCTGTTGCACGGGATATCGGCCGGCCGCGCTGCAACATGAGTGGTTCATTGCTCCGGACCTGGCCTTGTTCGGGCAGCCGTTAGAAAGGCAGCGTCGTGCTGGCGAAGGTCGGCGGCTTTAACACGACCCGCGCGCGTTGCAAATCCCGAAAGCTATGCGATTTTCGTGAGCATAGCGGCTATGGGCGTCCAACATGTTGGGCGCACCAGGAGGCCTTGCTGGCAGAGCGGTCCCTTGCGAGCGCGAGCAGAGGTCACTGTCCTGAAGCATGGCGGAGCGGTCTGGCGCCTTCAGGATCATCGCGCCGCAGTGCGGGTTGCCACGCCGCAAAAGCGGTCAAATTTCGCGACCCTTTCGGTCCGCCGTCGGGATGCGCAGCTTGAACAATAGCTGCATGTCTGAAACGCTCGAAAATACCCTGCTCAAGATCCGCCCTCTCGAAGAGAGCGCGGTGAAGATGTTTTTCGAATCGCTTCGCCCGTTGCGCGAGCATTTCGACGCGTCGGACGTTGCTGAAATCATGATCAACAATTTCAGCAACGTCTTCGTCGAACGCCGCGGCCAGATGCACCGGCTGGATCTCACGCTGAATCAGGATACGCTCAACGGGGCAATCCTCTCGCTGGCCACCTCGGTTGAAAAATCGGCACGCGCCGGTACATCGCAAGGAATTATCAACGCCGGTCACAAGGGGCTGCGCATCGCTGCCGTCATGCGTCCCACCGCTATCGATGGCCATGCCCTGTCAATTCGCAAGCACAGCGACAAACATCTCGAACTCGACGACTACGTCGCGATGGGCGCCTTCGCACGTGTGAACGCGTTGCAGGAGCGCGATAACCGGGACCTCTTCTACCCCGGCATCGAGAACGAAGCGCTGATGGAGGCCGTGTGCGAACTGATCCGGCAGCGCAAGAACATTCTTGTTGCCGGGGGCACGTCAACCGGCAAAACCACGTTCCTGAACGCACTCGCCGCGCAGATTCCAGCGGATCAGCGCGTCATCACCATCGAAGACACGATGGAGTTGAAGCTGCGCGTCCCGAACCTGGTGCGTTTCCTCTCCAACCCTGACAAGGGTGTCACGACCGAGGCGCTTGTGGCGCTCTGCCTGCGCTTCAGGCCAGACCGGATCATCGTCGGTGAAGTCCGAAGCGGCGAGGCCTATCACTTCATTCAGGCTTTGAGCACCGGACACGACGGCGGACTGGGCTCGATCCACGCGAACGATTGCCGTGGCGGGCTGAGCCGCCTGGAAAGTCTCGCGATGCTGGGCATCCCGCCCGGGAGCCGCTGGGAGTTGGGCGACATGCGCAAGGCGGTCGCCGACTGTTTCAACTACGTCATTCACATGCGCCGCACCGGCGAATTGCGTCACGTCTCCGAGATCGTCGAGATCAAGGGTTTCAAGGATGGGGACTACGTCCTCAATCGCGTTTTCTAACTGACTGGAGTATCGATGAAGAAGCACCTGATTGCCCAACTCGCCCGCGCCCGCGCGGCGACCCGCACCGCTGCCGCGCGGCTGTTCAGCCGCAAGGAGATTCGCAGCACCATCGTGGCGGCCGCGCTTGCGTGCTTCGCGCCGATGGCGTCGGCCGTGGACATGAGCGATCTCGGCTCGGCCACCGACGTGATCTGCCTGATCTCTTCCTACGTCAGCGGCCCATGGCTGTACGCGATCGGCATCGTGCTGATCATCATCGGCGCGGTCGCTATCGCCAACTCGGAGAGCTCGATCGGCAAGTTCATCTCGCTGGTGCTGGTCGGTCTCGGTATCGCATCGTGCGCGATTCCGATCGTCAAGAACCACCTCAAGATCAACTACACCTGTGCGTAAGCGGACCAAGGTCAGCCGCTCGCTGTCGCGACCACGCGAAATCGGTGGCGCTGACCGTGGGCTCGCGATCGCGAGCGGCACGCTCACGATCCTGCTCTGCTACAGCAGTACGACGCCGGCGTTTCTCGTTGTCGGCTTCGCACTGCACTGGCTGCTGCGCTGGAAAACGTCAAAGGATCCGTGGTGGCGCCTGGTCATGATGGTCTACAACCGCTACCCGGATGTGTATGAGCCGGTGCCAACAGCCCGGTGCGCGGCGCGCTTCAAACGGCCGTACGGCTTCGATCAGGATCTTCCATGCTGAAAAAGACCTTCACCAAACGCGGCATTCAGGAGATAGCGCCGTGGGCGACGATGGTCACGCCCGAACTTGTTCTGGACAAGGACGGGTCGCTGCTGAGCGTGTACACATTTGAGGGCATCGACGCCGACAGCCCGAATGCGTCCGATATCTCGGCTGCGCGGGATAACCTCGACCATGCGTGCAAGAACTTCGATCACCGCATCACTGCATGGTGGCGGCTGTCGCACCGGCGCATCAAGGGCGAAATCGAAGGCACATTTGCCGCGTCGATCGACGATCGCGTCGATGCGATTAACCGCAAGCACGTGGCGAGCGGCAAGTACTTTCGCAACTCGCACTCGGTGGCCCTCGCGTATACGCCGGAAACCGGAATCAACAAGATCTTCGAAAAGGTCGCCTATCACATGACGGTGGGCGGAAAGTCTGTTCCGGTCGCCATCTTCGAGACGATCAGGGACTCGGTCCTTTCGCGCAGCGCGTTCGTGTTCGACATTGAGCGGTTGACGTCTGATATCAAGCGCTTCGAGTCGGTGCTCGACGCTTTCAAGGGCGGCGTGACGCGTCTGAAAATGAAGCGCCTGCAGCTTCAGAACGCGCTCGCGTTCCTCCACCAGACCGCTAATCCGTCGGTCCCGCCGCGCAGGGTTCGGTACCCGGTCACGATGCTGGACACGCACCTGACCGAAACCGTCGCGACGATCGGTGCCGAACATCTGATGTTCGAATCCGCGTACGGCACGCGTTACGCGAAGATCATTGGCGTGAAGGAGTGGATGGGCTTCCAGGAGGCCGCGCTCGACGTGCTGGCAGAAGTGGACGCGGAGCTGGACGTGTGCATCATGTTCCGGTTCCTCGATACGACCAAGGCGTCGGCCTACATCAACAAGATCCGCAAGTTTTACAAGGTCGCGGCTTTCAACCCGTGGTCGATGGTCAAGCAGTACTTCACGAAGGAAGAACAGAAGAACGACGAGGGCCGCGAGCGGCTCGCCGATGAGGCCGAGAAGGCGCTCGCCAAACTGGTTGCCGACGGCCAGCAGTATGGATTTGCCAATATCTCGGTGATCGTCTACGGCAACACCATCGAGGAGGTCGACGACGCGACGCGCGAGGTGGTCGGCCGCATCGGCAACGCCGGCTTCGGTGTCATCGTGGAGCGTGAAAACCTGTTCGCCTGCTGGGCGTCCTCGCTCCCCGGGCGCTGGGACCAGCAGCGCCGCCTGCAGTTTGTCGAGACGCCGGCCGTCTCCGATATCGCGCCGCTGCGTAGTGTTGCCGAAGGCCATACTGTCAACGAATGGCTGACGGAGCAGTCCGGCGAGAAGACCGGTCCGCTCACGATGCTGCCGACGCGCCACAAGACGTTGCAACGGGTGAACCTCCATGTACCCGGGGGTGCCTCGCACCTGCTGATCCTCGGCCCGATCGGCGCCGGCAAGACGATCATGCTCAATTTCCTCATGTCACAGACCGGCCGCCACAAGGCGCGCCGTGTGCGTTTCGACAAGGACAGGTCGACACGGATCCCGACTGTCCTCGCCGGCGGCAATTTTGTCGATGCGACCGGCCGCTTCGAGGCGGCAACATCGGTGAATCCGCTGTCGCTGCTGCATGACGAGAAGCACTTTCCATACGTTGCTGAGTGGGTCCAGATGGCGATCGAGGACGACGATTTCCGCTGCACCAAGCCGCAGGAGCGGGTGATTTTTGAAGCGGTCGAAACGCTGGGCAAAGGGTATCCGCGAGAGTTCTGGACACTGTCCTTTCTCAATACGCTACTGCCCGACGAGCTGCGCGAGCGGCTCGCCGTCTGGACGAAGGGCGAGAAGAACGGACGCTTCTTCGATCACGTCGACGATGCATTCACTCTCTCGGATGACATTTCGATCGAGATGGGCGACCTCTTCCAGAACTTTCAGGAGGCCGCCGCGCTGTTCATGGATTACGCGTTCTACCGGATTGCCCAGTGGCTTGACGGCAAGCGCTACACCGTGATCGAGGTCGAGGAGGCGGGCTTCTTCTTCAAGAATGCGCGTTTCTATGAACGGCTGGAGATCTGGGCGGTGACGATCCGGAAGCTGAACGCCACGTTAATGATGGCAACCCAGTCGCTCGCCCAGGTCGCGCGGATCGCCGACTTCGAAGTGCTGAAGGAGAACATCCCGAACATCATCTACCTGCCGAACAGGGATGCGAAGAACAACCTGCATCTCTACCAGGAAAAGTTTGGCCTGACGCTTGACCAGATCCAGATGATTTCCGACGCAGTGCCCAATCGTGACTACCTGTGGGTGCAGCCAAACCAGACGCGGATGCTCCAGGCGAGTTTCCCGAAGGAAACACTCGCTGCGCTGCGCTCGGACGGCCGCGCCCAGGCGGTGCTTGACAAACATTTTGCATCGGGCGTGCCGCACTGGAGGGAGGCGTACATGCAGGAAATGCTTGCGATGGACTGACAGGGCATTGACGACGGGCGCCGTCAATGAGATTGCGAATCCGCGGCATGCGGCTAATTTTGTGTGAAGGAAAAATGATGAAGAAAACGTTCATTCAACTCGTGGCATTGGCGGGCCTCATGTTCGGCATGGTCCAGGGCGCGTGCGCGCAATGGGTGGTGTTCGACCCGACCAACTTCGCACAGAACGTCATCACGGCGGCGAAGGCGGTGAAAGGCGAGATCTATCAGGACACGAACATCGTCTACCAGTACCAGATGATGGCGAACCAGCTTCTGCAGGCAACCAACCTTGACCCGACGGCGTTGAAGGCGCAGTACGACCAGATCACGGGCGACATCGACAAGTACAAAGGCCTGATCAGCAACGCGACCGACCTGTACGGCGACCTTCAGAAAGGTAACGAATGGCTCACGCATGTCCAGACGCTGGCGACCCGGTCGGGCAAGTCGAACACGCAATGGTTCGCGGACATGGCCACGTTGTACCAGCAGAACGACGCGCAGTCGAAAGGGCTATTCCAGTTGGGCAGCGACGTCATGCAACACACCCAGCAGTTGGCGCAGCGGCGCTCCCAGTTGCAGTCACAGATGGCACTGACGCCGACCGCGCAGGCAACGGCGGAGCTGACGACTCACTACCTCGATATTGTGACGAGCCAGAATGCTGATCTGCTGCAGCTTACCGCTGCCAAACAGCAGCAGGACGCGCAGAAGGCGTCGATTGCCACCGAAGACGATAAGGCCAAGGCGTCGGCGATGCAGAGCTTCACGGCCCAGCAGGCGGCTGAGCGGGCCGCTTTTGACAGTCTCAAATAATGAGCCAGGTCATGACGCTTCCGCCGCGATTGAAGGTGCTAATGATGATACTGATTGCATCATTCTCCCTCGGGGTAATCTGGCCGGCCGTCGCGCACGCGCAGGAGATACCGATAACACTGCCGGACGGGTCGATTGTGATGCCCGACGGATCGACAGTCGGCGCCCCTTCCGTTCCCTCGGGCACGGCAGGCTCGTCGGGTTCGTCGGGTTCGTCGGGCTCGGCGGGGGCGACCAACGCACCCGGCGAAATCGGCAAGGGTGCGTCATTGGCTATCGGCAAGCTGGACGCACTTTTCGATTCCGTGATTCCTGCAGCGGTCACTGCAAGCCAGCTGATCAAGGACGACGCGGACAAATTCGCGGGTGGCCTCGCAGTCATTACGATCGTGCTCGCGGCGATTCGGTTTGCGGGTACCGGCGACCCCGTTGCGGCATGGATCGCGCTGTTCGAGGAACTCGCGATGCTCGGCATATTTGCATCGATCTACGTCGGTTACGTGAAGGCGGCCCCCGGGTTTTATAACTGGTTCGTCCTGCTGTCCCAGAAGATCACCGCCAACATGCAAGGCGGGCAGGGCATCTTCGCATCCGCGTCAGGCCAGATTTTCGACGCGGTCATCGCCGCGTTCGCGGCAGAGCACTGGTACAACTATGTGAAGCTGGCCATCACGATGGTCCCGCTGCTGTTTGCCTGGGCGATCATGATGGTGACCTCAGTCGTGTTTATTTTCTATATACACATTGGACAGTTGCAGGCCGCCGTTGGGATTGTTCTCGGGCAAATCGCGTTTGCCTTGGGCTTCTCGTCTTTCACGCGTGGGTACTTCAAATCGTGGCTTGATTACATGATCAGCGCGGGCATGTATATCGTGGTGGCCGCGATTCTGGTCCGTCTCGTGACGGGGTCCATTACGACTGCTCTGGCCGGCGCACAGCAGATCGGGCTGTCCACGGCATATGGCTCGGCCTACGTGCTCGACCTGTCGTTCTTCGTTCTGTTGCTGGCGTTTGAAATCCCCAAAATGGCAGGCATCTTCGGCGGCGGCGCGAGTGCGTCCGGCTCGATTCTCGGCAAGATGGCCACGGCGGCGACAAAGATTCCCATGCCGGGAGCAGGCTGATGACCAGTGCTTTGCACAGACCGCTTTGCGCGAGTGAGCTGGTCGAGCAGCATCGCAAACGCGTGGACCTCATCTCGCAGTGCGCGAATGAGTCGAGCCGAACTGAATTCGACCGCAAGTGGATGGCCGTACTCCTGCGTTGCGCAAACTGGTTTTCCTCGTTGCCGTTGAACGCCGAAATCTACCGTGAGCCGGGTGGCGCATTCCGGTTCACGATCGAGACGGCGTTTTATGCGATGCGTCTTGCGGGTGGCCAGAAATTCGGCACGAACCTGACCTCCGAGAAGCGCCGCCGCATTGAGCCGCAGTATAACTACGCGGTGTTCCTCGCAGCGGTCTGCTCCGGACTGGACGAACCCCACCGGCACTTCGTTGTGACGCGCGAACGCGATATGGCGGAATGGAATCCGTCGGCGAATGGACCGGCTGCTGCGTGGCTAGGCGACGCTCCGTACCGCGTCGGTCGCCGCGACGCCGCGCTGCCTGTCGAGCGGATGCGCACCGGGATGCTGGCGCAGATGCTGGTCGGTCCGGACCTGCTGGGATGCCTCGATGCCGAGGTGCTGTCGGAATTGTTCGGCGCCATCAACCCGAGCATGCGGCCGCTGGAGTCTGAGTCACTGTCGCACAAGGTCGTGAGGCAGGCGATCACTACTGCCGCGGAGTTTGACCGGAAAGCGCAACGCGCGGTATTTGAACCGGTGCAGTTCACGGTGCCGCCAGCGGTGGACGTCGCTGCGCTTCTGCAGCCTGCAGTGACGCCGGCCGGCGGCAGTGGGACGATGCCTGTGGACGCCGCCGCGGCTGCCGATCCAACGGTCGGCTTATCGGGCACAAGCGGGAGTCCGGCACAGCCCAATGCGACGGCATCATCTGGTTCACCACTGGCGACGGCGCTGTCGCCGGCCGCGACCGGGACGGTAACCGCTTGCGATCCAGCACCGACTGCGGCTGCCGGCGCTCCCCAGTCGCGGGCGTCGAAGTCACTGATGGATGTGCTGGAGATCGAGGCCGACCCGCCCGCGAACATCGGGAGCACCGCCTCATCTCAAGTATCAGGCAAGGCGGCGAAAGCGGCTGACCAGATGGGGCTGCCGTTCGCTGCGGACGATGCCCCGGCCTCGGGAGCGGTTAACCCGGCTGATATACCCACTGTCTCAGGTCAGCAACGCCAGGCAGCGCCCGCCGCTGCCCCGGCACTCGACGACGTGCTTAACGGCGCGCCCAACATCATCCGCGAACTGTTCCGCGCATTGCGCGAGGACGTGGCAGACGGCAAAGCCAAAGTCGAGTGGTCCGAGAAAGGTCTCGTGCTCACAAAACGCCTGATCGGTAATTACGGCGTAACGAGCGATACCCTGGTCGAACACCTGCGCAAACGTAGCCTGTTGCTAACGAATGCCAACGGCGAAATCACACTGGCCCCCCGCGCTGGTGAGCTGATTCTCGAGCGGAGCGTTTCATGAACTATATCAACCACTTCCGGCCAATTTATGAATTTCGTGCCGGTGTGTTCTGGCTTCTTGCTGCCCTGGTCCTCCCATTGTCCGGGATGCCGTACGGCTGGGCTTTCGCGCTTTTCGCGGTACTCGTGCTGCTGCTTCGTTCGAGCCAGATCTGGACCGCGCTCAAATTCCGCATGGCGATCTCGACCAAATGGCTGACCACCCTTGACGTTTCCAGGCTGCTGAAAATCCAGCAACGCATGCGCAAGGAAGCCAACTCGATGTATCTCGGGATCGGCTACGAGTGGACCCAGAAGCATTGCCAGATTGCGCATGACATCCTGCGCATGCCGACCACGGATATCCCGGGCCTGCCGCGGTGGCTTTCGACGTCGCGAACGGGGCGCAAGATCGAGGATGCAATTGAGTCGATCTTCGCGCCGGCCGATAGCATTCGTGACCGGATGCCGCAAGGCGCATCGTGGATCCACGGGATGGAGCCGAAAAAAGGCCTCGTTCCATTCCACTATAAAGCGATGGGTGGGCATACGCTCGTTGGTGGCACGACCGGCAGCGGCAAGACCAGGACCTACGAGGTCATCTCGACGCAGGTTATTCATCTTGGCGATGTGCTGATCATGGTCGATCCGAAGAATGACAAGGATTGGCGTGAACGGGTGGAGAAAGAGTGCGCCCGCGCCGGCCGCAAATTTCTGTACTTCAATCAGGCGAAGCCTTCCGAGTCGATCCGGATGAGTCCGATCGAGAACTGGTCGCAGCCGTCGGAAATCCCGAGCCGTATCGCGCAACTGCTCGAGGAGGGACCCTTCCGGGACTTCGCCTTTCTCTTCATTGACCGGGCGGTCAAAGGCGAACTGTACATCGGCGACAAGCCGACCCTGCGCTCGATCCTCAAATACGCCCAGTCGGGCGTGACGACCCTGCTTGAGAAAGCGCTTAAGCGGTTCTTCCGGGAAAACGGGCTGGCCAACTGGGAGGATCTCGTCACGGCTAACGCGGCGAACATCGGAAACAGGCAGGGGGCGGGGCCCGTCGACGGGATGGTCGCCCTGTACAACGCCCGGTTCAGCGCTTTCGACAAAGGTCATGAAACGATCGACGGACTGGTTGCGACGCACACGCACGACAAGGAGCATTACATGCGGATCATCGCATCCGTGCTTCCGCTGCTGCAGATGCTCGCGACCGGGGAGACGGGACTCATGCTTTCGCCGAAGGCCGACGATTTCGAGGACGAGCGTGAGATCTGGGATATCGACAAGGTCATCAAGCAGAAGGCCGTGCTCTACATGGGCCTCGACTCACTGTCGAACAATATCGTCCAGAAGGCGATTGCCTCGATGGTGCTTGCTGACGTCGCCGCAGTGTGTGGCTCGATCTACAACTTCTACGATTCGCCGCCCGAAGTGGTGCTCATCATTGACGAGATCGCCGAGGCCATCAACGAACAGGTAATCCAGATCCTGAACAAGGGGCGAGGCGCGGGATTCAAGGCGTTTGTCGCATTCCAGGCGCGCGCTGACCTCGAAGCGAGACTCGGAAACGCCGCGAAAATGCTGCAGGTTTTGGGCAATCTCAACAACCAGATCATCTTACGCTTGGAAGATAGCGACACGGCGCAGTGGTTCTCGGACAAGGTCGGTGAAACCGCCATCCGGAATCTCGTTGTTACGGGCAGCACCAGCACGGGGAGCGAGGCGCATGTCGGTGAATTTAACGGGAGCGTGTCGCGCTCGCTGCAACTGGAGAAGGTCCCTCTGATCCCAACCCGCCTGATTCACAGCCTGCCGAACCTGCAGTACTTCATGCGGATTTCCGGCGCGGCGGTGTACCAAGGCCGCATTCCAATCCTTCAAGGCTGAAAACCTACGCATGTCTGCCGTATTCAAACAAATTATCCGCGACCACAAGCTCTCGTCCCGCCTCATTCCGGTCTTTACGCTGGCGCCGGAGCTTGAACTGGCGTGTGCGCGCGTAGCTGATTTCATCGGCGAGCGGTTCATGGGGGAAACCGATCCGCTCGTTGTCGAGATGCTGCAGTCGGGGCTCGCTGCTTTCAAACGCACGCGCAAGAGCGGCACGCCGCACGTCGCGTTCATGCAGGGCCTGTTCGAGCGTGCGCATCTCCTCTACAACAGGCGTTATGTAGCAAGCCAGGGCGAGAAGTACGCCGTGTGGTCGCCTATGTTCGAACCGATTCCCGCCTTCGAGGCGCGGTACGGCGAGTGGGAGATCGGCATGGTCGACGAGCGTTGCCCGGAGATCATTACTCACCGGTCAGCAGCATTCCAGCTGGCTGCGCGCGCGCTGACGGGAGAAAGCTTCCGCCTTTATTTCGAGGATTACGATGTCTCTCACAGTCTGGCTGATTGCGAAGCTCTCGCGGGTTGACGAGCCGGTCGCGCGCCGCGCGCTGTCCACCGCGCAGTCGCAGGACGAAATGTCCGCGTCGCCACCCGCCGACTTTGCGAAGGGCCGCGAGGCACTGGCCTACGCACTCGCCATCTTCATTGAGCGCAAGCCCATCCACTTCTATCTGGGCTTGACCGGGCTTTTCATCTTCCCGTTGTACCTGCTGGTCGAGGTGGGGGCGCACTTCTATGGCAAATAGCCGTTTTGTTTCCCACGTGAAATGGTGGTTTTTTATCGTGCCCATCATATCCGTGTTCATCATGCCGGTGATTCCTGAGCGTTCGCTGTTCGAGATTCCGGATCAGGAATCGGGCTCGGTCGTCGCAACGGTCGGAGAAGCCCGGGCGGACGAAGCGGTGGCGCACACCAATCTGCTGTTCAAGCGCCTGTTCGTCGAGCCAGGCTTCGTGCGGGCTACGATCGACGCGACACGCGAAGACACTCTGAGCGATGGCGGCGTATCGGACTTTGCCCACACCTGGGTGCAAAACTTCTGGTTGCTGATTTACCGGCTGCTCTACCGGGCAATCGTGATGAAGCTCTGGCTGCTCGGCACGGCTGTCTTCTGTCTTGCAATGTTTGTCGACGGATCGATGCGACGGAAGATAAAGGCGGCTGCCGCCGGGATGGCCAGTCCGCTGTCGTTCCACCTTGCAGGTCACGGCATTCTGCTGGTGTTCGGTATCACGTTCGCCGTGCTCGTCGCGCCGGTGCCCGTCCTGGCGCAATATTGGGTCGTCGTCGCGATCTGCCTGGGGCTGCTTCTGTGGAAGGCGTCGTCGTCCTATCAATAGCCACCGCGATATCCGGAAAGCTACCTGAAAATCGGGGGCTTTCCGCCTGAGTGCGCCCAACGTGTTGGACGCCTGCTATGTCCGCTCACTCCCGGTCGTGGCAGGATAAACGAGAAAAACAGTATGCATACCCTTCTTCGCAGCTCGTTTTATTCTTTCCTGATCGTGCTGCTCGCGGCGCTGTACTACATGAACCCCGAAACGACGCAACTTCGCGACGTGCTGTTGCTACTGCACTCAGGCCGCTTCTGGACCGCCGTTGAAACGGTCATGCTCATTCTTGTCGCTCTCCAAATGGCCACAGGGTCGACGGCCGGCACCGTTATGGACACGTTGATGTATCGGGGCTCCCGCCGAAGCACGCGCCGCTAGGGGCGCGCCCGTTCGGTTCTTTCCTCCACCCGAGCGCATGGCGTGTTGGCGGCCGCCCGGCGCGTCAGTGCCGTCCCTCTTCGTTCCGCACGCCCCGGCTTTCCCCGCCTGGATTCGCTTTCACGCGACGGTTCAATCCCTGCTCTTTTGTGGTCGCGGTTCCCGGACTTCGACCCTGCACGAAGGGTCGCCCGCACTTCGGGCCGTTCCACTCCCGCGGTAACACCTCAAAAGCGCTTTGAAATCGGGCATGTTTTGGCCTGCGGAGGGAATCGTTCCTCGCAACAATAAGCTCATGCCGCGCGGGTGCGCGTGCACACTCCAACAGGGACATCCATCGACATGAGTACCATCAACGACGAAAACAGGCTGGACGACGCCGAAGTGGCTATGCGGGGCACGGCGGCCGCTGATGGCCCGGGCGTGACCGCTGGCGTGACTGAGGCGGCCGATGCTTCGGGCCGGGCGCTGACGGACGGCGCCGACGACAACGAGCTCGAGCGGGAACTCGCGCAGATGGAGGGCGACGCCGCCATCCTGCAGAAGGAAGGCATGATCTCCGCGACCGAGGCGGAAGAAAAGCGCGCGCAGGTTGCGCGCACGCGCAAGATGTTCCGCGATCTGCCGCCTGACGAGCGCGCCCGGATCGTGCGCCGGCGCCGTGAGATCGGTCGCGAACTCATGGACCGCCAGCTCTCCGGCGCGGCGGTGGTGCCTGCCGCAGTTCGACTCAATCACACGCGCATGAAGCCGCTTTTTGAGCAATGGTGGCCGTATCTGAACCGGATGAGCATCAACATCCAGCGCTTCGGTCGCTCGACTTTCAGCGCGCAGGATCAGGGTGCGGTCGAGGAATGGTTCGAGAAGCAGGTCGGGCAGCTCGAAGAGTACGTCAATGAGCAGCTGTCGGTCGCCGGCGGGTTCCGCGAACGCACCGAGGCGGAAATGCGCGCCCGCGGCGACATCGTGTTTGAGCCGACGGTCACGAAAGCGTCGCTGGAAATCGAGGTCGAAGCATATTCCCGATTCGCGATGCGTCTGCTGTCGTTGATCATGAAATTCGATCGCGTCATGGACCATTTCGACTTTCTCGTCTGGAACGGCGTGCGCGACCAGTCGGACGTCGACGAGGAAACCTCGCGCTTCCTGCGCAAGTTCCATCCGGTGGGCGTTCGTGGCTATATGACCCACCTGAAGCTGATGACGACCGTTCGCGGCCGCTGATCGATGATGCCATGCTCGACGAACTGAATCCGCAGCAACGCGAGGTGGCGCTGACGCGGCGGCCCTGCGTCGCGATCGCATGTCCGGGCGCCGGCAAAACCAAGACGATCGCAGCCAAAGCGGCGCTCCTGCTTCGCGATCCGGCATTGAAGGTCGGGGCCGTCACTTTCAGCAAGGACGCAGCAGTCGAATTGCGCGACCGGATACTTCGGTCTGCCTCGCCAGACGCCAAAGGCCGGCTGACCGCGGGCACGTTCCACTCGCTGGCTTTCCGGCAGCTCGGCCTGGGCGGCGGCGCGCGACGCGATATCGCGTCCGATGGCGACCGGACCGGGCTGCTCGCACGCGTGCTGGCGGAACTTGGCCTGAACTGGAAGGTTGAAGAAGCGATTCCCGTCATCGAGCGTATCAAGACGAATTTTGGTCGCGTCGAGCAAGGCACGACTGAAGCGGAGTTGTACAACGCCTATCAGGAAGCGCTCGCCCGCAACGGCAAGATTGACTTCCAGGACATGCTGCGGCTCGCCGTCGCCGGCATGGAAAAGGGCGATATCAAACCTTATGCTTTTACGGATCTGCTTGTCGACGAGTTTCAGGACACCGACCCGTTGCAGTATCGCTGGGTGGAGCTACATGCCCGGGCTGGCGCGTGCGTCACGGTGGTGGGCGACGACGATCAGAGTATCTACGGGTTTCGCGCTTCGCTGGGTTATCGCGGCATGGAGGCCTTCGCCAAAGCGTTCGATGCCCAACGGATTGTGCTCGGCAGTAACTATAGGTGCCGCAGCGAGATTCTGGATGCGGCCGACCGCCTGATACGCCACAACGAAGACCGGATTCCGAAGCTGCTGCGCGCAGAGCGCGGCGCGGGTGGCGTTGTCGATTCGCAGCGCTTTGACGATGAATATGTCGATGCCGTCGCTGCAATCGAATCGCTCCAGCCGAAGCTCGCTGGCGGCCACTCGTGTGCCATCCTCGCTCGCACCAACCGCATTCTGGATCCGATCGAGTCCGTGTGCCGTTCCCATGGCGTGCCGTATTTCCGCGCCTCCGGACAGTCAATCATTAACAGGCCCCAAGGTGCCCTGATGTGTAACCTGCTCGAAATCGTGCAGGGCACCAAACTCAACGGCATCGACGCCGTTCTCGGTCATAGCGGCATGAGCTCGGTACACCTCTCCGTCCTGCATCGCGATATGGGCCCGGTGCTCGTGCAGCGGCCGAAAAAAGATCTGGTCGCCCTTGGGCTACCCGAGGACACAGCGACCGCGTACCGGGCCTTCATGAAGCGGCTGTCCGAATGGCAGGCGCTGCGGGAGCGGAAGTATTTCGAACTCGCGCTGGAGGGCGTGCGGGAATGGATGCTGACGTACGCGAAGACCGACGCTGCAATCCGGTCGATCCAGGCGACTTATGACGTGATCGCGCGCCTGAATGGCACTTTCACGGAGCGCATCGAATTCCTGAAACGCGACAACAACAGGCCCGTCGACGGGGCGCTGGTGCTCACGACCATGCACAGTTCGAAGGGGCTTGAGTGGGATCACGTGTGGATCTCGCGCGCAGAGGAAAACGTCGTCCCGGACGACAAGAGCCCCGAGTCGGAAGAACGTCGGCTGTTCTATGTGGCCATGACCCGCGCCCGTGACACCCTGACTATTGCCACCATCCGGAAAAATCCAATTTCGCGCTTCGTGATCGAATCCGAAGTGCAATAAGCTCGTGGAGAATCCGTGCTGAACCGCCTGTTTGCAATGCTTGGCTATGTGCCTGCGGCCCCTATGGCGCTGGTCCACGAAACACCCGCGCTTGAGCCTGAACCGGTCGTGCCGACGTTACCGCCGCATCGCGAGGCGGCCAGGGCGTTCCGCTTCGCTGGCGCGGCCCGCGATGACCTCTGTTTCTGGTATCGGGAGGGTGAGGACACGTACTGCTATGCGGTGGGCAAGGACGACTGGGCGCCGCTCGCCGTTGTCGGCTTTTCGCTCGTGGCAAACCGGGCGTGCGAAGACGCATTGAACAGTGGCATCGCGTCCAGTCTCTGGCTCAACTCGCGCGACGACGCTCTGAGAACGTGGAGGCAGGCCAATGCCGTCGCGCTTCACTCGCTTGGCCAGCGGCCCGCAAACGACGCGGGAGCGGTGCACGCGCTGAATCAGTCCAGCGATCTGGAGCGGGAGGTGATTCCCTCCGTCGACGGTGCCGGGATGGCATCGCTGTTTGTGACGACGTGGCGGCGCCGGTATGCCGACTCACCAGTGTTCTTTCTGGCAAATTCGCAGGCGTACGCGCTGCTGCATTCCCATCAGGCGCTCCAGTTGTCGGCCAACGCGGCGGCTCACGCGCTAGAGTGCGTGTTTGAATGGCTGGCCGTGTGGCTGGAAAGCCGCGGCGTCGATGTGGATCGGGAGAACTGGCTGGTGCATCTGCCCGGGTATCAGGCGCTTTTCTATCGGGCGGACCAGGGAATCTGAGCGGGGTGCGTCGGAGTTCGCGGGAAAGGAAAAAGGGGCTGTCGAATTTGACGGCCCCTTTTTTGTGTCCCGCGCGGTGAACAGAGTCGATGCTGGTGTCGCGCAGATCGAGAATCCGGGCTGCCGGTTAGTGGTCCTGAGACCGGGGGCGGGGCGCCCTGGTAGCGCGCATGGAGATGACACAGATGGTCAGGATGATTGCCACGAGCGCGGCGAATTCGATAACTACGGTTCCCCAGTCGAGATCCGGCATGATTGGCTCCGTTTCGTGGAAAGATTTACGTGATAACGGCCGGTTGTCGTGAAACTTGAAAAACTGGCCCGATATCCGCTCACCGCCCCCGGGTAAAGCGACGGTAGTAGGGTGTCGAAATCGGTGTTGCTGTCCGTTTTGGACTGCTGCCTGCCTTGTTCCCGGAAAGCATCAGGATTTCAGCGACGGTTTTTTTCAAGGCCGTTGGACCGAAGCCAAGTGTATGTCCCACGCCGTCGGCCAAATCGCGAGACTCCGCCCGCAGTGATGTTGGTGCCGCTGCGTCCGGTTCTGCGCCCAGATCGAGTATCCGGCGCTTTTCGTCGTCCGTAAGCGAAAGCGCGCCGTAGTCGACGGCCCGGTGGATGCTTCGGTTGCTAGCGTGAAAAATGGTGGTCTTTTTCATGATCAGTTCTCGTCCGGCTGCCGGCCGGTATGCGGGGCGCGGTTTGTGCCGCTTGCGGGTCCGCCCGATCGGCAACGGTGCTCCGCGAAGCGCTCGTACCCGTAATCCGTTATGCGGCCAACGGCCGGAGCCGCGAGTGCGGGATGCGACAGACCAACTGGTCGCGCTGGCGAGGGACCATGCGCCGACTGCGGTGCGGAACTCTCTCGAAGTAGCTCAGCCGCTTCCTGCCAGGCGGCACCTCCCCGGATAAATGCGTTCAGCAGATAGGTACAGAAAACAGTCAGCATCAGGCAGCAGAGCGAAAACATCGTTACAGCTCCGCCCATCCATACGAGACTTGGGAGGTCCAGATATGGCTCGGCGAAGATGTGCGTCCCCCATACGGCAAGGTACAGCTGATCCAGCGTCTCGTAGAGCGATCCGTGCCTGGCTAGAGTTGCGGCGTCGACGCGATAGAGCGTGGCGAGACCCGAAGCGAACAGCGCGCACGAGACCGCAAACGCGAAAAATGGGCGGACGCTGGCGGCAGCGCGGCGCCAGCCGCCAAGTGAATAGAACATGGGATGGAGCTCCGCTTCAGGATGTGACGCCCGTGCGCGTCAGGGGCTGGACGTTGCTCGCGGCGTTCTCGATCGTCAGCTCGCGCGCGACACGCGATATCTGACCTTCGAGCGCGGCGCGCGGGCCCAGCCGGATGGTGCCGCAATAGAAAATGTTGCCTTTGACGCGACCGTTGATTTCAAGTGAACCGCGTGCATGCACATCGCCTTCAACCATGCCATCGATGCGGACATGTTCACCTTCGACACGGCCCTTGATCATGCCTCCGGGTCCCACATGAAGCAGCCCGATGTTGGCGACCAGATTGCCACTGATAATGCCGAACGTGCTCAGGCCGTGGTCCAGAATGACGTCGCCATGGATGGTTGAGCCGGGGGCCAGCAGGGTGACGGTGAGCGGTTGGGATTTCATGATTGCCTCAGAAAAGTTGAACGTCGCTGACTCGGGCCGCAGCCGACGGCGGCTTGGTCGCGCTGACTGGCGTGGAAGCGGTGGGGTTAGCCGGGTCACCGGCGCTCTCACCAGCCGGTTTGCGACGAGGCACCACACGATGCATCGGACGCAGTGCACGGGCAGCTGCTTTATCGGCGGGTGGCGGCGCGGGGGCCGCCGGGGTGGCCTGGCCGACAGCGGGCGCTGCTTCGCCTGCGACCTTGACTGGTGCAGGTTGCGTTAGCGCCGGTGCAGACACGGCCGGTTGGGTCGCGCTGGCAGTGGATGCAGCCGGGGCGGCTGGTGCCGCGACGACAGCAGTGGCGGCAGCATCCCGATGGGCGGGTGCATGGATGGGCGAGGCGGCGGCCGCCGCGTTGTCCGGGAGCGATCGGCCTGGATCTGGCCGGGAAGAAGCACCGGTGCGCGCCGCATCAGCCGATCTGGCCAGTGCCCGCGGATCTATGGCCCCGAGGCTGTCCGCGCGGGAAGCGCCAGCGTTATCAAAGTCTGCCGAACTAAGCGGACGTGGCGGCGCGACATTGAGCGGCAAGGTTCCGTCACCGGTCGCCTGCGCCGTCGGCCGTTTCGACGACTGTGGCGGGGCCGCGATCGCGGCCGCCTGAGTACTCGCCGCGACGTGTGGCGCTGTCTGGTTACGTAGCACCTGCCAGATGCGCGCGGCGCTGGCGCCGGCCCCGGCGGCGAGCACGCCGACTGCCAGTGCGATCATCGCGTGGCGCCGGTACCGGGTAAATGCACCGAGCCGGATTCTGCGGCGTCGGACGCCGTCACCGGGCGCAGGCAGCGCGGGCATGCCCGCTATCTGGCCAGCCAGATCGATCGTATGTGCAGGCGACGCATATTGTGCGTGCAGCGCCTGGATTTCCTTCAGATCCATGTCGTCCTCGTTGGGTTACAGGTCGAGCGTAGCCATCCGGCGCACGAGTCAAGGCAGCCAGACGGAGTTGATGGGATGCTTCGGGTAGACAGGTAGCGAAAAGCTACATATTGCGAAAAGCTACAGGTAGCGATCAGCCGTCAATGCGCGTGCCGTCGGCCGCATACTGGTCGTTGTCAGGGATGCACACATGCCGGATGTGCCGGATGCGTTTCTCTGCGTTGGCCAGCGCAATCTCGCGGGCGTCATCAGTATCGAACTTGCGAGCAAATTGCACCTCAAGCGTTCGCACCCAGAGGCGATCGTATTGCGTAAGACATCGCACCAGACTTCCGGCAAGCGGCCGGGTGATGGTCAACTCGATTTCTTCATATTCCATACGCAGTTCGCGGGCGTTGTGTTTCTCGACCCATGCGATGGCCTTGGTGAGCCATTCGGACGTCTCGCGAAGCGCGGCGTCGAGCGCGCGGACCTTGCCCTTGCGGGCGACGGCCATTTTCGAGGCACAGAAGTTGTAGTCGGACCGGATGAAGTCGCGGGCGAACTGCGAGCTGTAACGCAGAATCGTGCGCGCGTTCGACTCAGGAATGATCCTGTCGATACGTGAATCGCTCGTCAGTCGTGCGATCGGCTTCAGGCCTGTCCCGCTCGACTGGCTCACTGGCCCGGGTGAGCCTGTCTGCATCACCACAACCGCAGTGCCCATCGCAGCGGTGGACCCGATGGACGACTGTTGGGCGTCGTCCTGACTGGAAGGCGGGAAATCCGGATCGGAAGAAGTATCTAGAACGGCGGCCATTGCTTTCAGGTGTGGTCTCTCTCACCGGCCATTGTGATTGACTAATGTCTGAGCAATCAAACCAAAAGCTACGCTGATTTCATTGTCTTTCCGCGGCTCGACGCTTCGGTTTCACGCCATACTGGCTTCATTCCTGGCGTCTCCGACGCATCGACCTCGACTCCCTAACCCGGAGTCCATCTTCTGTACCAAGCCGTGCCTTTGGGCATGCTCCGGCCAGTTCGCTACTGGTGTGGAATCTCTTCTGATGAGCGCCTCGCCCGCGCTCCCCGTCTTTCAGCCATGAAACTCGTTGCCGGCCGCATTCACTTGCGCCGCGACATCGTTCGAACCCGAAGATTCGGGTGTTCTCTCTCCAGAGCCCATTCGGGTAGAACGATTGAAGTAGGCTGATCCGTGATCCTGCGGCGGAATGCATTTTCCGAAAATGGGCTGTTGCGCAGCGTGACCATGCTGCGCGGGAACGACCTAACGTTCCCGATTGTGAGCCTCGCGGCTCCCTGGACACCACATCCCCGGAAGGGATGTGGTGTCTGGGTCATTTCATACCGAATACCGAAGCGCGTTCCTCTGACCGGGGAGCGCGCTTTTTTTTTGTCCTGTGATTTTCTCTTTCCCTGACCACCGGAGGTTTTGTGCTGCTTCCCGACCGTCTCAACGCGCGTAATGCCGAATCGATCAGCCGCACGATCGATGAGGAGCGCGCCTGTGCAGATACCGCTTCGCCAGCCTGGCAGCAGCGGTGCGAGGTTGCCCGGATCGCCGCGTATAGCGACCCCAAGCGCCGCGTCTTTCTTTCACACATTGCCGAAGTCCGCGGAGAAGCGGCTGCAACGGAACTGGCGCAGTCGGCCAGTGAGTTGCGCACGACGGCAATCTTCTTTCTAGCGAGGAAACCTTCATGAACGCTGTTCTCAGTCTGTCCGGTGCCCCTCCCCGGAGCATCGTCGAAGAAAGGGCATTGCGCCCGCCGACCATCGGCAAGATCCGGCCCGGCATCAAGGTGATCAAGCAGGCGATCGCGAATGAGAAGCCGGAAGCCGTCGCCCTCTATCGGGAGATGGTCGCCGCAGGCGACTCGTTCGAGACAATCGAGAAGACGCTCGAATCGCGGTTCCGTCTCAAGAATGCGTTGATCCCGCGCAACGTGCCGTATTTCACGTGTCGCCGCTCGGACTTCACGAATCCCGATGTGGCTGACGAAATTCTCCGCCTCTACGGCGAAGATCGCGGGCAGGGGATGAGGCTCTATCGGTTTCCGGTGCTGTTCGCCTTCAATGACTGGATGGGCAATCTTCCCAACCAGATGGCCACGTGGGGCGCTACCGGCCGGAAGTTCTATTCCGAGTACGGCGGCGACGGACAGCGATACTGCAGGACCTATGCTGAGGTGGAACGTGACTCGCGCGCGCAACGCGCGAAGCGTTCTTTCGGCGGCCGGGACATCATCCTGCGCAAGGACGGTGACATTCCTGACGGGGTGTGCAATCCGGAGCAATGTCCGCAGTACCAGTCGCGGCAGTGCAATCTCTCGGCAAGTTTCATCTTCGCGGTGCCGGACATCAAGGGGCTCGGTCTGATCGAGTTGCCGACCAACAGCATCTACGTCCTGCAGAAGGCGTACTCGGCCATGCAGACGGTGGTGCTCGCACGCGGCAGGCTGACCGGCACGCGGTTCTGGATATCGAAGCGGGAATTCGATATCACGCGTATCGGCGAACACGGCGAGCCCTTACGGGCAAAGCAGATGCTGACGGTGCTGGATGCGGAGATCGACATCGCTTCGTTGCTCGATGGTGCCGACGATACCGAACCGGCCCTGGAGTTGGCCAGCCGTGCAGTCGCGCTGGTGGAGGCGAACGGCAACGTTCATCCTCTTCACGCCGGCGGCGGCATTGCGATAGCCGATGCTGATCCGGATCCTCAGGAAAAGGCCGAGTCTGTGCCGCAGCAGACGCCAACGCGACACGACGCCACGTCAAAGCCGGATGCTACTTCAACCGGCTCGTTGCTCGCGCACGTCATGAGCCATGCCGGTGGGCAACCTGACACCGGCCCGGCGCATGAAACGCTTGAGGAGAAGCGGCACCGCCTGGCGGATCTGCTTCAACGGCTTGGCCTGAACGCCGACGACCGTAAGCACGATTTCCGTGTCTACGCTCACGCGCGATTGGGCCGCGGCTGGACCGACCGGCCGCAGGATGTCGATGCGATGAACGCACGGCTCGAACAGGCGCTCACGGACCGCGCCGCGCTCGACAGGGAAATCGTCGATGCACGGCAGCAGGCGTTGCTGATCTGACCGCTTCCTCACAACCTTTGCCAGCCCTTCGGGGCTGGTCACCTTTCCGACGCGAGAACATTTCAGCAAGCAGGCTTGCTCAAGTGCTTTCGACGGCGCGCTCGCGCATCGAAACCAGCGCCGTGATTTACGGCCATTTTCTGTTACCCGGTGACCCGTACCCCTAATCGCTTCGGCGAAATCGGCGACGGCTCTGAGCCCATTTACATTTTTGGAGAAAAACATGCTTTTGATTTCCCACAACGATCTGCTCCGTTTGCTCTCCGACACGAACAGCGTTCTACACGACCGCGATTACCGGAAGCCAGTATCACGCGGATTGCTTGAGACGATGTTGCAGGCCGACGGATATCTCGCGCCGGACCTTGTTCCGGTCGCGCATGCGTTTCTGGTAAGCATTCGACGTGGCTGTGAAGAGGTTGGTAGTTTCTTCCTTAATGAGGCGGCTCTTAATGACCTCATCGGAAATCTAGCCGAGTGCGGGGTGGAGTCGGAGCGCTACGAAACAGAAATCTACTGTGCTGAACAGCGTAGAGCGTTCATTTCGACGACGAATGGGCGTCGCGGGTCGACCACGTGAATTAGCAAGCGCTTGCGGGCCCGGTAGGGCACAAAACGCTTCGGAATTCCTTCCGATGCCCAATTTTTTCTGGAAGCCAAAGTCGACTCGCTGAGTCGCGCACACGATAGATGGCTTACGGACACGCATTACGACAGCTGGTATGGCTATCTGTTTACGTCATCACGTCCGGCGCGATTCCCCCTATTTTTTTCCGTGTGCCAGGCTATGGCGATCACTCAATGAGGCTGCCGATGGCGGCCTTTTTCTTTTATGGAGACGACCTTGAAAATCGCTCATTTTTCTGACCTGCATTACGCGCCGGACAACCTCGCCGAATCGGACCGCTGTTTCAGTTTCGCCGTTAAAGACGCGATCGATCGCCGCGCGGATGTGGGTGTCATTTCGGGCGACTCGACGGATCATCGACTCGACGCGCACGCGCCGGCGCTGCACGCGCTGGCCAGCCAGATCCACCGGCTGGCCGCAACGATGCCGGTGATCATGCTTCAGGGCACGTTTTCGCACGAGCCTCCGGGCACGCTCGATAACTTCGCGCTGATGGGAAGCGTGCATCCGGTCTTCATCGCGGACCGCGTCTGCCAGGTAGCACTGGTCGATGGTCATTTTCTGGCGTCGCATGGTCCGGTCTTTTCGGCCGACGAGTTGCGCGATCTCCTCGCCGTGCCGCCGCAGGCTGTGTTCACCTGTCTTCCCACGGTGAACAAGGGTCAACTCGCGGTGAGCGTTGGGGCGACCGCTGCGGCGACGGAACTGGGAGACGTGCTGGCCGCGTATCTCTCCGCGGCCGGTCGGGTCAATGCTGCGTTGCGCGAAGCGCGCATTGCGACCATCGGGGTATCGCACGGCACCGTGAACGGTTGTACGACCGAACACGGCGTCACGATGGCGGGGTTCGATCATGAGTTTTCGCTGACGGCGCTGTTCGAGGCCGGATGTGATGGCTTCATGCTTGGGCACATCCACAAGGCGCAGCAATGGGGCCGCGAAGGCAGGCTTGTCGCGTATCCGGGATCGATCGGCCGGTTTCACTACGGCGAAGAGGGCGACAAGGGTTACCTGCTATGGGACGTTGAACCAGGCCGCGCAACGGCGGATCTGGTCACGACGCCCTCGCGGCAGATGCTTAGCGTCGAGTTCGACGGTCCGCCGGATATGAAGAAGCTTCAGGAGATCGCAGGTACCGCGGGCGACAAGTTCGTCCGCGTTCGCTGGCAGATCGACGAAGAGCATCGGCAACTGGTGGATCGGGAGGCAATCGCCGCGATGTTTGCTGGCGCTGCGGGGCTTAAGGTCGAGCCACGGATCCTGCCCGTCGTTCGCAGCCGTGCCCAGGGGATCAGCCTGGAGACGACTGTCGAAGGCAAGGTGATCCGCTGGTGCGAGCTGTCGGACGTCGCGCCGGCGCCGGTAGTTGATTGTCTCCAGCTTCTTGAGATTGGGGACGCGGAGGCGATCGCGGCCCGCGTTCTGGCGGATATCGACAGCGCACCTGCGGCGCCAGCACTCAGCCTGGTTCAGGCGGTCGGGATTCTGGATCAGGAAGCTGTGCCTGACGGTGTGTCTGACGTTATGCCTGACAAGCAGGAGCGGGTACCGGTGACTGGCGCAGAACCGGCGGCGGAAGTCGCATCTGCGTCGCCGTCGCTTGCCTGGCTTTCCGATGATCTGTTCGCGGCCTGAGGCCGCATTTTCGTGTGAGCGGCCGGTACGGCGCTCACACGCGGACACCGCCGTGTTCCGATAGCCCGTCCGTTATCCGGGCTATCGAAACAGGGTTCACCCCGCGTCTTCGACGCATCGATCGCAGTCTGCTGCATCCATTTTCTTTCTGACCCTGGCGGGGAGCGATCCCCAACGGGAGCACTCCGCCGTTTTTCGTGGAGTGTGACCATGTTTGGACTGTATCCCGCTGGCTCGAGCTGGGTCCGGCATTACAACGCAACCGTATCTGCCCGCCTGCTGCAGCAGGATCTTGTGACGTACGCAAGATTCACTGCCGGCATTTTTCATCAACCTTTTGGCGTCGAACGCGGCGCCGTGCTCGCTCAACGCGACTGTTGTCTCGTGCTCGCGCACTCGACCGGCTGCGATCAGCCCGGCATCGTGGTTGTTCCTGATGTCGAGATGCAGAATCTCCTGTGGTCGTTCAACTCAGGCTACGCCAACCAGTGGAGTGGGCGCGAGCTCAAGGCGCTGACTGGCTGCGACGACTGGGATCGCCTCATCAGGCAGGTCACGTCGCAATTCTCGCAAGGCTGCGACGACGTCGCGAAGGCGGTTGCCGGGAAGCTGGTGCCGGCGCCTGCAGTCGAGGTATCGGCCGGCGTTGAAGCCCCCGATCCGG
Organism: Paraburkholderia sp. BCC1876; assembly: GCF_902833695.1. Lineage (NCBI taxonomy): Bacteria > Pseudomonadati > Pseudomonadota > Betaproteobacteria > Burkholderiales > Burkholderiaceae > Paraburkholderia > Paraburkholderia sp. BCC1876. The sequence goes on along the minus strand of NZ_CADFGI010000008.1, from coordinate 265,339 downwards.
TCGTCCCGGCGTCGTTTTACAACGATGACGATGCGCCGTGCCTGCCGTCGGACTATCTTCACGATTCACCCGAGCCGGAGGTGCCGTCATGCGGCCGCTGATCCTGACGCTTGAAGGGTTTTACGGCGTTCGTGACGGGATGAAGCGCGAGAGCGTCACGCTCGATCTCGAATCGTTGCCGACTGGTCTGATTGCATTGACCGGTGCGAATGGCGCAGGCAAATCCACCCTGATGGACAACCTGCATCCGTACCGGATCATGCCGTCCCGAGCAACGAAGCTTTCGGTCGACGCGTTTTCGTACTGGGACAATATTTCTGGTGCGCAGGCGAGGAAGGAATTCGAATGGGAGCACGATGGTATCCGGTACCGCTCTTCATTCGCTTTTCGCAAGCCCGGCAAGGTTGGCAAGGCCGAGTACTTTCTCGCATGGCGCGGCACCGACGGTACGTGGCAGCCGTTCACGCTGCCGGACGGGACTGTCTCCGACGGCAAGGGCGAGACCTACGACCGCTGCGTCGAGGCGATCTGTGGCTCGCTTGAATCGTTCTTCACCAGCGTTTTCTGTGCGCAGAACCGACGTCCGCTTGCGTCCTACAACGCGAGCGAGATCAAGGGGTTGCTCGCTGAAATGCTGAAGATCGATCACCTGCGTGCGCTGTCGGCAAAAGCTGCAGAGGTTGCAAAGGTGCTCACGCGATCGCTCACGGCCGTGCAACAGGAAATCGTTGCGCTGTCCGGAAAGCGTGAACGGAAAGCGCAGACCGAACGTGCGATTGCAATTGACGAGAGCTCGCTCGTGGCTGCCCGGACGGAGCGCGATGCGCTGCAACTGGGCGCAACAAACCTGTCCACCCAACGCGCCTCCCTTGTCTCGAAACAGGGCGAGAACGCGACTGTCGAGACCCGACTCCGGGAACTGGCGACCCGTCGCAATGAGCTATCCGGCTCGTTGCAGACGATCTCCACTGAGCAGACGACTGCCACGCAGCGAGCGGACCAGCGACGCGTAGTGATCCGGCAGACCATCGCTGGACACGACGCGACGTTAAAGGATCGCGATGCAATCGCCGGCGCTGCCGCCGCGCGCGACGAAGCAACGCTGCGGATCAGCCGTGAGGAATCACGCGTCGCGCCGCTGCAGGCGGCGATCGCCGATCTGGACGCCAAACGCCTGTCGCTCACCTCGGTGACATCCAGTCTGCAAGGCCTGCAGTCTCAGGGGACGTCGCAGGCGGCTTTGCTCAAATCGTTGCAGCAACAGGCAGCGGTGGTGAGCGAAGTGCCGTGCGCGGGTCATGCGATGCACGCTACCTGTCCTCTTCTTGCACAGGCGCACAACGCCTCGGCGCAGGCTGCGGAGCAGGTGATCTCGCTGCAGAAGCTTCGGGAGAGTTTCCGGGCACATCGTGAGCAATCTGAGCTGCTGACCCCCCAGGTTGCACAACTGGCGGCGAAGCAGCTTGAGTTGCGAACAGCGACGGACGCTCTTGCGACAGCGCGCGCGGATCTTCAGAAAGCGACTGAGCTCGCGGCACGCAAACCGTTGCTCGATGCCGCCGCCTCCGGTCTTGACGTCGCCCGGCAGGAACTGGCGACGATGGAGGCGGAGGAACTGGAGAGTCGAACCCGCCGGGAGGCGGAAACGACCCGGCTGACCGGCCTGTTGCGTGAGGTTGAGGCGGAAGTCTCGCGCCTCGCCGCGGTGGACGTCTCGGCCGCGATCGCGGAGCTTGATCGTCAGCTGACGGCCGGTCGCGAAGCGATTGTGGCGCTCGACGCCAGGATCGAAGTACTGATCCGCTCCCATGCGACGCGGCAGGCCGAATGTGACGCGATGACGAAGGAGCTTGCCGGATTCGACGCAACGCAGTTGCGCGCCGACCGCATCTCTGACGCGATCGCCCGGTGGAAGCTGACCGCGAAAGGTCTGGGCAACGAAGGCGTTATTGCCCTGACCATTGACGATGCCGGCCCGGCACTCACGCAGAAGGTCAACGACCTGTTGCTCGCGTGTTACGGCATGCGCTTCACGGTCGAGATCCAGACGCAGAAGTCACTGGCCACCGGCGAGATGCGCGAGGGATTTGAAATCCTCGTGCACGACGCCGACAACGACAGCACCAAGGCGGTATCGGTGATGTCGGGCGGCCAGAAGGTCTGGATCAACGAGTGTCTGACCCGCGGTATTGCGCTGTACCTGGCGCAGAACGCTGGCCAGCCCTACCAGACGTTGTTCAGCGATGAATCCGATGGTCCGCTCGATCCGCAGCGCAAGGTGCAGTTCATGCGGATGAAACGCGAGGTGCTGAAGCAGGGCGGCTATGAGCGGGAGTTTTTTATCTCGCAAACGCCCGATCTGGTTGCCGAAGCCGATGCCGTGATCGACGTCGAGGCGCTTGCCGCGTAGACGTTCAATTCTTTAACTCTGTGGGGAACGCTCCCCACAGGGGCGTTCCTCGTCCATTTTTTTCGAGGCACGCAATGCAATCGAAATTCAATCTTTATGCACGCACGTCGGCAGTCACCGTCGCCGTGCGGCCGGCAAAACCGCGCGTCGGTACGAACCACTCGTATGAACTGAATGGCACGCTCATGCATGACATTCTGGTCGACGGTGTGTGGCTCACCCGCAGCGCGGTGCCGGCTGGCAATGTGCAAAAGCGCGCTGCCTAGGCGCAACCTTCACCCGCGCGCCCTTCGGGGTGCGCGTCATTTTCTCTCCATGTCCAACTTCCTGATGCTGTTGCTCGCTGCGGCGGGCTCCTCGTCGTTGTGCGCCTGTTCGGCCAACGCCCCTGTTACCCAACCCTCAATCCGTCCGGCGATCGTTGTCCATCGGCCGAAAGGCGAAGAGGGCGACTTCGTGATCTGCAAGGATGGCCAGGTGCTGGTCTTCACGACAGCGCACCCGAAAACCTGTTCCTGACGCGGTTTCCGTGTTCGGTCCTTTTGTGCCCCGCCTTCGAGAGAAGCGGGGCTTTTTGCGTATACGCTAAGGAGAACTCTCATGAAAAAGCAGATCCTCACTGCGGCGATCGCCGCTTCGCTGCTCACCGCCGGCGGTCTCATGTATGTGTCGCCGGCGGCCGCCGCTGGCCACGCCGAGATAGAGGTGGCGTTTTCGCCGGATGGCGGCGCCGAGCGACTGGTCCTGCGCACGATCGACCGTGCCCAGCGATCTGTTCGCGTGATGGCTTACACCTTCACGTCGCCGGCGGTTGTGCGCTCGCTGCTTCTGGCGAAACGCCGGGGCGTCGACGTGCAGGTGACGCTCGACTACCGGAGCAATATTGACGAAGACCGCAGCGGACGATCTCATGCAGCCATCGGCGCGCTCACCTATGCCGGTGTGCCGGTTCGCCTGGTACGTGCGTACCCCATTCAACACTCGAAATATATCTGGACGGAGACATCGGTTGAGACAGGTAGCTACAACTACACCCAGCAGGCAGCGCGCGCCAATTCCGAAAACGCCGTTGTGATTTCCGGTGATGACACCGTGATCCAGAAGTTTCTCGCGAACTGGACGCAGGTGACTTCGCTCGGCGAGCCGTACCGGCCGCAGTAATCATCGCGCCGTAGCCGGCGCTTCATCACTCCACCCATCACTTCAACTATCTACCTTTGCGGGGCACGCTGTCCCGCAGGGGATCGTGTTGCCGCTCGCACAACCCATGCGGAGCTTTTGATGACCTATTCATGTAGTGATTTTGCTAGCGACGTCCAACGGTGTCTGGTGGACTGCGGCGCCCTTCCGGAAGACGCGATCGCTGCCGGCGACATCGGCGATCAGGCCGATGCGTGCATCGCCGCCATCGTCTCGATGAATTGCCCGGCGGCGAGCGCGCTTTTTTCGCGCGAGCTGCTCGAGTCGGTCGAGACGATCAGCGGAATCGCGGAGCAATTCGGTAACGAGGCCGTGGTGACACTCTTTTATCTGCAGACCGCGATCCTTCGTGGCACCCATGTCGAGCTTGATCCGCGCGATGCGGAGATCGCCGCGTTTGTGCGAGCGCTGCCGTCCGGTAGCAGATGGATGACTCACATCCGGATGAACCACGGCTGAGGTCGCCGTCGGCGTGCGTGGTTTTCGCTACAAGGCGTCGCCATCCCAATCGGGAGTCTGTGATTGATTTTCTCTTGACCCCGCCCACGCGTTCTTCGGAACCGTGGGCTTTTCTTTTTGCATGAGTACGGTGATGACGCCGGGGCGAAACGTTACCGAAGGCCGACCGGCGCATCCTCGAAGACCTTGAGGAGATCCGCCTTCACTTCCGACAGGTCGAGAAGCTTGCGCGCCCGCGTGAACGCGACGTAGGCGAGGCGCGCTTCGTCGTCAGCGAGCGTCGTGCGGCCGTCGTCTTCTGCGCGGAAACGGAAATCGCCCGTGACCTTCACGCGATCCCATTCAAGTCCCTTTGCGCGGTGGATGGTCGATACCACGTAGTCGGCCTCTCTTTCGGACGATACGCGTGCGAGCAGCTCGCGCAGATAGTCGGTGCCGTGGTTGTCGATCAGCATGACGGCCGGCAAAAGGTCTCGTCCGGCCTGGCTTCGCGCGTACTCCTGGACGTCGCGCCACGACTCGAACAGCGTCAGCGATGTGGGTTTGTGGGCACGCTGGCCGCGCATCAGGCGGTCGGCGCAGTCGGCAAATGCCAGAATCTCTTCAATGTTCGCGCGTACCGCGACCTAGTGTCCGGCGGCGAGACCGTTCGCAAGGATGCCGATTACGGTTATGTTCTTCCGGCAAAGCACCGCGTCGACGTCTGGCCGCTCGTCCGGATCTTCGACCAGGATGGATTCTATGCCGGGTCGGCCGCGCACGGGAATCGACTCGCCGAACAGTTGCAGGACACGCGTCGCAAGTGCGGCGAGGGTGCGCCCGAAGCGGAATGACATGGTGAGCGCGCACTGACTCGCCTGGATATGTTCCATGGCGTTGACCGCGCCCCGCCACTCATAGATTTGCTGATAAGGGTCGCCGGCATAGATCACCTGTGCGTGGCGTTGCCGGCGCAGCACGGACAGCATCAGACCGTCACTGTCCTGCGCCTCGTCGATGAGAATGAAATCCGCGCCAATGGTCGGCTTCGACTGCTCCCAGAGTTTCAGATAGACGTCGGGCGTGATCGCGGTCCGTCCATGCGGATCAGCGCTCTCGGCCCAGTGACGCGTCACGTGCGGCAATAGCATCGCACGCAACTCCTCGGCGGCCACCTCCTCGATTTTGTCGTCGACGGGAATGTGCCATGCCACCGGCGCGGATTGCGCGGACCGGCAGAATCGGGCACTGCCGTCTGCCACCATGCGTCCAATCTGGAAGGCCGATAGTTCGACCGTTTTTCCGATGACGGTTGGCACCTTGAGCGGCCCCAGCCCGTATCGACCAGCGAGATGATGGGGCGGCTCCTTGGCGAGGTTCAGCCGCGCGGTAAGCGCCCGATCGCTCGCGGAGAAGGCGAGCGAATGCCAGGTCTGAGTCGAGACGTTGGAGGGGAATCGTTTCTTCGCGTCGACCACGATATCCTTGTTGAACGCCAGGTACTTGCCGCGGCGAGCCGACAGCCGCTCAGCGATCATAGTGAGCGTAGAGGTCTTCGTCGCGCCCGCGTAGGCCTTCAGTTTCAGGTGTTCGCCGGTGACGGCGGCGTCAATCGCGGCGAGTTGCTCGTCGGTGGGTTTGAGGGATGAGGAGGTCATTGTCTGGAGGTTGATTGGACACCTTCCAGCTTACGTGCGCGCGGCGCGTGTCAAGATGTCCGGTAAGTCAGTGTCGGTCAGTACATGATCGGGCGGCGCGGAGAAAGCGCCAGAAAAGCGGCACGCTATTGCGGCGCGCCGCTGGGTCCTTCGAACGGCGGGTGGGTCGCCTGCCGTCACCGGTTACACGATAGCGTCGGCAACTTCCTGTGAAAGGGGTTGCGGCGTCGCATGCGCAGTGTGGACGCGCACGCTACCGGCGATGGCACGGTCAGAAGCGATCGAAAATTCTTCCCGGAATCGACCACCGGCCGCCAGCACCGGCGTCGAGTCGAACGGCAACCCGCGCAGCAGGTAATCGTGCAGGTCGAATTCCAGCGCGAACTCGAACACCCCGCTCGGATCTTCGATCGCAACGCGGATCGAACCGACGCGTATCCCGGTCAACTGCTCGGCGACGATGCGGTTCAGGACATGGTCGCGGGCGGTTAGCGAGGACATCGGACTGACGAAAGACGGGTCAAGCTGCCGCAGATGGATCACGGCGAGCAGCTCGGGCGTGTTGGTGAACGCAATCCGGTACTGCATGACGGCCGGTGAGCCGCTTTCGTCCGGGTAGATGAGATCCATAAAACTTCCCTGATAAGCCATAGGGCGCTCCGTTGATGGTTTTACGCGGCAGGATAGACGCGCAAAACCAGCCTACGGAGTGCGAAGCAAAGTCAAGATCTTGCAGAAGAGGTCGGGGGAGAATCAGGGGACGGCGAGCGTAGCCCGCAGGCGGATAACGGTGCGCTGGCTTGCCAGCCCGAGAAACCGGCTCACCTCATCGTTGGTTCGGCCAGCCAGCAGCAACCGACGCGCAAAGGTATTGCGCAGCACACGCGGGCTCATATCGGGCGCGGCGAAGCCGATCGCTTCTAACGCTTCGCGCACGATCGCGCCGAGCAGCACGTCGTTGATCGGCTTGTCCTCCGTGCGAGGTGCCGGAAAGAGCACGGCCGTTTGCGCGGCCGAACGTGATCGTCGCCAGGCGATCAGTGCGGGTACGCTGAAAGCTGGCAACGAGACGATGCGCTCAAGGCGAGGGCCGCGCTTGGGCACGCGCAGATGCGGCCGCGTGTCGTCGAGAATGAGATGATCCCCGCATGTCGAGCGCAGTTCCGCAGCCGTAATGCCCGCGCCGAGCAGCAGCGCCACGACGGCCCGGTTGCGCAGCATCCGCGCGTCATCGCCGGCATCCGGCTGCGCATGCGCCTGCAGGGCGGCGTCGGCCGCAGCATTGAGAAAGAGTGGCTCGGGTTCGTCGTCCGGCCATTCGGCGGCCGCAGCGAACATCGCGGCAGGATTGCTTTCGCGCACACCCACGTCGACCAGGTGGCGGCACAGCCTGTCGACGAGCTTCGTATAGCGAAGACGCGTGGTGGTGCCGGGCGCGCAGCGATTGTCGACGTCGTTGAAGAACGTCTCGAGGTGGTCGGGCCCGAAGCTGGCCACCGTCGTACCGAGCTGGATCAGGTGCCGGACAAACCGCTCAAACATCGCAGTGTGCTGGACGATCGAGCGCTGCGAGAACGGGCGGCGATCCGCGCCAGCCGCCTCGCCGGTCTGCCATTCACGATACGCGTCATGAGGCAGTGCTATCCATCGCGAGCGGATATCCATATCTCGAACCTTATATACTGGATTGGCGTCGCCCCTCCACCTGGCGAATCTCCGATCCGCCAGCCTGTCTACAGGGGGAGGGGGTGCTTCCTGTCCCATACTCGGCCGCCATCGCACGCAGGCAGGCTTCCGGGCCGCCAGTCACGATACGCGAACTGCAGGCGAGCATGAGATTGACTGGCAACCCGAAGTCTTCCACCAGAAAACCGCGCTCGCAGACGCGGCCCGCTCCCGTCATCGTCGTTGGAACGTGACGGAGGAGGGGAGTCGCGCAGTCACGATAGCCCCATATGTCCTTGCCTGATGCTGTGGCGAAGCCAATTTCGAACGCCGTGCCGCTGTCCGGCTCGCCGGCGCCCCGAAAGTCGGCCAGATTGGCCATGACGATGTCGGCCGCGCCGATCGCCGCGATATTGGCGCGATAGATCCAGGCCGCGAGTTCGGCCCGCGGGAGACCGGTAGGTGCGACCGAGTCCAGCGGAAATGTTGCGTCGAAGCCAAATCGCGCGCACAGCCGCTGCAACGAGCGACCGTAGTCGGCTGCGTCAGTCCTGAAGACATCGAAGCCGGCGAGGTAAATCCGCTTGCGCGTGGCCGCGCGCGTATCACTGTTCATTCGGTTATGAGAAACGGCTCGCGCTTCTGACCCGCTAACCACAACGGAACCCGGCCGCGGCCGCTCCAGGTGTCGCCCGTTTCCGGGTTCCTGTACTTTGGCGTGGCCGGCACGGCTGAACCTTTGCGGCGCTTGCCGAAGACGTCCTCAGCAGTAAGGCCGAACTCAGCGACGATGTTCCGTACGGTTTCGAGCGCTGCGGCCGCTTCTCCGCGTCGCGCCTCCTCGATCAGCCGTTCCAGATCCCGCTTCTGTTCGAGCAATTCCTTGTATCGTGCCATCGTGCGAATCTCCGTTTGTAAGTGGTGGCCCGATTTTAACTGGATGCAGGCGTTGTCAAGGCTGACAACTCCGACACTTGGCTTATCCTTTTGTTTTACGAATTTTCCGGTGCTTCAGTACACTTCGCCGTTGACCAACAGACCGGCTGCGCAAGCTTCAAATCGGTACCGGCGATGCCTTCATCGTATTTTTCGACCATGAGCGCGGCCAGAGCCGGAGTCTTTGCCCCACGCGCTACATCGCTTTTGCGGCCGTCAGCGTAGGTCTGGATTTCTTCGATCAACGATACGTCTGCCATTTCAATTCACGCTCTTGTTCGGGCATCCGGCCTCGTGCGGGGCGCAGCTCGCTCCGACTTTCCTATCCAAGTTCGATGACACCCGATTTCCAGCGCTCGTGCTTGCCGAGCGTCTCCTGTTCCGCAGCGTCCGCGACCTGCAACAAAGCGTTGGCCAACGCTCGCAGATCCGCAGGATAAATGTCTTGCCCGTTCCCCATCGCAGAATCGAGTGTGACGAGCGGCGCACCGTGTCGGTCTTTGCATAGCCTGTATTCGAGTCGCTTCATGCCGTACCTTCCTTGTCGCGGCCAGCGCCGCTTTTCCTATTCGCGAATGGAGCAGGGCTAGCCCGCATACGAAGTTCTGACGAAATCGGCCAAAAGTGCGAAGCCGATCGAATACGCATGAAGGCACATCGGCAGCACCATTCCCAGTGTTCTAACTCGCGCTAAGCCGAGAATGATACCCATCAGAAAGATCGTAACATCCGATGTCAGATACACGTACGAGTGCATGTGCGTAAACCAAAGCGCAGTGAGAATCACCGCAACGAAGGCCCACACAATACTCTTCCGGAATGGGAAGAACGAGGCCAAAAAGTGCCGAAATGCGAGTTCCTCAACAATGGGAGGCAAGCACAGCAGGGATCCAATCAGGAAGCTTGTCTGAGTCGGCGTCAGCGAGCGAAACATGCCCTCCATGATGGGCTCGCGCGGCTGATGGATCCACACGGCGATACAGTTAGTCGCGACATATAACGCCGAGATCGCGGCGACCCCGACGATGACGTCTTTTGCTCGAAAACTCCCAACGAAGTTAATGGAGTTTGCGAAGTACCGCCTGTGTAGCAAGAACATCGCCCCCAAAAACACCGCGGCTGGCCCGTAATTCACGAGGATCGTGTAGTTCCCGACAGGTGAGCGGGCCAGCAGAATCGCGCCACCGGGCAAGATGAAGAATCGATAGAGAAGGTACACGCAGGGCCCAAACCAGGCCGCTCTGGTAAATTCCTTCGCAAAAAGCCCCCGAGGGCGCTTGGACTGAACCAATGCAGCCACGGATTCTGCCTGATTACTATCCATTTATTGTTCCCCCAACAGCCGGTTTTTTCCGATCAATGGAACACGATAAGCACAACGCCCGCAGCGCATGCGAACGTGACGGCCAACAGCGCCAATTTCGTTCCGATATTCATTTTCAGATTTCTCTTTTCTGCTTTCAATTGCCGCGCGTGGCGGCGATTTTCCGTCTCAATTGACCCTGATGACTTCAAGATCGTACTCAGCCATCCAGTCGGCACCAGCACCGCCGTCGCTCGTCACGACTCCATTGTCGAGCTGACTGCGAATCTGGTCCTCGAACTCATCAAGCGAGTCACAGTCCATCGCTTGAAGTTCTGCGTTCGAAACTTCAATCCTGATAATCATTGTCATCCTTTCTAAGATCGCTTCGCGTACGCGGCTATTCGCGAGCAAAGCCGGTGAATCAGCATCGTTCTAGGCCTCGCGAATATGGCGCATGTCTGCCCCGGCAACGACGAACGTTCCAGTGCTGTCCATGATGCTATCCAACTTTGCTTGCGCGGCTTCGTTATAGCCCAGGTCGGTCAGCGACTCACGTAGCGTCTTCGAGCCGATCGCCGAGGCCGAAGTACCGGCCCCTATCATCACACTTTGCTCCGAAGCGAATCGCGCGTTGATTTCGTGGGCAAGCGCACTCACTTTCTTATCGTCCATTGTGTTTTCCAATGCCGCGCGTGGCAGCGAATGTCCCGTGTGCTTTAACCTGCGGTCTCCACGTCGTAGCGCACGCTCAAGGCCACCGTCGCAAGCGACAGCGCACCCACAATAGCCACCAGGGGCCATTTCCCATGCGTGGCATCCAGCACGGCCGCGGCTAACTGGCTGTAGGGACCTGCTGATTCGGATGCGTGAATCTCTGCGGCACTCGGGATGAAAATTGCGAGGTAAACCGTGGAGAGAATCCCGAGGCCTGCCACGACTCTCAATATTCCGCCCATCCCCGATCGCCTGTAGACGAGAGGTAGTGAAGAGACAATCAAAATGAGTGCAAGCACAAAACCAAAGTCAAATCCTAGTCCGTCCATTTTCTTCCCCGTCAAGCTTCAGGCTTCCGTTGTAGCGGTGTTCGGTCAGCCTACGTCGTTGCTAAAGATACCGGTCTCGCCGCGGCAGATACTCTCTCACGAACCACGGGCCTTCGTTAGGGTAAAAGCTATAGTAAAAAATGGAGCTTTCGACTTTAGACATTTTGAACGGACCGTGTCAAAGCTCGCTAGCCGAAATCTTTCACGCTCCGACTGCGACGGGCCAGCGCCGGCGAGTAGGCCCCACGCATTAACGTCAACGATTTTCCGATGGTTATGCGAATCGGTCGAGGAACGCACGCACCCGGCTCCGACGCGGCGCACTGTCCGACTGGACGCCGGCCACCAATTGTCCGAGCGCCATTCGTGCGGTCAGCACACGTCCAGCAATCTCTGCCTCAATAGCGTCGAGTTCGTCATGATGCTCCGGCGAAAATGTTGCATCATCAAGCGCACGGCTTACGTGATCCCACGCCTGATGAAACATGTCATGCTCGACCTGTAGGCTACGGCTCACGCGATCAAATTCCTGAATCGCTGCCTCGACTAATCGCGCGGCATGGCCGCATTCTTCGCTGTCCACGCGGCGCAATCGCGTCGCCAGATACTGAAGCTCCGAAATTTTCAGCATAACGTCCCCCCTGAATTCCTTCGTATTTTCCGAGGTTTCCCGCTTACCAAACCCCGACAATGGCCGGCGCATCCAAGCTCAGCTTTGATACCTGCCCGAGGTCGTTCATGATGCTCATTTCTCGTGCCATCGCCATGGGGGCTTTGCGATACCACGTCGACGCGACATTAATAAGATCGAGCACATCATTCCTCTCAACGTTTAGCCTCATCAACTCTCTCGTCAGTTCAACGTCGACGTCGAGAAAATAATCCCCCGCTCGCTCCAATGCGTACGGACTCTCCGCCATACTCGCGACCGATTTTTGAAACATCTTGCGATCGCATTTCGAGGTGGAACCGGCATCCTGCATCATCTCTGGAAACAAAGGAGCTGTGAAGTCGATGCACCATCTATCAGTTTCAACCCAGCAATGGAACCCACCATCGAGGGAACTCGATTCAAAATTCTTCGTCGGATCAGCAACGGCAAGGACTACATCGCTTTCGTCCAGTTTGAAGTACGCAGAACCTGCTACAGGTCGGGCCTGAATTCCGTGATACTTCTTCAAGATGAACGCCCCGACCATGCTGAAGAAAACACAACTTTTAGCCTTGTTCTTCCCGAGTTCAACGATGATCCCGTGTGCCACCTGAAAAATTCTCTGGTAATCAACTAGCGTGAGCGGTCGTTGTCCTTGCTTCATATGTATCCACCTATTTTCCGTTGTCAAAGCGTGAGCATCTTCACGAGGCCAACGCCACCGAGAAACAAGACCACTACGGCCCAAGCGGGTAGACCGACCGCAAGGCCAACCGCGCCGCACGCTATGGCAAAGACGATGCCGCTGACGACCTTTTCGCGTTGTATCTCGCGGTACTGCTTTACGGCATTGACGTACTCCGACTCTGCTGCGGCAAGGCGGGAATCGCCTTCGATTCGCCCGGCACGGTACGCGGCGCGCGCGGCGTCGCGGGCTTTCAATGCACGAAGCATGTTCTCTCTCGAAGCGCTCACCATTTCCCCGATGTTTTCGAATGCCACACGTGGCGGCGAATTTTCCGTTGCCTAGCGATCTTCGTTCTGTTCTTCGATCGCGCTCAGGAAATCGCACGGGCCTGTTATGACCATGTGCGATTTGCTGGCACGGCTGTCGAACGCAACACGTTTGTTATCGTGACAGTAGTACGGCATGACCTCTACCGGTTCTTCGTCTTCACGACCCGCGCCAACATCAATCAAATCCTGTTCATCGTCCCATGCGGCATCAGCTTGGGAAGCGTCATGGTAGAGGCGTCGGCGAGCCATATCGACCGTGGCGTTGTACACGAAGTACATCACCGACTTGTCGGGGAACCGAACCGCGCCTGTATATCTCGACATAGTAATTTTCCTATCAATGCGAACCGCTAAAGGCGGCCATGAGAAGCGGCACCGCAAGAGCAACGATCGAAACGATTAACGCAAGAATCGCCACCAGTAGCGTCGAGGTGTTTGTCATGCGCGCGTAATAGAAGCTACGCATCTGTTCGATCATGGCTTCTGTGTCGCGTGCGCCCTCAGGAAACAGCTTCTTAAACTCAGCTTGCACGTTCGCCTCAATAGCCTCATGGAACTCTCGGTTCCAGCTATCGGTCCAGTTGACAAACCATTGGACTATCCGCCTCTTAGTCATGAACTGAATTTCCCTACCCGTTCAGGGTGCATTTGAGCGCGCGTATCGTCGCGCGTTCAGCTTCATTGATATCTTCACCCGGAGCCACGTTCCGCAACAGCGTAAGGGTGATTCGATCACCTTTCCGAACCGCTTCGGCCAGCGCACGGTGTACGCCACGATAGTTGTCCGGCCTGCCCTTGCGGTAAGCCAACCCAGCAAGCAGCCGCCTCACGTTCCGCGCATAGTGCTTGCGGGGCCTGCGACCTCCGGCCGACGCCTTTCCGACGTACCGGCCAAGCAATTCTCCGGTTTGAGCATCGTGGATCTCCCACTGGTAGAGCAGCGGTTGCGTCTCGACGGTGCCGTTCGTGACCACGTGGAAGTCCACCTGCTTTTCCTACTCTGGTTCGTATCCGGGCTGGTGAATCGGATCGGTCGGATGACCACCACAAACTCGACACCAGAACACGCCTTCGGACGATTGATCCATTGGAACGAGCTTATGACCAATCATCTCTCTGTCCTCGTTGTAGTAAAGCAGATGGAGGCAGGGCATTGCGCTCCAATCGATAACTTCCTTCCGAACTCGGCCCACGGGCGGTTTCCTACAGTTCGTCGTTAGCGAGCCACATGAGCGCGCCGTCGCGCTCATTGCCCGCGATGGTGGTCCATGTGCGCCCGTCCTCATCGACCGCGATGCAGCCGGGTTGCCAGTGGTCGGGATTGCGCAATGTGTTCACCCAGCCTTGTACTTCGCCGTTGAACAGCACGACAACGCCACCGCGACCGACGCGCCCTGTTTCTTTCCGCCACTGAAGTGCTGTGTCAAAGGGCGACATGCTGATTTTCCGATTTCAGTTAAGCGGCTTACCGCACTCAGGCTGACCGACCTCGCGGACTTCCATAGCCACCTTGCCATGCTGATACGAGCAGGCAAACAGAACCGGTGCGTCGGGCTTTTCTTCGCGCGTGAGCTTCGCAACCCGCTCGAAGGCGTCATCAAGACTCGGAGCCGTGGCGAGTTGTCCCCTAGCGTTCAACCGGGCCGCATTGCGCAGCGGGAAATCGCCAGTTGCCTCCCACTTGACCGTTCGACCATCGAGTGCGGCCCACCGCGATACCAGCGCCGAAGCCGATGCGTCGGCATCGGTTGCGACGTAGCGACCGGCTTCCGCGTGGGCTGCGACGCTGACTACGGCCAGCAGTGCAAGTGCGACTCTCTTCATTTCGTCAATCCCCTTTTTCCTGCATGTAACTGACAACGTACCCACATGCCACGATCAGTAGGGTGGCAATCGGTGAGGCCACGACGAGCCAGTCGGTTCGATGAAAGGAACTCATTTCTCTTGTGCTTTTGCTTTATAGCGCGGGTGGGTCGTCAACGGGGGGGCTGCGTGACGTTGTCGTTCGGGTGTTTACCTTGTTGCGAGCCTATTCCCGTTCAAGGCGAATTTCGCAGACTTGCGCTTTGTTCTCAATAGCTTTTACCGTACGCCGCCGACCGTCTATCACGACCCCGACTACGCTGCCCTGAGCAAACTCATGTCCACGAAGCCAAATCATCCCGCGTCCACCGAAAAATTCGACCGAGCTAACGTTGGTCGCTGTTCCATCAGCCATCAATAGCTGCACATCAACACGCGAGGTAGGGGTAGCCATCAACATCCTCTCCTTTGTCTGTTCTACGACTAAAGCTGAAAGACTTGGCGCGTCCAATCATCATCGGGACCGAAGGGGCCATGGATCGATTTGAAGCATCCCTTTGACGTTACCCGACGAGCCATGTCCTTTGCCGCCCAATGCACGTAAGTGCGCTTGTCCTTTTGATCATTTTCCGTGGTTATCGTCGCGCTCGGTCGTCAAGGCTCCGAACCGACCCGCGCACACGCGACGGTCCGCCAGCCAAAGAGTGCCGTTGCGGCGCAGACGACGCCCAAACCAACGGCGCCGCCAGGAGGCACTGTGAAGGAGAACGCCAAAGCCAAGAAGCACAGCAGCAGCCCTAAGGCCCCGGCGCTTGACAGCAAAAAGCCTAGTGCGAGCAGTAGCACGCCAGTTGGTCGCAGTTTTATTTGTTGCACACCACTCATGATGGTTTTCCGATTTTCCGTTCTAACGATATCGTTCGGGGCGTTTGATGCAGTCCTGCAGAACAATCGTTTCGATTTCATTCGGAGTCTGACTCTGCATTACTTCCCAAACCGATGTGATGATGTCCATGTGTTGGGTAATTTCACGCTTGGTATGGTCGCGAAGGATGTAGGCCCACGTCCTCTTGCCATAGTCTTCGTCTTGGTCGCTCTGCTTGGCGGCGAATTTGTCGCGATCTTGAGAAACCATGAGCGCGAAATGCGCGCGCTCGTAGCAAAAGTCGGTTGGATATGCCTTCGTCGAGCCGCTTACGCAAAACGCTGCGAAACCAAAAGCCACTGTCGAAAAGAGTTTAAGCACAATCACTCCCCCGTTTTCCGGGCTGGCTGATGTGAACCGACAATACTGTTTGACACAGGGCTCCGTTTCCGATCAGGGACATACCATCGCCGTAGCTGTCGCGCAATACGAATAGAGTTTGACACAACGGCTTCCATGCACGACACCTCATCAAACTTGCGACAATAGTGTTTGACACAACGCGCGCCGTGGACGGCGATCCGAGTGGACCGCAGGACTCACTCGCCAACGGTTCCGGCTTCTGTGTAACCCTCCTCGTTTTGTACCGCACTCACTTGTCGGGTCACCGCAATCCACAAGTCGCTGATCGACTGGTTGAGCTTCTCAGCTTTAAGCTCTAAGCGAGCAGCAAAGCCGAACGGCTCGATCTTCACGTATGGAACATGCAATACGCCTACACGATGGGAAGTAGCCTCGTGGAACGACACCTTGGTGTTGCGAGTGCGAAGCAGTGCGATGGCGACCATGATTGGGCCGTCAACTCCGAGTGCAACGAACGCTGCGCGCAGCGCCTCCGCGTCGTGTTCCCTGATCGATTTTTCAATTGGACCAAATCCGACCAGTCCGTGAGTGTTGTCGATAATCTCCCCAGAGACTATTTCGATCATGCCTCGCTCGGCGACGTGAACGTACGCGTAGCGTGGTACCGACTGGTCGGGGAATTCAGAGCCAAAGGTCCTGGAAGGCGCAGTGCGCCTGGTGCGCCCAGAGATCACATATCCACCGGGCTCCGCCCTTCGTAGCGCTTGAGCCGCGGCGTCACAGGCGCCGGACTCGGGTCGGACCAAGTCGGCATGGTCTGTAGCCAGCGCGAGCAAAACAAAGACCGGTCCGACTGTCACGGGCATCTGTAGCGGGCCGTCTATCATTGCGTCGAGTCGCGTCGCAAGTTCGCGTGCTGCCTTGTCGCCACCCGGGATCGAATTCTGCGCCATGGTTCAATACCCCCGTTTTCCAAATTCTGATTCTGTCTCAAACACTATTGTTTTGTGTCGAACTCTATTGTCGCGTCACAGCTGAGTTTGCTGGGGCAATACGAAGCGCTAAGCTGCCTCGGCTCCCTTTACGAGGACTTGCAATTCCTCTGCGCCAAGCGCTGGCAACTCCACCCCCGCGACGATCGCGGGCAGCGCAGCCATGATGCCGTTCCATGCCTTAGCGGCTTCCTCGTGAAAAATCCTCACGTACTGGTTATCTCCTGCCGCATTTTCAGCGTCGGAGAGATGTTGCGCGCGCGTCTCTGCGTGGCCGACGGCTTTCCACACTGCCATTCGTGCGTCGCCAGTTAAGTAGAGGCAGTTTGCGTCCATCCAAGCGCGGCATTTGACGACAACATCGACATTCTGGCGGGCCGCAAGTAGTTCCTTAACGCGGAGAAACGCCTCTTGGTGCGCGGCCATACGTCGCTCCGCAACTAGCGTCCGCAATGCATGGCGTTGCTTCGAAGCTTCGATCAACTCGTTGAATCGATGCTCTACCGCTTTTTGCGCAGCCGTGATTTCTGCGATGTCTTCTTTCGTGGCCAGGTTCTCACCCTTTTTTCGGAAATAGCTAGGCAAGAAATCGCGGACAAGCAAGCCGAGCAGGAAGGCCAAAATCCCGATCAAAACATCGATGACTGGAGTCATGGAATTTTCCTATTCGCCAAAGCCTGTTGCACGCGCCCACTCCTTGCCCGCCATGAAGTCACGATGCGGGTAGAGAGGAAACAGCTTGCGCGCTTTCGCATGCAGAGCAGTGCCTGCCTCAGAGTATGCGTCTGCCATTTCTTCGTGTGCCAGTGACGAAAACGGCAGGTTCTGTTCGTGGCACTGGCTAGCCAAGCTGTCGAGTACTTTGGATCGCAGGTAAGCGGCCCGGTTGAATGCGGTCGATTCGGTAGTCATGAGTTCCATGTTTTCCGTCGTTTCTATCAAACTCTCAGCGCTCATGCTTCAGCGACAGCGCGCCAGCATCCCAGCGATCGGCATTCATGACCAGAGCGGCGACAGGGCTGTTTCACCCGAAAGGCAACGCCGCATAGAGGAACGGCGAAAGCAATAAGGGCATGACGAAAGCGATCAGTTCCAAGAGCATATCGGTGTAGAAGCGACGCCGTTACCTCCAGCGGCTTCCCCTACCTGTCGCTGACCGGGACCCGGACCTGAGCCGCAAGCAAATGTCTCGTTCGGATTATGTTGCTGTTGACCTACCCCCGAACCACGGCTGAGACGACTAGACTCGAGTACGTTTGCTATTGCATTATTCATCGCCGTCGATGGCGCCAGGAAGTCCTCCACCGCTTTATTTCTCGCTTCCACTATAGCTCGATACTTACTCTGCCATATGCGAGCGCGCGCTTTGTCATGGGCAGCAAGAATTGCTTTCGCCTCCGGCATCATTTTTACGATTTCCAAGTCATACTTTAGGACTTCTGGCGGCTCTTGTCCGGTCCGGATCATTTGTTTATCAAAATTTATTTGCCGGTCTATATCGGATTGGTTAAGGGTTGCGTTTTTCTGTTCAGTTTCATATTGAGTAAGAGCCACATTCGGCTTTACGGTAACCGCGTTCGAATTGACTGAGTCGTGAACATGGCCGCTCTGTGTGGCCTTCACCTCGGTTTGTGGAGATGCTACTAATTGCTGTGAGCATGACAGCAATGGCAGGATTGCGATAACAGTAACAGCAATACTGATCTTCATTGTTTTCCTTTCGTGGATTACTCAAGCCACTGCGGCTTTGCGCTTGAGGTAGGCGCGCTTACCATAACGATAGGCTGCCCAACTGCCGAGGCCCACCATGACTGCTCCGCAGACCACCCACCCGACGACAGGTACGGCTGCCGATCCCGCCGCGGCGCCAGCGATCGACGACACCCCGCCGACCATCCCCGCGCCCCCAGCTGCGATGCTGCCACCGCCAGCAGCCGCAAGAGCACCGGTCGTTGCAGCTGCACTGCCGGCCACGCCTGCCAACGTCGCCCCCGCAGCAGCCTCCGCCGCGCCCGCGACCATCGCCACGCCTATTGACGCACCAGCTGCCGCCCCGGCAGTAGCGCCGGCTCCCGCTGCTATGGCTTCGCCTACGTCCAGTTGGTATTGTTTCATGTTCGCTTACCTCAGATCCGGCCGACGGCTGCCGGCCGTACGCGGGGCGCCCACGCGCCAGTTGTTTTCCGTGATTACTGATTGCGGCTCGCCGCGCGCTCTTGCCTGTCAAACCGCGCGCTGCATATTGCGATATATGCGCTGCCTATCGTGCGGCCCGCCAACGTATTCGAGCGCCACGCATTGAACGAACGTGCCTCGCGCGTTTGGCCGTCTTGCCCGGTGACGATGTGCGACTCGACGCCGATCCGTGTTACCGAACGACCCAGCACCACAAACACAGCAGCCGTCACGATTACGAATGCCCCAACAACGATGATTGTCTGCATGATTTTCCGGTGGTTTAGTGAGCGAACCGCGCGGCGATATCGAGTGCGCCCGCGAGCGCGACATAGAACGCGACCGTGCCGAATGCAGCGATAGCGATCCTCTGGTCCTGGCCGCGCTGAAGCGCGAACAGGTGCGTCGCAACCTTGCCCGTCTTGCGCCAACTGTCCGCATACGCGGCCTTCACTGACGCAGCGGGTGACATGACGAACATCATCATCTGGAGGGTGAGAGCCAGCAGCATAGCCAGCCCGATTGCCTGAAGCACCATCTAACTTCTCCTTTCCTCGTTGTCAGTCACAGTTCTCGCCTAGAACGAGCAACTGGGCGTCCGCCGGTACATCAATATCGGCGAG
This sequence comes from Paraburkholderia sp. BCC1876, assembly GCF_902833695.1. Taxonomy (NCBI): domain Bacteria; kingdom Pseudomonadati; phylum Pseudomonadota; class Betaproteobacteria; order Burkholderiales; family Burkholderiaceae; genus Paraburkholderia; species Paraburkholderia sp. BCC1876. The sequence continues at coordinate 246,193 of NZ_CADFGI010000008.1, read as the reverse complement.
GCCGAACATACCCAACGTCTCGTGATCAGGGCGAAGGGGATAGACCGCCTGCTTCAGCTGGGTCATCTCGCCCGCTGCCAAACCATGCTTCGCGAGCCAGTCGAGATAGGCTTGCCGGTGTTCCGCTTTTACCCCGTAGTCCAACCGGTCCGCCTTGCACGTCCGGCAGAACTCCTCGTCGGCGAGCGCTGCCATCAGCTCACCGCCACGGGTCGGCTTGAGTTCAAGCGCGTATCCGTTGAGTTTGTAGATGGAGAAACCTCCGCACGTGTGCGATAACGCGCCCCATTCGCTTTCGTCCCTTCTGATCGATGGTCGCCACAACACCAGCCAAGGCCCGTTATCGTCAAGCCAGACCTCGTTCGAGCGAGCGTCATTTCCCCATCGCCTCAACATAATTTTCCGGTCTGTTTATTTGTGTCCGCTTGATTGCACGCGGTCGATAACGTCCAGCGCCTGCTCCCAAGCCCAACGAATGCCGGAAGCACGCATATCAGCGGCCAGTTCGGACAGGCCGACACCATCAAGCATTCGTGCGTAGTCGTCGTTGTGGGCCGCGTGTGCCTCGTCGCCCATGGCGACGACCGGCTTGTAGACCAACGAGGCCCACGCCATCATCACGCCCTTGGCCCGATTCTCGAAAGCCGCGCGCTCCCGCCGATTTTTGGTGCTCCTGGCCTGCGCCATGAATGCGCTAACTTGAAGTTCGACGTGCCGAGTCAATTCCGCGTAAGTGAAGTTGATTTCGCTCATGGCGTTGTCCGAATTTTCCGGTGTTACTCGACCGCGAGGCGGATAGGCTCCGCACGGCCAAAAAATGAGTCGGGCATCGCAAGCAGGCTTCGCAGTCGTTCAACGCTCGGTTGATCCCAAACCAAAAATCGGCGGGGAGCGTTTTGCGCATACACATCAGGTCCATCCCGGAAGCTGGTTGCAGGCCACTCGACCTGAGAGCTGCCCCCTTCGCTATCAGAAAGCTCGTTCGCTAAACAGCGAACAACCACGAAAGAATGGGGTAGCCCCTCGCCGTCATACGTGACGCCGCCACGAACGGAAAGCGTCCCGATGTTGTCGTGTGTCGCGTTTTCGCGCGGCAATTCTTGAAACACGACCGGCGCGGGCAGTGCGCAAAAATCCACGAACGAAACGATTTGCATGTTGGTTTTCCGTTATCAGTTGGCGCGTTGCTTCGGAAGGTACTTGCGCTCGATAGCGCGTTCGATTACGACGCTGGCGAGTAGACACGCGATGCCGACAGGTACGCCAAAGTCCCACAACACCCCGGCCACTTTGCACGACCACACTATTGCCACGCTGGCGATGCACCAGGCAATCGGCACCAACAACGTCCATCCGGGTAGCTTGCCCTCGACTGTCATTTTTCTCATGGTTTTCCGTGATTACTGATTGCGGCTCGCCGCGCGCTCTTGCCTGTCAAACCGCGCGCTGCATATTGCGATATATGCGCTGCCTATCGTGCGGCCCGCCAACGTATTCGAGCGCCACGCATTGAACGAACGTGCCTCGCGCGTTTGGCCGTCTTGCCCGGTGACGATGTGCGACTCGACGCCGATCCGTGTTACCGAACGACCCAGCACCACAAACACAGCAGCCGTCACGATTACGAATGCCCCAACAACGATGATTGTCTGCATGATTTTCCTAGGTGCGAGCGTGGATACGTTCCCACGTCTTCGTCAACGCCTTACACGTTGCGGTAACAACCGCTTCGACGTACGCGCAGTCTTGTGCGAGCTTGATGATTTGCGGGTCATTCTCGCCCGCGCCCGATGCGCGGAGAGAATTCGTCTCGCGTTTCAATTCTTCGACCAGGGCACTTGTCGTTGCCACAAGGTCGGCCGCGCGGGCCCCAATGTCCAATGCTCGTTGCGAAGCATTCACCGGGTTGTGCGCTGCGGCCAGAAGGCGATTGATTGCGTCCATTTCCATGTGGCTATTTTCCGTCGTCAAACCGTGGATGCACGAACCAGTTCGCCAAGCAGTGTTTCGGCAACTCTAAGAACTGGCAATCCCCCGACCTGCGTGCTTTTCGTTCCATAGGCCGAATGGACCGTCACCAAGTTGCCGTCCACTTCGAAGCGACCACTGTAGAGCTTTCCGTTGATAGTGATATTTATCTCGCTCATATCCCTTCCTGTTTTCCGTTGTCACGCTTTAGCGAAATGTTCCAGCCGATACGTATGCGTCTACGAGTTCTCGACCGATCTCATAGCGAAGAACATCCCCATTCTCACAGCGCAGAATAGGACCTTGCTCCCCAAGCACATTGGTGCCAACTTGAACAACTCCGCCCGCAGCCTGGAATTGGGCCACAGCGCCATCGAGGAAGGCGATGATTTTCTCTCGATTCAACGGAGGCGTTTTCGGCAATAGGCTGTGCACCGCATATAGTTTCTTGGCAATTTCGAACTGCTCGTACAATCGGAGCCGCTGTGCTTCGCGTTCCATCTGCCCGCCTTCATCAGTTTGCTTGCTCATACCCTTTCCCTTGTACCTGGGCTACCGGCGTTTCGCGATCACTGCGTGTCATATTTCGCGAGCAATTCCTGATAGTCGAGGCAACGCGCGTCCATGGCCGTCAACGCTGCTCGATACGCCTCGCTATGTGCGTTCGAAATCCGTTGAAATTCCTCTTGCGCCTTCGACCACGTGTGCCCGTTCGCCCGGAGAGAGTCGATTAGGGAACCGTGACTGCCAAGCGTTAGTCGCCATGCCTCGTGCTCACGCATGGCTGTTTCGCGTGCCACATGCCAAGCCTCAAGCGCCTTATCCAGTTGTTCTTTGGTAACCATAATTTTCCCTATTCTGCAAAGACTTCCTGCAAGGTTCGCAGGGTATCCAACAACGTGTTATCGGCTACTTCGCCCTCTTTCTTGACTAGGCGCACCTTGTCTACTGCGCGAATCTGATCCAGAAGGATCAAGCCCTGTTTGCGCTTGAACGTCACGGGAATCCGAAACGGCGCAGCACGCCCCTTGGAAGTCATCGGCGCGACGACTACTGTGCGCAAGTGGTCGTGCATTTCGGGAGGTGAAACGACGACGCAGGGGCGCGTCTTTTGAATTTCGCTACCAAGCGTCGGATCGAGCGCAACCAACCAGACTTCCCCGCGCATTACCATGCAAGCTCCGCGTCATCGGCATTCGAAAACTCGCCCATGACAAGCGTATCGCCTCCACTTTCCGCCAGAGCCTTGCTTGCTTCCGCCCAACCATCGCGGGCCTTGTGCTTCGGGCGTCGCAAAACAATCGCGTCGTTCTCGACCTCCATTTCCACCTCGCTGTCCAACCCGAGTTGCGCAAGGACGGGCTTCGGAATCAGCACGCCCTGCGAATTGCCCATTCTGCGAATCGTCGTTCTCATAGATCCTCCAAAGTAATAACAATGTTAAACCATGCGATCTAAGCCGTCAACACAATGTTATTACGACGGGCGTTCCGTGTCGTGCCCGCCGCATCGGGCCGGACGCCTTTGTCAGACGGCTCTCACAACACTTCGCAAAACATCTGTCGTAGCCTCTTATCGGACACGTCGAGATACGGCAAAACGTGGTCGAATTCCGTTTTTATAAGTGGCGAATACCACAATCTTGGCGGGGACACGGTTGGCCGATATGACTCTCATATTTCGGATGCGCCTGCTGTGGCTGATGCTGACAGTCGTTGTTGCGTTGCGGAGATAGAGCTGACCGCCTCCACGTCTGCCACCGAGCCCGTTCCGCCCCCCCCGTCAGACACCCACAGCGGTCAGTCAGTCGAATCAGCGTGTTGTGGACTGGAGCACCATAAAGCGGCCGTCGGCGACTTCACCCAACGGCCAAGAAGCGTGAATTGCCCGTACCATTGTTCGGATATTCAAACGACGGCTAGACTCTGATGCCAGCCTTCGCGGCTCCGGCGGCTCGCCGGCAGCAATGGGTCGGGCCGTGTCAGTTCGATCCCCGAACTCATCGCGCTAAAGCGGTCGCTGGAGTTCAGCGGCCGGCAAGCGGCCAGTCGGCAGTGCGTATTCCCGACCCGTTACCGTCATTTGTTTAGGGCTACCGCGACGGCCGCTTTGAAACACACAATGGCCAGTGAGTGCCGAGATGGCTAGGTTTCCTGACCGCTCACGGGCTAGGCATGCAGCATCGCTTGAACTTCTTGCCGCTTCCGCACGGGCAAAGCTCATTGCGCCCGACTTTGCCAAAGTTGGCGACGGATCGCGCCAGGCGTTTTTCTTTCAAATCGGTCGCGTTCTTTTTCAGTTGTTCAAGGTGTTCGCGAGAAAGTCCGTGCAACGAGACGGTCGACATCGAGGCTCGGGTAGGGCCATTGGGACCGTACGCCAACTCGAGCAGAACACGGTTCGATTCGCCACTGGCAATCATGGCGGCTTGCGCGTGTTCAGTGGCCTTTTCGTGGCTCAGCTCGACTATCCCCTCGATGTTTAGAAATATCGTCAACCGGACGTTACCGACCGTCGACAAGGGCAAACAGCGACCGCGTTTGGGGATCGCCGCTAGCTCCTCGTCAATCCATTTGCTCAAGTCCGACCGCCAATCCCCAGCAAGATCGAGCAGGTAGCTCGCGATTCGGGAGCGGTGCATCTGGCTTTGCTCCGCTAGGAAATCGATAAGCTCCCGGATTCGAGGCGGAACTTTTTGCGTCGGCAAAGCTGGTTCATCGGCTCCTGTGAGCTTCGCTGAGAAGTACGCGTCGATCGCAGAACGATAGCCACTGAAGCTTAATCGCGCCCCTTTGTTCGAAAGATCGTCGGCGTGCATCGCATAGTTGTTGTGCTCAAGGTAGAGCCCGAGGTGGTCCAATTCGTCGTCAAGCTGAAGTTTCTCAGACGGAGCAGCACGCATGCGCTGCTCGACAAAGTGGAGGAAATCGAGTGGGCCGGCGAAGATGTCGCCGTACACACGTAGGTCTGACAGCGAAAAGGGCCAGACTGGCACCTCGCCAACGTCAACTCCAATTTTGTGTAGATGCTGGGCTTGAGCTGCGAGTTCGGTAAACGGATCAAGCGTGACTGCGCAAATGGTCTTGCAACGAAAATCGCCCTTGCGCAGCTTGCCGACTGGTCGACGTTTTGCGTCAAAAATGTCGACCTCGTCGGCACTTTCCAAATATTTCAGAAACCGCTGTGCTTGCTTGCTTGGTGCACCGACAAGTGCTTCCAACGACTTGACGTATGCAGGCAGGTCATTGGCAGGCGAGGTGTAAGTGAACGCACCGGCCTTCACCTCAATAATAAACAGGTGGTCGTCGTAAATGATGACGCAATCGGCTTCAGCTAGGTTTTTTGCGCTGCCAGATTCCGAGATGACCGGATAGTAGATCTCACGAAGTACGGTCGCCCCTGGCAGCAGTCGGCTGAAATAATCCAGAGGTAGGTTTTCCGAAATTTCCTTCCGGTTCCGGATCCACTCCTGCTTTTCAGCCTCTGACTGCTGAAATATTCGTTTTTCTAGCTGGCGATAGAAGTTGTCAAAGAGCGAATGAAGTTCAAAGCAGTAGTACGTGCCGTTGAATTTCAGAAACGGTCGTCGGAATATCGGCTGGATCCGGAGTGGCCAGCCGTTGAACTCACCATCGGCAAGAAAATCTGGTTCTTGGCCCGGCGCCCACGAGAAATCGTCGAGAAAGGCAACTGGTAAATCCGTAACCTTTCGAAGGTCGAAGAGATCCATATTCCCGAGCGCGCCAGCGCTTCGAGTCAAAGTGTCGCCATGGCCAAGACGTTCAGCCACCGCAAAAATCAATTCACCTACAGACTGAGACTGCAAGTCAGCCTCATTCTGCTCGATCATCCGTTGGACTTCCGTCATGACTTCGGTGTGCAAGTTAAACATCGAAGTCATTGCCTCATGAAGGCCAAAAATCAACGACCGCCAAATCTTCCTGAGTTCCGCCACAAGATCGTCCGACGAGATCCCATATGCCGCTTCGATCAGTTTTGACTGGCTTCTCAGCAAATCCGCAATGGCGTCGACTTGATGTACCTGATAGTAGTCGCCCCGAACGTTACACCAATGCATCTGGGCCCGAACGAAAAACTCCTCCATTGCATCGTCGTACACTGTCCCGGTCGCTTTTCGATGAGCTGTCGCGCAGCTTGGATACTCGAAATTCAACTTCTGGAAAAGCGCACCGATGTTGATTCGAAGATCGTTCCAATCCTTGTCGGATAGCTCACTCTTTTGCGCTGCGCCCCGTGGAGCCGCCGCGATCACGCTTTGCACATAGTCGATCATCCGCAACGCAGTGGCGTCATCTTGCGTTACGTCCACCTCGACCTTAATGTGCCGGCTAGACATGACCTGCTCCTGCCACGCCCGAGTCAATAGTTGATCTGGCGGCAGAACACCCACCACAGAGACGATCCGCCTGACAAGGTCGTCTATCTCTTGAACGACAGTGGCGTACCGGGCCGACAATTCTGCGAGGACCTGTGCATGATGCTCTTCAGTCCAGTTAGATGTCAGCACGACTTGCTTGCCAAACCGGGCGACTTGGAACGGGCCGTTGGAGAATACCTCGTCCGGAAATGCCCGCTTAGTTTTGCGAGGGCGCTTGTTATGCTTTCCCATATTTTAAACGTCGCCCCGTATTTGTTGGACCGTTGTCCAGGTTTGTTGAAGTAATGTTGGATACATCGCCGCGTACGCTAGGTCCAAAGGACCCGTAGTCTTAAAGGGAGCCCTGGCTCCGCAAATCAGACGACATCTAAGTATATCGAGACGGCGGTGACGGCAACTGTAGACGAGCTTGATAATACTAACCTGCGCTAACGCGAATCACTCGCCTGTCACCACGACCACCGTTTCCGAAGTGAAAACGGCCTTCGAGTTGCGCGAATGAACGACTGAAAGTGGCCGGGTTGAGGTAATGCCCTCCGCAATCTGCTCGCCGGCAACTGGCCATTGAGCGGGGGCGGACGGAGCCTCATCTATGCAAATTGGAAGGAACCCTCGACCGGCGGCTCTTAGGCCGCGCTGCGACACCGGGCTGCCAACGCATCTCGCAGATAACGTTGCGCCGCGCAATGATCACAATGATCGGGAATCGTGGTATGCCCTTATATTCCCAGTCGGGGCTAAGCGAGGATTTTGCGGATGGCAGACGCGAACCCGGCCGGGAACACCACCTGACCGCTGTCCGTCAGAACGCGGCCGATTTTGTCGATCTTCCAAGCCCAATGACCCATCGTCTTATCGGATATCGCGGTCGCTAGGGCCTTTTTTTCGTGTGCGGTCAGTTCCATCCCATTGCCTACAACTGAAGGCGGTTCCAGTTGTGTATCGCCCAGAACGAGGACGGCTTTCTGGGCAGCGATATGCCGGACCGCGATCAGTTGGGCGCGCGTCGATTCAAGATCGGCAACGAGCAGATTGATCCGGGTGCGCAAGACGGGATCCGATATGCCCTCCAGCAATTCCTCAGCCGCGGAGGGCTTGGCCGCAGAGACGCGCTTTTTCCTACCGCCTGCATGATCCGCACAAGCCGCAATGAGGGCTCGGTATTTCTCGCCGGTCTTGTTCCGAATCGCCGGAGCACTTGGCCCACCGCGCTCGGCCGACAGCCTGCCCATCGTCGCAACGGAATAGTCTGCGCTGCCACGACTCTCCTGTTCTTGGCAGAGCGCAAAAATTAAGCGCAGAGATGCCTCCGTGCGCGGGTGTACGTTCCGGCAAAGCTCTTCGAGAAACGCGGTCGGTTCAGTCTTCGTCATCGTTAAGCCGTTTTCCGAAGTTTGAGAAGTTGGTTTGAGGTCAGCTTGTTGGCGGACAACACTCGCTCCACTTCGTCAGTCATACCCAACTCCTCGAGCAGAAGACGACCTTCGATCAGTGCGTTAGTGTCGGCCCTCCCGACACGCGCCATCAGCAATTCGACAAACTGGTTGCCCACGGTCAGAGCCTCAGATTCCGATAACGCAGCGAAGACGGCTGACCGACCATTGCGCGACAACAGAGCATCGAGCAGGCGACCGCGTCGGAGATTTGCGACGAGCACGTTCTCGTTGGGGTAGACGTTCGCACGCTGGCAAATCGCGTCATATAGCTCGAACTCGGTGCACTCTGCCAATGCCGCGCGCAAGTCAGTAAGACCGCCGCTCATTACGAGAGTCAGTTTCTTGTCGTCCTTTTCGGCTGCGGATGACATGGCCGCCTTGCAACGCTCTATGAGGCGGTAATTGGCATGCCATGTGTGCGCAATGGAATCAACCTCATCGAGGACGCGATCCCGCCTGTCATAGGCAAGGCCAATCTTGCCTGGCTGATCCTGATCGCGCCCGTCAAAGGCTGCCTCCTCCAATCGATAAATTTCGTCCTCAAGCGTGCGCAGTCGCTCTGCTGCTGTCGTCAATGACACACCAACGGCGTTGAAGCGGGCAACGAGCCCTGGGAGGAAAGCAGGACCAGTTATGAAAAACCGGCAGCGAACACAATTCTTGGCGCCACCCGGGACAGGCGAGTACAACGGCTTACTCGCCGCGCCGTTCTGAACTTGACCACCCTGATCGCAGCGAGTCCCCCCAACGGGGCAAATGCCAATATCCCCAACGACCCATGACCCCGGCGAGCTTTGTTCGAGGGCGGTTGCCCCCGCGCCGTCGTTCGAGATGACCAACGAGCTGGCATTTCTCACCTCTTCGTTTTGCAGAAACCTGAGGAAATTGCTAGTCTCTGCACGTTGAATTTTTTGCTGCGCCTCGGCCAAGACCTCCGTAACATGCGCGGGCCCTGGCTTGTTGTAATAGAGGGTCATCAGAATCATCGCGTGTCCAGCAACACACTTTGACAGGATCTGTATCGGCACGCCTCCTTCGGTGGCATACGCCGTAATAAGGGAGACCCGCAGGGTATGCAAATCGTAGTTTGCCCGACAGTTTCCACCTGACTGCGGCGTCACGAATCGGATCGCTTCGCCGTTTGCCAACCGCTCGCCGCGCGCGATAACGCGAGTTTCGAGCTGTCGAAGCAACAACGCCCAGAAAACCTGAAGACGCGAGTCCAAGACCGGCTCAGACGGGTAAACCGCGCAGGGATCGCGGAAGAGGAAGCACGCCGGTTCACGCAGTCGCAGCATCTCCGGCGTGTATGAGCGCAGGACCGTCCTATCATGAATAGCCTGCCACGGCAACGGAGCCATGACGGGGTTGAACGTTTCCTGCCACTCTCGCAGCTCACGCGCGATCCCTATGACCTCGTCATGCTGCCACGGGATTTCATATCCGCGATCGTTCTGAACCTTTCCAGAATCAGCAGTTTTGTTCGTGCTCACATAAAAACCTGTGAACTCTCGGCCTGTAACTGCGTCTCCGAATTTTCTCAGGAAGCCGCGCCGGGTCTTCCGCCGACGGTCCTTTTTCGGGGCAAGTCGACCAGCGTTTGGCAGCCACTCCTTACCGTCGTATTGCTCGGTATCTGCTTCGCCGGAGTCAAGCATTCGAACTTGATACGTTCGCAGTGGAAGCATTAGTTTGACGAGGATAGCGTATGCCCTGACGGGGTTCCACTGCTTCGAGAACTCTCCGGTGATTGGATTCTTCCACATGAAGTAGTCGCCCCGCAGCGTTTTGGGCCACGCGTAATCCTTCTCGGTGACGATTCGTACTAGCTCGTGCAAATAGCGCAGCGGCAATGCCTCTCGGTGCGTTTCCGCCTGCCTTGTGCGTACAGCGAGCCGGGTAATCGGGTTGTAGTGATTAGGACTGGCCACGGGGCGCCCGAAATCATCTTCACCCGTCAGCGCGGTGGCCAAATACCAATCGAAGAAATCGGCAAAATAGTTTGTGTAGTGCCGTCGGCTGCTGTCCGCCAAACCGCGCGAGCCGACCCACTCGGACCAGGTCGGCTTGATGCTGGCAGATCGGTCGCAATACGCAGCGACCGTTCGCGGAAGACCTGGGTTGTCGATCAGGTACTGAAGTGCCCGCTCGGCCATATACGTTCTCAAAGCAAGCCCTTGGCGCTGATCGCTCAACCACTGAGACATAGCGCGCTGCCAATCGGAAAGCGTCGGGTCGCTTTCGGTCGCCCACGCGAACGTCCGATCTACGCCCACCTTGCGCTTGATACGCCCAAGACCCCAGGAGCTACGGGAGTATGTGGCTTTCGATCCATAACGGTCACGCTGCACGAGCAGCAGCGGTGGCACCATAAACGAGAGGAGCCGATTTTCGTCAACGTGAGGTGCAGACGCGACAGTCTGCGGAACAATATCGCCCGGCTCCATCACACCGAGCGTGCGCCCGGCAATTCGAAACACCGTCGTAACCACTCTCGCTCGATTAGCGCCGCCGTAAGCCGCCTGAAGTTCCCTCAACCAAGGGAAGCCGTGCATCATGAACGGGTTGGGAAAAAGCGAGGTTTTCGTCGCGAAAGGGAAGTCGCGAGGAATCGCGACGATGCCGCCGGCCCAGAGACGGAGCAGCCAGCCATAAATGTGATTCTTCTGCCCCGGTGACTTCTCGCACTCGCGACCAGCATCCATCAGGGCGTCGATTTTCTGCGCGAAGTCGTGTGGCGACTCGATGCTGGCGAATGCGCGAATCGCGGCAGACACTGCCCTTGTAGGATGCTTCATCCGCCTATCCGGCGAACGGAAGGCCTCAACCCATTCCGCCGCGATCGCGGGGGCAGCGAATACCCTCTCAGGGTCCACAAGGAGCCTGTCCGTAGATTGGTTCACTTTCAGCTGTCGCCCGGTGATAGGCGATTCGCGGACATCGAACTCCTCGGTTTGGCAAAATCGCGCCCCTAACGTCATCAATCGTTCCCCTCAAAGGCACCCGGGTTCCACGACACGGACTGCAGCAGCCTTGATTCAGCAGCACTGAGCGCGCTGTCGATAGCACTTGGCGTAGGTACGGTGTACGGGGCCTGTGACTCAATCGCCTTGTGATGCAGCGCGTATTGAACAACCTTCCGATCGATACCCGCACTAACGAGGCTTTGTCCGTAGGCATGTCGATGCCCGTGCGGCGTGGTGCCAAATTCTTTGCCGACGACGAGTCCGATTCGTCGAACTGCTTTTGCGTGCGACTGACGATACGAGTCAATGGTATAGGGGTCGCCCGCGACCGTCTCCTTGTGGCTGACGAACAGATACGGATGCGCGTATCGGCGCGATCGATAGTGGTTTATGTAGATGCGAAACAGGAACAGGAAGACCTCACCCCAAAATCCGGGAAACCAGTGGACCAGCGCATATTTCTCCGACTGATCGGTCAGTTGAAGGTCCTTCCAGCCGGCATGGAATCGGCCGTGCAACAGCGTGCGAGGTTCCAGCTGCCATTTTGTCCGTAAGTAGATCTCGCGATCGCCGTGGAACTTCTTCTTTGTCACCGGATCGAGAAAGTCGGGCGGCGCAACTCCCTGCTCGGGATGAAACAATCGCACCATAGCCCTGTTTGGAGCGAGGGGGTCAATTGCAACGTCGGTCACGTACAGATGAAACGGTTCGGATTCGCGCAGGCCACCACCGTGCAGCAAGATCGTGATCATCGCGTCGCGGACATTGATCCGCTCATACCACGGCAGGAACAGGTCTTTTCTGGGCAGCGCGAAGCCCTTGGTGATAAGGTCCACCATGGCCGCGTCCGGAAATGTCTTGGGCGGCGAACCATGGGCAATCGCAATTTTCCGCAATATCTGGACAGTCCTCGCGCGCTTCGCTGCATCCACATGATTGCTGCGGTTCATGGTATGGCTCAGCAATGCATGTGCGTGGCGCTTCTCGAAGCGTCGCCAATACGCAATCTGCTCCGCAACCGACGCCGACCTCGACGGATTCAGGGCGGTCGTGTCGTAGCGGTTCACCAGCCAATCGGAGAATGCCGTGACCGCGCTCAAGATCACCCTGGCGCGAGAAACGGATTTCGGCTCCCAATAAAGGCCTGACGGGTCCGATCCGCTCAAGTCAATCGTGCCGCCAACAAGCGCATCGGCAAATGCAGCCAACACTTGCGGGCGGTTTGGTTCACTACGAAAGTGCGCCGCGTTCGCGTGCAGGAAGTCGGCCAGAAGCCCCACTGCACGGGCCAGATCCCGCTGCCATGCGATGGAACGCGTTCGGCCATGTTCAATGACGTACTCAACGAGCGGCCGCATTGCTTGAGGCACGCTGCCCTCGCCGGTGAGTACATACAGGACGTAGATCCGGATATCTGACTGGCCAGCGCGACGCACAAGCGTGTGCACGACCGTGTGATACCGCGCCGCTTCTCGCCTAAAAGTCATGTCCAGCGCTGGTGGCCGTTGCAATCCCAGCCGTAGGCTGGATTCTCGACCATCGCCATCTCGTAGTAGCTATTGCGAAACGCGTTGTACCAGTAGCGCCGCTACCGGATCTCGATGAGGTTCTTCGGGATCGTCCGTGGAATGAGGTAACCTTCGCCCTCGAACAAGATGAGGTAGTTCTCTGCCAAGGACTAGCTACTCTGGCTACCGTTTCCTCTTTCCCTTGCTCGCTGTCGTGAAACTCTGTCGCCATAAAGGCTTCCAGAACCCTCTCGATCGTCGCGGGCATTGCCACTTCAGTACCGTTGGTCAAGAGAATCTCGAACCACGGCTTGCTCTCGGTGACGATCAGGGCATTGACCGCCGCCATCGCCGGCAGCTGGTCTTCGAGCAGTCCGACGCGCACGCGGGTCCAATCCGACAGGCTGTCGTCACCCTCGACGAAAAGATCGTGGTCGTCGCGGAGATCGGCCAGGTGCCAATTCGACGCCCTCACTGCCAAGGTAGCGCGATCATAGGCCCTGACAAGGGCAACCAGGTGCTCAGAATAGGTTGGGTAGTTCGACACGCGATCCCCTGAGATGTTTCGGCCAGCGTTGATGCGACATCTTGATCTTGCGGTCCACGACTACGGCGCAGACGTCTCCGGCTGCTGCATAGCAGCCTCCTTGTACATTTCGTAGCGCACACCATGCAAAAGTTCTGGATGCCGCCGCTGGAATGTTCGCAGAGCTTCGTGGGCAATCTGACGAATCGACGCGTCGATCGCGCCCACAAGAGGCATCACTCCCGCGCCGGGCATCTGTAGAGACCACCCCAATGCGTTCCCTCTCGACAAATGGTGATACGCAGCCGTTAATCCGGGATCAACGTGGCTTCCACCGTCTTCGTTTGCCATCCAGCAAACTAGCTGTCGGCGATTGAATTTAGCACATGTATTGTCACAAATGACCGGCGACACCGCCCACCAGTCTGAAAAGCGAGCGAGAGTCCTGCCCTGCTTGTCCAAAACAGGGAGAGGTCGCATTCTCGGCGGCTGGACACCGAAATCGATCTGTACGGATATCAGCCCTGAAAAAGTCGACTGATTCTTTTCAAAAAATGGAGCCGAGCTATCGATAAATCTCCACTGCGTCGCACCCACCTGGGCCGCCAGAGATACGCTATCGCGGCCGCTAGAATTGAGAATAACGCGGAGAGCCTGTGCGATACGTATTATCTCGTCCCGATCACCTTCATCAAAGTCACGACACGATTTCGATAGCAGTCCGAGTTGTGATCGAAGGGCATCCATCGTTTCAGCCTTGGATCGCATAACTCGTGGTTCACGACTTTTTCGCATCTATCTAATCCTCTACTCAGCTCTCAAGCTAGCGGTGTCTTGCCAAAACGTTTTGTGTTTTCAGACTATTGAGTTTCCATGCTTTCGCTCAATGATGCGATTCAATCGGAGGCCAACTCGAAGAGCAGCATTGAGATCTACAGCTCGCGCGACCACGATCTGCGGAACTCGTTATGGCAGATAGACGCTCGCGTGATTTTTCGCCGTCGCCTTTCGCATGAGTTACGTTCACTAATCAACAAGCACCGCGAACAGGTCATCCTGATCTTCAAGAAGTGACACTTCCGGGCGAAACCGAATCAATTCCTTCTCTGTTTCAGATAATACGGCTGTTGCGTGACCGGGCGCCGTTGCAAGCAAAGATCGTACAGCGTCTTCATTTCCCGCGAAACCTACGACACGTATTGAATGATTCCACTCAAATGCCCATAGCCAGACCTCCGTACCCCCGGGGTCACGGCGGACTAGCGCTTTGAAGAAGGTGTCTGCTCCTATCGCACAGAGGCGGATGTCCCATTCCCGAGCGAGAGCCATGAACCAACGGAAGCGCGGCGACCCCCAATCGGTCCGGCGGCAAGCGCCCAAAGGGAAGAATCCGCCTCGAATGAAGCCGCCAACATTGGCTTCGCGTTGATACGAGAGCCAATAAAAGAAACCTCGAAAATGGTAGTGGGCCAGTCGATACAACCGGGCTTCCTCCACCTGGACGGGCGCCGTAAAGTTAAGGGCTAAAGTGGCACCGCGGAACGCGCCTCCAATCGTGATCTGCTCTCGACTATCGGCGACTTTTTTTCCCGTACGCCGGCTTTGCGATTTGGTGGCCTTACGGAGCACTTCGTCTTTCAGGCGTTGATCATCGATTGCGTACTGCCCGAACTGATCCGGCATCATGGAAATGACGGAAATATCGTCTTCTAGGTCCGACTTGTCACCATTGCAATCGTTGCAGGCGTTCAGAATCACATTCCACTGCCCTGCGAGAGTCCCCTTTGGAACGAAACGTCGACCGATGACGTGTTCCTTCGTCTCTTTGCGGTCTGCCCCGAAGAGACGCCCACAGTAAGCACACGTCGCATTGCGCAACACGATGGCGCGGTTCGCCGGAAGTTGCGTCGCGTCGGACATGACCTCTTTTCCTCAATTGTTCCTGCTCCAATCGTTGCGTCACCGCCTCCCTTCGGTTGCCAAAACCAATGAGATATATGGGGCCAGTTGCGAGCGCAATATTACACTATGCACTTGCAAAATGTCTGTGGCGGGGACACAAAAAAAGGTCCCTCGACCCGTACCGCCTCATGAAAGGCTTCAAATATTATGTTCCCGTCACTAGCATAAGGTTCCGCATGACCTAGAAGCTGCTGCACTGTCTCAATATCGTGCCCTTGCTCTACGAGGTTACTGGCAAACGAGCGTCGGCCCGAGTGGGACGATCCACCGCGTATCCCCGCATCCCTATAGAGCTTTGTGACGTGGGATTGCAAGCTGTCACACGCTGAGTAATCAACCTGATCGCCGGCCTCGTTGATGCGACGCTTGGCGTTCATCGCAAACTTGCGACCCTTGCCAGCAAGGACCAGGCAACTTGAAGGCGCGAGTCCGCGATAGCGCTCTGCGGTTAGCTCGGTTCCCATGCCGCGCGCAATGCGATGGTTCAAATAGCACTCCAGAGCCCACACCGTTTTCGGATGCGTGAGATAGACGCATCGCTGCCTACAGCCTTTCGTAATTGCGGCCCGAAGACTGACCTCTGAACGAATCGCGCCCGAAGGGAACAGTACGTCTTGAACTTCGATTTGACCTATTTCGCTCACGCGCATTCCGCACGTAAGGCCTAGCAGGAGAACGAGGCAATCGCGCTCTGGATGGCGCGATGTTGCAGACGTGACGGCGAGTAGATGCCGGATTTGAGCCGGTCGAAGTGTTGCTGCTTGGGCCATGCGCCCCTCTGAATGAGATCGGTAAATGACGTATTCAGAGAGAGATTTGGTTAGGCTCTTTCTCAAGCGTATCACGGCTTGTTTATTCGATTCCTCGGAAAAACCGGCGCGGCACGAACGATGCTGTGTGCATCGCACACCAAGGAGAACACCATGGAACGGACGTTTGAACAGACGATATCTGATCTGCGCATGCTGCTGCGTGATCAGCCTCCTTCCACGACCGCCGACGTGACCGACGGCGCGGTCGTTTTTCTCGCCGGCGACGAAGTGCGGGGCGCGTTTCTGAGCGCTGACGAGCCCGACGGTCTGGACGAGCCGTTTGTCGTCGACGCGTGGTTCGTCGGTCAGATAACTGACAATCTTCGGGACTGGTTCACCGAACCGCGCTTCACACGCCGGCCGTCGTTGCGCGCCTGGATACTCGATGCACCGCCGGCGGCGGTGGCGGATTAGCTTCCGCGCCGCAGTTGTAGCCGTTCGACGTGCGCTGCCCAGTCGGTGCCGCGGCGACGACCGGCGATAGAGCGGTGGAGTCGGCCGCCGCAAACTGCCCGGCACCGGGCGCCTACGGCAGCACTCCGGCTGCTTTGATGCTACGCGTCGCGCGCGACGGGCTGGTCGCCGCCGAGCAGACCCGTCAACGTGCGCGCGTTGCGCTGGCCCTGATCTTCATAATTGTTGTTGAAAATCACGTGTGTGCGTGCAACAAGCGCGGCGACTCTTCTGATCTCATCGGCAAGCCCTGCGAGTTCCTCGTCGTTGTAGTCGTAATTGAAACGGTCGCTTGCTGATGTGGCATCCTTGATATTCCAGGTGGCGTGGTTACGTCCATGCAAGCGGACGAGTGCCAGCCGGTCGTTAGTCGCCTCCCACACCGATGGAATGCTGTTGCCCGAGCCCTGCGGCTCGTCGACGATCACATTGACGAGGCCGCGCTCGCGCTCAAAGGCGAGGGTAGACGGCGCGTGCTTTTCGTCGAACCAAGATTTGTTGCGAAACTCGACGGCCATCGTGTAGCCAGTCATCACGTCCGCACAGTGCGCGACATGTGCCATGTCCTTCGGCGCGGTCGTCACCCACGGCGCGAACTGGAAGTGAACGGCGCCGAGCTGGCCTGCCGCGCGAAGTGGCTCGATCGCTTCGAGGTACCGGCGCCACAGTTCCGCGCGAATATCGTCCGGCACGTCCTTGTAGTACAGGTTTTTTTTGCCATTCTGGGGCAGGGCGGCCTGCATGTCCTTCGGAAACATGTCGCGCGCCGTCTGGTGTCCCGTGAAGAGCCGGAACGCCTTGATGTTGAAGGTGAAGTCCGCAGGCGTGCGTTCGACCCACAGGACCGAGTTCGATCCGCTGGGCATCGCGTAGTAACTGGAGTCGACCTCCACGATCGGGAACTGACTCGCGTAGAAGCGCAGGCGCGCCTCGGCGCTGCTGCAGCCGGGCGGGTAGAAGCGCTTGCTCTTGATCAGCGTCGGGTCAGTCCAGCTTGCCGTGCCCACGAAAATACTCATGCGGTTGTCCCCTGTAGTGGTTCAACGGATCAACAGAAGTTACGACTGACGGTAGGAAGTTCGCCAAGCAGCGCCGACACGTCAACGAGCCGCTGCGCGACCAGATGCCTGACCTCGCCCTCGCGCTGCCAGACGCCGTAAACCGCGAGCAGCGACGCACCGAGCGCCTCGCGCCGGAATTTTTCGAGCACCGATTCCCACACGATGATATTTACCGATCCCGTCTCGTCCTCGAGCGTCATGAACATCACGCCGTTGGCGGTGCCTGGGCGTTGCCGCACGGTCACGATGCCGCACGCGCGGGCGAGCTGTCCGTTACGATAACGCATCAGGACGTCGACCGGCATCAGGCGGTTCTCCAGCAGGCGCGGCCGCAACAAGGCAACAGGGTGGCGGTTGAGCGTCAGGCCGGTAGACCGGTAATCGCCCACGATGTCTTCGCCCTCGGTCGGCGCGGTCAGTTCCGGCGTTTCCTCGCCGCGTGCGGTGCCGCGTAGCAGATCGCGATCGGGTACGGCCGCAACCGCATGCCACAATGCCTGCCGGCGATTCCCGGAGAGTGCCGCGAGGGCGTTGGCGTCAGCCAGCACCTGCAGGTCGTGCCGGTCGAGCTGCGCGCGATTGGCCAGATCCGCCACGGTGTCGAAGGGTCTTACGGCCCGCGCGGCTTCAATACGCGCGGCAGCATCCACCCGCATGCCCCGAACGAGCGACAGGCCAAGCCGCACTGGCGCGAGAGACCCGTCGCCTTCGAGCGCCGAATCCCAGCCGCTTATGGTGACGTCGACGGGCAACACGATGACCGCGTGCCGCTTGGCATCCTGGACCAGTTGCGAGGGCGAGTAGAACCCCATCGGCTGGGAATTAAGCAGCGCGCAGAGAAATGCCGCCGGCTCATGGCGTTTCAGCCACGAGCTCGCGTACACCAGCAGCGCGAAGCTGGCCGCGTGACTCTCGGGAAATCCGTACTCGCCGAAGCCCTGGATCTGCGCGAAGATCGACTCGGCGAATTCGCGGTCGTACCCGCGCTCGAGCATGCCGTTGACGATCCGGTCGTAGTAGTGCTGCAGACCGCCCTTGCGCTTCCATGCCGCCATTGCGCGACGCAACTGGTCGGCTTCGCCCGCCGAGAAACCCGCCGCGAGCATCGCCACCTGCATCACCTGCTCCTGGAAGATCGGCACGCCGAGCGTGCGCGCAAGCGCCTTTTCGACGTCGGGACTGGGAAACGAGACCGGCTCAAGTCCCTGCCGGCGGCGCAGGAACGGATGCACCATGCCGCCTTGTACGGGGCCCGGCCGCACGATCGCCACTTCGATCACGAGATCGTAGAAAACGCGCGGCCGCAGCCGCGGCAGCATGCTCATCTGCGCGCGCGACTCAATCTGGAATACGCCAACCGTGTCGGCGCGGCAGATCATCTCGTACGTGGCCGGATCTTCGGCCGGTATGTCCTGGAGTTCGAATGGCTCGCCGCGCTGCTGCGCGACGAGGTCGAGCGCGCGACGGATTGCCGAGAGCATGCCGAGCGCGAGGATATCGATTTTCAGCAACCCGAGCGCTTCGAGGTCGTCCTTGTCCCACTGGATAACGCTGCGGTCGGGCATCGATGCGTTTTCTATGGGCACAAGCCGGGACAGCTTGCCGCGCGCGATGACGAAGCCGCCGCTGTGCTGCGAGAGATGCCGCGGAAAGCCGAGCAGTTGCATCGCGAGCGTCGCCCATTGCTGGATCAGCGGCGTCTGCGGATCGAGTCCGCTTTCCGCGAAACGCTTCAGCAGATCCTGGCTCGAATCGAACCAGTGGTGCGCCTTTGCAACGCGATCCACGATGGATGGATCAACGCCGAGCGCCTTGCCCGATTCTCGGATCGCGCTGCGCGGCCGGTAGGTCGTGACAGCGGCCGCGATCGCGGCACGCGTGCGGGTGTACTTCCCATAGATGTACTGGATGACCTCTTCACGCCGCTGGTGCTCGAAGTCAACGTCGATATCCGGCGGCTCGCCGCGCTCCCTGCTGATGAAACGTTCGAACAGCATGCTGCTTCGCGCAGGATCGACCTCCGTGACACCCAGGCAGTAGCAGACCGCCGAGTTGGCGGCCGAGCCACGTCCCTGACACAGAATCCCGGCATTACGCGCGAAGCGCACGATGTCGTAGACCGTCAGGAAATACGGCTCATATTTCAGGTCCGCGATCAGTTCGAGCTCATGCTCGATCTGCGCCTGCACGCTGTGAGGAACGCCGGCAGGAAAGCGCCGGTGCGCGCCGATGTATGTCTCCTGCCGCAGGTACGCCGTGGGTGTCGTGCCATGCGGCACCAGTTCGTCGGGATATTCGTAACGCAACTCGTCAAGCGAGAACGAACACCGGCTTGCAACGTTCAACGTCTCGGAAAGGGCCGCGCGTGGATAGAGATTCGCCAGCCGAAGCCGCGAGCGCAGATGCTGTTCGGCGTTGGGCGCAAGGTCAAAGCCGCATTCGGCGACCGGGCGGCCCACGCGGATTGCGGTCAGCGTGTCCTGCAAGGGCTTGCGTGAGCGCACGTGCATCAGCACGTTGCCGGTGGCCACGACAGGGACGTCAAGGCGGGCCGCGATGCGCTCGACCGAATCCTGGTGGATATCATCCATCGCACGCGCGAGAAGCGTGAGTGCTACCCACGTTCTGCCGGGGAAGGTCTGTGATGCCCACTCCAGTTGCGCGTCGAGCCGTACTGCGTTCGCAGGAAAATCCGGCACAACGATGACCAGACAGTCGGGCAGGCCGCGCAGGTGAGAATAGGGCGCTTCGCCGTGATCGAGATCGCGCGGCGCGAGCAGGTAGGTGCCTTTCGCGGTGCGCGTGCGGGCGAGCGTGATCAGTTCGGAGAGGTTTCCGTAGCCTTCGCGGTTCTGGGCAATGACAAGCAGATTGATAGCCGGCGAGCCGTCGGCGTTGGTCAGGCGAAAACGCGCCCCGACCAGCAGTTTGATCCCGGCCTCTTTCGCCGCTACGTGGGCGCGCACGATGCCGGCCAGCGAGCACTCGTCGGCGACCGCTATGGCCTCGTAGCCGAGTTGCGCGGCGCGCGCCGACAGTTCCTCCGCATGCGAAGCGCCATGCAGAAACGAGAAGTTGGAAGAGCACTGCAGCTCGGCGTAGCCGGGCAGGCCGAACGATGCGCTATCCACGGTCCGTCAGCCAAAGAGGCCATGCAGATACCAGCGTGCTTCCTCGTCGTCGCGACTGCCGACGCGCTCCCGGTAGATCCAGTAGCAGACCGCGTCGTCGGATTCGGCAACGAAGTAGTCGCGCGTGACAAGTTCGCCGTCAAACCAGCCGGCCTCCACGCGTTCACCGGGCGAGACCATGCGCAACGGCGTGCCGTAGAACGGACGGTGCGCGCGCATGAGCAGCTTCACTCGCTCCTCGAGTAACCAGATCGGCCGCGGCGTGTCGGCCGGCGGTGATGCCCATTTTGCGGGGTCAGCGAGTGGCACCCAGCGCGCGGCTATTTCCGGTCGATGATCGGCAACCGGGGCCGGCCGCAGCACGTTTTCTGCACCGAGCCGCGCAACGAGCAGCTCCATCAGGCGTGCGTGATCCGCCGGCGAGCCGCCGGGCTCCGGAAAGAGCGAATCTGACTCAGGCGCTGCCGCCTGAACGTCGCGTGCCTCGATCCCTATGGCGATCACGGCCGCAGCCAGATCGACACGCGCGAGACGCTCGCGCAACAGTCTGACCAGATGGTCCTCGCGCCACGTTGGCTCGGCGAGCGCGATATCGATCGTCGTTGGCTCAATAGCGGCGCGCCCGCGTTCATGTTCGAGCACCACGCTGAGCCGGACGATCGCCAGTTGCTGGTTCACGAGCCATCCGGTCATCTGCACGATCAGCCGGCGCGCGGCGAACAGGCAGGCCTCGGCGTTCTCGATGCGATCGGGCATTTCGATGCGCGCGGCAAACGTCGGCGGCAACTCAAGCCATTCATGAACTTCCGGCGCACCTCCTGCGGCGCGATCGAGCAGTTCCAGCAGGGCAACGCCACAACGCTTTTTCAGGCCCGCGCGCGGCAGCCGCATCAGTTCGCCAACCGTCTGGCAGCCGATACCGGTGAACCAGTCGGCGTACTTGCGGGCAGGTGGGAGCAGTGCGACCGGCAACGCAGACAGTGCACGCAAAAGCGAGCGCTGCGAGAGCGCTCGGCCGCCGCCGCGTCGGGCAAGGAGCCACGCTCCTTCGCCGGTCGGCGCGACGCCAAACGTTGCGGTCACCCCGATCGCTTCCGCGATGCGCTTCATCGCGCGCAGCAGCGCGCGTACGCCGCCGAACAGACGCAGACTCGCAGAGACGTCGATCAGTACCGTGTTTTCCGACGCCGGCGCGACCTGAGGCGAGAACTGCATCAGGCCAGTGGCCAGTGCGATAGTCGTGTCGTGCTCACGGGCCGGATCACGCTCGCACAGATGCGCGTCGGGAGACATGGTCAGAACGCCGCCGCGCCGCATGCCCGGCCGTGCCCCAACGACGCGCGCGGCCTCATCCAGCGAAACAACGCGCTCGTGATCGAACACGACGAGACCTGCGCCCGCGTCAGGCGACCACTTCGGCCGGAACACTTCGAGGCTCAGCAACGGGAGATGAACGCCGATCCACACTTGCATTTCGATTCACATTCAGGATGGGCGACGGGGAGAGCGGCACGAAGAGCGCGTCGTCGCGCCGGGGGCCCCGACGCTTTAAGAACTCCACATTCACACCGTCGCGCGCCGGACGGATCGCCAGCCGCAACGGCGCGGTCGACGCGTCGCTGGCGCTTGCCAGCGGGCGCATCATGAAAAACAGCGTGTCGGACGCCTGGGCCGCCAGATGAAGCCGGCGCAGGGATTCCGGCCGCACATGGTTTTGCCACAAGATCAGTGCGCCAGCGGTTCCGGCGCGCAGGATCTGCTCGGCGGCCCACAACGCATCGGCGGTTTTACTGGCATGCAGCACGCGCACATGTTCGGCAGACAAGCCCCACCATGCCAGAGCCGCTGGCTGGATCCGGTGCGGCGGCTGCAGCAGCATCACGGGGCGGCCTTCGACCGTGGCAAGGCTTGCGCGCAGCAGCCGAATCTCGCCCACTCCCGGGCTTGGCAACAGCAGGTCGGTGAGAGCGCCCTGGGGCCAGCCGCCACCGGGCATTTCAGCCCCCAGGTCTGCGCTACCACAGGGGACAACCTGCGCGCGCGAACCTCCCAGTTGAGATCCACGCCACAAACTTATTCCCCCCGACTCCGAATACATAGTTGTGTCGAGGGCACCATCAATGGAACGCGCCCGTTCTTCGGGGGTGCGTAACTGCTGTCCAGCTGTGGCAGTCCGAGTCACGATCAGGCTCCAATGGTACTGTATAAATATACAGGTATTTTAGCCCAAGATCCCAACTTTCAGATAGGCGACGCCGGGCTGCCAGGAAACCGCATTCGTTGGACTAGCACGCAGTTAGCCAGACGCAAAAGTACGGAATTGACGGGACTGCCGGGATAAGCGAATGTTCAAAGGACCACCGGGGGGCGCAGTTACGTCCCAGCAACTTGCCGACGCTGCTTCGCTCAAGGAGGGTGAGAGGCGCTAGACGACCCACAGCAGCCCTTCATCGAACATGCCATTCAACGGCCGCTAGTGGATTTCAAACGGACCGTCAGGAAAAGCCGTTACCGCGAAAGTTGGCGCAATCCAAATCTTCCCCAAGCTGAATCAGGGAAGAGAGACGGTTGTTCGCTGTCATCGGATGCTATATAGTCCGAGTTGATTCTGGAGATGGCGTTCCTCCTTTAACCATCGCGCTCACGGCGCGGTTAATGACGCCTACAGTTACCTGACTATCGTCGGGGCTGTAGGCGCTCGCGCCCACATCCTTCTCGTTGGTCAGGCCAAGCAACATCGCGCACATGACCAATGCACAAACTCAAACGCTTTGAACAACTCGAATTGCTGCCTTATCTGGGCAAGTGGTTTCTGATCGCCTGCGTCGCCGCGGCTCTCGCAGGTAGCGCCTCGGCCTTTTTCCTAATTTCGCTCGATAGCGCAACCGCGTGGCGCGAGGCTCACCGCTGGGCGATCTGGATGCTGCCCGTGGCGGGTTTCGCAGTGGGCTTGCTGTACCACCTGCTGGGCAAGCCGGTCGTTGCGGGCAACAACCTGATCATCGACGAAATCCACGATCCGAAGAAGGTCGTGCCGTTGCGCATGGTGCCGCTCGTGCTCGGCGGCACGATCGTCTCGCATCTGTTCGGCGCCTCGGTCGGCCGAGAGGGCACGGCGGTCCAGATGGGCGCTGCACTAGCCGACCAGTTGACCCACGCATTTCGCCTTGAACGTGAAGACCGTCGCATCCTGCTGATGATCGGCATGAGCGCAGGGTTCGCGTCGGTGTTCGGCACACCGCTAGCCGGCGCAGTGTTCGGCCTCGAAGTGCTCGCAATCGGGCGCATGCGTTATGACGCACTCTTTCCTTGCATCGTGGCGGGCATCGTCGCCGATCAGGTCTGTCTGGCATGGGGCGTCCATCACGTCCACTATGCGGTCGGCGCGATCGCGCCCATCAGCGCATGGAGCGTCGTTGCCGTCGTGATCGCCGGCATTGCGTTCGGTCTGGTCGGCATGGCATTCGCAACCAGCGCGCACAAGCTCGGCGCGCTGATGAAGCGCTACATCATGTATGGGCCGTTGCGCCCGTTCGTGGGCGGGATCGTCATAGCGACTGCCGTGTGGGCGCTCGATGCCTACCGGTACATCGGCCTTGGCATCCCCGATATCGTTCGCTCGTTTCAGCAACCGATGCAGCCGTGGGACTTTCTCGCAAAGTTCGGCTTTACGGTTGTGTCGCTTGGTACAGGCTTCAAGGGCGGCGAGGTCACGCCGCTGTTCTACATCGGCGCGACCCTCGGTAATGCACTGGCGCCGCTGCTGCATATGCCGTTCGCGCTGATGGCAGCCATCGGCTTCGTTGCAGTCTTCTCGGGGGCCGCAAACACGCCGATCGCCACCACCATCATGGCCATGGAGTTGTTCGGCACGGGCATTGGCCCGCTTGCCGCTATCGGTTGCGTGACCGCTTACCTGTTTTCTGGCCATGCAGGCATCTATCACGCGCAGCGCGTCGGGCATGGCAAACATCGCAAGCACCCGCTGTCGGTGCCAGACGGAATACGGAGTGCCGAACCCGGCGGGTCTCGCCCGCAGAAAGCAACAGCGGCGACACCAGTCGCGAATGGCAAGCAGCCGCGTAGGTCGATTGATACGGCAGTGACGACAGGGGAAAACGGTCAATGATTCAGCAAATCAACAAACAGCGCATTGCGGCGCTCCGACTTTACTTCCCGCTTGCGACCCGCGCCCGAGCGACGCGGTTCTGGCATCGCCTCAGCGCACCTGCACTCGCCCATCACCTGATAGCTGTAGCGAAGAGGTCTAACATCATGCAAGCGATACTGCATCACGTTAGCTCAGGGTATCTGCCGGGGGAGCGGCTCTCTCACCAGCATCCAGAAATCAGCGGAATGCGGCATCCGCAGTGTCTCGAACTGGTTGACACCGAAGAGCGCCTGCGTGATTTCATGCGCGAACACGCCGACGAGTTGCGCAAGGTCCACGCTGTAATGTTCCTCTGTGAACTGCCCGTCGCGCATCTCCTCACGGCCCGTGCGCTTTCAACATCAAGCGGAAGTTAAACCATGACCGGGGCGTACTCGCTTATCGCCATCAGCTTCGGTGCAATGCTGGGCGCACTCGCCCGCTATGGCTTGAGCGTCACGATGAACGCGCTTGTGCCAAACATTCCGATGGGGACGCTCGCGTGCAATCTGATTGCCGCGTATATCGTCGGGTTTGCGATCGCATTCTTCGGTTCGACAACTGGTCTGTCCGTTGCTTGGCGCCTTTTCCTCATCACGGGTCTGGCTGGCGGACTCTCGACATTCTCGACTTTTTCTGCCGAACTGCTGACTTTGCTTCGGGACGGTCGTCTCGGGTGGTCGGTCGGCATGCTGGCGCTGCACGTCGGCGGTTCGTTAGTCATGACCGCGCTGGGCATGGCCACGCTTTCTCTAACCCGTCACACCTGAAAAGGAGTCTGTCATGCAAGGCTATCAATTGACGTTTTTTACTGAACAGAACCGTAAGCATGGGCATCAGTCAATCTGCGACTGGCTGCTGAAATTCGCCGAACAGCACGGCGCTTCGGGCGGAACGTTGATGACTGGCGCAGAAGGGTTCGATCGCGCGGGCAAGTTCCATTCGGCCGGCTTTTTCGAACTCGCCGATCAGCCGCTTGCCATCACCGTTTCCGTCGATGAGCAGGCATGCCAAGGCTTGATGAACGCGCTCGCGGAAGAAGACGTCGATCTCAGCTACGTGAAGATTCCGGTCGAGTTTGGCCGAGTGGGCCGCTCTGTCGCGTAACAGGTTGTGATCGATTTATCAGATGCTACTGATCTCTTTTTACACCCTGGGAGCGCGCTAACAGAACGTACGCTGTCGTACCGACGTGCATCCGGACTGCGACGATAATTAGTGGGCGTTCGGCTGGTTGCCGCGTGTAATTCCACGGGCCGCAGCAACCGCTGCGGCTTCTTTTTAGCGTACAGCCGAGCCGCTGGGGCGAAGGTGTCTAGGGGCGCGTCATGATGCACGTTTTTCTCGCGAACAATCGCGATGAATTGATAGCACGTTGCCGTGCGAAAGTGGCGCTGAGGCATGGTCGGGAGGCAACTGCGCAACAACTTCAAAATGGGGTCCCGATTTTCCTGGATCAGCTCATCCGAACACTTCGAATTGAGCAAACATCAGTGCCTATGGACAGTCGCAAAATTTCTGGGCCTTCGGGGGGTGGGGCGTCGCTATCCGAAATGGGCACAAACGCAGCGCAGCATGGGCGGGAGTTGTTGAAACTCGGATTATCGGTTGACCAGGTTGTCCATGATTACGGCGACCTGTGCCAGGCGATTACGGATCTCGCGTTCGAGCGCGACGCGCCATTTGAAACGGACGAGTTTCGAACGCTTAACCGTTGCATGGACAATGCAATTGCGGATGCTGTCACCGAATTTAGCTATCAACGCGACTTTGCCATAGCGGATAAGCAAGCGCTCGAGTTGCGTGAGCAACTGGGGATGGCCTTGCATGAGCTACGCAATTCCCTTCAAGCCGCGACGCTCGCGTTTGACGCGATAAAAGCCGGAAATCTAAGTCTATTTGGTGCCACGGGCTCGCTTCTGGAACGCAGCCTGAACAGATTAAAGGGGCAAATCAATCGCGCTCTGGACGAGGTACGATCGGAAGAGGGTACTACTCTGCAATCTGGATTTTTTTCCGTTGCTAATTTCATCGCCGACGTGAAATCTTTCGCAGAACTTGCCGCTCTTGTTCGCGGATGCACAATGACGGTCGCTACGGTAGATCCATCCCTTGCAATTAGCGGAGATCGTGATGAGCTTTACGCGGCCGTCATAAACCTGCTGCAGAATGCTTTCAAATTTACGTACAATCACACCGAAGTGACGTTGGAAGCCTATGCGTTGTCGGATCGCATCCTGATCGACGTGTCGGATCAATGCGGTGGCCTGCCCCCTGGTAATGCAGAAAGGATGTTTACGCCCTTTATGCAAAACGGCGTGGACCGATCCGGACTGGGGCTAGGCCTTTCAATCGCCAAGCGCAACGTTGAAGCAAATGCAGGTGTTCTCAGCGTCCGAGATGTTCCGGGCACTGGCTGCGTCTTCACCATTACCCTGCCGCGATTTTCGTTGACTGCATGATGAGTATGATCGCTCGCCGTTCGCCCTCTTCGAATCGCGGAAGGCCGGCGAACTGACAAGCGCTCGGGACCCTAAATTGCTGCACTTCGAAGTAATTTAGGGGATCGGAATGTCACGGGACCAAGGCAAGTGCCTTCTTATTGCTGACGACGATCCGGAAATGCTGGCCGCATACTCAGTGTTCTTTCGTGATCAGGGTTTTGATATCCGGACTGCCGCCAACGGTGCTGATGCGTTTGCAGAATACTGCGTGTGGCGTCCGGACGCTGTATTGCTCGATATCGAAATGCCTCTTCTCGATGGCCGTGGAGTAGCAAGAGCGATCCGACTTGCTCGTGCGATCCCGGCACCGTTGCTGTTAGCCACGAGCGGCCTGACATCGCTCTCTGAAAATGACGAATCGATACGCGCCGGATTCGATGACCATTTCACGAAACCGGTTCTGCTGCCAGTCATACTCGCTGCTATCATCTGCGGGCTTGCGTCGAGTAAAACACAAACCTTTAGCCGCGTTGCGAACAAGCCGGCAGAAGAATCCTAGTCCAAACGTATCGTCAGGCAGCGAGCGAATCGTCAAGCGCCTGTGCCTTTCGACGTGAGCGTCCGCTAAGGGCGGCGGAGTGAACCCGTTACTGACATGCTGCTGCCAGACGTTTCTTGTTACGAGCGAGCGACCGCCGGGTACGCCTCGGACCGAATAGAATTTCCGGTAATCGCGTTGCCCGATAGCGAGCTCGCTTCACGATATGCGTTGACAGTTCTGATTTGTGACTGTATCGTAGGCTTCGAAATATTCAAGAAGCTCGATTGCTGATCACCATTTTCCGCCTCTCCTGCGCGGTACTCGTTATCCTCTCCTCTTCCTTGAAGTTTTTGTCGCTCCGCAACGGAGCTGTTATTTTTATTTCAAGGAATTCTCATGGATACCGGTACTGTTAAGTGGTTCAACGATAGCAAAGGCTTTGGCTTCATCACTCCTGATGCTGGCGGCGACGATCTCTTCGCTCACTTCTCGGAAGTTCGCGGCGACGGTTTTAAGACGCTCGCAGAAAACCAGAAGGTGACCTACGAGACAAAGCGCGGCCCGAAGGGCATGCAGGCCTCGAACATCTCGCCGCAGTAACGTATTTCAAGGGCCGGTCTACCGGCCCTTTGCATGTCTGCCTGACTAGTATCCTCGCGGAGCCGTGCGCTCCCGATCTGATCGCCGCGTTCGTCGTGCGCGTCATTTGTCTTCTCGACACGATCCGTCTCGCCTCAATCTAAAATTATTTCGCCTGTACGATATCGATGTCGTGCGGGTGATGGTCAGTTATCGCTTATGCAAAACAATAAACATCTTCACCACTACAACGGTTATTCAGTCGCACCTTCCGCACATCGTCTGCCGGACGGCTGGTTTGCCGCCAACCTCCTGCTCGTCAGGGGGGATGCCCTCGAGGCTGATCCGGTTTCCTACAAATTCCACGCGCTCGACTATTTCGATAATGAAACGCAGGCCCTGGGACACGCTACGAACTGGGCGCGTGACTGGGTCGACAGTCGCGGATAGTCGGCAATACACCTGCCTCGTAGCGGCAAGATGGACGGCGGCGAGGATCGACGAGCCAGAGGCACAGGCCTCGTCCGATCGCAGCGATACACAGCAAGAACACTTCTGCCTGCATGAACTGATTTCATTGCGGCGACACCGTTTGGCGCCGCGCCAGTGGTCCGGTGGAGAGGGGCGCGCAGGATGCCCATCGCATGACGCGTGAAACACGCCACGCCTATCACCCGCGCCAACATACTGTTCACACAACGTCGCAATGAAGCGCCTCGAAGCTGCTCGAGCTTCCGCCCGCCAGAACGTCACTCAACCGGATCACGGGATCCGGTCGCCTGATCGACACAACGCTGTTCCCGTCGATCGCATCTCCAGGAGCAGATATGGCGCTATTGATCATGCAGGTCGCGGTAAGCGGAGAACTGGTCGAGATTTTCGAAATGCCGGTTGATGATGTCGACGGCCACCGGATGCTCGCTGCCGCCAATGAGGACGAACGGGTGATTCATCCCTCGGGACACGCTCTCGAAGACGGTGAGGTCTGGATCGATCTGATCGACGGAGATGGCGAGACGCTGTTCGATCAGGTGGCATGTTTTCACCGGGTGGATGCATCGGACGCTTTGCAGATTCATTTCGGCATGAATGTCGATGTCGTGAGAGATTGCCTCTCGAAGTCGAACATCGCATCGCTCCATGCAAGGCACCGTCTGGCAGCCCAAGCCTACTTTCGCAAGGTTGACCGTCTGGTCGATTGCTCGCTGGTGGGCTCCCGGCAGAGCAATCGTCGTCGGGTCGGTGATGCCAGTGTCATGGACCTCGTGATAGAACTTCGCAGGCGGCTGGACAGTGTTGTCACCCAACTCGCGCTTAGCGAGCTGCCAACGCCCGTGCAGGCAGCAGCAGAGCAACTGAAAGACGCGGCAAAGAGTTATGTGGGCGCGGTTCAGCGTCTGTAAAGCAGCGGACTAACCCGAGTTGTGGAATGTGAAGGAACTGTATGCAGAGAACGGTGAACTATCGCGGGTTTGAGATTGATGTTGACCTGGTGCCCACGTCCAAAGACATGTTTGACGCGTGGTTCCGCATCGAGGGACCGACTCACACCCCCGGAGTGGCTGCGCTAGGCCAACGGATCAAAGTCCGCGGCGGACCGTTTTCGCGCCGTTGGGCTTACTTCGTCGCGGAGATCGCCGGTCAGGCGTCAATCGACGTCATCCTTGGTCCCGACGGCTAGTTGGCATCGCCAACAATTGCGAAGAGCGGGCTTATCTGGCGAGCTTCGCCGCTTGTCGTCAAGACAAGCATCGGACACGATTGAAAAGGAAAGAGGTTCATGGACGAACGCAAGCGAGACAGCATGATTGCCTATCTCCGGCACCGCATGGAGGACTTCGGCATCAGCCCGGACGATCTTGCCGCCGCACTCGCGGCGGTACCTGAAGCCGGCCGCTACCGCAGCGCGAATGGCGATAGCTGGAGCGGTGAAGGCGCTATGCCTCAATGGCTGAAGCAGGCCATTAGTGCTGGGCAATCCATCGGGCACTTCGAGCGATCGTCAGGGGCAGTTGTCAGGCCGCCCTCGCAGGCAGGCGCAGACTGGACGAACGACCCATTCGCAGGCAGTCCACTCGCGCGGCTGAGCCCCCGTTAGTTAGATCCTGCCTGTCTACCTGACTGACGGTTACCTGAGCAGTGCATTTTCATGAAGCTTTTGCTATCGCTCCCGCCGCGCAGATTAACCTGG
This sequence comes from Paraburkholderia sp. BCC1876, assembly GCF_902833695.1. Taxonomy (NCBI): domain Bacteria; kingdom Pseudomonadati; phylum Pseudomonadota; class Betaproteobacteria; order Burkholderiales; family Burkholderiaceae; genus Paraburkholderia; species Paraburkholderia sp. BCC1876. The sequence goes on along the minus strand of NZ_CADFGI010000008.1, from coordinate 216,066 downwards.
CGCGAGCTGGTTTGCTTACCGAACTATTGATTACGCATTTCGAATGCGACCGCTTGATCGTGCGGCGCCAGCTTCGGCGAGGCGGCTATATAAGCATCCCGTTAATCATCTTCAAAAGCGGCGCGTGCGAGCCCCCTTTCTGACAATAGCCGTTAAAGTCAATGTCGGGACCGGTCGCGACAAACTCAGCTTTCCCCAACGCAGTGAACGCAATGATGCCCGCATCGCGGGAGGCCGGCATACCCCGCAGCACACGAGCTACGGCGAAACCATTATGTTCCGGCATGCTGATGTCGAGGACGAACACATGCGGTTGCCAAAAATCCAGCATCTTCAGTGCATCAACTCCGCACAAAGCAAACCGCGTCTCCAGACCATCAATCGCTAGGGATGCCGCCAACGCCTCGGCGTTCGCCCGGCTGTCGTCAACCACAAGGACGCGTGCAGAATTTCCGTTCAGCGGAATCTGTCGTTTTCTGAAAAGTACAGGCGATTCAGAAAATGGAATGTTTTGCATGGCTGCTCTCGCATGGGCAGGCACTACTAGCATGCCGTGTGCCTGAAGCATAACAGGCTGGTTTCGAGGTGCCGTCGGGGGCCAAATTCGATGTCGAGCGCCTCAAAGCGTCCAATCTGTCACCGTCCGAAGTTCAGTGATGATCCGATGTCTGAGAGTTCGCTTGGGCGGCCCGTAGATGGGGGAGGAACAAGGTAAGTGCGAATTCCTATCATAAGCGTCAAGGTTATATAGACCGGAAAGTTCATGCTGTTTCAGGGCGGTTCAGCTTGAATCTTATCTTTCGGCGAAGGCATTCCGGATCTGCTGGGCACGCTTGACTTCGTCGCTGTGCAGGTAGATCGACGTCGTCGCAATCGAGGCATGACGCAGGTTATCCCGTACCGTGGTCAGTTCGGCGCCGCGAGCGAGGGCGTGGGTTGCGTGGGTGTGCCGGGTCCAGTGCGGGCTCGCGCGACGCAGCTTCTCCGCGAGCACCGGATTGTCGGCCTTGATAACTTCCGCCGCTTTCGCAAAAAATCGCCGTGTGATCTCCCATAACCGGACACCGCTGATGCCTGCCGCGCTGTCCTGCTCGAGGCTGCCGATGAGAGGCGTATCGGGATGCCAGCGGCCCGGCGTGACCGGCAGCCTTCGCTCCACCAGGTAGCGGTCCAGCGCAGTACGGGCCAGTGGTGGCAGCGCGACCTTGCCCGCCTTGCGCCCTTTCCCGATGATGCTCAGCCAGTGATCGCCCCGGGCATCGGTTTCGACGTTGCCGAGACGGGCGCCGACCAGTTCGCTGACGCGCAGGCCGGTCGCATACGCTAAGTCCAGCGCAAAGCGCGGGCGTTGCGCAGCCGGCGCTTCCCAGCCATACGACCACTCAAGTCCGTCAGCAATGGCGCGCACGAGCATCCACTCGCCCTCGGTAAAGGCGTGGGACGTGTCGAGCACGCTTGAGCGGCTGGTGCCGCGCACCTTGACGCCGGCGAAAGGATTGGCCAGGAGATAGCGCTGCCCGATCAGCCAGCGGAACATCGCGCCGAGTACGGACAGCGCATAGGCGGATGAGCGGGCCGACAGCCCACCGGAGAATGGTCGCCACTCCGGCGAGGTGCGCGGGCGCATGGGTCCCACCCAGCGCTCGCGTGGCGTCGGCCGACGCAGAAAACTCCGGTACGCAATTGCATCCTCCGTCGTCAGCGACGACAGGGCCCGCTCACGGTCCACGATCGCCCAGAGGATCAGGCGTTCCGCTTCCTTACGGTAGGCTCGCTGCGTCGCAGGGGATTCGTGCAGCGACAGCCACGCCTGCACGGCGGCGTAATCGTTGTTGGCGTCGAGCGTGCAGGTGTGCCGGGGCGCGCGAAAAGCGCCCGACGAGCCATCGACCTCGTGTGGCAGCCGCAGCGACTCCCAGGGGACGACTGCGCCAGGACCGCGGACCGCGATCAGGGCGCGCGCCCGCTCGGACAGTGCAGGATGCGCGGCGAAGAACGCTTCGATCCGCCGTGCACTCGCCGGACCGAGCCCGGGGACCGCTTTCCACCACTGACGCCGCCGCGGAATCCGCACTGTGAGATCCGCCAGCGTCGCAATGTCATGTGCACGCAGCACGGAAACGGCGCGAGCCGTCAGCCACAAGCCGATGTCGTCACTGATCCGCGGTGACGGCGGGCCTGCATGTCGCAGAACTTCGATCGCATCTGCGACCGCCTTCGCTTCCCGGAAACGCTCACCGTCGGCGTGTTCAAAAACAGCAGCGAGATCCGGCCGGCAGACCTGCCGCGCGAACTTCGCCAGCCGTCGCCGAAGCTCGCCGAGCAGGCCGCGTGCCGACTGCCCTGCCGGGATTCGATCCGGCACATAACGCTCCGCGGCTTTGCGAACCGGCATGCCGGCGTACCAGGCGCGCAGCATGGCGAGTTCGTCGGCATCGGGAAAATCCACTCGCCGAGATTCGGGTGAAGGTGTCGAGGTCAGGCGCGTTTTCATGACAACGAGTTTAGTCGAGAAACGTTGCCACAGAGATAGTAGGAGTTATCTCAATAGTATGGTTAGCAATCGCATTTGTAGCCAAAACCTCTCCTTCCAATAGCGCGTCTCACGGTTTGTGAGCGGCCGTTATCGGCAATCGCGAATGCCTCTTGTCGACCCGGAGCGGTCAATCGTGGTTTTCCAAAGCGGCCGTTCGCGATCTCCGTTTCTCTCAGGTAGGTTGGAGCTTGCGCGCACAAAAACCATATTCTGTGGGCGTAAAAACTGAGAACCCGAACTCGACGAGCGCAGACCGCAGTCGCTCGGTAAGCGGTGTCCCATAGACCTCCAGGATTGAATAACCGGGATCGTACGAGTAACAATTGTGGTGATCGTCGACAGAATCTAGGATTGCGTCGCACCAGCCTTCTCGATCCACCCCATATTGAATGAACGTAGTGATGCCGCCTTCCATGTTGAGTTCGGGCGGCTTCGGCAAAGCTCTCCATATTTGCTCGGCAACGGCAACGTTCGCAGGGGTAGCAACGACCCAAGTGTGTCGAACTCTAGCAACTACTTCTTGAATACGAGCACTGAAATCAGGATCTACGATAAGTGCAACCGTGTCGTTCGTCGGCATTCGTCCTCTCCCGTTGCTCGCAATGATCCCGTCAGGAACAAATTGTCGACTATCTAGCCGCCAGAGTCGAATTTCAGAAACTGACCGTTCTCACCCTTTCTCGCGGCCAGGTTCATCTGGCTCTTGCTCGTCCTCGGAAAGAAGGTCGGATAGTTCAGACGGTGAGAGGCGCTTCATCTTCTTTTCGAGCTTGCGATCGTATAGCCGGCCGTTGGGCTCTGAGGTCTGAGCCTTGCGGGCGTACTGCTGCACGAAGCGACTGAGTTCGCCAGCGAGCCGAATTTTTGTGCGGTTCGTAGTCATGTGTCGAGCTTGTGCCAATCCAAGTCATGCCGTACGTCAGCCTGACGCCGATTGTTGACGATTCAGATACTGACGTCGAGTGACCGTTCGTGGCCGCTGCATGACGCATCGGAGCGTTTACAACCAGCGTTCGAATTCTGTTAGCTATCCCGTACTTCGCCGGTCGCGTAATCAAGCCGATACACGGTTCGATTGAAATCCACGGCTTCGATGTGGGCTGGCAGCAGGCGAAAGCCTTCTGAGAACACGTCGGTGCCAGATGCCTGCCACATAAGGTTTCCCTCTAATGAAAGGCGAGAAATCCCGAGTTCCCCATGTGAAATGAGTGCACCTCGACCATTTTCCCAGTGGATACCAAAGCACGTGGCCATATCGACCTGTGTTGACCATACCAACCGACGGGGCAATGAAAACGAGAGGCAGGCGACGTGATCGCCGACCGCAAGGTAAAGCTCGTTGCCGAGCACTATCGCAGAGTGATCATGCACCGATGAGCAGCCTCCATCTGCGCCAACGACCATTATTCCGCTACCGTTCAGCGCTATCCCATGGACAGATGTATGCGTGTGTTGTGTGAGCAGTACCTCGAACTCGTACGATCGCACATTGTCTTGCGACTCGAATGAGTACGTGGGCTCGTTCACAACGCTAAGTAAACCAAACTGCGTATCTATTTCTTGCACTTGGAGTTGTCGTCCGTCCTAGTAGGTAGGATTGTCGACGATTCCTGCATCGGCGTCGAACGTCCGATTGGCCGAAACCGGCGACTACTGGTGCGAGTTGCAGCTTGCGAGGTTGTAGAATTGATCAGCGGCGGACGGATGGGTTCCGCGAGCACACTTCGCCTGTCCTTTCGCGATCATGTGCATAACTTCAATGCCGGCCAGAAGGATCCGGGCACAGCGAAAAGTCTTGAACCCCAGCATCGGCCGCGTTCGTCGCCTGATCGCCCGATGGTCCTGCTCGACCAGGTTGTTGAGATATTTCGACTGGCAGATCTTGATGGGCGTTTCACGATCGGCATTGATCGATTCGAGCGCGGCGAGATTGGCCCCGCTTTTGTCAATGATTACCGTCTCGGGTGCCCCGTTCTGGGCGATCGATTTCTCAAAGTAACGCCGGGCTGCAGTCTTGTCCCGATGGGCGCGTAGCAGAAAGTCAATGGTGTGGCCGTCCTTGTCGACAGCGCGGTAAAGATACCGCCATTCGCCCTTGACGCGGATGTACGTCTCGTCCATTCGCCAGCTCTTGCCAACCGGCCGCTTGCGGCGCCGAAACGCTTTCTCCAGCACCGGCAAAAGCTTGATGGCCCAGCGGTGCACAGTCGAATGATCGACCGAAACGCCGCGCTCAGCCATCATGTCTTCGAGGTGCCGCAGGCTCAGCGGATAGGCTACGTACCAGCGCACGCAAGTCAGGATCACGTCGAGCGGATAATGCAGGCGTTTGAGCACGCGGGCCACCGCCGGATTCAACGTCTTCATCGAGCTTTCAGTCGTTCATGTCGTTCCGCTCATCATAGCGGACCGCCTTACTGCAACAGAACCGTATCTCGGTCGCGACGACCGCGAAGCCGCGAACGTGTGCGCCGGCGCGTGCGGCTTCGACGGCCGCATTGAGTGCGAGGGTGTTGGCCTGGAACGCGATTCGGCGTAGTGCTTACGCACGGCTTGCGGCGGCACCTGGTTCGCCCGGGCCTGCTGGCTCCCGAAAATCCTCACCTTCGGAATCAGGTGGAGCAGCACACCCTCACGTACGCCTTCCAAACGCGGCATCGAGTTGCCGTGCCCGTTTGCCTTCGTCGCCCAGTCTGGCCGGCAGCAGAACCTTCGGCCGCAGGCGTGCAGGCGTCACTAGCGCTGCGCTGCGGCAACGATGTTCGAGCGCGTGCCACCCATGTACGTCCACGCACCTTGACGCCCGCAAACGGATTAGCAAGCACGTAGCGCTGCTCGATCAGCAGCGGAACAGTGCGCCGACCACTGGCAGCGCGTAAGCACCCGAACACGAAGACATACTTTGCAGTCGGGCACGCTTGCGCAGCAGGTCATAGGTAGCCCCAAGCCACGGCTGCGGCGACATCATCCGGAAAGATGACGCCCATCCATATCCTGGTGCAAAAGTCGGAAATGTACCCGGGTCGGGTTTCGCCGTTTGTCTTCCGGTTGCGATCTGTTATATGCTGAATTCGATAGCTGCGCATAAAAACACAGGAGCGGACTTGTGGAAAATCGTTCTGGTCAACAGCCGCGCTCTCGTTCTGCCGCTGGCGACCTCTGGAGGGCAATGAAAATAGCAAGCGTTGCCAGCATCGTGCTGCTTTCTTTCGCAACAGGGCTTGTTCCCACACTATCGATTGCCGCGACTCCAGTCTCGGACACAGCAGTCACCATCGGTTTCATCACGGATTTCTCGGGTCTATACGCAGACAACGACGGTCCCGGTGGGCTCGAGGCAGTACGTATGGCAATCGCGGATTTCGGTGGAAAAGTGAATGGAAGGCCGATAAAGCTGCTCTATGCCGATCACAAAAACGAGGCAGACATCGCCGCGTCACGCGCGCGCGAGTGGGTCGACCGTGACGACCTGAACATGCTGCTCGGCGGCACGAACTCGGCGACCGGTCTTTCGATGAACCAGGTGGCGGCCGAAAAGCATCTGGTGTACATCAACGTGGGTTCGGGCGTCGATGCATTGACGAATGAACAATGCACGCCCTACACCGTCCACTATGCGTACGACACGACCGCGCTCGCAAACGGCACCGGTGCGGAGGTGACGAAGCAGGGCGGCAAAACGTGGTACTTCATCACGGCAGACTATGCGTTTGGCAAAGCGCTCGAAAAGAACACGTCTGACGTGGTGAAAGCGAATGGCGGCCAAGTACTGGGCTCGGTACGCCACCCGCTATCGGCTTCGGATTTCTCGTCGTTCCTGTTGCAGGCGCAATCGTCGAAGGCGCAAATTCTCGGCCTCGCCAACGCTGGCGGAGACACCGTCAACGCGATCAAGGCGGCGCAACAATTCGGAATTACGACGACGATGAAGCTCGCCGCCTTACTGGTGTTCATCGGCGACATTCATAGCCTCGGTCTCGAGACCACGCAAGATCTCGTGCTAACGGATAGCTGGTATTGGAATAAGGACGAGAAGACGCGTGCCTGGGCGCGGCGCTATTTCGACAAGATGAAGAAGATGCCGTCGAGCCTCCAGGCCGCCGACTACTCCGCTGCTACGACCTACCTGAACGCCGTGAAAAGCGCCGGCACCACTGATCCTGACAAGATTATGGCGCAATTGCACAAGACACGCATCGACGACATCTACGCGAAAGGGTATATCCGCGAGGACGGCAGCATGATTCACGACATGTATCTGATGCAGGTAAAAAAGCCGTCCGAATCGAAACAGCCGTGGGATTACTACAAGATCGTCGCAACGATATCGGGCGAGCGCGCATTCGGCAGTAAAGCGCAAACGCGCTGTACGTTATGGAAATAAACGCTCGCCCGGGGCGTGGGAATGTCGGAACGACGAAACGCGGAACCAGAAAAGCCAGAACTTAAGCGTCGCGGTCTTTCAGGAAAGACAACACGCTCTTGACGAAAGAATCCGAGTACTGGAATAGCGACCCGTGATTCGCGTCGGGGTAGATGATCAGTTCCGCGTTGGGCAGGTTCTTTTTTAGAATGAACGAATTGATCGTCAGAATGATGATGTCGTTGTCGCCATTCACAACCAGAACCGGTTGCTTGATCTGTTTCAGGTAAGCATACGGATCGGGCTTCGATGCACCCCATGTCGCGATCGCGGCGAGTTGTGCCGGCGCGACCTTCTTCTCGTCCACCTCCACATCGCGATTCTTTTGCCGCGCTTCCATACGCTTCAGGAAGGCTTGGCCCGCCTTCTGGCTAGCCTCGGACGGTGTAAAGAAAACGCCGAGCCAGAGGTCGTCCGGATGTGCGTACTTCTTGCCGAAGACGGCGCGTGATTCCGGCGTCTGCGTGGTCATACCTTCGCCACTACGCGGCCCCGTTCCGGCAAGCACAAGGCGGCGTACGAGTTCGGGATGATCGAGCGCGATCTGTTGCGCGATCAGGCCACCCATCGAAAAGCCCAGCAGGTCGACCCTGGTTAGACCCAGCGCGGTGATGAAACTGGTCGCGTCGCGCGCCATTTCGTCGATGGTGACAGGCACTTCGCCGCTCGTACCGGCAATGCCTGTGTTGTCGAAGATGATCACTTCACGATCGCGCGCGATTCCACCGGTGATCGCCGGATCCCAGTTGTCCATATTGCCGAGGAAGTGCATCAGGAATACCAGCGGCACGCCGCCGTTCTTGTTGCCGAAGCGCCGATACGCGAAGCGGATGCCGTCTGCTTCCACGAATTGCGTGGGCGCTGTCATAGGCAAGCGGTTGAGGCCCGCCGTCATCGTGGTGCCGGTGCCTTGCACCGTGGCCGCCGATGCATTCGCCGTGGAGGCGGCAGTCGCGGCAATCAGAGTGCCTGCTGCGGCGAGGAAATTTCGTCTTAACATGTTGCTCTCCATCAAAATCCGTGTGCCCGTGGCACGCACGGCGCCGAATTCGTTGCGCTATCAAGGTTGGAGCGCACTATAGATTCTTCCATCAGCGCTGAGAAAGACTTCTTGGGCTGAGTGGCATGCCTGACAGGCATGGCGTCCGACACGTCACGCTGTGCAATTACACGCTGACTACGATTTTCCCAAACTGATTATTGGTTTCCAGGTAGCGGTGCGCCTCGACCATCTCATCGAAGGCAAAGGTCCTGTCTATCATTGGCTTCAGAGCGCCTGCTGCAAGACCCGCCGTAATAAATTCGACCGCTGCTTTCTGGCGGACCGGATCGCCGCTGGTATTCCAGATCGTATAGCCGAGAATCGTCGGTAACTTGATCAACAGATCGAGATAGGAGAACTGCGCGGGCTCCTCACTCAACGCGCCGTATGCGAGCAATATCCCACCCGTCTTCATGGCCTTCACCAGCTTGCCGAGACTCGGTCCGCCTACCGGGTCGAATACGACACGAGCGCCGACACCGTCGGTAATTCGCATGACTTCCGCAACCAGATCCTGTTCTTCGGTCACGATGACAAACGCGGCGCCGGCGTCGAGCAACTGCTGGCGTTTGGCCGCTGTACGGGTCAACGCGATCGGCGTGGCGCCTACCATGTTCACGAGCTGGATCGAGGCGAGTCCAACGCTGCTGGATGCGGCAGGAATCAACACGACGTCGCCGGCTTTAAGGTCTGCGGCCTCGATGAAGGCGCCGTACACCGTGATGAACATCATCCAGATCGACGCCGCTTCTTCGAAAGACAAGCCCGGCGGGTGCTTCACCACTGCCGATATTGGCGCAAGGACCAACTCGCCGTACATGCCATATTGGTTCTGTGAAAATGCCGGAACCGTATTGACGGCTTCGCCCACGACAAAGCCCGTCACGCCCTCGCCGATAGCCTCGACAAAGCCGGCCGCCTCGTAGCCGAGCCGTGCGGGAAGCTTTACCTCTTCGATGTACTCGCCGGTTCGCCACATCGACTCGGCGCGATTCAATCCCAGAGCCTTGACGCGAATGCGCACTTCGCCCGGACCTGGTGCGGGCACTTCGACTTCCTTGAATTCGAGAACTTCGGGACCGCCGGTAGAGGAAAATTCAATGACGCGTGACATAGTTGTCCTTCGGAGCAGTTAAGAGTCAGATCCGGTCGGATGATCCGGGCCGCAATCTGATTCGTTCGGAACCAATATAGGCCTGGCGCGTCATTAGAGGAATGCTCGTAACGGGATATAAGTCATTCCGCGCCGGGATAACTGTGCAGTGCAATCAGAATCACATCGTGCGTAATAGCGTGCGAATGCAAGGCCGGTCGAACCCCATTCATGCGTCGCATACATAACAGATAACCGGATTCCACATCTACCGCGCGAGCGTGCCGGAAGCTATCTTATGTCTCACAACACAAATATTAGAGTGAGGATGACGATGAGCCGTTCGGTACGCATATACGAGTTCGGTGGCCCCGAGGTGCTGCGAATCGAGGAGGTGCCCGTCGTCGTTCCCGTTTCCGGTGAGGTCCGCTTACGCATTCACGCAATCGGACTTAATCGGACCGAGCTGACGCTACGATCCGGCCGTGCGTATGCAAAGCCGGTGCTGCCGAGTTGTATCGGTTTCGAAGCAGCGGGAGTAGTCGATGCTCTCGGGCCAGGCGTCACCGGCTTCGCGATTGGCGACAGGGTAGCGCTCGTGCCGGCATACAGCGCAGCGCAATATCCTTTATACGGAGAGATGTCCGTCGCGCCAGCCCGTTCGCTGGTCAGAATTCCGGCGCATTCCAGTTTCGTGGAAGCAGCGGCGACGTGGTCCGCTTTCGGCACGGCATGGAGTGGACTGGTCGCGCTTGGAGAATTGCGCGAAGGGCAGGTCGTATTGATTTCCGCTGCATCGAGCAGCGTCGGCCTCGCGGCAATACAGATCGCCAGACGTCTCGGCGCGCGACCCATTGCCGTCACCCGACGCGCGGCCAAAGTGCCCGCTTTGCGCGAACTCGGCGTTGCCTCCGTCATCGTGTCGGACTCCGAGGACGTGGCGGCCGAGGTTGCTCGGCTCACTGGCGGCCGTGGCGCTGATCTTGTCTTCGACCCGGTTGGCGGACCGGGTTTAGCAAAACTCGCGAAAGCAACCGCGAGCGGCGGCTTGGTCGCGCTTTACGGCGCACTCGCGCCGGAGACAATCGCGATCGCACCTTTCGACCTGATCGGCCGCGATATCACGCTACGCGGGGTTTCGTTGACGACCCGTATGCTCGACGATCTGCAACTCGCCGCAATGAAAGCCTTCGTTGAAGAAGGAATCGCGGAAGGTGCGTTGCGTCCTGTAATTGCGCGCACATTCGCGTTCGATCAGATATCAGAAGCTCACCGCTACATCGAAGCAGGTGAACAGGTTGGGAAAGTCGTGGTGACGGTGTAGTTCGATGCCGCGACTCAATTGCCGAGTAACGCTCGCGCTGCCTTGAGGTCTTTGGTGTTACGTCCTTCGTCGAATTGCCTGTATAGCGGTGACACGAGTTCTTCGACAGAATAGTTCGGGTCCCGAGATTTCAGAAAGGACGCGAGACCGGTTGCGCATCGAAGTTGCCATGAAAGAAACCCGCCACTCGTGGCTCTGGCAAGTGCTTCCGAAAAGAGCGAACCGACCAGCGCGTTATCGACCGGCCCCTGGCTCGTCCACAGCAACTGCGCTTTTGCGCGCATCATTTCGGGAAGAGAGCATTCGTCTTTTGTATCGACTGCGCGCTCGACCGACGGCATCAGCAACTCATACGCCTGAGCATGCTTTCCATGTCCGACAAGCGCTTCGGCCGTAGCGGTGACGAACGGCGTCAACGAGAGATAAAAGCGCTTGGACCCAATGCGAGTCATGGCGGGGTAGATGATCTGGCTGTAAGCGGATGAGTTGCCCGACCGCAATTCAATCAGCCCCTGCCACATCTCGGCGCGCGCGCGCCAGGTCGCGATGCTGTGACGCCGCGTCTGCAACGCCAATTCATCGGTGGCTTCCTCCAGCATGAGATCGTCGCCGATCAGGATTGCCAGCGTGCAAACCGCCTCGCTCAGTGCGTAGCAGATCGACACCGGATGATCGAATTCGCGCGCATCTTCGCGCGCCTGCAAGGCAGCCGATCGGGCCTGGTCAACGTGTCCTTTGAACCATAGCGCGTGCGAAAGCGACGTATGCGAAAGCATCTTTTCGTCGTAAAGGAAACGCATGCGTTGCGCGCGTGGCAGCGCAGCGCCAGTGTTGGCGGCTCGGTCGAGTTCCAGCAGCGCAACATCGAGTTCGCCCTTCAACAATGTCGACATGCCGCCAAGCCGGTGCGCTGCCAGCTTGTCGCACAGCCATTCCGAGCGCGAGGCGACAGCCTCGAAAGTTTCGGCAAGCGCGGGCATTTGCGAGTACTGGCCGTTCAGGTAATAGCACATCCAGCGGCCCCAGATTCCAAGGAGCTGATAGCCGCCATTGCCGATCTTCGCTGCAATCTCGATCACCTTCTCGAAGGCATCGCTTGTCCGGCTGTCCACCGCGCAACAGAGAAGGCACATTCCGCGCGCGGCAAACAGCTTCATTTCGCGCTCGCTGCTGCGATCCGATGCATCAGCCAAGGTTTGGAGCGCCTTGTCGACGCGTGCGAGGCATTCGTCCAGCAAGGCAAGCTGCATCGACAAAGGAATGGCCGCGATCGTCAGATCGACAGCAATATTCGAGTTGCCCGAGGCGGAAAAACTCCACTCCACCGCCGCGCGAAGATCTTCGAGGTGCGACGCATAGCGACCTCCCCAGTCGACATCGACTCGCGCGGAGGCCTGGCTTTCCGCTTCCGCGAATATCCCGAGCAGGTATGCCGCGTGACGGCTGCGCCACTCGGACCAGGAGCCGTCTGCATGAAGTTTCTCCCGAGCATACTCGCGAGTCGTCTCCAATAAGCGGAAGCGGGCTTTCCCTTCTGCGGGAACCGCTGAAATCAGCGATTTGTCGACCAGTTCGAGAACGGCAGTGAACACGGCGTCTGCGGGAATTTCACTCGTTGCAGCCAATACCTGTGCCGACTCGATCGAGAAAGCGCCGGCGAAGACACTCAGGCGGTTCAGAATCGCGCACTGCGTCGCGGACAACAGGGTGTAACTCCAGTCGAGCGTGGCGCGCAGGGTTTGTTGCCGCGGCAATGCCGTGCGCGAGCCGCGCGTGAGCAACTGGAAACGGTCGTTAAGGCGATCCGCTATTTCTTCCAGTGGCATCAAGATCGCGCACGCCGCGGCAAGCTCGATGGCAAGTGGTATGCCATCGAGTTGCCTGCAAATGCGGATCGTCGCAGACAAGGTCCGCTCGTGACCCTGGCCGGTCGCGCACAGGTTGCCAGCCCGCTCTTCAAATAGCTGTACCGCGCCGAACTCGCGCGCGTTGAGAGCGTTTTCGTCGAGCGGAACGCTCAGTGAAGGGACGCGGTAAATATATTCTCCGCAAATGCGAAGCGGCTCGCGGCTTGTCGCCAGTACGGTCGCGCCGGGCGCGATGCAAAGCAGCCGTTCGCAGATTTGCGCCACTCCGTCGATGAGATGCTCGCAATTGTCCAGAATGAGCAGAAAGCGCCGGGTGGCGAGGACTGGCGCCAGTCGGTCGAGAGAGGGCGTACCGTCGCCGGGAGGAAAACCCAGCGCGACGGCGATCGTGCTCGGCAAGAAGTCGGCCGATGTAGTTGCCGCGAGTTCCGCCAGATATACGCCGTCCGGAAAGTGCGGCGCGAGTTGACGCGCGGCTTCGAACGCAAGCCGGGTCTTGCCGATTCCACCGGTGCCTGCCAGTGTGACGAGGCGACGGTTTAGCGCCGCATGGCAGACGTCCGCCAGCGCATCCGAACGTCCGAGTATGGGCGCGATATCCGCGGGAACGGGCACGCCGTTTCCTGCGGGAAGTTCCAGACGCGACTCGACCGATCCGCACGCGGCAAGTTCGCCCGTAAATTGATAGCCGCGTCCTGTGATGGTGCGAATAGCCGTACGGTCGCATCCCAAGGCGCGGCGCAATGTCGAGATTTGCCCTTCGACCGTGTTTTCCTCCACGATCCGGCGGGGCCATACGTGCGTAATGATCGCGTCCTTGCTGGCAATGTTGCCGCGCGACTCGACGAGAAAAACCAGCAGGTCGAACGCACGATCCCCAACGTCGACCTTTTTGCCATTGTGTAGAAGCTCTCGCCTTCCCGGCGCAACGGTGGTCGCCCCAAAAGAGAAGTCGCCTAGCGGAGAAGTTTGCGCATTCATGTCGGCTTTTTGGTCATCAAGCTCGGTTCTGGGGAGGGCGTCTCCAAGTATGGCATAGATGGATTCGGAAAAGCGATCCCGTCTATCGGCCATTATTGAGGTCAAAAGGACGTTCATTCTGCCTTCAGATCAGACCCGCACAATGAGTTGTCGGGTAGGTGAAAGCATTGTTCAATCTTTAGGATCTGCTCATACAGGCCACGTCCCCAAGGCTTCGCGCCAGTCGCATATAACGCGGCATTTGCAGCACTTCTCAGCTTGGCTCAGGCGGAATCAAGGATTAAATGCCGTGGTCGCAGTAGATTGCCTGCTGACGCGGCAGTCACTCTGTCGGCCCGTAACGGCCCGCCGCCCGTCCGCATATATGCAAGTACTTATCCTGCTTTGGAATGAGCGTTATTCGAAACGCCGTCTTTGTCGGGCTTAAGGGAATGGATAGAGTGCGATCGGGACGCCGGCAAAACCGTCTCATGCTCATCAGACGAAACCGGAAATATCATGGATAAACTTTTTTCCCCAATTACGGTTGGCCCATTTGTTTTGTCCCATCGCGTCGTTCTCGCACCGATGACGCGATTACGCACGATACAGCCATGCGATATCCCGAGCCCGATGATGGCGGAATTTTATGGGCAACGCGCGTCGAATGGTGGTCTGGTGCTTATCGAAGGTACCAGCATATCGCTGACGGCCAGATCCTACCTCGGCGCCGCCAGTTTCTTCCATGACGGACAGACCGACGGCTGGAAGGCGGTCGCGGACGCGGTGCACGCGAAGGGCGGCCGGGTGTTCATGCAATTGATTCATGGCGGCCGCCAAAGCCACGTCGAGATGACGGGTGGCGAAGATCCAGTGGCCCCCTCCGTGGTGCCGTTCGACGGCGTTGCGCTGACGAAAGACGGTTTCGTACCTGCCTCACCGCATCGAGCGCTCGAGCTAGCCGAGATTCCCGGGATCATCGAAGATTTTCGTATTGCGGCGCAGCGTGCAATGGACGCCGGCTTTGACGGCGTCGAGCTTCATGGCGCCAACGGCTATCTGGTCGACCAGTTCATTCAGGACGGAACCAATAAGCGGGACGACGCGTACGGCGGCCCGGTCGAAGCTCGCGTCAGATTCCTGCGCGAAGCGGTCGAAGCGCTGATTTCGGTCTGGGGAGCGAATCGTGTCGGCGTGCGCATTTCGCCGTCGGGAGAATGGGGCGGTATTTCCGATAGCGACCCGGAGGCAACTTTTAGTCACGTAGCCAAGGTGCTGCACGGGTATGGCATCGCCTACCTTCACGTGATCGAACCGCGCGTGAAGGGCGACGACACCCTGCACGATGGTCATCCACCGGTCGCATCGAGCTATCTTCGACCGCACTTCAGCGGACCGATCATCGCGGCGGGTGGATTCGATGGCGAGAGCGCGCACGCCATCGTCAATTCTGGCAACGCCGACCTGGTCGCCTTCGGCCGGCACTTCACGTCGAACCCCGACTTACCCTACCGCATTCAGAACAGACTGCCGCTCGCGCCGTATGTACGCGCGGGCTTCTGGGGCGGCGACGAAAAGCTTTACACGGATTTCCCCACTTACGACGGCAAACATGGACGCTGAGCCGTACGTCACCCACACCGGTTATTCCTGGAGATTCAGATGACGCGTATTGTTCAGTTTGCCAAAGCGGGCGGTCCCGAGGTGTTGGAGTTTGTCGATGCATCCGATCGTGCGCTCGGCGCGAGCGAGGTCCGGATTAAAGTCAAGGCGATCGGGATCAATCGCGCGGAGTCGATGTGGCGTACGGATATGTACATCGAGCCGGTGCAATTTCCGGCCGGTCTCGGTTACGAAGCGGCCGGCGTGGTCGATGCGGTTGGCGCCGACGTGACGGGCATTGCCGTAGGTGACGACGTGAGCGTGATTCCGTCGTTTTCGATGAACCAGTATTTCACCTACGGCGAAGTGGTCGACCTTCCGGACTACGCGGTGGTCAAGCATCCCGGGACGCTCTCGTACAAAGAGGCGGCTTCCGTCTGGATGATGTTTATCACGGCCTACGGCGCGTTGATTGAAGACGCGAAAGTCGGCAAGAGCGACTTTGTTCTCATACCGGCCGCATCGAGCAGCGTGGGATTGGCTGCGATTCAGATTGCCCGATACGCGGGCGCGACGCCGATTGCGCTCACCCGTACATCGGCAAAGAAGGAACAACTGTTGGCTGCCGGCGCAGCCCATGTCATCGCTACCCACGAAGAGGACATGGTCGCGGAGGTCATGCGAATTACCGAAGGAAAAGGCGCGCGAGTCGCGTTCGACCCGATAGGCGGACCGGGCTTTCCGAAGCTAATCGACGCACTGGCTTTTCAGGGCATCGTTTATATATACGGTGCGCTGGCGGAGGGCGTGACGCCCATGCCGGTGCTTGCGATGATCGCGAAGATGCCGACTATCAAAGCCCACAACATCTGGCTGACGAGCGGCGACGAAAACCGCCGCAAGGCCGCCGTGGAGTATGTCACTGCCGGTCTGGCTAGCGGCGCACTGAAGCCGGTTATCGATCGTACGTTCGCGTTCGACGATATGGTCGAGGTACATCGCTATCTGGAGAACAACGGGCAGTTCGGCAAGGTCGTCGTGACGGTCTGAAGCGCGCTGAAGACAAGATAATGGGTGTTTGGGGCATGCTGGCCCCGAACACCCGTGCGCGCGTCGTGTGCACGATAGGCGAATCGCTTTCCTCTGATCGCCGGCCTCGGGGTCGTGACAAAGGTAGCAAGCATTCTCTGGAGGCCACCCCGTGCGTGGGGTGCGTCTCGCCACGCCCCAATGATTTCACGCTAGCAAAAGTAACGATCAGCACAGCATCCGGAATCCGCTCATGAGCCACCAAAGCATTGCAAAAGACGAACCCGTTCTCGAATGGCTGGCGCGACGGCCAACATCGGAGATCGAGGCTAATGAAACGATTACGGCAGCGTACTCGCGCGTTCGGGCCCAGACCGACGCGCTGGTTCGAACACTCGAGCCGGAGGATCGGGTCGTGCAATCCATGCCCGACGCAAGTCCGGCAAACTGGCATCTTGCGCACACTAGCTGGTTCTTCGAAACCTTCGTGCTGGTGCCGCATGTGCAGAACTATCGCGTGTATAACGACCAGTTCGCGTATCTCTTCAATTCCTATTATGAAGCGGTCGGCCCGCGCCAGCCACGGCCTCGGCGCGGTCTGCTGACAAGACCGACCAGCCGGGCAATCGATGCTTACCGCAAGAGCGTCGATGTGCAGATGCAAAAGCTGTTCGCCGCCGGACTGCCTGAAACCATCGAGCCAATCGTCCGGCTCGGCATCGCACACGAACAGCAGCATCAGGAACTGATACTGACGGACATGCTGCATCTGTTCGCGCAGTCGCCATTGAAGCCCGCGTTTCGGCCGGACTGGCCCCGGCTCAAAAAAAGCCGGAACGCGCAGTTCGTCCGTCACCCGGGCGGGTTGCGAGATGTGGGTGTAACGGGAACCCAGTTCGCATTCGATAACGAAGGACCGCGACACAAGGTTTGGCTTGAGCCCTTCGAGATCAGCGATCAACTCGTGACCAACGGCGAGTGGATCGAGTTCATGCAAGACGGCGGCTATTCTCGCGCGAGTCTCTGGTTTTCCGAGGGATGGGCGCTCGTGCAACAGGAGCAGTGGCAAGCCCCGATGTACTGGCAACGATCCGCCGACGACACCGGCTGGCTTTCGATGACGTTAGCCGGATTGCGGGCAATCGAGCCCGACGAGCCCGTTTCGCACATCAGTTATTACGAAGCCGCAGCGTTTGCCTGTTGGGCAGGCGCGCGCCTGCCCACCGAGCATGAGTGGGAAATCGCAGCAAGCGCGGGACTTCTTTCTCAAGTCGACACTGAAGTCTGGCAGTGGACCCAAACCGCCTACGCGGCCTACCCAGGGTTCCGCGCCAGCGACGACGCGATCGGCGAATACAACGGCAAGTTCATGGTCGGTCAAATGGTGTTGAGAGGTGGGGCGCAAGCCACACCGGATCAGCACACCCGGCTGTCGTATCGCAACTTCTTTTATCCCTCACAGCGCTGGATATTTTCGGGCCTCAGACTGGCTCGTGACGCCAGCTCGCTCTTGAAGAGCGATCACGAAAACGCGGCATTCAGAAAATCCGTTCTTGATGGCCTGTCCGATGGTCGCAAAAGAACGTCACCGAAATACTTCTACGACGAGCGCGGCTCGCAACTCTTCGAGGCAATATGTCGCGCTCCAGAGTACTACGTGACCCGCGTCGAGAATGAATTGCTTCGTCGTATCGCCCCCGAGATTGCCGACGCCATTCACGATAGCCGCGTGCTGGTCGAATTCGGCAGCGGCGCGAGCGAAAAAACGCGTTATTTGCTGGACGCCGCCGGACAGATCGACACCTACATTCCCGTGGACATCAGTCGCTCCGCGCTCGAAGAGGCCGTGGAGAAGATCACTTCGGCGTATCCACGGCTGCGCGTCGAGCCTGTCGTGGCGGATTTTACGGCGGAGTTCAGGCTACCTGTCGATCAATCGCAAGGGCCGCGGGTCGGATTCTTTCCGGGCTCCACGATCGGCAATTTCTCTCACGCGGAAGCGGTCGAATTTCTTGCTGCCGCCAGGACTTTGCTTGGCGCGGACTCGCGTTTCATCGTCGGCGTGGACCTGGTCAAGAGCCGGGAGACGTTGATCGCCGCATACGACGACTCGCAAGGCGTAACCGCAGCCTTCAACAAAAACCTGCTGGTGCGGATTAACAGCGAGTTGCAAGGCGACTTCGCGGCCGACGAATTCGACCACGCGGCGGTCTGGAATGAAGCGCTGAGCCGTATTGAAATGCATCTGGTCAGTCGCCGCGACCAGATCGTCACGGTGTCCGGCCGCGCGTTCGCATTTAAGAGCGGAGAGAGCATCCACACGGAAAGCTCGCACAAATTCACCTTGCGCTCCTTTGGCGAACTCGCCCGGTCGTCCGGATGGGCGGTGGGCCAATACTGGCTAAGCGCCGGCGGCGAGTTCGCGATTATCAGTCTCGCGGCTGGCGGACGGTTGGATCAATGATGAATGGCGAGCATGTCTTTGTCTTCCCTACTCAAATATTAAGGAGCACCCTGTGCCGTTAGTTCATGTTTATATGGTCAAAGGACGAGGCGCGGAGGAGATTCGTCAGACGCTGGACACTATCCACCGTGTGGTTGTGTCGACCTTCAAGGTGCCGGTGCGTGACAGATATCAGATCGTCCATGAACGTGACCCGTCGCACTTTATTGTCGACGATACCGGGCTCGGAATAAGTCGATCCGAGAAGGTCCTGCTCATCCACGTTATCAGTCGAGCACGCACGCAAGCGGCGAAGGTCGAGTTCTATCGAGCCGTCTGCGAAGCGCTACAGGAGTCGTGTGGCGTGAGCTCGGACGATGTCATGCTCACGTTCACGACCAACGACGACGAAGACTGGAGTTTTGGCCGCGGACGCGCGCAGTTTTTGACAGGCGATCTTTGAGCAGACAAAGCTCGCCGCAACACCACGGGAGACTAACTGTGAAGACTACCCCTAAGCAGAACAAGGCGCTTCTGCTTGAAGCGTTCGACACGCTTTTCAATAAACGCGACTATGCCGCCGCCGAGTCTTTCTGGTCTGAAGACTACATCCAGCACAGTGCTCATATTGCGCCGGGACGTAACGGGCTTTTCGATCTCATACGGGCCCTGCCCGAAACGCTGCGCTACGAGAATCAACTAGTCGTGGCCGAGGGCGATTACGTGATAGCTCACGGTCGGTTTTCTGGAAACGGCCGGCCGGCGGCCTGGATTGCTGCGGACGTAGTGCGTTTTGCCGACGGCAAACTGGCCGAACACTGGGATGTCTTGCAGGACGAGGCAACGCGGGCTCAATCAGTGAGCGGGTTGCCGATGTTTGGAGACAGCTTTCCCCTGTGATGACGTTGTAGCGGCGAGCGAGCAGAGGTTTTATCGCCGCACGGCAGACGCCGTGCGGCACACATCAGGAAAGTTCTTCGATCGAATCCACTCGGTCGGTATAGAACGCCACATGGTCCTTGATCTGCTCGACAGCGGAATAGGGCGACTCGTAAGTCCACACCGCGTTGACCGAGCGTTCTCCACCCAGGGGAATGGAAAAGTACGCGGCGTCGCCTTTGTACGGGCAGTAGCTCGCATGCGCGGTCCGTTCGAGTTTCGTCATGTCGAGATCTTTTCTCGGTATGTAAAAAACCGGCGGATAGCTGGCTTCCCGAAGGGTCAACGCATCGGTCGAATCGGCTATCACTTCTCCTGCCAGCTTCACGACGACACGTTTAGCGTTGCGTTCGATTGAAATAGGATGGTCGGGGCCGGGAATCTTCACGGTTTTTCCCGCGCCTGCGGCACTGGTTGTCGACATGGTGTTCTCCTTGAGTGATGGGGAGTAATTGCTGGACGCGGGTCCGGCAGATGGGAATCGGGAAAAATTGCGCAACGGCGTCTTAACCGTTCACGCTGTCATGCCGCCATCGACACTGATGTTCTGCCCGTGAATGAAGCGGCCTGCTGATGACGCCAGAAGCAGCGCGAGCCCTGCTACGTCGCCGGGTTCGGCTATCCGCTGCATGGGTGTTGCTGCTGCAACCTGCGCTTCGCGGCCCGGGTCTTCCCATAGCACGCGCGAGAAATCGGTTCTCACAGGCCCAGGGCAAATCGAGTTGACGTTCACGTTGAATGGCCCAAGCTCGATCGCAAGGTTTCGCACATATTGATCGATTGCAGCCTTCGCAACGGCGTAAAGCCCGAGTTGGGCGGTTCCGCGTTTGGCAACACGGCTCGACATGAAGATGATCGACCCATCGCGCCGGTCGATCATGTCCCGGCTGAAGGCGTTGATCAACGTGAGGTTGCGCTTCACGTTGTTGGCCATCACGTCGTCGAACTCCTTCTCCGTGCGTCCGATCATCGGGCCATTCGGCGTGTTTGCCGCGGCGTTGAGCACCAGCACATCGATACGGCCGAATGCGTCTTTGGCTGTGCGAGCAAACGTCTCGACGCTTTCAGGATCATTCAGGTCCATCACCAGCGCGCGGGCGCGGAACCCCCGGCTTGAAAGATGAGCCTCGGTCTCTGCGGCGCTCTTTGCGGACCGTCCTGATATCACCAGTGTTGCTCCGGCGGCGCCGAGTGCTTCGGCGATCGCCTGTCCCATGCCTTTGGTGGCGCCGGTAACCAGCGCTACTTTTCCCGACAGATTGAACATGTCCATCCGATGATCCTCTGACTGTGTTTGGCGCTCTGCTTAGTGCGAGTCAAGCTGACAGCCAAGACTATGGCGTCGGCGATCAGAAGTAAATGTCGAAGATGGGATAGGGCTTATTCCGAACCGGGATGACCGAGCGTTTCCTCGACGTCGAATACTCACTTCCGTTGCTCGCGGTTTTGCCATTTTTCTGGAATGAAGCCTATCCAGTTTCGCCTCTATTTCAACCGGAAGACGGCGCATAGAGTTCACCTCGACGCGGCGTGCCGCATACCGCAGCGCGCTTTAACGCTTCCGAGGAGTCGAACATGTCGACACAGTTTTCTTCCAGTCCAGTGTCTCGCGGACAGTCTGCGCAAGCAGCCACATTGCCTATAGCCGGCCTGCTTGCCTTGGCAATGACGGGTTTCGTGGCCATCGTAACCGAGACATTGCCAGCGGGCTTGCTTCCGCAAATTAGCCATAGCCTCGCAGTACCTGAATCATGGGCGGGTCAGCTCGTCACGCTCTATGCGCTCGGCTCGGTTGCCGCCGCCATTCCTGTCACCGCGGCAACGCGAAGCTGGCCGCGCCGTACGGTGCTGCTCATCGCGATTGTCGGCTTCCTCGCGTTCAACACCATCACGGCGTTGTCGCCGTGGTTCTGGCTGACATTGATCGCGCGTTTCATGGCCGGAGTCGCAGCGGGGATCACGTGGGGGCTGGTGCCCGGCTACGCGCGGCGTATGGCGCCCACTCATCTGCAAGGCAGGGCGATGGCGATTGCGCTGGTCGGTACGCCTATCGCACTTGCGCTCGGCGTGCCCGCCGGGACGTGGCTGGGTGACCTCCTGAACTGGCGCGCCGCATTCGGCGTGATGTCGGCGTTGACGGTCGCTCTGATTCTGTGGGTTATCTGGAAGGCGCCGCGGCTGTCGGGTCAGCCTGCTGGCGAGGGCCCAGGCATTCGTGCAGTTTTTGTGACGCCCGGCGTGCGTCCGGTTCTGTTCGTCATCCTTGCCTGGATGCTGGCGCACAACATTCTTTATACCTATATCGCGCCGTTCCTCGCGCTGGCGCATCTGACCCAGCACGTCGATCTCGTGCTGCTCGTGTTCGGATTGTCCGCGATTGTCGGGATCTGGATCACGGGTGTTCTGGTCGACCGGTGGTTGAGAGTGCTGGTACTTGCCAGCCTCGCGGCGTTCGCTGCGGCGGCCGCTGCGCTGGGCATCGACGGCACCTTGCCGGTGGTCGTGTATCTCGCCGTGGCTATCTGGGGACTCACATTCGGCGGTGCCGCTACGTTATTGCAAACCGCTTCCGCGGATTCCGCCGGAGACGGCGCCGACACCGCACAGTCGATGATCGTCACCGTATGGAATGCGGCTATCGCGGGTGGCGGGTTGCTGGGGGGCATTCTGCTCGACACGACCGGTGTCGGCCCGATGGCGTGGGTTCTCCTCGCCTTACTGCTGACCGCACTCCTTGCTGCGTGGCGCTCACGCGCCCACGCGTTCAAACCAGGCCGCCGGGCGGCAGTCTGAAGGTCAAGCCCGCTTATCCGCATTTCTCTGGAGTCGCATCATGCCTCTTGCTCTTCTCGCATTAACCATCGGCGCATTCGCCATCGGAACAACCGAATTCGTGATTGTGGGCCTGCTGCCCACGATAGCCGGCGATCTCGGCGTCACGCTACCCTCGGCCGGCCTGCTGGTGAGCTTCTATGCCTTGGGCGTGGCGATCGGCGCCCCTGTTCTCACCGCGGCTACGGGCCGCATGGAACGCAAAACGCTGCTGGTCTCGCTGATGACGTTGTTCACGGCGGCGAATCTGCTGGCATGGTGGGCGCCCGGATACGACACGCTGGTGCTCGCCCGCATCCTGAGCGGGTTCGCGCATGGCGTGTTCTTCTCCGTCGGCTCCATCATTGCGACGAGCGTCGTTCCGAAGGAGAAATCAGGCAGAGCGATCGCGACGATGTTCAGTGGGCTCACCGTCGCGTTCGTTACGGGCGTGCCATTGGGAACGTTTGTCGGGCAGCACTTCGGGTGGCGGGTGACCTTTCTCGTCGTGTCACTGTTTGGGCTGGTGGCCATGGCGAGTGCGCTCATGTTCGTGCCTCGCAATATCGAGCATGTGCCGCCTGCATCGATCAGAAAGCAGGCCGAGTTATTCCTTCAGCCACGGCTTCTGCTCGTCTTCGCGATGACAATTGTCGGCTACGGCGGTTCGCTCATCGCCTTCACCTATCTCGCGCCCATTCTCGAACAGACCGCGGGCTTCAGCCCTTCGGTTGTGGGAATCGTGCTGCTGCTTTACGGCGGATCCGTCGCGGCGGGCAACATGTTCGGCGGAAAACTCGCGGATACCCACGGACCGGTGACGGCGCTCAAGCTGATCTTTGCCGTGCTGGCCGTCGTGCTGCTGTTGCTCGGCTTCGTCGCGACGAGCAAGGTGCTCGTGATCGCCGTGGTTCTCGCATGGGGCGGCGTTGCGTTCGGCAACGTGCCCGCATTGCAGGTGTACGTGGTGAAGCAGGCTGAGCGTTACGCTCCGCACTCGGTGAACGTCGCTTCGGGGATGAACATCGCGGCGTTCAATCTCGGCGTGGCCGGCGGCGCATGGACGGGCGGAATCGTCGTCAGCCATCTCGGCCTCATGCACACGCCGTGGATCGGTGCGATGGTCGTCCTCTTCGCGCTCGCGCTGACGTGGATCAGCGGAAGGATCGACCGCCGCGATCAGCTTCTGGCTGCCGCGCCATCCAGCGTTCACAGCGCCTGAGCGCAGCGCTGCGCGGCCGCACTAATCCGGTTTTGGAATGATCCCTATCCCTTGCGATACCTATCTGAGCATCAGCTAAAGCCCTACATTTGAATGCGACGAAGCATGCGTGCCGGGGCCTCCCGGCAGTTCCCAGACATTGAAAGGTACCATCATGGCAAAGCTCTTCACCTCCGCGAAAGTCGGCGCTTACAACCTGACTCACCGTGTCGTTCTCGCACCGATGACCCGCGTACGTACCATCCAGCCGGGTGACATCCCCAGCCCGATCATGGCCGACTTCTACGGTCAGCGCGCTTCCAAAGGCGGCCTTCTCGTCATCGAGGCTGCCAGCATTTCGATCCAGGCGCGTTCGTACCTCGGCGCGGCAAGCATTTACCACGACGGCCAGCACGAAGGCTGGAAAGCAATCGCCGATGCGGTTCACGCCAAGGGCGGCCACGCGTTTCTGCAACTGATCCACGGTGGCCGTCAGAGCCACGTGGAAGTGACGGGTGGCGCTCATCCGGTTGCTCCGTCCGAAGTACCGTTCGATGGTGTCGCGCTGACGAAGGACGGCTTCGTGCCGGCATCGCCGCATCGCGCGTTGGAAATCGATGAAATCGCGGGCATCGTCGAGGATTTTCGTCGCGCTGCGGAACGCGCCAAAAAGGCTGGTTTCGACGGTGTCGAACTGCATGCCGCAAACGGCTATCTCGTCGACCAGTTCATTCAGGACGGTACGAACAAGCGCACGGACGCTTACGGCGGTCCGGTCGAGAACCGCGTACGGTTCCTGCGCGAATCGCTCGAAGCACTGATCTCGGTGTATGGTGCAGACCGGGTTGGCGTACGCATTTCACCGTCGGGCGAGTGGGGCGGTATCTCGGATAGCGATCCGCAAGCAACCTTCAGCTACGTAGCCAAGGTGCTGGATAGCTACAAGATCGCCTATCTGCATGTTATTGAACCGCGCATCAAGGGCGACGATACGCTGCACGAAGGTCAGGCCGTCGTGGCGGCTTCCTACCTTCGACCGCATTTTTCCGGCCCGATCATCGCAGCCGGCGGCTTTGACCGGGACGGCGCGATCGCGACTGTCGAGAAGGGCGATGCCAACCTCATCGCATTCGGCCGTCACTTCTCGTCGAATCCGGATCTTCCGTACCGTCTCGAACATGACTTGCCTTTGACGCCGTACGTGCGCGCCGCCTTCTGGGGCGGTGACGAAAAGAACTACTCGGACTTCCCCGCGTATAGCGGGCAAAACAAGGACGATTCCTTGCAGGATGTGGTCGACGCCGAGGCGGTTTGATCCGGTGCCGCGCTTCGTGCGTCCTGTGCGATGCGCGGCATTTATCCGTGACGGTGTTGGCAACGTAACATTTCGGGAGCTGACATGAGCCCAATTTCTTTCGGGTCGAAGTTCGACGTCGATCGCGCGGCAAGTACGGCGATGACGGCGGCCGCTGGCGCTGTTTCGAGCGCCCTGCGTGCCGGCAAGCGAGTCCCTGCGTTCGAACTCCCCGATACCGAAGGCAACGCGGTGTCGCTCGATCAGGCGCTCGGAGCGGGGCCGGTGGTACTCAACTTCTTGCGAGGCGCCTGGTGCGCGTTTGGCGAAGAAAGTCTGGCGCAGTTGGCCTCGACCTACGAGAACATCGTGTCGGCGGGGGCGTCCGCGTTCGCGATTGCTCCACCTGGCCGGATCTCGCAGTCTGGCGGATCGGTGCCGATTCCCGAACTGGCCGACCGGGACATGAAGGTTGCGCGCGCATTTGGCCT
This sequence comes from Paraburkholderia sp. BCC1876, assembly GCF_902833695.1. Classification (NCBI taxonomy): domain Bacteria; kingdom Pseudomonadati; phylum Pseudomonadota; class Betaproteobacteria; order Burkholderiales; family Burkholderiaceae; genus Paraburkholderia; species Paraburkholderia sp. BCC1876. The sequence goes on along the minus strand of NZ_CADFGI010000008.1, from coordinate 191,010 downwards.
CGCGTTCGAACTGCCAGTCGAACTCAGGCCGAGGTATCTGGAGCTAGGCTATGTTCCGCCGAAGACGCGCAAGTCGGACAGCTTTCTGGTCCCGATTCCGGCCACCTATCTCGTCGATCAGGAAGGCGTGATCGTGTTGGCTCACATCGACGCCGACTACCGCCATCACCTTGATAGCGAAGCGTTGCTGGCGGCGTTGAAAGCGTTGCAGGCGCGCACCGCCGCGCGTAAGCGGGCAGGCACAGGGCCGACAGGCAAATGGCGGCTGGGGCGCGATCTTTGACGGTATGCGTAAGAGCATGGTTAAGAGCGGGACGGGCGCGACAGAAAAAATCACACCGCCAGTACACGGCGCATGCACGCACCTTCCGCATAAGGTAACCTCCTGAGATCGCTGCTTAGGCTCATTGTTCGCACGGATGTGCGCTGCGGGCCAAGGCATCAGTCAGCGTTTAAACGCCATTTCACGGGAGAAGCTCGATGGACCGCCTCGCCGCGATTGAAATCTACATCCGCGTCGTCGATACGGGCTCATTCTCGGCGGCGGCGCGACACTTCGATATCGGTCAGCCCGCCGTCTCCAAAGCGGTCGCCCAGTTGGAAGAATGGCTGGGTGTGAAGCTTCTATTGCGCTCTACGCGATCCTTGACAGCCACCGAAGCTGGCCAAAGCTTCTATGTGCGCGCGAAACGTGCTGTCGAAGAGGCGGACGAGGCTGTGCTTGCCGCGCGGGGTACAGCCGCGGGTCTCGCGGGCAAACTGCGCGTCTCGGCGGCCGTGTGTTTTGCACGGCTTCATATCGTGCCGCGTTTGCCGGAATTCCTCGACAAACATCCCGATCTCGATCTGGAACTGGTACTCGACGATCGCAATATCGATCTCGTCGCCGAGGGAATCGACCTCGCGCTGCGCATGGGCGATCTCGCGGACTCGAACATGACAGCGCGTCGCATCGGCGAGGCGCGGCGCAGGGTGGTCGCCACTCCGGCCTATTTCGCACGTCACGGAACACCCACGACACCGTCCGGGCTTCTTGCACATCGCGCCGTCATCTACACACGCGATCTGGGCGGCGGCGACCACTGGACTTTCAGCAAGGACACGATCGAGCAATCGGTGCAACTCGAAGGACGGGTCTCGATCTCGGCAACGGAAGGTCTTCGGGCTGCTGTGTTCTCGCACATGGGTCTTGCCGTGGCTTCGGAGTGGGCATTCTCGCCGGAACTGCGCTCCGGCGAAGTCGTATCCGTGATGGACGACTGGATGCTGCCCACGATTGCGTTGTCCGCGCTGTATCCGACCGGTCGCATGGCGAGCAGCAAGGCGAGGCAGTTTGCCGCTTTCGTCGAGGAGTGTCTGGCGCCGGAGTTTGCACCTGAACTGCCACGAAGCGATTCTCGTCAACGAGCCGCGTGAAGGCCCGTTGGCCTTCCATGTCGTTAGACACCTGGAAGAGTGGCTCTGCGAATAAGTATCGACGACTTGAGGCGGTTCGTTCAGAACGGGATATTTCAGCGTAATTCGATAAGACACGAATCCGCGCTTTGTTTCTCCAGGCTTTGCAACACGGCCGACAGAATCATTTGTGCGCAGTTGAGCGGGCGAGCCGCTGCGCGACTTGCCGGACTATAAACGGTGTCTCCGCGCCTGACCGCCATGCCGGTTACGGCGCAACGTCCGGATGACCTTGCGGTCTTTTGTATCCAGAGTTGCTCGCAGTAACAGGCCTGGGTCGAATCGTGCCAGGTCAGCGATACCGTCTTTGCACCGCAACGCTCGACAAAGCTGACGCGTACGTTTTTGTTCAGCGTGGACTGGGCATGCGCGTGTTTGACTGACACAGCCGGCGCACCGTTAGCCGCCCAAAGTGGCCGCGTCTTGAATGCACCGACATTCCTTCCGGCCGTCTCGGACTCGTAAACTTCCAACAGACCGGACACGAGCTTCGTCCATGGATCTGCACGGTCCGGGATCGCCCTCGGGCACGGCGTACGCGTCGCAGGTGGCGTCCGAATTGCCGCCATGGGGGCGCGTGATTCCTTCTGCGTGTCCTCAACTGCAGGTCGGTCGACGCTCGCCGCTCCGAAGCTGTGTGCGTGCGATATTACGCGAGCGTGATTGTCTATCTGATTCACAGTCAGGTCCATTTTCAAACTCCTCTTTGCGGGTCGGCCAAAGTGCAGGCTGCTACCGGAAATCGTGCCGATAGAAGGAAAAGACCGCTTGTCGGGCCTTGCGCATGACCATGCTGGCTAAATTAGCGGTCGTTCCGAGGTTGGTCCTTGGCCGATTCTGATGCCACCTGAGAAAAGCTGTGAAAGCGCTGAATGACTTGGAATGCGCGCGTGGCGCTTCCTACAATGTCTTCTACCGTGGCGTATTTATCCGATCGCTAATGCATCACCTCAAATGGAATGAACATTGTGACTACTCATACGCACCACACCGCGCCCACTCAGTACGTTGAAGCTAACGGAATTCGATTCGCGTATCGACGATTTGGAAATGCCGACGGCGGCCTTCCGCTCGTCTTCAATCAGCATTACACCGGGACGATGGACTACTGGGACCCCGTTGTGATCGACGGTCTCGCCGCATCTCGCGAAGTGATCCTGTTCAACAACGCTGGGGTGTCGAGCAGTTCCGGCGAAGTGCCTACCACGATCCAGGAAATGGGTGCTAACGCAATCGCATTTATCCATGCACTCGATCTAAAGAAGGTCGATGTATTGGGTTTCTCGATTGGTGGGATGGTCGCGCAGGAAATCGCATTGCAGGCACCCGCACTGGTGCGTCGCCTGATACTGGTTGGTACTGGGCCTCGTGGTGGCGAAGGCATTGCTCCGATGACCGAAGCGGCCGCGGAAATTTTCAGTGCGACGTATGAGCCCGCTGAACACCTCTGGCTTGCGGTTCACTTCACGCCGTCCGCACCCAGCCAGGCGGCGGGCCTTGAATTTCTGAAACGTAAGCATTTGCGTCAGGAAGGTCGTGATCCCGAAGTCAACGATAAGGTTGGCCCGGCTCAGATCGAAGCGCTCGACAAATACGGAGTGCAGTTCGAAGGCGTGCTTGACTATCTGAAGGACATCCGTCAACCGACGCTGATTGTGCAGGGGCATAACGATGTCATCGCGCCGACGATCAATTCCTATACGATGCAGCAGATCATTCCGGATGCGCAGTTGATCCTGTATCCGGATTCTAATCATGGGTCGTTTTATCAATATCCCGAACTGTTTGTCCAGCATGCGCTTCTATTCTTGAACGCCAAACCATAACGGGCGCGTACCACCACGGACTCGCCCTTAGGTTTAATTCGTGAAGGACATCTTTTCGCTCCGTCTTTACACCCGCGTCGCCCGATTGGGAAGTTTCTCCGCCGCGGCGCGGGAGTTCGGATTGTCGCAGTCGCAGGCTTCACGTGTCATCGCGGACCTCGAGGGCGAGCTTGGCGCGCGCCTGCTGAACCGCACGACCCGGGCTGTCGTGCTGACCGACGCGGGGGCGCAATTCTTGTCGCGAATCGATCCGATTCTCGTGGCTCTCGACGAAGCGGAGCAGAGCGTGCGCGAGGGCGGCGACTTGCGCGGCATGTTACGCATGAGCATGCCTAGCAGTATCGCGACGCGGACGGTCATTCCGGCGCTCGCTTCGTTTATGGCGGCGCATCCGGAACTGCGCGTCGAAGTGATGCTTGGGGACCAGCCGCAGGATTTGATCCGCGACGCGGTTGACGTCGCAATCCGACTCGGCCGGATGCTGGATTCCACGGCGACCGCCCGGCTTATCGCGACCATTCCTCGTGTCGTCGTTGCTTCTCCCGCTTACCTGGATTTACACGGCGCACCCGATAAACCCGAAGCGTTGAGGGCGCATCGCATAGTCGGTGGTCCAGCATCGATGGTGCCGACCGCGTGGCGGTTCGAGCGAAACCGGCAAGAGGTCACGGTGGAACTCGATGCACACTTCACAGCCACTGAAAATGACGGCGCTGTAGCTGCGGCGAAGGCCGGTCTCGGCGTCACTTCGACGAGCGAGTGGTCATGCCGACACGAACTGGCGGACGGTGCGCTCATCCGGCTGCTGCCGGAGTGGAAACTCGCGGCCATTCCAGTTCACGCCTACTTCCCATTGGGCCGGGCGACCCGTGCGGCGGGTCGTGCGGTGGTCGAGCATCTCGTAGCCGTTATTCGGCGCGACGAAGGCGCTGATTGGTAACACTTGCGCCGCGTCTATCGTAAAACGAAGGAAAGTTGTCACTGGACTGTGCTCGCGGGGGTGACGGTTTAGCCATTGAATTGACAACATTGCTTCGTTAGCCCCTAGTCGGTGCGAGGCATTCGCCAGTCGGCCATGGCCGCCGAAATTCCATTCCGCTTGTCTCGCGTGCGTTGACGCAACTCGTACCGTAACGGCGTCACCTTTAATACGATCTACTCTGCTTCGTTACCCTGACGAGCGACCAATCGTAACCAAGCGCTCTCACGCGAGCCTCCAGACTGGCCAGGACTTCAGGGGCCGGGTGTGCAGTGCGCGTCAGTACCCATAGGTAGCGACCCGACGGCTCGCCGACGATCGTCCAATCATAATCGTCGCCATGGTCCAGCACCCAGTAATTCCCGTAGAACGGTCCGAAGAATGAAACTTTCAGTTTCGCATTCGTCGTGGGATCCGCGATTTTCGCTTTGCCAACCGATTGGCTGAAATCGCCGGAGCCGCCGGGTTTGCGGCCGCTATTGATGACCTTGACCGTGCCGTCGTCGTTGAGCGAATACTCCGCTGTGACGTCGTCCATGTCCCGTTCGAAAGACGCCTCATAGCGGAATTGCTCGTACCACCGGCCCATGTATTTGCTTAGGTTGACGGATCTGGCCGGTTGCGGCACGGCGCGGTTGCCGACCGGCCCGGGTCGAGGGATGTATGCGCAGGCTCCCAGAAGTAGTGCTGCCCCGGTTAGCGCGGTCGCGATAATCTTTTTTTGCATAGTTGGATTGTCCTTTCAAGAGCGGCGTGGGCAATATACTAATCGTCTGGAAAGAAACGACATGCCAAGAAATCAATTTGACGCCAACGGAAGGCAAACCACCGGGCATCCTTGAAGATTGCCTGATGTTCAGTGGCTCGAGTCGTGAGAAGCCTCGTGACGGAGGGGGAAGCGGATATCAAAGGTCGTGCCGAGTCCTTCGCGGGTCTCAAAGCGAATCCTGCCGTCGAGTACCCGGCAAAGCTCCTTGACGATCGCCAGTCCGAGGCCCACGCCGGGTATATCGTCGCCCGCGGCCCGTTCAAATTCGTCGAATACGCGGTCCCGGTCCGCGGGCGCAATGCCTACCCCTGTATCGGCAACGCGCAGATACCAGCTGCTTTGGCCGTAGCCGCCCATCGCCAGCTCGATTTCACCGGTTTTCGTGTACTTTGTCGCGTTCGACAGCAGGTTCAGCGCCACCTGCTTCACCTTGATCCGGTTCGACAGCACCGTGGTCACGTTCGCATGGAAGCGGGCTGACAGGCGTAACCCCTTCGCCTCGATAGCGGGTCGGCAGGCCGTGACCAGCTCATCAAAGAGTTCGCGCAGGTCGAACGGCTCGACGGCCAGCGGGGTGCTGTCGCCAAGCACCACCGAATATTCGACCATGTCGTCCACCAGCTGCTTCATGTCCGCGGCCTGCCGCGTGGCCAGCGCCAGTCCGGACTCGGCTTTCGATGGTGCGCGCGAAATCAGCTGCAGCGCGATGGAGAATGCGTTCAGGAAGTTGCGCAGATCGTGCACGACACTGCGGGTAATCTGCATGCGCGATTCGTACAGGTCACTCACCAACCGCTGCTTAAGCGTCAGTTCGTGGTTTGCCCGCTCCAGACTGCCAGTGTATTCATCAATTTTCCGGTCGCGCTCGGTGTCTGCTTCCAGAATACCGAACTCGCTGAGTTGGACGATCTCTTTAATGGTTAAGACGTTGTTGATTCTTCGTCGAGTGATCATAAGATAGGAGACGCCCCCGTCAGTGTCTACCTCGTAGAAGTGAAAACCCATCACGCCGAGCACCGGATTGACCTGCATGCTCTGCGTGCCCCAAAGGACGAAGAGAAGCATCGCCGCCGCGAAGAGCCACGCGACGAGATCGGGCGAGGACGGTTGGCCCCTAAAAATCATGGGAAGCGCATATGCGATAAAAAAACCTATGACTTCTTTGTCGGCACTCTTCGCCTTGAGAATGGTTACTTGGAGCGTTTCGAGCCGAGAGGAGGCAAAGCCAATTATTGCGCGAGCCAAAAAGCCGAGGCCCAAGCAGAGGGCGAACGCAAGCACCGCCCACGCGTAATTTCGCGAGCGCGCGAACTGAAACGCCAAAGACACCGATAAAGGTGAAATGGCGGTGAGCGCGAGAAGAATTCGGACGAGCCGGCTGAGCATGTCCTTATTATCCGCCAAATGGACTGCGTGAGGCAGCCGGCAGCGCTGAGTGAATACATCCTGCTCTCAAAAACGCGCTATCGAACCGATCCATCATTGCTGTGAGCTCAGCCAATCGCATCGCACGCTGACAATGTACAAAATGTGGCCACTGCTGCCGCGTGGCGGTTGCCCATCAGCACCTTGGCCACGCTCACGTCTTCGTCGGGCCTTATGTAGCGAAGCTGCGTGCCATCATGAAAAATTGAACCGAACTCTTGATGCTTTCCACATCCAGGTCAAACTCCGCAATGGTTGTCAGCGGGGCGACCCATCGATTCTTAGGCTATATTCATCGTTTCGGCTTCTTGGGAAGGCGCGCAGCAAGATGGACATTTTTGGCGTTATAAGAAAATGGGAGCTTGATAGTCCCAACCTTGATTTCAATAGATTCAGTCGGAAAGCCGTGGGGCAAATGGCTGATGATATTCAGAATTGTTATTTGAAGCCGTTGCCGCCATCCGTAGGACGCTTCAACCAGAGTCTCCACACGGCGACGCAGATTGTCGAAAGCAGAACGCGTGCGGAGGAGCTTGCGCTACCTCTGTTGTTCTCGAAGCAGATTATGTTGCCAGACCCTCTGTACAGCCTAATGTCGCCGCGCGCTTCGGCGCTCTGGAAGCGTTTGCCGGAAGGTGGTAACAAGAGCTATTCCAAAGCTCCTCCGATAAGCTCCGGGTGGATGAACTATTGGTCCACGGACATATCAGAGCGCTTCGCGTTCCTCAACTCGACGCTGCCGCCGCTCGTAGCGCAACTGCTCAAGCTTCGGCCTATGATCGATGCACGACACATCGTACTCCAACCGTGGGAGGTGGCGGTGGAGCCCGAGGTCGAATCACTCAGGCAGTCGGTTGTTGAGTTGGAGAGGAAGCCGGACGTAATCAAGGAAATTACACAGCGGTTTATCCAGGCCAATTATTCAGCCGGTGTGCGTCTTGGCCCAATCGGTCTCGAAGTCAGTGAGGACGTCCCATCGCAAGGGCTGCGGAAGGGCGATCCGATGTGGCTCGGCGACAAGGTAGAAATACTGGTGATGGGACTTATCCATTCCATCGTAGCCACCAAGTATTCGTCAAGTCTTCTGGACACGCTACCTGGCGATCGGCTGGTTTACGACTATGTAAGAACGGGTGGAATCTTGAAGCCGAAAACGGACGACATCGTCAGTTCCATCCAGGTGCCGAATCTGTCGGAAGCTGTTTGGAACGACATCGTTGCAATTAAGAATGATTCTGAGTTGCTCAATCAACTCAAGGAGACGATTGCCGAGGTCGCGTACTGCAACGACGACGACCAGAAGGTCCTCCTCAAGGAGGAAATCGCGAGCATTGCGTCAAAGCTCAAGGCCGATGCGGCTCTGAAAAAATACACCAAATTTTCAGTCTCGGACTTCGGTGTTGGGCTGATTACGGGCTCCGTTTCGAATGCGATGACCGGTTCTACTGTTGCGGTTGCAGCGACTGCGGCCGCAGTCAGCACCGGCATTTCGTTCGGGTACAGGCTAGTGTCGGAATATTTCGGAACGGAGAATAAAAGTTTGCGGCGGCGCAGGGATGTAATCGTCCGGATCAACCAGAAGCTATAAATCCCGGCCGTGCATTAGCGCTCGAACTGCATAGCACCACGTTCTGCGAGACGAGACATGTTTGGGCAGACTAGGGATCACGACACTTGAGTGTCTATTACCGCCTGCGGTGCGTGATCCGGCTTTCTTGACGTCAATGCCTCTGTCGGACGCGACGATTGAGGCATTCGAAAACCGCGGTAGTATCCCATCCACTGGTATCTGGCAAGGGTGCAGCCGACTCTTTGAGAGCGGATTTGGAGTGTATATTTAACACTGCCGATGAGGTCGAATTCGCAAGATGCAAGATACAAGAACCCGACAGCGTCGGCAATATCACTTCCAATCACAGATTTGGGGGCGATGTCGGCCAGATGTCGAGTGTGAACCGAGCCTCATCGGCACGAGGTTCGATGCGTTGATGCATAATGCATCATCTAGGCCCGAGAACGATGACTGCGGACGGTAGGGTATGCCGATTTTTGTGGGACAATTCGGTATAAAGAACTCACGCCATAAGAAAATGAGCGCTCAAACATTTCCCGCACACATCCCTATAAAAGTCGCCCCATACGCGCCGAGCGACCAGCAACTGCCTAAGCTGAAATCGCGAATCACTGAGGAACTCGTCATCGCGCTCGTAGGGCCAGTGGGATCGGGCTGTACAACGACGGGCCAACTGATTGGCAGCATTCTGGAAACCGATTTTGGTTATAAAGCCTGCCATTACAGATTGAGCGAATTCATCGTTTCTCACGCATCCGTTGTGCGGGAAACGGTTGATCAGAATGCGGACGGTGCAAAGCGGATCACAGAATTGCAGCGAATCGGTGACCGACTTCGCGAAGCATGCGGAGAGGGCTATCTCGCGGCAAAGGCGGTTGAGGCCATCGCAGCGGAACGGGAACAGGATGGTTTTGGTACTAGCGCAGACGGCGGTGAGGTTCCGCTCAGCCTGCGTCGCGTGCATATTATCGATTCCTTGAAAAATCCCGAGGAGCTCACCTTGCTGCGCGACACCTACGGAGAAATGTTCTGGTTGTTTGGCGTTTTTGCTCCCGAATCGGTGCGGCGGGAGCGTTTAGAGCATGATCGTCGTCTAGATCGGGCCGCGTTGCAAGCCATTATCACCCGTGATTATCGCGAAACGCAGGACTATGGTCAGAATGTCCGAGATGTGTTCCATCAAGCAGACTTTTTCGTTCGGAATGACAGGTCAAACAATCAGACGTTGAAAACCGCAGTGACTAGATATATCGAGATACTGTTTGGCTTTCCCGTGCACACCCCGACCCGCGACGAGTCGGCAATGGCGGCCGCTCACGCGGAAGGTTCAAAATCGGCATGTTTGTCGAGACAGGTAGGCGCAGCGATCGTCAGCTCGGCGGGAGAACTGATCGGGCTCGGACGGAATGATGTTCCGAAATTTGCCGGCGGCCTGTATAGCGAAGATGACAGTGAGAACGATCACCGGTGCTTCAAGTGGAGCGGCCACTGCTGCCATAACGACGAGAAGAAGGACCGCTTGTATGACCAGATTGCCGAAAAACTCCTAGAGAGGGAATTGATCACCAGTCGCGCGCTGCTTGGCAAAGTGATTGAGGCGCTAAAGGAGACAGACGTACGCTCCCTCATCGAGTATTCGCGCGCGGTCCACGCTGAGATGGACGCCATCGTGTCCGTAGCACGTGCCAACAAGGCGGGATTGGCCGGCGGCACGTTGTATGCCACGACTTTTCCGTGCCACTCGTGTGCCCGTCATATCGTAGCCAGCGGTATTGCTCGGGTCTTGTACATCGAGCCTTACCCGAAGAGTTTGGCGCTTGATCTGCACCGCGACGCGGTCTCTGACGACGAGTCGCAATCTTCCAGTAAGGTCGTGTTTCTTCAATACTCGGGAGTAGCGCCCAAAAATATGTTGACGTTTTTTAGCACGCGATTGACACGCAAGTCCAGCGATGGAAAACTACATGTGATGGAAAAACGCACTGCAAAGCCATTGGTAGGCGTATCGTTGGATGACGTTCCGACCCACGAACGAATGGTTGTCGCGGAGTATGCACAAAATGAAAGAAAGGCAACCGGTGCCGAGCAAGCAACTCTCTTTGGATCTGGGACAACCTGAGGATCGGCCGGTCGCAGCTGTCTGTGGACCGTCGCAACCGAATTCCGTGGTCATGTTTCCACTTCGTGCCCCGACCGCTGGCTTCCAAGATCGGGTGATCGAGAAACTCATGCGGACGCGGGTAGTCGTAACGAAATGACTGAGCAAGTCGGTCAAGGAAAGGGCGCCATGACGCCTTTTTTCTTTGTTGTTAAATTTGACATAACATAATTTATCAACAATTTTAACGGGGTCCGATGCTATAATCGCGGCGACTTCAAACAGTTCCAGCTTGTCGATTGCCGGCTCCCCCAAGGATAATCTCTGTTCTGAACGCGATCATCAGCGCCCACTGACCAAACGCATGACCAAAGATCCGGATACTCCCGTGTGGGCTGAGGACTACCGTCACTGGTTCGCCGAACTCAAGCAGCGCGTCGAGCGCGCGCGGCAGCGCGCGGCGGCCAGCGTCAATCGCGAACTGGTCGCACTGTACTGGCAAATCGGCCGCGACATTATTGACAGGCAGCAGAAACAAGGCTGGGGCGCGGGCGTTGTCGACCGGCTGGCGCGCGATCTCAAGGCGGCATTTCCTGACATGCGCGGCTTCTCGCCGCGCAACCTCAAGTACATGCGTGCGCTCGCGCAAGCCTTTCCGCAGCCGGAATTTGTGCAACAACCCGTTGCACAATTACCGTGGTCGCACGTAGTGACGCTGCTCGATAAACTGAACGACCCCGCGCAGCGGCTTTGGTATGCGGAGAAATCCCTTGAGCACGGCTGGTCGCGCAGTGTGCTGACCATGCGATCGAGACGGTCGCCCACGCGCGTACCGGCAAGGCTGTGACGAATTTCGCCGACCGGCTGCCTCCAGCGCAATCGGATCTCGCACGCGACGTGCTCAAGGATCCTTATATCTTCGACTTCCTTGGCCTGACCGAAAGCGCACAGGAGCGAGACGTCGAGCGGGCGCTCACCCAGCACATCACGCGTTTCCTGCTCGAACTGGGCGCAGGGTTCGCTTTCGTCGGGCGTCAGTACCGGCTGGAGGTAGGCGGTGACGAGTTTTTCATCGATCTGCTTTTCTACCATCTCAAGCTGCGTTGCTATGTCGTTGTCGAACTGAAAACGACGCCGTTCAAACCCGAGTACGCAGGCCAGTTGAACTTCTACCTGTCGGCTATCGACGCGCAGGTCAAGGCACAGGAAGACCAGCCCACCATCGGTCTGTTGCTGTGCAAGGAAAAGAACCGACTCGTGGCGGAATATGCGTTGCGTGGCGTAGCCAAGCCAATGGGTGTCGCCGAATACCAGTTCATGCGCGAGGTACCGGAATCACTGGAGACCGATTTGCCCACCATTGACCAGATTGAGGCGGAATTACGTCCCGATCTTCCTGACCCGGCCACGTAGTAATTGTCAGCACCCGCCCTGCTCTCGACCGGCCGCAAGGCAACCGCCGGTCACCTGATCAGAAAGTCGTTCACGGTCAGCCACAGCGGCTCATCTGGTCGCGCGAGTAACTTTCTTTGTGTGACCGCGACAATGCGGTTGCGACCGTTTTCAAATGCTTTGAGCGTACGCGCCGGGTCCGCGCTACGTGGTAACCAGAAATGCTGTTCGAGTGCGTCACGCGCAATTGCGCCTTCGACCTCGCGGCCGCGGATCGACACCATGAAAACCACGGCCCGTCCGTCCAGCGAGACGGCGTGCGCGCGATCAAGAACTTCCATGACGTACCTCGACAATATCATTCGCGGTCTTTGTACTTGTACTGCGCCGCTCAGGGATTAATCTACCAGAAGTCGAAAGCAGCGCAATCGTCAATGACGCAACGGCCCAGCTTCACCAGGTATCTATTATCGGTAACCGCCGGCGACGCACCTGCCCGTTATTTTTTCAGACGCCTGACGTGTTGGAGACGGGTTTGTGATTTGACGTGTACGCGATTGCCAGAGACGGTTAGTTGCGTATTTGAAATCAGGATTCTCCATTTTGGTGAGCGTTTTCGGGAGTACATGTGTACCGCCATCTGGCGAGTGATCTGGCGCTACGGCGTGAAGACACTTGCCTATAAAGCTGAATTTACCAGCGAGAACGCAATAGTCGTTTCTGCAGAAGCGTTCGTAGATCGCGGCGCGCATCAGTGACGATGTGGATGTAAATCGTGTCGTCGCGCATCTCATAGATAACCCGATTCTGTCCGCTCAAGGCTTCCCGGAAATTCAGACCGCCGAAATCTGCAAGCTCAGCCGGTACATAACAGCTCTGTGGGAACTGCCTGATATTGCCAAACGTGACGGTCAATTCCGCGGATGTCTGCTTCCACGTCCCGGCACCGAAACTTTTGAGGATGTAGCGGCGCAAATCCTTCGTATCCCTCTTGCACCTCGTCGAGAATCAGAAGCTTCAGCTTCGCCTGCCCCATCAGCGGATTTTCTCCTTCCGATCAAGGTCGTCGAGCTCGGCAAGAAACTCATCAGCATCCCTGAATTTTCCCCGCTCGATGTCCTTCTGGCCTAAGGCCAGGAGCTTGAGCAACGCCAGCGTTTGCTGGGTGTCTTCGTAGCTCTGCACGTCCTGCACGACGAGCTTCGCCTCACCGTTCTGCGTAATGAGCAGCGGCTCGCCAGAAGCCGTCAAATCCTTGACGATCTGCGCTGCGTCGCTTTTCAGGTAGCTGATTGGTTTTACGTGGTCTGTCAGGCGCATGTCTGATCCTTCGTTTTCCACCTCATTCAGACCGAATCTAGACTAAATTCAGTTTTATCCAAAGCCCTAAATCAGGCAGTGGACCCTCGTGATCTGTCATCGGGGGCTCGATTTACCCATTCACAACATACGCTGCAGTTCGGCAATATTCGTCGGTCGCATGTTGGCAGTGCCGTTTAGTTTGCTTCATCAAGGGCTGCATTCACTCCTTTCCAGATCAGAATTCACCACTCGCGCGCCATCCGCCCGAGCGGAAGTGAATGCGGTGCCAGCTTGCCCCTGGTTCTCCCGGCCACCTGACGACCGTTTGCGACGCAGATGCTTGACGCAGCCAGAACAGAATGAGGAACAACGCCATGCTCGAGGCCGTCAGGTACTCAACAGAATTGGAGAGTCGGATGTTCCTCCGAGGAACGTCCTGAGCTTTTGCTCGGCTTCGAGTACAGCATGCAGAGGCGCACTGGCGAGTTGTGAGTCGTGGAGGGCCAGCAGCGCTTCAAAATCGACGACGACATCGGAAGGAATTTGCCACTGCCCAGTCTCGTGGGCGTAGGCCAGGGTCGCTTCAACGGCGCACTCGGCAATCTTGAACTGCTCGGCTGGATAATTGCCATATCCAGCACGCTGCAGAAACCAACTCAAATACACGGCGCGTATGAGCTCGTTCACGAGGTGCCCATTTCCGTGACCAGTCCGGCACGCGACCAGTGCAAGGTGATTTGCCAAGGACTGTTCGTTCGCAGACGCTCGATCCATCGGCAACAGCAGCGCCTTTGTCAGCGGTTTATGGGTTCGGCCGCCGCGAGATTTGGTTCGTCGGGAAGACATTGATTCGGAGTTGGACGGTACGGTTCGAGAAGCAGTGAATTAGAGCTGGGCCCCTCGCGGCATCTCCGGTTCTCGCGGACTGCAAAGCGACAAGCCGTGCCACTAATCAACGTCAGGACCGTCCTTCGGCGGTAATTGATTCACTCTGTTTTCAAGCCGGCTAGTCACGTCAGACCCAAGGCAATTGGGCAGCAGGTTGTTGCACAAATTCAGCGTCCGGCAAGCCTGCGCCAGCGAGCGAACATGTATACGCCCACAAGATATCCGCTTTGACATATCCACCTTCAGATCCAAGCGCAGTCTCACAGTCCTGACCGCCATAAAAGACGCCCACGACGGAGACAGTTTCGTCGTCCAGCAAGTAGGCGATGATCGCGCGCTTGCGAACGTGCGTAATTCTAAGTCCCGGCAACAGGTCTTCACGCGCGACCCCGCGAGCCGCGAGCGTCTGCATCGGCATAACGTGCCTCAGTGATTGGTGTACCAGCCTGCCCGATCCGTTCTTCGAGTGCCTGCAACTGGCCGAGTACTTCAGGGGCAAACTGAACCTTCCAATTCATCCGCGACGCGCCCGGGATTTATTGAGCTCAGCGCGCAGCTGATCGGCAGATAGTGCTCGCCCGGGATTATCGTGCAGTGCTTGCGCAGGAGGAACAACCTGATCGCGCAACCATGCTTCGACTGCCCGACCCCGCTCACAAAGCACCCGGAGCGCATCTCGAAGCACTCCGCTGTCGGATGCGTAGTCGCCGCGAGCGACCTTGTCGCGGACAAACTAGGCCATTTCATTGGGTAGCGTGATACTCAACTGCTGCGTCGTTCGCATCTCAGCCTCCCGACATTGAATAGGATTAAATCCTCCTTCCGAGGAATTTGTCATGCAACTAGTCCCGGTTTAAAAATTGGGGCCAATTATGTTATGTAAAATTGTTAGGGCAATTAACAGAAACAGACAGTTGTGTCGGCTTTGGCGACCAGACATGGAGAATTTAAGAAGACGGTACACTGGCCATTGCGAGTGGCGATTGCGAACTAAAAACTAGAAGCCACGTCCCAGTCGTTTCCGTTGAGGAGCAAATCGTCGAGGCGAGGCTAGCCGACCTCCATCGTATCTAGGAGTGTCCGACCGTCGGCATAACAAAAAGGCGCTCATCCCACACCACGGGTTGCGGCTCGGTCACAACGATCCGCGTTGCGTCGGGGTGTGCGGGATTGACTAGCACGTTGAACTCTGCACGGACGACGACGGAAGGTACCATCAGGAGCGCGGAACGCGACTCGGTCAGCCAGGCGTCGCCGAACTCCCTTGCCGCCTGCAGTGCTGGCGCATCCCATCCTCTTGGCAACGATTCGGCCGAACGGAGTTCGACGCGAATGTCGTCGGGAACCGCTGCTTCAACCCATCCGTGTGTCTTCGGTACCTTGCCGATGCGCGCATGAACAAGAACCTCGAGCATCGCACCGGCGAAGGTCGACGCGGCGTAGATCACCGGTCGCCCCGGGCTATTGAAACGGCCGCCCACCAGCATCGCGCCGGTGCCGCTCCAGACCGCATGTCGAGTGTCGGCGATTCGAAACAACTTCACGCCGGCAACCCATAAAACAGTTTCCAGAGCAGCTCTTCGACCCGGCGCGCGCCGAGCTCGGTCAGCGCAACATCGAGTGGCGCCCGCCCTTCGAGCTCCGGGTGCGGCGTCGACAGGAATTCCCGCGCGTCCTCTTCGTCGTTCCAGACGTAGGCCGTCGTCGCGACGATCCTGGCCAGCCGCTCAGTCTTTTCCGATTCGTCTGGCGTCAGCCGATCGCGACGCCGCTTATAAGTCGCTTCGGGGATGATGCGGGCAAGCAGCGCACGCCGAGCGTCAGCGCCCTGCGTCGCATGTTCGACGCCCGCGCGCAGCGCGGACTTGGGCAGTCCGTCGCGGACAAGTGCTTCGAGTTCCGCGAGCGTGTGCGGGACCTGCCGCAGTTCCATGACTGCGGCCACTGCCTCAGGCGTAATCAGTGGCATGCGCCCCCCGATTAAAGTATCAGTTGATACCAAATGATAGCGCAATTGATACCGTTAGCAAACCCATCTTCAACTAGCAGACTCCATCAGGGAGACTGCCGGGACGGCTTCCTCGACATCGTCCATGCTTGCAAGAATCACCCACATAGCATGACGGCCCGTTACGCCCTACAGAAATCTTTCATACACGAAATGCTCAAGCAATTAAGCATCCGCTCGCGACGGGATGTCGCACTGGGCATACGGATAAACCATTTATAGTGCACCGCACAAGCCCGTGTGATCGGCAGACGCGATCTAACGGTTGTGTTATAGTGCACTGCACAAACTTCGTCCGATCGGCAAGCGCGATCCGACGGCCGCGTCCGGCGTTGCCGGGTTGCGGACCGAGATGCCGCTGAAGTTGAGTCGACACGCCTGTCAGGTACGTCCAGTTTCTGTCTACATCATCAAAATGAGGTCCCTGTGAAATACCTTACCCGCATCGCCGCGTCTGGAGCACTCCTGCTCGTCGCTCTCGGTATCGTCACCTTCGCCCAGATCAAGTTCGCGCCGCAATCCGCAGACAACAACCCGGTGGCACGGATCGTCCTGAACGTCGAATCACAACTGAACGGTTGAGAGACTCCACGGCGTATGTAGCGCGCGCCCCGCAGGCAAAGAAAAACCCGCCGGACTCCGAAGAGAACTGGCGGGTTTGAGCTATTGATTTCGGATTCACATACCAGGCGACGGTAACGGAGTTGACGCCTGCTCAGGCTCCTCTAGCGGCCAGTCAGCCTCCATGTCCACGGCATCCAACACCTCGGCCGGTCACCAATCGTCAATTCGAGACGCTTCATCGTAGCCTCGTGAGACAGCCAATCCTTCCCCTTCGACGTTTCGATTATCAGAAACTGAAGAGCGTGTCGCCACACTGATCCAGCGCAAGCCAGCCCTCCCTGCCCTGCGCAAATTGTCACCGCGCAACCTGAAGGCATGAGCGAATCCAGAATTTGTGCAGCAGACTCCCGCACAAATTGAAGCTTCTTTGGCTTGGTAGCCATAGGACTACGAATTAAACATCGATCACTTTAATTATGCAAAGTTATGCGGCGGATGAATGCGAAGTGTCGTGCTACAACAACCGACGGAAATCGTGCTTCCGGTGATCTCTGCGTTTCCTAAAGCAATGGCTGTTGCGCCGAGACTATTCGCTTCGCGTTGGTTCCCACCGCATATGCTGGAATAAGTGCCCGTTCGTGGACAGCCATGCAACTCTGCGAATCGTGTTTAGATCTGAAGGGACAGCCATCCGTCGTGGATATGCGCAGCGGAGTGGCGCTTCTTGGCGTAACCCCGCTGTGCGGTATGCCGGCCGTCGAGCACAACCGGTGCGCCGCTTGCGGGACCTCGTTTTCACGGGTTCGGCTAGACGAATTGTGCTATTGAGTCTTGCACTTACTCGGGCGGCCAGATCCTCAACATGCATAGCGCAAGACGCTCAACGGGGTTCGAGCTGCCCGTTCAACGGTTATCTTCGTGCCGCGGCAAGGGCTTCCAGCCCTGCCGTCGACCCGCGTATCACGATCGCCCCGGGCAAGACCAGCGAGCGCGTGGACATCGACGGATCGGCGAGCCGTTGGGTCAGCAACTGCATGGCCATCTTGCCGATCTCATAGACCGGCTGAGCGATCACCGTGATGCCCGGCGACACCAGTTCGGTCCAAGGGTCGTTGTCAAAGCCCGTTAAGGCGATTGCTTCACCCGGAACCGCGCCCTGCGCCCGCATGGCCCGATAGGCGCCGAGCAGCAGGAGGCCGTTGCTCGCCACGATCGCATCGGGCCGGCTGGCCGCGCGTCCCGTGAGCCAACAGCCGACATGCCTCACCGCGCCCGCAGGGTTGGGCTCGACGAATTCCGCCTGCACCGGCAAGCCGTGCCGCCCCAGCGCCTGTACAAACCCCTCGTGGCGCTCGCGCCCGGTTGTGCTGGTGTTGCCGAACAGCCCGGCGATACGCCGGTATCCGCGCTCAACCAGATGCTCGACGAGCCGCGCCGACGCATCGCGGTTATCGAGCACCACCGCATCCGCGCTGCCCGCCGGACCAGCGCGGTCGATCATCACCACCGGGAAATCGTAAGCGTCGGCCTTGAAGCTTTGCGCGGCGTCGTGAGTAGGCGAGTAAATGCAGCCAGTGACCCGCTCCTCTTCCATCAGCCGAAGATACATCGCCTCCTTCTCGGGGTTTTCGTCTGTATTGCAGAGGATCACGCGTAGACCTTGCTGATAGGCAGCGTCCTCCACCGCGCGACTGACTTCGGTAAAAAAAGGATTTCGCACGTCCGACACGATCAGGCCGATGGTCGCCGTATCCCCAGAGCGCAGACGGCGCGCCGCCGCATTCGGGCGGTAGCCCAACTGCTCGATGGCACCGAGCACCCGCTGGCGGACCGTGTCGCGGACCGGGCCGTTATTCGACAGCACGCGCGAGACCGTCGTGACCGACACCCCCGCCGCCTCGGCAACATCCTTGATTCGCAGATTCATGAAGTGGTATCGATTCCGTAACCGGCTCGGTATTTTCCCTGGATTGCCTATCAGGCAGCTGAAACGTCTCACTATGGCGACTCCCGGCTGCACAGCCTTTGCGGACCATTCTACCTGGCTTTCAAGCAAAATCATTGAAATCTGCGAAGACGGCGAAGACTTGACGGCCAAAGTGGTATCGATTCCAATACGACCACTTTAATGATTCGATTTCAGGAGACGCGATGCCGTCGCTGCTTACCGCAGAGTTGGTTCGACTGAACGCACGTGCCAGCTCGAAAGACGACGCGATCGTCCAGGCCGGCGAATTGCTAGCCGCCGCCGGCTATATCGAGCCCGCCTATATCGAGAGCCTGCAAGGCCGCGAACAAGTCTCGAATACTTATCTGGGTAGCGGCGTCGCGATTCCGCACGGCATGCAGGAAGATCGCCATTTGATCCGGCGCACTGGCGTGGCCGTGCTGCAATTGCCAGAAGGCGTCCAATGGCATGACGGCGAACGCGCGAATCTGGTCGTGGCGATTGCCGCCCAATCCGACGAACACATCGCGTTGCTGCAACGGCTCACCCGTCTGATCGGCGACCCCGCGCAACTGCTGGCACTCGTCGAGGCCCGCGATCCGCACGTGCTGGTCGAAGCGTTGAACGGCGCGGCGCACGCCACACCCGCTGTGATCGATACCACCCCGGCCGACTTCGAGCGGCGCCTCGAATTGATCCTCGACTATCCGCAAGGCTTGCACGCGCGCCCGGCAAGCGCATGGGTCGCGACGTCGAAGCGCTATCGGGCCGCCCTGCGCGTGCGCCACGGCAAGTTAGCCGCCGACCCGAAGAATCTTGTCAGCCTGCTGCAACTGGGCGCAACGGCCAACGCGCAACTGGTGCTCTCGGCGCAAGGCGTGGACGCAGCCGACGCTCTCGCGGCGCTGAAGCGCACCATCGAAGCCTTGTCGGCCGAAGAACACGAGCGGGCGGCTGCCGCCCGGGCGCGCCGGCAGAAAGCCCAGCCGGTGGCATGGACACCACTCGACCCCGCCACGCTATTCGAAGGTGTCAGCGCGGGTCCCGGCCTTGCGATCGGTCCGGTACGTGTGCTGCGCACCACACAACCAGACATTCAGGACCGTCCCGCCGACACCTTGGAAGCAACCCATCAGTTGGAGCGGGCCCTGCGCGAAACCGCCGGCGAACTCGATGCGCTCACACGCGACACCACCGCGCGTCTCGGCGCAGCCGAGGGCGAAATCTTTGCCGCTCACCGCGAATTGCTCAACGACACCGAACTGCTGAACGCCTTCGCCCGCATGCTGCTGGACGGCCACGGCGTCACCTGGTCATGGCATCAGGCGGCCGAGCAACAGGCCGCGCGCCTCGCTGCCCTGCCCGATCCGCTGCTCGCGGCGCGCGCCACCGATCTGCGGGACGTCGCGCGTCGCGTGCTGAAACATCTGGGCGAAAACGTCGCCACCGACACGCGTCTCGACACGCCCGCGATCCTGATCGCCGAAGACCTTACGCCATCCGACACGGCCATGCTCGATCCGGCGGTCACGCTCGGCTTCTGCACGGTGTCGGGCGGTCCGACCTCGCACACGGCCATCCTTGCCCGCACGCTCGGCGTGCCGGCCGCCGTCGCCTGCGGCGCCGCGCTGATGGATATCGCGGACGGCAGTGAAGCCGTGCTCGACGGCAGCAGCGGCCGCCTGTACATCGGCGTATCGGCGCAGGACCGCGATCGCGCCCGCCACACGCAGCGGCAACTGGCGGACGAGGCGCAGCGCGACGCCGCCAATCGTGCCCTGCCCGCCGCCACACTCGACGGTCACGTGCTCGAGATCGGTGCGAACATCACGCGTCCCGAGCAGGTGCGCGACGCGATCGCCAACGGCGCAGACGGCGTCGGCCTGATGCGCACCGAGTTCCTCTTTCTCGAACGTCACGACGCGCCCAGCGAAGACGAGCAATACGACTGCTATCGCCGCATGGTCGAAGCCAGCGGCGGCCGGCAGCTGATCATTCGCACGCTCGACATCGGCGGCGACAAGCAGGTGCCGTATCTGAACCTGCCGCACGAGTCGAATCCGTTTCTCGGCGTGCGCGGCCTGCGTTTGTGCCTGCGCCGTCCCGACCTGTTCCTGCCGCAATTGCGCGCGCTGTATCGCGCCGCCAAGGACGGTCCGCTGTGGATCATGTTCCCGATGGTCTCGACGCTCGACGAAGCGCGTCAGGCGCTCGCCCTTGCCGAAACGGTCCGCGTCGAACTTGGCGCGCCGACGGTGCCGCTCGGCATCATGGTCGAAACGCCATCCGCGGCGGCCTTCGCCGATCACTTCGCCGCGCTGGTCGACTTCCTCTCGATCGGCACCAACGATCTGACCCAATACGTGCTCGCGGTGGATCGCGAGCATCCAGAACTGGCACGCATGGCCGAGAGCCTGCATCCCGCCGTTCTGCGCATGATCAAACAGACCGTGGATGGCGCGCGCCGCCATCGCAAATGGGTCGGCGTGTGTGGCGGGCTTGCCGGCGATCCGCTCGGTGCGTCGATCCTCGCGGGTCTCGGCGTGGATGAACTGTCGATGAGCGCCCGCGACATCCCGGCCGTCAAATCGCGGCTGCGCGCCTCGCGTCTCGACGCTTTGCAGGCGCTCGCGCACCGCGCACTCGATTGCGAAGATGTCGACGCCGTGCGTGCGCTCGACAGCGACGATATCAAGGCCGCCGCATGAAAACCGTCGTTACCGTGACCCCCAATCCTGCGCTCGATCAGACCGTGCGCGTGGCCAACCTCAAGCTCGGCGAGGTCAATCTGGCGGCGTCGCTCGAATTCAATGCCGGCGGCAAAGGTGTGAATGTGGCCGGATGTCTGGCCGACTACGGCATCACGACGATCGCCACCGGCCTGCTAGGTTCAGAGGATGCCGAAGCATTCGCTGCGATGTTCACGGAGAAGCGGATCGCCGACCGCTTCGTGCGGATTGACGGACGCCCGCGCATCAACGTGAAACTCGTCGACACGGCGCGCAACGAAACCACCGACATCAACCTCGCGACCTCGCAGCCCACCGTGGCCGATGTCGCGGCGCTGGAGCAACGCATTGCCGAACTGGCCGTGCCGGGCCGCTGGTTCGTCATGGCGGGCAGCTTGCCGCCGGGCGTCGACGTGTCGTTCTATCGCCGCGTCACGCGCAGCTTGCATGCGGCAGGTGCACGGGTTGCGCTGGATACGAGCGGCACGCCGCTGGCCGACATGCTGGGCACCGCCGAAGCTGGCGATCTGCCGGATCTGGTGAAGCCGAACCGCGCGGAACTGGAGGCGGCGCTGGGCCGCACGCTTCTTGACGACGATGCGCTGATCCGCGCCGCCTGCGAGCTGCTCGAGCGCGGGATTGCCTACGTCGTGGTGTCGCTGGGCGAGCGCGGCGCGTTGGGGGTGACCCGCGCAGATGTGGAGTCTTCCACGAACGCAACCGCCAATGCGACCGCCTACGAAGGTTGGCGCGCGGCGCCGTTGCGGGTGCCGGTTGCGAGCACCGTCGGCGCGGGCGACGCGCTCGTCGCCGGTTTGATCGCCAGCCTCGTCGAGGCGCGGCCATGGCCGGAACTCGGCCGGCGCGCGACGGCGTTCGCAGCGGGCAAGCTCGCACGCGTCGGCCCTCATCTGCCCGATCATGCGCACCTCGACGCGCTCGCCGCGCAAGTCGAGCTCGTCAGCTTCAGCGTCGCTGCGGATTCGCTGCGCGTCACCCATCATCAAGCCGTGTAAGCCAGAGAGAGCAATGGACAAGCTGATTGGACTGGTATCGTCCCCGCAACAAAGCGCAGCGCCGATGGTCGCGGCGCAAGCCCTCAATCGCGCCGCACAGAAGCGCGGCGCCCGGCTCGCGATCGAGACGCGCAGTGCGCTCGGCGTGGAGCATCCGCTGAGCCCCGCCGAGATCGCCGGCGCGCGAACCGTGCTTATCGCAGCCGACGCAACGGATCACGTCGACGAGACGCCGTTCGCTGGAAAGACCATTCATCGTGTTTCGCTCGACGATGCCATTCGCGAGGCCGACGCGGTGCTAGCGCGCGCCGCAGCCGGCAGCGTGGCGGCAGGTGTGCCGACGTCGGCAGCGCCGGGCAAGCTCAGGATCGTCGCGATGGCTCCGGTGCAAATTGGCTGGTGCGAGCGAAAAACGGCCTATTCGCCGTCACATCATCGTAATGAAAGGACAGCCATCCATACAGCAGGCGCAGTAGTATCTTTGAGGCGCAGCTTTGTGAGGTTAAATTGACCCTTTCGAATGCGATGAATCAGTTCGATTCCGGAGATCGCAACGGCTGCATTCCTGAAGCGTTTGAAGCCGAGCATCGTATTGATTCTGGACTTGATGTTGCGATGATCCTGCTCGATCAGGTTGTTCAAGTACTTCGACGATCGCAACGTCGTGTCCTCGGGCAGCAACTCGTCAGTCTTCATTTCGCGCACCGCGCGATGCGACGCCGCGTAGCCGTCCAGTGTGATGGTCTTCGGAGCGAGCCCTCGACTCCTGATCGCCTTCGCAAAGAAAGCCTTGGCTGCAGCGACATCGCGCCGGGTGCTAAGCCGGAAGTCGACTGTCTTTCCCGCTCGATCAACTGCACGGTAAAGATAGACCCATTTGCCACGAATTTTCACATAGGTCTCGTCGACGCGCCACGAACGACCAGCGGATCTCGCAAGCCGATCCCAGCGCTTTACGAACTGTGGTGTGAAGCGTTTGACCCAGCGCATGATCGTCGTGTGCGAAAGCGACAGGCCGCGCTCGGCCATCATTTCCACGAGGTCTCGAAGGCTGAGCTTGTAACGCAGGTACCAACGCACGCATAGGACGATGACTTCGCGGTCAAAATGCCGCCCTTTGAACAACCAGTCGATGTCTCTCAGCGTACTCATAGCGGGCTCGCGCTCGTCAAAAAACCGAGCTTACCTCACCGACCTCGCTAATTTGCACCAGAGCCTTTGATCGCAGGCAAAACCCCGGACCAAGCAGGAGTCTTTCATCATGATCCTTAGCGAATTAGTTCTTGACATTCGATCGCCTGAGCAGGTCAAGCTGGCCCGCATAACAGTTCAGCAACTGGCCGTACGGCTCAGTTTTGATGATCTTGTTCGAACCAAGTTCGTGACAGCTGCGAGCGAATTGGCACGTAATACGCTCGTGCACGGGAAGGGCGGCACGCTCACCATATCGGAGATCGAATACGAAGGGAAAGTCGGAATCCGCCTCGTATTTGAGGACACCGGGCCGGGCATTTCGGATATCGGCCGAGCCCTACAAGACGGCTTTAGTACGGCGAAAACTATGGGCTATGGATTGGGAGGTGCGCGCCGTCTCGTGGATGAATTCGATATCGAGTCCACGGTCGGTTCGGGAACAAAAGTCACCATCGCTCAATGGAAACGATGTTAAAAATTGTGACCCTAACTATCGTAAGGATGGTGAACGCGGACCAGCTCGGATTTACGCGCATTGGGAGTAGCCCAATATCCGACTCTGAGGTGAAAAAGACCAGGGGCGGTGACGCGCGCTGCGTCAGAGGTCGCGATTTAACTCGTTTTCGCAAGCTGCATAGATCCCGCGAATGACCGGCGACCGGTAGTCGAGCCGCCAGCCGTGGGTAAATAGCTGCGCGAGCCAGTCCGGATCGGCGAAGCGCGGCTCATGAATGAAGTGAAACGCCACGTTCTCCGAAAGCGCGCCGAGGCGTACACGCTCTTCCCAGCCTGCGGCGGCGTCGTTGTTGTCCAGCCAGACCCGCGTTGACTCAACGAGGTGATCAGTTCTGAGCCATCCGCCTGTTCTGGCTCGGGCGACAAGCTGCACGACAACAAGGTAGGTCAAAAGCTCGGCGCAGGCGGCGTCATCGTCAACACGTCGTGGACAACAGCGTTTGTCGTCTTCCATGGTTCCCTCGGGGCTCTGCAGAAAATCGCTCTGCTTGCAACCGGCGTACCCGATGCCGCGTATAAGAATGACCAATAGTAACCGGGGTCGCGGACGAGGCGCGACGCCCGATCTGATCGGGGGTTCATTCCATGTCATACGTACTCAACGACTGTGCTCGCATAGACTGTCTCTGCTTTCTCGTCATTGGCCAGCTCATCGCCAGGGTGAAAACGGGAATCTGGCTTCATTCCGACCGGATAGCCCAGCTGCTCCTAATCTGGAGCGCTGGACGGCGGGAACACGGCGAGGTCGAGTTCTCCGTTTTGGACGAGCCTTCCGAATCGATAGCCGCCGATCTGTTAAACATCCCGGATCTGCAAGATATAGAAACCTTGACGAAGCTTTTCTCAAGCAAGGGAACGCTGGACTATCACGCTGCAAACGTTCAGGCGATCCTCAGGATTTGCATGGCGCGGCTAGCGACGTCTTGAACGAGGCTATTGGGGGATCGGGCGCGGGTCGTCCTCGAGATTGCCCGGCTCGGGGTTCACCGCCTCGGCCGATCGCTGCTCGACGCGCCTCGCCGGGCAAGTCCCGCGACGGTCACTCTTCCTAGCAGCCCGCACGCAACGCTAGTCACCCGAGGGTGACTAATCCCTTCCGACCGTGAACGACGCCGCCCCGTGCCTCGATACGCAGCGCCGGCGCCATCAAGAATGGCACGGAGAGGATGGGGCCGGCACCTTTGAAGATTTAAAACGCAGTCCCCCTCCCCGCCTGCTCATCTCTTGAGCCACTGGTTTTGATGCAGCAAGCCGCAGACAGTCAAGATGCAAGGCTACATGGGACTCCGGACCGTTTCAGAGCCAATCTAGTGATGCGATGTGATGCGCGTACGTCCGACGACGACTGCCTCCGATCGACCCTGAGCGGACTCCCACGCGCACCGGAAACGGCCATTGACGCTCCTGTTGTCGGCGGGCTTCAGGCGGCCATTAGTCAAGGGAGGTATCAAACATACCGGTAGGAGAAGTTGCCTTGTTAGGCGGGCGGGGCGTTGGAATAATGCCCGTGAGTCAACTGGCTAGACCACGGTCGCGGAAGCGACGAACCTGACATGAGCAATCTAACGAAGGTAACTGGTAATGCGCATATCGCTTTTGCACACGATTGATGGCAACAGGCGTGTATTCGAGGACGCAGCCAACCATCTTGGCCTGCGGGTCGAAGATCTCCGCCATGAAGTCCGGCCGGACCTCCGTGAGGCTGTCCAACATGCGGGGACGTTTTCAGCCGAATTGAAGGCGCAGACGAATCGTTGCCTCTTGGGCCTGGCGGCCGACTCAGATGCAGTCATCCTGACCTGCGCGACGCTTGGGCCGGCTGTCGAAGAAATTGAAAGTTCGCCAATTCCCATTGTGAGAGCAGATGCTGCATTGGCCGCGGCAGCAGGGAAAGTTGGCGGCAAAATCGCAGTGTTGTGTGCCGTTGAGTCGGCCATCGAGTCAACCAGACGACTCTTCGCTCAGCACGCGAGCGACATTGCTACGTCAGTGGAAGTCATCCACGTTGCGCAGGTGTGGGAGCTATTTAAGAATGGTGACATCGACGAATGCTTCGCTGCTATCGCAGCATCAGCGAATGAAGCATATGGAACAGGCGCAACCGTTGTCGCGTTCGCTCATCCCTGGATGGCACCGGCGGTCAACCTCGCCCGCAAGGGAAGTCGACCGCTCGATAGCGCCCATGTCGCGTTGCGCACAGTGATGCAGCAGATCGGCGGCCCCTCTCTCGGCATCTGATATTCGAACGCGGTGTCCGATTGTCGATGAGCTTCAGTGCAACGTCGAATGTCTCAAACTGGCCGAACCCTGTCTTATGCAAACAGCATGGACCACGCGAATCTCGCACGGTCGCCATCGACATCACACGACCCATCTCAGCCCGTCAGCTAGTCGCGTGGAAAGTCAGAGCCTCGGCCAATTGCGGCCGCTCATAGTCGCAGGTCCGCAGTACTTCTCAGGCTGATTTGCCACATCAGGTTTTCCGCGTGTGTCGCGCATACGTTCAGTTTCCACGAAAAACTGCAGCAGGCGCGCCAGAGGGTTCGTGTCGCTATCGGGCCACTACGCGCGCGACGACCCTTGAATCCCCGCGCCAAATAGCCGGATCAATGCTTCGTAGTCGACCGGCTTGGTCAGATGATGGTCGAACCCGGCCTCAGCCGATCTGAGGTGATCCGACGGCAGTCCATATCCGGTGACCGCCACCAGGATCACGTTCCGGTTGGACCCGGATTCGCGTAACCTTCTCGATACCTCGTAACCATCCATGTCCGGGAGGCCGATATCGAGAAGTACGACGTCGGGGCTGAAAGTTGCCGCCGCACTGATTCCCGAAACACCATCCAGGCAGGTCTCGACCTCGTGGCCTTCATTCGCCAGAAGCATTGCGAGGGCCTCACTCGCGTCGGCGTTGTCGTCAATGATAAGAATCCGCTTCGGTCGCACGGCAACCGGTTCTGGCTGCGAATTGACCTGCTCCCCGAAGACGGCTCCCGGAACGAGCGGCAGATTGACGACGAATTCACTGCCGGTCCTGCCATCGCTAATGGCCCGGACCGAGCCGCCGTGTAACTCAACGAGCCTGCGCACCACGGACAGGCCGACACCCAGGCCACTCTGGCGCTGGCTATCGGATACGGGTCCCTGGACAAACATCTCGAAAAGACTCCCGAGCATCGTGGACGGAATGCCTCTCCCGTTGTCCTTGATGCTGAGCGAAATCCGATGGGCCGTTCTTGTCGCCCGCAATTGTACGGCCCCGCCAGGCGCGGTGTATTTCGCCGCATTGATCAAGATATTCTCGATGACCTGCGACAGGCGCGTCGGGTCCGCGTTTAGCCAAATGGATTCTTCCGGCAGCGAGACGGACAGCGTATGACGGCGCTCGTCGAAGATTGGCTGGCAAACTTCAATGGCGCTCTGGACAATTGTTTTCAGCAAAACCGTCTGTCGATTCAACTCGATATTGCCACTCGTTATCCGGCTGATATCGAGCATGTCGTTCACGAGGTGCATCATTGCGCGACCTTGCCGCTGGATGACACCGGCAGCCCAGTCCTTCTGTGTGACTGCGACCGTTTCCGACGCGAGCAGATTTCCGGCTGAGACCAGCGCAGCAAGCGGATTGCGCAGTTCATGGCCGAGCGTCGCCAGAAATTCGTTTTTCCGTCGGTCGGCGACCGCCAGCTGTTCGGCACGCTCGCGAAGGTGAGCATTGCTCACGCTGCGGTTGACGAGATCGCGCTCGGTCGATGCCACGGCAATCGCATTGCCCCCGCTGTCCGACAGAATCGACAGCGTAAGCCATATGTCGACCACGCGGCCGCCCTTCGTTACTCGCTGTGTCTCGTAGGAGTGCAGTGCCTCGTTATGCTCAGCATGGTGGACGAAGTCGAGGTGATCTTGCCTGGCACCCCGTGGCACCAGATCGGAAACAGTCATGCGCAGCGCTTCGGTCTCGCTGAAGCCGTACATCGCGCTCGCAGCCTTGTTCCAGGCGAGAAAGCGGCCTTTGAGGTCGAATACCGTCACCGCGTCGTTTGAATCCTGAACCACTGCGGCAAGGCGTCGGGCGCGTTCGTCGGACAGCTTGACGTGCGTAATGTCGGTCCACGTCACCACGACGCCTGCAGGTGGTGCTTCGCGAATCGCGATATACGGCGTGATGCGGCGAACATACCATTCTGCAGTCGCGGTTTCTATCTCCTTCTCGACCTGCAGGTCCCCGCCCGTGAGTATCCGATCGACCTCTGCCGGCAACGCGTCGCCGAGCGGGTTGCCGAGGACCTCTACGATCTTGCGTCCGATGTCAGGCGGCGCCAGTCCTAAGATCCTCGCCGCGCTCGGGGTAAACCGTTTAATCAGCCCCTGCCTGTCGAGAAGCAGTGTCGCGATTTCCGTGCTGGCAAGCAGATTTGTGACGTCCTCATTGAGGACCTCCATTTGATGAACCTTCTGCTCAAGTTGAGAATTGACGACATTCAACTGCTCATTGAGCGCCTGCAGTTCCTCTTTGGACGTTTCGAGCTCTTCGTTTGCAGAGCGCAGCTCCTCATTCATCGAAAGGATTTCTTCGTTCGATACCCTCAGTTCGCTATTGCTCTCTTCCAGTTCCTCGATCGTGCTGCCGAGCTCCACCTGCGTGGTGCGAAGCTCGCTCTCGAGGTGCCACAGATCGGAATCCGCGCCGGAGGGCACCGTCGACGTAGGCCGGTCGGCCGTCGGCAACCTGGCAAAGATGACAAGCAATGCCCTGCCGGCATGCGTCGTGTCGAACGGTCGCGTCACCGTGATTTTTACCGCAGGTGCACCACCGTCAGCGACGATTTCGCTGACCGGCGAGTCAGCATGATCCTGGATTGCCCGGCGCAATACGATCCGCAGTTTGAGGCGCAGTCCATCGCGCGCCATGTCGAGAATGTTGCCCGTCGGCTCACCTGCCGGCTGCGTCAGGTATTCGTCAGTCGAGCCGCTCACGTAGAGCACCTGGTGAGCAGAATTGATCAGCACCGAGGCAGCATGGTGCTCTTCCAGCAGCGTGGCGTTGACCAGTTCCGCGTAACCCTTGCTGCGGACACCGACACGGCTCGCCGGCGGGAATTCTTCATGGCGCGCTGTTCTTGCGGAAAACCGATAGGCAGTGGGTGCCGCCGCCAGGATCGGACTGCGCTGGTAGATACGCCAGGCTCTCGAGACTTCCTGAAACTGGGTGGAATCGGGATCGGTACTTTCCGAGCGCCCCAGAAACAGATAGCGCTTCGGATTGAGTGCGAAGTGGAACAACTCGAACACCCGCTGCTGTGCTTCCGGTTCGAGGTAGATCAGCAGGTTCCGGCAACTGATCAGATCGACCCGCGAAAACGGCGGGTCAGCAATCAGGTTCTGCGGAGTAAATAGAACCGTTTCGCGAAGTTCCTGCCGGATCTGGAATCCGTCGTTGTGAGGTTGAAAGAACCGATCGAGCCGCGCCTCACCCACTGGTGACGCGACGCTGGCTGAATAGATGCCCTGACGTGCGCGTCCCAGCGCAACGCGGTTCACGTCAGAGGCAAGGATCATGAACGGTCGCGTCGCCCGGCGCTTCTCGATCTCCTCGGTCAGCAGCATGGCCATCGAATAGGCTTCTTCGCCTGTTGCGCATCCCGGCACCCATACACGAATCGGCTGCTCGCTCTGCGGCTCCTCCAGCAGTACGCTCAGCACGCGTTCGGACAGCGCGGTCCATGCATCGGGGTCGCGGAAGAACTCCGTCACACCAATCATCATGTCCAGGCTAAGCGCCTGAGCCTCCTCGACTGAGGCTTTCAGGACGTCGCAATACGCGCGCAGGCTGTCGACCCGGTTGACCGCCATGCGACGGGCAATGCGACGTTGAAGCGTCCCCCGTTTGTAGCCCCTGAAATCTGATCCGGCAGCCGCAAGCGCCCTGAGCACCGGTTCAAGATCAACCGGCTGCGGTGGATCAATGGCTGCTTGAGGCATCCCGCCCGTGGAACGTCTGATGTATTCAAACAGCGCAGCCGGCATGTCTTCGACCGGGAGTACATAGTCCACCAGACCCGTTGAAATTGCGTGGCTGGGCATTGTGCTGTGTTCGGCCGTTTCCGGCATTTGCGCCATCACCATACCGCCTTCGGCCTTGATCGCTCTAAGACCTGCTGAGCCGTCCGCGTTCGCGCCGGTAAGCACAATCCCGATGGCGCGGTCGTGCTGGTCGGCGGCCAGCGATGTAAATAATGCGTCAATCGGCATGGGGATTGCTGGGCGATCGACGGCGGCCCGCAACCGGAACGTGCCTTGCTCGATGACAACGGACACTTTCGGCGGGATGACATAGACGTGCCCCGCGCGCAGCATTGCGCCATCCTCGATGGCTGACACAGGCAAATGCGTGTCCTTGGCCAGCAACCCCGGGAGGTGACTCTCGGAACCCGGAGCCAGGTGCACCACGATCACGAAGGCAACGTCGTCCGGAATTTCGGACGCCGCCCTGAAAAACAGGCTTAACGCATGGAGGCCGCCGGCCGACGCGCCGATCGCGACTATTCGGGGAGCGACGACCAGCCTTGGCGCTGTAGAGGTCTTATTGGAATCATTCATGGCACACCGCTCAAGACTGCTGGAGCGCCAGTGTAGCGCCTATTACATCGCCACTGATCGAACTCCCGGTGCGGAGGCGTTTCACGCCCGGTGGCGGACGTTGGATACGGAGCACGCGAAAACGTGTTGGCATGAAAGGAGACTTACGACGATATGCTTGACGTACCATGCAGCACGGCTGCAGATATCCGTATCGATGTGTCACGCACTGCACTGGAACAGGTTGGTGAAGGCATACGGTTTCCCGACCGTCCGCGAGGGATGTGGTAAATGTTGAAGGAAGATCATCGAAACGGTAATTATCTGCTCGCGGTGCTGGACGAGGCGGAGTGGGCTCGTGTCGCGCCGCATCTGGTGCCAGTGGACCTGTCATTGGGACACGTCATCTACGAGGCTGGCGACCGTCTCGATCATGTCTATTTCCCATCGACATCCATCGTGTCGCTGCTCTACGTGTTAGAGAGCGGCGCATCCGCTGAAATTGCCATCGTGGGAAACGAAGGGATTATCGGTATCGCGCTCTTCATGGGCGGTGAAACCATGCCGAACCGGGCGGTTGTCCAAAGCGCCGGACGCGCGTATCGACTGGATGCCGGCGTCCTGAAAGAGGAATTCCGTCGTGCGGGTGCGGTGCAACGCCTGTTGCTGCGCTATACCCAGGCATTGATCACGCAGATGGCGCAGACCGCCGTGTGCAACCGGCACCACTCGATCGACCAGCAACTCTGTCGGTGGCTGCTGTTGAAGATCGCTAATTCTGCTAGCGGTGCCCATAAGGGCGCTAATGGCGTCCGTTAACTCTGCTAGCGTGGCTTTTCCATCGGAACATGAACGCACTGCCCGGAACGACTAACTAGGCGCAGCACGACACTTCGGTTGTCGACGTTCAGTCACACACTTGATAAAGACTCCGACATAAAGCACAAGTCCCGACCTGTATGGCGTTTTCGTTCACCTCAAAGGTTGGCACCGCCCGAATATCGAAATAAATGACCTTCGTCAATATTGCTTGCCGCCGCCTGTGGCTCGCGGACCTGTCGCGCCGATCGGCAGCCACATTAGCCGAATTAGAGAACACGCCGAACGCGCTAGCAGAATTAACGAACATCCTCCTGCTCGCCCGTTGCCGGAACGCAACGGATGACACAACTGGCAATCTTGCCTCGTCGCCATGCCTGGCGGGCCCTGCGGCTCATCTCCCATTAGCAAATGCGGTGGACATCGCTAGCAGAATTAACGGACACCAACAATTGTCTCGCCTTGAGCGCGAGCTTCGTCAGGGGCTGGATGCGTGATGGCGTCGTCACAGCGTGGCTACAGTCATGCACTCCCGGCGCCGCCGCGACACTTGGTCGCCTTGTATCAGTTTCGGAGACGGCGACCGCACCGAAGCGGAGGATGAAGTTGCCGTATGCACCAGCCACTCAGGCAGCGTATCGCAAGCGGCGCTGAACGGAATTCGACATCCAGGCTTTGGACAAATTGTTCGCTGCGGTGTGAACTACTCGACAGAGGTCCTTGCAAAGTGGGGGGCTTCACATATCTGAAGGCGGTTCGTTTCCACTTCAGATGAAAGGGGCAGCTCAAGTTAATCGGGCGAAGATTTTCGAACCACCGCAGTCGGCCACGAAGAGACGCCCGCCTAAAGACATCGAACGACCGAAACGCATTCGGCAAACAGCCGTTCCAAAAATCCGCTGATAAGGTGGTTTTGCCGCGCAGCTGGCCCGACGCCGGGCTTTCATGATATTTCGACAAGCTTTCGATCGCACGTCTAGCCGCCGAGTTTTCAAGTCGCCCTTCGTGAAATTTGTATTGAATCGTGTATAAATATGGTGACCGCAATGCGACATAACAACCATTTCATTTGCGCGCACGACGATGGGCAAACAGAAAGACGATATCCCTCTCGCAGAACGTAGGGCTCTTGCCGCCAAGCTGCTGTTAAATGGTGAGGGTATTAGCGAAGTGTCCAGGAAGGCTCGACTGAGTCTTCGGACCGTGAGCAAGTACAAGGACCTGGTTGAAAGGAGCGGAGCTGATGCTGTTGCGCGCCTTCGTATCCACGGAGGGCCCTCGCGACTGGATGATGCGTCGCAAAGCTGGCTCGTTAGCGCAATCAAGCACTCGCCGGGGCTTCACGGCTATCCAGGGCCGACCTGGACCATAAGCCAACTGCGCGAACTGATCTTTCGGCGTTTCGGCGTCCAGTTTTCACCTTCGCATGTTGGCTACCTCGTTCGGGGTTACGGCCTCGCCTATCGACTCACCTATTCGACTTCAGAAAAGGCGTCGTCTGCTACCGCTCATAAACCACAGAGCGACGTCTATGCCGCGCGCCGGAAGATTGCTGCGAAAATGCTGCTGGATGGGGACAGCGTCGAGCACGTCTCGAAAGCGCTCAACATCAGCGTGCGCACCATTGCAAAATACAGATCAATGGTAGTTGCTAATGGCGTTGAGGCTGTTGAGCATCTCAAGGCATCCGGGCGCAGTGCCACACTTGGCCCCGAGGCCCTTAAGTGGTTACGGGCGACATTGGAGGGCAGCCCCATGGCCCACGGCTATGAAACCGAACTCTGGAGAAACGGCGATGTTCAAAAGCTGATCAAGGAGCAATTCGGGATCTACCACTCTGCCGGGCATGTCAGGACCCTCGTCGGGAAGCTAGGCTTGGACCACAGGATGCGACCGCCGAAGCTGCGCACGGAGAAGAAGCGCCTGACGATCAATGATGAAACGCTGGCGTGGGTTGCCGCAACGGTCAAGGAGTCGCCGAGAATACACGGCATAGACGCTGATCACTGGACGAACGGCCGATTGCGCACCGTACTTCATCGGCGGGTGGGTGTCGATTATTCTCGAGGATATATCTGGGAAATTGCCACGCGTGCCGGCGTGGCGGACCTGCTTACAAAACTCCGTAGCTGATCAATTCATTCTGGCCCTGGCCGCCTCGTCATGTGTGGCCGTAGCGACAGCGTGGCGGCGCTCCCAACGGAGTGTCTCTGATTCGTGATGTTCTCAAGGTAATGCCCCTTGTGCCGCCGCACTCGTCAGATAACGTCTTTCCAGGCTTCACCTTTTTTGATTGCATAGATGGTCACGACATGCACTCCGAATGCATGCGCCAGCGAAGCAACTGATTCTCCGGCCGCCAATCGCTGGCGTATCGATAACACCTTGGTTTCGTTCAGTTTGGCTGTGCCGTTGCGAAAACGAACGGGCAGATCGGGATTGGTAAGTCTTTTTTCTTCGTATCTGCGGCGGGTGCGCTCCCTTTTTGCCGCATTGAATTTCTCCTTGTTCTCCCTGGCGTAGCGCCGTTTCGCATCCGGGTTTTTCTCATAACTACGCCGCGCGGTCATATTGGTCCGCTCGCGGTTCCCGGCTCGCCATTCAGCCTGGCATAAAGTTACACAGGGCCGGCAATAAGATGCGTAGCCAAGCCCCTTCCGATGGAAATCCAGTTCCGCGATTTTCGTCTGGCCGCATCTGGGACAGCGACGTGGGGTTTGAATTGCGATCATGACTTGCCCCCTTTCTCAACAGTTCTGACTTCCTCTCCCGTGCAGTCGACGGAAAATATCGGACTTGGATGTTGAACAAGCGAATGGCAGAACTGCAAGTCTTCGTGCGAAAACATTTTTCAAAAGTGTCAGGATGGAGGATGTTGACGCAATCAGTTTCGCATGCCCGCCAAAAAGGCGAACGGGAGGGCTGGTGGATGCTCTTGCGTCGCGTCCAGGCAGTGCGCCTGATTGTGATAGGCGTGCAGCCGGACTGGCACCTGAGATGCATCAACGCTGCAAATGGCACGAGTTGCTGGAAGGTGGATGGCCGTTTGCTGGACGAAATCGGACGGACATCTTACGTACTTGAGCGGCTGTTGAGGGTCGACAAGAGGCGGTCGTGCCTGCCTGACAGCGGCCGTTCACGAACCCGGCGATGAGGTCATGGGAGCCGAGATCGTGGTTACAAGTGCGCATGCTGACCGCGCCGTTACGCGCCCAATCCGCTAGAAATCCACATAAAAATTTCATCGCGACGGCGAGCCGACCTGCCGCCTTCTGGAGCAGGCGGTTACGCGTTTTTTTTGACCTTTGCCAGAAGCGCTCACGAAAACAGTGGCAAAGATTCGACGGCGGTTTGGTGCCGACGTCGCGGGGACTGGGATCGACCGGGCCGTGCAACAGTCTTCCCGCTAGCCGAACCTAGCCGCCGGTTCAGATCCGACAGCGCCCGACAGACGGTCGTGCGCGCGGGCGTCCCCGCCAATGCCAGTTCAAGCTGGTCCAGCAGTTCCGGAAGACTCACTCCCCCTGTTCTCTTTCGCGCGAACTTCCGCTTCTGCATAAGGCCCCCCTCATCGCTGTCGACATGCGCGCTGGCACCGACGTCACCACCAATCGTCAAGCTCCAGCGACATCTGTTTCCTCGTGCTTGCGCCAGGCGCACCGTCGGACACATTTCCCTTTGGCATCGGTGGCTTCAGCACATCGGGATGGAAAACCACATCCATGCCGAGCCGGACAAATCCATCATTCTCCCGCTTCGAGCCCTCGGCGCTTTTCGGGATCGTGATGCTGCCAACGGGCTCTCCCGCACCGCTGTTCACGCCACGTCAGCCAGCATCGAGTGACGACAGTCCGCCGTGGCGCACCGGCATGCGTACTGCGCCCGAACCTCTTCATCCAGCGAATCGTCGGCGGCCAGCAGATACTCAATAAACAGTTCTTCACCGGCCCCGATCGGCCGGAGCGTGTGGATGAAGATGCGCCCGGCGTCCTCGATGGTCTCGCAGTTGGGCGCGCACGCGTGATTGAGCCAGCGCGCACTATTGCCACCGCGGCTCCCGTCGATCACCCGCCCATCCGACAGTCCGAACAGAAACGTATGTCCTTCGACGCCTTCACGCCGGTTGTTGGCGTTCACAATTGATGCTAGCCGTGTTCACAGGAGCGCTAGCAAGTTCAGTAACGCCGCTAGCGTAGCCGTCTGCTTCGTGGAAACCGGGGGGTTCGATAGCGCGATATTGCCCGAAGCGCTGCGCCGAAGTTGGCAGCTTTTCGAAAAACCGATGCGGGGACCGTTTCCAGCAGACTATGGTGCGTTCCGCAATATTCAGCTGCCGGATCGAGCCATTCCCTCTTCCACCGCGGTGCCGAAACGTCGACTTCGTTGACCACGAGGCATCTGAAGCAATATACAAGGTTACGCTGGTCGACCATCCATTCAGGCGGCGTCTGGATTGCTGCCAATCTCCCGTCGCTCACACGGGCCAACTTCGAGAGTCGATCTAGCGGCGATGCGGCGACTGGAGGAAACAATATCCACCCCGCTTTGCCAAGGTTCGGCAGGTCCAGCCCTGTGCTTGTCTCCCAAAGCATGCCCACGCTGATCTGGTAACGCGTCGCGACTCGACCCAGCCAGCTGCCAAACGCCTCTTCGAAAAACGGCCGAGGAGCAACTGGCCATGGCGTGACAGGATCACGCATGTTCGCGAGCGACCCGTTCGAGGTGTGAGATACCGATGAACTCGTCACCGTTTCTGATCGACAGTTCGGCTGCGTCGTTCAGGATCGTCGAAATGGCGCCCGTCAGACCACCGCTCAATTCCAGCACGTACTGGACGATCTCGCGTCGTGAGAGATCCGATGGTTTCCTGAGCGGCAGAACCTTTTCGAACGCGGCGAGAAGTCGACGGAGGTTATCGCTTTCCCTCCACCGGGGTATCTCGAACGGCCTGTAACGGCTCACCATCTGCGGATCGGTTTGAAGCGCGAGCACTGCGTCGCGGGTGCCCACAAGGACCATGCTGATCTTCAGGTCATTTGCGAGGTATTTCAGCAGATTCAGAGAAGCACGCTGCTCGCGATACGTTCCCGCGAGCAGGTGATGGACCTCGTCCACGATCAGCATCTGCGGCGACATTGTTTTCAGGATGTCCCGCGCCAGCCGTTCGAGAGAAGCCAAACCAGCGGCAGCGTTATGGGGAGCACCGAGCTCAAATAGCAACCCAGAATAAAACCTATGCTGATCCGGAGTCGGAGGCATCTGGACGGTAACAACGGGACACCGCTCTACACCTCGTCTCTCATCAAATTCGTTGGGATGGGCGCGCCTGAACTTCGCAGTAATCTTGGTTTTCCCAATGTTCGAATCGCCGTGGAGTAAAAGGCATGGCATCCGGTCGCGTGGAGGTGTTTCATAGAGCCTTTGAAGCACCTGTAATGCTTCCGTCGCTCGTGGATAATCGATCCAGCGATCACGAAGGAGACTTTTTACACGCTCTTCGTTTCCCAACTGCGCCTGCTCTCTGGCAGCTGGAAGTAAGTGCGCCAGCTCATCGTGCTTCATGTTGGCTCCCTACCACTGTTCGACATCGTACGCCGTCACAGGCGAGTCATAGTTCACCTGTTCCGCGTCCCGTTGTTCGAGTTGCTGCTGGGTGCCTTGACGGTCGAGCATCCCTACAGAAGGAATGCTTTGTAGTCTCGAACGCCGACGCCTCCGTGTGGCACGCGTCGCATTCACGATCACGCTTCGCTGCTGCATGACCGTCTCAAAAATTTCCCTTTCCGAGATCGTTCGCTGTCCTCTCGCCCTGATCGCTTTCAAGGCTGCCCGCTGTTCGAAGAGCGAGATGGGAGGCCGTCGCAAGTCCGCGTAGCGCACCTCTATGTAGCTCTTCTTTCCCGCACTTACGAATACCCGCGACAGGTCTTCGGGATGGTAACGAACAGTCACAGCTCGGCGTGTCTCCCGCCACGCGGCGAACAACGGATGCCAGTACCGGATCCGAAATAAGTTGAGGCCGTCCGCCTGAATTGTTCGTAGCTCGACTGGCAGAAACCTTATCAAAAATTGAAGTTCTGCATCCGGTGCATTCGGCAGATATCGGGCCTCGGCCGAACTGGAAAGCTCGCGCCACTTTTCGGCAGGAGGAAGCTCAGACAAGCCGCGATGAGGGCTTTGGTGATATCGTCTTCCGATTTCGATCGTCATCCATTGTTCGAAGTCCCTTAATGTCAGGCTGGCGGTTTTCTCCGCTTGGCGAGCCTTGCGTCCTTTTGCGGACGATCCCGTCGCTCCTGGCAACCCACGCACGCGCTCCATCAACGTCCGGTTCAACCGTTCAATGTGGCCACCAAAATGAGGCTTACCGACTGGACGATACATGAGGTCAATGCCATATTCACGGCACCCGCTGCGGAGCGCCCTGCTCTTGAACTCAGCTGCGTTATCGAGATGCAGGACACGCGGAATGCCTCGCATGGGCCAGTCTGCTTCTACGCCTATCTTGGCAAGCCATGACGCTTTCGGCAACGCCACCCGCGTGAGAAGCAAGCCAACCGTGGCCGCACCGGGCCGCTCCATTCCTAAGTAGAAACCCAGCACGCACCTCGACGCAACGTCAAGTGCGAGGGACAGCCAAGGTCGGCCAATGACCTGCCCGTCCAACTCGCTCACCAGCAGTATGTCGGCTTGCGTATGATCGATCTGGACGATATCAAGCGGATACCGGACCCCGAACGTGCCGGGTGCAACCATCGATTCGGGAAGTGCAGCTCGTGCCAATGCGTCCTGCTGGCGATATGCTGTCCATCGGCGAGCCACCGTAGACCGACTGGGAGAATCCAGGCCCACAACCGCACATCGACGTTTTATTTCAAGCACCAGATCGGTTGCTGGATGGGCTAGTTGCCGTTGCGCGGGTAACCACTCATGCACGACATCGTCGATGACAGTCTCAACCGCGGCATCCAGTCGGCCGCCTGGTATGCGACCGCAAGGCGACGGCTGCAAAGTGCTCGTCACAGGATTCGCGAGAAAGCGGCGACGCAGGCGATAGACAGTCGCCCAGTGAACGTTGAGCAATTGCGCCGCTCGTTTCGCCTGCTCCCGGGAAAGCACGCCGTTTCCAAGCGGTCTAAGCACTGACGCTATCTTCGCTGCCCGAGCTTCAGTCTCTTCTGAGGAAGCCATGTCTACCCCCAATAGGCAGGAAGGACGCGCTAGCAGCATTAAAGAACATGAAATCGACGCTAGCAACGTTAGTGGACAACGTGTCACTCAGTCGTTGTATCGCTACAACAACGCAAAATCGTTGGATTTTCCACTTTTCGCTCGGTATGTATGACGTTTTTCGACAAATTCGGCGCTAGCAGTTTCGTTGACACGGCTAGCGGCAATTGTGAGCACCAACAGCCGCTGAAACCGTCGGCACCGCTGTTGTGCGTGTAAATGTATGCACCGCCCAGTTGCAAGGCCGGAGTCAGTTGGTACTTCAGGTTGACTTCACCCGAGTTGAACGTCGCGCTGCCGCCTCTGTATTTCGGTGCGCTGATCGCGCCACCTGCTGATACCGAGCCGAGGTTGCCGAAATGTGTGTTCGAATATTCGAGACCGACCGTTGCCGGTCCGAGTGCGTACGAACCCCCGACGACGAAGATCTGCTGCGACGACGCCGATGCGTATCTAATATCCCTCTAGTTGACTACGCCGTCAGCTTGCGCTTGCGCAGCTTCGAGAATCCGCAACGCTAGCAGATTGGCAGCTGGCTGGCGGCTATGTGCAGGACGCTCGACCAAGCCAACTTCCCTGAAGAAGGTGGCTTCGCCAAGATTCAAAGCGACAACCCCCTCCGGAAGCGACAACGCAGATGTAGACGGAAGCAGCGCCACTCCTGCACCACGCCGAACGAGTTGAACGATCCCTTGCAGTTCATCAAGCTCGATTGCCTCCTTCACAGAAATTTTCGAGCGACGCAGAAATTGATCGACCAGCCTGCCGTCAAAAGCGTTTCGATCGTAGCGGATGAACGGCTCCGATTCCAGCAATGCTCGCCACGTGAAGCCTTGATGTGTCCTGGGTGCCAGCAGGAAGAAGGGCTCAGATAACAGCACTCTCCACTGTAGATCCGCGGGGAGAGTGAACCGTGGTTTGATTATCACCGCCATGTCCACCTCCCCAGAATCCACCTGTCCCAGCAGATTCAGGGAAACCCCAGGAACCAGCCTCACACGGCATTCCGGATTCTCAGATCGGAAGATTGCAAGTGCGTCCGCAAGGAATGACGCCTGCGCCGAGGAGATGGCGCCGACCCGGATCAGACCGGCACGGGAGCTTGCCGCGCTACGGCCAAGCTTTGAATAGGCCGCCATGATTTCGTCCGCTACAGCAAGAGCTTCGTAGCCAGCCGAATTTAGCACGGCTTGCCGGCCGCTCCGATCAAATAACGCGAGGCCAAGCTCCTCCTCAAGCCTATGGATTTGCGCACTAACAGCCGATTGCGTGAGTCCGATATTGGCGCCAGCACTAGCGAACGATCCGTAGCGCACCACGGCCAAGAAGGTCTGAAGTTCCCGAAGCATCGCGACTCATCAAAAAAAATGTTCACAAGGGCAAAAACATATCGTTTTCGGTGCTTTATTTTTCGCCATAGACTACCTCTAACGATTCATCTTGAGAAGTGACGAACTGTACCTCGTGAATTTCTAGGGGTGAACCCTAGGTGACCAACGAACCGCGCTGCGGCTTGTGCGCCCAGCTTCCCGCGCACTTCAGAATAAAGATTTTCATGTCGAGATCAATCTAAAGAGGAGTATTAACCATGCTTAAGAGCCTTAAGGTGTTATCAGGGATCGCTTTGCTGGCAGTCGCTTGCAGTGCCATGGCTGACGATCTGGGTCCCACCCTGCAGAAGATCAAAGACACCGGAATCATTTCGCTTGGCGTGAGATATGACTCTCCCCCGTTTAACTACAACCTCGGTGGTAATCAGCAGGCTGGATATTCCTACGACATCAGCACAAAGATCGTCGATGCCGTCAAGCAGAGACTGAATATGCCGACATTGCAAGTGAAGGAGCTGAGCGTCACTTCTCAGAACCGGATCCCGCTGCTGATGAACGGCACAATTGATCTCGAGTGCGGCACGACGACCAACAACCTGGAGCGCGAGAAGCAGGTGGGATTTTCAACCTCCATCTTCGTCATCGGCACTCGCCTTCTTGTCAGGAAAGACAGTGGAATCAAGGAGTGGTCGGATCTGAAAGGCCACAACGTGGTTGCGGCAGCGGGATCGACCGGTGAGCGCCTGCTGCGAAACATGAACGATAAGGAAAAACTGGGAATGAACGTCATCGGTGCCAAAGACGTCGGGGAGGCATTCTTGATGCTGGAGTCTGGCCGCGCTGCCGGATACATGGACGACGACGCAATCCTGTACGCTGAGCGGGCAAAGGCGAGATCGCCCCAGGACTGGGTGGTGGCGGCTAAGCCGTTCACCCGGGAAGCTTATGGCTGCATGCTCCGAAAAGACGACGCACCGTTCAAGAAGCTGGTGGACAACGTCATTTCCAAAATGATGACGGACGGTTCGATCAACAAGCTCTACACCAAATGGTTCACGCAGCCGATACCGCCGCGGGGATTCAACGTTGATTTCCCCATGTCTTCCGATATGAAGGCGCTTATCGCCAACCCGAACGATAAGGCGCTTGACGAGTAGTGTGCCTGTGTCGAACCTTGCCGTAGCGGAAGGCAGTCGCTTTCCGCTACGGCAACGACCGGTACGCACAAACTCGTTACCCAATCGGCGCGCAGGCGTGTGCTCATATCCAGTGACTACACGAAGCGCAAGATCCACGTTTTACATTTGGCGAACGCCGAAAGACCGCGAACTAGCCTTAGGAGTTGCGCGGGTCGGGACGCGGTCATACGGATACCATGCCTTACCTCTTCCACTGGGGCGTATTTCTTGAAAAAGCCTCGGCCAGCGAGACGTACCTTGACTGGATAGTATCCGGGCTGAAGGTAACCATCGCCGTTGGGTCAGTTTCCTGGATCATCGCCCTTTGTATTGGCTCCGTTCTCGGCGTGATGCGCACGCTACCAAACAAATGGGCCTCCGGATTCGCCAGCGCGTACGTTGAACTCTTTAGAAACGTTCCGCTTCTGGTGCAGTTGTTTATCTGGTATTTCGTCGTTCCAGAGTTTCTGCCATGGGGAACGGCAATCAAACAGATGAACCCTGTCACCCAGCAATTCCTGGCCGGTGTCATCTGTCTTGGAACATTCACGGCCGCCCGGATTTGCGAGCAGGTGCGCTCCGGGATTGGTAGTCTTTCGCGTGGCCAAGGAAACGCAAGTCTCGCCCTGGGTCTGACATCTCTACAGACATACCGGTACGTCGTGCTACCGATGGCGTTCCGTATTATTGTGCCGCCACTCACAACGGAGTTCGTCAACATCTTTCAGAATTCTGCGGTGGCTTCAACCATCGGCCTTCTGGATCTGGCCGGCCAGGGGCGCCAGTTAGTCGACTACACGGCCCGTCCTTATGAGTCGTTTATCGCGGTAACGCTGTTGTACTGCCTCCTGAACGTGGCTGTCATGATGCTGATGCGCTGGATCGAACGACGCGCTCGAGTTCCCGGTTATATCAGCACCAAATAAGAGATCAATATGGCCTACGCATTCGATTTCAGTCTGATTAATCCCGCTAACCTTAAGGTGCTTGGCGAAGGCATGGTGGTATCCCTCGAGATTACATTGACGGGCGCGATCGTCGGCATTGTCTGGGGCGCCATTCTCGCGATGATGCGTCTATCCTCGATTCGGCCGTTGAGCTGGTTTTCGGAAGGGTACGTGACCGTGTGCCGCTCCATTCCACTGGTGATGGTATTGCTGTGGTTCTTTTTGATCGTTCCGCAATTGCTACAGAAGGTATTAGGTCTGTCGGCCGCCTCGGATCTACGGATGACGTCCTCGCTGATCGCCTTCTCGCTGTTCGAGGCCGCGTACTGCTCAGAGATCATCCGCGCGGGTATTCAGGGCGTTCCACGTGGTCAGCTATTCGCCGCACAGGCGCTGGGGATGCACTATGGACAGGTCATGCTATTGGTCATCCTGCCGCAGGCCTTTCGCAATATGGTCCCGCTGCTTCTGATGCAAGGGATCATCCTCTTCCAGGACTCATCGCTCGTCTACGTCAGTGCACTAGCAGACTTCTTCGGCCGAGCCTATGACATCGGTGAGCGCGACGGACGCACGGTCGACATGCTGCTGTTCGCCGGCGTCGTCTATTTCGTGATCTGTTTCTTCGCTTCCCAGTTGGTAAGGCGTCTCCAGAAAAGGGCTTCCATATGATCGAGATAAACAACGTATCCAAGCATTACGGGGCTTTCCAGGTACTAACCGATTGCACCACCCAGATCGCCAAGGGTGA
Source organism: Paraburkholderia sp. BCC1876 (assembly GCF_902833695.1). Classification (NCBI taxonomy): domain Bacteria; kingdom Pseudomonadati; phylum Pseudomonadota; class Betaproteobacteria; order Burkholderiales; family Burkholderiaceae; genus Paraburkholderia; species Paraburkholderia sp. BCC1876. Next base: position 148,493 of record NZ_CADFGI010000008.1, on the reverse strand, counting down.
GGTGGTGGTGGTATGCGGCCCGTCTGGATCGGGCAAATCCACGCTAATCAAGACCATCAATGGCCTGGAGCCGATACAGAAAGGCGACATCCTGGTAAATGGTACGCCCGTATGCAGCCCGAAGACGAATCTTTCCAGGCTTCGGTCAAAGGTAGGCATGGTGTTTCAGCACTTCGAGCTGTTCCCACACCTGACGATCACCGAGAACCTGACGCTCGGGCAGATCAAGGTGCTGGGCCGCAGCAAGGACGAGGCGACCGAGAAGGGCCTGAAGCTGCTCGACCGCGTGGGCCTAAAGACGCAGGCGGACAAGTTCCCCGGCCAGTTATCGGGCGGCCAGCAGCAGCGCGTAGCCATTGCTCGCGCGCTCTCAATGGACCCGATCGCCATGCTGTTCGACGAGCCGACGTCGGCGCTTGATCCCGAGATGATCAACGAGGTGCTCGATGTGATGGTCGAGCTTGCGCGCGAAGGGATGACGATGATGTGCGTGACACACGAGATGGGGTTCGCGAAGAAGGTTGCACACCGCGTGATCTTCATGGACCATGGAAAGATACTGGAGGACACCCCGAAGGATGAATTCTTCGGCAACGTTGAGGAGCGAACCGATCGTGCGAAACAGTTCCTTTCGAGAATTCTCCATCACTAACCTGTTCTCGACGAAAGGTTGCGCGCTGCCGCGGTGATTTGATGACGGTTGAAGTTTTTGTTGATCATTCAATCGATCAAAATATTTGGTGAGTGGCAAGGATATATATTGATATTCATCTGAGTAGCTTGCCACTACCATGATGATCACGCTGTAGATTAAATTAGGAAAACGAATGTTATCGCCTATGCTTTCCCAACTTCTTGGTGCGGTGAAACCTTCACCGACACTCTCCATTACCAAACGTGCCGCCGACATGCGTCGAAGGGGCATCGACGTTGTCAGCCTTTCTCAGGGAGAGTCAGACTTCCCTACGCCCGAACATATCTGTGATGCAGCGAAACGTGCAATCGACTCCGGTGCCACACGCTATACCGACGTTGATGGCACCCCCGAGTTGAAGGAAGCTATCGTTCGGAAGTTCTGGCGTGACAACAGCCTTTCGTACGATGTCAGCGAAATCAGCGTTGGCACCGGTGGCAAGCAGGTTATTTTCAACGCCCTATTCGCTTCACTCAATCCTGGCGACGAGGTCATTCTCCCGGCACCCTATTACGTCTCGTACCCCGACATGGTCCGGTTGATCGGCGCTGTGCCTGTCGAAGTCCAGTGCGGCGAGGCACAGGGGTTCAAGATCACTGCAGAGCAGCTTCGCGAAGCCATTACGCCTCGCACCAAGTGGCTGATCCTCAACTCCCCAGGCAACCCCACTGGAGCAGGTTATTCGCGCGCAGAACTGGGCACCCTGGCAGCGGAGCTCCTCAGGCATCCGCACGTTATGGTGATGACGGACGACATTTACGAACACATTCGTTATGACGGATGGCAGTTCTCGACTATTGCCTCCGATACGCCAGAGTTGCGGGAGCGAATTCTGACCGTCAATGGCATGTCAAAGGCTTACTCGATGACCGGATGGCGTATCGGATTCGCCGGCGGCCCAAAGTCGCTGATCGAAGCAATGGCAACCGTCCAGTCGCAAAGCACGAGCAATCCCTGCTCCGTCTCTCAAGCTGCTGCGCAAGCCGCATTGGATAGCCCGATGGATTTCATCAAGGAACGCAATGACGCTTTCCAACGCAGGCGTGACACCGCGTTAGAAAAATTGAACGCGATCGACGGCATTCGCTGCAGACGTCCGGAGGGCGCGTTCTATCTCTTTCCGTCCTGCGAAGGTCTGATCGGCAGGGCGACACCAGAAGGAAATATCCTTCAAAACGATGTTGACCTTTGTGACTACCTGTTCGACTACGCGCGCGTTGCAGTGGTGCCCGGAATCGCGTTCGGCACGGGTGGTCATTTCCGGATTTCGTTTGCGACGTCAGACGAGCGTTTGGCGTTGGGGTGCGATCGAATCAGTCAGGCTTGCGAACTGCTGAGATGAAAATCTGGCGGATTTGCATCTGCATATAGCTGAAATCTGCACAAGCATGCTTGCCCGATTATCAGGCACTTCCGTATCTATCGAACACTAGTGAGTTTTCCATGGACCTGGGTATCAAGAATCGCGTTGCACTTGTCATGTCAGCTGGAGGTGGACTGGGCTCAGCCATTGCGTTGGCACTCGCTCGCGAAGGCGCGATGGTTGCCGTATCGGACCAGAACAGTAAAGCGCTCGAAGACACCGTGTCACGTATTCATGCCGCCGGAGGAATCGCGCACGGTTTCCAGGCCGATCTTGCCGACCTCGAGAAAATTTCGACCCTGGTCGCAGATGTCAGGAGCACGATCGGCGATCCGGAAATCCTGATCAACAATTCCGGCGGACCACCGCCCTCGCTGGCCGCAGGCGTGGCACCGCAACAGTGGCGAAACCAGTTCGACGCGATGGTTGTGTCATTGATGCATCTCACGGACCTGCTGTTGCCGGCGATGAAACAGAAAGGCTGGGGCCGCATCATCACGAGTACCTCCTCCGGCGTCGTCGCACCAATACCCAACCTGGGCATGTCCAATGCGTTACGTCTGGCCCTGGTGGGCTGGTCGAAGACGCTTGCCAATGAAGTCGCCGCCGATGGCATTTGCGTCAATGTCGTCCTGCCGGGACGAATAGCTACTGACCGCATCCGCTCACTGGACGAGGCGCGTGCAAGTCGTGAAGGCAAGACCTACGAAGAAGTCGTAGCTGCAAGTACGGCGTCGATACCGGCAAGGCGCTATGGGAAACCTGAAGAATATGCTGACGCAGTGGCCTTCCTTGCCAGCGAACGTGCTGCTTTCATTACGGGCTCCGTGGTACGCGTCGACGGCGGCATGATCCCCAGCATTTAATCAATATCTTTAAGGAACAGATGATGGAAACAACTCAAGTAGTGCGAAGCGCCGCGGATCGAGAGGCTATTCGCCAACGCTTCCTGTTAGTTGATACGTCTAACGTCGCGGATGTGCTCGACACGCTCGGTTTGTTCAACCAGGGGCTCTCGTCGGTCCTTACCCCGTATCCCGCCTCCAGTGGCAAGCTGGCGGGCTGGGCATATACGATTCGCGGCCAGATGTCACCGTATGAACTCGGCGGCGACCCGGACAAGATGCAAGCGTGCGCAGGGGTGTCGACAGGCGATATCACGGTCTGGAGCGGCGACGGCGAAGGCGTCTGCTATTTTGGCGAGCTCATCGCCATCGGAATGAAAGAGCGAGGCTGCGTAGGGTCGTTAGTCGACGGTGGCATTCGCGATATTCGCTGGATTGCCGACCAGGATTTTCCTGTGTTCGCGCGCTATCGCACTCCGGTGCAATCCATTGCGCGTTGGAAGGTCAATGGCTGGCAAGTGCCGGTAAGCGTCCGCGGCGCCACTTCACAGTGGGTAGCGGTGCGCCCCGGCGACTTCGTGCTCGGCGATGAAGACGGTGTTCTGGTCATTCCAGACGAAGTGGTCGATACCGTGCTGGTTGAAGCAGAACGCCTGACGGAGAAGGAACGGCTCATCCGTATCGACTTGCAACAAGGGCTTAGTCTAGCTGAGGCGCTAGCGAAGTATGGGCATGTCTGATCATGTAGTGTCGCCGGGTTGAACTGACTAAATTTTCAGAAGAGGCCGATAAGAGCTCGGTCGTTCAACTCGGCTCTACGACAGTCGCTTAATGGTCGAACTCCGCCCGATGCAGAAAAACCGTGAAGAGTTTTCGAAAATCGCCCAATGTTCCTAGCCGATTCGGCGGGAGGTGCCAGTCACATGTCCGAGTGGCGCTCACCAAAACAGCGGCAGCGATTCGGCGACCATCTGGCGCCGACGCCGCGGCGACGCTGATCGACTGGTCCGCGTCGCGGTTTTGCTGCCGGCTGAACCAAGCCGCCGGTTCAGATCTGACAGCGCCAGACAGACGGACGTGCGCGCGGGCGTCCCCGTCAGTGCCAGTTCAAGCTGGTCCAGCAGTGTTCTCGCAGACTCACTTCCCGTGCCCTCTTTCCTGCGAACTTCCGCTTCTGCATAAGGCCGCTCCCCTGTAGCTGCCGACATACGCGTTGGCTTCTGTCGGGTGTCACTAATAATGAAAAATGCGTCGTTGAATTTAAGGCGATTTTTCATCAATAACGGCAGCGTGCGGCCAGCGCGTGCCACGGAAAGTGACACATCCGTTGAGCTTTGCCAGGCTAACTGAAAAAAACCGGCGATCGCGGAGTAGCGGCCGCTAGGCCTCGTTGAAACAGATCCCAAGGTCAGTCGAAAGAACATTTCCATAATACTTGAAATGTGGAAATGATGCGCCTATGCTTCGGACATGGACTCAAACCTCGTCGTACGCGCCTTGAGCGCTCTTGCACATGAATCGCGATTGGCCATTTTTCGAACGCTCGTCGTTGCCGGACCCGATGGCATGCCGGCTGGTGAAATTGGACAACAACTTAGGCTCGCGCCATCCAGCCTGTCTTTTCACCTGAAGGATCTTTCGCACGCGGACCTTGTGAGGGCGCGTCAGGAAGGACGCTTTATCTACTATTCGGCCAATTTCGACGCAATGAATGGCCTTGTCGGTTTTCTCACCGAGAACTGCTGTGCGGGCGCGACATGCGCGGCGAGCAGCCCTCCAGCCTGCTGCGGAGATGAATCATGAAGCGAATGCACGTCCACGTATCTGTCCAAAGCCTGAGCGAGAGCATCCGTTTTTATAGCGCGATGTTCGGAAACGTTGAGCCGACCGTGCTCAAAGCCGATTACTGCAAATGGGAGCTGAAAGATCCCGCAGTGAACTTCGCCATTTCCCAGCGTGGCGCAAAGCTCGGTGTCGACCATATTGGAATTCAGGTCGAGACCGACGAGGAATTGGCAGAGATGAACGCTCGATTCGCCGCTGCAGATCTGCCCGTCGAAGAGCAGACGGGTGCGACCTGCTGCTACGCGAAGTCAAACAAGGCTTGGACGGTCGATCCGCAAGGCGTCGCATGGGAAACCTTCAGGACGCTCGCGGCCGCGCCAACCTTCGGGGAGTCGAGGAATGGACCCGATCATTCGTCGGAGGCCTGCTGCACCCCCACCGCATCCACCATTCAATTCCGGAGTCGCACGTGACCGACCGACCATACTCAATCCTCATCCTTTGCACGGGCAACAGCGCGCGCAGCATCATGGCCGAAGCGCTTTTCAACGTGCTAGGGAAGGGGCGCTTCCAGGCGTATAGCGCAGGAAGCCATCCCGGTGGAAAGGTCAACCCTTTCGCTGTTGAGCGCTGCGAGTCACTGGGCTACGACGTTTCGCAACTACGCAGCAAGAGTTGGGACGAATTTGCGACGCCTGATGCTCCGCATATGGATTTCGTCATCACAGTCTGCGACCAGGCCGCCGGCGAAGTCTGCCCGATCTGGCCGGGCAAACCAATGACCGCACATTGGGGTTTCGACGACCCGGCCGCGTTCGAGGGCACGGATGAAGAAAAGCGCCAACTATTCAGCAAGGTGTACCGGCAGATACTCGGCCGGGTGAGCCAGTTCGTGAACTTGCCGCTGCACGTATTGGACGGCAATGCCATTCAGCGCGAGTTACGCGCGATCGGTGAGCGGCCAGCAGAGGGCTCGAATGAGCAGCACTGAACACGCCGGTTCGGCATTGAAGCCCGGCATTGGCTTTTTCGAGCGGTACCTCACGGTGTGGGTGGCGCTGTGCATCGTCGGCGGCATCGTGCTCGGCCAACTGCTGCCGGGCGCGTTTCAAGCTATCGGCCGCATGGAGGTTGCCCACGTCAACCTGCCGGTGGCGGTGCTGATCTGGATCATGATCATCCCCATGCTCGTGAAGATCGACTTTGCGGCCATGACCCAGGTGAAGAGCCAATGGCGTGGCATTGGGGTGACATTATTCGTGAACTGGTTGGTTAAACCGTTTTCGATGGCGCTGCTTGGCTGGATTTTTATCCGCCACGTATTTGCACCATGGCTGCCGGCAGACCAGCTCGACAGCTACATTGCCGGGCTGATCCTGCTTGCAGCCGCGCCTTGTACCGCGATGGTGTTTGTCTGGTCGCAACTGTGCAAGGGCGATCCGTATTTCACGCTGTCGCAAGTGGCGTTGAACGACTCCATCATGATCGTGGCCTTTGCGCCGCTCGTCGCTCTCCTGCTGGGGCTGTCGGCCATAACGGTGCCGTGGGATACGCTCATTGCCTCAGTCGGCCTATACATCATCGTGCCGGTCATTCTCGCGCAGATAATCCGACGCTTGTTGCTCGCGAAAGGCGACGCGCATTTTCAGCGACTCGTGGGAAAGCTCGCTCCGTATTCGATTTCGGCGTTGCTCGCGACACTCGTGCTCCTGTTCGCTTTCCAGGGCGAGGCCATCGTTCACGAGCCGCTGATTATCGCCATGCTCGCGGTACCTATCCTTATTCAGGTCTTCTTTAACTCAGGCTTGGCGTACCTGCTCAATCGCAGGCTAGGTGTTGCCCACTGCGTTGCCGGACCGTCGAGCCTGATTGGTGCAAGCAATTTCTTCGAGCTGGCCGTAGCCACCGCGATCAGTCTCTTCGGATTTCACTCGGGCGCGGCGCTGGCTACAGTGGTCGGGGTGCTCATCGAAGTGCCAGTCATTTTGCTGGTGGTCGGCATCGTCAATCGCTCGCAACGCTGGTATGAAACCAAGTCCGTCTGACCCAAGGGCTCGCGAACAAGAGGCATAACTGGGAGGTGCGTCATGACAAATGCTGACAGCAATACCTGTTCGCTGTTGTCTGGTTCGGGCGGTCTGCACTGCAACTCGATGCAAGCCTTCATTGCGCTGCGATTGAGTGCGGCCCGGGTTTCCGACGACATAAGAAATCTGGACGCCGGTGGACCGACTGCACCGAGTCGTTTGCCATCGCCCAGCGTATCCGCCGCGACGTTGGCTGATGCCCTGTCTCGAGCGCTTAGCCGAAAGTCCGGTCAGCTAGCGGAATCAATGGTTTTGACCGCCACTCGAAGCGAACATGAGAGCGTAATGCGCTTCGTCCTCGGTGGCACGACGACCGCGGCTGTGCTGTTGCTGGATGTGCCGGTCCTATTTCGGATTCCGAGTTGCGATTGGGAAACCCCGCTCCTGCGAACGCGCAATCGCCTCTCTGACGACGGTATCAAGCTCTATGCCGTTTTGATGAATGACAGCAGTGAACGCAGTCTTTCAGGTGCATTGCGTCGTGCACGCTATCGCTACCAAGCCAATCGGTTCGCCCGGTTTTGCGACACGAACGGCATCGGGCTGCTAACCAACGACGAGATGCCGGCTGCTCGAACGGTCGGAGAAACTCAAGACGGCTTGGCGTCGTCGATAGTGTCGGCGTTAATGTCCGCACGTCACTTCTGCTGCGGAGCTTTCCGCATCGGCAAAGCAGAACCCGCGGCGGGTATCCGCGTCCTATCCCTTTGAGGTCGCATGTCAAGCTTACCCGTCGACCGCCGAAGCGAAAAAGCAGGACAAGTCGGTCACCGCGCAACGTGGGCGCTTGCCATCGCGCAGCTCGTGTCGTGGGGATCGGTCTATTACGCGTTTTCGCTCTTCGTGGTTCCGATGGAGCGGACGATGGGATGGAGCCGTACGGACACCAATGCGGCCTTATCCCTGGGCCTTCTTGTCTCCGGACTCGCGGCTTATCCGATAGGCATATGGATCGACCACGGCCACGGCAGGAAAATCATGATGGCAGGCTCCATCCTGTCGACAGCGATGCTGCTGTTATGGTCACAAGCTCACGCACTGGCTACGCTCTTTGTCGTTTGGATTGGGTTAGGTGTATCGATGGCGGCCACGCTGTACGATCCGGTGTTCGCGGTAGTAACGCGCGACTACCCCGGTAGCTTCCGCACAAAAATAACGCTCATCACGCTGGTCGCCGGGTTTGCCAGCACCGTGTTCATCCCGCTGACCCAAGGCTTCGTCGACTGGTTCGGATGGCGAGGCGCGCTGATCGCGCTCGCTGCGGTGAACCTCACGATCAGTCTTCCCATCCACGCGAGCGCGATCAACCGAAACCGCGCGGCTGATGCAACGGCCGGCGACAGGGCACGAGTGAAGGCGGCTAACAGCGCTTCGACACATCGCGCGCTGCGCACTCCGACGTTTTGGGCACTGGCTGTGTGTTTCACTGCCTATTACGCCACATTCGCGGCGCTGACGTTCCACCTGGTGCCGCTCATGGTCGCACGCAAGGTCCCAGCGGGTTGGCTGTTGGCCACCATGGCAATCATCGGTCCCGCTCAGGTGGCCGCGCGTGCACTCTGGTTTGCTGCCGGCCGCAGCGTGCGGCCAGCGTTGATCGGCGTGATCGTCACTTCAGCGTTTCCGGTTTCGGTTCTCGTGCTGCTGTACGCGGGAACTTCGCCCTACATGTTGCTGCTGTTCGGGCTGGTGTACGGAGGAGCGAACGGCATGATGACGATCTTGCGCGGAACGATCGTCCAGGATGTGATGTGGACCGAGGGTTACGGCGCCATCAGCGGGCTGCTCTCCGCTCCGTCGAACATTGCCAAAGGCATCGCGCCAATTTCCGCTGCAGCGCTGTGGACCATCCAGCGAGACTATGCGCTAGTCGAGTGGGTGATTCTCGGAGTCTCGCTCGTATCGACGGTGGCGTTTCTGGTCGCGATGCGGCTCGCCCCTAGTCAGCGGGCCATCGAACACTGCGTCGCTGCCGGCGTGATGCGGAAGTGACGACGTTAAGAGGAGTGGGAATCGCGATGAAAACACGTGCAGCAAGCGCTGAAGACTATGACTTCATACGGACCGTCCTGGTCGCGAGTGACCTTCCGGTTGAAGACCTCTCGGAAAATGCGCCGATCCGATTTCTCATTGCCGACTACTCCGGCGGTCAGTTCGGTGGCTGCATCGGCTTGGAGGTGCATGCGCGCGACGGCCTGCTGCGCTCACTGGCGGTGCCGTCGAACCTGCGAGCGCGTGGCATAGGAAGGACCCTGGTCGACGCGTTACAAAGCTTGGCTGCGGCAGAAGACATTGAGCGACTTTGGCTCCTGACGACGACCGCAAGTGCCTTCTTCTTGCATGCCGGATATGAAGTCACCGATCGTATTACGCAATAAACTTGTCAACTTTGCGACATTAAAGTCGTCAACTCGCGGGTCTGCTCCGCGTTGAATGCCGCGAAGGCTTGCTGGTCAACGGTTTCCGGGACGCGAATTAAACATGTCAACTGCTTCACGTTCGTTACGAGCAAAACGCACAACGTTTAGACGCCGCCGCTGATTCGGTTGCTGACCAAACGTGCCAGTTTCACCACGGGCACAAGCCGGCCAGGAAGAGACACCCGATGCCACCGCCGTTTGGACATTCGTGCGGCCGCTTCGCTCCGTCAACGGCCCTTCGACCACCGATGATGTACGTCGCGCGGCTGGCCGTTGCGGACGTTCAGACTTCGAATTGGGTGAGACGGCTCCATGTCGCTTTCCTACCGTCGACGCACGAGGGACTTCCAACGTCGGATTGCAAGGTTAGCGAACGCGTACCTGGCCATATTGAGACCTTGGAGCAGTTTCTGTGAAAGACTGCTTCGAAGTCCATTGGCACCGTTCCGGCGACGAGCGGCCTGGCTGTGAACTACACCGAACATTCCGCTGGCCCCGGCTGCGCGCGCCGTCCGATTTACGGCCGGGATGTGATATTCATGGGCTCGGAGGCGGAGAATAGTCGGGTTGTCCCTTCGTTCGAGCATGGTCCGACTATAAAATGAAATTTTCGTGAATACGCGTGCGGCGCGCAGCGGCTCACACTGCCCCTACGTGCAAGTCGAACTATTTTCGATCTGGTCAATCATCAATAGCAGACGCATCACGCGCCGGGCACCATCTGGAAGCGAGGATTGCCTCATTTGCAGCACTGCGATACGGCGGTGCCAATAGACCAGTCCTAAAGCGCTGTCGGCAACGAGTTGGGGGACTATGCGCTCTAGATGGGTGAGATCTTTTTCAAACTGATGATGCGACACATTCCTCCCATGTAAGATGTCCAAACCGCCTGAGATATAAAACTCAGGAATCGATGCATCAATCCTTCACTAATGTCGCTGAATAGCGCCACTTGCTTGCATGGGGATCAATGCGCGCGTCATTGGCACGTCGTGATTCCGCCCGTGCACTATCCGCCTGTTTTAGCACGAGTGCTTGAGCCTCGCGCGACAGAGCATACTCGCTCACTTTGCCAGTCGTACGTGGTGCAACTCTGAGTTGCGATTGCATGACGGTTCCAGAAGAAGGGGGGCGCTGAGCGCGACCCGCCTGCTGACTGTATACCCATCGCGGTTTCCCGCCGGTACGCCACCGTACCGACTTCCCGCCGTCGCGCGAGCATCGTTAATGCAAGCCCTTTATCTTTTGTCACTGGACCGATTTCGCGGATCGCATCGTCACGCACGGCGCAGCAGGGGCTCCGTCAGTAAACGGGAAGCACCTGTCAAGCGCGCATGAAAGCGTGCAAGGGAGACACAATGTCAACCACCGATTCGATTCTGGAGGAGCCGCAGGCCTTCCTTCCGCACGCCAGTGTAGAAGCTTACGCCGCCATTTCCGGCATGGATGCCTACCGCGCGTTGGTCGCCGAGGCTGAACGCGATTACGCGGGATTCTGGGCGCGCCGGGCGCGCGAGACGCTCGATTGGAAAAAGCCGTTCTCGACGGTTCTGGATGAATCGCGCGCACCGTTCTATGAATGGTTTAACGACGGTACCCTCAATGCGTCCTACAACTGCCTCGATCGCCACGTCGAAGCCGGTAACGGCGACCATGTCGCGGTGATCTTCGAAGCGGACGACGGCACCGTCACGCACGTGACCTACCGGCAATTGCTCGAACAAGTCAGTCGCTTTGCCAATGCCTTGCGGACCCGTGGTGTGAAGAAGGGCGACCGCGTCGCGATCTATATGCCGATGTCGATTGAAGGCATCGTGGCGATGCAGGCATGCGCTCGCATTGGCGCGACGCACACCGTCGTGTTCGGCGGCTTCTCGTCGAAGTCGCTTAATGAGCGGATTGTCAATGTGGGCGCAATCGCGCTGATTACCTGTGATGAACAGATGCGAGGCGGCAAAGCGCTCCCATTGAAGAGTATCGCAGACGAGGCCCTTGCGATCGGCGGCTGCGAGGCGGTGAAAAGCGTCATCGTCTATCGACGCACGGGCGGCAAGGTTGCGTGGCACGAGGGACGCGACCTGTGGATGCACGAGCTCACGCAAGCCGAAGCACCCACGTGTGAACCGGAATGGGTGGCTGCGGAACATCCGCTCTTCATTCTCTATACGTCTGGTTCTACGGGGGTGCCGAAGGGCGTGCAGCACAGCACGGGCGGCTTCCTGATGTGGGCCGCGCAGACCATGAAGTGGACTTTCGACGCAAAGCGTAGCGACGTTTTCTGGTGTACCGCCGACATCGGCTGGATTACCGGCCACAGCTATATTGCCTACGGTCCGACGGCGATCGGTGCGACCCAGGTCGTGTTCGAAGGCGTGCCGACGTACCCGAATGCAGGCCGTTTCTGGGAGATGATCGCGAAGCACCGGGTGACGGTGTTCTACACCGCGCCGACCGCGATCCGTTCGCTTATCAAGCTGGCCGCGTCCGATCCCAAAGTTCATCCGAACCGTTACGACCTGTCGAGTTTGCGTCTGCTCGGCACAGTCGGCGAACCGATTAACCCCGCCGCATGGACGTGGTTCTACGAACACGTCGGCCATAGCCATTGCCCTGTTATTGACACCTGGTGGCAAACGGAAACGGGTGGTCACATGATTGCACCAATGCCTGGCGCGACGCCATTGGTACCGGGCTCGTGCACGCTGCCGCTACCGGGCATCATGGCCGCGGTCGTCGACGAAACCGGGCAGGACGTGCCGAACGGACAGGGCGGCATTCTCGTCATCAAACGGCCGTGGCCGTCGATGCTGCGCGGCGTCTGGGACGATCCGGAACGCTACAGGAAGAGTTACTTTCCAGAAGAACTCGGCGGCAAGTTGTATCTCGCTGGCGACGGCGCGGTGCGTGACGAGGACACCGGCTACTTCACGATTACTGGGCGTATCGACGATGTGCTCAACGTATCGGGCCACCGGCTCGGCACGATGGAGATCGAGTCGGCACTCGTCGCGCACCCACTGGTGGCGGAAGCCGCGGTCGTCGGCCGTGCAGACGAGACGACTGGCGAAGTTGTCATCGCGTTCGTGGTGTTGAAGGGCGAGCGGCCAACTGGCGATCAGGCGACCAGGATCGCGGCCGAATTGCGCAATTGGGTCGGCAAGGAGATTGGGCCGATCGCGAAGCCGAAAGAAATCCGCTTCGGCGAGAATTTGCCGAAAACGCGTTCGGGCAAGATCATGCGTCGCTTGCTGCGCTCGCTGGCGGCTGGAGAAGAAATCACGCAGGACGTATCCACGCTGGAAAATCCGGCGATTCTCGATCAGCTCGGGTGATGGATCGCGTAGGCCGCGAGATTGCCAGAACGTTTTTTATTTTCAGGGGCAGGCCATGGCCAGCGCACCGATCCGAATTACATTTGCGAACCCCGCGCCACTGGGTCTCGCCGGCTTTGCATTGACGACGTGGCTGCTGAGCATGATCAACGCCGGCTGGTTTTCAGGCGAGTCGATGGGTCTCGTACTCGCTTGTGCACTCGCTTATGGTGGAACTGCGCAGGCCATTGCCGGGGTGATGGAATTGCCGCGCGGTAATACCTTCGGCGCGACAGCCTTTCTCAGTTATGGCGCGTTCTGGTGGTCATTTGCACTGTTCGTGCTCTTTTTACACGACAAGGTGCCTCCGGCGTTCGTCGGCTGGTATCTGTTCCTTTGGGGTGTCTTCACGTTCTACATGTGGCTGGCCACCTTTCGCTCGCCTCGCGCGCTGCAGTTCATTTTTCTGGCGCTATGGATCACCTTGGGGTTGCTGGCTGGAGGAGAGTGGACGGGTTCAGGTCTGGTGCGGATGGCAGGCGGCTATATGGGGCTCGTCACCGCAGCGCTCGCGTTCTATCTGTCCGCAGCCGATGTAATCAACGAAGTGCATGGACGGGTCGTTCTCCCGGTCGGCGATCCACGGATACTTAGCCGGCATGCTGTGGCGCTCTGATCGTCGCAAGCGGCGCCGACAGCGGATTGTTTCGAGCCGTGAAAGTGGGCGTGAGCGTGACGGATGTAGTAGCACCTGGGCCGATCATTAAAGCGGCAAGCCAGCCGGATGTAGCAATCAATGACGGTCTGAGCAGCACCGAAGCGTACCGCAGGTGCGCCGATGGCAAATGGTGCTTGAGAAATTCTGGCCATCCGTTCTTGAATTGCTGGTGTCGGACACTAACCGTGTTGCCTATGCGGGAGGCCAAACGTTATGAACTTGTCGGGAAAAGTGGACGGCGCCGGCTGGACGGTCACGGCTAGCGCGCGCGAAAGCGGCGCTGAATTCGGCTGTTTGATCGGCATGAGCATTGCCGCGCCAGCCGGGGTTGTCGTGCGTGAATTCACGCACGACCGAACCTTCAGTACGCCGCAGGAGGCTGTGCTGGATGGCTTGAGAGCAGGCATGTCGTGGGTCGCGTTGACGACGTCGAACACGATTAACGCCGGCTAGCGGCACAGCGTTTCCCGGCGAGCGCCGCTTCCACCAGGCGAACTCAGCATCCCAACGACGCTGCAGACCGTTTTCAGGTGATGAAAGCCGTGCGTCAGTTCAACTACCCAAAAAAACATGTATCGCTGTGCAGACACCGATCTAAATCAACTGGAGCTATCGACAATGAAAGCACTCGTTTATCTTGGTCCTGGCAAGAAGGCCGTCGAAGAACGGCCCAAGCCGGAGATCGAGGCGCCCACCGACGCCATCGTCAAGATCACAAAGACCACGATTTGCGGCACAGACCTGCATATTCTCAAAGGCGACGTCGCGACTTGCCAGCCTGGGCGCGTGCTGGGCCATGAAGGCACCGGCGTGATCGTTCAGGTCGGTTCAGGTGTTACTGCGTTCAAGCCGGGGGAACGCGTCCTTATCTCTTGCATCAGCGCGTGTGGGAAGTGCGAGTACTGCCGCAAGCAGATGTATTCCCATTGCCTGAGCGGCGGCTGGATTCTTGGCAACAAGATCGACGGTACGCAGGCCGAGTTCGTGCGGATTCCGCACGCCGATACCAGTCTTTACCGGATTCCCGACGATGCCGACGAAGAGGCGCTGGCCATGCTGAGCGATATTCTGCCAACGGGCTTCGAGTGCGGTGTGCTCAATGGGAAAGTGCAACCTGGCAGTACTGTGGCCATTGTCGGAAGCGGGCCGATCGGGCTCGCGGCATTGCTCACGGCGCGCTTCTATTCTCCCGCCGAAATCATCATGGTCGATCTGGACGACAACCGGTTAGAGACCGCGAAGCGTTTCGGTGCGACCGCGGTGATCAACAGCGCGGATGGCAATGCGGCGAAGGCGATCATGAAATTCACCTCTGGACGTGGCGTTGATACCGCCATCGAAGCGGTCGGCATACCTGCAACTTTTGAGTTGTGCGAGGCGATCATCGCGCCGGGCGGAACGCTTGCTAATGTCGGCGTGCATGGCGTGAAGGTGGATCTGCATCTGGAACACCTTTGGGACCGGAATATCACAATCACCACGCGACTGGTCGATACCGTAAGCACGCCAATGCTGCTGGAAACGTTGCGCTCCCGCAAGCTTGATCCCAGGCTTCTGATTACCCATCGCTTTACATTCGGGCAGATCCTCGATGCGTACGATACCTTTGCGCGCGCGGCCGACACGCGCGCGCTCAAGGTGATCATCGCGGCCTAGCCTGCAGCGATGCATGGGGCGCGGTTAGCGGGGCAGTTCGTACACTGCCGCGGCGACATCGGCATGACCGTGTCTGGCGGCGTCCACGACACTGGTTTGCGCTTGCCGGCTCGGCACCAGCAACACGGGGAGGCTTGCGCTGCGCACGACGCGTTCGGCCACGCTGCCTAGAAACAGACGCTTGAAACCTCGCCGCCCATGTGTGCCAAGCACCAGCAGGTCCGCGTTGAACTCGTTGGCCGAAATGCGGATTCGCTCGGAGATGTCCTCGCCGATCGGTGTGACGTCGACGATCCGCGGCACGCCTGCCACGTTTTCATGCTTCATCCGCGCCAGTGCATCCGCCAGCAGTCGCTGGCCTTCCTCAACAAAGGCATCGCGCAGGATCGTCGGATCGTAGCCAGACGCGTCGTATGCCATCAATGGGTTGTCGACGACATAGAGCGGCTGCAACTGCGCGTCATTGTCGTGCGCGAGTTGCAGCGCACTGTCGAACGCATGTTCAGACGTCTCGCTGCCGTCGATCGCTACCAGAATGCGTTTATACATGTTGTCCTCGAAGAATTCATTCGGACGGCGGCGGCCGTCGCGAAATTGCATTGTGTGCGCTCAAAGCGCCGCAGCCTGAATCTTGCCGTCCACGATGTCCTTGCCGAACTGCATGGCAAGGTCGATCGCATCTTTGAAAGTGGTGGGGCTCGCTGCGTCGAAGACCGTCGAATAGCGTCGCGCATCCGCTTCGCTCGACGGGATCGTGTCGATTCGCACCACCGAGGAAAAGCGCCGCGCGCCCTTGGCATACGGGTCGTCGAAAGGCGGGAACTGCTGGCTCGCGTAGGCACGTAACTCGTGTCCGTTGTATGTCGCAGTGGGGATGATCATGATGACGGGCTCCTTGACGAACGGTTTATTCCGCTGGGCTCCGCCCAGATATCGACGGCGTAACAGACAATCGGAAATAGCACAGTGAATAGCACTACCTTGCGCTCAATGACGGCGTAATGCAACGAACAGATCGCCTGGAATGCCGCAGTGCGGTACGGCACCGTACCGACTTCGACCGGTCCTGCGCGCACCGTGAATAGGGAAGCTCCTCCGTCTGCCGAATATCGCCAATCCATTTGCTCAGGTACTCGGTTATGTACCTGTCGCGCTCATTTCATGTCTGGAGTGTCACGTCATGACCTTTCTCAAGTCTCCGCCATCCACGCCCGACGCCGTCGCTGATGAATACGCCGCGACGATCTCCGGCTCTTCGCTCCCGAAGTACCGGATTCCGAAGACATCGTCCGACCGCCGCGCCGTATTCGATCTGGTGCGCGACGAATTATTCATGGACGGCAACTCACGGCAGAACGTCGCGACGTTTTGCACCACTTACGCCGACGACGAAGTTCGGCGCCTGATGGATCTGTCGATCGATAAGAACATGATCGACAAGGACGAATATCCGCAAACCGCCGAGATAGAGATGCGGTGCGTGCATATGCTCGCCGATCTGTGGCATGCCACGAAGTCGTGGAAGGCCACTGGTTGTTCGACGACGGGTTCGAGCGAGGCCTGCATGCTCGGTGGTCTCGCGCTGAAGTGGCAGTGGAAAAAGCGCAGGCAAGCGCAAGGCAAGCCGACTGACAAGCCGAACTTCGTCTGCGGACCGGTGCAGGTGTGCTGGGCGAAATTCGCGAGGTACTTCGACGTTGAGATGCGGCAGGTGCCGCTCAGCGGCGACGCGACCGGACTACGGCCGGAAGATCTAGCCCAGTATTGCGACGAGAACACAATCGGCGTCGTGGCCACACTCGGTATCACGTTCACCTGCGTCTATGAACCGGTGAAGGCGCTGGCGGGCGCGCTAGACGCCTTGCAAGCCAACGTCGGCCTCGATATCCCGATTCACGTCGATGCCGCCAGCGGCGGCTTCGTCGCACCGTTCATTCAGCCTGACCTCGAATGGGACTTCAGCGTGCCGCGCGTCAAATCGATCAATGCGTCGGGTCATAAATACGGGCTCGCGCCGCTCGGGGTCGGTTGGGTAGTCTGGCGCAGCACACAGGACCTGCCCGGCGAACTGATCTTCCGCGTCGACTATCTGGGTGGCGACATGCCGACGTTCGCACTGAATTTCTCCCGGCCGGCCGGACAGATCATCGCGCAGTACTACATGCTGCTGCGCCTGGGCCGTGAAGGCTATCGACGTATCCAGCAGGAGTGTGCCGACACCGCGCAAGCGCTGGCCGACGGGCTGGCGAAGATCGACGCACTAGAGATGATTTACGACGGACGCGGCGCGTTGCCGGCTGTCTGCTACAAACTGAAGCATCCAGAAACGGCGGGCTTCACGCTATTCGATCTGTCCGACCAGGTACGCATGCGCGGCTGGCAGATCGCCTCGTACGAGTTGCCAGCAGGACGCGAGGAGACCATCGTGCAACGCGTGTTGATCCGGCGAGGCGTACGGCGTGCTCAAAGACACAGAGAAGCGCGCGGCCTACGACCGGCTGGGCGACCAGTGGCGCAATGGTCAGGACTTCAAGCCGCCGGCCCAGTGGGACGAAGGCTTCGAATTCAGCGGCGCGGACAACCCCGGCACCGAGGATGCGCGCTTCAGGGAATTTTTCGACGCCCTATTTCGTGGCCGGGAAGCCGGTGGTGATCGTGCGTCGACCAGCCAGGCACGGCACACTGCCGGTGCCGGTCATGGACGCGCGACAGATCAGGAACTGGAAGATGCTTATGCCGGCGTCGGCTTCTCGGTTCCCGGTGAGGATCATCACGCCAAAGTGGTGATCGATCTGGAGGATAGCTATCGCGGAGCGCAGCGCACGATTTCGCTGGAGACGCCGGTGCTCGATGCGAGCGGCCGTGCCATGCTGAAGTCGCGCACGCTCGATGTCTCCGTTCCGAAGGGCGTGCACACTGGGCAGCACTTGCGGCTTGCCGGCCAAGGGGGGACGGGCTTCGGAGAAGGGCGCGCTGGAGATCTGTACCTGGAAATCACGTTGCGCCAGCATAAACTTTTCAGCGTCGACGGCCGCGACGTGACGATCGTCGTGCCTGTCGCCCCTTGGGAAGCAGCGCTTGGCGTGCGCATTACCGTGCCGACGCCCGACGGCGCCGTTGAAATAGCTGTACCCGAAGATTCCCGCGGAGGCCGACGCTTGCGCTTGAAAGGCAAGGGAATTCCAGCGAGCGGTGCGGCGGGGACACCGGGCGACCTCTATGCGCAGTTGAACATTGTTTTGCCGCCGGCTGACAGCGAGCAGGCACGCGCGGCTTACGAGACTTTACGACAGGCGTGCGACTTCGACCCGCGTGCGCATTTTTCTGGTGATACATCATGAACGAACCGCGCACTGGCTGGCTCGAATGCCTGATCGTCGAGGAGCAGGTGGAGTTCACGCTACTCGAATTGTGCCGGGTGTCGGGCGCTTCTGAAGTTCAACTCGTTGAATGGATTGAGCATGGAGCGATTGAGCCGAAATCAGTCAGCGAGGACGATGGCCCGCACTTCGACGGAGTGTCATTGCGCCGCGCCCGCAAGGCTCGCCGTCTCGCGCAGGATCTCGAGATCAACGCGGCGGGCATCGCGCTCGCACTCGATCTGCTTGACGAAATCGCAGCCTTGCGAGCGCGCAGTATCTGAGGCGATACGGCGGTTCCTCACCCAATCCAGGTGGCAGCCATCGCCACGACGGTTGCGGCCATTACGCCGGTCGCTACCCAGCCGAGGGTACGTAGCACGGGCGGCAGCGTAAAGCCGGACATGATGCGGGTACGCATCGAGAGATGCATCATGACGATCATCACGGGCACCGCGACGATACCATTGAGGACTGCACTCCAGTAGAGCGCCTTCACCGGATCGATTGATGTGAAGTTCAGGCCGGCACCGATTGCCGTCGCCACGGCGATCACGCCGTAGAATGCCTTCGCCTGCGACGGCAGACGCGCAAGGCCCACTCGCCATGCGAACAATTCGCCCACCGCATAGGCACCTGATCCGGCCAGCACAGGCAGTGTTAGCAAACCGGTGCCGACAATGCCGGCCGCGAACACAACGAACGTGAATGGTCCTGCGATGGCACGCAGCGCTTCCGCTGCCTGAGCCGAAGTCTGAATATCGGTGACCCCGTGCGCATGCAAAGTCGTCGCCGTCGTCACGACAATGAAGAACGCAATCACATTTGAGAGCGCCATGCCGAGGTAGGTGTCGATGCGAATCCGCGCGAACTCCGTGGGCGCTTCCCATGGCGCGTGGGTCAACGGATGCGCGCCGGGTCGTTCCTTTTCGTCTTCGACTTCCTGCTCGGCCTGCCAGAAAAACAGATAGGGGCTGATTGTCGTACCCATGACCGCGACGATGGCGACGAGGTAATCCGGCTTGATGGATAACGGCGGCAGCAAGACAGCCCAGCCCACCTGATTCCATGGAACTTTGACGACAAAGGCGCAGACCACATAGCTGAACAGCGACAGGCACAGCCATTTGAGAACCGAGACATAGCGTGCATAGCGCGTGAACACTTCCAGCACCACCGACAGCAGCCCGAATCCGCACACATAAAGTAGTGCGGGACCCGAGATCAGCAGTTTGAGCGCCGCACCCATCGCGCCAAGGTCCGCACCCAGGTTGATGATGTTCGCGACGAGCAGCAATGCGACTACGCTGGTCGAAAGCCATTGCGGATAGTGCTCACGCAGATTGCCTGCGATGCCGCTGCCAGTCACCCGCCCGATGCGTGCGCTGATTTCCTGGATCGCGGCCATCAACGGATAGCTGAACAGGAGTGTCCACGCAAGGCCATAGCCGAATTGAGCGCCGACCTGTGAATACGTCGCGATACCGCTCGGATCGTCGTCTGAAGCGCCGGTGATGAGCCCCGGGCCCATCACCTGCAAAAGCTTTGGGCGCGTCGGCTGCTTGACCGGTTCGCGGGTGAGGGTATCCATAAAAGGGGTGCTCCTGATGGCTGGCGAGGCCGTACCGGCCCCTCAGGCAGTTTCGGGTGTGGCAGGCTCGGTGGGTGTGACGCCTTCGTGCGAATCGAGACGGGTCGGTTGATGGGTCACGAGAACGGCTTTTGCGCGCGCCATCTCATCCGGCGTGCCGTGGGCCATCACGATGAATCCATCGGCTTTGATGGCGGCCTCGTAGTGGACCACGCTTTCTTTCGGCAGTCCCGCATTGACGAATGTTGCGCCTAAAGCGCTGAGGGTGCCGACAACAACAGCCCCTTCGACCGCCGACACGATGACAACAGCGAGATGGCCCAGCACCACGATCGGGCCAAGCACCGGAATCGTCAGAAACACGCCGCCCATCAGCAGACCCCACAGGCCGCCCCAGAACGCGCCGTATTTGCCCCACATCTTCATACGATCGCCGATCGTGTAGAGACCGACGATCTTTTCCTCGGTGTGATAGCCCTTGCCGACCACACTGAAATTTTTCATATCGAAGCCGCTGTCTATCAGCTTGCGCACGGCAGCATCGGCTTTGTGGTGGTCATCGAAGACCGCGATTACGACGTCATAGGGAGTCATGCGATTGATCCTTGAAACGATGGGAAGTAGGCGAACTATTGCGACAGCTCACAGTAAGATCTGGACGTGCGGCCCCGCGCTATTTCAGATTGTTGAGCTCGGCACGTGCAAGCGTCTCAGCCGATTTCCATGCAACATCTTCACATTCAAAGAAAGTGTCGAGTTTGACGATGAGTTCATTGTTCTTTGCTGCGCCTTTCGGAACGACACACACGCTCGCTATCCAACCATCGGCAATATGGTTTCTGACGGTCATGTAAGCGTCGTGTGTCTTGCTTGAGATGATTCTGTCTTCCATAGCGTCGCCCGTTTGATTAAACAACAGCCGCACTGGCCGTCGTCGCTGCCGGAAAGCTTGCGGTTCGTGGACAACCAGCAGCATTGCTCTTAATCCGCTACGACTCGTCTGTCGGCGCCGACATCCGGTCAATATCCGTGCTTGCCGTAAAAAACTCGTCCGGGCATAACTTTCTCCCCGCTGGTCGGCGATATGAGACACGATACGCCCACTGAGAAAGAAAGCGGTACGACAACGTACAAAGCCCTGTCTATGTTCAAACGCACAATCCGCCTTGATCTTCACGGCCTCTTTTTGATAGCAGGCAGCCTCCGGTTCTCCGACGCTTGCCGCAATCATCAGACTTGATTGAACGTCACGGTGTTTTGCGCAACTTGGTCGTTCTCGCCAATTTGATTGTCTGTGTTCGTGCAATGCGCATGGACAGGTGTGCCGCAGAGCATAGTCATGCCAGGGCGCGGATCGGCGCCGTAATTTCGGCGTGACTTATAATCTGCTGTGTACCGGCCAGATTTTGATTTGCGCTACGATTGCCCCATGGTGACGTGCTGCGGTAGGGTCCGCAAACGTGTCGGAGCATTCTTCCTCCTATCCATACTTACCCGTCAGGGAATCGTCGGCGAAAGTGGCGTGGTTCCCGGCGAACTGCGGAGAGTGCGCAATGTCTCAAGATCATCGTCAACACGAAAATCATCTGCTGGCGGTGTTGCCAGACCTGGAGTGGGGGCGAGTGCGTCCCCATCTGGAGGCCGTGGATATGCCGCTTGGCAAAGTCGTCTACGAATCCGGCGATCGCCTCAACTACGTCTATTTTCCGACCACCTGCATCGTGTCGCTGCTGTATGTGATGGAGGACGGTGCGTCCGCCGAAATCGCGATCGTCGGCAACGAAGGGCTCATCGGCATCGCGCTTTTCATGGGGGGCGAGACCACGCCCAGCCGGGCGGTCGTGCAAAGCGCGGGCAATGCGTACCGCCTGGACGCTCAAATCCTGAAGGCCGAATTTCATCGTGCCGGTCCTGTCCAGCGCCTTTTGCTCCGCTATACGCAGGCGCTGATCACCCAGATGGCGCAGACTGCTGTGTGTAACCGACATCATTCAATCGACCAGCAGTTGTGCAGGTGGCTGCTGCTCAGTATCGACCGTCTCTCTTCGAACGAACTGAAGATGACGCAGGAACTGATCGCCAATATGCTGGGCGTGCGCCGATCCGGTGTCACTGAGGCCGCGTTGAAATTGCAGGATGCAGGCCTGATTCGCTACAGCCACGGGCACATCGAGGTACTGGACAGACCGGGACTTGAAACACGAGTGTGCGAATGCTACGGCGTAGTGAAGCGCGAGTTCGACCGGCTGTTACCCGCTTTGAAAGCACTATAGAAATGGCGTGAGCGCGCCTCAGTGCAAATTCAGTTTCATGAAAGAGCTGGACGGGGAGCAAAGAAAAGAATTGCAGCTGTGGTGCCGCTTTGCGGCGCATTACGAAGTCATTGAAACGGGGGATTCGAGTCGACGAGTTTGTCAATGCATCAAGCACCGGTCGGGCTGCTCGACGCCGCAGCAGTGAGCAATCCGCCACATTGCTGACGAAGAACACAGGCCGCCTCAATGGCGGCAATGGCCGATAACTCACCGAGCAAACCAGCGAGGCGAGCGTCCGCTGCACTCCGGAAGCGGTCGTGGCGGTGTGGAAACTCAGAACGGCAGTTGTGGGTCGAACTGGGACATTGGGTCGATGCGGGTAAGCTCGCTATCGTGCTTCAAACGCCTGACTCATCTGGCGGGCACGCTTGACCTCGTCGCTCTGCAGGTAAATCGAGGTCGTCGCGATTGATGCATGGCGCAGGTTATCGCGCACTGTAGTCAACTCGGCGCCGCGGGCGAGAGCATGTGTTGCGTGGGTGTGGCGAGTCCAATGCGGGCTGGCTCGCCGCAATTTTTCTACGACAACAGGATGGTCAGTGCCGATCACATCAGCGGCCAGCCGGAAGAACCGCCGCATTACGTGCCACAGGCGGGTACCAGTAATGCCCGTTCTGCTGTCATCGCCGAGGCTAGCAATAAGCGCCGTCTTGGGCTCCCAGCGCGTCGGCGTGACAGTTATCCGACGCTGTATGAGATACCGGTCGAGCGCCGTGCGTGCCAGCGGCGGCAGCGCGACCTTGCCGGGGCGACTACCCTTCCCGACCAGATGCAGCCAGTGATCGCCATGCTCGCTAACGCGGACGTCGCCGAGTGTGGCACCGACAAGCTCACCCGCGCGCAGCCCGGTCGCGTAGGCAAAGTCGAGCAGGAAGCGCAGCCGCTGCGCTGCCGGCTCCGACCAGCCGTACGACCACTCGAGCCCCTCGGCGATCACGCGTATCAGCACCCATTCACCTTCGGTGAAGCCGCGTGCCGTGTCGAGTGGCGTCAAGCGCGTCCTGCCGCGTACTTTGACGCCGGCAAAGGGGTTTGCGAGCACATAGCGCTGCTCGATGAGCCAGCGGAAAAGCGCCCCCAGCACCGACAGTGCGTAGGCGGTCGAGCGTGCTGAGAGATTGGTGGCAAACGGCCGCCAATCAGGCGCGGTGCGCGGCCGCGGTGGCCCGACCCAGCGCTCGCGCGGCGTCGGCCGGCGCAGAAACGCCCGGTATGCGATCGCGTCTTCGGTCGTCAGCGACGACAAGGCGCGACCGCGCTCGACGACAGCCCACAGGATCAGCCTTTCAGCCTCCTTGCGATAGGCGCGGTGAGTGGTCGGTGTCTCGTGCAGGGCAAGCCACGCATGCACGGCGTCGTAGTCGTTGTTCGCGTCGAGTGTGCAGGCCTGGTGCGGAGCGCGGAACGTGCCGGCCGAGCCGTCGACCTGGTGGGGCAGCCGCAAGCGCTCCCACGGCACAACAACACCCGGCGTGGCTACGGCAATCAACGCACGAGCCCGCGCCGTCAACTGCGGATGGCCTGCAAAAAAAGACTCGATCTGTTGGGCGCCAGTTTGTCCAAGACCGGCGATCGCGCGCCACCAGCCGCGCCGGCGCGGCACGCGCACGGTCAGGTCCGCGAGCGTCGCGATGCCGTGGTAACGCAGCGCTCGCGCCGCACGTGGCGTCAACCATAGGCCGACGTCGTCGGTGATCTGCGGCTCCGGAACAGGGAGAACGCGCAAGAGCTCGATCGCGTGCGCAACCGCCCTAGCTTGAGCCACCCGGTCGTTTACAGGGTGCTCGAGGAGTGCAACCAGATCGGCACGCTGGCGCTGCTGGGCGAATTCGATTATCTGCCGCCGGATGCTGCCGATAAGACCGCGGGCGGACGCCCCGATTGCCCGCGCATTTGGCAGGTAACGGTCCACTGCAGCCCGCGGGGAAAGTCCCGCATACCAACCACGCAGCGCCGCGAGCCGATCTGCATCGGGAAATGCGCCGAATTGTGAGATGGGGGCGGAAGCGGCGGCCGGGGTGAGACGCGTTTTCATGGATTACAGTTTAGGTCGAAAATCCGACTAGTACGATAAGAAGGATTATCTGAATAGACGGCCTTTTCGACGTCGATGAAGACGCCAATCTACGTTAAGGGCGGCCCAGACATTGCTCGAAATACCGGCGCGTGAATGCCTTGCGGTGATCCGTTTTCATCGGGTGCGCCCTGTTCGGGGTCCAGCCCCGTCCACCATAACTCGCACGACAACACGTGCAGCGGTACGCTGCTTCCAGGAGTTGTACGCTCACCCGATACGGCGCCTCGTAGCCGCAGCTCCGACATGCTGTCTCCAATGGCCGACGATGGGCGGGACAGACACCGATGCTCTCCATCTGATGGAGCACGCTGTGGTAACCGATCGCCACGCAGCGGCGGCAGAAGCGGAACGCTGGGTTATAGCGGCGCCGCCCGGACGACTGCAGCAGTGCTGCGCGCAGCGTTCTGACAGGCACAGGAAGGCTTTCGCGCAATCGCGCGATATCGACTCGGCCCAGCTCCGGCACAATGCCCTCGTAGGGATCGACGTCCGGCCCCATCAGTCGCGCGACAACATGGCCAGGCAGCGCATTGGCCTTCTCGAATTTCCACAATATCGAGACGAGCGACTCGCAGGGATCGAGCCATTCCTTACTGAAGATGTAGCCCAGCGCAGGCGTTAGCTTGCGCTCGTCAAGTGTGAGGATCGGAAAACGCGGCGCCCGCAGCAATGCTGCGCTACGCTGCGGCGACGAGAACGCGGCCGGTTGCATGACGGGACTGGACGTAGCCGCAGTGATGGACCGCATGCGCCCATAGCGCAGCATCTGGCGTGTATTGAAGGCCGTCCTTCAGCTCACTCTCCTTGAGCACGATCTCGACAGCCCTGGCGAACGACTCCATGGGTATCTCGAGTTTTCCGGGCAGATTCGCCCGATGGTGTGCAGTCTCAAACGCGTGCCACAGAACGCCTGCGTCGCTGACAAGACGATATCCAGTCTCGAATGCGCGAGGGACGTAAAAGCGGGTGAAGCTCCAGTCGCTGCCCTCCGGGTAAGCCGTCCTGTCATAGCCGTCAAGACAGGTAGCCACCTCCTCCGCGTCGCGTATACCGTAGAAAGACAGCTCGTCGACCATCAGCCGCGCGACGATCTGCGTCTTTCCGGCGATCTGCAGGCCGGTCTTCTGCGCAAGAAGCTCCTGCTGGCCAACCAGAAACGTGAACAGCTTGATCTGCTGACGGTCCAGTGCGTCGTGGACATCACGCAGCCACTCATATTCGTTCTCGTTGTAGCGTTGCGCCTCGTCGCAAAAAAGCAGTACGGTTCCGCTGCCCGCGCGGGCGGCCGCCTCGCGTATTCTTAGCGAGAGTCGCATCCGCTTCGACGGGTTCGAACCGGCGTTCGGATCGGGATCCCCAACGGCCTCGAGCAGGTTTGCAAAGAATGGGCCTTCGGCATGCCTGGGCTTATGCTCGCACTGCGCATGGTAGCTGGTCATCTTCGGATAGTTGCGCGCCAGCAGTAGTCTCACGTACTCAATCGCCCGCGTCTTGCCGATGCGGGATGGCCCGTAGATCAGCGCACCCATGATCCTGTAGTGCAGACACCGGACCACGAGTTCGTAGAAAGCCTGGATCGCCGGAGTCGCAATGCGGTAGTTGCCGGTAGCAAGCGGATGCAGCGATGGATCGATCGGTCTCGGAAGGTCAACTGACACGATGTACCTCCAGTTTTTGGTGATGGCTTAGAACACCTGGCCTGAGCCGATCGAAAGCTTGCGCACGCGAACCCCTTTGCGAGGGGGCGTTACCAGGGTCACGTCCGTGGGCGCTTGAATAACGGACGCAACAGCGGGTGGCGCAGGCGGCGCCGCGGAGCGAACTGGCCCGGCTGGCGTGCGAACGGTCGGCGCACCTGCCAGTACCCGGACGGTCTGCGCCAGGTCATTCGCCGCCCGCCGGCTCTTCTTCGCCTGCGCGAGTTTGGCCTGGACATACGCTTCAATAGGATTCGAGTCAATTTCGCCACGGGGTCGCCGTCTGCCGCGCAACTTGAGGATTTCCTGCCGCAGCTTCAGGTTATGTGGCATCACGCCCCAAGCACCTTGCGCATTCAGGACACCCAACTCGGTGCCGTCTGGCAGGAACGCCCGCACGCTACGCAGATCGTCCGCGTTCAGGTACACCAGCAGTTTCCTGCCTATCAACTGGGTGCTGGCAGCCAGGGCGTCGTTCGTATAACGAACCCCATACAGGTTGATATGCGGGCGCACGCCTTGCGGCAGATACGCACGGACACTGCAGTGGCGCGCGGACTGCATCAGGCACAGCGTGCGACGATGGTGTCCAGCGAGCCATGTCACCATTACCTGTTTGCCACGAATGAAATACTCCATCGCCTCGAGGGGCGTGACATTGTTCAGGCCGGCATGCGGGGTACCGTGGTAGCTTGCGATCGAATATTCAATCAGCTCCTCCAGCTCATCGAGCGACACGTAAAGGCGCAGGTTGCCCTTCGGATCGGCCAGTTCACGCCGGAGGTCGCGCGGATGGGAACCCGTATACCCAGGCAACCGCGAAGAAAGCCGGCTGGCCACTGTTCCGAAGAATCGCTCGATGTATGGACGCTCGTCCGGGCTGTACTTCGGCCCAGCATCCACACAGCAGCCAACAAACTCACAAAGCGCTGTGAGCGTCTCATGCGCCAGATTCGCCTTCGCGTTGTCGAGCCTGATCCACTCCCACGTCGTCCACGCCAGCTCGGGCAAACGATGTGACGCAAAGCCTTCATGCGGACTATAGTCAAGTCCGGGTATCGAAAATGACCGCTGCGGATGAGGCTCAAGCGCCTTCTCTACAGTCTTGATCACGTCGTAGCGACTGTATTCGCGCGCAAGGACGATGTGGTGGCCCAACACCATCCGCGTGCAAACGTCGATGATCACCAGCAACCATACCCGTTCAATCTCGAATTCGTGTTCGAAGCCCAGCGGATCGCGCACAAGTACCTTCAGACGGACGTCGAGCCGGTGCCCGTCAAACTCGACAACCTGATACGGCCGCGTCGCAGCCGGCGTTGCATTCTCGTCGTGCCGGGGCAGACCTTTCAGATGCGAAGCACCCGCCGAACGCGCAGCGGCCCCGAAACTGCGCAGCATCTCCGCTTTCAGTCGCTGGGATAGCGAGCGGATCGCGTGACCCGCCGTGTTGAAGGGATAGTCCGCCGCCGTAAGTCCAACAGCTCGACATTGCCGCAGAAACTCGTCATGCATCGACCGCAGGCCTCGCAAGCGCGTGCGAAGACGGCCTTCCGTGCCGACCTGTTGTAGCAGTACCCGGCGTTGTTTCACCTGTAAGAGCAGCCACGCTGCCAGCGCCGGATATCGCTCAAATAGCAGCGACAAGGCACCTGCGGCACCACGGCTGCCGCGCTCACCGTGAACCTTTACGGGACTTGTCCTGACATACTCCGAAATCCGCACGTGTTTCAAAAGCCCGCGAAACCCGAAGATGCGTCCGTCAGGATGCTGTGCCAATCCCCTGTCAAGCAAACGATAGAGTTGTCTTCTGTTCACGCCTGTCGCCAGCTCGATATCCTCGATAAACTCTCCTTGCGCATAACGCTCGACGGCATCCACACGAAGCTGGAAAGAGCGACGCTCTTCTTCACCGAATTCGGTATAGGCGACGCCGGGCCATGTCGCAACGTCCAAGGTCTGAAAATCAGCGCGTCGCCGGTTCACGACGGTTCTCCAACAGCGACAAACTCCGTGAGCAGCGACAATTCGTGCGTGCGTAGTTCCGGCGCCTGCACACGGCCGGCATGCAGCAAGCCGAAAACCGCAGAACGCACCAGCACCGGATCCCCAGTCGTGAACTCGCGCTCAATCGAAAGTAGCCGGTGCGGACGAGCGACAAACCGCTCAATCGCGCTACTGAGCGATGGAGGGATGAGGCCACGCGTGGCAACGAGGCAAGGGAGCATCCGCTTCCAGTTCGCGATCCATACGCGAGAGGCGGCGATTTCAGATGACTGAACTGACCTGAGCGCCAGCCCTGCTTTATCGAGAACGGTGTCTGGTTTTGCAGGAGACTCGGAGATCGAATCGAATAGGATAACTAACTCCTGACGATCAAAGTAACGCGCCCAGAAATCCGCGAGATAGCGTTTCCCTTCAGCCTGGATAAAACCCGGTCTCTCACAGAACGCGGTGACCGCTGGATCTGCCTCAAGAATTACCCACTGCTCAAACGCGGACTGGCGGTACAGCGTCAGTCGTCGGTCCGCCTTCAGGCTGAACGCTTCAAGGCGATGGGCGCCGCGAGGACGGTCGAGGGCGATAGGCCGATAATCGAGAATATTGTCCATCAGATCAGTGGCTTACGGAGAAAATTCGAAGTCTAGGACGCGAATTGACAAATTTAATGCGGACTTATGCGAATTGACGACTTTATTTCGTTCGGACTGGCATTAAAAATGTCAACTCGTGCCGTGGAACTCAGTCTTCACAAGCGTTCTGGATTGACAGATTTATTGCGTTCTACGCCGATCGAGCTGCGGCGCCAGAACCAATCAAACGTAGCCGTCAGTTTGCGAGCATTTGTCCCGCGAATGCTATCTGCATGACAAGGACACTGCGACCGCCTTCGGGCGACGCGGCCTAACGCCGGCACCTTCACGCGGACCGCGTTCCCGATTCGCCTCCGTCCGCACCGGCATCAAAGGATGCATCCGATGGGTGTATGCCACCGTTTTTTCACTATCTGTGGCAGTAGTTTTGCACTTACTTGGCGCAGTTTTCACTTTCCGTGGCACGCGACAGCTTCGACGTCACCACCAATCGTCGAGCTCCGGCGGCATCTGTTTCTTCGCGTTGGCGCCAGGAGCACCGTCGGATATATTTCCCTTTGGCGAGGGTGGCTTCAGCACACATCGAGATGGAAAATCACATCCACGCCGAGCCGGGCAAATCCATTACTCTCCCGCTTCGGACTCCCGGCGCTTTTCGGGATCGTGATGCTGCCAACAGGCTCTCCCGCCCCCCTCCTTACGCTGCGTCGGCCAGCATCGAGTGACGACAGTCCGCCGCGGCGCACCGGCACGCATACTGCGCCCGGACGTCTTCATCCAGCGGATCGTCAGTGGCAAGCAGATATTCAATGAACAGTTCTTCGCCAGCCTCGATCGACCGCAGCGTGTGGATGAAAATCCGCCCCTGAACTTCGATGGTCTCGCAGTTGGGCGCGCACGCGTGATTGAGCCAGCGCGCGCTGTTACCGCCACGGCTGCCATCGATCACCCGCCCATCCGACAGCCCGAAAAGAAACGTATGGCCTTCGACGCCTTCGCGCTGATGACGGCGCACCGCATTGCGCCACGAGGTGACTTCACCCTTGTACTCAAGCACCCGCTCTCCTGCCGCGAGTGCACGCATGGCGAACACGCCTTTACCGTGAACTGGAGACCGCCGGACAATCACGCGCCGCATACTCTTTCCTATCCCGATGTCAGCGGCAGTATACGAGCAGCAAATTTCCGCATCCAGTGCGATGGGATGCCCACGCACTTGCGACTTTCGGGCACCGGCGGCCATATCGAAGCTGGAGCGTCGAGGTGTCTGATGCGCAGGCATCCCGGAATGACCAACCGGTCGGCCCGCGAAGAGACCCCGCTTCAGAAAAGCTGATTCCCCAGCTCACGCAGGCTGACCCACTTCACCGTGCTCACAAAGGTCCTGCCTGTGGTGTCAAGCGATTCGATCATCGCGCGTTGCCCGCGGGCTTCCGCAATGACGCGCACGATTCGCGTCCGGTAGCGCAGTAACGCACCGATCGTTGGGCACGAGATTTCGCGCCGGGTCCGCGATAGATTCTTTGCCATACGGCTATCTATATCGATGTGCAGAGAACGCAGGGGCCGCAGTACGTCGCGGCATCTCGCACTGATGCTGCCAGGCCGACTGGCCGGGGTCCAGGCTCTGCCCGATCACGCCGTGTCGTCGCTGCCGCCAGTACCTGCAGCGGATCTCTGCCGACGGCTTGCGTCCGGTCCCAGACGCCGTTCACGGCGTCCTTGAACGCCTTGCCCGCCGTGAACCTCACCGTCTTCGCAGCCGGGATCCGGATCTCGGCGCCGGTCACCGGATTTCGGCCGACCCGCGCGGCGCGCGCGCCCGTCGAAAACGAGCCTAACCGCGAAGCTGCACGGTGTCGCCCTTCGTCACTTCGCGGATGATAGCCGCGATCACCGCATCGATTGCCTCGCCGGTTGCTGCCTTGCTCCCGCCGGTCTTCGCGGCGACCGCTAGCTGTTACTTACCGTTGACGGCGTCCTTGAACGCCTTGCCCGCCGTGAACTTGACCGTCTTCGCTGCGGGGATCTGGATTTCGGCGCCGGTCGCCGGATTGCGGCCAACCCGTGCGGCGCGCGCGCCCGTCGAAAACGACCCGAAGCCGATCAGCTGGACCGTATCGCCCTTCGTCACCGCGCCGGTGATCGCGGCGATCACGGCGTCAATCATCTCGCCGGTCGCTGCCTTGCTTTCATCTGTTACGGCCGCGACTGCATCCACCAGTTCCTGCTTGTTCATTGCTGCTTCCTCGTTGTGGTTGTGATGCCGCCACCCTACCCGATCGGCGCGCATTCGCGCAATCACTCCCGGCGGCCGGATCAGCCGCAGTGCACCGGGTGACCCAGGCGTAACCGGGCCGCGGGGAAGCGTCCCGGTACGGCTTTCCGCGGGATTCGCAGACGTGATGGATCGACGCGCGCCTCCGTGTCCGAAAATGAAGGGGTAGATAGCGCGGACTATCTACCCCTCTCAATTCACTGGCGGCTGTGAGAACGGCTGCGCGTCGTTCATTCCGGCGCTTTCCGGTCGTTTCAATGCTGATAAGTCGTATTATCAGCATTGCATTTAATGGTCTAAAATGGGGGCAGGGCGCATCGCGCCCCGCTGGCTATGGCCTCTCCGTCGCCGGCATCCCCAAGGTAACGAGGCGTGAATGTCGCAAGTGCCGGTCGATGTACGTGCATTGAAGGAAAAGTAGCAGCAGTACAGAAGTAAAAGTAGAACCGGCATTGCGAACGCGTCCGGCAGGGCGCTTGCTATTCGCTCACCAAGGTCAGCATCGAACCAGTACACCGCTTCGTTCCACAGTGGCAGGCGTAGTCGGCGAGAATATCGGGAGTAATCGCATCATCGACCGTGAGTCCATAGGCGATAAAAAGCTCGTCGCCCGGCATCACGCCCCTGAGCGTCTCGATAAAAACCCGCCCGCGCCCGTCCTCGATCGCCTCGCAGTTTGGCTGGCATGAGTGGTTCAGCCAGCGCGCGCTGTTGCCCCCGAGGCTGCCGTCGATCACCCGTCCGTCGGCCAGTCCAAAAATGAACGTGTGGCCCGGCATGCCGGAGCGCCGGTAGCGGGCAGAGGCCCGTCGCCACGATGTCACCTCACCGCGATATTCGAAGATCCGCTGCCCGGCTGGAATCGCCTGTAGCGCGGAGACACCTCGCCCATGAACCGATGATTTCCTGACCGTCACGCGTCGCACTTCTGACTCCTGATCCGTTGAAGCCTGCGAGCATAGTGAGCAGCGCGGCGCGCGGCAACCGGCACCGTCAGAACAGGCCGGTCTGCCTGGGATCACGTGGCGGCGGTTGGGGTACGTCAGTCCGCCTGGTTTGTCCACGTTTGCCGCGCCTGCCTCCGACCCGCCGTAGCCGTGCCAGCATCAGGAATCCCACTACCCCATCGTAGAAGCGCAGCTCGAACACGGCGGTTTCGCCGGACGGACACGGTGCGGTTGCGCGGAACGACAGGCGAAGACCCCGCCGTTTCGCGCGGGCCATCATCTGCGTCCGGCTCATGCCGTGCCAGCAATCCGCCATGAAGCGCGTCACGATCCCGGGCAGGGATTCGTGAGCAACGCCTTCGGGAAGCGTCAGCCCGGCGAGCAGGTAGATATCAGCCATGCAGCCCATTCCTTCGCGGCGGATTACCCGACATTTATACCGTTTTTTTGCGACGCGTGGCGCCTTTGGCGGCCGGCACCGTGCGCGACGATCGGGTGGGCCGCGGTGCCGTCCGGACGCCAGCCGATGCGGACGACGCCTGGTTTTCCCGCGCACGCGTTCCGGCCTCCCGCAGCGTCATCATCTCCGCCTGCAGCCGCAGGGTCTCCGCCTGAGCAGCATCCAGCCGCCCCTGCAGCACGCCTGCCTGATGACGCGCGTCGCCCAGTTGCGCCTGCATGGTTTCCAATGCACGGCGGTGGTCGTCGTCCTTCCGGTCCGCGCGACGCGTAGCGTCGTTCAGTTCCTTGTGCAGCTTCGTTGCGGTATTCCGCTCGCGGTCGATCTCGAGCAGCGCCCGCTTCTCCGACGCTCGCAGGCGTTCCTCCGCGCGTTCAGCCGCTTCCCGCAGTTTCTCCAGATCACGCGAAAACCCTTCCCTCACCTCCACCAGCTCGCGATCGCGCGCGGCCAGTGCCGCCCTGAGGCGCGCCAGTTCTGCCTCGAGCGCCTGTCGCTGCGCATGCCCTTCGGCCTGCGCCCTGTCCAGCTCCCGCACCTCGACCTGCGCGGCGAGTAGCGCGGCGGTGCGCTGCTCGAGCGCCGTCTCGACGCGACCCAGTTCGTCGCGGGCGGCGATCACCAGCTGCTGCGATTCAGTACGCTGCGCCTCGACTTCGTCACGGAGCGCGTCGAGCGCGGTGCCGGCCGCCGCAGTGGCGCGCGTCCAGAGGGTCGCGACCAGTTCACCGGCGACCGCACCGAGATCGGCAGGCAGGTCCGGGTGCTCGATACGCACCCGACTCTTCTCGCGAAGTTCTGTCCAGAACTCGCCAAGCACGGCGGTTGGCGTACCCATGCTCCCCCGCTTCACGAGCTGGTACAGCCGGTTCGCGGTCGGCGTGATGCCATGGCGGAAGAACAGCAGCGCGCAGACCTCACGATACAGCTCGCGCGTTCTGGGGAATTCCGCTTTCAGGCGCTCGATGTCGGCGGCCAGCGCCGCATCGGAGGACAGGACGTCGCTCATGAAGTTTCCGTTGGACGATTTTTTTAATATTACTACGTAAACCGATAGATATCTAATTACCAGTGGACCATATTTTGACATTAATCCTATAATGTTGAATTTTTTGGACCGGGTTCGATCATAATTACGTCCACGCCAGCAACCCGGACCGCCGCCCTCTGCACCATGACCACCGCCCTGCCCGCCCCGCGCCCGATCGATGCGCTGGAACTGTCCCCCGACCTTGATGGCCGTTACGGCACGAACCGCGCCAACGGACGCATGCAGGTCGCCGCCGACACCGATCTCGACGCGCTACGCGCGTGGCTCGCCCGCTTCGCCGATACGAAAACCACCTTTGACAACTACCGCAAGGAAGCCGAACGGCTGCTGCTATGGTCGGTCCTGCAGATGGGCAAACCGCTCTCCTCGCTCACGCACGAGGACCTGCTGGTCTACCAGCACTTCCTCGCCGATCCCCAGCCCTCCGCGCGGTGGACCGCTGACGGCGGGCGCAAACACCCCCGCAACGATCTGCGCTGGCGGCCGTTCTATGGTCCGCTTTCCGCGACCAGCCAGCGCCAGGCGATGGTGATCCTCAACGTCATGTTCGCGTGGCTCGTGCAGGCCGGCTATCTGGCCGGCAATCCGCTGTCGCTTTCGCGTCAACGCGCCCGAAGGGCCAGGCCGCGCATCGTCCGGTATCTGTCACCCGAGCTGTGGCTCGAGGTCAAGACCTACATTCAGGGCATGCCCGTGCAGACCGCCCGCGAGCGCGAACACCACGCACGCGTGCGCTGGCTTTTTACCCTGCTCTATCTGGGCGGTCTGCGCATCACGGAGGTCGGGACGAACACGATGGGACAGTTTTTCCGGCGCGCTGACGAAAACGGCACGGATCGCTGGTGGCTCGAAGTGATGGGCAAAGGTGGCAAGGAGCGGCTGGTGCCCGCCACCGCGGAAATGATGGTCGAGCTTGGCACCTACCGGCAGGCACGCGGACTACCGCGACTGCCCTCGCCGGGCGAGGACACGCCGCTCGTGCTTCCGGTGGGCCAGTCGCTCAAGCCGCTCACGCGCGCCGCGTTGCACCGGATCGTGAAGGATGTTTTTGGCGGTGCGGCGCAATCCCTGCGCGCAGGAGGCGAGGAGCACGCTCAACGGGCGGAGCGTCTCGAACAGGCATCGGCGCACTGGTTGCGTCACAGCGCCGGGTCCCACATGGCCGACCAGCAGCTGGATCTGCGACTCGTGCGGGATAACCTCGGGCACGCGTCACTGACGACGACCAGTCAGTATCTTCACGTCGATGACGATCGCCGGCATCGGGAGACCGATGAGAAACACCGTATTGGGTGGTGACGGCTGGCTGCCTGCCTGAACCAACTGCAGCCTACCGGCTGATCGCGATATCGTCGGCGGTGAGCCGGATGGGTTCACCGGGACGCAGGCGGGCCGTTCTTTCGGCAACTGCGATAATGCGGCGCCGCCCGGCCGCAAATGCGTTCAGCATGCGGATCGGGGCGGCGTCCTCGGTCAGCCAGAATTGCGCGTCGAGCGCCTCCCGCGTAGGTGCGCAGGCGACATCGCTAGGGCTTTGACTTCCTGTCACCTGTTTTCAATTTACCGGATGGCTACAGAAGAGCTGCGTTCAGCGGATGGACGCCTGGACCGCTCGCGGTATAGATCTCTCTCACCACACCTGGAGACGGGTTTGCAGTTGAGGGGGACGCAGGAGTGCTGGACAGTTAGTTGCGTGCGTCGGTTTGAAATTGATCTCCAAGGTGAGTCTTTACGGGAGTGGCGAATTGCTGACGGTCACGGCACCACACAGCGGAACGGAACGGCAGCTTTCTGCATCGGCGAACTCACACTTTCGACCCCTATGCGCAGGTCACAACTATGCGGAGATTTTACCGGGGCACGTGGTGGGTGCAGCGGCGACGTGGCCTTGGCGAGGTTGATCTGTGGATATCTGGACATAGTTTCCGCGGCGGATTGAAGTGGTGGTCTCACTTTAGGAGACTGCCATGGCGAACACCCGATCACATCAACTCACCGGCTTCGACTGGCTCGCCCAAGGGCCGCTCGCCCCGCACGTTGATGCGTTTAAGCGGTATCTGACTGAGTGTGGCTACGCTACGCACACATTTGCCAACTGCATGGGCGCAATTGCCCACTTTGCTCAGTGGTTACACGGTCGCCGTCTGCGCGTTGCACGCATCAATGAGGCAGTAGTTGTCGAATTTCTTGACGATCATCTTCCTCGATGCCACTGCACTGGCCCGGTTCAGCGAGATCGACGCGGTCTGAGCGCTGCCTTGGGCCATTTACTTGTTGTGTTACGCGCTCAAGGTGTTGTGGCCCCACCCAGGTTACACAGAACCCCGGTAGACGAGGAGTTGCTCTGTTACGACGAGTACATGGATCATGTGCGTGGCTTGGCACCCAAGACCCGGGAGATGGCCCTACGCATCGTGGGGCGACTGCTGGCATCGCGCTTCGCCGACGGCGTGATCGACCTCACGGCCGTCAGGTCAGACCATGTCCGGCGCTTCTTCGCGCAACAGGCTAAGCTCTACAGCAAGCCGGTAAACTCCGGTGCGGTGGTCGCAGCGCTGCGCGGGTACTTTCGTTATCGCGCTTCGCTTGGTGACGCTGTGCACGGGTTGATTGGCACGGTTTCCTATCCCGCCAACTGGCAGTTAGCATCACTTCCCAAGACCTTGAGCGCCGAGGAAGTCGAGCAACTGATCGGTTCACTCGGTAAGCCAGGACGCTCTCTGCGCCGCGCCGACGCTATCGTACGCTGCGCGCTCGATCTCGGTCTTCGCAGCGGTGAGGTCGCCCGGCTTAGCCTCGACGACATCGACTGGCGCGCTGGCACGATCGTGCTGCGTCATACAAAGGGTCGCCGCGCCGACGTATTGCCATTACCGGCGGCCACTGCAAAGGCGATCGCAGCTTACCTGAAGTACGAACGCCCCAAGACGCGCAACCGTGCAGTCTTCGTGCGCCATGTCGCACCACGCGATCAGCCAGTCGGCCCGGACTGCATACGCAAGACCATTCGTCAGGCCTTCAAGAGGGCTGGGTTGCCCTACACGCGCTCGCACCTGCTTCGGCACACGATGGCCAATCGGCTACTGGCAGGCGGATCTTCCCTCAAGGAGGTCGCCGACGTCCTGCGTCACCGCTCGCTGAACACCACGCTGATCTACGCGAAGCTCGACAGCCGGAAGCTGGTCGAGGTCGCCTTGCCGTGGCCAGGGAGCCCAACATGAGCACCGCCGCCTCCCTACAACGGCTCGTTGAGCGCTACCTGAACGAGCGTCGCCAACTGGGCTTTGCCATGAACACTTCGGTCTACGCTCTACGCAGCTTCGCGCATCATATTCAGGCCGTTGGTTATCGAGGACCATTGACCGTGGAAGTCATGGCCGAATGGGCCCGATGCGACAGCCACGCCAGTACAGACCCATGCACCTGGGCTCGCAGGCTGAAGCAGTTGCATTCCTTCATGCGGTGGTTGCAGCAATTCGAGCCGCGTACCGAAGTCCCCGACGATGCGATCTTCGGTCGGCTACCGGAGCGGCAGGCTCCGCACATCTACAGTGAACGTGAGATTGTCGATCTGCTGGCCGCGGCGCGGCGGTTGGGTCCGGCCCCTGGCTTGCGGGGTGCCGTCTATGAAACGCTGTTCGGTCTGCTTGCGAGTACTGGCCTGCGCATCTCGGAAGCGCTGGCACTGCACAACTCCGACGTTGACCTGAAACGCGGCGTGCTCACCATTGAACGGACCAAGTTCGCCAAGTCGCGTCAGGTACCGATGCACCCGAGCACGGTTGAAGCACTACGTCGCTATCGCTGGGTGCGTGACGTTGCCGGCGTGTCTGCGCAAACCGATGCCCCGTTCTTCGTCGCCACGCGTGGGCGACGACGGGGTTTGCCTCTGGACAGACGCCACGTGGAACGTGTCTTCGTCGGCCTGCGCAAGCAACTGAACTGGCGTAACCGTGGCACTCACCATGCCCCGCGAATCCACGATCTGAGGCATACCTTTATAGTGCGCCGCATCGTCCTGTGGCAAGCGCAGGGCATCGACATCGACCAGTCCATGCTGTCGCTATCGACCTACGTTGGGCACGCGATGGTCACCAACACCTACTGGTACCTCTCGGCGGTGCCGCAGTTGATGTCGTTGGCCGCAAGGCGCTTCGAGTCATTCGCGTCGCAGGCGGAGGCTTCCGATGCGTAATGCCACCATACCGAAACCGCCGTCGTTCGCCGCGCTGGTCCAGCAGTTCTTCACCGAGTATCTCGTCGCGCAGCGTGCGCTCAGTCCGCGTACAGTGGCCTGCTACCGCGATGCACTGACGCTGTTCCTGGATTTCGCCAGCCATAAGCTGGGCAAGGCGCCGACCGCCTTACGGCTGACCGACATCCAGCCCGAGATGATTCTGGCGTTCCTGGACCATCTGGAGCACGATCGACACAACGCGATTCGTAGCCGCAACCTGAGGCTGACTGCTTTACGCGCATTCCTGAAGTTCGCCGGCCGGCGTGACGTGACCTCGCTTCACGTCGTCGAACGAGCATTGGCAGTCCCTATGAAGCGCTTTGAGCGTCCAATGCTGGAGTTCCTCACACGCGACGAGATGGTTGCGCTGCTGGGACAGCCGGGCAACACGTGGTCCTCGCAGCGTGACCACTTGCTGTTGGCGTTGCTCTACAACACCGGTGCACGGGTCTCGGAGATCATCGGCGTGCGTGTGATGGATATCGTGCTCGACGGTGCCCCCTGCGTCCACCTTCGCGGCAAGGGTCGCAAGCAGCGATCAGTACCTTTGTGGAAGACCACTGTGCAAGAAATCCGCGCCTGGCTACGCCTGAATCCGACACTCCATGACGAGGCGGCATTGCTGCCTAATCGCGATGGGCAGGCGATGTCCAGGTCAAACGTCGCACAGCGTCTGACACTCGCTGTTAACCGGGCATCCGCCCAAGAGCCCAGCCTGTTGAAGAAACACGTTTCGCCTCACACCGTGCGCCACACCGTGGCAATGCATCTGCTGCAGTCCGGCGTGTCCTTCAACGTCATCGCGCTTTGGCTTGGCCACGAGAGCACCAACACCACTCACCGCTACGTCGAAGCTGACCTCGCAATGAAAGAGAAGGCGCTTGCACGACTTGAACCGCCCGCTACCACCATGCGCCGGTTCAAGGCGCCAGACTCACTCATGCAGTTCCTGCGGACGCTATAACTATGCACAGATGGTATCGGTCCGAATCCTCACTGGATCTAGGCCGGTACCGTGGATCTCGTGGCATGTGTGCATAGTTGCGACCTGCGCATAGGGGTCGCTATGCAGAGATTTGCATAGCGGCCCAATGGCGACGATGGTCGAATCTCGCCAAACGGCCGCTTACTCGCTAGGTTGGGACGTTCAATAGAGCGACTGCAGGATTGGCCCGCTCGATCGTTCGCCGTGAGACCGCGAGGTCACCGATCCGGCTGCCCCGCACTAATCGAAAAGCTGGGGCTGTGGGGCGATCCATTTTCCATTGAGAATTTCGGCACGTGGACGATAGGGCCGGAGCGTATAGTTCCAGCCGTTCATTGTCGGCAGGCAGTTCGTGATCTTGCCATCGCACCCTCCGAACTGGACGGTAACAGAGCCGTCAGCGTCCGTTTTCGATGTGATGTTATTCAGCGAATAGGCGTTGTACTCGTTCTTCTCGAACTACTTCGCTCCTACGCCCCTCGGCTCAGCGTGCCCCTGAGCCCGTTTATCGCGAGTGCTGCAATGGCATTCAGTTCCGTTTCGGTCATTGCTAACGCACTAAGGTTAAGAACGGCACGCATTTAGTGCGGCGAACACGAGCGACAGCGATCGCTTTACAACGGGCGCCGGTATTTTCGCTGCCCTTTGACCCGTGGGTACGTCGCGAGCGTTCGCACCTTCCTGCGGTTAGGGCACAGCCCAAGTCAGCAAATGCGTGGCATAGGCTCTCCGCTCAGCCAGTCAACCACGCGCTGGCCGCCCACGCTTGTGTTCATCTGAACAAATCGATTGGAGTCTTCGGTAACGTAGCCGATGCACGTGGCCGCCTTGCCTGACGGATGAGCCTTCATTGCCTGCAGCAAGGCAGGCACCGCCTCTCGCGCGACAACGGCCACGAGCTTGCCTTCATTGGCGATATAGAGCGGATCGAGGCCCAGCAGTTCACAGGCCGCTTCGACCTGGGGCAGAATCGAAATAGCCGACTCTTGCAGCATCATGCCCACTCCTGACTGTCGCGCGATTTCGTTGAGGGTGGTGGCGAGACCTCCCCGTGTGGGGTCCCGGAGGACGTGAATGGCCCCTGGTGGCACGGCCGCCAACATCGCGGCAACCAGTGTATGCAAAGCGGCCGTATCGGATTCGATGGTGGTCTCGAACTCGAGCGATTCGCGCAAAGACAACACCGCAATACCGTGGTCACCAATTGTTCCGGAAAGCAACACAGCATCGCCGCTTCGCGCGCATGCGCCGCCCACCGGAGGTCCATCGGATAAAACGCCGACGCCCGTCGTGCAGATAAAAACGCCATCGCCCTTTCCCTGCTCGACAACCTTGGTATCGCCCGTGACGATGGGCACACCGGCATCGATCGCGGCGCGGGCCATCGAATCCACGATACGCTTCAGATCCGATAACAACAGACCTTCCTCAAGAATGAAACTGGCGCTCAGGTAAAGCGGCGTTGCGGCAAGCATCGCCACATCATTGAGTGTGCCGTTGACGGCGAGACAACCAATGTCGCCGCCCGGAAAGAAAAGCGGCGAGATCACATGTGCATCGGTGGCCATCACGAGGCGCTGGCCTGCGGTTGGCGGAAGCAGCGCGCCGTCGTTTCCTTGTCGCAAGAACTCGTTGTCGAAAGCGCGCACGAAGAGTTCCTCGATGAGCTGCATCGACAGACGCCCTCCTGCTCCATGATTCATGTCGATCCGGCCGTGTTTCAGATCCAGAGGCCGCGCGTAATGCCGTTTTGGAATGTTCATGAATCCGCCGTCCTTAAGAGAGCACGATGTCGCGCCGTGCGAACTCAGGTTGCCACAACAGGAATATCCCGGAACCGGCCATAGGAATAGTGAGCAGCGCACGAGCCTTCACTCGACACCATGCACGATCCCATCGGGTTTTCTGGCGTACAAATTACGCCGAACAGTTTGCAGTCAGTAGGCTTCTTCACACCGCGTAAGATTGCGCCACATTCGCACTGTTTGTGATCAGGCACGGCCCGATAAGTCAGATCGAAGCGGCGTTCGGCATCAAACGTTTCAAACTCCGGGCGAATGCTCAAGGCGCTTGCCCTCACCTCACCCAGACCGCGCCATTCGAACGACTGCCGCAACTTGAAAATTTCCGCGGTCACGGCCTGAGCTACTGCATTGCCGCTTCGGCTCACCGCGCGCGTGAATTCGTTTTCTATCTCCGCGCGCCCCTCGTTCACCTGGCGCACGAGCATGAGGATGGCCTGCATCACGTCCAGCGGCTCAAACCCCGCGATCACGACCGGCTTACGATGAGCGGCCGCGAAGCCCTCATAAGGAAGCGAGCCGATGACGACGCTCACATGCGCGGGCCCGACGAAGCCATCAATCGCCACGCCCCCTTGTTCCGGTAACCCGGCAGCGTCGAGAATGTGCATGATGGCTGGGGGTGTCAGCACATGGCAGCACAACACGCTGAAGTTCTTCAACGACTGCCGCGCCGCTTGCCGGATCGCGAGCGCGCTCGGGGGCGTCGTGGTCTCAAACCCGATGGCGAGAAAAACAACTTCGCGTTGTGGGTTATCGATAGCGAGCTTCAACGCGTCGAGCGGCGAATAGACAATTCGGACGTCAGCGCCTAGCGCTTTGGCCCGGATCAGCGACAAGCCGTCCGAGGCTGGCACCCGCATCACGTCACCGTAAGTGCACAACATCACCTTGCATTCCAGTGCCAGGCGGATTGCCATGTCCACACGCCCTACCGGAAGCACGCAAACCGGGCAGCCCGGTCCATGAATCATCTGCACATTCGCCGGCAGCAAATCGGCTACGCCGTAGCGGGCGATGGCATGCGTGTGGCCACCGCAAAACTCCATGAAGCGGTAGTGCCTCAATGACTCGGCTTCGCCTTTTATGTTAGCGGCGAGGTTGCCCGCCAGTTCGCGGTCGCGAAATTCGTCGACATATTTCATGCCGCGAGCTCCGCAAATAATTTGAGTGTCGCCTCTGCCTCTTCAGGGTCGAGCATGCCGATGGCGTAACCCACATGAACGATCACATAGTCGCCGACTTGAACCTCGGGCACCAACGCAATCGAGATATTTTTACGGATGCCGCCAAGATCGATGGTCGCCGTCTCGAGATCCAATAAAGCGACCACACGGGCAGGCAGGGCAAGGCACATATCAGACCTCGACTATGGAGAGATTCATAAGTGCGGCTTCGACGGTACAGGCTGCGACCCATGCCTGACCGAGGGCCAGACCGGCATCGCCGCATCCCACGCTGTCCGGCCGCAAAACAGCCAAACCCGCGTCCGACAGGGTCGCGCTCAGGCGCTCGCTGAGCACCTTGTTGAAGAAGCAACCACCACCCAAAACCACGGTTCGCGTGCCATACCGGCGCGCCGCTGCGATGGCGCTATCGGCCATACCATTCACCAGCCCCAGATGAAAGCGCGCTGCGCCGCGTGCGGTCTGCTCGAGATCACCCTCTTCAACGGCGAAAAATTCTGCGACTAAAGGCGCGAGGTCGAGCGACGTCCAGGGCTGGTCGAATTCCGGGTGCGCCTCCAGCCATTGACTCGCATGCTGCTCGAGCAACATGGCGGCTTCCGCCTCGACGCGTTGATGCAGACAGAGCCGCAGCGCGCCCGCCGCCGCATCGAACCAGCGGCCGGCGCTGGTGGTGCTGGGGCTGTTGACCTGACGCTCCATCAGCGTACGCACGAGACGGGCTGCTTGCGCGCCGACCAACGGTCCAAACCTGGCTTCAATTTCGTCGCCGCGACCGAGACCATGCAGCACGGCGGCGGCCATACGCCAAGGCTCGCGCGCCGCAGTGTCCCCCCCGCCAACAAAATGGACGCGAGATGATCAATTCGACGCCAGCGCTGCGCTGAAGCATATGAGTCGACCCAAAGCACTTCGCCTCCCCATGCGCCGCCATCGTCACCCAGTCCGACCCCGTCCAGCGCGAGGCCGATGACTGCGCTTTCGACGCCCTGTTCGGCCTGCACCACCGCGATGTGCGCATGATGGTGCTGCACGGCGATCGCCGGAATACCTAGGCGGTCGGCGAGCGCACACGCAACGTGGCTGCTGTGCATGTCCGGGTGCAAGTCATGCGCGATAGCATCAAGCGGGCCGGACGCCTCGCCAAGCAACGCCTCGACTGAGTGGTCCAACGCCTCACGGCTGGCGGCATTGATCAGGTCGCCGTGCGAGGCCGACCACACGACCCGCCGTCCCTCGATCAGACACGCTGTGTTCTTGAGGTAGGCGCCGCAGGCCAGCACCCGCGCAGGCGCCGCTTTCGGCAACGAGGCAACGTGGCTCACGGCGTGGAGCTTGCAACGCGCGCAGGCGGAGCCAGCTTTCGCCCATGCTGCACCCGTCCCGGCATGGCGCGACGAAATCCTGCACCGTCCGGCGGCAGCAGCCAGTCAAGCCAGTCATTCATACCGTCGCCGCGGGTCGCCGAGACGAGCAGCACCTCGATCAACGGGTTCACCCTCTGCGCATACTGGATGCAACGGGCCACGTCGAAGGTGACGTACGGCATCAGATCGATCTTGTTGATGATCATCAACGAGGCAGCCGCGAACATGTCTGGGTATTTGAGCGGTTTGTCTTCACCCTCGGTCACCGACAGCACCACGATCTTGGCGGCTTCGCCGAGGTCCCACAGCGCGGGACAAACCAGATTGCCGACGTTTTCGATGAACAGGATCGCGCGCGAAGCATCGCCATGATGCGCGGCGACATGCAGGTCGAGGCGCGAGAAGGCATCGCCGACCATCTGTGCATCCAGGTGGCAACCACGGCCAGTGTTGACCTGGATCGCCGGCGCACCGGTGGCGCGAATGCGATCAGCGTCGACGCTGGTCTGCTGATCGCCCTCGATAACCGCCACGTTAACAGTCCGCTGCCTCGCTTTGAGGGCGGTGATACTGGCACAAAGCAGCGTGGTCTTACCCGATCCGGGGCTGGATACGAGATTGAACGCGGTGACGCCATGTGCCGAGAAATGAGTCCGATTCTGGCTCGCGAAACGCTTGTTTTCACCCAGCACGTCGGCTTCCATATGGATCACACGCGCCTGGCTAAGGCCCGGTACGGACGAACCGGCGGCACCTGTCCCATAGTGCAGGTCACCGTCGGAGGCGCTCACGCCGGTTATCTCAGCCTCGGCGGCGCCAGCATGAACTCCGGGATTCGACTCGGCGTTGCAACCGCATACGATGCACATGATTCTCTCCAGATACGTTCAATCGTTCATCACAAGGAGGTCGACGATTCGCAGGTCGGTGCCTCCGGTTGCTTGCAAGGCATAGCTACCGCATCGCGAGCACGAGTCGAGATGGCTGGCAATTTCCACGCTGGCGTCGCAGTCCAGGCAGCGCGCAAGGCCAGGGGTCTCGTCAATCATGATCTCGCCGCCCGCGAGACACGTGCCGGGCATGATGGCGCTCAGCGCGAAGCGCAGCGCCTGCGGCTCGACACCTGCCAGCGCACCGACTTCGAGACGCAGTTGCGCGACCCGCAGGAAATGCTCCCGGGAAGCTGTGGCTTCGATCATCCGTAGAATGCCGCCGGCGAGGCTGAGTTCATGCATGAGAAGCCTGTTGCGTGAGCGGCTCAAGTAAAGCGTTGCCATCAAGCCAGTGTTGACCCCAAACGAGGGCCTGCGAAAGATTGATGAGCGCCTGCCTTCCCGGCGGCTCACCGAGTTCAAACCCTGTACCGCGAATCGCCAGCAACGTGCACGGAGGCGGCGCCATGCCGGAAAGCTCGCGATAGACCTGCATCACAGATTGCGCCGACATGGCGTGGGTGGTGAAACTCGCGTCGCGTGCGGCATGGAGCCTAGTCACTTCGAACGGTGCGGCGCAATTCAGACTGGCGTCGACAAACAGCACCCGCTCGCGGCCCGTCAGGTCAAGTGCATGCTCGATCTGCAACTGGTAGTCCTCCAGAAAGTCCACGCGGATGCCGACGGAGGATCCAGCGAGCGTGCCCATTTGCTGCACGAACAAAGGCCCGAGCGCGTCGTCGCCGCGGCTCACATTGCCCCAACCGAACACCAGCAGTGGCGCCGTCATTCCTCGACTCCTATAGGCGCCGCCAGATTGCGGGAAAGTTCGCCGTCGGCCGAGCGCGTGACATGGTCCGCCAGTCCACCGTCGGCATCTAGCAGCACCACGTCCAGCGGCATCTTGCCTAGCGCATGCGTCGCGCAAGAGAGGCACGGATCGAAGGCGCGGATGGCCACCTCGATGCGGTTGAGCAACCTTTCGGTCAATTC
Organism: Paraburkholderia sp. BCC1876; assembly: GCF_902833695.1. Lineage (NCBI taxonomy): Bacteria > Pseudomonadati > Pseudomonadota > Betaproteobacteria > Burkholderiales > Burkholderiaceae > Paraburkholderia > Paraburkholderia sp. BCC1876. The sequence goes on along the minus strand of NZ_CADFGI010000008.1, from coordinate 103,742 downwards.
CTTGCCGTCCAGATACTCGCGCGCAACCGAGCGCACGGCCTCGTTCATGGCCTGGTTGTTGTGCGTCGTGGAAACGATCAGATTGCACATCGTGATGAGATCGTCGGGACCCACGCGGTAATCATGAATCAGCGTGCCGCGCGGTGCTTCGATCATGCCGATGCCACCGCCTTGGCGCTCGCCACTGGCCATCAGATCGCCTTGCAGGATGTCCGGATCGTCCAGCAGATCCCTGATCACCTCCACCGTGTGGAGGACCTCGATCATGCGTGCCCAGTGGTAGGCAAGCGTCGCGTGCACCAGCGATCCTTTGCCCCAGTCGACGAACTCCCTGCGCTGCGCCTCGGCCAAAGGACTCGGAATGAAGTCGCAGTTCTGCACGCGTGCGAGCGGTCCGACCCGATACCAGCCGGTTTCGCGTCCGATGCTGCGCAGATGCGGAAACTTCATATAGGTCCACGGTCGCGTCTCTTCCTCGATCAGGTCCCTGTAGCGCTGGTCGCTCACGCCGTCGAGGATGATCTGACCGTCGGCATCGCGAGCGCGCAGCACGCCGTCGTAGAGGTCCATGGCGCCGTCCGCTCGCACGAGCGACAGCATCTTCGAGGGGAAGCTGGCGAAACTGTCGTAAAGCACGCGGTTTTGCGCGTGCAACTGCTTGACGACGTCCACGGCTTCGGCCGCCCACTCGATCATCTGGTCCGCGTCCTTGCGCAGCATGTCGCGGTCAGCCTGGCTGACATGCTTGTTCATGCCGCCCGGTATCGAACCGGTGCCATGGATACGTTTGCCCGAAGTCACACGAATCAGCTCCTGACCGAACTTGCGCAACAGAATGCCTTTTCTGGCGATGTCGGGATGCGCCTGTGCCACCCCCACAATGTTGCGCAGGTTTACGTCCGAGTCGAAGCCGAACAGCAGGTCGGGCGACGCCAGGTAGAAGAAATGCAGCGCATGCGATTGCATCACCTGGCCGTAGTGCATCAGCCTGCGGATCTTCTCGGCACTGCGGGTAATGGGCTGCGCGCCCACGACGAGGTCCATCGCCTTGCATGCGGCCAGTTGATGCGATACCGGGCAGATCCCGCAAAGACGCTGCACCATCACCGGGACTTCCCAGTAGGGGCGGCCTTCGATGAACTTTTCGAAGCCACGGAATTCGACGATGTGCAGGCGCACCTGCTGAACATGCCGCTCTTCGTCGAGCAGGATCGTCACCTTGCCGTGGCCTTCCACACGCGATACCGGGTCGATCGCTATACGGCGCAGGCCTTGTGGGTTGGCGGCAGTCTCGAGGTCGAAGTTCATGGCGGTTCAGTCTCCGGCACTCAGTCGTAGTGCATCAGTGCGTGGGTCAGGTGCGGCGTGCGCCCGGCCATCAGGTCGTTCAGAAAGCTCCAGAACGCATCCGCCGAGGGCGGGCAACCGGGCAGGAAATAGTCCACATGCACGACCGCGTGGATCGGCCGCACTTGCCGGAGCAGCGGCGGCAGTTCGGGGTCGTTTGGAATCGCACTGCCCTCGCTCAAGCCAGGACGATCGTGATAGACCTCATTGAGCACATCGACCAGATCGAAACGGTTGCGCTCGGCCGGCAGACCGCCGTTGATTGCACAGGCACCCATCGCCACCAGTGTCTTGCAGTTGGCGCGAAACGCGCGCAGCACCGCCACGTTCTCGGCATTGCACACGCCGCCTTCGATCAGACCGATATCGCATTTGCCGACTTCCTTGATGTCGGTGAGCGGCGAGCGGTCGAACTCGACGTGCTCGATCAGCGTCAGCAGGCGTTCGTCGATATCGAGGAAGGACGTGTGGCAGCCGAAGCAGCCCGCCAGCGACACCGTTGCCACTTTCCACTTATGCGGTTGATGGGCGGTGTCGACATTCATGAGCGTGCTCACGAGGCCTCCTGCGTGTCGACGTCGGCGGCCGTATGCGGGTCGTAGCGGCGCACCCCGATCGGGATCACGAAGCCGCGCCGTTTCGGCAGGATCGCGCCCACCGGACAGATGCTCGCGGCGCGGTCCGATAGCGCCATGTCGCTATCGACTAGCAAGCCGCTCATACTGTTGACCACCAGATGCGTGCCGATACCGTGCCCGGCGATCGCAAACACCTCCTTGCCGTCGATGTCATGACTCGCCCGCAAGCACAGTTCGCACAGAATGCAGCGGTTAAAATCGATCATCACGTCGGCATGGCTGGCGTCGATCGGGCGGCGCGGATAGAACTCCTGGAATAGCACGTCTTCCATGTTCATCTCGTAGGCCGTCGCCTGCAGCAGACAGTTGCCGCTTTTTTCGCACGACGGGCAAAAGTGATTGCCTTCGACGAACAGCATCTGCAGCAACATCTTGCGCTCGGCGTTGAGTTCATCTGTATTGCTTTCCACCACCTCGCCCGCAGCGGCCTGAAGGGTGCACGCCGAGCCAGCGCGACCCTTGACCTTCACTGTGCACACGCGGCACGACCCCTGCGGATGAAAGTCTGGATGCCAGCACAGGTGGGGGATATAACGCCCCGCGCGCCGCGCCGCCTGCAGAATCGTTTCACCCAGCTCGAAGGGTACGTCTTCGCCATCGAGCGAAAAGGTAGCGGCGGTTTGAACGGGCGTGCTCATGATGGACTCTCCAGAGCCGCGGTCGCGCCTTCTTGCCCGGTAATGCGGCGGGTGTGCGCCAGTTCGGCGTCGAGATCGAAAGCCGGCTCGAACCTTAGCGAGGTCAAACGCCGCTCGTAAGCGGGCCGGAACTTGACGATGGTGTCGTGCAACGCGTTACACGCCGCGCCGCCCAGACCGCAATGCGTCGTGCCGTGCATCAGACTGTCGATGTCAGACAGCACGTCGACGTCGCGGCGCGAGCCTCGGCCGGCGGCGAGTTTGTCCATGGTCTTGACCACCAGCGCGGTGCCGACACGACACGGCGTGCAAAATCCGCAACTCTCTTCCGCAAAGAAGCCGGCGTAGTTACGCGCCACTTCGAACATGTCGCGCGAGCGGTCGAACACCATGAACGCGCCTGCCGTCGGCACATCTTCGAACGCAATGCGACGGCCGAACTCCAACGCCGACAGGCACTTGCCGGATGGACCGCCCACTTGCACCGCCTGGGTGTCGCGCGCGCCACAATCATCCAGAATGCGATCGATGCTGGTCCCCATCGGATACTCATAGATGCCCGGCCTATCACAGTCTCCCGACACCGAATGAACGCTCGTGCCGGTGGATTTCGCCGTACCGATCGCCGCCCACCAGGCGCCGCCTTGCAGCGCGATATGCGTCGCGGCGCAGAGCGTCTCGACGTTATCGACTGCGGTCGGCTGTCCGAGGTAGCCACGCTCGGCGGGAAAAGGCGGACGAATACGCGGCGTGCCGCGCTTGCCTTCCAGCGACTCGATCAGCGACGACTCTTCCCCGCACACGTACGCACCGGCACCGACGTGAATGTCGATGTCGAAGTCGAAACCTGCTTGCCCCAGAATCGATGCGCCCAGCAGATGCGCGTCGCGGCGGCGCTGCAGCACGTCGAGCAACGGCTCCAGCAGGTAGCGATACTCGCCGCGTAAATAGAGCATGCCATGCCGCGCACCGATCGCGAGCGCTCCGATCGTCATCCCTTCGAAAACCATGTCGGGATGGCGCGACAGCAGCACACGATCCTTGAACGTGCCGGGTTCGCCTTCATCGGCATTGCACACCATGTAGTGTTCACTGCCTTTCGCATCCCGGCACAATTGCCATTTCATGCCGGTGACGAAGCCTGCGCCGCCGCGTCCGCGGAGATTCGAACGCTTCATCTCGCCGAACAAAGCCGGTACGCCGCGTGCCAGAGCGGCCGCAATGGCTTCACCTGGATGGAGTGACGTGCCGAGGAGAACATCCGCGCGCCGGACGTGGTCGTTGACGCGGGACCATTCCGCCGGCCAGTCGGTCAGCGGCACGCCTGCTTCGATCAGCCCGGCAAGCGTCCCAACACGCGCAGCATCGAGCCGCGTCACCACCTGATGGTGATTGATCAGGAGCGACGGTCCTTGATCGCACAAACCCGTGCAGGAGCAGAAATCCACACTGACGCGGCCGTCGGCGCGCGTCTTGCCGCGTTCGACGCCCAGCCGCTGACACAGATCGTCGAGCAACGACACGTTACCGAGCATTCGGTCGGTGATGTTGTCGCTAAACAGCACGCGGTAATCGCCCACCGGGCTGGTATGAAAGAAGCGGTAAAACGTCGCCACACCCTCAACGTGAGCGAGGGTCAGGCCGAGTCCGTCGGACAGATCACCCAGCATAGGACGTGGCAGCCAGCCGTGTTGCACCTGGGCTTCACGCAGAATCTGCACAAGCGCATATGGACTGCCGCCGTAGCGCGCCAGCAGCGCAGCGACCGGCTCGCCCGGAACGTCGGCGAGCCGGGCAAGACTGGATGCGGAAGCCACCATGGCGCGCTCCCCTCAAGCCTTCGCGAATTCGAGCACCACGCGCGACGGCACATCGCCATGCGCGAGGCGTTGAAACACATTGTTGATCGCCGAGAGCGGCTGCAGTTCGATATCGGCCTTCACCTTCCCATCCGCGGCAAAGGCAAGTGCTTCGGCCATGTCGCCGCGATTACCGACGAACGAGCCACGAATCGTGATGCAGTTCGCCACGACATCGAACAACGGTGTCGGAAACTCGCCGGGTGGCAGTCCAACGAGCACACAGGTGCCGCATTTGCGTGTCATGCCGACGCCCTGCTTGAATGCCCCGAGCGACGGCGCCGTGATCAGCACGCCGTGCGCGCCGCCCCCCGTGGCTTTGATCACCGCGGCGATCGGATCGCCGTCTTTCGCGTTGACCGTGGCATCCGCGCCGAGGCGTTTAGCATGCGCGAGCTTGCCGTCATCGATATCGACGGCACACACATGCAGGCCCATCGCCTTCGCATACTGAACACCCAGATGCCCGAGGCCGCCGATGCCCGAGATCACGACCCATTCGCCGGGTCGCGCCTGCGTCTCCTTGATGCCCTTGTACGAAGTGATTCCTGCGCAGATCAGGGGCGCCGCGTCACGGGCCGCCAGATGCGCTGGAATGTGAGCGACATAGTTCGGATCAGCGACGATGAATTCGGCGAAGCCGCCGTTCTTCGTATAGCCGCCAAACTGCGCTTCGGCGCACACGGGCTCGCGCGCAGCAAGGCAAAACTCACAATGTCCGCAAGCGGAGTAGAGCCATGGGACCCCCACCCGGTCGCCCTCCTTCACGGCCGTGACACCCGCGCCGAGTGCAGTGACGATACCGATGCCCTCATGGCCCGGTGTAAACGGCAACGCGGGCTTTAACGGCCAGTCGCCATTCGCGGCATGCAGATCGGTGTGGCATACGCCGCACGCTTCGGTCTTGACCAGAATCTGGCCAGCGCCCGGCGTGGGAATATCCAGTTCTTTCAGCACCAACGGCTTGCCGAACTGTTCGACAACGGCAGCTTGCATTGTGGATGTCATGGCTTGTTCCTCGGTTGCGACGAAGGGGGCGCTCTACGCCACGGCGGGCAAACCGAGCCCGCGGACCGCTTCGATCATCTTGATGAGCACGGCCTGGGCGTCGCCATAGACCATGTTGCAGTTGTCTGCGTAGAAAAGTGCATTGACGATGCCGGCGTAGCCTTTGCCTTCGCCGCGCTTGATCACGAACACCTGCCTGGCGTGATCGGCGTTGAGGATCGGCATGCCGTAGATGGCTGATGATTTGTCGGTGCGCGCGGCCGGGTTCACTACGTCGTTGGCGCCGATTATCAGCGCCACGTCAGTCGTGGCGAACTGGTCGTTGATATCCTCGAGCTGAAAGATCATGTCGTAGGGAACACCGGCCTCTGCCAGCAACACGTCCATCTGGCCCGGCATGCGGCCTGCCACCGGGTGGACCGCAAACTTCACCGAGACGCCGCCCGCCTGCAGCAGTTTGACGAATTCGTAGAGCTTGCCCTGCCCCTGCGAGACAGCAAGACCGTAGCCCGGCACGATGATCACCGAGGCGGCATAGCGCATCGCGATGCCGGCGTCGCCCGGCTGGGTAGGCTTGAGCTCGCCCTTGATCTTGCCCTGCTTGTGCGTCGACGCCACGTCACCGAAGTTGGTGAAGATCACATTGCTCACGGAACGGTTCATCGCCTTGGCCATTAGCAGCGTCAGCAACATGCCGGCCGCGCCCACTACCATGCCCGCGATCATCAATGCTGGGTTCTGTAGCACATAGCCTTCAATGCCGACTGCGAGACCCGTGAAGGCGTTGAAGATGGAAATCACCACCGGCATGTCGGCGCCGCCAATCGGCAGCGTCATCAGGATGCCCAGCGCCAGCGCGCAAGCGAAGAACACGTAGATCCACGTCGGCATCGCCAGGATCAACGCTGCCTTGTCCGCACGAGCGACGACGATGTAGGCACCCACGGCGACGGTCAACAGCAGGACCAACCCGTTGAACGCCTGCTGCCCTTTCACGCGGACCGGCTTGTTAATCACGCCGTCGAGCTTGGCCCAAGCGATCAGCGAGCCCGACAGCGACACGGCGCCGATCAGCGCGCCCAGCAAGGTCATGACGAGTGCTGTTGCGCCCTGTGCCTTGTTGCCGAACAGTTCCACCGCGGCAATGGCGCCGGCTGCACCGCCGCCCATGCCGTTATAGATCGCCACCATCTGCGGCATGGCGGTCATCGCCACCTTGCGGCCGCCCCACCAGGCCACACCGCCGCCGAGCGCCAAAGCGACGACGGCGAGACCCAGGTTGACCGGCAGGTTGGGCCGTGCCGCCGCACCGACATCGAACGCATACAGGAAGCTTGCCAATACGGCGACCGCCATGCCGATGCCGGCAACAAAGATGCCCGAGGGGGCCGTCACCGGTGACGACATGCGGTGCAAGCCGTACAGGAAGAGGAAGGCAGCAGCGAGGTCGACCGCGCCGATGCCGATGTGGGAGACCAGGATCAACATGACGGCGCCCTCAATGTTTCTTCACGTGGATGGACTTAACGGTGCCGGCCTTGCCGTGTGCGCCGTGTCCTGCAGGGTGGCCACTGGTCTTGAACATGGCGAGCATGCGGTCAGTGACGGCATAGCCGCCCGCGGCATTGCCCGCACCGAGCAGCACGGCAACGAAACCGATTACCTGCTCCTGCAACGTGCTCGCGTTCAGCAGCGCATAGATTCCGCCCACCACCACGATGCCGTGCACGAAATTCGATCCCGACATCAGCGGCGTGTGGAGGATGGCCGGCACGCGTCCGATGATCACCCAGCCGGCAAACGCTGCGAGCATGAAGATATAAAGCGCGACGAAGCCGGAAATGCTGATCTGGAAGTCCATTTCTATACCCTCAGTCGGGGTGGATTCATGTCGGAGTCACGGGCGTAGCAGGCTTCGCGTGTGGACCCTTCGCGTGCGGCCTGTTTGCTTCAGGGACGGCCTTCGCCGCCTCGTCGCTCGCATCCGCCTTGTTCTCGCCTGCATGAGTAAGCACCGTTTTGGCGAGTACCTCGTCGCTCCAGTCGATCTCGACGACGTTGTCTTTCATGAACAGCGCCAGCAGGTTGTACTGATTCTTCGCATACAACTCGCTTGCGTCTTCACCGAGCAGCGAGGGTACGTTCAGCGGCGCCACAATCGTCACCTTGCCGATGCGTGCGGTCCCGCCTGGCCGCGTGTCTTCGCAGTTGCCACCGCCTTCGGCTGACAGATCGACGATGACGGAGCCCGCTTTCATGCCGGCGACCTGTGCGTGACTAATGAGCTTGGGTGAGGCTTTGCCGGGAATCGCGGCGGTTGTGATGATCAGATCGGCGCTCTGGATGTGTTTCGTCAGCACTTCCGCCACCCTGGACTTCTCATCGTCGGTCAACTCGCGGGCATAGCCGCCTTTGCCGCGCGCGTCGATGCCCGTATCGACGAAGGTCGCGCCCAGCGAGAGTGCCTGCTCCTGGGTCTCGGGCCGCACGTCGTAGCCCTCTACGACCGCGCCGAGCCGGTGCGCAGTAGCGATAGCTTCCAGCCCTGCCACGCCGAGTCCCATCACCAGGACGTGAGCCGGTCCGATCGAACCGGCTGCGCTGGTGATCTTGGGCACCACGCGGGCCAGATGTGTCGAACCGAGCTGCACCGCGTAGTAACCGGCGAGCGCGGACTGGCTCGACAGCGCGTCCATGGACTGCGCCCGCGTGATTCGCGGCACACGCTCCATAGCGAAACAGGTGATCTTCTTTTCGAGCAGGCGCTTCACGAGCGCCGGCTCGTTGTGGGCATAGATGAATGAAACGAGAATTGCTCCCTCCTTCATCGCGCTGACCACTTCCAGCGCGGGAGGCTGCACGGCGAGCACGACATCGGCGTCTTTGACGAGCGCCGTGCGATCGGCAATGAAGGCGACATCCGGGAAGGCAGCGTCGTCCAGATGAATGGCTGCGCCCGCCCCCGGCTGCATGTGCAGCCGGGCTCCCAGTTTGACCAGTTTCGAAATCACGGATGGCACAAGCGCCACACGGCGCTCATGTGCCCGGGTCTCCGTCAAAACGGCAACGTTGATATACATGGCGACCTTTCCCTGTGACGATCAGGCCGGAGCGTCGAGGCGGGCAGTGCGAACCAGCTTTGTGTTGACGAACTCCTGGATGCCCATGTTGCCGAGCTCACGCCCGTAACCAGAATCCTTGATGCCGCCAAACGGCAATTCCGCATCGGACCAGTCGATGTTGTTGATGAACATCATCCCGGTTTCGACACCACTCGCTACACGCTTGCCGCGCGCTTCGTCTGCCGTGAAGACCGAACCACCGAGGCCGAAGTCGGAATCGTTGGCGAGCGCAATCGCAGCGGCTTCATCCTTGACGCGGAAGAACGACACGACCGGGCCGAAGAACTCGTCACGGAAAGCAGGGTTGTCCGGCTTGATATCGGTGAGGATCGTGGTTTCCATGAACGACCCCGGCCGGTCGATGCGCTTGCCGCCCATCACCAGCGTGGCGCCGTGTGCCACCGCGCTGTCGACCTGCTTGAGCAGTTGCACAAGCGCCGCTTCAGTCGATAACGGACCGTGGGTGGTTTTCTCGTCCATCGGGTCGCCGGCCTTCAACTCGGACAGCGCAGCCTGGAACTTCGCGAGAAACTTGTCTGCAATCGAGTCGACCGCGATGAACCGCTTGGCCGCGCAACAGGTTTGGCCGCCGTTATACATGCGCCCCCATACGGCCCACGGGATCGTCTTTTCGAGGTCGGCGTCGTCGAGCACGATGAACGCATCGCTGCCGCCTAGCTCCATCGACGTCTTCTTCAGGTTCTGTCCGGCTCGCGCGGCAATGCTTCGGCCGGCTTCGACGCTGCCGGTCAAGGCCACGCCCTTGATACGCGGATCGTCAATTACGCGGTCGGACTGTTCGTGCGAGATCAGCAGATTGGTGTAAGCGCCCTTTGGTGCACCTGCGTCGATCAGAAGCTTTTCGAAGGCAATCGCGCATTGCGGTACGCACCCGGCATGCTTGACCACCAGCACGTTGCCTGCCATCAGGTGTGGCCCCGCGACGCGGGCCAACTGGTAATACGGGAAATTCCAAGGCTCCACACAGAAAAGCACGCCGAATGGGCTGTTTTCCATATGCGCCTCGCCGACTTTCGGATGCAGCTTGGTCGGCGCGAGGAAGGTCTGTGCGTGCTCTGCGTAGTAGGCGAGGATATCTGCGCTGAACTTCACTTCTCCGCGCGCTTCATCGATGCGTTTGCCCATTTCAAGGGTCGCCAGTTTGGCGAATTCATCGACATTCGCGCGCATCAGGGCTGCGGCCTTGGAAATGATCTCTGCCCGCTGTGCGTAGGTTGTGTGCTTCCACTTATTGAAGCACGATTCAGCGGTGGAGATCGCCTCTTCAAGCTGGTTGTCGTTGAGCTCGTCGAAGCTCTTCAGGACCTTGCCGGTGTTGGGGTTGACGCTTTGGTAAGCCATGTTGGTACTCTCTTTAAATGAAAGTGTGCTTGAACCCTATCAATAGGCAGAAAGCACACGTCACACCAAAACCAGTCACTCAATTCGCCATCCTAACAATCAGTAAGAAATGGCGTTATATTCTGGTGCTGGACAATTCATCTGTCATTTCCGCATCTTGTCTCGACAAAGTTAATGAGTCGCTTCATCTACGGGGATGTTCCATCCTAGGCCGCACTGCACAGGAACAACAGCCTCGGAAACTACTCACTGCAGTCCGGCTTTGAACCCGCCGCGTCAAATTACCCGGGCGTATTCGCGAGTCGGCGCGCGCAATACCTCGGCAATTGTCGACACGAGGATGGCGGGGCTGTCATTTTTTATGCCGCTACCAGCCCGCCAAGACCTCGTAACACGCCGGGCAGGAGATCCGGCAGGTCTTCAGCCAGCAGCCCGGGCCCAAATGCGGCCGCTGCGGCGCCGTGCAGCCAGACAGCGGCAGCGGATGCAAGGAACGGCTCCATCCCTTGAGCCAACAGTCCGAGTACGATGCCGCCTAGTACATCCCCCGCGCCAGCGGTGGCAAGACTTGCCGGCGCATTGGCATTGACGATGGCGCGGCCATCGGGAGCGGCGATTACCGTATCGCTGCCCTTTATCACGATCACGGCATCGCTCAGACGCGCAGCAAAGCGCGCGCGGCAGAGCTTGTCACCCGTGACGTCGAACAGACGAACGAATTCGCCCTCGTGTGGAGTCATGACACACGGCCCGGCGATGGCGCCGAACAACAGATGCGGATCATCATGGAAACTCGACAACGCGTCGGCATCGAGCACGGTTGCCCGGCGAGTATTGAGCATCTCCAGCGTATGCGTTCGGGTCGCATCGCCTACACCCGCTCCGGGTCCGATCAGCAGGCCTGAGTAGCGGCGATCAGCCAGCAGGCGTTCGAAATCACCCGGTGCGGCAAGCGCATTCACCATAATGCTGGTGAGCGCCGCTGCGTAGACCGGAAGCGCAACCTCCGGCACTGCGATAGTGGTCAGCCCCGCACCCGAGCGTGCCGCAGCGCGGGCGGCCATGCGGGCCGCCCCCGTAGTCGGGTAGCCACCCCAGACGAGCGCGTGACCTCGCGTATATTTGTTTCCGTCGACCTGAAGCGCGGGCAGAGCATGAGTCCACAACGCCGGATCGTTCTCGAACGTGTTCGGGCTGACCTGTTCGAACACCGATTCGGGCGTTCCGATGTCTGCCACTATCAGTTCACCACACAGCCTGCGTCCCGGCTGGAGCAGATGCCCGGGCTTCTTGCGAAAGCAGGTGATGGTGAGCGCTGCGGGCACTGCACCCACGTCGGCGCCGGTGTCGCCCATTAACCCGCTCGGGACATCGACAGCAACGATCGTCAGCTTGCGCGCCGCTGCAGCCGCCAGTGTCTGAGCGGCAGGCCCCTCAAGCGCGCGGCTCAGGCCCGCACCGAAGATCGCATCGACAACCAGGGCGGCGCCGTCCAGCGCGGCTGGCGTCATTGGTTCCACCGGGCCTCGCCAGAGCGCAGCGTGATAGGCCGCGTCACCGTGCAAGCTCTCCCTCGGCACAAGCAGCGCAATGCGCACAGGCCAATCGGCCTCAGCCAGCCGCCTGGCTGCAACGAAGCCGTCACCACCATTGCTCCCTGGTCCACACAACACGACAACGGGGCAACGTGCCCAGCGTTTCTGGATTTCTTGCGCCACCGGTCGGCCCGCGTTCTCCATCAGCGCAACTCCGGGAATACCGGATGCAACCGTGAGGCGATCCGCCTCCTTCATTTGCTGCGCATCAAGTAGTGCTGTCAGCGGGTTCATGTTGCTCCTCTCCCAAGTCCGCTAATTCGTGAGGCCTACCATTGGTCGGTACCCTTTGACTATCGTCGCGGCACATATAAGTGCGATTGAAGGGATACTCGCTTTGCGTAGCAAACAGTCCAGGCGCCCGCTGGTCGGGTGCCTCAACGATGCCATCGGGGCGGGAGGCAAGAACCTGAAACAGCGACGTCCAACCCCTCTCGAATCCCATCGCGGAACCGGCAAGGTACAGGCGGTAAGCGCGGAGGATCCGTTCGGCATCTGGACCTAGCACGCGCCTCGCTTCACGGAGACTCGACTCCAATGCGTCGGCCCAGTGCCACAGTGTCAAGGCATAGTGCGGACGCAAACACTCGGCATCCACCGGCTCGAGATTTGCACGTGTCATCGCATCCAGCATGGCGCCGACATGCACGAGCTGACCGCCAGGGAAAATGTATTTTTCGATGAAATCACCCATGCCGCCGTCAAGCGGCGCGTGCTCTGCGCCACCTGCGGTGATACAGTGGTTCATCAGAAGACCACCCGGCTTGAGCACCCGGTATATCTTGGCGAAGTACGGAATCAGGTTAGGCCGGCCTACGTGCTCGCACATGCCCACGGATGCCACCTTGTCGAATGGCCTCGATTCGTCGATATCGCGATAGTCCATTAAAAGCATGCGCACCCTGCCTTGCAAGCCCCTGGTTTCGATCAGCCGGTTGACATACTCGTATTGATTTCTCGACAGGGTGATCCCGGTAGCGTCGACGCCATAGCGCTCCGCCGCCCATAGCAGGAGCCCACCCCAGCCTGCACCGATGTCGATGAAACGCTCGCCACAACGAAGTCTGAGTTTTTTGCAAATCTGGTCGAGTTTCGCCTCCTGCGCGTCGGCAAGCGTCATGGACGGATGGGCGAAGTAAGCGCAGGAATAAACCCGCTTCGGGTCGAGCCACAGGGCGTAGAAATCGTCCGACACGTCGTAGTGCCGCTGGATCTGCGCACTATCGCGCGCGCGACTGTGATGGCTGCGTTCCCAGATGTTACGTTGGGCTCGATTGATTGAACGAAGGAGCCAGCCTTCCGCCTCCCGGGTGGGATCGTCGCCGAACAAGGCTGGCGCTGTCGCCATCAGGTCGCGCATATTGCCTTCGATTTCGAGGCGGCCTTCCACGTAATCTTCTGCTAACCGTCCGATCGCACCCTGCGCCAGATGCAGGAGCGCACGCATATCGCGGACGATGAATGCGAGACGAGGGTGGCTCGCGCCGAAGTGCTGTCCACCGGGAAGCCGGATGGAACACGCCAGCGGTAGATCGGCAAGGCGTTGCTCCGCCGTTCGGAGCAAGTGACGGGAAAGCGACATGAATTCCGCCTCGCTGGTTCAGTGGACAGAATTTGGGCACCGCGGCGCGACGAACTCACTCGGGGTCCGCTTTCGAAAGCGAGGTCTTCCAGTACGCGTCTACCTTTTGACTGACCTCGTTAAAGTTGGCGCCATTATTGAGCTGGGTGCCACTAACCTCCGGCGCAGCCTTCATTGCACTGGGTGTTGCAGTCAGAACCAGGAGGCTGACGTTCGGCGTTACCTTGAAGTCTGCCCATGGAACCGGGACATATTTCTCGTCGATCCCGAATACACCGCCCCGACCGATCACCAGATACGCAATCTTGCCGGTCTGCGGACTTGTCACAATGTCGTGAACACTACCCAATGCTTCATCTTGTGGGTTGCGAACCTCGGTGCCGACAAGCTGGTCTGAATTGAACGAAATATTCTGGCCGGTGACTGGTTGCGCGGAAGCAATCTGGCGCTGCTCCCAACCATTCATTCTCGCTAGCGGCGCGCCGGTGCCGTGCAAGCTGCTCACGTAGCTCTGGTAGATTCCGCGACTCGTGGTGAGGAGCGCTTCACATTGCTGCTGCTGGCCGTGTCGAGCCAGAATATTTGCTGAGACTAGCAGAGCCCGAATTTCATAACCGGGGCGGGCATCTCTGACGCCATCTGATGCGACAGCCGGGTATTCATCGCCGGGGTAGCCGTACCAACCATACCCTGATGCGCTTGCGGGGGAGCCGTATCCGTAGCGAGACCCACCCAGCCAGTAACCGTCTTTAGCGATCGACAGGTTGAAGGTATGAAGGTCCGAGAGGCATTTCTGCGCTCCACCTACCACCTTGGAGGGTGCAGTGGTGTGAACGGCGGCAGTGCCTGCCGAGTTCGCCGCAGCAGAAACCGAACAGGCGAGTCCCAAACAGGTCGTCGCAGCCAGATACCCTGCCAATATAGATAATTTCATTTCGCTTTCCTCATTGTCACCGTTTCAAGTACCTCGCAAATGCGAGCACAGTTTGCGGCAGGCACCTTGATCTTAATGAGCAATGAGCAGCATGGGCAGACTCGGAAACTACTCACGACATCGACTGACTAGGCAATATTCAGTTGTCGGAAGATGGGAATCTTGAGCGCGTTCAGCGCAACCAGGATCGAGGCGAGCCAGGCAGTAAGCACCTGCAGCCCGGCGACGATACCCTCCTCGACGTACTTGCCAGGCACCAACTGAAGGACGATCGCAGCTTCGAGCGTCCATGGCACGAGAGACCGAAATTTCGCGATTGCCGTGCGCAAGGGATGCACCGACGTGTCAGATATGGCGTTCGGGCCGGACTTGGCGAGTCGCTGGCGAGCTTCACTGGAGCTTAGACCGCCTGGTGCGGGTGCGTTGGAGACGGCCGCCTTATCAGCTGCCGGCGCGGGTGTTGCCAGGGCCGTGTCGCTCATGAGATCGGCTCCGGAGTCTCATTGCTGCGTACATCGATATCTCCTGGCCCTTCTTCGAGCTGCGCCTGACCCAATCGTATCGAGGTGCCGGCGGTGCCGGCGACCATCTTTCCGATGTCATCGAGTGAACCAATGACCGCGCGATTGCGCGTACGTATGGCGAACTCACAGGCCGCTTCCACCTTCGGTCCCATCGAACCAGCCGCAAAAGCCAGCTTGCCTAGCGCGTCAGGACTCGCGCGGCGAACCGGCCGCTGTGACACTGTGCCCCAATCAAGGTAGAGACCTCGCACATCCGTTGCGATGACAAACAGATCCGCTTCGATCTCTCTCGCGAGCAGCGCCGCGCTACGATCTTTGTCGATGACCGCTTCCACGCCCCGATAGCTCCCGCTCGCCCCGGCGACGACCGGAATGCCTCCGCCCCCCGCGCAGATCACGATCGACCCGTGCGCGAGCAACCATCGCACAGGCTGGATCTGAAGGATGCGCACGGGCTTGGGACTCGCAACCACGCGCCGGTATGCCGGCCCATCCAGCGCCATCGTCCAGCCTTTCTCACGCGTGGCCGTATTCGCATCAGCCTGACTGTACATCGCGCCGATCGGCTTGTCGGGCAGCGCGAAAGCGGGATCATCGGGATTCACTTCGACCATGGTCAGCATGCTTGTACAAACGCGCTGGCCCAGACAACTGTTGCGCAACTCGAGTTCTAACAGATAGCCGACCAGACCTTCTGTCTCAGCATCCAGTACGTCGAGCGGGAAGCGTTCGTCTTCCGGCATGCTCATGCCTTGCGACGCCAACAGCCCCACCTGAGGGCCATTGCCATGGACGATCACGAGGCTGTTGCCGCTTGCGATTTCCGCCAGTTGTGCGGCCGCGCGCCGCACGTTTTCGCGCTGAGCCTCGACGCTCGGGTGTTCCCCGCGTCTGAGCAAAGCATTTCCACCAAGTGCGACTACAATGCGCATCTCAACCTCCGTTATCCGTCAAGCGTTGCGACCAGAATCGCCTTGATCGTATGCAGCCGGTTTTCCGCCTGCTCGAACACGATCGAAGCCTCGGACTCAAACACCTGATCGGTCACCTCCACACCGCTCGCAAGCTCATACTCATCAGCTATCTTCTTGCCCAACTCTGTTTGCGTGTCGTGAAACGCGGGCAGACAATGCATGAACTTGACGCGCGGATTGCCGGTAGCGGCAAGCAGCGCAGCATTGACCTGATACGGCAGCAATTCCTTGATGCGTTCACCCCATTTCTCGAACGGCTCGCCCATTGAGACCCAGACGTCGGTGTAAATGAAATCGACACCCTTGACCGCGTCATAAGGCCGATCGGTCAACATCAGGCGCGCGCCGGTTGTGGCCGCGATGGCGCGGCATTGCGTAACCAGTTCACCCTGAGGCCATAGGTGACGCGGCGCACAGAGCCGCACGTCCATACCAAGCTTCGTGCCGACGATCATCAGCGAGTTGCCGGTGTTGTTGTGCGCGTCGCCGACGTAAGCATAGGCCACCTCATGCAAAGGTTTATCGCTGAACTCATGCATCGTGAGCATGTCGGCGAGCATCTGGGTTGGATGAAACTCGTCCGTCAAACCGTTGTAGACCGGCACGCCGGCGAACTTCGCGAGTTCTTCGACGACATCCTGACCGAAGCCGCGGTATTCGATTGCGTCGAACATTCGGCCGAGCACGCGCGCGGTGTCCTTGATCGACTCCTTATGACCAATCTGGGAGCCGCTTGAATCCAGGTACGTCACGTGCGCGCCCTGATCGTGCGCGGCCACCTCAAACGCACAGCGGGTACGCGTCGACGTCTTCTCGAAGATCAGTGCGATGTTCTTGCCGCTCAGACGCTGGCTTTCATTTCCCGCATACTTCGCCCGCTTCAGATCGCGCGACAGATCCAGCAGAAAGTGAATCTGACGCGGCGTGTATTCCATCAGCGTCAGGTAGCTTCGATTGTGTACGTTGAACATGATTGAGTCCGTAGTTGGGCAAGCGGCCCAAGGCTTAAAGTTCGACCGGATCGCGTGCGACCGGGCAACTCAGACAATGCGTACCGCCGCGGCCTCGCCCAAGTTCGCCGCCCGGGACTTCGATCACGTTGACGCCAGCATCCCGCATTTTCTGATTGGTGTAGGTATTGCGGTCGTAGGCAAGGACGACCCGGCGGTCGAGCGCGAGTACGTTGTTGCCGTCGTCCCATTGCTCACGCTCGGCTGCGTAAGTGTCCCCGCCGGTCGTCAGGACTCGCAGCGTGTGCACGCCGAGCGCGCCGGCCACCACTTGCAGGAAGGTCTGTTCATGACGTTCATAGCGAACTTCGCCCGGCACATCGCCCGGATAGAGACTGGTGCAACGAATACGGTCTGCGATCTCCGGATAGATGCTGACAAGATCGATATCCAGGAACGAAAATATCGTGTCCAGATGCATCGACGTCCGCATCTTTGCCAGTTGACATGCAATCACCCGCCGCGCGCCGTTAGCTGCGAACAGCCGGCGCGCCAACTGGGTCACTGCCTGAGGGCTGGAACGCTCGCCCATTCCCATGAGCACGACGCCCTGTCCTATCGACATGACATCGCCGCCCTCGAGCGTTTCGGCGCCGAAATGCTGTTGCGGGTCGTCTCCCCACCACATGTTGGCCGCGCCTGAGAAACGCGGGTGAAAATGGTATATCGCATCGAGCAGCAATCCCTCTTTTCTACGTGCGGGCCAGAACATCGGGGACAGCACGACCCCGTCGTAGATCCACGCGCTGGGATCTCGCTGAAAGATCAGGTTGACGAGCGGTTGAATGACGAAATCGGAAGCTTCGAGATATCCGCCGAACAGACCGCGCGCATCGAACGGCAATTCGGCCTTCGCCACACCGCCTACAAGCAACTCGGCCAGCCGTTCCGGACGCATCTCCGCGAGCCACATACGCAGCTCCCGCAACATGCCGGTGCCTACCTCTTCCTCGACGATGCGGCGGTCCAGAATCCAGTCGCGGGCGACGCGATTGGCGCACATATCAGCCAGCAAATCCCCGAATTCCAGCACCTCGATGGCTCGCTCACGCATCGCCGCTGTGAAGTACGCGTGATCTTCGATCGCCCGATCGACCCAGATCACGTCGTCGAACAGCAATGACCCGCAATTCGCAGGCGTAAGCCGTCGATGGGCCAGTCCGGGGCGGCACACCATCACCGTGCGAAGCTTGCCGACTTCAGAATGAACGCCTAAGGCCATGGGTGCTACTCCTTACGATCGATACGCCTGGCGCCGTCACGGCGGACCCGCGCCGCGAATATTTCGCAGGGCTTCTCTATAAGCACGATGCGACCTTAAGCAAAACGAGTCGGTACGGTGCCGTACCGGGACAGGTGCCCGAGCCCGCCCTGCCGAGAGCAGCGACAGCCAAATCGTTCGAGCACGACCGGATGCCGGCCGGTGGGGTCGGTCTCACCAGGTTTGTCGCCCAGAACATGGATGATCGACTGGGTGTCATCACATCGCGCGCCGGGCGCGTGGTCCTGTCGACGCATGAAGGACGAGACGGACACCGCATCGCGGGGGAATTGATCCTCGACAGCGACCAAGGCATTGTTGTGGCGTGTGATTGATGTCTTGGAGACGGTCGTCAATGTACTTTGCTATCGGCGGTGGCGAGCGGGCCGCCGCGACGAACCTAGGCATTCTCGGGGACGGCCTCCGCGTGTGCCATGGTCCTGCTACGAATCCAGCATTGCGCCCAACTGCGCGTAATGTTTTCTTTCCTTCGATGTGCTCGCATCGTCGTCCGCCCGCAAGGCCGCGTTGGCTGCGACGAGCAACGCCGCGTCCTGTTGCCGCAAAGCTTTGTCGACCGCCTCGAACGTTTTCAGTAAAATCTTGCGCCCTGCCTTCGTCCCGCCTCCGCTTTTCGTCACAGCATCGCTTTCTTTCCTGAGGCGCCTGACGAGTTTCGCGGCACAGCGGCTGTCCAGCAGATGGTCGATCACCAGCATCTTGATGTGACTTGCCATCTCGGACAGCGCGGACTCGCTGGTTTGCGTCGTACCGTTCGATGCGTTTGACTTCATCCTGCCCATTATCATTCTCCAGAACCGATCCACTCGTTGGATCATAGGCCGCGGGCGCGTTTCGGAAAGGCTCGTAAACTAACTCGGCTGTGAGAACGGCCAATGCGTCCAATCGCTTACGACGCGACAGCAACTGCTTGCGCGTTGCTGCACTGTTTCGCATAGCCTTTCGCTGCTTCATTACTGTGCAAAGCAGCACGTACCGCAAGATCGAGCGCCAGTTTCGCCTCGCGGGCCGCCTCACCGATCTTGCTCTTCTGGAAATGTCCTGCGACCCGGCTCAAATGCGTGCAAGCCTCTTCATGCAGGCCGGCCGCCGCGGCGTGATGTTCCGCGCAGCTCAAGCCGATGTTCGTGTTTCCCTCCGACTCCGTAGCGGCATGGTGCAAGTTTGATGAGGGTGTATCCGGTGCATCTTTGCGCGCAGCATGACCCGCGTAGTAGACGTTGGCGGCGAGCTCGAATTCGAGAGCCTGCAACGCATGTCCGTGTGCGATCAACGCCTGGTGCGCCGCGTGAGCAAAGTCTTTGCCTGCTTCGAAGTGTCTCGACGCCTCGCGGTGAAATCGCGCCGCCTGTTCGTGGTGCGGTTGCGCGGACAGATGATGAGAGCCGTCTTGTGAATTCGCGGACATGATGCTTACCCCCGGGATTGTTTGCGTTCCGTATGAGGATGATTCATCGCGCGGCGTCGCGCTAGCATCGGAAACTACTCACAGGCGTGGCGTCAATAGCCGCTTCGATTGACGCCCTAACGCCCGTTTCAATGCCGAAGACGCAATCATGCGGCTCGTGGTACGGGACCGTACCGACATCCATGGCTAGCACCCTCACTATGGCTGTCGGGAAAGTCGGTCATATCTTGCTGCACAGGGGCAGCGTCGCCATACAGGGAATTGCTCCCACGATCCTCACTGTATTCGGGATCCACGTCCGTCGATCAGTACAAGGATAAAAACGATGAATCCGCTCACCTTGTTTCTCCTTAGCGCGTTGCTTCTCGCACTTCACGACGGATGGCAAGGCGTCCGCCGTGGAGCCGTCGCATTAGTCCAGGCGCATGTCATTCATCAAGTGTAGTGAACGTAAGATAAAGACGGCATTGATCATGAGTACACCGGCTCCGTCTCAAGCGGGATCCCCTGAGACAACGAAACATGAGGCCATCGCCGCTAAAGGACTCACGAAATGGTTCGGGGAAGGCGCTACGCGGATGACTGCGGTGAAAGGTGTGGACTTTGTGGCCCACTTCGGCGAAATGCTGTTCATCGTCGGACCGTCCGGTAGCGGTAAGACCACGCTGCTAAGCATGGTCTCCGGCATCTTGCGCCCCAATGCTGGAACGGTAAGCGTAAACGGAGACGACATCTGGACGCTGACCAATGACCAACTAGCGGATTTCCGTCTGAACAGAATCGGCTTCGTCTTCCAGGACTACCACCTCTTTCCCAGACTGACGAGCGCCGAGAATGTCGCGATTCCTTTGATCCTGAAGCATCTCGACTGGAACGAGCCGACTGTCGCGGCGAATAAATATCTCCAGTTTAGCGGTCTGAAAGACTGCAGCGAAATCTTGCCGGTCAAGCTCTCGGGCGGCGAGCAGCAGCGCGTAGCCATGCGCGCGCCGTCGTGAGTGGGCCGCAGATCCTGATACTCGACGAGCCGACCGGATCGCCGGACGGCGACACCGGAAGAATGATCATCGCCTTCGTCAAGGAGAATGTGCTCAAAGGGTCGCTGCATCGTCATCGCCCCCCATGACGCACGCATCGCCGAGCACTACACCTACCAGACGGGCATCGGCACCAGCATCCTGTTGATGACAGTGATCAGCTTCATCGTCGGACTATCGATTTCCGGGCAGACCTTTTACACCTTTATCCTCGAGAATCTGGATAAATTCGGTGCGCTGAAGGCTATCGGCGCAAAGGGCCGAGAGTTGGTCTACATGATCCTTTTCATGGCGACCTTTACGGCATTGACCGGCTACGGGCTCGGCATCGGACTGGTCACACTGGTGCTCTCGATCGCCAAGGCTTTGCTGCCTAACTACGCGGCGATTATGACATTCTGGAACCTGGCGTTGTCGTTCGGCATGGTCGTGCTGATCGCGGGCGTGTCGAGTTACATTGGCGTACGCAAGGTCCTGAAGATCGAGCGATTCGATATTTTCAGAGGCTAGTACCCGAACCGGGCCTGCCACCGTCTCGCAAAGAATCCTGGTCAGTGATGCGGGTACTGTTCGGTATCTCTATCCAATGTGCAATCCAATATCATCGCTCGTTAAGAGACCGCGTCGGCGAGCGTTTTGATCTTTACCTGAAGAGGCTCCGCGCGACTTAGTGTGAACATCTCGCCATTGCCTAAAACCTTCATTGGGTCACCCGCTTCCATGGCGATGTGAACAATCGCAGTCGGTTCCGATATCCTGATCTTCAGACAACGACTGCGCCACTGCACCGTAAAGGAAAGGCTCTTCCACGCCGCAGGCAACATCGGGGCCAGCGCCAGATGGTCGCTACCAAACGATAGGCCAGCGAAACCAAGGACCGCCATCATCCAGATGCCACCGAGACTTGCAATGTGCACGCCACCTTCCATGGCCGCGTGCCTGTCGTCGAGATCGATGGCCGAGGTCTTGCGAAAGAAGTCGAGCGCGGTCTCAGTGTCACCGAGTCTGGCCGCGACTATGCCGTGCATGGCGCGGCTCAGAGAGCTGCCATGGCCGCACCGCGACGCGTAATATTCGAAGTTCCTCGCGGCGGCGTCGCCAGGAAACTCCGCCGGCAGCAGCGCCAGCAGGGCTACCACATCTGCCTGCTTGACAACCTGGGATCGCTGGGTACGCTCGCGGCCAAGTACGACGTCGATTGGGACTGAACGGCCCGCATAGGCAGCAACATCAATGTCTTCGAGGATGAAAAATCCCGCAAACTGCTCGAACAGACCGGTGTTCGAATCGAAGCCCGTGGCGATCGCCTCTGCAACCTCACCCCAACGCTGTAGTTCAGCCTCGTCGAGTTTCAGTTGACCTGACAGGCATCGCCAACTCTCCGGCCAGCGCTCACGCAGTAATGCAGCAGTTTCAATGGCGCGCCGAATATTCCAACGTGCCATCACGTTAGTAAAAGCGTTGTCGTCGATCGACTCGTGATATTCATCAGGTCCGATCACGCCACGAATATGACAATGGCCATCCGATTCCATCGTCGCGCGGCTTGCCCAGAAGCGGGCGGTCTCCAGAAGAATCTCGGCGCCGGCCTCGCGCAGGAACGCATCATCTCCGGTGATATGCCAGTATTGCCAGACGGCGTACGCAATGTCCGCGCTGATATGTTGTTCCTGCTTGCCGCAGTTGACATCCACAAGCTTTCGATCAGGGCCGACGACTTGAGAGGGGCACGCCTCCACACCGGTATCGGCCGATTCCCAGGCATACAACGCACCCTGCCAGCCCATTGCCGCTGCTTTCGCGCGTGCTCCGCCAAGCGTATGGAAGCGATACATCAACAATGCTCGTGCTGCCTGAGGCCACGTCAACGTATAGAACGGCAGCAGATAGATTTCCGTGTCCCAGAAGACGTGCCCGTGATAGTCGTCGCCCGTCAGCGCCCTCGCAGCGATCGAAACATGTTCGTCCGCTGGATTGGCCGCACCATTCAGATGGTAGAGCGCGAAGCGCAAAGCCTGTTGCGCGACCGGATCGCCCTCAACCTCGACGTCGCTGCATGCCCAGCGGTTATCCCACGCCCGCTCGTGCGCCGCTACCACGGCTGGCCAGCCCAGAATCTGCGCAGACTCCAGGGCTTCCTGTGCGCCGCGAGCAGGAGCGATATCATTCTTGCCGGCGCGTGTTATGGCCACCGTTCGCGCGAGACATATAACCTGCCCCGGGCTCGACGTCCACTTCCACGACCATTGCGACAGGCCGCATACGGTAGAAGGAACAAGCTGCCGATCAATTTGCAGGGATACTGCGGTGGCGACCGCGAGGCGTGTACCGGAGGATTCCCCACGCCATACGCTGAGACCGTGCTCCGCCCGGTCGGATAATAGTCCGATATCTACCGCATCGATCGACGCGTCCAGTGTGACCTCGATCCCACCCTGTTCCATCTCCAGCATGATGATCTGCATTCCAATCGCGCGCTGGCTCAGAGAAGCGATATGGAAACTCCGCAACCTGACGCCGGAAGCAGACGCGTTCGACAGGCGCGCCCTGCCGATCACAGCGCCACGTCGCATGTCGAGGATCCTCTCCTGCCCCGTTGCGTCCTCGATGTGGTGTATCAGAGGTTCCCCTTGCAGCAGGATCCGGACCTTCATCCAGTCGGGCGCCACGGCGAGTCTCGGGATGTCCGGATCTTCACCCGCTTTATCGAACAGTCCGGCGACGAGTGTGCGCGAGGTGGCTACCCAGCGACCGCCACGGCGTATCGCCCGCGCGCCGCGCACGCCTAAAAAGCCGTTACTGATTGCGAAACGCGCGGCGCGGCTTCCTTCAAGCAAAGCGTCGTAGCCTTCTTCCCGCACGATCCAGCTCGAATCGGCGGTTGGGCGCATCACCTGATCTAACTGTTCAGGACTTTTCATAGATCCGCCGGTAAAGCCTTCCACGAGACAGTTGATCGAGATCGATCTCGTCCAGACTGCTCACGACCAGATTGGCGCCCGCCGCCCAGAGCGACTTCGCGTCATCCAGCCGGGCGACCCCAAGTGCTGCCATGCCACCCGCGCGGGCGGCCTCGATACCAGCCGGCGCATCCTCGACCACGACGCAGTTCTCGGGCGCTGCCGGCAACTCCGCGGCAGCGAGCAGGAATATCGCCGGATCCGGCTTGCCGGCAGGCAAATCCCGGCCGCAGACATTGGCACCAAATACGTCGAAGAGGTTGTGGTGGTCATCAAGCCGGATGCGTCGCATCATGTCGTTAGCGTTCTTCGACGATGACGCGACGGCAATCGGAAAGCCGAGTGCCCTCACAGCATTCACGAAACGAAGCGCGTCTGCAAAAGCCGACACCGCGCCGGTGCCGATGAGCACCTCCAACCGCCTTTGCTTGCTCTCTGCATAGGCTTCAGCACGTTGCGCGGCGTTCGGCACCCCTAGCGCTTGCAGCGCTGCGAGCGCGCCACTCAGCCGCGGCTTTCCGGCCACCTGGGACTGGTACATCGCCGTGGTGAATTTCGCCTCATCGGCGAAGCCCTTGAGTGCTTCGCGCCAGGCACGTTCGTGAGGAGACGCGAGCAGCACGCCGTCGACATCAAAAATGCCGGCGGACAACGTGTCGTGGGGGGGCGGCGTGGGGGCGCGGGCTTGGCGACCTGTCATAGCATGGCATCTGTCCAAAATGATGGCGGGCGGGCGCAATCAACCGGGTGTAACTAACCTTGACTCCGAAAATCGAGTCACGTCTGGATGCACAGTAGCCGACAGACGCCCGACACAACAGGCTCGGAAAACACTCAAGCCGTCCAGTTCGCGGTTTGCTCAATAACTGAACGATTGGCGGGAGTCCGTTCCGCGTGGATGGGAAGCATCCGATCCACGCCGGCGGGCCAGATGCCTAAGCGCGGAGACCTGAGTAGTTTCCGACTCTGTCGCGCTAACGTGAGCCGTCCTACCATCATAAAAATAGAAACAGTTGCTTCTTCAGCGTCAGCGCAGGCTTGCGCAGAGGATGCGCCGGAGGTGCCTTTTTTCACGCCCTGAATGCGCTCAACGTTCTCGGTTCATCATCCCTTCATCAATTTTCGAGGAGACATCATGGCAGTCATCTATGACGACACCAAGCTGCAACAGGCTGTCCTTGCAGAGCTTGCATGGGAGCCGAGTGTAACGGCTGCTCATATCGGTGTGACCGCAGTCTCTGGCGTTGTTACGCTAACCGGTCACGTCGAGAGCTTCGCGGAGAAACATGCGGCGGAAACGGCCGCCGCCCGCGTGAAGGGAGTCGAGGCAGTAGCCGAAGAAATTGAGGTCCGACTGGGTTTCGACTCACAGCGCAGCGATAACGATATCGCGGCAGCAGTGGTCAATCGACTTGACTGGGACGTCGCCGTACCAAGGGATGCAATCAAGGTGAAGGTCGAAAACGGCTGGATCACCCTGAGCGGAGAGGTAGACTGGAATTTCCAGAGACAGGCAGCCGTCCAGGACGTACGCAGACTGCTAGGGGTCGTCGGTGTGTCAAATCAGATCGCGATCAAAGCCGGGGTCGATGTTTTGCAGGTGCGCGGAAACCTCATGCACGCCCTTTATCGCTCCTGGTCCGACCCACAGAACATCACGGTAACCGCGGACGGTGGAACAGTGCGGCTGACCGGCACTGCCCGAACGCCGCATGATCGCAACCTTGCCGCGATGACCGCGTGGTCGACACCCGGGGCAACCGCGGTGGTGAATGACATTACGATCGCGTAGCAACTGACCCGCTTGCGTAACTTCAGTCCGCGGTATTCCCGTGGGCGGGAAATTGCGAGCGGGCCTTTCCGTCTGGCAGCGGTGACCACCCCGGCCGCGCACTCTGAGCTGAATCGATGATCACCAGATAATGTCCGGCCCATGGCGTCGGAGTGCGTCTGGGCTTCAATATCCACAGCGATTGGCCCGCTGCCACCCGCGCTTCATAGTCCGCGTCAAGAATTCCGTGGTTGTCAAAGAAGACATTCAGCGCGGCTGGAATGCGAACACACCCCTTTGAATGACGAACGCCGAGGACGGGCTCCAGCTTGTCCGGATCCGTCGCGTGCATCTGGAACCGCATCTGGGACTTCCCGCCCTTTCCCCACCCTCGTTCGCCCTGGGCCCAGCCGAAATCGTAGATGCGCATATCACGAGCACCATAGCCCCGAATCTTGAATTCGTTGAGCGTCCCTTCCGAGCGAAAGTCCATATTCCGCGGCGTATGTTCGAACACGCCCAGAGGCGTGATGAAGTGATCGTAACTTCCAGGAAGACCAGTTGACACCGGCGTTGCTCCGAGCATCCGCCAGATGCCATCCGGCTTTGCCCGAAAGTAGATGAATAGCGCCTGCACGTTCTTGCTGCGATCGACAAGCACAACATACTCGTTTGCGATCGATCCAACGGAGTTTTGCTGCAGGGCCTGCTGCAACTTTGCGCCATAGAACAATTGTGCGGCTGCTGGGACGTTTAGCCGTCTTTCAACTTCCTTCGCGAAAGTCTTGCCCATTTCACTGGCGCCGGCGGGGTCGAGCGCTTGTGCCTGTGCCTCATTAGGCACGACCAGGTCAGGCGTAGCGTCGACATTCGGATCGCCATCTGATTTAATCTGCCCTGGCTGCGCCGCGTCACCGGTTGAAGGGATAGATGATGCTGTACCTGCGCCGATACCGTCATTCGACGAGTAGATATCGTCGGACGATATGGGTACGCGAGAATCGCGTAAAACCCAGCGCGTTCGCATTGCGTCGACTTTAAGAATCCATTTGGCCTTGTCACGCCTACTTCCGAACCCCTGTATGACGTGTTGCTGCTCACCGGTCGCCGCCACCGGACGCGCATTGGAAGCTTGCGCTGGATCAACACTGCTACTTGCGCGGTTCAATTGCACTGTTGCTGCTAGAACTGCAACCAGTGCTAAAGCTGCCGCGCCAATCCGATACGTCACTATGCCGTTTTTCACGTTGAATTTTCGCTATGTCGCCTGCCAGCACTCAAGTGACGTCATGAAGGGCACGGCCGTTTTATTTCAAACGATGCAATATTGGCCATCGTGGTTTTGGTGATTGCTACCAGTGCATCGCTCGCAAAGAAACCGTGACGGCAGTGGCCAAGACGTTCGGAAAGTCAGGAAGCGCTCGAAAACATTGTCGTCGATCACTTCGTATGAGATGACGGATCTCGCACTTCCGAAGAACACTCGCATACCTGAAGTCACGCGTTGTTGCTGCGCGACTTCACGCGCACCGGCGCGAGTACCGGCATGATCTGCCCGAGCGTGCCTGAGGATTGGTTCCGCAGTGTGATAGTACGGCGCCTGCGAGACATCATCCATTCAAGCAGGCACGTGCACACTCGCGTCGATGTCGAAAAATATTTGCGTTTCATCATGACTCCCTTCGAATCATCTAGATCTTGCTGTGAGGACTGACTTTAAGCGGCGGTCTTAAGCGGTGTGACGGGCGCACCTGCGAGATCATTTCCCGCGATCGCCAGTGCAAGCGCCGGATTCAGGCTATCAACCATCGACGTCGGCATCAGAATCGTCGCTCCGCGTTCTTTAGTCGTTTCGTAGATGATGTTCATGGCACGCAACTGGAGCGCACCGGGTTGCTTTTCATAAACTCTCGCAGCCTCAACGAAGTTCGCTGCGATTGCGGCTTCCGCAGAACCCAAAATGACGCGAGCCTGCTTTTCCCGCTCGGCCTGTGCCTGACGCGACATCGCGTCTTGCAAGGCAACCGGAATCGCCACGTCGCGGATTTCAACTGAGCCGACTGCGATACCCCACGCCGCTGTCTTGCCGCCGATCTCGTCTCGCAGATGAGCATCCGCAACGGTGCGATCCGACAGAAGCGTTGCCAACATCGAAGAGCCGATCAGTTCGCGTAGCGTCGTCTGGGCGACACGGTCGATTGCCTGACGGTAATCCGTGATGGATAGCGCGGCTTTCTGTGCATCGCAAACATGCCAGAAAATGATCGCGTCGACGTTGACAGGTACCGTGTCCTTCGTCAGTGCCTGCTCCGCATTGAACGCGGTCGTCTGGATCCGTTCGTCGATGATGGCGACCACACTGTCCAGAACGGGAATGATCATGAAGAAGCCCGCGCCTCTTACGCTCTGCAATTTTCCGACGCGCAAGATCACGAACTTTTCCCAAACATTCGCTACCTTGACGGACATGACGACGAGAAAAGCAATGATAAAGAGCGGGATCCCAGCGTAGACATTCACCAATGCGCCAGTTGCAAGCCCGGCGAGTACGAAGACTGTGGAAATTAGCAGCGTGATTGGATTCATTACACTCTTCTTCGAAACAGACAGCGTGTTCAGGTGAACATTCTGCCGGATGCAACCCACACATCCGAGGGGGTTATCTCTCGCTTGCCGGCTCGAGTGGCGCGCTATCCTGGCTTTCTTCCGGCAGCCAATACTCATGTTGCCCGTAGTGTTTGTGTAGCCGCTCCTCGAAGGATCTATCGATCGGAAACTTGCCGCTGAATGCCGGACTGCCTTTTATTTCATCCCGTGTCAACTGCGTCGACACGGTCGATCCGATCCAATCTATATGGTTCAGCCAGCGGGTGGAAATCAACACTTCCTTGCCCCCTGGCCACCAGTTTCTCGTATCGACGATCAGGTATCGGATGACCCACGCAGCGTCGTCGAACACGAAGCCGTGAACATGGCCAATTCCGCCGTCCGGCGCCTCGATGCCATAGCCCTTGATTGCGCGGGTGCTGCGCAAATGGGTGTCTTCGGTGCGTGCGTCCTCTTCATGCTCAAGTCGCCGCATTCGCGCATCGATTTCGACGTCTGGTGCTGCACTCACGGACCCGAAGGACGGATAGGCGCCCATGCCCCACACGTAGGCACCACCCCAATACGGCGGATAGCCGTAATAGCCAAGGTAGTCGATCTCATGCTGGCGCGACACGGGCTTATGCGTATCGATGTCCGGACAGTCCTTGACCTGCTGACGAGTCACATTTACCTTGATCGTCCCAACATCCTGACTGTTCGACTCGAACGAGTAGGGTGAGATCAGGACACGATCTCTATCGAACCAGTGCCCTGTTTCGACGATCAGCTAACGGACGCCCCACGCCTCGTCGTCAAAATAGACCTCGTCGACGCTGCCGATTCCGCCATCACGCGCCATCACCGGGTTTCCGTAAAGGCTCTCAATGCTTCGCAACATAGTCGATGCTCCCTGCTCCGATTCAGCTAAAGCCCTTCCAATTGAGATAGGCTCGAATGTCCGGCGATCCGCTTTGACGACGCAGACTGGTCAAAGTGAATACGCGACGGCTTCCTGTAACTCGATAGTAGAGATTTGGAGATCATGTCGATAGCGTCGGAAACTACTTAGCGACCCGCTACCAAAGCGTTGCGCTCTCGTCGCAAAGCGCTATCAGAGCGGGTCGGTCACGGCGCACACCGCTTCCTGATCTGATAAGGCCGGAAACTACGCAGCGGGAGCGGTTCGATGCCCGACCCTGGGTGCCCTACAACAGCGACAAACGGTCAATGGAGACTCACGACACTTGAACATGACAAAAATTCAAATGAGCCCGTTTTTCTGATCGATAGCGTACAGACTCGAAATCAAAAGCAGTACAAAATGTGTCGCATGAATGTCACTCGATACCGATTACAGCCGACGTTCCTGAGGGCACTGTCATGACTATTCCCACCACCCAATACAAAGGCTATGAGCTGCGCGCCTACACTCATCAAGCCTTCCCTCCTTTCGACGACCCTTATGCACAAGGTCCAAGGCGATTTTCCTCAGTCGTGCGCATTGACGCCAACCCACCAACCGATATCGAAGCGCGCCGCTTTTCGACCGTGTTCGACGGGGTGCCCCCTTCCAACCCGGACGCAGCGATCGCTCTTGCGATGCAGTTCGGCAAAGATATCGTTGACGGCAAGGTGCAGGCAAAAGAACTGCCTGTGACAGTGTCGTGAACTCTGCCGCACGAGCCTTCTCAGGCTATTCACCGAGTTCAAGGGCCTGCCACGTGCTCGCGTCTAGCACGCCTTTGCAATTCAAGCCCGCGTGCTGCATGTCTCTTTACAGACCGTAACGCTCTCGCAGGCTGTCCCGGGTGCGCTGTCTCGCCGAGTTGGAACAAACGGCCAGCGGTGCCGGCTGGTGTCGAAACCGGTACAGCGAGACTCCGAACATCAATCCCATTCCTAATACGATTCCAATAATTGCGGAGGTCATATCTATTTCTCCGAGTTGATGTACAGCCGAGAAAGTGCTTGCGCTCGAGCATCTGGCGCCCGGCGCCCGGCACGTCGATTTTGTGGAGGGCAAGATAGTACACGCGCTATTCTGCGAAGAAGACGAGCACGTCCGACCGAGGCGCGAACATCTTCAGGCTCTGGCTTTCGGCGCTGATCTCTCGAGATGGCCTCCAAATTCATTGCGCATGGCTGACAATATTTTCGAAGCAAAGTCGGCGTCTCCTCGCGAGCTAAAGCGCTCAAAGAGTGCGGCGCTCAACACGGGAGCCGGTACGGCTTCATCAATAGCGGCCATGATCGTCCAGCGACCTTCGCCGGAGTCCGACACCCTGCCCTCATATTTCGCCAGCGCGGGATCGTCCTGAAGAGCGGCTGCGGTAAGGTCCAGCAACCAGGAACCGATGACGCTGCCTCGACGCCACACTTCGGCAATTTCGGGCAAATCAAGCGTGTATTGGTAATACTCCGGGTTTCGCAGCGGTGTCGTTTCAGCGTCGGCATCGCCTGTCCGCGTACCTGCGTTCGCGTTATGCAAGATATTCAGCCCCTCGGCATAGGCGGCCATGATCCCGTATTCAATGCCGTTATGAACCATCTTGACGAAATGGCCGGCGCCGTGCACGCCACAATGCAGGTAACCTTGGTCGGCGGTACGCTCGAGGCTGCCGTCCTTGCTTCTCCCTTGTGTGACGGGGACGTCACCCGCGCCCGGCGCGAGTGCCGCAAAGATTGGTGCAAGACGCTGCACGACGTTTTTTTCTCCGCCAATCATAAGGCAGTAGCCACGGTTGAGGCCAAATACGCCACCGCTCGTTCCTACATCGACGTGATGAATCTCTCGGGATCTCAGCTCAGCGCTACGGCGAATATCATCGCGGTAGTACGAATTCCCTCCATCGATCACGATGTCGCCTGAATCGAGCAGCGGCGTAAGTTTCGCCAGTTCCTGATCGACGACGGCAGCGGGTACCATCAGCCAGATTGCGCGCGGTTTGGTCAAACGGGAAACGAAGTTTTCCAGAGAGTCAGCGCCTATAGCACCGAGTGCCTGAAGTTCTTTCACTACGTCCTCGTGAGAGCCGTACACGACACATTCCTGATCTTTCTGCAGAAGGCGGCGCACCATATTGCTGCCCATGCGCCCAAGTCCAATCATTCCTACTTGCACAGTGAGTCTCCTTGGAGGTCTGTTGAGGCAACCGGGAGCGTTTCACCCGGATCCGTCTGACACTGTTTGTTCGGCGGACGTCCAATTGGAACGCTATCGTCCTTGATGATAGGCGTCGCGCGTTTGACTGGGCAGGTTCGGAAACTACTCATCTTCACGCTGTCGATGCATTACGTTCATGCAATTCGAAGGAAAACGAACCAGTCGCCTTTTTGCAATGAAGGCCGGCGAACAGCTATCAGCCATGGAGATGATGGCGGTCGACCCGATCAAGGTCGTCATTGCGCCGCGGATGCCGGCAGGCGTAATCGCAATGCCGCTCCTCGCCGCCATTTTCAATGCCGTAGGCGTGATCGGTGGCTATATCGTCGGTGTTGTAATGATTGGCGTCGATTCCGGCGCTTTCTGGTCACAGATGCAAGGCGGCGTCGGTGTTTGGCGAGATGTCAGAAACGGTGTGGTAAAGAGTATCGTCTTTGGCTTTGCGGCGACCTTCATCTCCCTCTACCAGGGGTACGAAGCGCAACCGACCCCGGGAGGCGTGTCGAGTGCAACAATCAGAACGGTAGTCTATTCGTCACTTGCCCTGCTTGGCCTTGACTTTATGATGACTGCGCTGATGTTCAACTAACTCGGGCAAGCACTTCCGATCTACACAAACCATGCGATTCATTCAGCGGAGTTGCCGTAAACGAGAAATTGCTATCTCGAAGTCGCGGAGATTCTCCTCTACCGTCTTGAGACAAGACAGTAACGATATCGGCGTACGGAGAGAACTTTGTCGATGTGAATGCTGCCCGGCAGGATGCGCGATGTTGATATGACATTGCGCAATCCAGCATACCTGCCGTTCTGGTCAAATGACCCGCCAACTGTGCCCATCAAGTTGGCGGCTACAGGCTTCTTCAGGCGACAGTAATCTTGTTATTGACAGAAGTGGTGCCAGGCGCGGCCCAGGCGGCGGCGCTCGCCTCCTCCCGTTCGTACCAGGACTCAACGCTACCGGTCAGATTCACTTTGCCACCCTGCGCGGTCACGGTGATTGAGGCGGGGTCAAACCACGCCCGGTCCAATGCAACCAGGATGTTGTGCCGGATCTCCGATGTGTTGGGTCTCGGCTTGATGGTGATGTCGTTTGACAGGCCGACAACACCTAGAATGCTGCGAACATCATCCACCGCAGCTTGTTGCTGGTAATGCCAATCGACTTCGCCGGTGAGGGTGACGCGGCCTTTTTCGACTTTCACTTTAACGGTGTCGACTGGAACGGACGAATCCCATTTCAGACGATTGACCGCCGCGGACGCGATTTCTTCGTCGCCGTACCGTACGCAAGACGGCAACTGAACCGCGATCTCCTCGGCAACC
Organism: Paraburkholderia sp. BCC1876; assembly: GCF_902833695.1. Taxonomy (NCBI): domain Bacteria; kingdom Pseudomonadati; phylum Pseudomonadota; class Betaproteobacteria; order Burkholderiales; family Burkholderiaceae; genus Paraburkholderia; species Paraburkholderia sp. BCC1876. Next base: position 71,613 of record NZ_CADFGI010000008.1, on the reverse strand, counting down.
GCCTTGACGTCCTTGACCCGGCGCGTAGCCTTCTCCGCCGCAAATTTTTCCGGGAAGGTCCCGACATGACCCATGAGCGTCACGACGCCGGATTTTGCGGTTACGCCGATATGAGCGGCATTGACACTCGGCTCCCACTGCAGTTCGTCAAGGACGGCCTGTTTCAACTGTTTATCGTCAGACATGGCAATTTCCCTACGTTATTGTGCAACTCGTGGCGCTCTCACTTAGAGCGGCTTTCGCCCGTGAGAGAACATGACTCGGAGGCGACTTCAACCGGTCAGCCCTTTCCGAGATTGGCATGGCGCCGCGACCGGTAGCGGTTGTTGTTATCCTTGCGCCGGCGCCAGGCCGGGGGTTCTCATGCCAGGTCTATCGCGGCACGGGTTTGTTCAAGGGTGGGGTAATCGGTATACCCATGGGCACCGCCACCATAGAACGTTTCCTGACCCATGAGGCTGTTCAACGGGGCGTTCAACTTCAGGCGCTCGACCAGGTCCGGGTTGGCCATGAACAGTCGTCCAAATGACACCAGGTCGACGCGGCCGCTTTCCACCGCGACCATCGCCATCTTCCGGTCATAGCCGTTCTTGACCATCCACACGCCGTCGAAACGATCATGCAAGGCCGCGTAATCGAACGCGAAACTGTCCCTTGCCCCACCGGTCTCGCCTTCCACGATGTGCATATACGCCAAACCAAAGTAGTTGAGCGCTTCGACGACATGATTGAAGAGCGCCTGCGGATCGCTGTCCCGTGAATCACCGGCGGTTGAGACCGGGGATAGTCGAACGCCCAGCCGATCGGCGCCAATAGCGTCCGCACAGGCCTTGGTGACCTCGAGGAGCAGCCTCGAGCGGTTCCCGATCGAGCCGCCATAGGCGTCAGTACGATGATTGGTTCCGTCGCGTAGAAAGGCGTCGAGCAGGTAGCCGTGGGCACCATGTAGTTCGACGCCATCGAAGCCGGCCTCGATGGCGCGGGTAGAGGCGTAGCGGAAGTCCTTGATAATGCCGGGGATCTCGTCTACCGTGAGCGCCCGCGGCATCGATACATCGACGAAGCCCCGCCCGGCCAGGAACGTGTTCGTATTGGCGCGGATTGCAGAAGGGGCCACAGGGGCCTGACCGTTTTTCTGGAAGCTTGTGTGTGAGACACGGCCGGTGTGCCACAACTGAACCACCATGACGCCGCCTGCGGCGTGCACAGCGTCAGTGACCTTTCGCCAACCTCGTACCTGATCGTCAGTAAAGCAACCCGGCGTACCTGCGTAGCCCTGCGCCTGCTCGGATATCTGCGTGGCTTCCGCGATAATCAGACCGGCCGTGGCGCGTTGGACGTAATAGTCGAGAGCAAACGGTCCTGGCATCAAGCCCAGCCCCGCGCGATTTCGGGTGAGCGGGGCCATGACGATACGATTAGCGAGTTCGAACGCACCCGCACGCGCGGGTTCGAATAGCGCTCCAATCGAGCGGGTCTGATAAGACTTTTCCATACTGAAACTCCCGGATGGTCGACTGCGAATCGCGCCGATACAAGGCGCTATATCGGCGGCACTAAGGTATCGGATGCCAACATGTCCACTATCGTCGCGCGAAGACGGAGATGCTGGATCGGCGCGAGATCGAAAGACGCGTGGCGTAAGCCGGCGAAGCCGCGCAGGCTTCGCTCAAACTGTCGAAAGCTACACTCTTATGGTCCGCGACATCTTGAGATCTATCCAGACCATACCTTCGCGCAGCCCATAAAGAACAGCGTCCTGTTCAGTGTCGAACGTTCTCTCGGCCTTGTACTCGTGGGCAAATTCGCCTGCGTCACCGTGAATCGTCATATGAATCTCGCAACTGAAGCCGCCGTATGACTCGCGTGTATCAGCTCTCACCGCCCAATTTCCCCTTTCGTCTGTGATTTTTCCTGAAAGGTTCATGAAATTCACCTCAAAAGTTTGTGGTCGCGCCGGCTAGCCGGGGGCAGGTCACCCGGAGCGCACGGAAGTGGCGAACAGCATGCCTATCTCGCTGCACTGCTCTTGCCAATATCGAATCGAGCAACTCAAAGCGCCATCAGATCCGGCAACAGTCGATCGAATTCGCGTTTGACGACGCCATAACATTCGCACACCCGCTGCTCCAACGCCGGTCTGTCAAGCACCTCGATATGGCCGTGGCTGTAGCGAATCAGCCCTGCATCCTGAAGTTTCATCGCCGCCTCGGTGACGCCTGCCCGCCTCACTCCGAGCATATTGGCAATCAGTTCCTGAGTCATTTTCAACTCGTTCGACGGAAGACGGTCCATGCTAAGCAATAACCAACGGCATAGTTGCTGGTCGATCGAATGGTGGCGATTGCAAACCGCTGTCTGAGCCATCTGTGTGATCAATGCCTGGGTATAGCGAAGGAACAGGCGCTGCACGGGTCCTGCCCGACCGAACTCGTCTTTCAGGACCCGCGCATCCAGCCGATACGCCCAACCCGCGCTTTGCACAACCGCACGGCTAGGCGTAGTCTCTCCGCCCATGAACAGGGCAATGCCGACGAGGCCCTCGTTGCCGACAATCGAAATCTCGGCAGACGCGCCGTCCTCCATGACGTAAAGCAGGGACACGATCGAGGTCGTGGGGAAGTAGGCGCGGCTCAATTGCTGCCCTGACTCATAAACAACCCGTCCCAACGGCATGTCGACCAGCACGAGATGCGCGCTAACGCGCGCCCACTCCGCTTCGGGAAGCGCCGCAAGCAGGTGATTACCGCGAGGATCATGCCCGTCTATCATTTGCTATTTCCGAAATCGATAATGATCCATGCCGCTTCCGCGGAATCTATGGCGACGCAGTCGACATCCAACGACCCGGCTGGATGAACTGCGTGGGTATCAACTATGCGCAAACGAATCTCCGAGTATCTCGTCACGCTCAGCGGCATCGGATAGAAAAAACTCCTTTCTAGCCTCGTCAACGACCTTCCGGACGTATCCGCCGTACCCCGTGCCGCCAAATTCTTCCATATCCCAGTTGCGCGCATGCACATCGAGCGAATGAGGTTTCGGCATTGGAATGGCAATCTCAGGCAGTCCCGTTATCCTTGTCGGGCTTGGCTGCAGCCGCTGCTGGACTTGCTGCCGGATCTGCTCGCGGCTAAGGAATTTCTTCGACATGATGGGGCTCCGGACGGGCGAACGTCCGCTAATAGCGAACGTAAAATAGAAATCGGCTCAATAAAGAGATTCCGCGGACACTGCAGTCGCCTCCGCATTAATGACTCGAAATAGCTCGGCGAACCGCTCGTCTGGCTCGTTGTCGAAAAGCGGATCAGGCCGCGCTTGCGAACCTGCGCCCTCGACAGTGCGCCAATCTGCCTCGCTAAGACTCTTCTGCGCTGCGGGGAATAGTGTCAACTCCTCAACGACCATGTTGTGCCGTAGCCGCTCTGCGTAGAGTCGTATTCGAATATCCACTAACTCCTGCGACATGTTTTCTCCCCGGACTGCAGATTCCAGGTCGCGCAACAGGTCACGACCGTTCCGGATCAGCGTCGCATGCTGCGATTCGATCTCTTCGCCGATGTCGACGGGTAACGCCTTTTTTTCCAGAAGCACCTCGACCATCCGGTCTTCAATAACGTGATGGTCCACGTCCGGAAAGCGCGTCAGGTAACACAACGCATCGACCAGCAACGCGACATTTGGCGCGCCGGCGTCGGTACGCAGGCATGACTGATGGTTCAGCAGGCGCACAAGCCGCGCAAGCCTGACATGCTCCGTGTGCAGCTTTGCGATAACGGTGCTCATGACATACCTCCCGACCTCATTTGCTTTCATCATAGTGCCGGGCTGAATGCTGAGGCAGCGTCGGAAACTACTCAGATCGACATACTCAGCAGAGTGGCGGGAGCATTTGGGGGACCCGGTCATGAAAGGAAATTCGTGTACTATCAAGATGATGTCTTCCCCGTGAAGGCAACCCTTCAAGGCAATCCTCCATGCCTGAAAGTCTTTCCCATCGCCCTGACAAACTCCCCGCTCGCACGAGTGCCCAGGGCCATCCCGGCAGCGATTCAACGTCAAAAGCCGAGGACTTTCCCGTCGTCGGAATAGGCGCATCTGCAGGGGGTCTGGAAGCCTGCAGGAAGCTGCTTGGCGCACTCCCCGTCAATGCAGGCATGGCGTTTGTTCTGGTTCAGCATCTCGACCCGACTCATAAAAGCATGATGGTCGACCTGCTAGGCGAACATGCGTCTGTCAACGTGAGGGAGGCGGAAGACGGAATGCTGATCGAGCGCGAATATTTGTATGTTATTCCGCCCGGCGCATCGCTTTCAGTCCGCAACGGCACGCTTCAGCTGTCGAAGCCGCTGGCTCGCCATGGCGCCCGCCTGCCATTCGATTTTCTGTTGCGCTCGATGGCTGAAGAATATGGCGCGCGCGCCATCTGCGTCATCCTCTCCGGCATGGGTGCCGACGGCAGCCTCGGGTTGAAAGCCATCAGGGAAGCAGGTGGTCTGGTGATTGCCCAAGACCCGAATGAAGCGGCCTACGATTCCATGCCGCAAAGTGCGATCGCCACAGGTGGAGTGGACCTTGTCCTTCTCGCAAATGCGATACCTGCTGCACTAGCTGAGTTCCAGCGCCGCATGGCGTTACCGCTTAAAGACAGTGCGGCTGGCGCAGAAGAGGCAACGTCGGCGCAACTGTCGAAGATCGTTGAATTGCTGCGCGTCAAGACGACCCACGACTTCACGTTCTACAAGCCTGGCACCCTGGTGCGCCGGATCAGGCGACGCATGGCGCTGGTCGCGCTGGACACCGGCGACATCAGCCAATATCTCGAGGTTCTGCAGCGCGACAGCGAGGAACTGGACCGGCTCGCGGCGGACCTGCTTATCAACGTCACCCGTTTCTTTCGCGATACCTCGGTATTCGAGTTTCTCGAGAAAACCACCGTCCCTGAACTGGTTCAAAACCGCGCAGCCGGGCAGTCCCTGCGCATCTGGGTAGCCGGTTGCAGCAGCGGCGAAGAAGTCTATTCGTTGGCAATGGTGTTTCGCGAGCAGATCGTTCTGTCCGGCATCGATATCAAGCTGCAGGTATTTGCATCCGACATCGCCCCCCACGCTGTCGCCCGCGCGCGTGAAGGCCTTTACGCGAAGAGCATTGAGGCCGACGTGTCTCCCGGGCGACTGGCGCGGTTTTTTTCCAGGGAAGAACATCAATACCGGGTCCTGCCTGAACTGCGCTCGGTCGTGGTATTCACGGTCCAGGACGTGCTGGCCGATCCGCCTTTTTCGCGTCTCGATCTTGTTTCATGCCGCAATCTGCTGATCTACCTGATGCCCGAAGCGCAGGCGAAAGTCATCGCGCTGTTTCATTTCGCCTTGCGTGAGGGCGGCATCCTGCTTCTGGGCAGCGCCGAGACGGCCGGCAACACGAGCGGGCGTTTCGAGCTCGTTTCGAAAGCCGAGCGGGTATACCGGCATATCGGCCACTCGCGTCCGGGAGACCTCGGCTTTCTGGCCGGTACCGGCGAACTGTCGCGCCTTCCGCTTCGCAACGGACAAGCCGCCGCGGTTCGCCCGCGCCACGCCGCTATGGCGGATCTATGCCGGCAACTCGTGATGGATGCCTTTGCCCCGGCGGCGGTGCTGACGGACCGCAATCGCGAGTGCCTGTTCTTCCTTGGGGCCACCGACCGTTATCTGCATGTGCCACGCGGCGCGCCCACGCGCGATCTGCTCTCCATGGCGCCCGATGCTATGCGCACCCGACTGAGACTGGCCACCGAACAGGCCAGCCGGGACGGCACGCGGGTAGTAGTCAAGGGTGGTGGCAGCGTATTGCGCGACGGCAAACAGGTTTCGTTCAATATCGACGTTCTGCCGGTAACGAATGGAGGCGAGGCGCTGCTGCTGGTCTGCTTTGTCGATCTGCCTGAACACGCGCCATCGCATACCAATCCCGTGGCTGCCGCAGATACTTCCCGAGTCGAGGAACTGGGACGCGAGCTTGAGACAACCCGCGACGAACTGCATCGCGCCATCCATAGTCTTGAACTGGCCGGTGAAGAGCAGAAGACCATCAATGAGGAAGCGCTGTCGGTCAACGAGGAATACCAGTCGACGAACGAGGAACTGGTCACGTCGAAGGAAGAGTTACAGTCGCTAAACGAAGAACTCACCGCATTGAATGGACAGCTGCAGGAAACGCTGGAGCGCCAACGAATCACCTACAACGATCTACAGAATGTCCTCTTCAGCACCGATGTCGCGACGCTCTTTCTCGATAGAGACCTGAACATCCGCTTCTTTACGCCCGCCACGAAACTGGTTTTCAGCGTGATTCCCGGCGACGTCGGTCGCCCTCTTGCGGACCTGCGCTCCCTTGCGGCCGACGCCGATCTGCTGACGGACGCACAGACCGTATTACAGACGGGCACGCCAATCGAACGCGAAATCGAAGCGCGCAGCGGCGTGTGGTTGGTCCGCCGCATCCTGCCTTACCACACCAACGACAACGGTATCGAGGGTGTGGTGATCACGTTCACCGACATCACGGACAGAAAGCACACGACGAAAGCGCTCGAAGCGGCGCGCCAGCAAGCCGACCAGGCAAACGTCGCCAAGTCCCGGTTTCTGGCGGCTGCAAGCCACGATCTACGCCAACCGCTGCAGACACTGACGTTACTTCATTCGTTGCTCGCGAAGCACGTGGAGGGCGATATGGCCGGGAGTATCGTGGCTCGCTTTGAGCAGACACTGGACGCGATGTCGGGCATGCTCAACACCTTACTCGACATCAACCAGATCGAGGCGGGGACCGTCCACGCGGAGATATCCAGCTTTCCGCTCAACACCCTCTTCGACCGCCTACGAGACGAGTTCGCGTTCCACGCGCAGGCACAGGGCCTCTCCTTGCATGTGGTGCCTTGCCACCTATCGATACAAAGCGACTCGCGTCTGCTTGATCAGATCATCCGCAACCTGCTTTCGAATGCGCTGAAATATACGCAGCGCGGCAAGGTGTTGCTAGGCTGCCGGAGAAGGAACGGCGTGGTTAGCATAGAGGTATGGGACACTGGAATCGGTATTCCCGCTGCAGAGCTCAAATCGATCTTCGACGAATACCATCAGCTCAACAATGCTGCGCGCGAGCGTAGACTTGGCCTCGGGCTGGGCTTGTCCATATCCCAGCGCCTCGCGCGTTTGCTGAAGCATCGGATCCGGGTACGCTCCGAGCCAGGCAAGGGTTCGGTGTTTACCATCGACGTTGGCGGCGCCGTCGAGGAACGCACCAGCGTCGCTATTCCGCTACCGACGAAGGTAGCCGATGAGACCGTCGATGCCGCCCACCGAACCGGCGCAATTCTGGTCATCGAGGATGATCCTGAAGTACGCAGCTTGCTGGAACTCATTCTGACCGACGAGGGCCACCGTGCGGCCGCCGCGCGCGATGGAATCGCGGCGCTTGAATGGGTGACGCGCGATACGTTCCGGCCGGACCTGATCCTCGCGGATTACAACCTGCCGAACGGAATGAACGGACTGGAGGTCGCAACGAAATTGAGGGAGACGCTGCGCCGCCAGATTCCAACCATTATCCTGACGGGCGACATCTCGACAGAGACGCTCAAGGCGATCGCGCTCAAGCAATGCGCGCAACTCAACAAGCCGGTCCAGGTCAATACGCTCTCGCAGCTGATTCAGCATCTGCTACCGGAATTGCCGCCGACGCCGCTGCCGCATCAAGACAACATGCACGGTAAAGGCGGAACGGATCCGGTCATTTACGTGGTGGACGACGATTCGACTGTACGTGATGCGATAAGAGCGGTGCTTGAGGAAGACGGCCAGAGCGTCGAAACCTATCCGACCTGCGAAGCCTTTCTCTCCGCCTATCATTCGGGCCGAGAGGCTTGTCTATTGGTAGACGGCTACCTGCCGGGCATGAGCGGACTTGAATTACTCGAACATATCCGCGAAACGAAGCGGCCACTCCCGGCGATCATGATCACGGGTCACAGCGATGTTTCAATGGTAGTGCGCGCCATGAAGGCCGGAGCGGCCGATTTCATCGAAAAGCCGATCGGGCGGACCGAACTGCTCGACGGCATCAGACGCGCGTTCGAACAATCGCGCGACTCGAACAAACTGTTCGCGTGGCGTGAGACGGCCGCGCAACATATCGCCACGCTCACGCCGCGTCAGCACGAGATCATGAACCGGGTGTTAGCCGGTCAACCCAGCAAGATCATCGCGTCGGATCTTTCCATCAGCCAACGCACGGTCGAAAACCACCGTGCCGCGATCATGACGAAAACGGGCGCCGGCTCCCTTCCGGCGTTGGCCCGCATGGCACTGGCCGCGGCCTCGTACAACGCCGAGCCATCCGCCGCCTCCGACGAATCAGCCGCAACAGCCTGATCGCCCAAAGTAAGACATCCCGGCGATCCGGCCCAGCCGCTTCTCTCAAGGCGGCAGCGAGACCCAATGATGCTACCCGACGGGTCAGGCGGCGTCCTCCGCATGCTCATCCTTTTTAACTTTTCTAATTTTTTGCTTCGTCGGCGGCGGTAAATCGACGGGAGTAATGCTCACCTGACTGATTGTCGCGTCAAAAGCCAGACGCACGGTGTTGCCGCTTTTTAACGCCTCGCCAAGGAGCTCCCGCGCGAGGAGCGTCTCCACTTCGAGTCTGATCTGGCGCTTGAGTTCACGTGCCCCGTATTGCGGTTGATAGCCGGCTTCCACCAGGTGCTCGACCAGAGAATCGTCAATTTGCACGGTGATGCGCTGTGCCGCTGCAGTACGGACGACGCGGTCAAGTTGTATCCGGACGATTGCCCGAATATCTTCCCGCGTCAGCGAGTGGAACACGATGACTTCGTCGATCCGGTTGAGGAATTCCGGTCTGAAGTAGCCTTTGAGCACCTGCAGCAATGCATCACGAAGCGCTTTCTCGCTCATCCGCTCCGCTGGCGCCTGTTCCAGGTCGTCCATAATCAGCGATGCACCCAGGTTGCTGGTTGCGATGATAACCGTGTTCGAGAAGTCGACCACGCGCCCCTTTCCGTCAGTCAGTCGTCCGTCGTCGAACACCTGGAGTAAAACGTTGTTCACATCGGCATGCGCTTTTTCGATCTCATCGAGCAAAATGACGCTGTATGGCCGGCGCCTGACCCGCTCCGTCAGCTGACCACCCTCGTCATAGCCGACATAGCCTGGCGGCGCCCCGATCAGACGAGCGACCGCATGGCGCTCCATATACTCGGACATGTCGATGCGGATGATCGCCTGCTCGTCGCCGAATACTGTTTCCGCGAGCGCTTTCGCCAGTTCAGTTTTACCGACGCCAGTCGGTCCAAGAAAGAGCAACGTCGCAATCGGCCGGTTGGCCTGACCGAGCCCTGCTCGCGATACCCGCACCGCGTCGCTTACCGCCCTCACAGCCTGCTCCTGACCGATGACTCGCTCGCGCAACCGCTCTTCAAGCTTCAGCAACTTCGCCCGCTCCTCCTGGGTCAGTTCACTCACAGGAACGCCCGTTAGTTTCGAAACGACGGCGGCTACGGCGAGCACCGTCACCTCCAGTGTTTCCGAACCGGTTTTGCGCTGCCAGGCTTCCGTCTGCTCATCGAACTCTGCCTTCTTTATCTTGATGCTTTGCTCAAGCACCTTGGCCGCATCGTAGCGCTTGCGCGACGACGCATAGTCCTGCTCGCGTTTCAGCTGCCCCATCTCCGCTTCGAGTTCCTGCATGGCAAGAGGTCTTGAGCTGGCACCAATCCGGACGCGAGCGGCGGCCTGATCGATCACGTCGATCGCCTTGTCCGGTAAAAAGCGGTTCGTGATGTACCGATCGGACAACTCGGTTGCCGCGACAAAGGCCTCGTCGGAGAATGTCACCTGGTGGTGTTCTTCAAGCTTGTCGCGCAGGCCGCGAAGGATCACGATGGTTTGCTCTACGGTCGGCTCGCAAATGAGGACCGGTTGGAACCGACGCTCGAGCGCCGCATCCTTCTCGATGTACTTCTGATATTCGTTCAAGGTCGTGGCGCCAATCAGGCTAAGCTCACCGCGCGCCAGTGCAGGCTTCAATACGTTGGCGATGTCGAGCCCACCCTCGCCTCCACCTTGCCCGGCGCCGACAATAGTGTGCAATTCGTCGATAAAAAGAATGAGTTCATCCTTCCTGACGGTCACTTCGTCGATCAGCGCCTTTGCGCGCTCCTCGAACTCGCCCCTGTATTTGGCGCCAGCCACCATGGAATTGAGGTTCACTTCCACCAGACGCCGACCGCGAAGCACTTCCGGCACTTCGCCGTTGACAATCCGCTGTGCAAGACCTTCGACGATCGCCGTCTTGCCAACCCCAGGCTCGCCAATCAGCACCGGATTATTCTTCCGACGCCGGGCGAGCACCTCGATCGTGCTTTCGATTTCTTGCGCACGTCCTACCACCGGGTCGAGCTTGCCCTGTTTGGCGAGCGCGGTCAGGTCGCGACCAAATTTGTCCAGAGTAGGTGTCCCGGTCGATGCTTCGACGCGACCATCCTCCGATCCTTTGCCGATCACTTTCACGGTCTTCTGACGAATCATTTCCGGGGACACGCCGTACTTCCTCAGCAACGTTCCAGCGAGACTGTCTGAGACAGAAGCAAGACCGATCAGCAGATGTTCAGGACCGACGTAGGAGTGTCCCAATTCATGGGACGCCTCAAAGGCATGAACGAAAACTTTCTTGAGCCGCGGCGAAATCGTCATCCGGTCCGTTGTGGCCTCGACGGGAGAAATGCCATGCGGCGCATGCTGATCCAGGTAGCTCTTGATGTCTTCCGGCGAAAGCTTCAGTTCCTTCAGCAATGCCACACCAACATCGGTATCGGCCAGCACATATAGCAGATGTTCCGTGTCGAGTTCGGTTCGATGCAACTCATGTGCCTTTTCTCCAGCGCGTTGCAGAAGCTCGATTGTTTGCTCACTGAACGCATCGGTCGGTTCCACAGATTCCTTCTCCAGGTTTGCGTTCCACGATGACTCGTCGCCTTGAGCGGCGTGCGTGTCGCCTAGAAAGTTTGACAATCCGCCCTGGCCGAGAATCGAATCGAGCGGAGACACCATGCTTTGATGGCGCGTCAGTTCACGGTAGTGGTAGTCGCAGATCGACATCGACCTGCGCTTGCCGTTTTGCGCCACGACGACTCGAACGACGGCGGGACGCGCGTTGCAGATCTCACAGAGTTGGTTCGGCATTTTTTCCATCCTGCATGGCGAAGCCTCGGGATGAATAGCGCGATGGGCATTGATGAGCCTGAACTCAACGCTCCGAGGATAGATAAACTTAAAATATGGATCGGAGTGTTGGCTTGAATGCTGGCTCGCAGGCCGCTGTCGGGTCCGGAGCCCAACCGCCGATGATCACAATGATAATTGCGCACGTGGCATCAGCGATAGGCTCGGAAACTACTCAGCCCCGAGCAGGAACGTGGCAAAAGGGCGAAAACCAGAATGCTTCTGAATGCCATGCGAGCAACTGTGATAGGCGTCGGCTGCCGTACCGGATCCGAACCCCATGCCTGCGCAACACTTTTCGAGATAGAGGCTAATCCGGATCAAGATCAATCCATCAGCTTACCGAAGATACGGTAAAACGGCTCCCTCCCCACGTCACCTCAACATGACCCGGCTAACGATCACGGCCAAAGGTCGCTCCACCCAACGTTGGAATCTCGGATTCAATGCTAGCGGCTTGAGTGTCATTCTCAGGGCTAACTTGACCGGATACCGTACGCTAACCAATCCAAAAACCTCCCTTCGGATTGTGGCGAACGTAGAAGGCACCGTTCGCTCACCGAAGCGCCAGTAGGTAGCGCAACGTAAGGCGATCTCGGTATCACTGTGACGCAGTTCGGCAAGGCGACGCCAAAGGGCAGCGATGACCAACAACCTACCCACAGGCTCCTGCATCTGATACTTGAGAAAGTATCTATAGAAATGCCCGTAGTGCTGCAACTCATCGTTACGGATGCGCCAGGTGAGGCCGCGAAGAACCGGCTCATCACACACTGAGTTTAATGCCTGGTAGTAAGTGGTGGTTCCCATCTCGACGACGCAACGCGCGACCATTTCCTGGCCTCGTGTTGGCTCGAGGTTATCGGCGGTGCAAAGCTTCGAATATTGCTCGAGAAAATCCACATACGCCCCATTCCAGTCGAATTCTGGCCACACATGCTGAACATAGGCCTTCAGTGCCTGTCCGTGCTGGAGTTCCTCTGGCTCCCAGTGATCTCGCAGCCAATCGCAGATCTCCAGATCTTTGGCAAAATAGTGCAGCAGATTGCGCGTATAGAGACCCGAGCCGCTTTCGATAAGTGAGGCACTACACACAAGAACGAAGAGATCGTCTCGCTCATGTATACGTGTGAGATCGATGCCGGCGAAATTCAGATCCTGGAGACGCCAGTGTGACCTCACTGCTTTACGATCGTCATACAAGCGATTCTCCCATTTTCGACTACACAAGGCCATGAGCCGAGCGCAGGTAAATCACGACTACTCGGCAAAAAACCCTTTCAGTCAAGGCCATTGCGGCGCCCGGCCGTCGACGGAGAAATCAATATGCTGCACTCACTGCTTATGAAGCTGGGTCTCGTACATGCGGCTTAGGGGAACAGCATCCACGTATGTAGGGCTGCGCTTGATTGCACCGCGGCTGAGCGCAGTCGAAATAGTTTGGGTGGTCGAATCGATCCTGTTCAACGATTCGGTTTCCAGGAGCACGTCGCTTTCGCGTTGCCACCAGTCCCCCGTATCGACTGTGAGGTAACGTATTAGCCACGTCTCGTCATCGAACACAAAGTCGCGAATGTGACCAATTGGTCCGTCTGAGGCCTCGATCACGAAACCGCCGGCCTGTTTCGTATTCATCAGTTCAACAGTGGCATTCGGGAGGTCCGTTTTGGGCGCAATTCGCACATTTGCGTCAGGCTCATCAGCAACCGGCGGACCGGATCGCCCCTCAGGACGCTTGGGAACTCCCCGGAAACGCTCCTGTTGCCAATAAGGTTTATATCCGTAGTGGGCGAAGATCGCGACCTCTTGCACGTGAGAAATCGGTGTCTGTGTATCTATCGACGAGCTGCTCAACATATTCTGTTGCGCGTGATTCAATTTAATAACGTTTGAAGCGAAATCGACCAGCTGAACACAACAGGTCGGCACCCAGATTTTTTCTCCGTAGGCCCACGCTGTCGTATCGACGATCAGGTAGCGCACACACCATGTCAGGACGTCGAAATAGACGTTTTCGACGTTGCCAAGGTCACCATCCTGGCAGGTCACGCCAGACTTGAGCAAATCGTCTATGCTTCGCAACATGATTCGTTACCCCTTCATATCAAAAAACTGCTGAACCTATATCGCTTTCTAAGCGAAGGGAAGATTCCGATAGCGAAATCTGGCAAGACCTTTGACCAATGTGCACTGACCTGCAGAGCCGTTTCCGGTTCCGGTGCGATTGAAAAAATCATAAAGCGGAATCGACGCTGGCGATAGGTTCGGAAACTACCCATATAAGCCCAATTCATCCTGACTTCTGCGGCGGCGAAAAACGCTAGCATTTCGCCGCCTTCTTCCTTTCGATTTTGGTCCCCGGTCCCTCGCGCATTGACCAGGTTTGACCGGCACAGATAACTGCTCCACGTTCCCAACGAGCTTTCCGTCGAGAGCAAGAATCAATTTCCCGGCCTCGATCACAACGCCCGCTCCGAAAGTCGCCAGGATGTCTGCGAAATCGTCGTGCCGCCGCGCACCCCAGATTCGGCCGGGATCATCATCCGCAGGATTGATACCCTACAACGCAACAGCATCGTGGCGGAAAACCCGTTGACGCCCGCCAGAACGGGGACAACACCGGCAGCCATTGGGCCGGGCAAAACACGTCTGCTTGTCGTGGCTCTCGTCGCGGCGACGGAGGGTGTGCTCCTCGCGAATACGCTAGCGTCAGTCACCACTCAAGACGGACTCACAGTCAAGCCGCTCGATGAATGGCTGTCGTGCTCATCATGCTCGCGCGCGTAATCAAGGTGTTTGTCCGGCAGCGACCTCGCGGTCGACCTCTGCCCTCATACGATCAAATGACGCATCGAACGCATTTTCCATGCTGCAAAAACACCCTGCGGCGACGCCGTCAATCGGTACCTCCGTCGGGGTTCCCTGCGAGGTCTCCCTGATGCACTGCGTGGCGACGTAAAAACCTTTTTCGGCCACTTCACCCGAATCGGAAGTCATCTCGAAGCCCATGTACTCGTAGCTGCGCTTATCGACCATCAATGTCTCCATCTATGCGGGAAAATGCTGCCTTGATCCAGAAAAACTGAGGTAAACGAGCAGACGCTTTTTTCCATTAATCTTCGTGGGCGGATCGATAGAAACGTTGGAGCCGATACAATTCCGAACGTCTATCCATTGGGCCGCCATCAGCACCCCTATTCCGCCAGCGACCGGTTCTGCATCGCGACAGTCAGGAAATGCATAACGCACGCCACGTCGTTGGGGCGCGCGCCCACGACATAACCAACGTTCCGTCCGAAGCCCTCGATGTGATAGACCTTACTGCTTTCCTGGATGCTATGTGGGAGGACAGCGTCAGGACGATCCGTGTTTCCGATCGCGTCGAACGCGCCTCTGATGCGATATCCCTTGCCGATACGCTTGAGCCGAAACTCGGATCGCCAGCTATTCCCAGAGGCATGCGTCAGTCCAGTATCGCGGATAGCCGCAGTAATCGAAATAGCGAATTTAATGCTGCCGAGACGCAGGCCAATCTGTGCCGACATCCAGAGTATTCATAGCTCGTTGTCGCACAAGGCCGGCATGCACCACGGTCGAATCCGAATCCGCGTAATTGATTCATTACGGCGAGAGCGATACCTGCGTTCATCGAGCCAGCTTCCCGCGTTGCCCACAACGAAGCCCATACGTCATGCCTCATGATCAAAGCGCGCCTAGCCAGCTGTTCAGACCTCGTCGAGCGCTGCAGCCAGCAATCCGCAAGACTAATCTGAATTTTTCAGTATCCTATCCCTGCCTTCCTCCTAAATTAATGAGGGTGCGGTGCGATGAGGAGCGCGCGCTATTTTTGGGGGTTGGCCAACACCTGCTTGAGCGCCTCCATGGCGCTCCCGAATTGTGTCCATTCCCCGTTCTGCATCGCCCTCTGGGCGTCCTCGAATCGCCGTCGTGCCAAGCTTGCATCGGGTTGACCGGGAGCGGTCCGCACAGCGGCCGCCGCTGTTTTGGCTCCGTCGCCCTGTGTTACGCTACCTTGAGATTGCCGTGTACCGAAGAGGCCATCGAGCGCCTCGCCAAGCGTGGGTTCCATCACAACCTTGTCGCCCGCAACTGCGATAACACGCTTCAGTTGTGGAAAATTAGTGCCTTCTGCGGTCATGTAGAGCGGCACCACGTAGAGGAACGAGTTCTCAATTGGCGTCACGATCAACTTTCCGCGAATGACCCGCGAACCTTGCTGGTTCCAGAGGGTGAGCTGCTGGGAAATGGTAGTGTTCTGATCGATCATTGCCTCGATCTGGTTGGGTCCGTAGATCAGCTTCTCTTTCGGGAGCTCGTAAAATAGCATTTTTCCGTACCCGGGAAAATCTGATCTCGCCGCCATCCAGGCAATCATGTTGTCCCGGTTTTGAGGCGTAAAAGGCGTCATGAGCAGATATTCAAGCTTGCTGCTGCCGGGAAGCTTCATCAGGATGTAATAGGGATCCATAGGCTGAACCTGGCCTGCGTACGTTTCCTTGGGCGCGGCCCACAGGTCCTCCCGGTTGTAAAACACCTGCGGATCCGTCATGTGAAAAGTCCTGTATTGGTCGGACTGGAAAGCGAAGAGATCCTCGGGATACCGCAGGTGGCTCCTGAGATCAGGGGACAGCTCAGCCAGATCCCTGAAAGCATCGGGAAACGCATTCCGATAGGCGAGCAGCACGGGATCCTTCGGGTCCATGACGTAGAAGCGGACGGTTCCATCGTACATGTCCACTACGACCTTCACGCAATTTCGGATGTAGTTGAGTCCGTCGTAGCCCGGCATCGCACCGGACCCGGTCCCTGCTGTATTCGGAGTCTCCGTCTCACCCGTCATTGCGGCACCCATGCGTTGTTCAAGCGCATTTCCGTAAGGTGTGTTCCGCTCCGGATTGGCGTAGGGGAAGCGATTCGAAATCGTATAGGCATCCTGAATCCAGTAAAGCTTCCCAGCGCTCAATACAGCGTATGGATCGCGGTCCAGTTTCAGGAACGGGGCGATCTGTGCAACCCGCTCGTGAACATCCCGGTAGATCTGGATCCGGCTCTCAGGCTTCAGATAGGAGGTCAATAAAATGTTTAGGTCGGCTTTGGTAAAAGCGAACAGGATTCTTCTCCAGACGCTGTCCAACGGGATTCCGCCCTTTCCGCTGTAGCTTGTGTACACGTTGTCATTGCCCTTGGGGTAGTCGAACTCCTTGATATCGGTCGAAACGATCCGGTACCCAGACATCGACTGACCGTAGTAAATGGAAGGCTGAGTGATGGACAGACCGAAGTCGGACTCGGCGGGAACGTTCTCGAGGAGGTATTGCGGAAACCCCCCTCCGGTGGTCTTCGAGACGAAGTTCATGACCACCCCATAGCCGTGTGTGAACTGAAGATACTCGTTGACCCAGGTTTGTGCTTTCTCAGGAAGTTTGGCGGAGATCTCGCGGGTAGAGAGCATGACCTGATGATAGCCATCCGCCAGATGATAACGGTCGGTGTCGATGTTATAGAACTGATAGTAGAGCCGTATCGCCTGGGTCTGTTGATACGTCTCAAGTAGCGGTCGCGAGTCCCACAGACGAATGTTCTGTATCGTGTCCTGATTTCTCGCGAGTACATCAGGCGTCAGATCCGCGAGGGCGGGATAGGTCGTTTCCTGGACTGCATCCAGTTGGTAAGCCTTCCGGGTGTATGCGATGTATCTTTTGAGGTAAGGGGTCTCCAGCTTGAGCTCGCTCGGCTGCACGAAGAGTTCCTGAAAAGCAACGGGAAGCAGCCACACCGCGATGCCCCAGAGAACCAGGTACGCGCCGGTTCCCGCGGCCAACACCAGCATCTTGAACCGCGGACGGAAAGAATTGGCGACGAGCAATGCGCATGCCAGGGCTGAGACCGCCAGCATGATCCAGAGCGCAACGCGTGTTACATGGTCAGCCGCGTAGCCCGCGCCGTAGACGACACCCAGCGTGGAGAAGACGAGCTCATAGTGGCCAAGGTAAAAGCCCCATGCAAAATTGCCAGCCAGCATAAAAAGCAGCACCGAGATATGTGACGTGACACGATCGTCCGCAGAGATCCTTACGCTCCTATCTACGCGCAACAATCCCAGGAATGCATAGGCGAGCAGGACCAGCAAAAGCGTCAGGATCGTCAGCAATGTGAGGCTGTTTTGCAGCAGCACATAGAAGGGCAGATGAAAGACGTAAAATCCCACATCGACGCCGAAAAGCGGATCGGCTATGTCGAAGGCTCCGCCATATCGAAAGCGAAGATAGGTATCCCATTCTGCATAGAAGCTAACCGCATAAATCAGCGCGATGCCCGCGCTGATAGCTCCAATCGCCATCTTCACTACCCCAGGAACAAACACGATGTCTGGCAGTGTGTGTCCACGGTCGGTGGATGAACCGGCCGGCATGGTGGCTTGCCCCCTGGCTGGGACGTCCGTGCCATTTTTGCTGATCTGGCGCAGGTTGAACCACACGTAAAGGAAGACAAAGACGAAGGCGGAGGCGAACATCCCCAACTGGGCTGAAAGGAGCGTCCAGAAGACACGGACGTAGTCTAACTGCCGCATCCAGAGCCATTGTTGGATATAGCCGGCAACACCCGACGCGAAGGCGGCGAACAGGGCCACGGCAATAATCAGGTTCCTGAGCCGATGGCGCGATGGGCGATCTATTCCGATCGCGGTCACTTTTTCGTGTGCGAACCGTTTCGGTTCCTTGACAGCCGTAGGGATATCGTTCATTTCGCCACTCCTGATCTGCCGCCACGCAGCCCGTTCTCGCTATACGCTTGCCGTCGTATCTTTCCGACAAAGTCAACTGGCTTCTACCCTGGCACGTCGCCGCGTTAGGCTGTCCAGGCGCATATTTTCAGCATGTCCCGCCCATGCGTGTCGATGTAACGCCTGTGACCGATGACCCTTCCCGCATCTGGCGATTTGAGATGCGCGTGAACGTTCCAAAAGCAAAGCGCGCAGCGTTCCCGGTCATCGGCACCGCGTCGATCGCCATAACGCGTGGTTCAGCGGCCGCTATGGGTGCCCGCATCGCCGCCGTTGCTATAGGCCTTCGCTATTTCGGATTTCATCTCTTTGTACTCGTCCAGCGCCACCTCTCCTCGGGCATACCGCTCGTTCAGAATATCGAGAGCCTCTTTCCGTATCTGCAGCCCAAAGTTTCGTTGAGCACGATAGGTATAACCCCAGTTTCCGAAGCTTGAAAAAATCAGAACGATCACGGCGAACCATAGAAACCAGCCCCAGCCGGAATACCAGTCGTTCCAGTAATAATGTGCCATTTGAACCTCCCAATTTTTCAAGTATTAAATCTGTCGCCAGAGTGAGGAAGTCCTCTTCGTCACCGACGCATGAACCGCTGATCACTTCGCATGGACTCATTTGCGGTTCGGCTTTCCGGTCGCATGGCAATACTTCATCAGACCGCGACCTCGCGAATGTCAACACATCCTGGTAGCGCGTGTGTGCGAGCTAGCCTAGAGCACAAATAGTGTGACGTCTTCACTCCAAAGATCGGTTCTTCGCTACACCATCGGACGGTAGCGCCGTAACCCGAACCGGTGCTAGCGGACTACAGCCGTGCATGGTCGAGGCCGGCATCGCACTCTTGACAAGATGCTATGCGCTCTCGGCGTTGTGTTCTGTCCAGTACCGGACACTTCGTCGCGGCAGGATGCGTTCAAGGGCAGTGTGGAACACCGTCAATAATCTCGAGGAAATCTGCGGCCCTCAGGCTTGCACCACCAATCAGCGCGCCGTTGACCTCTGGAAGTGCGAGAATCGCCCGTGCGTTGGCGGGTTTGACGGAGCCGCCGTAAAGGATGCGTACCTCCTTCCCTTGCTCGCCCAGGTGCTCGACCAGACACCGTCGGATGTGCGCGTGCATCTCCGTGATCTGCGACGCTGTCGGCACCTGGCCGCTTCCAATCGCCCAGAGCGGCTCATACGCGACTGCATTGTGGAGCGAGACCATATGCTGAGGCACGCTACCCGAAATCTGAGTCCCGCATACAGATAGTGCGAGCCCCCCCTCGCGTTGCGATTTAGTCTCGCCGACACAAACAATTGTTAGGAGCCCGGCGCGCCATGCAGCTTTAGCTTTCTCTGCCACCATCGCATCGGTCTCCCCATGACCCCGCCGCCGCTCCGAATGTCCCACGATGACGGTACTCGCGCCCGCGTCTTTGAGCATCTCGGCGCTAATATCCCCTGTGAACGCCCCCGAAATCTTGCTATGGCAATTCTGTCCTCCAATTGCCATGCGCCCAGCCACCTGCTCTGCCGCGCGTGCGATTAACGTGGCCGGCGGGCAAATCAGAATGTCCGCGTGTGGAGGCGTCGCGCTCACCGATGCTGCAACAGTATCGATCTCGACCAGTTGTGACAGAAGACCATTCATCTTCCAGTTTCCGGCAATCAAAGCGCGCATGTCTTCCTCACATTGGCTGGTTGACCACCCATCACGCTGCGGCTGGCTCACTGACTCGAAACCGCCATCGCCTTGTTTACAATCAGCCGGACTTTCAATCAATCAGTCATCCTGGTGTCGCAAGGTCGAATCACAGACTTCGTGATCGCCTGAAACCAAAGGGGACTCGCTGCAGTTGCCGTAGCTTCGCAAACGTACGCGGCGCGAGTGATCCTGGTCGCAAATCACACGATCGAGGTATGCTCCTGAGGGTCAAACCAGAATCGCGACGACGTGGCATTCCACAGTTCGATGACGCGAATATCGGGATGGCTGGGCTCATGACCGAGAATGCTTACCGACGCCGGATGCAACGGGAAATGCTGCCCATCCATCAATGGGAGCCCGATCCATCGGGCTGCGATGACTGCGCCAAACTGGCCATGCGTAAAGAGCGCGATGTTGCCGTGCATCGAGCACAGACGTGTGATCAGGCTGTCGGCGCGCGCAGAGACTTCTGTGGGCGCTTCACCGACTGGAACTCCGTCCCGCCAAACATTCCAGTCTGGGCGCATCTTCCTGATGTCGGAGGACCGCCAGCCTTCGTAGTCGCCATAGTCCCACTCCGCCAGATCAGCTTCAATCTCGCTCGCCTGCCCGAGGCCGGCCAGCTCGCAAGTCTGCCGGGCACGCAGTCGCGGACTGACGAATACACGTCCGAACCGGATCTTCCTCAGAAGCGGCGCGAGTTCACGCGCCCCGTTCTCGCCGTCTGCAGTCAAGGGGAGATCAGTGCGTCCGGTGTGCTGCCCGCTGATAGACCAGGCGGTCTCGCCATGCCGAACTAGATACGCCTGCAGTAATTGGCTCATGACGCCTCCATCACTGCGCTATATTCGCCGCGGAGCGCGGCGTGATTGCACCGCGCACGATGCAACAATGCTTCCTGGGCCGCGCCCCGATTCGCCACCGCGGCTGGCACAGTTCGCTGCAGGCATAGAACTGTGGCATCTGCCACGTCGCCCAATGTCTCCTGTATCGCACAGGCTAAGCCGGGAAGAACCATATTTGGCTTCAGTATCATCCCCTCCAGCATCACGCCTTGCGAGTTGAGTTCGTTGAACACGTTGCGCAGCAACTGCTCTGTGACCTCGCCGCATCGATACAGGGAATGAGAGCCGTCCATCAGCACCTCGGGTTCCACGACGGGTACCAGGCCAGCTTCCTGGCAAAGAGCAGCATAGCGAGCCAGCGCGTGGGGGTTGACATCCATGCACCCCCGGCTCGGAACGCCTTCGGCTACGGTTATAACTGCCCGCCAATTGGCAGACCGGGCGCCCATCTCGGCATATTCACGTAGGCGCTCGCGCAATCCATCGAGGCCTTCTGCGATTCTTTCCCCGGGATGCCCCGCCATGTCCTTCGCACCTAGGTCAACCTTGATACCGGGAATGATGCCCGCATCGATTGCGACGTCCAGGAGGGGGTGCCGTGAGTCTTGCGCTGACGTACGGTCTCGTCGTACAGAATCACGCCGCTCACGCACATTGCAAGACCCGGTGTGATCAGAAGCAACTCACGATATGCGCGCCGCACCCCTTCGGTCTGCGGGATCCCCAATCCGAAAAATCGCCTGTTGCAGGTTGACGTGCTTTCATCCATCGCAAGCAGGCCCTTGTGGCCGGCGACAAAAGCATTTGCGGTGTCCACGACTTCTTGTGCCTTCATCTGATCCTGCTCCACATCGATTACCGGACGTCCGGGACCTCGCGGCAAACCGTACGCCGGCAGATGCACATCGCAAAGCCCAGCACACAAGCATGACGGTCATGCGCGATCTGGTGCCGGCTCGATCCAATAGCGACTAACTGAGAAAAGTCCTAGTCGACCGGCCTGATAACGGACTCGGGTTGTTCCAGGCCAGCGGAGCCCTCACACGCATATTAATGAGGATGAGGAATCTCGAGGCAACGGTCGATGTCGGAATGATAGCTGCGTGCGACGTGTGAGCGACAGGCTCGGAAACTACTCGGCACCTCCTCCATCGTCATCAAATTAGCGGAGGCGCGGTGGCCCGCAAGCCGGTTGCCCAGCTCCAGTCCGATCATGCCCTCAGTTTCCGCATCCAGCAGGTCGAGAGGAAAGCGCTCAACTTCAGGCGCGGCCATGCCTTACGACGCGAGCAGCCCAACTTGTGACCGATTACCGTGGACAATCACGAGATTGCCTCCGGTCGCTGCCTTCGACAGTTGTGTGGCGGCAGGCAGAATGTGTTTTTGTGTCGCGCGTAGGCGCTCGCTCGCCACGTCTGAGCAGTACATTCCCCCAGGGGCCACAACGATGAGCATCGTCATCTCCTCTATCCGGCAAGCGTCGCGACAAGAATCGCCTTGATCGTATGCAGCCGGTTTTCGGCCTGCTCGAATACCATCGACGCGTCGGACTCGAACACTTCGTTCGTTACCTCGACCCCACCCGCGAAGTCCTACTGATCCGCGATCGAGAAGGTGCGACCGAAGCGTAAGCCGGATCGACAGGTGTCTAACCGACGGCCATTCGTGTTACTCCAAATCATAGGATCGCCCACGCGGAAGCAACAGGTTCGGAAATTACTCAGATGTGTCGAAATCCATCTCTTCCGGCGACGCCGGAATGGACCTGATGAGAAAAGCGATGCGCGCGTTCAAGGATCTATCGAGCCGACACGCCGGACAAAGTCGAGCCGGGCTCTCCATTCGTCCGCTACCGGACAGACGAGAAGCGACTGACCGGATTAAAGGTGCAACAGATCGGCCAATTAAGTCCTCGCGAACGCTTCGCCATTCCATCCTGTCTACAGCCGCGCTTTGGCAGACCAATCCAATTTCCCGGAGATCTCCGATATGGCAGTCCCCTACAACCAGCTATTCCATGTTCTGCTGTACAGCCCGGTCTTCGCGACAGCGCCCCAAAGCAACGAGGCCCGTCTGATGCAGGGGCTCCTCGACGCCTTGTCCGGCTATGACTTCCGCACTGACGTCTGCCCCACCGTCAGCGGCGCGAAAGTAGCCGCTGAAAGCGATATGGCAATCGGCTGCTTCCTGCTCGCCATCGACGGTCCCAACGAGCTTGAGGTACAGGATCTGGTCAACACTATCCGGCAGGATCGCGGACTGGACACGCCGATTTACCTTGTCAGTGAATTGAACGGCGTCGAATCGCTATCGCTCGCGCCGCTCGGCGAGGTGACGGGCTACATCTATCTCGACAATGAAACGCCCGGCTTCACGGCGAAGAAGGTGATTTTCGCGCTTGAGCGCTATGCGGCGAGCCTTAAACCGCCATTCTTCGGCGCCTTGATGGACTACGACTACGAAGGCAACCAGATGTGGACTTGCCCCGGCCACCAGGGCGGCACGTTCTACCGCCGCAGCCCTGCCGGGCGACTGTTTGTCGAGCATCTGGGCGATGCAGTCTTCCGTAACGATATTGATAACTCCGTGCCCGAGCTCGGCGATCTGCTCACCCACGTGGGGGCGGCACTGGCCGCCGAGAAAGAGGCCGCAAAGGTCTTCGGTGCCGAGCGCACCTATTTCATCCTCAACGGCACCTCGACATCAAACAAGGTCGTCACGGCCGCCTTACTCAAGCGCGGTGATCTCGTCCTGTTCGACCGCAACAATCACAAGTCCAACCACCATGGCGCACTCCTCCTTGCCGGTGCGATTCCCATCTATGTAGAGACCGACCGGAATCCGCAGGGGTTGATTGGCCCGATCGACTACGAGGCCCTGGACGAAACCAGGTTGCGCGAGCAGATTCGCACGCACCCGCTCATCACGGACAAGGAAGCGTGGCTGCGCGAGCGGCCATTTCGGCTCGCAATCATCGAGCAGTGCAGCTATGACGGGACGATCTACAACGCCACGAGCCTCATCGAACGTATCGGCCACCTGTGCGACTACGTCCATTTCGACGAGGCGTGGGCGGGTTTCATGAAGTTCCACCCGCTGTTCGCGGGGCACTTTGCCATGGGCATCGAACATCTCGACGCAAGGAGCCCTGGAATCGTTGCGTGCCAGTCAACCCACAAACAGCTCGCCGGATTTTCGCAGGCCTCGCAGATCCACATCAAGGATCAACACATCAAGGGGCAGTCACGACGCACGGAACACCGGCGCTTTAACGAGATGTTCATGCTGCATTGTTCGACCTCACCGTTCTATCCGTTGTTTGCGAGTCTCGATGTCGACGCCCACATGCACAAGGGACGAAATGGACTGGTGCTTTGGGACGACGCGATACGGATCGGCATCGAGACCCGCAAGAAGCTGCGTGTACTCAAGTCAAGGTTCATAGACGCGTCAACGGATGAACGTACTGCATGGTTCTTCGATCCGTTCGTGCCCGATGTCGTGACCCTTGTGGGTTCGAATGTGAGCCCCGATCTCGAGAGCGTACCGTGGGAGGAAATCCCAACCGATGTGCTGGCGCGCGAGCAGGCCTGCTGGGCACTCGCGCCCGGGGCTCGCTGGCACGGTTTCCGCCATGCCGCGCCCAACTGGGCGATCACCGATCCCAACAAGCTGACACTGATCACCCCCGGATTCGATCGGCAGACCGGCAAGTACAGCAAGTTCGGCATACCCGCCACGCTGCTCGCCGCGTACCTTCGGGAGCACAACATCGTGGCGGAGAAGTGCGATCTCACCAGCATCCTGTTCCTGCTGACACCGGCGGTCGAACCTGGCAAGAGCGCTTCCCTGATCTCTCATCTGGTCGGTTTCAAGGCGCTATACGACAGGGACGCTCCGCTTGAGGAGGTTTTGCCGACGACGCTTACGCGTTATCCGGCACGCTATGGCAGCTACTCCCTCCAGCGGCTATGCGATGAGATGCACCAGTTCTATCGCGAACACAACGTCACTGAACTGCAGCGCCTGTGTTTTCGCAGCGAGCACTTCCCGGAACAGGCGATGTCGGTACAGCAGGCCACCGAGGCGTTCGTGGGAAATCGGGTCGACTATCTGCCGCTCGCTCAGTGTAAAGGCCGGATCGCGGCTGTGCTGGCGCTGATCTACCCGCCAGGCATCGGCATTGTCGTGCCCGGCGAGCGCTTTGACGAGCGCTCGCAGCCAATGCTCGACTACTTCCTCGTCTTCGAGGAGGCGTTCAACCGCTTTCCCGGATTTGAGTTTGAAGTGCAGGGTGTCTACGCCGACGATGTCGACGGGAAGATCGTGCTCCACACCTACGTCGTCAAGGAATAGGCATGCGCCCTCGATGCACACGCGGCCCGCAATCTCCCAACACCTCGTCCACTGTTCAGGAAACACCCGCAGGCCGGAATTCGCCGCACGTCGTTCAACGCAGAAGGAGCGTACATGCATGATGTCCCTGGAATCCTGTTCGACCGCCGCGTGCTGGTGGTTCATAACGGAATCGATGAGGTAAGCGCCGCCGGCCGCGCGACTGCCGCGTTGGTGCAGGATCTGCGAGAGCGCGGCATCGGTGTCATCGACGCCGTGTCACAACGCGAAGCCGAAGCGCAGATTTCCACCCATGCGCTGCTGCAGGCGGTGCTGGTCGACTGGGAACTGGTTGGTGCGCCCGAGCATGGAGGGGCACGCAGTGTTATCGCCGCCGTGCGCGGGCGCGCCGCGCAACTGCCGGTATTCCTGCTTGCTTCCAGCGGCTCACTTGCGCAGGTGACTGCCGGTATCCTCGAGCAGGTCAACGACTATATCTGGCTGTTCGAGGATACCCCCGACTTCGTCGGCGGGCGCGTGGCTGCCGCGATCGATCGCTATCGGGCAACGTTGTTGCCACCAATGTTCAAGGCACTGGCTGCCTTTGCCGGCACCTACGAGTACTCATGGCACACGCCTGGGCACAGCGGCGGCACGGCCTTCCTGAAACATCCGGCCGGTCGCGCGTTTTTCGAGTTTTTCGGCGAAGAACTGTTCCGCTCCGATCTGTCGATTTCGGTCGGCGAACTGGGTTCGCTCCTCGACCACTCAGGTCCGATCGGCGAAGCCGAGCGTAATGCTGCACGCATATTCGGTGCGGATCGCACCTATTTCGTCACCAACGGCTCGTCCACTTCGAACCGGGTGATCCTGATGGCCAGCGTAACGCGAGACCAGATCGCCCTGTGCGACCGCAATTGCCACAAGTCGGTCGAGCACGCGATGACACTCTCCGGCGCAATCCCGACCTACCTGATGCCTTCGCGAAACTACCTTGGCCTGATCGGACCGATTCCGTCACAGCGACTCAGCCCGGCGGCGGTCCGCGAGAGCATTGCAGCCAATGCCCTCGTCACGAAGAACATCGATGGCAAGCCAATCCACGCGGTGGTCACGAACTCCACCTACGATGGCCTTTGCTACGACGTGGAGCGTGTCGTAGCGCTGCTCGGAGAATCCGTGGACCGGCTGCATTTCGACGAAGCCTGGTATGGCTATGCGCGCTTCAATCCCCTCTACGCCAGGCGCTTCGCGATGCATGGCAGTCCTGATGCGTCGTCTGGTTCCCGTCCAACGCTTTTTGCGACCCAGTCGACCCACAAGCTGCTGGCGGCGCTGTCGCAGGCATCCTACATTCACGTGCGCAACGGACGTCGTCCGATCGACCACGAGCGCTTCAATCTCGCGTTCATGATGCATGCGTCGACCTCGCCGCAATACGCGATCATCGCCTCGAATGACATTGCCGCAGCGATGATGGATGGCCCCTCGGGTGAAGCGCTGACCGGCGAGTCAATCCGCGAGGCCGTGGCGTTCCGGCAGACCCTGGCCCGGCTTCACGCCGAATTCCAGGCCCGGGGCAGCTGGTTCTTCAATGCCTGGCAACCGGACACGGTTACTGACGCCGAGTCCGGGAAGACGACACCGTTCCACGACGCCGATCCGGAAAGGCTCGCACGAAACCCTGACGCATGGGTTTTGCATCCAGGTGAATCGTGGCATGGGTTTGCCGATCTCGAGGACGGGTACTGCATGCTGGACCCGATCAAGGTTTCGGTCGTTACGCCCGGCATGGAACGTGATGGCACGTTGGCGGCGGAAGGAATTCCGGCCTCGTTGCTCGCCGCCTACCTTGATGCGCAGGGCATCGTCGTGGAGAAGACCACGGACTTTACCAGCCTGTTCCTGTTCTCGATGGGTATCACACGAGGGAAGTGGGGCACGCTCATCAACGCCCTGCTTGGATTTCATCGAGACATGCTCGCGAACACCCCGCTTATCCGGGCCATCCCGTCTCTCGTGACGTCCCACCCCGATCACTACAGCACCCTCGGACTCGCGGACCTCGCAACCACATTGTTCGCAGCGGTGAAAAACTGCCGGACCACCGAGCTTCTGTACGCGAGCTTCGGTACGTTGCCCGCACCGGTCCTGTCCCCGGTGCAGGCTTACGAGCGTGTCGTTAATGGCGATGTCGAATCGCTGACGCTCGACCAGATGGCGGGCCGCACCGTCGCGACCGGTGTGGTCCCGTATCCGCCGGGAATCCCACTGATGATGCCCGGCGAAAACGCCGGCGACGCGCAGGGTCCGTTGCTCGGCTATCTCAAGGCGCTCGAGGCGTTCGACGCCGAAATGCCAGGCTTTACCCACGACATACATGGCGTCGAGGTCGAAGCCTGGCGGTACCGGATTTTATGCGTGAAGCAGTGAGGGCCGCTACGGTCTTCCACTCCCGCTCGGCTCGAAAGGAACAATCATGACTGACTCGCAAGCGACTTCGAAGGACAACAAGAAGCTGGGACTGATCGCAATGACGATGCTGGTCGTCAGTGCCATGGTCGGCGGCGGTGTATTTAACCTGCCGCAAAACATGGCGCAGTTCGCCTCGCTGGGGGCCGTTCTCATCGCGTGGCTCGTGTCAGGACTCGGCATCTTCTTTCTGGCCCGAACCCTCCAGGTGCTGGCAGACATCAAGCCGGAACTGACTTCGGGGATCTACATGTACTCGCGTACCGGCTTCGGCAAGTACGCGGGGTTCCAGATCGCCTGGGGGTACTGGCTGTCGTCGGCCTTCGGCAACGTTGGCTTCGGCGTGCTGCTGATGGACACGCTTAATGCATTCTTCCCGCCATATTTCAAGGGTGGCAATACATGGCAGGCGGTCATCGTGGCCTCGGTCCTCTTCTGGATCATGAACTGGCTGGTGCTGCGCGGCATCAAGGGCGCAGCGGCACTCAACATCATCGGCACGGTTGCCAAGTTCATCCCAATCGCATTTTTCATTCTGATCGTCGCGTTCTCGATGAAGGCCGGACTGTTTGGCAGCGACTTCTGGGGCCATGTGAGCGCAGCGCCGCCCGCAGGCAAGCCTCTTGGCAGCCTCCTCGCCCAGGTGAAAAGCACAATGCTGGTCACGCTGTGGGTCTTCATCGGGATCGAAGGTGCGGTGGTGATGTCTGACCGGTCCGACGCGAAGACCGTCAGCCGTGCAACGCTGCTGGGCTTCCTTTCCGTCACCGCAATCTACGTTCTCGTCTCGGTCCTGCCGTTCGGCGTTATGTCGCAGGCAAAGCTCGCCGCAATTTCACCGCCTGCGATGGCAGCAATCCTTGGCTCGCTGCTCGGCAAGTGGGCCGAATACTTCGTCAACGCAGGCGTCATCATTTCGGTTTTATCCTGCTGGCTCGTATGGACCATCCTCGTCGCGGAGTTGCCGTGGGCCGGAGCCAGGGATGGATCCTATCCAAAGGTGTTCGCCACGACCAACAAAAACGATGCGGCGTCGGTCTCCCTATGGGTATCCAGTGCGGTGATGCAGGCGATGATGCTCCTCGTCTACTTCTCGAACAACGCCTGGAACGTCATGCTCTCGATCACCGGCGTCATGATTCTGCCCGCGTACATCGGATCAACTGGATATCTGTGGAAGTTGATGGCAACGGGACAGTACCCTCCGACGGCGAAGATCGGTAAGCCGATGGCGCTGGTCTCCAGTGTCCTGGGCACAATCTACGGCCTGTGGCTAGTGTATGCCGCCGGCTTGCAGTACATGCTTGTCGGTGCGGTGTTCTTCGCGCTGGGCAACCTGGTGTTCATCTGGGCCCGCAAGGAACACGCGCCGCACGAGTTTCCGTTTAACAGGATCGAGCTGATCGTGGCCGTAGGAATCGTGGCATTGGGGGTCCTCGCGCTGTGGATGCTTTTCACTGATCATCTAACGCAGGTCTATAAACCCTGACGTGCCTCCTAAGAGACCATTTCAAAAAGACCCCGAAGGGGCTGTTAACCTTTTCGGCAAGCGGTTAACCTTGGCCATCTGAACAACAGGAACCAAAGGGATGGGCACGCCGATCATTGATGACGAACTGTGGGAATTGATCGAACCTTTGCTGCCGCCGCCAAAGCCGCGACGCAAGAAATATCCCGGCCGCCGTCCTGTTTCGAACCGGGCGGCACTGAACGGCATCCTGTTCGTGTTAAAGACCGGGATACGTTGGTGCGACCTGTCGATCAAGTTGGGATTTGGTTCGGGCCCGACCTGCTGGCGTCGCTTGCGCGACTGGCAAAAGGCCGGCGTCTGGGACCGGCTGCACGAACTGCTGCTCGCGAAGTTACGCGAGGCTGGCCAGCTCGATTTCTCACGCGCAGCCGTCGATTCATCGTCGGTGCGAGCCGTCGGGGCGGGCGAAAAACTGGCCCGAACCCCACGGATCGCTCGCGACCCGGTTCCAAGCACCACATCCTCGTCGACGCAAACGGCGTCCCCGTCACCGCGATCCTGACTGGCGCCAACCGCAACGATGTCACGCAGTTGCTGCCGCTTGTCGACGCGATCCCGCCGATTCGCGGCGTGCGTGGCCGACCGCTTCAGAAACCCAGAGTCATTTACGCCGATCGTGGCTACGACTCCGAGCCACATCGCCAGACACTTCGCGAACGCGGCATCAAGCCGGTGATCGCCAGGCGCCGCACAGAGCACGGCAGTGGCCTGGGAAAATTCCGCTGGGTGGTCGAACGTACTCATGCGTGGCTCCACAACTTCCGTCGTCTTCGCATTCGCTTCGAACGTCGGGCCGATATTTACGACGCATTCCTCAAACTCGGTTGCTCCCTCGTCTGCTGGAACATCTTCAGGCGTACGGAGCAGTCTTTTTGAAACGGTCTCTAACAAGGCCCCATGCCCAGGCCAAAACGCAGAGTTAATCTCTAGCGTGAGTATTTTGCCCGGAAAGGTCGTCACAAACGCTATCGCATCGGTCTAAACAGATTTCATTGGGGTGATTTGATGAAGCCACTTAAAAGACACAAAAAGCTCGGCTGGGCGCATTGCTGGACCAGCAGGAAGCAGCGGCGCGTTCTACGCTGGATCGCGCAGGAGGCCAACGCAACGGCGAGCCGCGTGACGAACCCGCAATTCCGGACAGCGGTGATGCTGACCGAGCCTACGCCGAGCAGGTAATTGATAGAGACCTCGCTCTGGCGGAACATTCAGCCCATGAACTGGAGAGCGTCGCGAAAGCACGGGGCCGCCTCGGCGCGAACACCTACGGTGTCTGTGTCGGATGTTGCGCGGATATTGCCTTCGAGCGACTGATTGTATGTCCGACCGCAACACGGTGCGAGCGCTGGCAGACCCTGTACGAGCACACACATAAAGGGCTCTCACATCCGTCCATGTAAGGCAGCAATCCGCACTCCATATGGGGCACTGTACGACCGGATTTAACGGTCGGACCATGCCCCCCTTCGCGCGTGGTGAGAATCTGGGATGACTGCGATGGCTAGAAGGTATTGCCTTTTGGGCAACAATTACGCCCCGGCGTATCCGTCGCATGCTGTGTCAGCATTGTTCCACCGAGCTCGAGAATATTTCAACGCCAATCTCTCGATGCTCCGGCAACCTGGCCGTCAGCAGCACCCCGATCTCCTCACCAGAGAGCGACTCCCGCTCAAGCAACGCGTGGGCGAACAGTCTGAGCTGATCGATATGGTCGTTCAGGATCAGGCGCGCCCTTGCCCGCCCTCCTTCGGTGACACGCCGAACCTCCATGTCGATAGCCAGGGCGGTAGCTGGAGACACGTCGGCGGCAGCACCTGAAAACGTCTCCTGCCGACTTTCACAATACACTGGCCCAAGTGTTTCGCTGAACCCGAACTCGGTCACCATGCGCCGCGCCAGCAGCGTCGCCTGGCGGATGTCATCACTGGCGCCAGTGGTGACCTCGTCTGCGCCGTAAATCAGTTCTTCGGCGACGCGCCCACCGAACATCATTGCGATCTTCGACTCGAGCTCCCTCCTGGAGAAGGAGTGCCGATCCCGCTCCGGCAACGACATGGTGACGCCTAGAGCACGCCCCCGTGGCACGATGCTGACCTTATGGAGCGGATCATGTCCCGGCGAGTGGAACGCGACCAGTGCATGCCCCGCTTCGTGATAGGCCGTCATTTCCCGCTCTTCTTTGGTGAGTGTCAGCGAGCGCCGCTCCGCGCCCATCAGAACCCTATCTCTGGCGTGCTCGAAGTCGGTTCCCGTTACGTGCGGGCGATCGCAGCGAGCGGCCAGCAGCGCAGCTTCGTTGACAAGATGGGCGAGATCAGCACCCGAGAATCCAGGCGTGCCGCGCGCGAGGGTCAAGGCAGTGACATCAGGCCCGAGGGGTACCTTGCGCATATGTACCTTGAGAATTTTCTCGCGCCCCAGCACGTCCGGGTATGAAACCGTCACCTGACGATCGAACCGACCGGGCCGGAGCAGCGCCGGGTCCAGCACATCCGGCCGATTGGTCGCAGCGATCACGATGACGTCTTCGTTGGCTTCGAACCCGTCCATCTCGACCAGAAGCTGGTTCACTGTCTGCTCGCGCTCGTCGTTACCCGTGCCCACGCCCCGGTGGCGGCCAACGGCATCAATCTCGTCGATGAAAATGATGCAGGGTGCGTTCTTCTTGCCCTCGCTGAACATATCGCGTACCCGCGCCGCGCCTACGCCGACGTACATCTCGACGAAATCCGATCCGGAGATGGTAAAGAACGGCACACCCGCTTCACCAGCGACAGCGCGCGCCAACAGCGTCTTGCCGGTGCCCGGTGGCCCGACCAGCAGCACGCCCTTGGGCACCCTTCCGCCAAGTCGCTGGTATTTCGCCGGGTTCTTGAGGTATTGAACGATCTCTGACAGTTCCTCCTCTGCTTCTTCGATTCCGGCAACATCGGCGAACGTGATACGGTGCGAAGTCTGAGTCAACAAACGCGCCCGGGAATGACCAAAGGAAGTATTAACACCGCCACCGCGCGTCGCCCCTCGCCGCATCAACAGAATCGTGCCCGCGATAACCAGGCCCAAAGATAGCAAAGTCGTTAGAAGACCGTTCGATATCCAGCCGTCGTCATCTGATGCGATAGTTACGCGTACGTGGTGACTGACGAGACTCGCAATCACGCCGGCGTCACCAGGAACGATTACACGAAATCTGGTGCCATCCTTGAGTGCTCCGTAGGCGACGTGACCCGCGACGGTCACGTCGGCCACCTCGGCCCGGTCTATGTGAGACAGGAAATCCGAATAGACCATTACGATCGCCGCCCCCCCTTGTACCCTTGGCGCAGGGACTCCAGCATCTTGTGCCGTGCCCGTGGCCGTCGTTGCCTCTGATGCGACGTCTTTCGAATCCGATTGCGCGTAGGCGGAGCCGTCTAGTATCGATACCGCAGCGATCATCCCAATTGCGAGTGCGCTGCCCAGGCTGCATTTTCGCATCAGTCTCACTCCCTCTACATGCGCTCGGAAACCATCAAGAATGGCGAAAAGCCGCGATGACAGCAAAGCAGTTTAATAAGTTGGTTCACCCACCTCGTGGGTGTCGTACGACTTGTTATGAGGCAGAGGCATCACATTTTCCGATGAAGGCTTCCCTCACTGCAGGAAAAAATACGCTGTGAATCGCCCAACTGGCGACGCCAACGCCGTGATATCCGAACGCGGCTTAAAGGCCATAAGGCGCCTGTATGGTGAATCGGCGCACGATCGGAGCGACGGTATGATCGGCTATTGCCCCGTTTTCGACAGGGTTGCGTTCCAGTAAGCGTCCACCGTTTGACTCTCCTGATCGAAATGTCCACCAATCTTGAACTGGTCATTTTTTACCTGAGGTGCGGCATCCATGGCGCTCCTGGTGGTGTCCAGTACGAGCAGACTCACGTTCGGCGTCGCCTTGAAGTCCTCCCACGGAACCGGAACATATTTTTCGTCGATTCCAAACACACCACCACGGCCGATTACCAGATACGCGATCTTGCCCGTCTGAGGGCTCATCACAAGATCATCAATGCTGCCAAGAGGTTCGTTCCGCGGATTGCGCACCTCCGTTCCGAGCAACTCATCTGAGCGGAATGCGATATTCTGGCCTGCGACCGGCTTTGCGGCGGCGAGCTGCCGCTGTTGCCATTCCGGTGGGTCTGCCAGTGCCGCTCTCCCACTGTGCTGATCAATCACATAGCTTTTGTATAACTCGCGGGTGGTGCCAAGCAGCTTTTCACATGACTGCTCCTGACCATGTCGGGCAAGTATGGTGGCAGAGGCCATGAGAACGCGGACGTTGTATCCCGGCCGGGCGTT
The DNA here is from genome assembly GCF_902833695.1 of Paraburkholderia sp. BCC1876. NCBI lineage: Bacteria > Pseudomonadati > Pseudomonadota > Betaproteobacteria > Burkholderiales > Burkholderiaceae > Paraburkholderia > Paraburkholderia sp. BCC1876. The sequence continues at coordinate 38,321 of NZ_CADFGI010000008.1, read as the reverse complement.
CCGGTAGGCGTTAGCAGCCGACTGCGGCTTGTCGCCCCCTGTGTGCCCGTACCACCCGTACCCCAAACCGCCGGCCGGATAGCCATAGGCGTATTGAGACCCGCCCACCCAGTAGCCGTCTTTCGCCATCTGATTGCTGAAGGCGCTCAGATCCCGCAGGCATTGCCCCGCAGGCTTTGCGAATGCAACATCCATCCCATCGGGGGGCGCGGCGCTTGTCGTGTCGAGCGTCAGAGGCTGAGTGGCAAGCACCTGGCCTGCCAGCCCGAGGCAGACGGACGCAGACACGGAACTTAACAGAATCAAGCGTTTCATTTGTTCCGTCTCCTTGTTGCCGCATTGATCGCCAGACGGGCTAGAGTGCCGTCGCACAGCCGATGATTCGATCATAGTTGCTGTGGGATCAGGTCGAAAGAATCGGAAACTACTCAGACCTGAGCGCATCGCGGACAGACTGGATCCGAAGCTCGCGGAAGTCTCAAGCAGTGGCCGCCGCATGTCTCGACACCAGACGACCGACGCCCGATATTGACGACGCTCGTCCCATTTGCCGAGTCTCTCGTGCCGTCGGAAATGGCGCGCGCCGAAGGTGGTGTGCCGGGTTCGTAAGCGCTAGTTAAAGCACACCGGATCGTCAGATGCGGCGGAGAACAGGGGTTCAAGCCTGTCTACTTTTTGCCCCAGTTGTTCCACGCCATGCGCAGCAGCGTCGCATTGGCTGCCCGTCGGTCGAACAGTTCGGCATCGAAGTCGTCTCCCGCCCATGTTCTGTACCGCGTCGCTTCGTCGCCATCTGGGTCGACGCTTAGAACGCGCAACATCTCTGCATATCCGTTCGTGCCACCCACGTCCTCGGGCGGACAGGCACGTTCTCCAGCACCAATCCACGCCTCGCTGTGCGGCTCATGGTCCGTTTGAGTGACCTCTTCCACGTGAATGTCATGATGCCAGTCATCGCCAAAGTCATATCGATAGAGGAACCGGTGTCCCGGGTATGCAAGCCGGTATAACCGCGCCTTGCGGTCATCCAGCATTTCGGGATCTTCAGCAAACAGATCGAGCATGTTGTCGTTGTCGCCCATCGCGTAAGTCCGCCCGTCGATCTCAAAGTCATGCAAATGCGAGTCAGTCCACCCAAACGCGGCTTGCAGGATGTGATGCAGCTTGCGCAAGGTGATGTTGCCGTCGACGTGGATCCGTCGCCAGACGGGCGGTTCGATGTCACGGATCTGCGCGTGAAGTGTGTAGATGGTGTAGGACTTGGTCATGGATTCGTGCAAAGCATCGTATTGGACGCAGACAGAATTCGATTATCGCCTGGCGTCGCAATCGACCGCGCCTGCCGTGCTGCGTGCCGGGACCTATGCTGTGCGCTGCCTGGAAACCGACACGAATCGCGTCAAGCGGATGTTCGCGTCGAAGTGGGTCGCATCGCGAAGTTGAACGGCAGAAGATCGGTGATGTCTGCTTCGGGCGGCCTTTGCGGCAGCTCGGTGAGCACATGCAAGAGATATGCATAAGGTTCGACGTCGCACGCCCGGCACGTGAGCATCAGGCTGTAGATCATGGCGCTCGCCTTCGCACCGGCGACCGTGTCTGCAAAGAGCCAGGCCTTTCTCCCTGTGCAGAAGGGTCGGATGTCGCGCTCGATCACGTTATTGTCCACGGGGGCGCGCCCATCGGTGACGTAGCGGCTCAGGTAATCCCATTGGTTACGCGTATAACTGATCGCCTTTCCCAGCAGGCTCTCGGGCAGGACCTGTGGGGCCTGTTCGTCGAGCCACGCCTTCAGGGACGCCAGCAGCGGTACGCTGTGTTGCTGGCGCAGCCGGTACGTGTAGGCGTCCCGTGTTTCGCCTTCCGGCAGATCGTCTTTGGCCAGCGTCTCGACCTGATACAGCGCCTTGAAGTACTCCAGTGCCTGCGCGGCACGACCGCCGGGTTTCTTCATGCCCTTGAGGGCGTCGACGAAGACCCGGCGGGCGTGCGCCAGACAGCCGAAGTGCGTCGCGCCTTCGAGTGTGCGCCAGGCGGCATAGCCGTCGGTCATCAGGAGACCTTCGTAGCCGGCGAGGAACGCCTGGGGATGTTCCTGCCCGCGCCCCGGCTGGTAGTCGAACAGCACCACCGGTTCCGGACAGTCTTCAGCACTGCGGTACACCCACATATACGATGTGCTTTGCGCGGTCTTGCCGGGCTCCTTGAGCACCTGCACTGTTGTCTCGTCACCGTGGATCAGCGGCTGCGACAGCAGTGTCCTGCGCAGTGCGTCGTACAGCCGGCTGTAGTGCAGCTCTGCGGGCCGGATGATCCAGTTCGCCAGCGTGCCGCGTCCTACTTCGATGTCCGCGCGAGCCAGCGCGTGGGCCATCCGGTACAGCGGCGTACCGTCGACGTACTTCCCCGCTGTGACGGTGGCGATCATCGCCGCACTGGCATTGCTGCCCGGTAACGGCTGCGCTGGCATCGGTGCGGTGATCACCGGCGTACGCTCGGCATGACGTTCGCAGTGGCGGCACGCGTACTTGAAGCGCACGTGCTGCAGCACCGATGCCTTCACCTCGATATGCAACTGTTCGCTGACCTCTTCGCCCATGCGGTGCAGCGCTTGCGCGCAGCACGGACAGACCTTCTGGTCTTCCGGCAGGTCGTATTCGATGCGCTGGCGTGGCAGGTGTGCCGGCAGCGGTTTGCGTCCGGGCCTGCTTCGCGCCGGTCCAGGTGCATCCGGCAGGCCAGTATCGGGCAGTGCGAACGTGTCTTCGGTACCGTCGGTATCATCGTCGGGTTCGGTGGCGGCGATCTGTTCGGCCTCGTCGAAGACGCGATCCCGGAGCTTCTCGCTGCTCGGCGCGAAGCGCTTGCTCTGCGCCAGACGGAACTGCTCCTCCAGTTGGGCAATCCGTTCGCCCAGTTGCTGGTTTCGTGCCTCGAGTTCACGGATATAGGCCCGGGCGGCCGGAGGCAATCGGGAGAATTCGTCTTCGTTCATGCCCCCACGATAGCGAAGTGTCGCCCGCGATGGGTTTACGGGAATTTGTAACAGGCTGGCCGGCTGATGCTGACCTGCGACGCCCAACGCTCAGCTGGCGTGATGGTACGACCGTACCGGGTGGCGGCGCACAGCATCAATGTCGATGCCCTCCAGGAGCCAGTGCAACTGCTCGCTCGTCAGCTTGACTACGGTCTGCTGCCGGCGTGGCCATACGAAGTGGTCTTCCTCGAGGCGCCTCAACATCATCCAGAAACCGTTGCGATCGTAGAACAGCAGTTTGACCCGGTTGCGTTTGCGGTTGTGGAAGGCGAACACAGCGCGCGCAAACGGATCGAGCTGCATGGACTGCTCGACGAGCGTCACGAGACTATTGATGCCGGCCCGGAAGTCGATCGGTTCGCGATGCAGGAAGACCGTCAGGTCCGCCTCGAAGCGGAACATCAGCGCGCTCCCAATGCGACAACTATCGCATTTACGATTGCCACGTCGTCAGATGAACATTCGAGCTCAAGCTTCACGCCGTTGGGCAGATGAGCCGACAGCCGTGCCGCTCGTGTTGAGCGTGGCGAAACGCAGGATGATTCTGCTCTGGTGGCGCGGTGCGACGCGGGCGCGGCCGCCATGACCGTTGTCGGCCCGTCGATCGCGACCACCGAAACAAACGCCGACGACGCGACTGGCTCGTTGTGCCCGATCGGGGGCCCGGAGCGTTCACGCGCCTGGACCCATTTATGCAACTGGTTGGCATTCACGCCAGCCTTAAGGGCGAGGCCCGATAGTGAGGCGCCTGGCCGCAGACAGGCTTCGATCAGCCGTCGTTTGTCCGCCGGGTCGAAGCTTCGCTTGCCGCCGACACCAACACGCGTCACACGCAAAGGCAAAAAGCTCAGGTCATCTTCTGTCATGGATTGCGTCCGCAAAGTTGGGTTGCGGACGCAATCGTGAGCCTTATCAATAACGGAAGCTAGGTGTGCGAAATCGCGCGCTTACCCGGGTTCCATCGACTTGAGCCGACTCGCCGACGGCGAAGTGATGCCTTTGGGATAACGACGCGCGGCGGTATTTGTCGTCAACCACCCGGACTTGCGGCATCCCGACCCGCCTATTCCGCCGTCAGAAACTGTCAAGTTACCCGGGCATATCCCAATATAAGAGAACACAGCAATTGCGCGATTGTGGCATCGAGCATCGCCGGCCCATCGTGATTTTCTGCAAACATCGGAACGGCCGCATTGAGGGTAAAGCGGGATACCTCCCAGTTTCCCTCTTTCAGAATAACGCTGCCATCCAGCTTAAGTATCGCGGTGAACTCGCGCGACCCGACCTTCTGCGAAATCTGCATACCGGTGTTGTCCTCCGACCAATACCCATCCTTGCCATAGTGTTGATGAAGCATCACTTCATGCGCGCGGTCCGGCGGAATGGATTCGTCTCGTGGAGGGCTATTTTTGATTTCTGCACGGGTGAGTGTGGTAGAAACGGCGGATCCAATCCAATCGACGAGTTCAATCCATTTCGTCGCTAACAGCACTTCCTTGCCACCAGGCCACCAATTCCGGGTATCGACAGTCAGGTAGCGGATAACCCACACTGCATCGTCGAAGATGAAGCCCGAAACGTGACCGATGTTGCCGTCGACAGCCTCAATGTGATACCCCGTCACTGCTTTCGTGCTGCGTAGATGAACGTCGGCGGGCGGGTCATAGGCTTCCCAATCGAGTCGCGCGCGTGCTTCCGCTGCAACGGCAGTTTCGGAGTCTCTGACGCCGAAGTCCGGACGCCCGTCCGCCCCCCACAGAGATGCCCCCGCCCAATATCTCGGATACCCGTAGTAGTTCAGATATTGACTTTCGTGCTGCCGTGACACAGGGATCTTCGTGTCGATATCCGGACTGTCCTTGATCTGCTGACGGGCGAGATCAACGTGCACGACGCCCGAACCTGGTTCCCAGTGCTTGATCGAATACGGCGAAATCAGTACCTTTCGTTCATTGATCCAGCTTCCCGTCCCGACCACGAGATAACGTACACCCCACGCCTCGTCGTCGAAATATGCCTGCTCGACTGTTCCGATATCGCCATCAAGCGCAGCAACCGTACATCCATAGATACTCTCAATACTTCTCAACATTTTCGGTGCTCCTTATTGGAGGGCGAATAACCGTTTGGGGGGGTGAAAATATCCTCTGAATACCGCAGGTTAATCCGGGGACATGATCCAGATCGAACAGCGGAAGATCACCATTTCATCCTTGCCATTTCCAGTTGCATATCTCCGGCATGTCCAGTCCGTGTCTATCGATGTAATGCTTATGCTCGATAAGCTTGTCTTGCATCTGCTGTTTCAGGTACGCACCTTTCGACCCCAGACCAGACACGCGATCGATCACATCCTGCACCAGATGAAATCGGTCCAGGTCATTCTGCACGCGCATGTCGAAGGCCGTCGTGATGGTGCCCTCCTCCTTGTATCCGCGGACGTGCAGGTTGCGGTTGGTCCTGCGATATGTCAGCCGGTGCACCAGCCAAGGGTACCCATGAAAGCCAAATATGATGTGCCTGTCTTTCGTAAACAGCGAGTCGTAGTCCTGATCGCTCAAACCGTGCGGGTGCTCAGTACAAGACTGAAGCTTCATCAGATCGACCACGTTGACAACGCGAATCTTGAGCTCGGGCAGATGCTCACGAAGTATGGAAACGGCGGCGAGAATTTCCAGCGTAGGTGTGTCGCCGCAGCAGGCCATTACAACATCTGGCTCGACGTCCTGATCGTTGCTCGCCCATTGCCAGATGCCCACGCCTTCCGTGCAATGCACGACGGCCGCCTCCATCGTGAGCCATTGAGGCAGCGCATGTTTGCCGGCCACCACCACATTGACATAGTTGCGACTGCGCAGACAGTGATCGACCACAGACAACAGGCAGTTCGCGTCAGGCGGCAGATAAACGCGAACGATGTCAGCCTTCTTGTTGATTACATGATCGATAAACCCGGGGTCCTGGTGCGTGAAACCATTGTGGTCCTGCTGCCAGACATGCGAGGCGAGTAGATAGTTTAGCGAGGCGATCGGGCGACGCCATGGCAGTTCCCGGGTGACTTTCAACCATTTAGCGTGCTGGCTGAACATCGAGTCGATAATACGGATGAACGCTTCATAGCTGTTGAATAGTCCATGTCTTCCGGTTAGCAGGTAGCCTTCCAGCCATCCTTCGCATTGATGCTCGCTGAGCATCGAGTCCAGCACGCCACCGGAAGGCGCGAGAAATTCGTCACTGCTCAGCTGACGCGCGTCCCACTGTCGTTTGGTTACCTCAAAGACAGAGCCAAGCAGGTTCGACAGTGTTTCATCGGGCCCCACCACGCGGAAGTTGCGTTGGTCCTCATTCAGACTTGCCACGTCACGCAGAAATTTTCCGAGCACTAGCGTATCTTGTGCGTTGACGGCACCGGGCGCAGGAATGCCGACGGCATGCACACGAAAATCCGGCATTCTTAAGTCACGTAATAGCAGGCCACCGTTGGCATGCGGGTTTGAACCCATTCGCCGGTCCCCTTTCGGCGCGAGTTCAGCCACTTCTGGTATGAGTCGGCCACCTTCGTCGAACAGTTCCTCGGGCTTATAGCTTTTCATCCAGCTTTCGAGCAACTCGACATGACCAGGATGCTCCGAATCCACCAGTAGCGGAACCTGGTGCGACCGGAAAGTGCCTTCGATCTGCAATCCGTCAATGACCTTGGGTCCGGTCCACCCCTTCGGGGACCTGAGAACGATCATCGGCCAGCTCGGACGTGCGACGTCGTTCGTTTCCCGCGCATGCCTCTGGATTTCCTCAATGTTATTGACGACCTTTTCCAGGGTCGTGGCCATGAGCTCGTGCATCTTCTCCGGCTCGTCTCCCTCAACGAAGTAAGGCGTCCATCCACAGCCACGAAAGAACTGGTCCAGTTCCTCATGTCCAATGCGAGCTAGCACGGTCGGATTGCTTATCTTGTAGCCATTGAGGTGCAAGATCGGCAGAACCACACCGTCGGTGATCGGATCGAGCAGTTTGTTGGATTGCCACGCCGTCGCTAGCGGTCCCGTCTCCGCCTCGCCGTCGCCGACTATACAAGCGGCAATCAGCCCGGGATTGTCGAACACGGCTCCAAATGCATGGCTTAACGAATAGCCAAGTTCGCCACCTTCGTGAATCGATCCTGGGGTCGTCGGCGCGACATGACTGGAAATGCCGCCGGGCCATGAAAATTGTGTGAACAGCTTCTTGAGGCCAGCCTCGTCCTGGGTGATCTCTGGATAAACTTCACTCCACGTTCCTTCAAGGTAGACATTGCCGACGAGTGCCGCACCTCCGTGCCCAGGCCCCGCGACGTAGAACATGTTCAGATCGTATTTCTTGATGATGCGATTCAGATGCACATAGATAAAGTTCTGGCCCGGAACGGTCCCCCAATGGCCAACCACCAGCGGCTTGACGTGCGACAGGTTGAGCGGTTCCCGAAGCAATGGATTGTCATAAAGATAGATCTGACCGACCGACAGATAATTGGCAGCGCGCCAGTAACAATCCAAGCCTCTGATCTGTTCAGGCGTCAACGTCTGTGCTTTCATGATTGCGGCTTCCGGTGTTGGTAGCGAGCGGCGATCGATCTCCGCCCTTGAAACTTTCAGCCCGAACCACGAAGCGTTGCAGCGGACGTTTTGGTCACGGCGAGCTCACGGTTTCTACTGCCTTATATCTTGGCCATCTCTGACTTCATTGCGTTGTATTCGGCCAGCTCTATGTCTCCGCGGGCGTACCTCTCATTGAGAATATCGAGGGCCTGCTTACGTGGCTGCTGCCCATAGTTTCTGTGAGCGCGATAGGTATAGCCCCAATTCCCGAAGCTTGAAAAAATCAGCATGAACACGGCGAACCACAAAAACCATCCCCAGCCAAAATACCAGTCGTTCCAGTAATAATGTGACATTTGTATCTCCTTCGTATTCAGCAAACTGCAAGGCAACGGTGTGAAGGGGAGTTCCCTGGTAACCGGGGCACAACATATGAGAAACTTCAATCGGCTCTGCTGCGCGAGGACTTTCCGCTCTCGTGCAAATGGCTGGCAGATCGACAGATCAAACCATGGTGGCAGAAACATCCACACTTGAATGATCCGCTTTTCCAAGGGCGAGTTCTGTCCACTACCGGACAGTCCGTGATGAAGGGAAACCCATAGCGACGAATTTCCTTCGGGAGAAGACAGGGTAGACGGACCTGGCGGAGAAACCGCTGTGATGCAGTATTCGAATCATGACAGGCACTTTCGCCCAGGCGCGAAAATCACTGGCAAGGCATCCAATCTGACGTAACTTCATAGCATTAATCGGCGATGCCACCTTCATGCAATGAGTCTGTGTACCGGGCTGCCGGATGTCACTGCACACTAACGTACAGACCAAACGCGCCTTACGTGAGACAGTATCCTCGTCCCGTTGGTTTGCCTCGACGCTATAAAAAGCGAACGTTTCGACAGACCGCCGCCTGCGATCCGAAAGACGACATACCGCCGGTCGGGTGTGTCTCCGCCTTGGTTCGGTTGACGCGATTCATGGAGGCGCTCCTTACGATACTTTTCTAACCGAAGCAAGGAGGTTTGCACCATGTACAGCATAAAAGAATCGGCACTCGCTCGCCGCCCGACACTGGCTATGTCAGTGACAGCTTGCGCGTGCGTGGTCTTCTCTGGTTCGCTACTCGCCGCACAGCTGTCAGATGCCAGCGCCGCACCAATCCAGAAAAGCGCAAGCACCTCGAGGCCGGACATGAAGCCGGCGCAAAAATGTTTGAACGATCTGCGCGCTTTCGACAGCCAGATGAGAAAGAACGGTTATTGGCTACGCGGGGGCGGTTACGGCTTCGGCTATGGCGATGGGTCACCGATGTACGGCTACGGCTACGGCACCGGCGAACCGGACACGTTGCCACCAAGCCGCGGCAGCACTCCAAACGGTCTTCCGCCCGACGGTTCCTACCGGTCAGCTCGCCCCGCTTACGAAGTACGAACGCTGATGACATCGGCCAACATACTCGCCCGACGTGGCGAACAACAGGATTGCGAGTCGTTACTGACGGCGAGCCGCGCGATCTACAAAGGTTACTCGGCAGATATGGGCCACGCTGATCGTTCGGCGGGTGGCACGCCGGATTGGAGGATTCGCCAGATCGCAAGTGCCCAACCCGTCGCAGGTGATGGCAACTCTTTCCGGTCCGCCGAATTGATTGGCACCAGCGTGGTCAACCTGCAGAGTGAGGATCTTGGAAGCATCAACGACATTGTCCTGAGTCCGCAGACAGGCAAGATTGCGTATCTTGTAGTAGGTCGAGGCGGTATGTTTGGAATTGACGAAAAAAATGTTCCCGTGCCATGGGCTGATTTCAAGGCAACCGAGGGGGTCACCATGCTGGTGCTCGATACGACCAAAGGCAAGATGGACGCGGCTCCCGAGGTCAAGAAAAACGGATTCGCAGCGCACGGGAATTTCCAGCAGCAGAGTCAGAAAATAGATAAATATTGGAGCGCCCAGTTATCCAATTGAAGCCTAAAGAATCGCGAATGTTAACGGGCGACCGTCTCAGGCACATCGGCTGGCGGATTCTGACGCGGTGCCTCGCGATCTTCCGGGTCAATTGAGATGCGGAGGGTTTCCGAAGAGTTGAGCCGAAACTCTCTATCGCTGACGACGAGTTTCATTGGCTGCCCCCCTTCCAGAGTGACCTCGAGACTTGCCATGGCCCGTGTAATCCCGAGGTGGAGACGTCGGCCGCGCCACTGCACCCTGAACACAAGCCTTTTCCAACCTGGCGGAAGTCTGGGGTCCAGACTGAGGTGATCGGCGTTAAACGATAGGCCGGCAAAACCGTATACGGCCATGAGCCATATCCCACCCAAACCCGCTATGTGCACGCCACCATCGATGGCAGCCTCGCTATCGTCAAGGTCGATTGCCGCCGTCCCACTGAAAAAATCCATTGCGACCTCGCTTTGTCCAAGCCGGGCGGCGACGATTCCATGCATGGCACGGCTCAACGAACTCCCGTGACCACAGCGTTTGGCATAGTAGTCGAAGTTCTTCGCGTCCGAGTCGCCGTTGAACTCGTCCGGAAGAAGCGCCAGCAGCGCCACGACGTCTGCCTGCTTGATCACTTGCGACTTTTGGGTGCGCTCGCGGCCGAGCACCACATCCATAGGGACTGAACGCCCCACATAGTTGCCGAGATCGATGTCTTCGAGCGCAAAAAAACCTGCAAATTGTTCGAAAAGTCCGGTCGATGAATCAAAGCCCGTCACCACCATGTCGGCAATGATGCGCCATTGCTTCAGCTCGCCCTCATCCAACCCGATACGACCCGAGAGATTTTCCCAAGTTTGGGGCCAGCACTCGCGCAATAACGCGCTGGTGTCTAGCGCGCGTCGAATGTTCCAGCGTGCCATGACATTGGTAAATGCGTTATCGTCAATCGACTCATGATATTCGTCGGGACCGATCACACATCGGATATGCCAGTGACCGTCAGCGTCTGCCTTTGCGCGGCTTGACCAGAAACGCGCGGTCTCGAAGAGGATCTCCGCGCCGGCCTCGCGAAGAAAAATCTCGTCGCCAGTCGCCAGCCAGTACTGCCAGACCGCGTAGGCGACGTCTGCGCTGATGTGCTGCTCCTCCTTGCCACACCGCACGTCGACAACTTTACGATCCGGGCCGATAACCTTCGATGGGGATACCTCGGCGCCCGTGTCAGCGGATTCCCATGCGTAAAGCGCTCCTTTGCAACCCATTCCGGTGGCCTTTGACCGCGCGCCGTCAAGCGTGCGAAAGCGGTACATCAGCAGCGCCCGGGCCGCTTCCGGCCAGGTCAGAATGTAGAACGGAAGCAGATAGATCTCCGTGTCCCAGAACACGTGTCCCCGATAGTCGTCGCCGGTCAACGCGCGTGCGGCAATCGAGACACGCTCGTCGGCGGGGTTTGCCGCTCCGTTCAGGTGGTAGATCGCGAACCGCACCGCCTGCTGTGCGGCGGGATCTCCCTCTATCTCGACATCGCTGGCGTCCCAACGGGCCGCCCATGCCTCCTCATGAGCCGCCATGACACCAGACCAACCCAGCTTACGTGCGACGCCAAGCGCAGCTTGCGCTTCCTGGCTCGAGTCGACGCTTTCCATATCGCCCCGCGTGATGGAGACCAGACGCTCCAGCGAACCGATCTGTCCTCGTTGGGATTTCCAGGTCCAAGACCATGCGAACGGTGCAGAACAGGTAGCGGGAACATCCCGCCCCTCGAACTGCAGCGTCAACCCCGCAGCAATCGCAAGATGCTTGCCGGTAGAGATCGCGTGCCATATGCCCAACCCGGATTCGATCCGTTCAGACTTGAGCCCGATATTCAGGCTCTCGAAAGACGCGTTGAGTGTGACCTCGATCCCTGCCTGCTCGATCTCCAACTCGAGGAGTTGCAGGCCGATTGAGCGTTGGCCGAGCGAGACGATGTGCGCACTGCGCAGCCGCACGCCTACGCCTGCCGAGTTCGAAAGACGGTCCTCGGTAATTAGCGTACCCCGCCTCATGTCGAGAATTCGTCGCTGCGAATCCCCGTCGCCGGGTCGGTGCACGAGCGGCTCGCTATCCAGCAATATATGCACCTGAAGCCAGTCGGGGGTAGCGACAAGCCCTGGTATTGCCTGTTCGTCATCCGGCGTATCAAACAGCCCCGCAACCAGCGTACGCGACGTGTCTACCCAGCGACCGCCGCGATGAATTGCCCGCGCACCTCGCACGCCCAGAAAGCCGTTGCTGATGGCAAAACGCGCTCCCCGGCTCGTTTCGCGCAGTGGATCGTAGCCGCCCTCCTCCATGATCCAGTCGCGATTGCTGGTTGGCGTCAGTGTCTGGTCCATACTCTGCGGGGTTGTCATGGCGCTTTCCGGCGGAGCCGGCCCTTAGACGATTGATCGATAACGACTTCATCGCGAGTGGTCACGATAAGCGTGGCACCGACAGCGGATAGAAGACCAGCGTCAGCAAGGCGTGCCACGACAAGCGCCGCCATACCCCCAGCGCGGGCAGCTTCGATACCAGTTGGCGCGTCTTCCATCACGAAACAGCTCCTCGGCGTTTCCAACAGCTCTTTTGCTGCGAGCAGCAAAATTTCGGGGTTCGGCTCGCCCTGCGGCAAATCGCGACAGCAGACTTTAGCCCCGAACGCATCAAATAAAGAGAGCCCCACGTCTCGGCGAATCTTCCGCATCATGGCGTTGGCATCCTTCAACGAGGACGCCGCCGTAACAGGCCATCCGAGCGCCCTTCCCGCTACGACCAACCGGATCGCATCAGGGAAGGCGGTCATCGCGCCCGCTTCAATCACTTGCTCGGCGCGCCGCTGCTTTGCCTGCGCATGGACGGACGCGAAGTGTTCGGCATTGGGCACTCCCAATGCCCACAGGGCCGGCCAATGCGCCGCTCAAGCGCGGCCTACCCGCCACCTGCGATTGGTACATCCTGGTGTTAAAGCGCGCGTTCTCGCGAGGGTCGTCAAGGGCTTCGCGCCATGCGCGCTCGTGAGACGAAGCCAGCAGCAGTCCGTCAACGTCGAAAATGACTGGGGAGAGCTCTCGTGTCACCTCTGCGTTAGGCGTTAGAGACTCGTTTATATGCATGATTGAGAACCTTTGTGGACGGAGGTCGAGGAAGCGAATTCTTCCAGCACGGATTCAATCGTCGTCCACAAGACGGACTTCACCATATAGGTAGGCAGACTACTGGCGCACAGACAGTAACGATAGGGTCGGAAACTACTCAGACCGAGGGCAGGCAATCAACGTTGATCGATTCATCGTAACGTTGGCGTAGAACCCGTTCGTTGCCCAGCATCCTCATCGGCGAAACACGCGTTCCATCGGAGCTTCATCTTGAATAGTACGGTCATCTGAGAAAAGACGGCGCTCTTCTCTTAAGGCGGAGCTTGCCCGCTAGCGTACAGACCGATTGCTTGCTATGTAGGACACTCAGGCGGAGTGAAAATAACCATCATTCAAGTCCGAAGGCCGACCAACACGGAGGACAGGCTATCTGCGCAACGTCCAGCATCGAGAATTGAATTCCGGCGAGCGGACGTGTCGCCATACATAGTGGGTTTGCCTGGAGAGTTATCGATGAGAATCGCACAAATAGCGCCACTGCACGAGGCAGTGCCTCCTCTGCTTTACGGCGGTACCGAACGCGTGGTTTCTTACCTCACCGATGCACTTGTTGACCTGGGGCATGAGGTGACGCTGTTCGCTACCGGAGACTCTCGCACGAAGGCCACCCTTGAGGCAGTCTGGCCACGAGCATTGCGCCTCGACTCGACGATACTCGACGCAATGGCGCCGCATGTGGTTCTGTTGGAAAGGGTAAGGCAGGTCGCCGACGAGTTCGATGTACTCCACAGCCACCTCGGCTATCTGCCGTTCTCGCTGTTTTCCGAGATCGACGTCCCATTCCTGACGACGCTTCATGGACGCCTCGATCTCCCGGAACTACAACCCGTATTCAAGGCATTCCCGGCAGCGCCAGTCATCTCCATCTCCGACTCCCAACGCCTGCCCCTACCGCAGGCGAACTGGCTCAACACGATCTATCACGGCCTGCCGGAGGATTTGCTGAGGCCGACCAACTTGACAAAGCCTGCATACCTCGCCTTTCTGGGACGTGTCTCCCCCGAAAAGGGCATCGATGCAGCCATCACAATCGCGGTAGAGAGCAGGATGCCGTTAAAGATTGCAGCCAAGGTGGACAAGGTTGACTACGACTACTTCAAGGCAAAAATCGAACCGTTCCTTTCCCTACCCGATATCGAATTCATCGGTGAAATCGCCGAGGATCAGAAAGCAGAGTTTCTGTCCGGTGCCAAAGCACTGCTGTTTCCAATCGACTGGCCCGAACCGTTCGGCCTGGTGATGATTGAGGCGATGGCGTGCGGCACACCGGTGATTGCATTTAATCGTGGCTCCGTGTCAGAAGTCATCGATCATGGCCTGACTGGTTACATCTGCGAAGATATCAACGGTGCGATTTGCGCACTGAAGCGCCTCGACGAACTGTCGCGCGCTGAAATCCGCGCGCAGTTCGAATGCCGATTCAGCGCCAAGGTGATGGCGCAGCACTATGTTGAGGCCTACGCAGCCCTGTCTCAGCGTTCCATGGCCCCCGCCGTACGACGTGCCGCGGCTACCGGTTGAGTTCATGAATCGCGTAAGCTCACCGCTACGATACGGCCCTGGAACCGAGACTTCCTCCGCTCAATCAGTCCACATCTCAGCCCTCCGAATCGGCAACTGTCTATGTGCGCCAGACCGCCCTCGTCCGGTCCAGCTGCTGCGCTGAATGTAGAGGATCGTGGTCCAATGAGGCTTAATGTCCCAAACCAGGCAGCCTGAAAGCACAGACCCTTCGAGCGAAGCAACAGCACAACGAGTTCCTCTCACGTGCGCTACGCGCCGTTGAAATGATTTTTCCCCATGCTGAACACGCAGACCAAGGTTGTTTGGACAGAATCGCAGTCCGGCCACACAATGACCCAGCGACGCCGAAAAATTTGCCTCGATCCTGACAGAGTGACCTCTCGACCCAACTCCACTCATCTGGCCTCGGCGCTGCGGGTTGCGTGTCAGCGCTTCACGGCGCGTGGGAAGTCCACAATGTCGGTGCTTGGCGCTGCCATGCGTAAGCTCGTACATGTGTCCTTCGGCGCCTTGAAAACTCGACAGCGTTACCAGGCGAACTACCTCGCGAGCGCTTCAGCGCGAATACAACATCTCTACGAGATCCGGGGTGGTTCGGAGGTTCCAGATCCATTCACGCATCGCCTCATGATCGAAGTTCTATGCGGCGGTCTTTAACGGCGTAACTAATGGTGCTGACGGAAGTTCATGCCCGGAGATCGCCAGCGCGAGGGCAGGATTGAGACTATCCACCATGGAGCTTGGCAGGAGGATCGTCGCACCGCGCTCTTTGGTTGTCTCGTAAATAATGTTCATTGCGCGCAGTTGCAACGCTCCCGGCTGACTTTCATATACTCGCGCAGCTTCGACGAAATTTGAAGCGATGGCGGCTTCCGCCGAGCCGAGGATCACACGAGCCTGCTTTTCGCGCTCGGCCTGCGCCTGGCGCGACATCGCGTCCTGTAAAGCTTCCGGGATAGCGACATCACGAATCTCGACTGAGCCGACTGCGATGCCCCACTCCGCCGTCTACCCGCCGATCTCGTCACGCAGGTGTGCATCCGCCGCAGTCCGATCCGAAAGTAAAGTCGAAAGCATCGATGATCCGATCAACTCGCGCAACGTCGTCTGCGCTACGCGATCAATCGCCTGGCGGTAGTCCGTAATGGAGAGCGCCGCTTTCTGCGCGTCGCATACGTGCCAGAAGATTATCGCGTCGACATTGACCGGCACTGTATCCTCCGTCAGCGCCTGTTCCGCGTTAAACGCAGTTGTTTGTATGCGTTCGTCTATAACTGCAACTACCGTGTCCAGAATGGGAATAATCATGAAGAATCCCGCCCCTTTTACGCTCTTCAGCTTACCGACACATAAGATCACGAATTTTTGCCAGACATTAGCAACTTTCACCGACATGGTGATGAAAATCGCGACTAGAAATGGAGAGATCGCCATATATACATTCATGAATGCCGCCGCTGCAATAGCCGCCACCATGAACAAAGTGGACAAAAGTAAGGTAATCGGATTCATGGCGAGTGTACCTCTGAAAAAGGAGGTCGTTGACGCGGAAAATCCGGTTTGATCGTCTCGTGCACGGCTATTATTTAGACTTGGAAAAGGGGAGCTTCCGAGTCAAAGACTAGTGTGCACGCAGCGGCGTTGAAGGTCGGTATGCTGCCGTACTGGCGCCACAGCACAACCACTTCGGGGTCCCATTACGGAGGGAAACGTCTCAATCACGTTCAGCTAAGGGGCAACCTCGCCGAGGTGAGCTAGCAGCGCTTCAGTATCATCCTCTGACCAATACTTATCCTTTCCGTAAAATCCGTGCAGCGCTTTTTCATAGCTTCGGGCGAGCGGAGCCGCCTCGTCATAAGCGGGACTGCTCCTTATCGCTTCGCACGTGAGTTCTGTTGTGACAGTGGAGTCGAACCAGTTGGTCTGGCGAATCCATTGGGTTGAAAGTAAAACCTTACTGCCACCCGGCCACCAGTTCCGCGTATCAACGCTGAGGTACCGGATTACCCACGCAGTATCGTCAAAAATGAAACCGCAAACATGACCAATATTGCCGTCCACGGCCCTGACACGACAACCGCTCACTGCAGCAGTACTGCGCAGGTGAATATCGGCCGGTCGATCTGGATCTGACCTCCCGTCCGCACGCCCCTCCGGGTCAAAGCGCGGCGCGTCGGTCGACCCCGGGAACGCGGGATAGGCACCAGGCCCCCACAAGTTCGCACTGCCCCAGTACCTCGGATAGCCGTAGTAAAGGAGGTGGCTTGTTTCATACTGACGAGACACCGGCTTATCTGTATCGATATCCGGGCTGTCCCTCACCTGTTGCCGTGTAAGATCAACGTTCACGGCACCCGAGTCCAGGTCCGACTTTTTGATCGAATACGGTGAAATCAGCACCTTTCGTTCGCCGATCCAGTTTCCGACATCAACAACCAGATATCGTATCCCCCAAACCTCGTCATCAAAATACGCCTGTTCGACGGTTCCGATGTCTCCATCAAGTGCCGCGACCGCGTATCCGTGAAGACTGTCAATGCTTCGCAGCATTAGGTTGCTCCTATGAACAGGTTGAGTCCCCGTCGCCTTGTATGCCTGCGCGCCTAGGAAGGTATCGCGTCATTAGACCAGTATCCGTCTTTCCCATAATGCTTATAGAGGCTTGCTTCATAGCTACGATCCAGCGGAGAATCGCCATCGTAAGTTGGGCTACCTTTGATCGCCTCACACGTGAGTCTGGTAGAAACGGTAGAGCCGATCCAGTCGATCTGTTCAATCCATTGCGCTGCGAGCAGCACCTGCTTGCTACCGGGCCACCAGTTTTTCGTATCAACGATCAGATAACGAATCGCCCAGGCTACGTCGTCGAAGATGAAGCCGCAGACATGGCCGATGCGGCCGTCACCGGCCTCGATGTGATAGCCCATGACGGCCTTCGAGCTTCGAAGATGAACGTCTGCAGATGCGCTGTCAGCTTCCTGCTCGTGCCGGATACGCACCGCCGACTCCATCCCGATGCTCGATACCATCGACCCGTATCCGGGATAAGCCCCAACGCCCCAAAGATATGCGCCGCCCCAATAGGTCGGATATCCGTAGTAACCGAGGTATTCAGTCTCATGCTGACGCGATACCGGCTTATCCGTGTCGATATCGGGACTGTCGTTTATCTGTTGTCGTGTCAGGTCGACCGCGATCGCGCTCGAACCCGTCTCCGGATGCTTAAATGAATACGGCGAAATCAGTACCTTTCGCTTATTCATCCAGCCTCCGGTTTCCACCACAAGATAACGTACTCCCCATGCCTCGTCATCGAAATAGACCTGGTCGATGCTGCCAATCTCCCCGTCCCGGGCTGCAACGGGGTTTCCGTAGAGGCTTTCCAAAGTTCGCAACATCCTGACTTCTCCTTCATCCGTTCACGTGTCCCACTGCCGACCGTTGGCTTGCTAAAGTGACTTCAACCGGGTCACCTTCGTGTCGTCGAGTGACACGCCCGCCATCAGCCCGTCGTTCGTCAAGACAAATGCATCCGCCTGACTACTGGCGGTGCTCGTGTCGACTTCGCCATTTGCGCAAATCGTCAGTACTGCGACAGATGCGTCGCCTTCGGCAGACCAGCCCTGGCTATTCCGAAACCGGTTGAGAGCGTCATCTGTCATGAAAATGAAAACGATCGCCATCGATTGCGCACCGATCTGCCAGCCTATCGAAGCCGTTGCCGTACTGTAGTAGCCGACCGTGCGCCCACCCATGCGTAGTGCGCCCTCGCCGTACTGCCCGCCAACGCCTATGCCAGCGTCAATGACTGACGGGAACACAAGCACACCACGGGCCTCGGAGACCAGTTCGCGTGATCCGTTGGCGGAAGTGAAGAGGCGGGTCAACGTCGAGTCAACCCCAGCGTTGATCGTTTGACGACTGTCGGTCTGTCCGCCAGTCGTGTCGGACATGCCCGTCGTCGTGCACCCTGAAACCGCGAGTGCAATGGTCAGGATTGACCCGGACGTACTGAATATGAAATTCCGTCGTAGCATCACTGGCTCCTGAATAGGTCCACCGTACGTTAAAGCTACGCCATGACCTGAAGGGATGCGGTACGACAGCGTACAAACTTTCAATTCAATCGAAAGGTGTTCGTGCCGTTGCGCTCAGTGCTTCACTTTTCAAGCCGCTTTCGTATCGCTAGCAGTTCATGCCGTCGCTCCTCGCTGACTTCTGGATAAGACATCTTGAGTCCTTCGAACGTATTCAGAACGATCTGCGAGACTATCAGTCGAGCGTTTTCCTTATCATCCGCCGGAACGATATACCAAGGCGAGTCAGTCGTACTTGTTGCGCTGATGCATTCCTCAAACGCTGTCGTATAGCGCGACCAGAACTTCCGCTCTTCAATATCGGCGAGGCTGAATTTCCAGTTCTTGTCGGGGTCCTCAAGGCGCGCCAGAAAGCGCTTTCTCTGCTCCTCCTTCGAAAGATGGAGGAAGAACTTGACGATGCGGGTGCCGTTGCTATGGAAGTGTCGCTCCATATCGACGATCGAACGATAGCGACCCTGCCAAACCTTCTTCTCGTCAAGCAACGCGTCAGGCAGCCCTTCGCTACGAAGAATCTCCGGGTGAACGCGCACAATCAGCACTTCCTCGTAGTAGGACCGATTAAAGATACCAATCCTTCCCCGCTCCGGCATATCGCGAGTGGTACGCCAGAGAAAGTCGTGCTCCAGTTCGGTAGGAGTGGGATGCTTGAAGCTGAACACCTGGCAACCCTGCGGATTGACTCCTGACATAACATGCCGGATGGCACCATCTTTTCCCGCAGCATCCACTGCCTGAAAGATCAGCAGTAGTGCATAGCGATTTGAGGCGTAATGAAGTTGCTGCAACCCACTCAACTTCTCTACATGGTCATGCAGCATCTGCTTATAGTCTTTTTTCGACTTGTACACCGGGGCAACGGTCGTGGGAAATTTGGCAAGGTCGATGTGGCTCCCCTCCAGTGCGCAAAAATTCTGTGAGTTGATTTTCATCTTCATGCCTTTGGGAATAGTTAATTCTTTACTGGATAAACCGTTTCATGCTGGGGAGCAGCGTTTGCGACAAAAAAAGCCCAATAGTGATTGAGGTCATCCCTTTATGCGCCCGAAGTGGTCGCCCCCCTGGATCCATAGTGTGGCGCGCGGTGTTCACGATCGGTTTGCATCGACTCATTCCTGAGGTTTTTCTTTCTGGAGCTTTCGCTCCGCTGCATCCCAGTCCTGAACAGCCTGAACGTCCTCCCTCCCTAGCTCCTCGTACAGTTGATGAACACGTTTGACGAGTTGCTGAGTCGGGTCGGACGGTGTTTCACCTTTACCTTCTGGTCCGGATGTAACGTTGCCCTCGGGCTGGGGCGTGGCCTCTGCTTCGGGATGGGCTGTGCCCTTTGCCACAGGCTGAGGCGCGGCCTTCGCTTCGGGCCGGGGTGTGGCCCCCGCTGCGGGCTGGGGTGTGGCCTTTGCTGCGGGCTGGGGTGTGGCCTTTGCTTCGGGCTGGGGTGTGGCCTTTGCTTCGGGCTCGGGTGTGGCCTTTGCCTCGGGATGGGCTGTGCCCTTTGTCTCAGTCTGAAGCGCGGCCTTCGCTTCGGGCTGCGGCGAGCCCGTGGCATCAGGCTGAGGTTTCGTATCCGTTTCAGATTGCGTTTCGGCTTTGATGCCACCCGTGTGCCCACCTTTGACGGAATCAAGTATGCGGTAGGCGAGCAACTTCAAGGGATCGGTCACGAGGAAACATGCAATAGCATAGCCCCAGACAAAAGCCGCCCACCGCCAGCCGATCGGCGTCATGAATAATCCGTAGACCGCAATCAGGGTCGCCACCAATTGGGTACCCAGGACAGCAAAGAGAAGGACTTTCGCGGGACGTATCGACCAGAACGGCCCACGCGTACGGGTCAGAAAAATCGTCAGGTGCCCCGCAACAGACAGCTTCAGGTACATCAACGTCTGGATATGCGGGCGATCGAGATGAAATACGCGTTCGCCAAGGTAAAACAGGCCGAATGCAGCGCCGACACCGAAGATCCCCAACACCGTGGCGATCCCCAGCACGAGCCGCATGTTCCATGCCTCAGGCTGGTCCTTGTAGTGAACGTTATCGTAGGCAATGGACAGAATGGCGCCGTCATTGAGCAATGCCAGCATCACGATCATCACTGCGGTCAACGGGTAAAAGTTAAAGACCAGAATTGAAAGCGTCATGAACATCAACACCCGCAGGGTTTCGGCGATGCGGTACATCGCGTAGCTGGTCATCCGCTGGAAGATCTTCCGGCTCTCCTTGATCGCGTCGATGATGACAGAGAGACCAGGCGTGGTCAGTACAATGGCGGCCGCAGCACGCGCCGCGTCCGTTGCGCCCGAAACGGCAATACCACAATCGGCTTTCTTCAGCGCCGGCGCGTCATTCACGCCGTCGCCAGTCATACCAACGATGTGGCCGCGTTTTTGGAGGGCATTGATAATCCGGAACTTGTGCTCAGGAAACACTTGAGCGAAACCATCGGCCTTCTCGATGGATTCCGACACTGCCGCCGTCTCCTGATCCTTCGCGTCGCCGAGGCTTCGCGCATCGAGGATATTCGCGCCCATACCGAGCTTCCTGGCAGTTTCCTGGGCAATGGCCAACGCGTCGCCGGTGACCATCTTGACCTTCACGCCCATCTGTTGCGCGGTCGCGATGGTTGACGCGGCATCGGGCCGTGGCGGATCGAACAGAGGCAATACACCGATGAATTGCCATTTCCCGTCTGCTTCGGCCCGCGCCACGCCTAATGCGCGAAAACCACGCGCTGCGAATTCGTTGACAGCCTTGTCAACGGCGGCCTTTACTTCTCCGGCATTGGCCGACAACGCAAGGATCACCTGCGACGCACCCTTGCTCACCTTGAACGTCTGCCCGTCCGGACCCGTGACGGCGGCCTCGGTGCGCTTATGGACCGGATCGAATGGCTGGAAGTGGTCGATCTGATAGCCCTTCAGGGCCTCTCTATCTTTCAGTCCGCCGAGTACAGCAAGGTCGATGGTGTCGTTATTGTCGGCGCGCGATGCCAGCGCGCCAGCAACGATGATCTGATCGGCAGGAATATTGTCGACACCGAACGGGTCACCCAAGGTCAACTTGTTCTGGGTCAGCGTGCCGGTCTTGTCGGCGCACAGCACGTCGACGCCCGCCAATTCCTCGATCGCCACCAGCCGGGTCACGATCGCCTTTTTCTTCGCGAGCAGGCGTGCGCCGACTGCCATGGTCACGGACAACACCGTCGGCATCGCCACCGGAATCGCGGCAACCGTCAGGACAAGGGCGAATTGCAAGGTGGTAAGGATCGGGTCGCCACGGAAGATAGCGACCGCGACAATCCCCGCCACCAATACCACTGCCAGGATGATCAGGTAATTGCCAATTTTCAGCACGGCACGTTGAAAGTGGCTGACCGTGTCTGCCCCCTGAACCAGCTCTGCCGTTTTACCGAAGTAGGTTTTCGCACCCGTGGCATAGACGAGCGCATCGATTTCACCTTGGCGAACGATCGAACCGGAAAACACCGCCTCGCCGGATTTACGCGTCGCGGGCAGCGACTCTCCCGTCAAGGCAGACTGATCGACCTCCACCGCGTCGCCGTCGAGCAGGCGCGCATCCGCCGGTACAATGTCCCCCATACGCACGCGAATGACATCGCCTGGCACCAGATCGCGCGCCGCCGGTGTAGTCCATTTTCCGTCGCGCTTCACCCGGGCCTTGATTGCCAGGGTGGCCTTTAGCGCTGCAATGGCGTTCCCCGCCTGGTGCTCTTCCCAGAACCCCACGACCGCGTTGGCCAGAAGCAGAACGAGAATGATGCCAA
This sequence comes from Paraburkholderia sp. BCC1876, assembly GCF_902833695.1. NCBI lineage: Bacteria > Pseudomonadati > Pseudomonadota > Betaproteobacteria > Burkholderiales > Burkholderiaceae > Paraburkholderia > Paraburkholderia sp. BCC1876. The sequence continues at coordinate 16,188 of NZ_CADFGI010000008.1, read as the reverse complement.
AGTCAGGCCAGTGCCGAGCTGCCGCGGAAAGAATCACCGCCACTTCGATCATCCACGGAATGGGCCCCCAGAAATAGCTGAGGAATTTGAGCAGAGGATTGGTCTTTTTTTGTTCAAGCTCGTTAGATCCGTATTGGGTCAGGCGTTTCTCGGCTTCGGTTTGACTGAGGCCATCCGGCGACCATCCCAATTTCTTCTCGACCTCCGGCATCGGAAGGGTCTGCAACGCGTCCACACGCGGTTTCATTCCCGGTTTTGCATCCGGAGACTTGGGCTTCCCGGCGAGGACTTCCATGGCGTGTACTCCCCTCTGTCCTTACGATGCCTCGTATGTCATGGTTAGCTGCTACCGCTGCGATCTGTGATCCATTACCAAAACGAGCGCGAACTCTGCATTCTTTTGATGGTTATAGCGATGGTATGACAAGACACCCTTCACACCCGACGGAACTTCCGCTGCTCGGGTAGCAGATAGTGGGTCGCGCCGGACCAGCGAACTTCGGCCCGTGAAAAGAACGTGTCCCTGAGTCGCAAGCCGGATTGACGCATGTCAAATCGGCTGACAGTCGTTACTCGAATCATAGAGTCGCCCACCCGGATGCAACAGGTTCGGAAACTACTCAGACCCGGTCTTCGCGCGACAACCGGGAGTATTGCGACAGGCATCTTTCGATTTGCCAACTCAAAGCGGGTCATGCTATGCAACCGTCATAGAAGCGCGATCGCTATGGCTAGAGCCATCAGATCCTGTGCTTCTTCGATAATGCTTCGCCGCGATGGCTTACCTCTGGAGGTGTTCGAAGCCGGACATGGGACCGGATATTTCACTTCGCATCTTTCCAAGCACGGTTTATAGCATGTGCTGTTGCGCCGGGCAGTTCGCTTCTCTAACTTTTCTCATTTAAATGCGTGGGATATCAGATCGTCTAGTGTTCCGAATATCTGACAGTCCACCCGGTACGAGGCTTGTTGCATCGTGTTCAGTCTTTCCGCCGCTGTGTGTCGCACCGGTATCGGTGATATCCAAGACGAACGACGCAAGTCCCCCCAATCACGACACCCGCGAGGGCGAGCCACAGCAGGCACAAGTAGCCTACCAGTTGGCGAAACTCACTGATTCGATCCTGCATGACGGACGCCATATAGGAAGGTAGATCATCGGCAGCGTCCGGGAACGTGGTTCGGTAAAGATAAAAGGACCGGCAGACTTCGTTTTCAGGCTGCCTGCTGAGAAGTAGCGCGCCAGCTCGCATCGCGCGAACTTCGGCGCACTCCGGTGCCGCCATGCCGGCCATGATTGATCCCTCAATAGGATGATCATAGGTCGAACCAGCCCATGTCATGCCGATTGCAATCAATATGCTCAGAACTGCTGCCTGAACTAACGTGACCCACCATTGGTGTGGATTTCGTCCTCTCGCGGAGTGCATCTCTGCCGCTCCTTTCCCTTATCGTGAAGCAGTCGCCCGGTATCGGGAAAGATTCGACATGCCGGCGCGCAGTCGCGTCACGTCAACGCTTCGTTAAAAATGCTGCCGTGCACAGGCCCGGATGCGCTCCATATGCTGCGCCGCCACAGCCTCCGTCAAGAACGGAACAATCTCGTCGAAATGTAGATGCTCGATCAATTCGAAGCCGGCTGAGCGGAAGATATGAGTTTCCTGCAACACCTCCATGGCGTTCCAGTTGCCGCTCTTCACTAGCAGCGGTAGTGGCGCACCGGAGCAGGTGACCATCAGCGCCTTTTCCCCCCCGTGCAGGCCGTGCACGATACCTTGACTGGATTCGTAAGCAAAACCGCGAGCAAAGACCCGGTCGACATAACCCTTCATCATCGCCGGCATCGATATCCACCAGAGCAGATAGAACATGGTCAGGACATCCGCGGCACGAATCTCGTCCTGCGCCTTTGCCACATCGGCACCGGCCGGGTGCCCTGCGCTAACCGGCATCCACTCATGTGCAATCAATACAGGGTTAAATCGCATTCGATACAGATCACATGTCCGTTGCGTATGTCCGAGTTTTTCCAGCTCATCCGTGTAGGCGCGGGCGAGTCTCATCGTAAAGCTGTTTTCTACGGGGTGAGCCACAATGACGAGTTGTTCCACATATTCTCCTCGCGATTTAACGTACGCAATCCTGATTGATATCCCAGTACGACATCACTGTCCTCGCATGTCGGTTTGGCGCACAAAATAGCTGCTGTCGTACACTCAGTTGTGCAACATGCTCCGCGGGAAGCTTTTTATAGTCGTGTTTCGGCACGTAGACGGGCGCCACCGTCGTTGGCCATTAGGGAGTTTGATCTGGTCGCCCTGATGCACCCGAAAGTCCTCCGATCTGGCTTTCATTCTGGTCCTCTTCATGCTCCGCGCTGCATAAGCGCACTTAGGTAATCCCGAGTCTCGCGAATACCGAAATCTCCAACGCATCCAATAGCACTGTAAGCCGCTTTCTGCGCGGCGCACACTTTCCCGATCGCTTCGTCGATGCGCTGCGCGCTCGGTCCGATACTTCCTTCTCCGATAGTCTGCGCGTCGTCGCCACTTTCGATCGGATGGATAGACCAGTCATGCGCAGTTCGATGACCCAGATGGGCACACACTCAGTTTGGCGCGCCAGTCAAAGAAATTCGGTACGGCAGCGGTCAGTCTAGACCAACCAATGATCGACCGACGAAATCTTCTGGTAGCTATCTGAAGCCCCACGCGTGCGCGGCTCGTCGCCCGGCGGCATCGTCGGATATAGAGCCGTATCCGCCATTTGTACGGTGTCGTACCGCATCTCCAATCGCACTCACGTATCGTGATGTCAGCACCGTCTGATAGGTGGGAAGGGCGCGCAAGCACCGGACCCGGGCAGGTCGATGCGCTCGTACTGACCCGCAGCGGGTTGATGGCCGGCGCGTCTTTCGATTGCATCAAGGTCAGTTGGCTTGATCCCCTATCGTCTAGCAGGTCGGTGAAATACCTCACATACCGGTCATCCGGAACACAGGCGTAAACGTTGAACTGATGTCATCAATGAAAGCGAGATGGAACGAATGCGCGGACCAGACGGTTTTACCGAGTCGATGTTCACAGTGTTGAAGCTGGATGACTTCGTGCCGAAGGACCATCCGTTGCGTCCGATTCGCAGCTGGCTTAATGACACACTCAAGCGCATGGACGATGTGTTCGCGCGGATGTACGAGGCTGACGCCATGTTGTAGGAAATCTGTTCCACCATCATGCGCTCGCTACGAATTGAGTACAGAACCTGCAGCAAAAGAGCTCGCACCAGTTTCTCCGGCGCGATGCTCGGCCGACCGCCTTTCGCTAGACAGCTGTATAGCGCGTGACGTTTCCCCGCTCGCCCGCTTCTATGTTGGAGGAAATCATGTTGCGGAGCATAAAGGATCTACATGGCTGCACGGTCAGCGCGATCGACGGCGATATTGGAACGGTCGATCAGGTCTACTTTGATGACGAGGCGTGGGCCGTGCGATATCTGGTGGTCAAGACCGGCCATTGGCTCAACGAGCGCCGCGTCCTGATATCCCCCTATTCGATCAAGCACACAGACCCGGGTTCCAACGTCGTTCATCTGAGCCTCACGCAGCAAGCAGTAAGAGACAGTCCGGGCATCGACACGCACAGGCCTGTTTCGCGTCAGAATGAGGTTGAATGTTTGCGTCACTACAACTATCCAGCTTATTGGGGCGGACCGAACTTGTGGGGAATGGGTGCCTATCCAAGGTTCGATCCGGCTGACGTGGCACCTGATCCCGCGCCGGTCCCTCCTCAGATTGGACCCCAAGCTGTACGCTCGCCTGACGACGTGCATCTGCGCAGCACGGACGAGGTAACAGGTTATCGGCTTGACGCTGTTGATGGTGGGATTGGCCATGTTTCCGGGTTTATCTATGACGATGAAGCCTGGGCGATTCGATATCTTTGCATCGATACACGCAGCTTGTTGCACGGCGGAAAGGAGATATTGCTCGCGGCACACTGGATTGCGGGAGTCGACTGGCTGGCAAAGACCGTCACCACTGAACTTACCCGAGACTCCATCCGTCGCAGCCCCGTCTACGACGATTCAGTTCCGATTCATCGGAGCTACGAGGTTGCGCTTCATGAGTTTTATGGAAAGCAGGGGTACTGGTCGCAAGCTGGACCGGCATCGTTGAGCGAATATGTCCAAAGTACAGCCACTTAAGATAATGCGCATGTTGCTAGTTGGGGAAACGGGGATGCTGCGACTGCGACGTTAGACGTTCATTCATAGGCGGATAGCGGCAGCTCGGGGCGGGAGTCTAAATCGATATGTTCGGTTTTCTGGAAATTAGCCTCCTTTCGATCGCAGGCGTGCTTCTGCTGCTTCGTGTGCTTCCGTACGGTCGACTGTACCGTCCATTTTTCGCCGGCGGCGGTGTCCTCTTGCTGATAACCGCGCTCTTTCCGCGGACGGATAACCCGATCGGCCAATTTCTCTTCGGGACAACTGGGAGTGGCCTTCGCCTGCCACGCGAGATGTTCGGGATCGTGTGGTGGATTCTGGGTGCTTGGCTGTGCAAAAGCCTGCTTGATCTGGTGCTCACCCGGACGTTTTTCCCCGATAACGACGAACCTCACGCGCGGCGCCTGTTCGCCGATCTGGCATCGGGGCTCATCTATGTTCTTGCATTCGTCGGCATCATCGGCGTCGTGTTCAAAGAACCGCTCTCAACCTTCCTGGCGACCTCTGGGGTCGTGGCAATTGTGCTCGGTCTTGCGCTCCAAAACACCTTGGGCGATGTACTCTCCGGTCTCGCGATCAACATCGAACGCCCATTTGGAGCGGGTGACTGGATTACCCTGACCGATCACACCTCTGGCCAGGTCATGCAGGTCAATTGGCGCGCTACTCGGATCAGGACATGGGCCCATGACATTGTCGTCATTCCGAATAGCGTCATTTCGAAGTCGATTGTAACGAACCACAGTCGCCCGAAAGGCCCCCATCGCTGCATTATTCGTCTAAGAGTCGATCTCGCAGTGGCACCTTCGCGCGTGATCGAAGCGTTGAAAGTCGCGGCCGCCGGTAGCCCAGACGTCGCTCATGGCACCATTCCCCAGGCCTACGCATGCGCATTCTCGGACTCCCTCGTGTGGTATGAGTTAGCTTTTGCGCTCGACAGTTTTGCACTGACACCCGACGCGAAATCGGGGATGCTAGGACGCGTAGCAGACACATTCCGGAATCTCGGCATCCACATCGGCACGCCGCCGACAGATGTCCGGATCATTCAACGGGGGGATCTTGCCGTTGCAACTCGTGCGCCACACATCGCAACCTTGCCGAAACCGAACGAACGCAGATGAAGGCAATTGGCGAACATGAGGGGATCGGGAAACGGAGTCGCCATCGAACGGGCAAAAGCGGCTGGCTGCGCGCTGCAGTCCTGGGAGCCAATGACGGCATCCTGTCGACGTCGAGCCTGGTTCTCGGCGTCGCAGCTGCACATGGTAGTCATGGCAGCGTCTTGATCGCCGGAGTTGCAGGCGTTGTCGCCGGTGCAATGTCCATGGCTGCGGGGGAGTACGTGTCGGTGCACTCGCAGAAGGATACCGAGGAGGCGGACCTGGCAATTGAACGGACGGAGCTTAGAACAGACAATTCAGGCGAGCACGCTGAACTCGCGGCGATCTATGTCGGCCGCGGTCTCGACCTGCCGCTCGCCAAACAGGTCGCGGACAAATTGATGGCCCACGACGCGGTTGGCGCGCACGCCCGGGACGAACTCGGCCTGACGTCGGCCCTCAAAGCCCGCCCGATCCAGGCAGCGCTTGCCTCGGCAGGCAGCTTCGCCGTCGGGGGCGCCATGCCCCTGCTAGTCGCCGCCTTGGCACCGGAATCGCGGATAGCAGTCTTTGTCTCTGGGGCGTCCCTGTTTTTCCTGGCGTTTTTGGGGGGTCTTGCGGCGCGAGTCGGCGGTGCTGGCGTGATTGCAGGCGCCACCCGGGTCACGTTCTGGGGCGCGTCAGCAATGGCGATCACGGCGGGCGTCGGCAGCCTGTTTGGAAGACTGATGTGAACCGCGGCCGCCACGTTAACCCATCGGGCCTGAGTCTTTCAAGTTGCAGCAGGCGCGAGGTGGCTCGTTGCGACCGCAGGGCTTACCGCTTGATGCATGTCCAGACGAGTCGCATCCGAACTCTGGAGTACGGCGCGCGCTCGAGCCATTTCATCTGCGGGTCCATGACCCACGACGAGAAAGCCGTCGGCTTTCACCGCTGCTTCGTATTTGATAACGCTGTCCTTTGGAATGCCATAGTCGAATAAAGCTGCGCCAAGTGCAGAGAGCCCGCCAACAACAACTGCGCCTTCCACGACACCCTCGATCGCAGCAATGACCAGCGCGGCGAGATGCCCTACTACGACGACAGGCCCAATTACCGGAATCGCGAAAAAGACACCGCCAAAAAGGAGACCCCACAGCGCACCCCAAAACGCTCCGTATTTTCCCCACATCTTCATGCGATCGCCGATATTGTAGAAACCAATGATTTTTTCTTCCGTGTGGTAGCCCTTGCCGATCACACTAAAGTTCTTCATGTTGAATCCACCGTCGATAAGCTTGCTTACGGCGACATTAGCCTTCTGGTGATCATCGAAGGTCGCGATTACAACATCGTATGAGTTCATGGTGGTTCCCTTCATTGGTGAGTGAGAAAAAGGTGCCGGCGTCTGCTCTAAGGTCGGTCGTGAGACTCATCCGGCATGACAAGCACGGCAGCCCCCGAAAGGCGCCCTGCCCGCAGGTCATCGAGCGCCCTGTTTGCATCCTTCATTGGATAGCGTGTCACCTCGATCTCGAGCTTGATCTCGCTGGCGAGGCGCATAAATGCCGCTCCATCTTCTCTCGTGAGATTGGCGACTGAGCAAATCCGGCGCTCCTCCCACAGGAGGTCGTAAGAGAAAGCCGGGATCTCGCTCATATGTATTCCGCCGCAAACGACAATTCCGCCTTTGACGAGCGCTTTAAGCGCAATCGGAACCAGAGCGCCCACCGGGGCGAAGATTAGCGCGGCGTCAAGCTCTTCTGGCGGTGCTTCATCGCTACTCCCGGCCCACCGTGCGCCAGATCGAAGCGCAAGCCGTTGTGCCGCGATATCGCCGGGCCGAGTGAAAGCGTAGATCGCGCGCCCCTGATGGCGAGCCACCTGCGCGACGATGTGCGCGGCCGCGCCAAACCCGTAGATACCGATACGCCTGGCGTCGCCGGCCAATTCCAGCGTACGGTAGCCGATGACGCCGGCACACAGAAGCGGCGCCGCCTCTGCATCCGCATACGCAGGGGGTAAATGCAAACAATAGCGGCTATCGGCGACGGTCCGTTCTGCATAACCGCCGTTGATCGTATAGCCCGTGAAACCAGGGTTATCGCACAGGTTTTCCCGATGCGCGAGGCAGTAGTAGCAATGGCCGCACGTATGTCCAAGCCATGGAACGCCAACCCTATCTCCCGGCTTGAAATCGCGCACCTCAGAGCCTATCGCGGCCACTACGCCTACTATTTCATGGCCCGGAATCAGAGGGAGTTTCGGTGAAGTCAAATCGCGATCCACCACGTGCAAATCGGTGCGGCACACGCCGCAGGCGTGAATGTCAATCAGCAAGTCGTCATCGCCCACAACAGGCTCGGCAACCTGCGTTTCACGCAAGACCGGTGATATACCGTCAAACATCATTGCGAGCATCTCAACTCCGCCTCTAACGTCTGCACAGGTTTGCCATCGAAAGTGACTGGGTTGTACCGATGCGGCAACAAGCGCCCTTGCAGCGTCGCGGGAGCGCGCAGTAACGGCACATTCGCCACTTGTCTCACTGGTCGACGTCGTCCCCCGCCCCGCCTTCATTCACCCACATTTCGATACGATCACGCTGATCTGAAGCAACGCCGTACTCATCCGCCAACGCAGAATCTGGGTCGTCGAGCGTTACCGCGTAAGCGGAAGACGCATCTTGCCGTCGCGAGGCGCGCATAGGCTGAGTCTGCCAGGTCGTATTCATTCTGGGTGGATGTCGGATTCAACAACCGTGAGTTGCCGATCGCTCTCCCGCGAAGTGTGTGTAGGCATGTAGGCGGTATCAGCCTCACGAAAATTCGTCACGCTTCCGACGATGTGGTGTATCGACCGGCCGAACGTGGCCAACGTACCGGATACGGCAAATGCATGCTCGCTCAACGCTTTAACACACTGCGCGCGGATGCTCTCGGTCAGGGCTTTGCGAGTGGGATACATCAACGACTCTCCGAGTTTCGAGAAATAGAACTGCAGATTCTGGCGCCGGCGTCGCAACTGACGGCGGGGAGACCTGGATATGCCGTTCCGAGAAAGCACCGGCTCCTTACGTCTAGGCTAGTCCTTCTGGCTCGCCTGGGACAGGTTCGGAAACTACTCAAGGATCGGAGCCGCAACACTGAGCCAACTGAACCCGCTGAGATTGCCGTTATGGGAATCCGTCGCACCTCGAAAAAAAATTTGCCGGATGTCCGTCGCCGTACCGACTGCACAGTAATTGCAAGCCATGCTGACCCAATGGGATAAGTGCACCACACCCCACCGAAGTCTTACGAAGACCATGTATCGATGGGTTTCAAGACATTGGCCTTTTAAAACGCATAGCGCCCTTAGGCTTGGCGAACTGAGAAAAGCCTAAGTGCGTGATGACGTCATGCCGCCAACCTAGTGAGGTACACCATGAAACAATTCAAATACCCCCTGAGCGCCGCCCTCCTGGCAATGGCCGTCATGAGTGGGTCGCTTTGGGCTCAGGGCGCGCCACAGACGATAAGTGTCAAGCGAGTGGACGTGGTTCAACTTGCGACCGGATATCGTGCCTCGAAAATCAGCGGTTCTTCCGTGTATAACGGCAACAAAGACATAATCGGGACCATCGACGATCTGATCATCGGTCCAACGGATCCCTTACCCTATCTTGTGCTGTCGGTCGGGGGCTTTTTGGGCATGGGAACCCATCTGGTCGCCGTGCCGTTCAGTAGCATTCAGATTGTCGACAAACAGATACGCCTGCCCGGCGCAACAAGAGATTCACTGAAGGCATTGCCCGAATTCAAGTACACGCCGGAATAGTGAAGAAATCGCAGCTGCGTTCGAGGTATGAGCGAGAGCCTCGGAAACTCCCCCGACATCGCGTCCGCAGCTAACACAAGCGGCCATTTAATAGGGCGCAAATTAGCCCCGATGAGCGCATCAGGTTCAAAAGAAGTCCGGGGCCAATCACGTTGTCTGCATTTAGGCCAGTATGGAATACGCCAGGAACCTGATCGCGTGCCGTAATTGCGACATGTTGATCCGCAAACGAAGGTTGATCGGCCGCGGCGAAATTGCATTCTGTCCGCGGTGTAGTTCGACGCTCTACAGCAACATGTCGCGGCGGATCAACCTGGCAAGCGCGGTAGCGCTGGCCGCTCTGATCACCTTCCTGATTGCCCAGGCCTACCCGATCCTCGAACTAGTGGCCGATGGCACCACGTCGCAGACCACCCTGATCGGCGCGATCGTGGTCTTATGGCGCGAGAACATGCAGTTCGTCGCGGCATTGGTGTTTTGCTCGACCGTTCTGTTTCCGCTGACCGAGCTTCTCGCTTTGCTCTATGTTCTGATACCCCTCAGCACTGGCTATATCCCCCCGGGATTCAACAAGGTGCTGAGGTTGATCCAGTTGGTGCGGCCGTGGGAAATGATTGAAGTCTTCATGCTCGCAGTGCTGGTTACGATGGTGAAGATGCAGAGTCTCGCACGTGTGATTCCGGAAACCGCTTTGTTTGCATTCGTCGCGCTGACGCTGATGCTCGCGGCTCTCGTGAAGCTGGATTTGTTCGCCCTATGGGATTTTGCGGACGGTCTGCCCGCAGGAAAACCCACGAAGTACCCCGCGGGTAATTCCGGGGAAGCAACGCAACCGCTGCCAGCAATGGCGGTGGCCTCACGATCGCCCGTGGCCAATCCTACCCTTACCTACGTCACCGCGTTACAGATGGGTCTGATTGCATGCAATGCGTGCGGACAGGTTGAGCCGCGCGACTTGTCAATCAAGCGCCAGCGCTGCCCGCGATGCGACTCCGTGCTGCACCGGCGTCATCCCGATAGCCTGAAACGCACCTGGGCGCTGCTGGCCTCCGCAGCGCTCCTATATATTCCCGCCAATCTGCTACCCGTCATGCATACAGCTTCATTGCTGAACACGCAAGACAATACGATTATCAGCGGCGTAGTCTACTTCTGGACATCGGGTGACTGGCCGCTCGCTGTTGTCGTATTCGTCGCGAGCATCATCGTGCCGATGCTGAAAATCTCCGCGCTGGTGCTTCTCCTGGTCACTGCGCAGCGTCATTCACGTTTGTATCCCCGCGAACGCACCACGCTATACCGGTTTCTGGAACGCATTGGGCGCTGGTCAATGCTCGACGTATTTGTCGTCACACTGACCGTCGCTCTGGTGCGCTTCCAGTCGTTCGCTGAGGTCACTGCCGGCCTCGGGGTTATCGCATTCGGCTCGGTGGTGATTCTCACCTTGCTGGCCTCGATGCAATTCGATCCGCGACTCACCTGGGACGGCGCGGGGGACAGTCCCGAAGTCGTTCACAACTCTAACGACGACGGGCACAAAAGCACTCACGTCGGCTCCCCATCCGTAAAGTAAAGGCCTAAAACGAACATCAGCACATACTGGTCGTTCACTTCGCGCCAGTAACCGTTCGAAATCGTCGACGATGGCGAGGGGCTGCACACGTCATCCGATGAAAAGGCAATACCAGTCTGGAATCACCGAGAAGGCCTTGAACGCAATCTATTCCGCCTGAGCCTATCCGAGAAAGATCTCATCACCCTTTAACCAGACTGCGGGTGACCTCCACTTGAAATGCAAGCCACGTCAGACTGTGTCCGCTCCACTAGATCCGTGCTGTTCGTAGTCTTAGCGCGTTCCCAATGACCGAAACGGAACTGACCGCCATCGCAGCACTCGCGATAACCGGGCTCAGCAGGACGCCAAGCCAGGGGTACAGAACACCCGCCGCAACCGGTATCCCAATAGCGTTGTAGGCGAATGCAAAAAAGAGATTCTGACGGATATTTTTCATCGTCGCGACGCTGAGCACACGCGCCGTCGCAATGCCCCGCAGGTCGCCTTTAACAAGCACGACGCGCGCGCTGTTCATTGCGACGTCGGTACCGGTGCCCATCGCAATGCCGACGTTAGCCTGCGCAAGAGCCGGCGCATCGTTCACCCCGTCACCAGCCATCGCCACAATGTGTCCTTGCTGTTGCAACTCCTGCACGTATTTGTGTTTATCCTCCGGCAGCACGCCCGCCTTTACGCCGTCGAGGGCTAATGCTTTGGCGACCACATTCGCGGTTACCGGATTGTCGCTTGTGAGCATAAATATTTTGACGCCGGAGTCGCGAAGGAGCCGGACCGCCTCTGGCGTCGTACTTTTCACCGGGTCAGACACTCCGACGTAGCCAGCCAGCTTGCCGTCCAGAGAGAGATACATCACGGTCTGTGCGCCTGCCCGCAGACTGTCCACCTGCCAGGTTGCGGAAGAGACGTCCACGTGGGCGTCTTCCAGCAGCCGCGCGTTACCAAGCAAAACGGCGTGCCCGTCAATTGTTCCAGCCACACCTTTGCCGGTCAGAGATTTGAATGACGAAACGGGTAATAAAACTGCATCGTTATCGTGCGCATGGCTGACGATCGCCTGGGCAAGCGGATGCTCACTCATGGCTTCCAGGCTCGCTGCGTAAGAGAGGACGAGGCCTTGCGCCACGTCATTCAGCGCGATCACTGCCTGGACGCGAGGCTTTCCCTCCGTAAGCGTACCCGTCTTGTCGACGACCAGTGTGTCCACCTTCTCCATCAGCTCCAGCGCTTCTGCATCCTTGATGAGCACGCCCTGTTTCGCGCCGCGACCAATGCCCACGATAATCGACACCGGCGTCGCGAGACCAAGTGCGCAAGGACAGGCAATAATCAGCACGCTAATGGCAACGACCAGCGCGTTGCCGACTGCCGGCGCGGGCCCCCAAATGACCCATCCGGCGAAAGCAACGATGGCGATGACGATGACGGTGGGTACGAACCATCCCGATACTGTGTCAGCCAGTTTTTGGATGGGCGCCCGCGAACGGCCAGCTTCTGCGACAAGCTGGATGATTCGCGCGAGCAGCGTTTCGGCGCCAACTTTCTCGGCCCTCATGAGAAACGAGCCGGTTTGATTGACGGTCGCACCGGTCACCTTGCTCCCCGAAACTTTTTCGGCCGGAATCGGTTCGCCGGTGATCATCGACTCGTCCACGGTCGATTGTCCTTTGGTGAGAACGCCATCAACCGGAACCTTTGAGCCGGGCTTAACCCGCAAGATATCGCCGGCAACGACCGCGTCAAGGGGCACAACCTCGTCGGTGGCGTCTGCCCTCAAACGGATCGCCGTATTTGGCGCGAGTTTCAGGAGGTCTTTTATCGCACTTGAGGTTCGTGAGCGGGCACGAAGCTCAAGCACCTGGCCAAGCAGGATCAGAGCCACGATGACAGAAGCCGCCTCGAAATACAAAGGCAACTCATGTCCGCGGCGGAACGTCTCCGGGACCCCGGCGGGAAACGATAATGCGTAAACACTGAAGAGGTACGCCGTGACAACGCCGAGGCCAACAAGGCTGAACATGTTTAGTCGCCAAGTCACGAAGGATTTCCATCCCCGTTCGAGAAATGGCCATCCTGCCCATAGAACCACCGGCGTCGCCAACAATGCCTGTAGGTATTCGGACCATGAGACGCCTGTCGGATGCGGCAATCCCCACGCGGCCGCCGCGCGGTCAACCGCTGCGTTGAGGTCAGGGATAGGGAGCATATGTCCCATCGTCAGCCACAGCAAGGGCAACGATAGCGCTGCCGCGCCCCAGAAGCGCAGCGTCATGTCCTTGAGTTCACCGTCCGATTCGTCCGCCGTGCCGGGCGTGTTCAACTCGAGCGTCATGCCACATATAGGACACGGTCCAGGCTCCGGCAACCTGACTTGAGGATGCATCGGACATGTGTACACGGCATTTTTTTCTGGCGCGGGCGTGCGAGCCTCTGCAATTGGCAGATTCAAGGATTTCATGGTGTTCATCCGCAGGATCGAGTTGCCGCTAGCCTCTGCCTGTTTGCACGGCAGAAGCGTTTTACCCTGCTCGCAATCGAGGCAGAAGTCAGTACGGTGTCGTACCTCGAAGCCGGCCGACCTCTACTCATACAAAAGGTATGAATGTCTCTTCATGGTCACGCAGCGAACCGTCTCCGACGGTGTGCGAGCGACATGAACGGGGTCGACAAAGAGGCGATCGTGTCTGCCCGCCAGCGGCCCTTCGCCAACCCGGCGATGATTTCATGGTGCCGAGACGCGGTTACGACTGCGCATGCTGACTGCGCCGTTACGCGCCTATTCCGTTAGGATTGGAGCAAACATGTCATCGCGATCGCGAGCCGTCCCGCCACCTTCGGAAGCAGGCGATTACGCTCTTATTTTCCCTTTGCTGGAACCGAATGACCCTGACGCAGTGACGACGAGCAGCGAGAAGGGAACTGCCGCGCTATTTGTACCTTGATGTGACCAAATGCCTACGGGGAACTACGCAGCTCCCTATGAAAACACTAGACCTTATAACTGTCAGGCTTACGATAGAAATTCGCGCTCAGCGTGGTTCAACGCCAACTAGCCTCGCGCTACCGCCAACACGGGTTCCGCTGACGGTAATCTTGCCGCTCTACCGGCAAGCGGCCATCGCGGCGCGCGAGAACGCCACGCCCGACACCGCGAGCATGGGTCTGTTGGTGGGCATGTGCGAGGCATCATCTGATCCGGTGGTGCAGGCGCTGCAACCTTATACGATCAGCGGCAGCCAAGCTGCACGCAGACGACACGCCGATCCCTGTACTCGCCCCACCACCTCAAATTCCTGTTCGCAATGGCGTGGAAACCCGGTTTCTTTTTGCCGTGGAATCCCTGTTCACTTTGGCGTGGAATATTCAGGCAATCGAACCTTTAGGGAAAATCTCCTCTTTGTTAAGCGTAGTATTGGTCAGACACCGTGGTTTCGGCGTACCGATTCCAGTTGGGCTAAAAGTAGCCAACAAGATGCTACATGCCGATTGCGCTGCAGGAACACCACTTCTGACTTCATCCCCAGCCATGTTCGATATCCTCCTTGTCCCGCTCGACGGCTCACCCCAGAGTGTCCGCGTCATCGACCTGGCCGGCCGCGTGGCTGCACCAGGTCGGGCAACCGTGCACCTTCTATGCGTTGTCGACCCGTCCTACTTTTTGCCTCCCGACTGCGAAAGTGGCGTCGCGCGCGATGGCCTTACCTATCCGCCCGCAGAAGCGCAGACATCTTTCGCACGATCCGTCCTGGTTGCCGCGGCCGCACAGCTCGCTGACCGGAATGTCACGGTGGAACAGCACCTCTGCGCGGGAAATCCCGGCAATCATCTCGGCCGAAAAGCGCGGCAAGATGAAGGCCGTTCTGCTTGGCGCGATCGGTCTTGTCCTGATTGGACAGATGCTGTTGGGCACCGCACTCCATACGATTACCAGTGTGGCGGCGATCCTGTTCGTCTATTTTCTCGGCTTCAATATTCTTGAAGCTTCGCAGCCTTCGTTGGTGTCGAAACTGGCGCCGGGCACGCGCAAGGGCGCCGCCACCGGGGTCTACAACACCACGCAGTCGATTGGACTGGCGCTGGGCGGGATAGTGGGCGGCTGGCTTCTCAAGGTAGAAGGCCAAAGTGCAGTCTTTTTCGCCTGTTCGGGGCTGGTGTTGTGTTGGCTTGTAATCGCCGCGGAGATGAAACCGTCAGCACACAGGAAGGCGTAGTAAGCCTGAGCGGGCGGGGCACAGGTCCGCGCAAGCCCTGACGCAGTCCTGTCTTCACGCGGGATATCGGGATTCAGCTCGTACTATGTCAGACGATGGCACTGGGCCGGTCGCAAATGTTCCCATAGTCGTGTCGTGTCGACTTTTCGATTCAGCTTTTATGTCAAACGCAGCGCGTCAACCTGCTCCTGGATTGAGCGGGCGAGTTTGAGTAGAGAATCCAGGGCGGCAGAAAAAGGATAGTTATCTGAATACCTGTGTCTGATTTCACTTTTTGCAGAGGATAAACACGCCGGTAAATCACGAAACAATGCGGTCCAAGGAAGGGAGTACCATTGGCTCAGCCCTCGTAGGGCAGCAGAGGTGTCTGTCATCGGGAAGCACAGCGGAGTTCCAGCATGAACGGCGCCTCGTACTGCTCGATCAGATCCACGAGCGACATCAACCGGTCGCCGTCCGGCGAGTCGGGCGCCGGATCGAGATCAACCAGCGCCGATACGGTTTCGAGCACTTCGCGGTATTCTTCCTCGTTCTCGATACGACGCACGGTCATGGTTTGCCCCGGGGAAAATGCTGCCAGTGTATCAGCCAGCAGACCGTCTACTGCTCGTTGCCACGTCGGCGTGCCGCGGAACCAGTCCGCAGAGTCCCAGGACGCGATATCGGAATCCTGCCGACCGGTTAGGTCGGTTGACGATTTACCATATCGCATCGCGATCCAACAGAAATTCCTCTCGCGCAGCAGCAATCACCAGAGCCGGATCGTCAATAAAGATATCTGCCGGCGTCCGGCCATCAAGCAGCGCAAGCGGAGAGTACAGCCAGAACGTCCGCCTCCAGCCTGCGCGATCGCCTTCACTCGGCAGGACGGCGAGGAGTACGGCAACGTCCTTCCGTATGGTGCCTGAACAATTGAACTGGAAGTCCGGGTAAAGGAAGCAATGCCGGGGCGCAGACCACACTCCCAGCAGGTCACCACGTGCTTGCGCCCGGATCGCGTACGTTGTGGCTTCACTAGCCGGGGCCTTGCCGCCCAGTTCGGCAACTTGACGGGCGTCGGGCCACCCCTTCTTAAGCAGCTCGTCACGGAACTCGATCGCCGACACGGTGCCCGGCAATTCATTCTGCGTTTCCACCGCATCCCCTTCAACGGTTGTCGATGGTGCTGGGGATCCGCTCAAATCTGGCGTCGCAAGGTTGACGGCGGCGTTGCAAACGCGTATGCGCGCGACGAGATGAGGGGTAGGTGGTCCTGGGGATACTGGAGTAAATGGCAAGG
>NZ_CADFGI010000007.1:0-438414 GCF_902833695.1 Paraburkholderia sp. BCC1876 | reverse complement strand
TCCTGCAACTTCACCGCGTGGCCATAGGCGTCGCTGTACGACTCGCCGAACTGCACGATCTCGACGGTCGGGCCGCCATGCGAGCGCACTGCGTCGACCTTCAGTTGCGGCGTGGTCACCGGCACCACGATGATCGCCTTCACGCCCATGCGTGCCGCCGACAGCGCCACACCCTGCGCATGATTGCCCGCCGACGCGGTAATCACCCCACGCTGCAGCGCTTCCGCTGGAATGTGCGCCATCTTGTTGTACGCGCCGCGCACCTTGAACGAGAACACCGGTTGGTTGTCCTCGCGCTTCAGATAGACCGGATTGCGCAGACGCGCCGACAGATTCGGTGCGTGTTCGAGTTCGGTCTCGCGGGCCACGTCATAAACGCGCGCGGTCAGGGTTTTCTTCAGATAGTCGTGGGAAGCCATGCGGGTGGCGCGGTGCGCTTTGCGGGACGGGAAAGGGTCAATGATAGCGCCAACCGCGCAGGCTCTGGCCTTCCGCGAATGCGCCGCAAGCCTGTCCCCACGGCCCATCCGACCGTTCGGTCGGCAAATTTGCGGCCTCCGCACGAACGTCCGATTCATGACGAAAACGCGTGAAGCCCCGCCACCAAACCGATTTCAGCCGTCAACGCGTGGCGGGATCATGGGGTAGAATTCCATTTTGGAATAAGGATCGGAAGATGCACTGGCAGCCTCGGATCGCCCACTTGATGCCCGTCCCGCGTGAGTCTTGCCCCGCGGCGGAGCGTCTCGTCCGCCACGCACGATCGTGTAGCTAGAACCGAGCGCCGCGAAGCGATCGATGTGGGTCAGGCCGTCGGTTGTGCTTCGCTCCCCTAGAAGATTTCCAGCATTGCGCCCCACGCGCACCGTCAGCCGACGCCTCTTCGACGAGCGCGCCGGGCTGACCTACCGAGTCGTCCGAACATGAACGCACCTCAAGTTTTCGATCCGCACGGGGCCGCCACTGCGGTGGCCGCCGATCCTGAAGCGCGTCTGCGCGAAATTCCTTATAACTACACGTCGTTTTCCGACCGTGAAATCGTTATTCGCCTGTTAGGCGACGACGCCTGGGCGGTGCTCGCCGAATTGCGCGCTGAACGCCGCACCGGCCGCTCGGCACGGATGCTGTACGAAGTGCTCGGCGATATCTGGGTCGTGCGCCGCAATCCGTATCTGCAAGACGACATGCTCGACAATCCGAAGCGTCGCGCGCAGTTGATCGAAGCGTTGCATCACCGCCTCACCGAGATCGACAAGCGCCGTCGCGCGGATCTGACCGCGCACGGCGACGAAGCCGGCGTGGACCGCGCCGCGCGCGTCGATACGCTGGTGCAGGCCGCGCGCCGCGCGGTCGACGATTTCAAGAGCGAATTCCAGAAGACCTACGACCTGCGTCGTCGCGCGACCAAGGTGCTCGGCAAGGTCACGGAAAAAGACAACATCAAGTTCGACGGTTTGTCCCGCGTCTCGCATGTGACCGACGCGACCGACTGGCGCGTCGAATACCCGTTCGTCGTGTTGACGCCGGATACCGAAGCCGAAATCGCCGGCATGATCAAGGCGTGTTTCGAACTCGGTCTGACCGTGATTCCGCGCGGAGGCGGCACGGGTTACACCGGCGGCGCGGTGCCGCTCACGCCGTTCTCGGCCGTGATCAACACCGAAAAGCTCGAACAGCTCGGCGCGGTCGAGATGACCGAATTGCCGGGCGTCGACCGTAAAGTCGCGACGATTTTCTCCGGCGCGGGCGTGGTCACGCGTCGTGTGACCGAGGCGGCCGAGCAGGCCGGCTTCGTGTTCGCCGTCGACCCGACTTCGCTGGACGCCTCGTGCGTCGGCGGCAACGTGGCGATGAACGCGGGCGGCAAGAAGGCGGTGTTGTGGGGCACGGCGCTCGACAATCTGGCCTGGTGGCGTATGGTCGACCCGGAAGGCAACTGGCTCGAAGTCACGCGTCTTGACCACAACATGGGCAAGATTCACGACATCGAAGTCGCGCGTTTCCGGCTCGACTGGTTCGACGGCAACTACGCGCCGGGCGAGAAGCTGCTGCGCACCGAGGCGCTCGACATCAAGGGTCGCGTGTTCCGTAAGGAAGGTCTCGGCAAGGACGTCACGGATAAATTCCTCGCCGGTTTGCCGGGCGTGCAGAAAGAAGGCTGCGACGGGCTGATCACGTCCGCGCGCTGGGTGCTGCACAAGATGCCCGCGCATACGCGCACCGTTTGCCTCGAATTCTTCGGCCAGGCGCGCGAAGCGATTCCGAGCATCGTCGAAATCAAGGATTACCTGTTCGAAACGTCGAAGCAGGGCGGCGCGATTCTCGCGGGTCTCGAACACCTCGACGAACGCTATCTGCGCGCGGTCGGCTACGCGACCAAGAGCAAGCGCAACGCGTTTCCGAAGATGGTGCTGATCGGCGACATCGTCGGCGACGATCCGGATGCGGTCGCGCAAGCCACGTCGGAAGTGGTGCGCATGGCCAACGGCAAAAGCGGCGAAGGCTTCGTCGCGGTCGCCGCCGAGGCGCGCAAGCGTTTCTGGCTCGACCGCAGCCGCACCGCCGCGATCGCCAAGCACACCAACGCGTTCAAGATCAACGAAGACGTGGTGATTCCGCTGAACCGGATGGGCGAGTACACGGACGGCATCGAGCGGATCAACATCGAGCTGTCGATCAAGAACAAGCTGCAACTGGTCGACGCGCTCGAAGCGTTCTTCAAGGCCGGCAAGCTGCCGCTCGGCAAGAGCGACGACGCGAATGAAATTCCGAGCGCGGAACTGCTCGAAGACCGTGTGCAGCAAGCGCTCGATCTGATGAAGCGCGTGCGTACCCGTTGGGAATTTCTGCGCGACAAGCTCGACCTGTCGGTGCGCGAGGCGCAGCATTATCTGGTCGGTCTCGGCTACGAAGCGCTGGCGGAGAAGTTCGCCGACCGCGCTGACGCGCAGCCGGACGCCACCGTGTTCCACATCACGCAGGACCGTACGATCCGTGTGTCGTGGAAGCAGGAAATCCGCGCCGAATTGCGGCAGATCTTCAATGGCGGCGAATTCAAGCCGATCCTCGAAGAAGCCCAGGCGATCCACAAGAAGGTGCTGCGTGGCCGTGTGTTCGTCGCGCTGCACATGCACGCAGGCGACGGCAACGTCCACACCAACCTGCCGGTCAACTCCGACAACTACGAGATGCTGCAGGACGCCCACAAGGCGGTTGCACGCATCATGAAGCTGGCGCGTTCGCTCGACGGCGTGATTTCCGGCGAGCACGGCATCGGCATTACCAAGCTCGAATTCCTGACCGATGAAGAAATCGGCGAATTCCGCGCGTATAAACAGCGCGTCGATCCGCATGGCCGCTTCAACGCTGGCAAGCTGCTCGAAGGCGCCGACCTGCGCAACGCCTATACGCCGAGCTTCGGCCTGATGGGCTACGAATCGCTGATCATGCAACAGTCCGATATCGGCGCGATTTCCGAGTCGATCAAAGACTGTTTGCGTTGCGGCAAGTGCAAGCCGGTGTGCGCGACCCACGTGCCGCGCGCGAACCTGTTGTACAGCCCGCGCAACAAGATTCTCGCTACCTCGTTGCTGGTCGAGGCGTTCCTGTACGAAGAGCAGACTCGCCGTGGCGTGTCGATCAAGCATTGGGACGAGTTCAACGACGTCGCCGATCACTGCACCGTCTGTCACAAATGCGTGACGCCGTGTCCGGTGAAAATCGACTTCGGCGACGTGACCATGAACATGCGCAACCTGCTGCGCAAGATGGGCAAGAAGAAGTTCAATCCGGGCAACGCGGCCGGCATGTTCTTCCTCAACGCAACCAATCCGCAGACCATCAACCTCGCGCGCACCGCGATGATGGGCGTCGGCTACAAGGCGCAGCGCCTCGGCAACGAAGTGCTGAAGAAGTTCACGAAGAAGCAGACGGCGCACCCGCCGGCAACCGTCGGCAAGCCGCCGGTCACGCAGCAGGTGATCCACTTCATGAACAAGAAGATGCCGGGCAATCTGCCGAAGAAAACCGCGCGCGCCTTGCTCGATATCGAGGACAACAAGATTGTCCCGATCATCCGCAATCCGAAGACGACCACGGCCGACACGGAAGCGGTGTTCTACTTCCCGGGCTGCGGTTCCGAGCGGCTGTTCTCGCAGGTGGGTCTCGCCACGCAAGCCATGTTGTGGGAAGCGGGCGTGCAAACCGTGCTGCCGCCGGGCTATCTGTGCTGCGGTTACCCGCAGCGCGGCTCGGGTCAGTTCGACAAGGCCGAGCAGATCGTCACGGATAACCGCGTGCTGTTCCACCGTGTGGCCAACACCTTGAACTACCTCGACATCAAGACGGTGGTGGTGTCGTGCGGCACGTGTTACGACCAGCTCGCCGGCTATGAATTCGACAAGATCTTCCCGGGCTGCCGGATCATCGACATTCACGAGTTCCTGCTGGAGAAGGGCATCAAGCTCGAAGGCGTGAACGGCGTGCGCTACATGTATCACGACCCGTGCCACTCGCCGATCAAGACGATCGACCCGGTCAAGCTGGTCAATCAGTTAATGGGTTCGGAGAAGGACGGCTACAAGATCGAGAAAAACGATCGCTGCTGCGGCGAATCCGGCACGCTCGCGGTGACGCGTCCCGACATTTCCACGCAGGTCCGCTTCCGCAAGGAAGAGGAGATGCGCAAGGGTGCGGCCAAGCTGCGCGGTATTCCGCTGGTGGCCGAAGCCGGCGCGAACGGGATCAATCCGGCCAATGCGTCGGCCGGCTCGGCGGGTGCGCCGGACGGCTCCGTGCTCAAGGCCGGTGACGGCCCGCAGCCGAACGGCGCCACCGAGGTGAAGATCCTCACCAGCTGCCCGTCCTGCCTGCAAGGGCTGTCGCGCTATAACGCCGACGCGGGCACCGAGGCGGACTACATCGTCGTCGAAATGGCACGCCACGTGCTCGGCGAAGACTGGATGTCCGACTACGTGCAACGGGCGAACAATGGCGGAATCGAGCGCGTGCTGGTTTAATGGCACGACTGACGATTCTTGCCTGAGGACGACGATGGACTGCGTTTTTTGCCGCGAAGACGGTGGCGATGTGCTGTGGCAGGACGACACCCTGCGTGTCGTCCTCGCCGACGAACATGATTACCCGGGCTTTTGCCGGGTGATCTGGAACAACCATGTGGCCGAATTTTCGGACCTCGCCGACGGCGACCGCGATCGCGTGATGAAGGCCGTGTATGCGGTTGAACGTGCGACGCGGCGCGTCATGCAGCCGGTCAAGGTGAATCTCGCGAGCCTCGGCAATCAGGTGCCGCACGTGCACTGGCACGTGATTCCGCGTTTTTCGAACGACGCGCATTTCCCGCTGCCCATCTGGGCGCCGCGTCAGCGCACGGTGTCCGAAGCGATGCTGTCGTCGCGCCGCGCGCAGGCTACGTTGCTGCGCGAAGCGGTGCGTCAGGAAATCGAACAGGCATTGGGTTGAGCGCTGAGCTCAACTTGCTGCGTCGCGCCAAGGCCTCTTCAGGGGCGCAAAGCTGGGACGGCGCGGCGTTTTCTTATGAGGCTCGATCATGAGCGGACTGACCCCCGATACACCTGTGCCGACCGGCGTGGTCGTGCATTCCAAATCGCGTGTGCTCGAATTGCAGTACGCAAACGGCGAAGCGTACCGGCTGCCGTTCGAGTTGTTGCGCGTGTATTCGCCGTCGGCGGAAGTGCAGGGCCACGGGCCCGGGCAGCAAACCCTGCAGACCGGCAAGCGGGACGTGACGATCACCATGATCGAAGGCGTCGGCAATTATGCGCTGCAGCCGACTTTCTCCGACGGGCACGGCACCGGCATCTATTCGTGGGACCAGTTGTACGACATGGCGGTGCATCAGGATGAACTCTGGGCCGCCTATCTCGCCAAACTGGAGGCAGCCGGCGTCGACCGGGATACGCCGATGATTCCATCCGGCGCTGCGCACGGGCACTGTCACTGATACGATTCGCCCTGATCGCCGCGCTGATGCGGCGCAACATTTCAGAATACGCGAAAGGACAAGCGCGATGAGCAAAACCCACTTCGGCTTTCAATCGGTCGACGAACAGGACAAAGCGCAGAAGGTGGCGGGCGTGTTCCATTCGGTTGCCGCCAACTACGACTTGATGAACGACCTGATGTCGGGCGGGATGCACCGGGCGTGGAAGCTGTTCACGGTCGCTCAGGCCAACGTGCGGCCGGGTTACAAGGTGCTCGACATCGCGGGCGGCACGGGCGATCTGTCGAAAGCCTTCGCGAAGCGGGCGGGCGAAACCGGCGAGGTCTGGCATACCGACATCAACGAATCGATGCTCCGCGTGGGCCGCGACCGGTTGCTGGACAAAGGGGTGATCACCCCGGCGCTGCTTTGCGACGCCGAGAAAATTCCCTTTCCGGACAACTACTTCGACGTGGTCACGGTGGCGTTCGGCTTGCGCAACATGACGCACAAGGATATCGCGCTGGCCGAAATGCGGCGCGTGCTGAAGCCGTCGGGGCGCCTGCTGGTGCTGGAGTTCTCGAAGGTGTGGGATCCGCTCAAAAAAGTCTACGACGTCTATTCTTTTAAGGTGTTGCCGTGGTTGGGCGAACGCTTTGCGAAGGACGCCGAGAGCTATCAATACCTGGCGGAATCGATCCGGATGCATCCGGACCAGGAAACTTTAAAAACAATGATGGAACAAGCGGGCCTGGACGGCGTCAAATATTACAATTTGTCAGCTGGCGTGGTAGCTTTACATGTGGGGACCAAATACTAGGGTTCCTAACCCATCGATTTTTAAAGGAAAGTACCAAAATGTCCGATTCAGGTGTGTTATCTCTCCGTAAGGTTAAGCGGTCGCTGGTGAGAAGAATCGGACTGATCGCGATGGTCGGTCTGATCATGGCCGGCTCCCTCGCTTCGCTCGATGCGGAAGCTCGCCGCATGGGCGGTGGCCGTAGTATTGGCCGTCAGTCGAACACGGTTCAGCAGCAATCCGCTCCCTCGTCGCCTTCCCAAAGCAATCAGGCCATGCAGCAGCGTGCGCAGCCGGCTCCGGCGCCTTCGCCGGCCGCCGCGGCCGCGCCTAATCGCTCGCGCTGGCTCGGGCCGATCGCCGGTCTGGCCGCCGGTCTGGGCATCGCCGCGTTGCTGTCGCACTTTGGTCTGGGCGGCGCGTTTGCCGGCGCCATGGCCAACATGATTGTGATTGCCGTGTTGGCCATGATCGGTATCTGGCTGGTCCGCCGCTTCATGAACCGCAAGCGCGACACGGGGCAACCGGCGTACGCCGGCGCTTCGCCGTCGCTGAACGCGGGCAACACCGGTTACGCGCCGCAGGAACCGCGCTACAGCGCGCCGCCCACCGGTTCGTATCTCGAGCCGCAAGGCAACCCGCTGAACACGCCGACCATCAACCCGGCACCGGCTGTACCGGCCGGTTTCGATTCGGACGCGTTCCTGCGTAACGCCAAGGTGTACTTCGTGCGACTCCAAGCCGCATGGGACGTCGGCAATACGGAAGACATCCGCGAATTCACCACGCCGGAAATGTTCGCCGAAGTGAAGGTGGATCTGTCCTCGCGCGGTTCGGAGTCGAACCAGACGGACATCGTCCAGTTGAACGCCGAGATGCTGGGCGTCGAAGAGCGCGCGAACGAGTACTTCGCGAGCGTGCGTTTCTCCGGCCTGATCCGCGAAGCGCCGGGTGCGGCCGCCGAGCCGTTCGTCGAAGTGTGGAATCTGTCGAAGGCGAACCGTGCAGGCGAAGGCTGGCTGCTGGCCGGTATCCAGCAGGTCGCGCAGCACTGACACCGCAGCGCGACAGCGTCGGGGCAACGCGGTTTGCCCTGACTTTGCACAAAGCGTTGGCCGTTCGGCATAGCAGGCCGCGAAGCGAACGGACGTTACAATAGGAACCCGCGCGGGCACATCGCCCGCGCGGGTTTTTTCTTGCCACTTTCAATGACCCTCGCCGCCAAGCCCTTCGCTGCTGCTGTCAATCATCTGCTCGCCCGCGAATCGTGGGCTCGTGAGCGCCTCGCCCCTTACGCGGGCAAGACCGCCAGGCTGGCGTGCCCGCCGGTCGTGTTGACGCTGCTGGTGCAGCCCGACGGCTATCTTGGCGCGGTCGGCGAAACCGAGGCGCAACAGTTCGACGTGACGATCTCGGTGCCGTCCGACGCGTTGCCGGCCTTCGTGCAGGGCGGCCAGGCTGCCGTGATGAAGCACGTGAAGATCGAGGGCGACGCGGAGTTCGCCACGGTGATCGCCAAACTCGCCGAGCATCTGCGCTGGGAACCGGAAGAGGATCTGGCGAAATTCATCGGCGACGGGCCGGCCTGGCGGGTGGCATCGGTCGTGCGTACGGTCGGCGAACACGTGCAGCGCACCGGGCGCAACCTGCTCGACACCGCCGCCGAATATCTGCTCGACGAGAATCCGCAACTGGTGCGCCGCGCCGCGCTCGACGACTTCAACGTCGAACTGGCGCGCGCGCGCGACGCGTTGGCGCGGGTCGAAAAACGCGTCGAGCGTCTTGAACAGAAGGTCGAAGCCCGCGGCGCCGATGCGCCGGGCGGCGCCGCCATGTCGCGCGGCACGCGCTAGTCAACGGGCACAACTATGCGTTTTCTGCGTTTTCTCAAGATTTTTTTCACGGTTATCCGCTTCGGTCTCGATGAGATGATGCTCGGCCGCATCAACGACCGGCGCGTGCGGTTGCTGCTGCGTA
The DNA here is from genome assembly GCF_902833695.1 of Paraburkholderia sp. BCC1876. NCBI lineage: Bacteria > Pseudomonadati > Pseudomonadota > Betaproteobacteria > Burkholderiales > Burkholderiaceae > Paraburkholderia > Paraburkholderia sp. BCC1876. The sequence goes on along the minus strand of NZ_CADFGI010000007.1, from coordinate 429,676 downwards.
TCGCCATGATCGGCCGCAAGTTCGACGCGCCGCCGGGCGTCCGTTTGCGGCTTGCGCTGGAAAGCCTCGGGCCGATCTTCGTGAAGTTCGGCCAGGTGCTGTCGACACGCCGCGACCTGTTGCCGGTCGATATCGCCAATGAATTGGCGAAGCTGCAGGATCAGGTGCCGCCATTCGATTCGGCGGCCGCGATCGGTTTGGTCGAGAGTGCGCTCGGTGCACCGGTCGACGTGTTGTTCGACGATTTCGAGCGGGTGCCGGTGGCGAGCGCGTCGATCGCGCAGGTGCACTTTGCGAAGGTGAAGGCCGGGCAGCACGCGGGCAAGGCCGTCGCGGTGAAGGTGCTGCGGCCGAACATGCTGCCGGTGATCGACTCCGATCTCGCGCTGCTGCGCGATATCGCCGTGTGGGCGGAACGCCTGTGGGCCGACGGCAAGCGTCTGAAGCCGCGGGAGGTGGTCGCCGAATTCGACAAATACCTGCACGACGAACTCGATCTGATGCGCGAGGCGGCCAACGGCAGCCAGTTGCGGCGCAACTTCGCCGGGCTCGATCTGCTGCTGGTGCCGGAAATGTATTGGGAGTTCTGCACGCCCACGGTGCTGGTCATGGAGCGCATGGTCGGCGTGCCCATCAGCCAGGTCGAAACGCTGCGCGCGGCGGGCGTGGATATTCCGAAGCTGGCGCGCGAAGGCGTCGAGATTTTCTTCACCCAGGTGTTCCGCGACGGTTTTTTTCACGCCGACATGCATCCGGGCAACATTCAGGTGAGTCTCGATCCGGCGCACTTCGGGCGCTATATCGCGCTCGACTTCGGCATCATCGGCGCGCTGTCGGACTTCGATAAGAACTATCTGGCGCAGAACTTCCTCGCGTTCTTCAAGCGCGACTACCATCGCGTCGCCACGCTGCATCTGGAGTCGGGTTGGGTGCCGCCCACCACGCGCGTCGAAGAACTCGAAAGCGCGATCCGCGCGGTCTGCGAGCCGTATTTCGACCGCGCGCTGAAAGATATTTCGCTCGGTCAGGTGCTGATGCGTTTGTTTTCCACGTCGCGCCGTTTCAACGTCGAGATTCAGCCGCAACTGGTGCTGCTGCAAAAGACCATGCTCAACGTGGAAGGCCTCGGCCGCTCGCTCGATCCTGAACTGGACTTGTGGAAGACCGCGAAGCCGTACCTCGAACGCTGGATGAACGAGCAGATCGGTCTGCGCGGCTGGTACGAACGGTTGAAGATCGAGGCGCCGCAGTGGAGCAAGACGCTGCCGCAGTTGCCGCGCCTGATTCATCACGTGCTGGCCGAGCGGCACGACAACAAGCACGGCGCGAACGACGACATGATTCGCCAGATCCTGCTCGAACAGAAGCGCACCAACCGTTTGCTGCAAGGCCTGCTGTTGTTCGGCGTGGCGGTCGGCGTCGGCGCGGTGCTGGCGCGGGCGTTTCTGGCGCTCGCGCATGGCGGTTGATTCAGACCTGATCCACGAGGTATTCGATGAGCGATCCGACCCAACCTGCCGTACCCGACTTCGCGACCCGCGACCCCAACTCGCCGGGGTTCTGGGACGAGCGCTTCGAGCGCGGCTTCATGCCTTGGGATCAGGCGGGCGTGCCGTCGGCGTTTCAGGCTTTCGCCGCTCGCCACCCAGGCGCGGCGGTGCTGATTCCAGGTTGCGGCAGCGCGTACGAGGCGCTCTGGCTGGCCGAGCGCGGCAACCCGGTTCGAGCGATCGATTTCTCGCCGGCCGCGGTTGCGGCGGCGCACGCGCAATTGGGCGCGCAGCACGCGCAGTTGGTGGAGCAGGCGGACTTTTTCACCTACGAGCCGCCGTTCGCGCCCGAGTGGATTTATGAGCGGGCTTTTCTCTGCGCGTTGCCGATTGCGCTCCGCGCCGACTACGCGCGACGCATGGCCGAACTCGTGCCCAGCGGCGCGCAGCTTGCCGGTTTCTATTTCATCGGCGCGACGCCGAAAGGGCCGCCGTTCGGCATCGAACGCGCCGAGCTCGACGCGCTGCTCACGCCGTACTTCGAGCTGATCGAAGACGAAGCCGTGAACGATTCGATTCCGGTGTTCGCTGGACGTGAGCGCTGGCTAACCTGGCGTCGTCGCGGCTAAGTCCGCGCGTCCGCGTTCGGCGCGGAACATCGGCCGCCCTTGATTCGACCCTCGCCGCCCCCATTTACGCGTCCGGCGGCTGCGTCGGGCGCTCGTCCCCGAAAACCGGGGGAGAGACATCGTTTGCGGCTATAATTCAAGGCTTTGCAAGCGTTTACTAGATTTCAGTAGGGAAAAGATCATGCCGATCTACGCGTATCGTTGCGAGTCATGCGGCTTCGGGAAGGACGTGCTTCAGAAGATGAGCGATCCCCAGTTGACGCAGTGTCCCGAATGCGGGAAAGACACGTTTCGCAAGCAGGTGACTGCAGCGGGCTTTCAGTTGAAGGGCTCCGGCTGGTACGTCACCGATTTCCGCAATGGCAATAGCGGCGCGAAGGCGCCGGCCAAGCCCGACGCGAATGGCGCAGCCAATGGCGGCAGCGCCGAGAATGGCGCAGCTGCCGAAAACGGCGCCGCGAAATCCGACACGGCCCCAGCCGCTGGCGCAGCCGCCGCCGGGTCGTCGAATGCAGCCGCAACGCCGGCCGCGCCTGCTGCCGCACCGGCAGCGGCGCCGAGTTCGAGCGGTTCCGGCAGCGCCTAGTCGGACTGCCGCCCTGACGGGCGGCGCACACGCCGCGCGTCGGTCCTGGCCCGCGCGGCTTTCTGGCGGTACACATGACGACGAAAAAAACGACGCTCAAATCGGTGTTTCTGACTGGCCTGCTGGTGCTGGTGCCTCTGGCTATCACACTGTGGGTGCTCGGCCTGATCATCGGCACGATGGACCAGACGCTGTTGCTGCTGCCGAGTTCATGGCAGCCGGAGCGCGCGCTCGGCTTCCGTCTGCCGGGGCTCGGCGCGGTGCTCACGCTCGCTTTTATCTTTGTCGTCGGGCTGTTGACGCAGAACTTCATCGGGCAGAAGCTCGTGAAGTGGTGGGAAGTCGTGGTCGCACACATTCCGGTGGTCGGCCCGATCTACACCAGCGTCAAACAGGTGTCGGATACCTTGCTGTCGAGCAGCGGCAATGCGTTTCGCAAGGCGCTGCTGATCGAGTATCCGCGCCGCGGCTCCTATACGATTGCGTTTCTGACCGGAATTCCGGGCGGCGACGTGGTCAACCACCTGAAAGAAGATCACGTCAGCGTGTATGTGCCGACTACGCCGAACCCTACGTCCGGCTTCTTCCTGATGGTGCCCAAGAGCGAAGTGATCGAGCTCGACATGACGGTCGACGCGGCGCTCAAGTACATCGTCTCGATGGGCGTCGTGGCGCCGTCCGCGCCGCCGGCGCCGGTGCGCCGCACGACAGTCGAGCCTCCGCTGTAATGCCGGTGCGTGGCGTTCATCGCCGCGCGCCGCTCAACCAATGCATAACGAAAGACAAACATCATGTCGATGAGATCTGAATACTGCGGTCTGGTGACCGAAGAACTGCTGGGCCAATCCGTCTCGCTGTGCGGCTGGGTAAGCCGCCGCCGCGACCATGGCGGCGTCATCTTCATCGACCTGCGCGATCGCGAAGGCCTGGTTCAGGTCGTCTGCGACCCGGACCGCGCGGAGATGTTCAAGACCGCCGAAGGCGTGCGCAATGAGTTCTGCGTGCAAATCAAGGGCGTGGTGCGTAACCGTCCGGAAGGCACCACGAACGCCACGCTGAAGAGCGGCAAGATCGAAGTGCTGTGCCACGAGCTGATCGTGCTGAACGCGTCGATTACGCCGCCGTTCCAGCTCGACGACGACAACCTGTCGGAAACCACGCGCCTCACGCATCGCGTGCTCGATCTGCGCCGTCCGCAGATGCAGCACAACCTGCGTCTGCGCTACCGCGTCGCGATCGAAGCGCGTAAGTACCTCGACGGCCAGGGTTTCATCGACATCGAAACGCCGATGCTCACCAAGAGCACGCCGGAAGGCGCGCGCGACTACCTCGTGCCGTCGCGTACGAACCCGGGTCAGTTCTTCGCGCTGCCGCAATCGCCGCAGTTGTTCAAGCAACTGCTGATGGTGGCGAACTTCGATCGCTATTACCAGATCGTCAAGTGCTTCCGCGACGAAGACCTGCGCGCCGACCGTCAGCCGGAATTCACGCAGATCGACTGTGAAACCTCGTTCCTGTCGGAACAGGAAATCCGCGACCTGTTCGAAGCGATGATCCGTCACATCTTCCAGGAAACGATCGGCGTCCCGCTGGACGAGAAGTTCCCGGTCATGCTGTATTCGGAAGCCATGCGCCGTTTCGGTTCGGACAAGCCCGACCTGCGCGTGAAGCTCGAATTCACGGACCTGACCGACGCCATGAAAGACGTCGACTTCAAGGTGTTCAGCACGCCGGCCAACACAAAAGACGGCCGCGTTGCGGCGATTCGCGTGCCGAAGGGCGGCGAGCTCTCGCGTGGCGATATCGACAGCTACACGGAATTCGTACGCATCTACGGCGCGAAGGGTCTGGCCTGGATCAAGGTCAACGAAGTCGCGAAGGGCCGTGACGGTCTGCAAAGCCCGATCGTCAAGAACCTGCACGACGAAGCGGTCAAGGCGATCATCGAGCGCACCGGCGCACAAGACGGCGACATCATTTTCTTCGCGGCGGATCGCGCGAAGGTGGTGAACGACAGCCTGGGCGCGCTGCGTCTGAAGATCGGCCATTCGGAATTCGGCAAGGCCAACGGTCTGGTCGAGTCCGGCTGGAAGCCGCTGTGGGTGATCGACTTCCCGATGTTCGAGTACGACGAGGAAGACAACCGCTACGTCGCCGCGCATCACCCGTTCACGAGCCCGAAGGACGAGCACCTCGAGTATCTGGAAACGGATCCGGCGCGCTGCCTCGCGAAGGCCTACGACATGGTGCTGAACGGCTGGGAAATCGGCGGCGGTTCGGTGCGTATCCACCGTGAAGAAGTGCAGAGCAAGGTGTTCCGCGCGCTGAAGATCAACGCGGAAGAAGCGCAAGCCAAGTTCGGCTTCCTGCTCGACGCGCTGCAATACGGCGCGCCGCCGCACGGCGGTATCGCCTTTGGTCTGGACCGCATCGTCACGATGATGGCCGGCGCCGATTCGATCCGCGACGTGATCGCGTTCCCGAAGACGCAACGCGCGCAGTGTCTGCTCACGCAGGCGCCGAGCGAAGTGGACGAGCGCCAGTTGCGCGAGTTGCACATTCGTGTGCGTACGCCGGAACCGAAGGTGTAAGTCAGCAGGTTCAAGCGTCGCCCGTGCTGTCCGGAAACGGCATCGCGCGGCGCGCGAAGCGGCAGGTCTATGACAGCCGCGATCAAACGAAACGAAAAAGGCGCAGAGGCAACTCCCAGCGCCTTTTTCGTTTTTTGCGTTACAGTCGCAGCAACAGCTTTCGACCGTCATCCGACATGTATCGCGCAGACGCTGCGCCCAGTTTCCACACCATGCCGAAACCGCCGAAGATTCCGCAATCCGTACTCGTCGTCATCCATACGCCCGCGCTCGAGGTGCTGCTGATCGAGCGCGCCGACCATGCCGGCTTCTGGCAATCGGTGACCGGTTCCAAAGATCAACTCGACGAAGCATTCGTCGACACCGCCGTGCGCGAAGTCGCCGAAGAGACCGGCATCGTGATCGGCGGCCGGCTCGTGCCGCAAAGCGCGTTGTTCGACTGGCAATATTCGATCGAATACGAGATTTACCCGGAGTTCCGGCATCGCTATGCCGAAGGCGTGATCCACAACACCGAGCACTGGTTCAGCGTGCAGGTGCCCGAGCAACTCAACGTGAGGCTGGCGCCGCGCGAGCACACCGCGTTTCTGTGGCTGCCTTATGAAGAAGCGGCGTCGCGCTGCTTTTCGTCGTCGAATGCGGATGCGATTCTGCAATTGCCGAAGCGGCTCGCCGGGCGTCACGCGACAGGTGCCGCGGCTGACGACGGCGAGCGTGACCAGTGAGCGTCGGCGGCGCGCGCCGTTTTGCCCGACTGCGGCAATCGCTGCTCGGCCGCCGTTACTGGCAGCGCTATCGCTTCACCAGCGGCAACGACGTCAAGCTGCTGCGTTCCGGCGATGAATTCTTCAGCGCGTTGGTCGCGCGCATCGATGCCGCGCAACACGACGTCGTGCTCGAAACCTACATCTTCTGTCATGACGACGCCGGCAAGGCGATCAGCGAGGCATTGCTGCGCGCGGCTTCGCGCGGTGTGAAGGTGCGCGTGATTACCGATGGCATCGGCACCGCGCGCCTGCCGATGTTCACCGAGTGGCCGTTGGCCGGCATCGACCATCGCATCTACAACCCGCATCTGTTCGGTCGCTTCGGCTTTTCGCGCACGCATCGCAAACTGGCCGTGATCGACGATCAGTTCGCCTATTGCGGCGGCATCAATATCGTCGACGACTACGAGAACGACGGCGAGCGGCTGCCTTACCGGCGCTGGGATTTCGCCGTCGAATTGCACGGACCGGTGGTCGCCGATGTGCGTCAGGCATTCGAGGTGCAATGGCGGCGGATCCGGCTCGGACACCGGCCGATCGAGTCGCTGGAGCCGGATCTCGGGCCGAAGACGAGCGCGTCGCTCGGCAGTTTGCGGCGTCGCCGCCGGCGGCGCAACGAAGCTTTGTGGGCAGGCGGCCAACCGTGCGTGGCGTTTGTCGCGCGCGACAACCTGATCAACCGTCGCGCTATCGAGAAGGCTTATCTGACCGCGATCGGTCAGGCGCGCAGCGAAGTGCTGCTGGCCAACCCGTACTTCATGCCCGGCCGCAAGCTGCGTCGCGCGCTGGTGTTGGCGGCGCGGCGCGGGGTCGACGTGAAGCTGATTATCGGGCGCAAGGAGTTCAAGGCGCTCGATTACGCGGTGCCCTTTCTGTATCGCGCGTTGCTGAAGGCCGGCGTGCAGATCGCCGAGTACGAGAAGACGCTGCTGCACGGCAAGGTCGCGGTGGTGGACTCGAACTGGGCGACGGTCGGTTCGTCGAACCTCGACGCGTTGAGCCTGATGCTCAACAACGAAGCCAACGTGGTGCTGGTGAACGATCCCGCGATCGACGCGTTGCGCGAAGCGATTCTCGTCGCGTTCAAGGACTCGCGGCGTATCGACGAGGCGCATTACGACGCGCGGCCGGCCGGCGAGCGGGTACTCAACTGGCTTGCTTATACGACGTATCGGGCAGTGATGAAGGTGTTGACGGTGGGTGGGTACGACTGAACCCGAACTTGAGCCCGAGCGTGCGTCTCCGCGACGCACGCATGGATGCATGCCCTCACGTATAACCCCGTGCGTTTCAGACCGATCCTAAAGACTCTCCGTGAAGCGGCAAACATAATCTGCGCTCGATAAAAATCGACCGGCCGGATGCATGACACGCGTCGCCGATCGATCGACCTTCTTCACGCCCAGCAGCCGGTTCGACTGCGCACTCACGGCAAGCGGACCGGCCGCGTCACGGAGACGCCATTGCCCACTTCGCCAGCTGCATCCTCTACCCCATCCGACGATCTTTCACGCCTTCACGACCACGCCGTGACGGCCTATCAAGCCGGCCGTTTCGACGAAGTCCAGGCGCTCGCCAATCGCATCCTCGAACACAACGCCGCACACGTCGGCGCGCTGCATCTGCGAGGCCTGCTTGCGCTTGCATCGGGTCACACAGAAGCCGCCCGCGCCTGGCTCGAACGCGCGATCCAGATTCACCCCGAACCGGTCTTCTACAACACGCTCTACGCGATCCAGCTCAGGCTAGGCGACATCGCCGGGGCGTTCGACAGTCTGCGCCACGGGCTTGCGATCGGGCCGAACTTCGCGGCCTTGCACTACAACCTCGCGTTGACGCTGCAGCATCACGACTGTCTCGACGAAGCCGCCGTCAGTTATCGCCGCACGCTCGAACTCGACCCGGACAACTCGGCCGCGCATAACAATCTCGGGCGTATTTGCGGCGACCTCGGTGCTTTGGACGAAGCCGAGCGACACTACCGCCGCGCGCTCGAATTGACGCCTGCGAATCTCATCGCGCGAAACAACCTGGCGATGGCTTTGCTGGCCACCGGCCGTTACGAAGAGGCGTGGCCGTATTTCGAAGACCGCTGGATCAGCTTCAGGCATGCCGACGGAACCCCGGCACGCGAGCCTGTGCAAGTGCCGCTGCCGCGATGGAGCGGCGAGGACCTGCGCCCTCGCATCGACAAGCCGATCAAACTGATCGCTCATGAAAGCCTGCTCGTCCTGGACGAACAGGGCTTCGGCGACAGCTTGCAGTTCGTCCGTTATTTGCCGCTGTTGCTTGAGCGGTTTTCCCTCGTCGGCTATGTCTGCCCGCCGGCATTGCGCCGTCTGTACGAGCAGTCTTTATGCTCCCGCTGGCCGGGCCTAACGCTGCTCGACGCCGTGCCGGCGGAGCTAAACGACTGGGATTGCTACTGTCCGCTGATGTCGCTGCCGATGGCGTTTCATACGCAAGTGAGCACGATCCCGGCCGAGTTGCCGTACCTGCGCGCCGATTCCAAACAGGCCGCCATCTGGCGCGCGCGACTGGAGGCGCTGCCAACCCGGCATCTACCGCGCGTGGGCATTGTGTGGGCGGGCGGTCATTCAGGCCTCGCCGTAGACCGTCTGCGCAGCCTCACCTTTGCGCAGATCGCGCCGCTGCTGGCGCTACCGCACATCCACTGGATCAGTCTGCAAAAGACAGACGACCCGTCCAAACGCGCCACGTCCACCTCGGCCGTCGGCGCAGGCCTGAACCCCAACCCGCTAACCGACTGGACCGCCGACCTCGCGGAGTTCGCCGACACCGCCGCCTTGATCGCCAACCTCGACCTCGTGATTTCAGTCGACACTTCAGTCGCCCATCTCGCCGCGGCCATGGACAAACCCGTCTGGCTTCTCAACCGTTTCGCGGGTTGCTGGCGCTGGCTCCAGGGCCGCGACGACAGTCCCTGGTACGCCGGCCTGCGCCTCTTCACCCAACCGCGTCGAGGCGACTGGGACGACGTTTTGACGCGGGTCGCCAGTGCCCTCCAGCAGCGCTTCCCGCACGCCGCCGCACCCCTCCAAAACCCGCACTGACTCGAATCCTTCTCGATTCCGGCCGACTTGCTGCATCATGTCGGCCGGCTGCGGCAATCGGAGAACGTGAGCACCTTCGCTAGCAACCTCGGTCTCAAGACAAAGGCCTGGCAAAGGCCTCTAAAAAATCTGATTCCTCTGATTGACGGATGCCGCAGAATTGGAACCTGGTTAGAAACCGGTTTCTAATAAAGTCCTTGTTTAGCGGGCGGCCGCCCACAATAATAGTACGGCCGTTCGATTTTATTTCGGTCACATTAGAACGGTAAAAAGCTATGCGAAAAGGCGAACAAACGCGAGCCGCGATTCTCGAAGCAGCACTCGATCTGGCAAGCCGCGACGGACTGGAAGGTCTGACGATCGGGCTGCTGGCCGAGCGCATGCAGATGAGCAAAAGCGGTGTGTTTGCGCATTTCGGGTCACGCGAGGATTTGCAGGTCGAAGTCGTGCGCGAATATCACCGTCGTTTCGAAGACGAGGTGTTCTTCCCGAGCTTGCGCGAGCCTCGTGGCTTGCCGCGCTTGCGCGCGATGATTTCCCGCTGGATCGAGAAGCGCATTCAGGAAGTCACGACCGGGTGCATCTACATCAGCGGCGCCGTCGAGTACGACGACCGCGCGGATAACCCGGTGCGTGAGCAACTGGTGTCGAGCGTGACGATCTGGCGTGCGGCACTCACGCGCGCAATTTCGCAGTCGATGGAAGAAGGGCATCTGCGTGCCGACACCGATCCGCAACTGATGCTGTTCGAACTGTATAGCTTCACGCTCGGTCTGCATCACGACGCACGCTTCCTGCACTTGCCGGACGCCGTGCGTCTCACGTGGGCCGCGCTGGAAAAATTGATTGTTTCGTATCAAAGCGAAAGCCGTTAGCAGAGCCGCCGAACCTCAAAAGATTCGCGGCGCAGAAAGTTCCGATCCACGGACTCCGCTAACAGCCTGGCTTCTTGTCAAACTTTGGAGAGAGTCATGGGACAGTACGCCGCGCCGCTGCGCGACATGCAATTCGTGTTGCACGAACTGCTTAACGTCGAAGCCGAAATCAAGCAGATGCCGAAGCACGCGGATCTCGATGTCGACACCATCAACGCGGTGCTCGAAGAGGCCGGCAAGTTCTGCTCCCAGGTGCTGTTCCCGCTCAATCACAGCGGCGACCAGGAAGGCTGCACGTACGTCGGCGACGGCGTGGTGACCACGCCGAAGGGTTTCAAGGAAGCGTACCAGCAGTACGTGGAAGCCGGCTGGCCCGCACTGGGCTGCGATCCGGAATACGGCGGCCAGGGTCTGCCGGCGTTCGTCAACAACGCGTTGTACGAGATGCTGAACTCGGCGAACCAGGCATGGACCATGTATCCGGGTCTGTCGCATGGCGCGTACGAATGTCTGCACGCGCACGGCACGCCTGAACTGCAAAAGACTTATCTGCCGAAGCTGGTCGCGGGCGTCTGGACCGGCACGATGTGTCTGACCGAACCGCATTGCGGCACCGACCTCGGCATTCTGCGCACCAAGGCCGAACCGAACAGCGACGGCTCGTACGCGATCAGCGGCACCAAGATTTTCATCTCCAGCGGCGAACACGATCTCGCGGAGAACATCGTTCATCTGGTGCTGGCGCGTCTGCCGGGCGCACCGAACGGCACCAAGGGTATTTCGCTGTTTATCGTGCCGAAGTTCCTGCCGAACGAAGCCGGTGAGCCGGGCGCGCGCAACGGCGTGAAGTGCGGTTCCATCGAACACAAGATGGGCATTCACGGCAACGCCACCTGCGTGATCAATCTCGACAACGCGCAGGGCTGGCTGGTCGGCGAGCCGAACAAGGGCTTGAACGCCATGTTCGTGATGATGAACGCCGCGCGCCTCGGCGTCGGCATGCAGAGTCTCGGCCTGACCGAAATCGGCTATCAGAACTCGCTGACGTACGCGAAAGAGCGTCTGCAGATGCGTTCGCTGACCGGCCCGAAAGCGCCGGAAAAAGCTGCCGATCCGATCATCGTGCATCCGGACGTGCGCCGCATGCTGCTCACGCAGAAGGCCTACGCCGAAGCCGCGCGTGCGTTCTCGTACTGGTCCGCGCTGCATATCGACAAGGAACTGTCGCACGCCGACGAAGCCGCGCGTAAAGACGCGGCCGACCTCGTCGCGCTGCTCACGCCGATCCTGAAGGCGTTCCTGTCGGACAACGCGTTCGAGAGCACCAACCACGCCATGCAGATTTACGGCGGCCACGGCTTCATCGCCGAGTGGGGCATGGAGCAGTACGTGCGCGACGCGCGTATCAACATGATCTACGAAGGCACCAACGCGATTCAGGCGCTCGACCTGCTCGGCCGCAAGATTCTCGGCGACATGGGCGCGAAGATGAAGAAGTTCGGCAAGCTGGTGTCGGAGTTCGTCGAAGCCGAAGGCATCAAGCCGGAAATGCAGGAGTTCATCAACCCGCTCGCCGATATCGGCGACAAGGTGCAGAAGCTGACGATGGAAATCGGCATGAAGGCCATGCAGAACCCGGACGAAGTCGGCGCCGCCGCCGTGCCGTATCTGCGTACCGTCGGCCACCTGGTGTTCTCGTACTTCTGGGCCCGCATGGCACGTGTCGCACTCGATAAGGAAGCGTCGGGCGATCCGTTCTACAAGGCCAAGCTCGCCACCGCGCGTTTCTACTTCGCGAAGCTGCTGCCGGAAACGGCCATGACGATCCGTCAGGCGCGCGCCGGTTCGAAGTCGATGATGGACGTCGACGAAGCGCTGTTCTAAAGCCACCTCACGACAGGCGCCGCGCGTAACGCGAGCGGCGCCTGTGTCAGCCACACATCCCATCGCGAAGCGTCCATCGAAGCTTCGCGACATCCGCATAACTCCCCGGAGGAACGACGTGAGCAATCTGATCATTCGCAAGGTAGCCGTGCTCGGCGCCGGCGTGATGGGCGCGCAGATCGCCGCGCACCTGATCAACGCCAAGGTGCCCGTGCTGCTGTTCGACCTGCCCGCTAAGGAAGGCCCGAAGAACGCGATCGCGCTGAAGGCGATCGAGAATCTGAAGAAGCTGTCGCCGGCGCCGTTCGGCGTGAAGGACGACGCGCAATACATCCAGCCGGCCAATTACGACGACGATATCGAGAAGCTCGCCGAATGCGACCTCGTGATCGAAGCGATCGCCGAACGGATGGACTGGAAGCACGACCTGTACAAGAAGGTCGCGCCGCACCTCGCACCGAACGCGATTTTCGCGACCAACACGTCGGGTCTGTCGATCACGTCGTTGTCGGAAGGTTTCCCGGATGAACTGAAGGCGCGCTTCTGCGGCGTGCACTTCTTCAATCCGCCGCGCTACATGCACCTGGTCGAACTGATCCCGACCGCGACGACGCGTCCGGAAATTCTCGATCAGCTCGAATCGTTCCTGACGAGCGTGGTCGGCAAGGGCGTCGTGCGCGCGAAGGACACGCCGAACTTCATCGCCAACCGCGTCGGTATTTTCTCGATCCTCGCGGTCGTGACCGAAGCCGCGAAATTCGGCCTGCGTTTCGACGAAGTGGACGATCTGACCGGCGCGCGTCTGGGCCGTGCGAAGTCCGCGACGTTCCGCACCGCCGACGTGGTCGGTCTGGACACGATGGCGCACGTCATCAAGACGATGCAGGACACGCTGAAGGACGACCCGTTCTTCCCGGTCTACGAAACGCCGGCTGTGCTGGCCGAACTGGTGAAGAAGGGCGCGCTCGGTCAGAAGACCGGCGCCGGTTTCTACAAGAAAGAAGGCAAGGCGATCAAGGTGCTCGACCCGAAGACGGGCGAGTACGTGGACGGCGGCGCGAAGGCGGACGAACTGGTCAGCCGTATTCTGAAGCGCCCGGCGGCTGAGCGTCTGAAGCTGCTGCGTGAGTCGGAGCATCCGCAGGCGCAGTTCCTGTGGGCGATTTTCCGCGACGTGTATCACTACATCGGCGTGCATCTGGAATCGATCGCCGACAACGCGCGCGACGTCGATCTGGCGATCCGTTGGGGATTCGGCTGGAACGAAGGTCCGTTCGAAGGCTGGCAGACGGCCGGCTGGAAGCAGGTCGCCGAATGGGTGCAGGAAGATATCGCGGCAGGCAAGGCGCTGTCGAACGTGCCGCTGCCGTCGTGGGTGCTCGAAGGCCCGGTTGCTGACAAGGGCGGCGTGCATACGAACGAAGGTTCGTGGTCGCCGGCTTCGCAGACGTTCGTACCGCGTTCCTCGCTGGGCGTGTACGACAAGCAGGTGTTCCGTGCACCGCTGGTCGGCGAAACCTCGGCCGATCCGAAGACCTACGGCAAGACGCTGTTCGAAACGGACGCCGTGCGCGCCTGGGTCGACGATCGCGCTGGCGAGAACGACGTGTTGATCGTGTCGTTCAAGAGCAAGATGAACACGATCGGACCGTCGGTGATCGACGGTTTGACGCAGGCTATCGAACTCGCCGAAAAGGACTACAAGGGGCTGGTGGTGTGGCAGCCCACGTCGCTGAAGCTCGGCACGCCGGGTGGCCCGTTCTCCGCCGGCGCCAACCTCGAAGAAGCGATGCCCGCGTTCATGATGGGCGGCGCGAAGGGTATCGAGCCGTTCGTCAAGAAATTCCAGCAGGGCATGCTGCGCGTGAAGTACGCGAGCGTGCCGGTCATCTCGGCCGTGTCGGGCATCGCGCTCGGTGGCGGTTGCGAGCTGGCGCTGCACAGCGCGAAGCGGGTTGCGCATATCGAAAGTTATTTCGGTCTGGTGGAAGTCGGTGTCGGTCTCGTGCCGGCCGGCGGCGGCCTGAAGGAAGCGGCGCTGCGCGCGGCGGAAGCGGCGACGCAAGCCGGCGCGACCAACGACCTGCTGAAGTTCGTGCAGAAGTCGTTCGAAAACGCGGCGATGGCGAAGGTCTCGGCGTCCGCGCTCGACGCCCGCGCCATGGGTTACCTGAAGCCGTCCGACACGATCGTCTTCAACGTGTTCGAACTGCTCGATATCGCGAAGAAGGAAGCGCGCGCGCTGTCCGTGGCGGGTTACCGTCCGCCGCTGCGGGTTACGCAGGTGCCGGTGGCTGGCCGCTCGGCGATCGCGACCATCAAGGCTTCGCTCGTCAATATGCGCGACGGCCGCTTCATCAGCGAGCACGACTACCTGATCGCGAGCCGCATCGCTGAAGCGGTGTGCGGCGGCGATGTCGAAGCCGGCAGCCTCGTCGACGAAGAATGGCTGCTGCAACTCGAGCGTCGCGCGTTTGTCGACCTGCTCGGTACGCAGAAGACGCAGGAACGGATCATGGGCATGCTGCAAACCGGCAAGCCGGTTCGTAACTAAGCGGCAAACACGTGTATGGGGTGGGAGCAGACGCCAAAGCGCCGACTTCCACCGACAATGGAGCTAAAAATGTCAAAGCAATTGCAAGACGCATACATCGTCGCCGCGAGCCGCACGCCGATCGGCAAGGCGCCGCGCGGGATGTTCAAGAACACGCGCCCGGACGAACTGCTGGTTCACGCGATCCGGTCGGCCGTGGCGCAAGTGCCCGGCCTCGATACCAAAGTGATTGAAGACGCAATCATCGGCTGCGCGATTCCGGAAGCGGAACAAGGCCTGAACGTCGCGCGAATGGGCGCACTGCTGGCCGGCCTGCCGAACTCGGTCGGCGGCGTCACGGTGAACCGTTTCTGCGCGTCGGGCCTGACCGCGCTGGCCATGGCGGCGGACCGCATCCGCGTGGGTGAATCCGACGCGATGATCGCCGGCGGCTGCGAATCGATGAGCATGGTGCCGATGATGGGCAACAAGCCGTCCATGTCGCCGCACATCTTCGATCGTAGCGAAGACTTCGGCATTGCGTACGGCATGGGCCTGACGGCCGAGAAAGTCGCCGAACGCTGGAAGATCAGCCGCGAAGCGCAAGACGCGTTCTCGGTCGAATCGCACCGCCGCGCGATCGCCGCGCAGCAGTCCGGCGAGTTCAACGACGAAATCGCCGCGTACACGATTACCGAGCGTTTCCCCGATCTCGCCACCGGTGAAGTGAAGGTGAAGACGCGCGAAGTGTCGCTCGACGAAGGTCCGCGCGCGGAGACGACGCTGGAAGGCCTCGCCAAGCTGCGCACGGTGTTCGCGAACAAGGGTTCGGTCACGGCAGGCAACAGCTCGCAGACGTCGGACGGCGCGGGCGCGTTGATCGTCGTGTCGGAAAAGATGCTGAAGGAATTCAATCTGACGCCGCTCGCGCGCTTCGTCAGCTTCGCCGTGCGCGGCGTGCCGCCGGAAATCATGGGCATCGGTCCGAAGGAAGCGATTCCGGCCGCGCTGAAGGCGGCCGGCCTGAAGATCGACGACATCGACTGGATCGAGCTGAACGAAGCGTTCGCCGCGCAATCGCTGGCGGTGATTCAGGACCTCGGCCTGGATCCGTCGAAGATCAACCCGCTCGGCGGCGCGATCGCTCTCGGCCACCCGCTGGGCGCGACGGGCGCGATTCGTGCGTCGACGGTGGTGCATGGTCTGCGCCGCCGCAACTACAAGTACGGCATGGTGACGATGTGCGTCGGCACCGGCATGGGCGCTGCGGGCATCATCGAGCGTCTGTAAACCGGATAACGCCGGCGACCCCGGTGTTTGTACAGGTCCCCATGGGCACCCCTTAAGGACCGCGGAACGGTTCGCAGGCCGGCTGGCTTGCGAACCGTTTCCACATTCTCAGCAGGATCACGAGGAGAACAAGGAGATGACAATGGATATTCTGGTCGAGCGTGCCGACGGCGTGCTGACGATTGCCTTCAACCGGCCCGACAAGAAAAACGCGATCACGGCCGCGATGTATCAGACCATGGCCGACGCGCTGGTCGACGCGCAAGGCGACACCTCGGTGCGCGCGATTCTGATTCGCGGCAGCGCGAATATTTTCAGCGCCGGCAACGATCTCGAAGACTTCATGAAGACGCCGCCGATGGGCGAAGACGCGCCGGTGTTCCAGTTCCTGCGCGCGATCAGCTCGGCGGAGAAGCCGGTGGTGGCGTCGGTGGCGGGTCCGGCCGTGGGCATTGGGACGACGCTGCTGCTGCATTGCGATCTGGTTTATGCCGCCGATTCGGCCAGCTTTTCGCTGCCGTTCGCGCAACTCGGGCTGTGCCCGGAAGCGGCGTCGAGCTTGCTGCTGCAGCGCGTGGGCGGTTATCAGGCGGCGGCGGAAAAGCTGCTGCTCGGCGAAGCGTTCGACGTGACCGAAGCGCAACGCATGGGCTTTGTGAATCGCGTGTTGCCGGCGAGTGAAGTGGATGCGTTCGCTGCTGCGCAGGCTGCGAAGCTGGCGGCGTTGCCGGCTTCGTCACTGCGCGTGACGAAGAGCTTGATGAAGCGCGCGAGCCAGCAGGAATTGCAGACGCAGATGTCGGAAGAAGCCGTGCATTTCGGCAAGATGCTGCTCGCGCCGGAAGCGCGCGAAGCGTTCAAGGCGTTCTTCGAGAAGCGCAAGCCGGATTTCCGGGCGTTTCCGTAAGCGTTGTTGCAACGCGGGGACGGCGACGCGCATAAAAGCGCCATCGCCTAACCCGCGCGCGTTATTCCGCGATCGAAAAACGTGCCGGACGCTTATGCGGCGCCGCCGGCCGTTTCACGCGCGCCGTTGCGCCGCGAATGAAAAGAATCGCGCAAAAGGCGACCATCGCCCAGATGCAGAGAATTACGGTCAAAGCACTCATTTCAGTTCTCGGAGTTGCGACATTGCCGCGATACGGCGATACATTCCGCCTGGCCTTCCGGCTGCTCAATGTGTCGTAGGTTGGTCCGTGCCGTCGAGCAGAAGCTGGTCGATCAGGCTGGTAGAGATGGCGAGCTGCCGTTCGAGCGATGCCCGCGCCGCTTCCGCCGCCGCCGCATCGCCGCGCGCCACGGCCTGATGCGTCAGCGTGGCGAGCTGCAATACTTTCCCGGAGGAGCGGTGCAGGCCGTCCATCATGTCGGCATCGATACCCGACGGAAGCATCTGTTCGGACGTGAGCAGCTCGGGCAGATCAAGACCGAACGGACGATTTTTGGCGTGACGGGATGACATTTTCTGGCGGCTCTCTCGATTGGCACGATGCTAGTGTGAGCCGATCGGAGCGCGTGTAATTCGCCGAAAAGAGGCCAGATTTGAAGTCAATCCCGTGGTGTGGGATGCCGATGCATGTCGGCGCTCAACCCGGCGCTCAACCCGGCGCCGGCTGCAACGTGTCGTAATCGACGTAGCTCGTCTCGCGGCAGAAGCTAACCAGCCGCACGCCGGCCTTGCGTGCAATCGCAATGGCTAGCGACGACGGCGCCGAGATCGTCGCGACCATCGGCACATCGACGCGCGCCGCCTTGCGCACCAGCTCGTAGCTGGCGCGGCTCGACAGGAACACAAAACCCTCTTTCGTATCGACGCGATCCAGCACGAGCTGGCCGATCAGCTTGTCGAGCGCGTTATGACGGCCGACGTCCTCGAACGCGTAACGGATCGCGCCTGCCGCATCGCACCATGCGGCGGCGTGCAGGCCGCCGGTCAGCCGCGTCAGCGCCTGGTGTGCGGGCAGGTCGTGGGCGGCGCGGGCGATCGCGTCCGGGGCGAGCCGTTGCAGAAAGCCGGTGTCGGGCACCCGTTCCGGGTTCAGATCCAGCAGATCGATGCTTTCGATTCCGCAGACGCCGCAGCCGGTGCGCCCGGCGAGCGCGCGGCGCTTTTCCTTCAGCGCGACGAACGCCTGCTGCACCACCTGCAATTGCACTTCGGCATGCGGCAATTCGCCGTCGTCGTGCAGTTCGACTTCGATGTCGTGAATGTCGCTGCCGCGCGCCACGATGCCTTCCGAAATCGCGAAACCGACCGCGAACGCTTCCAGATCGCGCGGCGTACACATCATCACCGCGTGCGAAATACCGTTGAAGACGAGCGCGACCGGCCATTCCTGACCGACATGATCGGTGACGGTTTCCACCGCCGCGCCGCGATGCCGATGCACCTGACGCTCCACCGCGCCCGGTTGTCCGGCTGTTTCCAGTTCGTTCAAGCTCACTTGCTCCTCTACCTTGCCGCGTGCCGCTCTCGTGCCGTCACCGCGCGAATAAGGTTCTAAAATACCCCAAGCCGGGCTTGCATGTTGCCCGCTATCCACGAGGACACTGTCATGGGACTCAACGAAGCACCGCTTCTGTTCAACTTCGAGGTCGAGTCTTCGGAGAATTTCACGTTCATCCCGATGTCGGTTCGCTTCAACCTCGACCGTTTCGGCTTGCGTATCACGCTGGCGCAGTGGCAAATGCTGCCGCTCGAAGACCGCAAGCTGCTGGCGCGTTTTCCGGTCGACGACGACACGGAAATCGAACCGAATTTCGACCATGCGCTGTTCGAAATGCTGCGCACTCACGCCAATGTCGAGCCGGAGTGGTTCACGCCCGAGGAAACGCCGCTCTGGCGCCGCACCGACAGCGTGCCGGAAGGCGTCACGCACCAGGCGGGATTAGCCGGTCTGACCGCGCCGAGCGTGGCGCGTTGGGCCGAGCTCGATCCGTTCAAGCGTTACGTGCTCGCCAAGCTGTCGCGCAAACCGGAGGCCAACCACGACTTCGTGCCGGCCATGAAGGAATTTGGAGGGGGCGCCTAGCTGGCGGCGCGAAGTTGAGGGCGCCTGACCAGTGCACCTGACCGAAAACGCCGCGCCAGAACACGTCTGGCCGAAACCGCCTAACCGGCCGCGCCCGGATCCCACCGCGTGCCCGAAGTTGCCTATTTTTTCACCCACACCCTCAACCCGCTCCGAACCCTGCCGTTATCCATGGGTTGGCGTGTAAAAAAACTCGCATCGATGCGGCCTGACGCACCGAAAGCGACCGCGCGCTCCCGCCCTCGGAACGATCTGACGTTCGGAATCCATGAATTCTTTTTTATCGAAGCGGCTGCTGATCAATCTGGCAGTCGTCGCTGCCGCGGTCGGCGCGAACGCGTTCGTCGCTTATTCGCAGATTTGCGGTCAGCGCGATGCCGACGCGCGCATGCTGCGTTCGACCAGCGTGCGCGAGAACCTCGACGCCTACCAGACGGCGCTCGACGGTGGTCTTGCCACGCTCGGCCGCTTCGAGGCGACGGGGGAATCGGCGCCGGTCAGCGCGGCCAGCACGACGCGGGCGACGCTCGCCGCCCTTGAGCGCGACCTGCACAGCGAACTGGCCGGCGAACCGGCCATGCTCGACAAGCTGGCGAGACTGAGCGCCGACAGCCACGCGCTGCAACACGACATCGACGATGCGCTGTTGAAGAGCGCCAGCGCCGAGCCGAACGCGTCGCGTGCGTGGGCCGCGTCGACCTATACGCATCTCGGACTCGGGCTCGATCGCGTGGAAGCCGGTCTCGCGGCATTGCGCAGCGAGGAAAGCCACGCGCTGCAGACGTCGCTCTCGGCATCGGCCAGCGAAACCCAGCGCGCCATATTCCTGCTGATCGTCACCATGCTGGCCGGCAGCGCGCTGCTGATCTTCACCTTTGGCGCCCGCGAAAGCAGCGCCCGCGAAAAACTGCGCACCGTGCGTGCGCTCGGCCGCAACGACGAGCGTTTTCGCGGTCTGTTCGACGATCATCCGGTGCCGATGTACATCTTCGATCGCGAAACCATGCGGTTTCTCGCCGTCAATGCGGCCGCGATCCAGCAATACGGCTACGCCGAGAGCGAATTTCTCGGCATGACGATTCGCGCGATCCGGCCGAACGCGGAAATTGCGCGGCTCGAATCGCATCTGCAGCGCAGCGAAATGGCGCCGCGCGGCCGCACGATGGCCGGCATCTGGCATCACCGGCGCAAGGATGGGTCGACGATCAGCGCCGACATCTCGTATCACGCGCTGAACTTCATGGGCCGCGCCGCGTTTTTCGTGCTGGCCGACGACGTCACCGACCAGATCAACGCCGAAGCCGAAGCGCAGCGTTCGAACCAGATGCTCGAAGCGGTGATCGACAACATTCCGCAGCGCATTTTCTGGAAGGACCTGGAGTCGCGCTATCTCGGCTGCAATATGGCGTTCGCGCGCGACGCCGGGCTCGCCTATCCCGAGCAGGTAGTCGGTAAGAGCGACACCGACCTGCCGTGGCGCGCGTTCGCCGACCTGCTCAACGATCACGATAAGGAAGTGGTGAGCACGGGCGTGCCGAAGATGAGTTTCGAAGTCGATCTGGTGATCGACGGCGTGCATCGCACCACGGTCACGAGCAAGCTGCCGTTCACCGACGGCGACGGCCGCGTGATCGGCGTGCTCGGTTCGTACACCGACATCACCGAACGCAAGCGCGCCGATCTTGCGCTGCGCCTGCAAAGCCGTGCGCTCGACGCGAGCGTCAACGCGATTCTGATCACCGCGCCGTCGCCGACGGGCAATCTGATCGAATACGTGAACCCGGCGTTCATGCGTATCACCGGCTACGATCCCGCCGAAGTGATCGGCCACGATTGCCGCGTGCTCCAGCGCGACGACCGCGATCAGGAAGGCGTGGCGCTGATCCGTCAGGCGCTCGGCGCAAATCGCGAAGTCAGTGCGGTGGTGCGCAACTATCGCAAGGACGGCGCGCTGTTCTGGAATCAACTCTTCATCGCCCCAGTGCCGAATACGGACGGCGTGATCACGCATCACATCGGCGTGATCAACGACGTGACCGATCTGATGCGCTACCAGGAACAGCTCGAATACCAGGCCAACTACGACAGCCTGACGCGCCTGCCGAACCGTAATCTACTGCGCGACCGCCTGCAGCATGCGCTAATCGTCGCGCAGCGGCAGCAAAAGGGCGTGGCGGTCGTGTTCATCGATCTGGACGGCTTCAAGAACGTCAACGACAGTCTCGGCCACAGCGTCGGCGACCGGCTGTTGAGCGTGGTCGCCGAGCGGCTCGCGCGCTGCACGCGCACCAGCGACACGGTGGCGCGCCACGGCGGCGACGAGTTCGTGATCGTGATGACCGACACCGTCGACGAACAATCGCTGATTGCGTGGATGGAACGCGTGCGCTTGTCGATTTCCGAGCCGGTGTGGCTCGACGGCACCGAGCTTTACGTGGGTTGCAGCATGGGCGCGAGCCTGTTCCCGCAAGACGGTGAAGACGCTGAAACACTGATGAAGAAGGCCGATCTCGCGATGTATCGCGCAAAGGACATGGGCCGCAACACCTTCCAGTTCTATCAGCCGGAGATGAACGCGAGCGCCGGTGCGCGTCTGAATCTGGAGCGGCGTCTGCGGCGCGCGCTGCGCGACAACGAATTTCTGCTGCACTACCAGCCGCAGGTGGACATTAGCAGCGGGCAGATCGTCGGCACCGAGGCACTGGTGCGCTGGCGCGATCCGGAGGTGGGGCTGGTGCCGCCGTCGTCGTTCATTCCGCTTGCGGAAGAGAGTGGGCTGATCGGGCCGCTGTCCGAGTGGGTATTGCGCGAGGCGTGCCGCCAGAACAAGGCCTGGCAGGACGAAGGCTTGCCACCGACGCGGGTGTCGGTGAATCTGTCGGCGCGGGTGTTCCAGCAGCGCGATATCGCGAAGCTGGTGATGCAGGTGCTGGCCGAAACCGGTCTGGAGCCGCAATACCTCGAACTCGAACTGACCGAGAGCACGATCATGCGCAACGCCGAAGAAGCGGTGTTGATGTTGAATGAACTGCACGCGCTCGGCATTGGGCTTGCCATCGACGACTTCGGCACCGGCTATTCGAGTCTCAGCTATCTGAAGCGTTTTCCGGTGGACCGCTTGAAGATCGACCGCTCGTTCGTCTCCGACATCGGCGTGTCGGCCGATGACGAGACGATCACGTCGGCGATCATCGCGCTCGCCCATTCGCTGAAGTTGCAGGTGATCGCCGAGGGCGTGGAAACGTCGGCGCAACTCGACTTCCTGCGCGAGCGCGAGTGCGACGAAATGCAGGGGTTCTACTTCGCGAAGCCGATGGGAACGGAAGCGATCGCCAAATTGCTGCAGGGCGGGGCGCAGCGGGAACTGGCGACGGTTTGAGGCGCCGTTGCGCTAAGTGGTACGCGCGCGGGGTTGCGGATCGTCGGGCGCGACATTCGCCGGCATGCGCTCGGCCATGAAGTCGATAAACGCGCGCAGCCGCGGCGGCACGCTCGGTCCGTCCGGCCACACGATGTTCAGGTCGATCGCCCGGCCGACGTAGTCGTCGAGCACCTTGCAGAGCAGGCCGTCGCGCAGCGCTTGCCGCACCGAAAAATCCGGCACGCAGGCAATGCCCAGACCGCGCATCGCGAAACACGTGCGCGTCTCGATGTTGTTGCACACCATCGAAATCGGTAGCGTCACTTCGCGCTCGCCCGGCTCGCGGCGCAGCGGCCAGATTTCGAGCTTGCCGCTGTTCGGATAACGGTAGTGCAGACAGATATGGTTGGCGAGGTCGGCCGGTCGAAGCGGCTTGCCGTGCGCGGCGAAATAAGCCGGCGCACCGACCAGCGCCACACCGAACGAACCGATCTGGCGAGCGGCCAGCCGCGAATCGGCCAGTGTGCCGGTACGAACGACGACGTCGAAGCCTTCGTCGATCACGTCGACCACGCGGTCGGTGAAGTCCAGATCGAGTTCGATCTCCGGGTACGCCGCCATGAAATCGGCGAGCACCGGCAGCACCAGCGAGCCGACCAGCGGCAGACTCACGCGCAAACGGCCACGTGGTGCGCCGGCGCTTTGCGACAGTTCCAGTTGGGCGGCGTCGATTTCGGCGAGGATACGCCGGCAGCGTTCGAGGAACTGGATGCCGTCGGTCGTGAGCGTGATGCTGCGCGTGCTGCGATGAAAAAGCCGCACGCCAAGCTGTTCTTCGAGACGGCCGATGCGTTTGCCCACCGCCGACGCCGATACGCCGAGCAGCCGCCCGGCGGTGACGAAACTGCGTGTTTCCGCGACCTGCACGAATACCACGAACCCGCCGAGACTTTCCACCATTGCCTCCCATTCCGGACATTCCTGTCCGCAGAGTGAGGAACTGTATCCCAGTTTTTCTCCGCTGACCGGCTTCGTATGATGGTTGCGTCCCCATTCAACGGAGCCGTCATGCAGCATGCAATCGAGGCAGTGAGCCGATCCAGTTATTCCGCCGCGCTGTCGTCGCGAGTCGACGCGGTGCTGGACGCCGCGCTGGCGTCGCGGCGATTGGTGGGCGGTGTCGTGCTGGTCGCGCTGCATGGCGAGACGGTCTATCGCCGTGCAGCGGGTCTGGCCGATCGTGAGCGTGCTCAGCCGATGCGCGACGACACGCTGTTCCGGCTCGCCTCCGTGTCGAAGCCGATCGTCTCGACCGCGGCGATGGTGCTGGTCGCCCAGCAGCGTCTCGGACTCGACGATATCGTCGCGCGTCATCTGCCCGAATTCACGCCGCGCGGACCGGACGGCGCGGCGGCGACCATCACCGTGCGGCAGTTGCTGACGCATACCGCCGGTCTCGGCTACCGCTTTCTCGAGGCCGATTCGCACGGCCCGTACGCGCTCGCGGGTGTGTCGGACGGGATGGATTGCTCGGGCGTCACGCTCGCCGAGAATCTGCGCCGGATCGCCGGCGTGCCGTTGCTGTTCGCGCCGGGTCAGTCGTGGACGTATTCGTTGGCCATCGACGTGCTAGGCGCGGTGATCGAGCGTGTGACCGGTTGGCCGTTGGAGCGGGCGGTGCGCGAGTTGGTGACGGCGCCGCTCGCGATGCACGACACGGCGTTTCACGCGCTCGACGAGGCGCGACTCGCGACGCCGTACGTGAACGACACGCCAGAGCCGCGACGGATGCGCGACCAGGATCGCGTCACACCGTTCGAAGGCGCGGTGGGTATCGACTTCGAACCGGCGCGCGCGCTCGATCGGACGGCGTTTCTGTCAGGCGGCGCGGGTATGGTGGGCTGCGCGGACGACGTGCTGCGCCTGCTCGACACATTGCGCGGTGGCGGAGCGCCCTTGTTGCCGCGCGCGCTCGTCGACGAGATGGGCCGTAATCAGACCGGGTCGATGGGACCACCCGATGCGCCGGGGTATGGCTTCGGTCTCGGCTTTTCAGTACTACGCGATCCGCTCGCCGCGAATTCGCCGGAGTCGCCCGGTACCTGGCGTTGGGGCGGCGCGTACGGCCATTCCTGGTTCGTCGACCGGGCGCGTGGGTTGAGTGTCGTCGCGCTCACCAACACGTTGTACGAAGGGATGTCGGGTGCATTCGTCAGCGCGTTGCGCGACGCGGTCTACGGCGTCGGTGCGGCGCCTCTTCAGACGGCGAGCCGGGCATGAGCGAATTCGACTCGACGCGGTCCGGTGGCGCACCGCGGCCAGCCCGAGCGGCCGGACGTTTGCCGCTTTCCGGTTTGCTCGCGCTCGCCACCGCCGGCTTCATCACCATCCTGACCGAGGCGTTACCCGCCGGCCTGTTACGTGAAATGAGCGCGGATCTCGGGGTATCGGCCGCGCTGATCGGCCAGTTGGTCACCGTGTACGCGGCCGGCTCGCTGCTGTCGGCGATTCCGCTCGCCATCGCAACGCGGGGCTGGCGTCGTCGTCCGTTGCTGCTGACGGCCATCGCGGGATTCATCGTGGTCAACACGGTGACGACGCTCTCGACGCACTACACGCTCACGCTGATTGCGCGCTTCTTTGCCGGCGTGTCGGCGGGGCTCGTGTGGGCGCTGCTGGCGGGGCATGCGGCGCGTATGGCGCCGGCGCATCTGCAAGGTCGGGCGATCGCGCTGGCGATGACTGGCGCGCCGCTCGCGTTGTCGCTCGGTATCCCGCTCGGTACGCTGCTGGGCGCCTCGATCGGCTGGCGTTATACGTTCGGCGCGATGACGGTGGCGACGCTCGGCCTGCTCGTCTGGGTGCGCTGGCAAGTGCCTGATTTCGCCGGTCAGCCGGCGGCGCGCCGCACGACGTTGCGTGGCGTGCTGGCCTCGCCGGGGCTGAAGTCGGTGCTCGCCGTGATGTTCGCTTATGTGCTCGCGCACAACCTGCTCTATACGTACATTTCGCCGTTCCTTGCCTTCGCCGGCTTGCAGCAGCGTGTAGACGTCGTGCTGTTCGTGTTCGGCGCGGCCGCGTTGGCGAGCATCGCGATAGTCGGCGTGCTGGTGGACGCGCATCTGCGGCGGCTCACCCTGATCAGCGTCGTGCTGTTCGCGGCCGCCGTCGTGCTGCTGGGCGTCGCGAGTGAGACGCGGAGCGCGGTTTATACCGGGGTGGCCGTCTGGGGATTAGCGTTCGGCGGCGCCGCGACGCTATTTCAAACCGCCTCCGCGCGGGCCGCGGGCAACGGCGCCGATGTCGCGCAATCGATGATCGTCACCGTCTGGAATCTGGCGATCGCCGGCGGCGGCGCGTTGGGCGGCATGGCGATCGATCGCTACGGCCCGATCGCGCTGCCATGGGTCGCCGCCGCGTTGCTGATCGGGACGTTGTTATGGATCGGTGTCGCGGCTCGGCGCAGGCGTCGCGTACCAGCGGGCGGCACAACAGGTGGCGCAGCGGGTGGCACAACGGGTGGCACAGCAACGGCTTCGTGTCTCGGCGCGTGCAGTGAACCGTGAAGGCGTGCGTCGACCGTCACGGTGAGCTGGGCGTGAGTTGAGTCTTACACCGGCGGCGTGCTCACGAACACCGGCGAGAGCTCCGCCAACGCGGAAAACGCCTTTAGATGCGGATACGCATCTTCGCTGACGATCTCCGGCAGCATCATCTGCGTGAAGCGCCACGCAACCGCCACGGTGATATCCGCCGCGTCGAAGCGATCGGATTCGGTGGGCGGCGGCGTGGTGGCGAGATCCTTTTCGAGCGCGGCGTAAGCAGCGAGCAACTGCGAGCGCACGCGCTCGATCCACGGCTCGTGCTGTTTCTCCACTGGCCGCAGATTGCGCTCGTAGACGATCTGCACGGTCTTTTCGCTGGCGGCCAGCGCAAGGCCGGTGAGGTGGGCGGCGCGCAACGCGTCGTCCGGCCGCGACGGGAACAACCGCTGTTCCGCTCCGGCGAGCGTCGCTGCGTACTGAAGAATCGCCGTCGAGTCCATCACCACCTGGCCGTTATCGGCGATCAGCGTCGGCGCTTTGACGACCGGGTTGATCTTCGCGAACTGGTCGTAGGTGCTGAACACCGAAATCGATTCGTGTTCGAACTCGATCTTCAGCAATTTGAGGCAGATGGCGACCCGGCGCACGTAAGGCGAGTCGAGCATACCGATCAGTTTCATCTCATTCCCGTTAGAAGTTCTTTCATGGGCGTCCGAGGCGGCCGCGCTGGGCTAGTTTCAATGCCCGCGCAGATCAAGGCGCATCCAGTCGATAGATTAAGCATCTCCGCTCGCCAAAAAAAGCGACATTAATCGACGGTTTACGTCAGAATTTCTTACATGAAACCAATCCCGCCCTTAACCGCGCTGCGCTGCTTCGAAGCGGTCGCCCGTTTGGGCGGCGTCACCCAGGCCGCGCGCGAATTGCATGTCACGCACTCGGCGGTGAGCCAGCAGATCAAGGTGCTCGAGGACAGCATGGGCCTCGCGTTGTTTATTCGCGAGGCGCGCGGGCTGCGGCTGACCGAAGTGGGGCGTCTCTACGCGCTCGAAATCCGCACCGCGCTGCGCGACATCACGCACGCCACGCGTCGCGCGCAGGCGCGTCCGCAGGAAAGCGAACTGGTGATCGCGACCTTGCCGTCGTTCGCGCAGCATTGGCTCGTGCCGCGTCTCGCGAGTTTCCGCGCGGCGCATCCGTACTATCGGGTTCGTTTGCTGACGAGTCTGCAAGTCGAGGATTTGCGCCAGGGCGCGTGCGATGTCGGCATTCGAATGGGCCAGGGGCATTGGCCCGACGTCGCGCAGCAGAAGCTGTTCGACGACGAGATCGTCGCGGTCGCGGCGCCGCATTTCGCGCTCGCGCCGAACGGGCGCTTTCCGGTCACGGCCGAAGACGTGATGGCCTGTCCGCTGATCTCCAGCCCCGACACGCCTTGGACCGACTGGTGCCGCGCGGCCCAGGTCGCGGAGCCCGCGGACGAAGCGGTGGTGTTGTCGGCGAACGATTCGAACATCGTGATCGGCGCCGTGCTGATGGGGCAGGGCATCGCGCTCGAACGGCGCAGCCTGGTCGGCCATGCGCTGGCACGCGGCGAGCTCGTGCAGATCACCGGCATCCGCGTGCCCTATCGTTATCCCTACTGGCTCGTGTGGCAGCAACGCGAAATGCTCAATGCCCGGCAGGCCCATTTCGCGCAATGGATCGAAGGACAGGTCGACGTTTATCTGCGCGGCAACGGTTCCGCCTGAACCTCGATTCGCGTGCGTCAGCCCCGTGCTGTTGCGTGGAAACCGTTTTGCGGACGGGTTTCGGTCGGCTATATTCGGAGTTCCCAACTTAAGCTGCGTTGGGAACCGCGAAGCATCGATTCACGTGGCGTTGCGCCCACTCGTTGTCGCTGCTCGTACAAAGTCATGGGCGTTGCGCCGTCGTACAGATTGCCAATTCGACTGGAGAGAGAACAATGACGTCTTCACCTGCAAAGAAACTGAGTGTGTTGCTGGCATCGGTGGTACTGAGTGTGGCGTGCGCCGCACCGGCGTTCGCGCAAAGTGGCGGCAGCGGTGGCGCGGCGGGCGACGATTCGGATGCGGCCAAGCCCGTGGCCGCGTCGAAAGCGACCACCACGAAGGCCCAGCGCAAGGCCGCGCGCAAGCAGGCGCGTGCCAAGAAAAACGCCGAGTTGAAGAATCTGGAAGCCAACGGCTATAACCCGTCGCGCAACGATCCGAACTATCCGACCGACCTTCAGAACGCGCAGAAGAAGGCGGCTGCCGCAGCGGCGGCGAGCCAGTAAGCGGCCTCGGGGCGCGGTGGTTTTTCAGTAAAGCAGTAACGCGGTAAAGCGGAATGCAAACGGGGCGCCCAGGCGCCTCGTTTTCGTTCAGGTCCGCTGTTTAGCAGCGCGCGCAGCAGCGCGTGTTTATTCCCTCACCGGCAACGCCCGCGGACGGCGGTCGCTGTCAGTCGCGACGTAGGTCAGGAGCGCCTCGGTCACCTTCACGACTTCTTCGGTCAAGCTCATGCGCTGCGCGTAAACCTCGACCGACACCGTCACCGACGTGTTGCCCGTCTTGACGATATCCGCGTAAAAGCTCAACAGATCGCCGACGAAGACCGGCTGCTTGAACACGAACGAATTGACCGCGATGGTCGCCACTCTGCCGTTGGCGCGGCGGCTCGCCGGAATCGAGCCGGCAATGTCCACTTGCGCCATGATCCAGCCGCCGAACACGTCGCCGTGAACGTTCGCGTCCGACGGTTGCGGCACGACGCGCAGCGCGCAGGACTTTTGCGGGAGTTGAAGGAGATCGGTCATTGGGACACTCTTGAGAAACGGATGGGCCAGGTCGAGTGGACCGGCGGCGACGGTGTTCAGGGGGCAATCGATCCGGCGCTTCGTGGAAGCACGGCCCAGCTGCGTGGCCAACGGATGACCGGCGGCCGGACTGCCCATGGAAAGCGGCGCCAGCCGGCTTCTGCGACAATATAAAGATCAGGAATTGTACGGGAAAGCGCCCAGCCGGGTCGCGCGACAAAAAGCAGTGTGCCGATCGATCGGCCTGCTGCGGTCGGCGCGCCGCTGCGAACTCCGGCCGTTCCATCCTCTCCCCAAGCCGACCTCCATGCGCCGCACGCCCTCGTCCGAACCCTCGCCGATCTCCACCCTGCCGCGCAACGACTGGCAGACCATTCTGTCGCTGCTGCCTTATCTCGCCACCTACAAATGGCGTGTCGCTTTCGCGCTGAGCTGCCTGATCGGCGCGAAAGTCGCCAACCTCGGCGTGCCGATCGTGATGAAGCGGATCGTCGACAGCCTCGCGTCGGTGCAGCATCTCACCGCGCTCGGCCGCGCGCATGATTCGCCGGCTATCGTGCTGCTGGGCGGCGTCGGTTTGCTGGTGGTCGCGTATGCGGTGGTGCGGCTGTCCACGTCGCTATTTACCGAGCTGCGCGAGATTCTGTTCGCGAAGGTGACCGAGAGCGCGGTGCGGCAACTGGCGTTGAAAGTGTTCCGCCATCTGCACGCGCTGTCGCTGCGCTTCCATCTCGACCGGCAGACCGGCGGCATGTCGCGCGATATCGAACGCGGCACGCGCGGCATCACGCAACTGATCTCGTATTCGCTGTACAGCATTCTGCCGACGCTCGTCGAGGTTGGCCTCGTGCTCGGCTTTTTCGTCGTCAAATACGAGTGGTATTACGCGGTGGTCACGTTTATCGCGCTGGCCACGTACATCGTTTTCACGGTGAAGGTCACCGAGTGGCGCACGCATTTTCGCCGCACGATGAATGACCTCGATTCGAAGGCGAACTCGCGCGCGATCGATTCGCTGCTCAACTACGAGACCGTGAAGTACTTCGGCAACGAAGAGTGGGAAGCGAGCCGTTACGACGAAAACCTCAAGCGCTATCGCACGGCCGCGATCAAATCGCAGCGTTCGCTGTCGGCGCTGAATTTCGGCCAGCAGGCGATCATCGGCACGGGGCTCGTGTTCATTCTGTGGCGCGCCACGCAAGGCGTGATGGCGGGAAAGCTCACGCTCGGCGATCTGGTGCTGATCAACACGTTCATGTTGCAGCTTTATATTCCGCTGAATTTTCTCGGCGTGGTGTATCGGGAATTGAAGCAGAGCCTTACCGACATGGACCGCATGTTCACGCTGCTCGGCGCCGCGCAGGAAGTGCCCGATGTTGAAGGCGCGCCCGCGCTGCAGGTGAGCGGCGCGCAGGTGCGCTTCGAGCGCGTGAACTTTGCGTATGAACCGGCGCGGCAGATTCTGCACGACGTGAGTTTCACGATTCCGGCGGGTACCACGACCGCGGTGGTGGGGCATAGCGGCTCGGGTAAATCGACGCTCGCGCGGCTGATGTTCCGCTTCTACGATCTGGACCGCGCGGCGGGCGGCGCGATCACTATCGACGGTCAGGATATTCGCGATGTCACGCAGGATTCACTGCGGGCGTCGATCGGGATCGTGCCGCAGGATACGGTGCTGTTCAACGATTCGATCTACTACAACATCGCGTATGGTCGGCCTTCTGCTACGCGCGAAGAAGTGATCGCGGCGGCGCGCGCGGCGCATATTCACGACTTCATCGAAGGACTGCCGAAGGGCTATGAAACGCCGGTCGGCGAGCGTGGCTTGAAGCTCTCGGGTGGCGAAAAGCAGCGCGTGGCGATTGCGCGGACCATTCTGAAGAATCCGCCGATCCTGCTGTTCGACGAAGCGACCTCCGCGCTCGATTCGCGCTCCGAACGCGCGATTCAGCACGAGCTCGATCAGATTGCCCGCGAGCGCACGACGCTGATCATCGCGCATCGGCTGTCGACGGTGGTGCACGCGCAGCAGATCATCGTGATGGACAAAGGACGGATCGTAGAGCGCGGCACGCACGCGGAATTACTGCGCGCGAACGGCTTGTTCGCGCAGATGTGGGCGTTGCAGCAGCAGCGCGTGGCGCAAGCGCCGGAAGCGGTCGACGCGGTGGGAGCGGGCGAGAGCTGAGCGGCGCGGAGGCGAGCCTAGCGCTCGCTTTTCAACCGCAGGTCCAGCGCGCCAAGCTGAGCCGCCGTGCCGACGTTCTCCCACAAGCCTTCATACAACTCGCCGCTCGCGAGTCCGCGCGAGATCGTGTCGTGGTAGTACGGCGACAGCGCGCGCCGCGTGCCGCGCGGCAGATCGCGGAACATCCGCGTGTCGTAGAGGGCGATGCTGCCGAACGTCAGGCGCGGCTGCGCGTCGAGCGACACCACCCCGTCGACCAGACCGAAATCACCGTCCGGATGAAAGGCCGGATTCGGCACCATCACCAGATGCATGCCCGGCTCGGGCAACGTGCTGAGCCTGTCGGCCTGGGCATTCAGCGCGGCGTAGTCGAAATCGGCGTACACGTCGCCGGCGACGCCGACGAACACCTCGCCGCGGTCACCGTCTTTGTCGCCGTCTTCCAGTAACGGCAGCGCCTGCGCGATCGCGCCGGCCGTTTCGAGCGCTTCATGCTCGGCCGAGTAGCGCAATTCGACCTGCCAGCGCGAGCCATTGCCCAACACGGTCTCGAACTGCTCGCCGAGCCACGCGTGGTTGATCACGATGGTGCGAAAGCCGGCCTGCGCGAGCCGCTCGATCTGCCACACGATCAGCGGTTTGCCGCCCACTTCGAGCAACGGTTTCGGACAGGTGTCGGTCAGCGGACGCATGCGCTCGCCGCGGCCCGCGGCGAAAATCATCGCTTTCTTCACGGATGTCGTCATCGCTCAGAAGGTGTAGCCGACGTCATCCGCGCGGCCTTCGAGCTCGTCGAGCAGCTTCGCGAACGGACGCAGCGGCGCATAACGTTCCGCCACCTTGCGCGCATAGCCGATGAAACGCGGCAGATCTTTCATGTAATGCGCTTTGTTGTCGCGGTAGTTGATCCGGCAGAACAGCCCGAGCACCTTGATGTGGCGTTGCAGGCCCATCCATTCGAGCTGGCGGTAAAACTCACCGAAGTCGGGATCGACCGGCAGGCCGGCTTTTTTTGCCCGCTCCCAGTAGTACACGAAGCAATCCAGTTCGAACTCTTCGTCCCAGCCGAGGAACGCGTCGCGCAGCAACGACGCGACGTCGTACGTGATCGGACCGTACACGGCGTCCTGGAAGTCGAGTACGCCGGGGTTTGCCGTGGGGTTTGCAGCGCCGTTCGACCCAGTCGTGACTGCGGCGGCAGTGGCGACCATCAGATTGCGCGGCATGAAATCGCGCAGCATGAACACCTGCGGCTGCGCACGGGCGCTCGCGATCAGCAGCGCGAAGGTGCGGTCGAGCAGACCGCGCGTCTTTTCGTCGACCTCGCGACCCAGATGCCGGCCGATGAACCACTCCGGCATCAATTCCATCTCGCGGCGCAGGAACGCTTCGTCGAACGGCGGCAGCACGTCTTCGCGCGAGGTCAGTTGCCAGCGGATCAAGGCGTCGAGCGCGTCGCGCATCAGCGTGCGCGGACGGCGCGCGTCGTCCGCCTGCTGCGCGTCGGTCAGCGCGCCGAGGTACGAATCGGTGCCCAGATCGGTCACGAGCATGAAGCCGGCGTCGAAGTCGACCTCCAGCACGCGCGGCACGTTGACGTTGGCGGCCTCGAGCAACTGGGCGACCTGCACAAATTCGCGGCACTTTTCGGGGGGCGGCGCGTCGACGGCGATCAGCGTGCCGGTGCTTTCATCTTCCGCCGCCTTACCGGCGAGCCGGAAATAGCGTCGAAAACTGGCGTCGGACGACGCCGGTGCGAGGGTATCGAACTCGAGCGAATAGCCCGCTGCGTGGCGGTTCAGCCAGGCTTTGAGCAGGTCGAGACGGGGATCTTGGGTATCTTGGGAGGAGGGCAGCGTCATGAAAACCGGCGGCAAATTCTGAGGGGCAACGTCTTGCCATATAATACCCCACGACTTTTTTGACGCGACTCACGCCAGCTTTCGCGCGTTCCGCTTCACCGCCCGCCTCACCGTTCGAAAGATTGTTAATTGATGTGCAGCCCACTGTCACGGTCGGGGTGTGCAGGCGGTGGATCGTGACTGTAAAAGCTGGCGGATGGGCCGATTCGCCAAACGATACATGCCGCCTAGACAGCTTTCCCAAACGACTCCCTCTTGTGCCGTAGTGCCGCGCAAAAGGCGGCTCGTCGCGGCGTTGATCGCCGTTCCGGGCCTGATGCCCGCGCTTGCGCACGCCCAGCTGGTGGGGGAAGCCGCGCAGCCGCAACCGATCGACGCGCCCTGGGGCATGCAGCTCGCCCCGCAACTGGAAGAACATCCGCTGCTGCAGGGGCAGAAGTCGGCCACCTTCGTGCTCGGTGACACGACCACCGGCACCACCGACCAGGACATGGCGGCCAAGGGCGCGGCCGAGATACGCCACAACACGATGGTGATCAAGGCCGACGCCCTGCATTACGATCAGGACACGGACATGGCCGACGCGTACGGCCAGGTCCACGTCAACAACAACGGCAATACCTTCGTCGGGCCTGAAGCGCACATGCGGCTGGATTCGAGCGAAGGTTTCATGACCGCGCCGAAGTACCACTTCAATGTGACCGGCGGCTCGGGCAGCGCGCAGCGTGTCGATCTGCTCGACAATGAGCGCTCGGTCTTCACGAAGGGCACCTACACCGCCTGCCAGTGCGCGGACGATCCGGCCTGGTACATCAAAGGCAGCGAGTTCGATTTCGACACCGGCGCGGACGAAGGCGTCGCGCATGACGGCGTGCTGTTCTTCCAGGGCGTGCCGGTGTTCGCGTCGCCGTGGCTGTCGTTCCCGCTCTCGGGCGAGCGGCGCAGCGGGGTTCTGCCGCCCACGTTCTCGCTGAGTTCGTCGAACGGCTTCGAACTGTCGGTGCCGTATTACTTCAACATCGCACCGAACCGCGATCTGACCATTACACCGCGTCTGATCTCCAAGCGCGGCGTGCAGTTGCAGTCGTCGTTCCGCTATCTGTCGCCCACGTATTCCGGTTCGATCACCGGCGAGTTCCTGCCGGACGACCGGCTGACCAAGACCAACCGCTACGCGCTGTACATCCAGCACAACCAGAACTTCGGCAACGGGTTCGGCGGCTACATCTACTACAACAAGGTTTCGGACAACACGTATCCGGAAGACCTGTCGTCGTCGGTCAGTCAGTTCATGAACGGCACCCAGCTCCTGTATCAACAGGAAGCCGGGCTGACGTACAACAACGGTCCGTGGTCGGTGCTCGCGCGCGAGCAGCACTGGCAGACGCTGACGCCGTCGATCGCGCCGTATGGCCGCGAGCCGCAGTTGAACGTAAAGTACGCGAAGTACAACATCGGCGGGTTCGATTACGGCGCGGAAGCCGATTACTCGAATTTCCGCATCACCACTGCGGACACGACGCAGGGTCAGCGGGTGATGTTCAACCCGTACCTGTCGTATTCGGTGGTCGGGCCGGGGTACTTCGTCACGCCGAAGGTGCAGTTGCACCTCGCGTCGTACGACCTGAACAACATCAGCAGCACCACGCCGGCCGGCACGCCGAAGAATTTCACCGAATCGATCCCGACCTTCACGTTCGACACGGGCCTGATTTTCGACCGCTCGGTGCGGATCTTCGGTGAGGATTACATCCAGACGCTGGAGCCGCGGCTGTACTACGTGTACACGCCGTATCGCAACCAGGCGTTCGCGCCGCTGTTCGATACCGCCGAATCCGATTTCGGGCTGGCGGAAATTTTCTCGCCGAACACCTTCGTCGGTAACGACCGGATCGCCGACGCGAACCGTCTGACCGCGGCCATCACCACGCGCTTCATCAACCCGGCCACGGGCGACGAACGCGCGCGTTTCGTGATCGCGCAGCAGTATTACTTCCAGGACCAGCGCGTCACGCTGTTGCCGACCCAGACCAGCACGCAGGCCACCCATTCGGACCTGATCGTGGGTGCGTCGCTCAAGCTCGGCGCCGGTTTCGCTTCGGAAACGGCGTTCCAATATAATGCCGACAACAACCAGCTG
The DNA here is from genome assembly GCF_902833695.1 of Paraburkholderia sp. BCC1876. NCBI lineage: Bacteria > Pseudomonadati > Pseudomonadota > Betaproteobacteria > Burkholderiales > Burkholderiaceae > Paraburkholderia > Paraburkholderia sp. BCC1876. The sequence goes on along the minus strand of NZ_CADFGI010000007.1, from coordinate 395,005 downwards.
GTGAAGACGAGTGTTGGCTTCGGGTTCAGCCCGGCCAGCGGCAAGGTGATCAACGTCGCGTACCGTTACACCCGCGCGAACACCACGTTGGATAACACGCCGATCAATCAGGTGCTGGTTTCGGGGCAATGGCCGCTCACGCACCACGTGTACGGGGTGGCGAGGTTCAATTACGACCTGGGCGGAAAACGGATCGTCGACGGTCTGGTAGGCCTGCAATACGATGCCGACTGCTGGACGCTCGGCGCCGGGATCCAGCGCTACGCGAACGGTGTGAACACCTCGAATCAGAATCAGACGAGCACGCGGTTCCTCGCGCAGTTGACGTTCAAGGGCTTGTCGAGCGTCGACAATGGGTTGATGGCCGCGTTCCGCAACGGCGTGCAGGGCTATACGCCGTTGCCGCCGCCGCCGCCGCCGGAAGCGCGTTTCACCAATTACGAATGACGCGGTTCGGTCGCGATCGTTTTATAGAATGCGAAAAGACGGGCCAGGCGCGCCCGACATCATTGGAGTATCTGTGGCAATCATGAAAAAGCTTCGCTTGGCAACGCTTGCGGCCGGTCTCGCCGCCGCGGCGTCTTTCCTGTCGGTTGCGCCGGTTCAGGCGCAGGCGCTGGCCAGCAGCGGTAGCGGCCAGACGGTCGATACCATTGCCGCAGTGGTCAACAACGGTGTCATCACGCGGCGCGAGCTGGACGACCGCATGGGCCTGATCACGCGTCGGCTGAACCAGCAGAACGCGCCGGTCCCGCCGCTGGACCAGTTGCGCCAGCAGGTGCTCAACCAGATGGTGCTGGAACGCATCCAGTTGCAGAAGGCGAAAGAAGACGGCATCAACATCGACGACGCCGCCGTGCAGAAAACGCTCGAACGCCTCGCGCAGTCGAACAACATGTCGCTCGAGATGTACCGCGCGCGGATCGAGGCGCAAGGCGTGCCCTGGACCACGTTCACGAACGACGCGCGCACCGAACTGACGCTCTCGCGTCTGCGCGAGAAAGAAGTGGACAGCAAGGTCGTGGTGTCGGACGCGGAAGTCGCGAACTACATCGCCAGTCAGCGTGGCCCGAACGCCGGCCTGCAGAGCGATCTGCATATGCAGCACATTTTCCTGAAGGCGCCGCTGAACGCGTCGGAAACCGACATCGAAGCGGCGCAGAAAAAGGCCCAGGCGTTGCTCGCCGAAGCCAAGGGCGGCGCCAACTTCGAAAAGCTCGCGAAGGCCAATTCGCAAGCGCCGGACGCGTCCAAAGGCGGCGATACCGGTTACCAGCAGCCTTCGAAGCTGCCGCCTGAGTTCGCGAAGGCCGCTTCCACGCTGCGCCCGGGCGAAATCAATCCGGACGTGATCCGCACCAGCGACGGTTTCGAAGTCGTGCGCCTGGTCGATCGCCGCGCCGGTCAGGGCTCGAGCTCGGATGCGCCGAAGCTGGTGCAGACGCATGTGCGCCACATTCTGCTGCGCGTCGGTGACGGTATGTCGGAGCCGCAAGCGCGCCAGAAGCTGCTCGAAATCAAGAACCAGATCGCCGCGGGCGGCGACTTCGCGAAGTTCGCGCACACCTACTCGCAAGACGGTTCGTCGTCGCAAGGCGGCGACCTCGGCTGGATCAGCCCGGGCGAGACGGTGCCGGAATTCGAGCGCGCAATGAACAACCTGCAGGACGGTCAGATCAGCGACCCGGTGCGCAGCGAGTACGGCTATCACCTGATCCAGGTGCTGGGCCGCCGCGACGCCGAAGGCTCGGTCGCGCAACAGATGGATCTGGCGCGCCAGGCCATCGGTCAGCGCAAGGCCGAACAGGCTTACGCCGACTGGCTGCGTGAACTGCGCGACACCGCGTATGTGGAAGTGAAGCCCACGCTGGCGAGCGTGCAGTAATCGTCATGACAAACGCCGCCCAGTCCGCCGGCTTGCCGTTGCAGATCGCGATCACGACCGGCGAACCGGCCGGCGTCGGCCCTGAACTGACCGCGCAGGCTCTCGCCGGCGCGGCGACCCACTGGCCCGGCGCACAGTTCACCGTGCTGGGCGACGCGGCGTTGCTCGCCGAACGCGCGCACGCCGTGGGCGTCGACTGGAACGCGTTGCTGGCTGACGGCAAACGCGTGCGTATGCAGCACCAGCCGCTCGGCGTGCCGGTGCAGGCAGGCAAGCTGGACGCGGCCAACGGCCGCTACGTGCTCGACCTGCTCGACAGCGCGATCGACGGCGCGGTAGCCGGCGCCTTCGACGCGATCGTCACGGCGCCGCTGCAAAAAAGCACCATCAACGACGCCGGTGTGCCGTTCACCGGCCACACCGAATATCTGGCCGAGCGCACTCACACGCCGCGCGTGGTGATGATGCTGGCCGGCTCCGGCAAGCGTCCGCTGCGCGTCGCGCTCGCGACCACGCATCTGCCGCTCAAGGACGTGTCTGCAGCCTTGTCCGTCGACGGTATTGTCGAGACGCTGCGCATTATCGATCACGATCTGCGGCATCACTTCGGCTTGCCGGCGCCGCGTATTCTCGTGACGGGGCTGAACCCGCATGCGGGCGAAAACGGCTACCTGGGTCGCGAGGAAATCGAGGTCATCACGCCGGCGCTGAAACTCGCGAACGAGCAGGGCATCGACGCGCCCGGTCCGTATCCGGCCGACACGCTGTTTCAGCCGCGTTATCTGGAGCAGGCCGACTGCGTGCTGGCCATGTTCCACGATCAGGGCCTGCCGGTGCTGAAATACGCTACATTCGGCGAAGGCATCAATATCACGCTCGGCTTGCCGATTATCCGCACCTCGGTCGATCACGGCACCGCGCTGGATCTGGCCGGCACCGGCCGCGCCGACGCGGGCAGCCTGATCGCCGCGATCGACACGGCGGTGTCGATGGCGCAGCACCGCCGCGCGGGCTGATTCGGCGTCATTGCGCGGCTGGCCGCGCAATGGTTGCACGACTCGCCGCGCGCCTGCGGTGTTGCCTGAGGCTGGCGCGATTCGCGCCAGTTCCTTTTCTTCAAGCAGTTCTCTTTCTTTAGCGTTTCTTCGATGTCCACCAGCAGACAGCAACAGGGCCGGCACCAAGGTCATATCGCGCGCAAGCGTTTCGGTCAGAACTTTCTGGTCGACATGGGCGTGATCGATTCGATCGTCGACGTCATCCAGCCGCGACGCGGCGAGCGCATGGTCGAAATCGGGCCGGGCCTCGGCGCGCTCACCGAGCCGCTGATCGAGCGTCTGGCCACGCCGGAAGCGCCGTTGCACGCCGTCGAACTGGACCGCGATCTGATCGGCCGTCTGAAGATGAAATTCGGCGATCTGCTCGAACTGCACGCGGGCGACGCGCTCGCGTTCGACTTCGGTTCGCTGGCCGCGCCGGGTGAAAAAGCGTCGCTGCGGATTGTCGGCAATCTGCCGTACAACATTTCGAGCCCGCTACTGTTTCATCTGACCTCGTTCGCGCCTTGCGTGATCGATCAGCACTTCATGCTGCAGAACGAGGTGGTCGAGCGGATGGTGGCCGAGCCGGGCACGAAAGCATTCAGCCGTCTCTCGGTGATGCTGCAGTATCGCTACGTGATCGACAAGCAGCTCGACGTGCCGCCCGAGTCGTTCAATCCGCCACCCAAGGTGGATTCGGCGATCGTGCGGATGATTCCGTACGAGCAGAAGGAGCTGACGCCGGTCGACCAGCGCGTGCTCGGCGAAGTGGTGACGGCGGCGTTCTCGCAGCGCCGCAAGATGTTGCGCAATACGCTGGCCGCGTTTCGCGATTCAGTGGACTTCGAGGCGCTCGGCTTCGACCTGCAACGTCGCGCCGAAGACGTGTCGGTTGCCGAATACGTGCGCGTGGCGCAGATCGTCGCGGCGGCCAGGCCGTCGCAGCGTGCAGCGGCGAGCGACGGCGACGCCTCCTGAACCGTCGCGGCACGCTAGCGAGCTCAGGTCTACCTCGTTACGTCACCCGTCGCGCTGGCGCATTGACCAGCGCGATACCCACCAGCACCAGCGCCGCGGCCATCAGGAAGCGCAGGCTGAACGACTCACCGAGCAGCAGCACGCCGAAGCTCACGCCGAACAGCGGCGTGAGAAACGAAAACACCGACAGGCGCGACGCGATATAGCGCGTCAACAGCCAGAACCACACCAGATAGCTGACGAACGCGACGACCACGGCCTGATAGGCGAGGCTCATCAGCGCGAGCGGCGTGACGGTTTCGACGTGCGCCTGCCCGAGCCCGACCGCCAGCGCGAGCAACACCACCGCGGACACCGCCAATTGATAGAACAGCGTCTTGCTGGCGCTCGATTGAGCGAGACGCGTGGCGCGCACCACCACCGTGGTCGCGGCCCAGGCAATACCGGCCAGCACGCCGAGCGCGTCGCCGGCCATACCCTTCAGCGTTGAGGCTTGTGCGGCGTGGCTGTGCAGGAAGCCGTCCGCGAACGCCAGCGCCATGCCGGCGAACGCCACGAAAATACCGAACCACTGAATCCGCCGCATCCGCTCGCCTTCCACGAACCAGTGCAGGCCGAGCGCGGTGAAGCACGGCGCGGTGTACAGAAACACCGCCATGCGCGACGCGCTGGTCAGCGTCAGACCCAGGAAAATACACACGAATTCGGCGGCGAACAGCACGCCGGCGAGCAGGCCCGCGCTCAGCGTGCCGTCGTCGCGAAACAGCGGCGTGCCGCGCGAGCGCGCCCAGCCCCACACCAGCAATGACGCGACCAGCGAACGCAAACCCGCCTGGAAGACCGGCGGCACCGCTGAATTCGTGCTTTTAATGGCAACCTGCTGGAGTCCCCAGATCGCGCACAAGCCGATCATGAGCAGGATCGCGAAGCTGTCGGGGGCGCGGCGCGCGGGCAAGGCGGTAGTGCTCATGGGCGATTTCGGACTGGTGAGGACAAGACGGGGAGAAGGCCGGTCAGTATCGGATCTCGGCGGGCATCGCGATAGTCGGCCGAATGGCTAGCCGAACGGATAAGCCGCGAGCGCCGGGCGGCGAATTCAGCGCGAAGCCGGGCTGAATTCAGATCATACGATAGCAAACCCACTGCTTCCGCCTGCCCATGACCCCACCGCCTACGCGTGCTTCTTACATCCCGCAAGCATTTTGCTGTCTTAACAACACTCCGCCGCGCTCACGTCAGACTAATTTCTTGCCGTTGCCGTTTCGCGCTAAGGTTCGACCACAAGCGTTTCGTCAGGATTTTCGTACGGGCCGCATCGACTGAATCGCCGCGCACCCGTCGCGCACCAGTCGATTCGCGCCGGCCAAAGCAGAAGAGTCTCATCCGCGCAAAGCGGAATCTGTACGAGGAGACGGTATGAAAAACGTAAGCAGGTGGACGGCGGCCCTGGTGCCCGCGGCCATCGCGTCATTCGGCTGTCAGATCGCGCAGGCGCAATCTGGCGTGACGCTGTACGGCGTGGTCGACGAAAGCGTGCGCTATCTGACGCATGCGAACACGGCCGGGGATTCATCGCTCGGATTGGGCAACGGCGGCATGACGCAGAGTCGCTGGGGTTTGAAGGGCGTTGAAGATCTCGGCGGCGGCTGGTCGACGTTTTTCAAGCTCGAAAACCGCATCTATATCAACACCGGTCAAAGCGATCCCACCTTGCCGTTTTTCAACGAAGCGCAGATCGGCGTGCGCTCGGCGTCGTACGGGCAGGTGATCATCGGGCGGCAATACAACGTGATGATCGAGGGGATTACCGTCGGCGGTTACGGCAGCAATTCCTGGATCCCCTACGATTTCAGCTTCCAGCCCGAAGTGACGATGACCGGCGGCATCTGGACCAGCAATCAGGTGCAGTATCAGGCGAGATACAACGGTTTCACGTTCGCGGCAGGCTACGCATTCGGCGGTAACGCGGGCAATTCGAACGGCAGTCAGATCGGCGCGGCCGCCGCGTATGGGCCGGCAGGCGGTCCGTTCAGCGTCGGCGCGGCGTACGAAGAGTCGAAGGATTCGGTCAACGGCGCGGCCGCGAAAGATTGGACCTTCGGCGGTTCGTACACGTGGAATCTGACGCGCTTTTCGGCGGGCTATATCGTCAATCAGAACGATGCGGGGTTTTCCAATTTCGCCAACGGGCCGTTCACCGCGCCCGAACTGACGGCGCTCAAATACACGGACTTTTCGCGGCGTCGCATGATTATGGGCGGCATCACGCAGCAGGTCGGCAACGTGTGGCACTTCGCCGCCAACGTCTGGCGCACGCTGCAGGACGGCAAGACGCATGCGCAGGACGGATCGGCCTGGCAATATCAACTGGTCGCGGACTACAACCTGTCGAAGCGCACGGACGTCTATCTGGAAGGCGATTACGCGATCTATCGCGGCGATCTGATCGGCGCGCAACTGCAAGGGGTGAACAGTATCGGGCTCGCGCAGAAGGGCACGCAGATCGGGTTGATGGCGGGGATCCGGCATCAGTTTTGAAATGGGCGGTTCGGATTGCGCTGATTCGGAACGGGCCGCCCGGAGTCACCAACTCCAGCGCACCCCTAGATTGCCCTCGACGCTGCTGCGGTGCTCGCCATTCACATTGGTCGTGTAACTCGCGGTCGCGAACACGCTGCTGCGCGCGCTCAGATGCGCGACGACCCCCATGCCGAATTGAGCCGCCGTCGCCGCGACATTCGACGGAATCACCGTGCTGCCCGCGTAAGTCACGCTGTCGGTGCCATTGAAATAGCGCCACAAATTCGCCCGCAAATACGGTTGCCATTGCACGCCAGCGCCTTCGAACGCGCCTTGCAGACGCAAGCCGAGTCGTCCCACGAAGCCATTGGCCGAGTGAAACGAGACGCTCGAAACGCCGTCGTTGAGATCGTCGATCGATGCATGCTGCCAGATCAATTGCATCTGCGGTTCGAGGCTCAGATTCGCACGCAACGGAATCGGCAGACCGGCTTCGAGCGACGTCGTGATCGCGTGACCATGGGTGCTCGCGCCGAGGCCCTGATTCGACATCGGATCGAGCGTCAGCGCGCTGCCCATGGCGACTGCATCGGTGTACCAGCCGCCCGGACCGATGTGCGTCCAGTACGCGCCGACGCTGTACGCGTTGATCGCCAGATGCCCGGCCGACAGATCGGGAAAGCCGAGCGCGAAGCCGTTCACATCGCCTTGCGCACGAGCGAAGCCCAGGAAAAAACCGTAGTGGTTGCGATGACCGCTCGCGCTGCGATCGGCGTAGAGATCGTGGCCGACCTGCACGCCGCTGATCGTGCCGCTGAAATCCGGGCTTGCGCCGCCGCTGCTGGTTTGCGATGTGTGCTCGCCCCAGACGCGTGCCCATGCGGCGGGCAGCGGGCCGCTTTCGTCGAGCATTGACTGTTCGCCCTGGCGGTCGTGGAAGGTGCCGATCTGCGCGATGCCAAGTTCGCGCGTGAGCACGGGGACTGCTGCGTAGACGGGGACTTCCATTCGATAGAGCGGTGTGGGGGCGGCGCCTGCGGGCGGTGGGGCGGGTAGGGCTGGTGTGCCAGGCGCTGCGATTGGGCCGGCGGCGGACTCGGGCGTGGGTGTGGGTGTTGGAGTTGGCGTTGGCGTTGGCGTTGGAGTCGGCGCCGCCGCCAGACTCGAACGCAAATACCAGTTATCCCCTGTCCCCGCACTCACTCCGCCTTTGAACAGGTAGTACGTATAAGCGCCGGCCATCAACGGTCGCGGCAACGTGAACGCGCTAGCGGTCGTCGTCGCCCCATTGGTGGCCTGCACCACGAGAATCCCATCAGTGAGCGTGGCGCCGCCGTTGCCGCCCACGTTAGTCACGCCCAGCGTCGTACTCCCCGACGCCACCCCCTGCGCGATCACCAGCTTGCCGCTCGGTGAACCGTCGCCGCCGAGCACGCTTTGCAGCAGCAGCCGTCCATTGAGCCCGGTGTAGTTGCCATCGATCACCAGCACGGCCTGCGTATTCGCGCCGCCGTTGGTCAGATCGAACGTGCCCGTATTGGTCACCGTGACGAGTTGTCCGGCGACCGCCGGCGCAATCGTCACCGCGCTCGCCAGCCCGCCCGCGAACAAGGTGCTGGTCGCGTCGACGTTGAGCGTGCCGGTCAGCGTGCCGCTATCGCCGAGCGTGAGTCCCTGACTGTCCAGCGTCAACTGGCTGCCGTTGATCACATCGACCGTTTCCCAATCGATAAAGCGGCTCACGCCGCTCGCGGACGTGCGATCGAACGTCAGCAGATCGTTGCCGGGGCCGCCGTCGAAGCTCGGCACGCCGCTCAGATTCGCGTCAGTGAGGTTGGTGAGCGTGGCGGTGTCGTCGCCTGCGCTGAAGCGCACGAAGCCCGTGACGGTGCCGCCGCTCCAGTTGAACGTGTCGTTGCCGCTGTCGGTCCAGATCGCGCGGCCGTTGCCGCCCGCGATGGTGCCGGTGTTGTTGATGACGATATTGAACGTGCCGATGGAACTGATCGCCTGACTCGTCGCCGCGACGATCGAACCGCTGTTGTTGATCGTCGCACCGGCATTCGCGAAAGCGATCGCGTTGATCGCGCCGGAGATCGTGCCGGCGTTGTTGAACGTGCCGCCGCCATTGGCGACGATCGCGTTGGCTTGCTGGCTGACGATGCTCGCGCCGGCCGCGTTGTTCAGCGTGACGTTGCCGGAGAAGATCGCGCCGGCGCCCCCCACGCCATGTGCGGTGATCGAGCCGGTATTCGTGACGACGCCCGGCGCCGTATCCGACGACACGATGCCATGAGCGTCCGCGCCGGAAACGTCGATCGTGCCGTGGTTGACGATCACGTTGTTGCCGGGACCGCCGACCGCATTGCCGTTCGTCCGTATGCCATACGATCCCGCGCCGGTGGTCGTGATCGTGCCGTTATTGACGAGCGTGTCGTTGTTCGTCAACGCGGCCATGCCGGGTGAACTGGCGCCGGTGGTAGCGAGCGTGCCGTTGTTGGCCAAGGTGCCGCCGCCGGGACTCTGGAAATCGTGCATCGCTGCCGATTCATCGCCGCTCGTGCGGATCACGCCGGTGGTGTCGTTCAACATCGTGACCGCGGCGGCATCGTTGTACATGCCCTCCGACTCGACGCCGCTCGTCGTGATGCTGCCGCGGTTGACCAGCACGTTCTGACCTGAGCCGCCGCTCGCGCCATGCGCGGACATTGCATCAAAGGTATCGCCGCTGCCGTTCAACGTGCCGAGATTGGTCACGGTGCTGCCGTCGCGCACGAGAATGACATTGTTGCCATTGATATCGAGTTCCGCGCCGGTCTGCACGTTGACCGTGACGTTGGTGCTGCCCGCTGCGGCAGTGACACTCGTAGTAGACGGATTCGGCATGCTGCCGGTGCAGGTGACGGTTTGTCCGCCGACCGGATTGACGTTGTCGCAAGCCGCGAACGCGGGGTCGCAAGGCAGCAGAATGGCGAGCCCGATGGTGGACGACAGCGCTTCGAGCAGACGAGCCGGCGCGAGCCGGTAGCCCGGACGACACATAGGACGATCCTCCTGTCGAACAGGCCTGATTCTTTCCTGCTGGTCCGCCCGTTCCTGAGCCGTCCCCTCGATTTTTGCGTCCGGACGGTTCAGGAAGAATGGATTGTCAGATGAAAATAGTCAACCTGTGCGAGGACCTCGTTGAGCACGCCAGTGAGTATGCCAATGAGCCCGCCGCGCCTGATCCGCGCGCTGCAGCGCAGCGTGATTCCGGGTACATTGACGGTCTCGTTTTATCACCCAACAGGGAGTGCACCATGCGCCTGCTTCACACCATGCTTCGGGTCGGCGACCTGGATCGTTCGATCGCCTTCTACACCGAGATGCTCGGCATGAAACTGCTGCGCCGCGACGATTATCCGGACGGCAAATTCACGCTGGCGTTCGTCGGCTACACGGACGAACGCGACGGCACGGTCCTCGAACTCACGCACAACTGGGACACGCCGTCGTACGACCTCGGCAGCGGCTTCGGGCACCTCGCCGTCGAAGTCGACGACGCCTACGCCGCGTGCGACAAAATCAAGGCGCAAGGCGGCACGGTCGTGCGCGAAGCCGGCCCGATGAAACACGGCACTACGGTGATCGCGTTCGTCACGGATCCGGACGGCTACAAGATCGAGTTCATTCAGAAGAAGAAATAACGTCGACGGCAGGACGAGATTCCACAATGAATAACAGCAATCCCTACTTCAAAGAACTCGACGAGATCCACGTCGAAATCGCGGCGCTGTTCGACGGCTCGGCGGACGAAGGCGCGCTGCAGCGAATCATGGCGCGCTTCACGCCGCAATTCACGCTGGTCATGACGTCCGGCAATGCGCTCGATTACGCCGGCACGCAAGAAGTATTCGCGAAGCTGCGCGGCGCGCGTCCGGGCTCGCAAATCACGATCCGCGACATGGAGATCGTCGCCGACTATGCGTCGGGCGCGGTGGTGAAATACCGCGAGTATCAGCGCGACGGTGCGGGCAACGCGAACGTGCGGCGCTCCACGGCGGTGATGGAACTCGACGCGCACGGCAAGGTGATGTGGCGTCATCTGCAGGAAACCTTCTGCACGGAGTGAGCCAGCGTTCGTCCTGGCGGCTCAAAAGAAAAAACGGCGCTTCATGATGAAGCGCCGTTTTCGTCTCAAGCTCGCAAGCCGTCTAAAAAAGTCTCGCTACAACGTAGGCAACAATTCCGGCGGATGCGACTTCAGCGTCTGCCGTGCCTCGCGGAATTCCGGAAAAATCGATTCCACCGTTTGCCAGAAGCGCGGGCTGTGATTCATCTCACGCAAATGCGCGAGCTCGTGCGCGACGACATAGTCGATGATGGACAGCGGAAAGTGAATCAGCCGCCAGTTCAGGCGAATCTTGCCGTCGCTCGAACAACTGCCCCAGCGCGTCGCCGCTGAAGACAGCGCATACGTGCGATAGCTGACGCCCAGCTTCTCCGAATAAATCGCGAGACGCTCACCGAACAGGCGCTTCGCTTCGCCTTGCAGCCAGCCTTGCACGCGGTCCTTGATCTGTTGCGGATCGGCCTGCAACGGCAGCGGCACTTGCAACGCCGAATCGCTCGCGCTGAACTGAAGCGTGCCTTGCGGCGAGCCGAGTATCACGCGCACCGGCCGGCCGAGATACGGCACTTCGGCTCCGTCTTTCCAATCGACCTTCGGCAACGCACGCTGTTCGACACGCGTTTGCCATTCGATCAGCTTCGCGAAAATCCAGCGCTGCTTTTCGGTGATCGCGGTTTCGATATCGGCGAGCGTGACCCAACGCGGTGCGGTGATCGTCAGACCCGTGCTGTCGATCGCAAAGCCGATCGAGCGGCGTGCCGAACGCTTGAGCGCGTAATGCAGCGTGCGTGAACCGACGACGAGGCTGCGCAATTTGCTGCCATCTGGCGCGAGCAGTCCGGCGGTTTGCGGCGTGCCCGACGCACTCCCGGCAGAACCGGAAGAAGGCGCGGAAGGTGAAGGGGACGACGACGTCGACCCCGGCTCGGCGAAGAGCGGGAGATCGAGTTGCCGGTTATCGAGCGCCGCAGCGGGCTGCGACGTAGGAGACTTCTGCATCGGTTTCGGCTTCGCGCTAATACGCCTTCGAGGGCGTGGGCGCGTCAGATTGGTGCGGCGGCGGAACGGCTTTCCGTCGCGCTGTACGCGGTAGGATCGATGCGACGCATTTCAGTTTCGATCCACTGTTCGACGCGCGCGTTCACTTCTTCGGGCGTGAGCCCCGTCGTGTCGATCGGCTTGCCGATCGACACTGTGACTATACCCGCATATTTAAGAAACGAGTTGCGCGGCCACAGTCGTCCGGCGTTATGCGCGATCGGTACGACCGGTGCGCCGGTCGCGACCGCGAAGCGCGCGCCACCGGTTTTGTATTTGCCTTGCGTGCCGCTGCGCGTGCGTGTGCCTTCCGGAAACATGATGACCCACGCGCCTTCGGCCATGCGTGCCTTGCCTTGCTTGATGACGGACTCGAACGCGTACTTGCCTTCCTTGCGATCGATATGAACCATCTTCAGCAAACCGAGCGCCCAGCCGAAGAACGGCACGTACAGCAGTTCGCGCTTGAACACGTAGCACAGCGGCCGCGGCATCAGCGCCGGAAACGCCACCGTTTCCCACGCCGATTGATGCTTGGACAACAGCACGGCGGGACCGTTGGGCAGGTTCTCGAAGCCTTCTATGTTGTAGCGAATGCCGTTGAGCCAGCGCGCCACGTGCAGGGTCGACTTGCACCAGCCCGCGGCCATCCAGTAGCGCTTGTCGGCGCGCATGAACGGAAACGCGATGAAGCACGCGCACGCGTACGGCACCGTGTACAGAACGAGGTAGATCAGCAGCAGCAGAGAACGAATGAAGCGCATCGGCGTGGTCGGTGAGGGTTGGGGACGCGCATGGCGCGCGTCACTCTTGAGCGTCGGCGAGGAAGTCGAGTGCGAAGGCGCGCAGGTCGTCATGCACGCGCGTGCCTTCGGGCAGGCCGCCGGCTGCGAGCGTTTTGCGGCCCTTGCCGGTCAGCACCAGATGGGTTGGATGACCGAGCGCCGCGCCCGCTTGCAGATCGCGCATCGCATCGCCCACCACGGGCGTGTGCGGCGGATCGACCTCGAAGCGCTCGGCGATCATCTTCAGCATGCCGGGCTTCGGCTTGCGGCACTCGCAATGATCTTCCGCCGTGTGCGGGCAGAAGAACACCGCGTCGATGCGCCCGCCGACCGCCGCCGCCAGGCGATGCATCTTGAGATGCATCGCGTTGAGCGCGTTCATATCGAACAGACCGCGGCCAATGCCTGACTGGTTGGTGGCGATCGCCACGCGATAACCGGCCTGGTTCAGCCGCGCGATCGCTTCGAGCGAACCGGGCAGCGGCACCCATTCGTCCGGCGACTTGATGAACGCGTCGGAGTCGACGTTGATCACGCCGTCGCGGTCCAGGATCACCACTTTTTTGGTCGGCATGGCGCGGGGCTCAGGCAGCGAGTCGGGAAATGTCGGCGACGCAATTCATCTGCTGATGCAGTGCGCCGAGCAAGGCCAGACGGTTGGCGCGCAACGCCGGATCTTCGGCGTTGACCATCACGTCGTTGAAGAACGTGTCCACTGGTTCGCGCAACGCGGCAAGCGCGGTCAGCGCGCCCGTGTAGTCGCGTGCGGCGAGTTGCGATTGCACGCGCGGCGCGACCTGCTCGAGCTGCGCATGCAGGGCCTTTTCCGCCGCCTCGACGAGCAGTGTGACCTGCACGCCGCCGGTAGTGGCCACGCCATCCGACTTCTTCAGGATGTTCGAAATACGCTTGTTAGCCGCCGCGAGCGAAGCCGCTTCCGGCAGCAACGCGAACTCGCGCACCGCGTCCAGACGCGCGACGATGTCGTCGAGGCGCGTGGGATTCAGCGCCAGCACCGCGTCGATTTCGCCCGGCGCGTAGCCGCGTTCACGCAGCAGACCGCGCAGGCGGTCCATGCCGAACTCGTAAATGGCTTGCGTCGAATCGGCGACGTTCGGCACCGCGGCGAATTGCGCATAAGCGGCGCGTAGCAATTCGACGAAGTCGACCGGCAGTTGCTTCTCGACCAGAATGCGCAGCACGCCGAGCGCGTGACGGCGCAGCGCGAACGGGTCTTTCTCGCCGGTGGGTTGCAGGCCGATACCCCAGATGCCGACCAGCGTTTCGAGCTTGTCGGCCAGCGCGACGACGGTGCCGGTCGCGGTGGCGGGCAACGCGTCGCCGGAGAAACGCGGCTGATAGTGTTCCGAGCATGCGAGCGCGACTTCTTCCGGCTCGCCGTCGTGACGCGCGTAGTACGTGCCCATCGTGCCTTGCAGCTCGGGGAATTCGCCGACCATGTCGGTGATCAGGTCAGCCTTGGCCAGACGCGCGGCACGCTGTGCGAGCGCGATGTCGGCGCCGGTCAGCGCGGCAATCGCACCGGCCAGGCCTTCCACACGTTCGACGCGTTGCAGCGCCGAGCCCAGCTTGTTGTGATACACGACGTTCGCGAGCAGCGGCACGCGATCCGCGAGCGGTTTCTTCTTGTCCTGCTCGAAGAAGAACTTCGCGTCGGCCAGACGCGGACGCACCACGCGCTCGTTGCCTTCGATGATATCGCCCGGCGTAGCCGTTTCGATGTTCGACACGATCAGGAAGCGCGAACGCAGCTTGCCGTTCGCATCGGTCAGCGCGAAATATTTCTGGTTGGTCTGCATGGTGAGGATCAGGCATTCCTGCGGCACTTGCAGGAATTCGTCCTCGAACTTGCAGGCGTACACCACTGGCCATTCGACCAGCGACGTCACTTCGTCCAGCAGCGAATCCGGCATCACCACCTGGTCGCCGTCGGCTTGCGCGAGCAGATGCGTGCGGATGGTCGCCTTGCGGTCGGCGAAGTTCGCGACCACATGGGCTTTGTGCAACAGCGTGTCAGCGTACGAATCGGCGTGCTGGATCTGTACGAAACCTTCGGACAGGAAGCGATGGCCGAGCGTGGTGTCGTCGGCGTCGATGCCGAGCGCGCTGACCGGCACAACCTGATCGCCGTGCAGGACCGTGAGACGCTGTGCGGGCCGCACGAACTGAATGTTCGTGCCGTCCGGACGCTGATACGTCATGACCTTCGGAATCGGCAACTTCGACACGGCTAGCGCTTCGTCCAGCGCGGCTTGCAGGCCGTCGGCGAGCGTTGCGCCCGGCGCGGCATAGCGCAGGAAAAATGCTTCGGCCTTGCCGTCCTGTGCGCGTTCGAGATCGCTCACCGAGAAATCGGGGAAGCCGAGCGCCGCGAGTTTCTTCGCGAGCGGCGCGGTGGGCTGACCGTCTTTGTCCAAGGCGACGGACACCGGCAGCACTTTTTCGCGCACCTGTTTTTCCGGCGCGACGGCGCGCACGTTCTTGATCGTGACGGCGAGGCGGCGCGGCGTCGCATAACGTTCGAACGACAGTTCGCCTTCGATCAGGTCGCGCGCCGCGAGGCGCTGCGCAATGCCTTCGGCGAACGCGTCGCCGAGACGCGCGAGCGCTTTCGGCGGCAGTTCTTCGGTCAGCAGTTCGACGAGCAGGGTAGCTTGGTGGGGTTGAGTCATGTCTGGGTGTTCTCGTCAGTCCGGATCGATCTTGCGTTCGACTTTCAGCGGCGGCGCCCACGCGGGCATCGCGGCGTCCTGCTCGTCGGTCGTGAGGCCGGGCACGCCGTGCACCGGATTGCCGAGCATCGGGAAGCCGAGCTTTCCGCGCGAATCGTAGTAAGCCTGTGCGACCAGCTTCGACAGCGTACGGATACGGCCGATGTAGGCCGCGCGTTCCGTGACCGAAATCGCGCCACGCGCGTCGAGCAGGTTGAACGTGTGGCCGGCCTTCAGCACCAGCTCATAAGCGGGCAGCGCGATCTGCGCTTCCATCATGCGCTTGGCTTCCGCTTCGTAGCTGTTGAAGATCGAGAACAGCAGCTCGACGTTCGCGTGCTCGAAGTTGTAGGCGGACTGTTCAACTTCGTTCTGGTGATACACGTCGCCGTACGTGAGGCGACGAATTTCCGGGCCGTTCGGGCCTTGTTCTTCCCACTCGGTCCAGACCAGGTCGTAGATGTTCTCGACCTTCTGCAGATACATGGCGAGACGTTCGAGACCGTAAGTGATTTCGCCGAGCACCGGCTTGCAATCCAGACCGCCCACTTGCTGGAAGTAGGTGAACTGGGTCACTTCCATGCCGTTCAGCCACACTTCCCAGCCGAGGCCCCACGCGCCGAGCGTGGGATTTTCCCAGTCGTCTTCGACGAAGCGCACGTCGTTCTGCTTCAGGTCGAAGCCGAGCGCTTCGAGCGAGCCGAGGTACAGGTCGAGGATGTTTTCCGGCGCCGGCTTGAGCACCACCTGGTACTGGTAGTAATGCTGCAGACGGTTTGGGTTCTGGCCGTAACGGCCGTCTTTCGGACGGCGCGACGGTTGCACGTAGGCGGCTCGCCACGGTTCGGGGCCGATCGCGCGCAGGAACGTATGAACGTGGGACGTGCCCGCGCCGACTTCCATGTCGATCGGCTGGAGCAACGCGCAACCCTGCTTGTCCCAGTAGGACTGCATTGTCAGGATGATTTGCTGAAACGTGAGCATGAAGTGCCTTTCGGGCATGAGGCCGCGCCGCAAACGCCGGAGCGCGCGAGGTGGCCGTGGAGCGAAGTGCTAAACCGTAGATTTTAACGGAAAGGGAGGGGGGTGTCCGTTTTGCGGGGTCGGACGGGACTGGCGGCACTCTTCAAATGATAAAGGACCGCTTCGGGCGGTCCTTTATCGTTACGACGCGGGTGGTCGGTCAGCCGGTTGTCATGCGCATGCCTTGGGGCAATCGGCTCCGCATCGTGCTCACGTCGCCGCCAACTCCACCTTCGGCGAGAACGAATCGCTCTGCGCCACCGGCCAGTATTTCTCGAACAGCGAGTAACGGTAATTGCCGTTGACCAGATCGTTCGGTTCCAGATACTTCAGCAGATCCGACATCAGCCGCACCTCATGCGACGACACACGCCGCACGATGTGATGCGCGCGCAGTTCCGCCGGATGCTTCAACCCCGCGGCCTGAATGATTTCCTTCAGCGCGTGCAGCGTGTTGTGATGGAAGTTGAACACGCGATCGGCCTTGTCCGGCACGACCAGCGCGCGTTGACGCACCGGGTCCTGCGTCGCGACGCCGGTCGGGCAGCGGCCCGTGTGGCAGGTTTGCGCCTGAATGCAGCCCACCGCGAACATGAAGCCGCGCGCCGCATTCACCCAGTCCGCGCCGATCGCCAGCGTGCGCGTAATGTCGAACGCAGTGATCATCTTGCCGCTCGCGCCGAGGCGAATGCGCTGCCGCAAGCCGATCCCGACCAGCGTGTTATGGACCAGCAGCAAGCCTTCCTGCAGCGGCACGCCGACGTGATCGGTGAACTCCAGCGGCGCCGCGCCGGTGCCGCCTTCCGCGCCGTCCACAACGATGAAGTCCGGCAAAATGCCTGTTTCCAGCATTGCCTTCGCAATGCCGAAAAATTCCCACGGGTGTCCAATGCACAGCTTGAATCCGGTCGGCTTGCCGCCCGACAGCGTGCGCAAACGGTCCACGAATTCGAGCAGCCCGCGCGGCGTCGAAAACTCCGAGTGCGTGGCCGGCGAGATGCAGTCGCGGCCCATCGGAACACCACGCGTCTCGGCAATTTCCGGTGTGATCTTGGCGGCCGGCAGCACGCCGCCGTGCCCCGGTTTCGCACCTTGCGAGAGCTTCACCTCGATCATCTTCACTTGCGGCTCGGCGGCCTGCTTCGCGAATTTCTCCGCGCTGAACGTGCCGTCGTCGTTACGGCAGCCGAAGTAGCCCGACGCGATTTCCCAGATGATGTCGCCGCCGTGCTCGCGGTGATACTTCGACATGGAGCCTTCGCCGGTGTCGTGCGCGAAGTTGCCTTTCTTCGCACCGAGGTTCAGCGCCATGATCGCGTTCGCCGACAGCGAGCCGAAGCTCATCGCCGAGACGTTGAAGATCGACATCGAATACGGTTTCGCGCGGTCCGGTCCGACCACGACGCGGAAGTCGTGATTCTCGAGCGTGGTGGGCGCGAGCGAGTGGCTGATCCATTCGTGCGCGACCGCTTTGACGTCGAGTTCGGTGCCGTACGGGCGGCTATCCACGTCGTTCTTCGCGCGCTGATAGACGATGCTGCGCTGGGCCCGCGAGAACGGTTTTTCGTCGGTATCGTCTTCGACGAAATACTGACGGATTTCCGGGCGGATGAATTCGAACAGGAAGCGGAAATGCCCCCACAGCGGATAGTTGCGCAGAATCGCGTGACGCTGCTGCGTCAGGTCGAACAGGCCGAGCGCGACGAGCGCCAGCGGCACGACCAGCCAGAACCACGAAATGTGTTGCGCCGCGCCGAGCGCCGCGCAGACGGCGAGCAGCACGACTGCGCACCACATGGCCAGATAACGTCGAGAAAACATGGGGACTCCAGTGCAGTGGGGATCGTCACGGCGGGATCGCCGACGCTGTCGGCGCAGGCGGAACCGCCGCGAAAGGGAACGAACGACTGCTTGTTATGGTGAAGCTAGCTGCGGCTGTTTGAGCGCATCGCTCAGCGGGCACTCAGCAGCGCCGCTTTCTGCGGCTGACGTGCCACCGGCTGCCCGGTCACCGCATGTTCGATGATGCCGCCGCCGAGGCAAACGTCGCCATCGTAAAGCACTGCGGATTGCCCCGGTGTGACAGCCCACTGCGCGTCCGCGAAATTCAGCTCGAACAGGCCGGTCCCGACATTTGCGTTGCCGAACGTGCAGGCCGCGTCCGCTTGCCGGTAACGGGTCTTCGCGCCGCACGCGAAGCCGTCCGCCGGCGGCTCGCCCGCGACCCAGCTCGTATTGCCCGCGCTGAGCGTATGGCTCAGCAGCCACGAGTGATCGTGCCCTTGCGCGACGTACAGCGTGTTCGACGGAATGTCCTTGCCGGCCACGAACCAGGGTTCGCCGCTGCCTTCCTTGCTGCCGCCGAGACCAATGCCCTTGCGTTGCCCGAACGTGTAGAACGCGAGGCCGATGTGTTCGCCGACCACTTTGCCGTCCGTCGTTTTCATCGGACCGGGTTGGGTGGGCAGATAGCGGTTCAGGAAGTCGCGGAACGGCCGTTCGCCGATGAAGCAGATGCCGGTCGAGTCTTTCTTCTTCGCATTCGGCAGCGCGATCTGTTCGGCGATTTCGCGGACCTTGGTCTTCGGAATCTCGCCCAAAGGAAACAGCGTCTTCGACAATTGCGCCTGATTCAGCCGATGCAGAAAGTACGACTGGTCTTTCGTATGGTCGAACGCTTTCAGCAGTTCGAAGCGGCCGTCGTTCTCGCGCACGCGGGCATAGTGGCCGGTCGCGATGGTTTCCGCGCCAAGCGACATGGCGTGATCGAGGAAGGCCTTGAATTTGATTTCGGCATTGCACAGCACGTCCGGATTCGGCGTGCGGCCGGCCGAGTATTCGCGCAGAAATTCGGCGAACACGCGGTCTTTGTATTCGGCGGCGAAGTTGACCGCTTCGACGTCGATGCCGATCAGATCCGCCACCGACACCACGTCGATCCAGTCCTGACGCGTCGAGCAGTATTCGCTGTCGTCGTCGTCTTCCCAGTTTTTCATGAACAGGCCGACCACGTCGTAGCCCTGTTCTTTCAGCAGCCACGCGGTAACCGACGAATCGACGCCGCCCGACATGCCTACTACGACTTTCTGCTTGCTCATAAGATGCTCACTGGGTGCTGCGGGACTTCATGGGATGGTGGGTCGGCCGCTCGTGACGGCTACCGTTTTTGCCCGACCGAATGCGTGTACACGAAATCGAGCGGAAAACGCCGGCCCGCGAGGTAATCGTCGACGCACTGCATGACCAGCGGCGTGCGATGCCGCTCGGGACACGCGCGCAATTCGTCGGCGCTCATCCACAGCGTGCGGACAATGTCGGGGTCGAGCGCGCGCGCCGGGTCCGGTTCGCCGCTCGTGCCGCAGTAGGTGAAGCGCAGATAGGTCACGCCTTCGCTACCGGGCCGCTCGAAATGCGTCATGTACATGCCAACCAGCGCCTCGGGCGCGAACGGGTGGGCGGTTTCTTCGAGCGTTTCGCGGATCACCGCGTCCAGCAGCGTTTCTCCCGCCTCCAGATGGCCGGCGGGCTGGTTCAGGCGCAGGCCGTCGACGGTATGTTCCTCGACCAGCAGGAACCGCCCGTCACGCTCGACAATGGCCGCAACGGTGACGTGCGGCAGCCAGGATTCCGGATTCATGGGTGCGCATTTTACCGTTTATGGGCCTGGGCTGCCGGGAAGCGGGTGGGGAGTGGCTGGGTCGCCGACCGGCGTCCAGTCGTGGCAATGGGTCGCGCCGGCAAGACGGCGGCCCTGCCCGCGCGTCGCGGCACGATGCGGCCCGCATCCGTACAGGCCCCCGCATTGTCCCCGATTTCGACGCGGCTTCGGTTTCGGTTAAAGTGGGGCGTTAGCCGTTGCACTTGCAAGCCGGCGTGCCTCGTCGGCCGAACTGTCGTCAGTCAAACAGGAAGTCGAGGAGGAACAAAGATGCACATCGGAGTGCCAGCCGAGACGCGCGCGCACGAAACCCGCGTCGCCGCGACGCCCGAAACGGTCAAGAAGTATGTGACCCAGGGCCACCGGGTCACGATCCAGAGCGGCGCCGGTACCGGCGCAAGCTTTCCTGACGAAGCCTTTACGGCCGCCGGCGCTGAAATCGTCGACGCCGCTACGGCATTCGCCGCCGACCTCGTTCTCAAAGTCCAGTCTCCCACCGACGCCGAACTGCCGCTGCTCAAGCGCGGCGCGACGCTGGTCGGCATGCTCGATCCGTTTAACGCCGAAAACTCGGCCAAACTGGCTGCGGCCGGCGTGACCGCGTTCGCTCTGGAAGCCGCGCCGCGCACCACGCGCGCGCAGAGCCTCGACGTGCTGTCGTCGCAGGCGAACATCGCCGGGTATAAGGCGGTGTTGCTGGCGGCGACGCTTTATCCGCGCTTCATGCCGATGCTGATGACGGCCGCCGGCACCGTGAAAGCGGCGCGCGTGCTGATTCTCGGCGCGGGCGTCGCCGGTTTGCAGGCGATCGCGACCGCCAAGCGCCTGGGTGCGGTGATCGAAGCGTCGGACGTGCGGCCGGCCGTGAAGGAGCAGATCGAATCGCTCGGCGCCAAGTTTCTCGACGTGCCTTATGAAACCGACGAAGAGCGCGAAGCCGCGCAAGGCGTCGGCGGCTATGCGCGGCCGATGCCACCGTCGTGGCTCGCGCGGCAGTCAGCTTTAGTTCATGAGCGCGCGAAGCAGGCCGACGTGGTGATCTCCACCGCGCTGATTCCGGGCCGCGCCGCGCCGACGCTGATCTCGGTCGACACCGTGCAGGCGATGAAACCCGGCTCCGTGCTGGTCGACCTTGCCGCCGGACGCGGCGCCGAGTACGAAGGCCAGCGTGGCGGCAACTGCCCGCTGACCGTCGCGGATCAGGTGGTCGTCAAACATGGCGTGCAGATCGTCGGCTATACGAATCTGGCGTCGATGGTGCCTGCCGATGCGTCGTCTCTTTACGCGCGCAACCTGCTCGACTTCCTGAAGCTGATCGTCACGAAGGAAGGCACGTTGAATATCGATCTCGCGGACGACATCGTCGCGGCCACGCTGCTGGCCCGCGACGGCGAAGTTACGCGCAAGACCTAGCAACGAGTTGCATGGGACCGAAGTAAGCGCTAAAGCGCTAACTCCGGTCGACATAGGAGAACACCGATGGAAGTCATCAACCACACCGTCATCAACCTGATCATCTTCGTGCTGGCGATCTACGTCGGCTACCACGTCGTCTGGAACGTCACGCCCGCGCTGCACACGCCGCTGATGGCCGTGACCAATGCGATCTCGGCGATCGTGATCGTCGGCGCGATGCTCGCCGCTGGCTTGACGGTCGGCGATACGGGCAAGTTCTTCGGCACGCTCGCCGTCGGGCTCGCGGCGGTCAACGTGTTCGGCGGCTTTCTCGTCACGAGGCGAATGCTGGAGATGTTCCGCAAGAAAGAGCCGAAGAAGCTCGTTGCAGCCAAGACGGCCAAGGAGAACGCGTAATGAGTCTGAACGTCGTCACGCTGCTTTATCTGGTTGCGTCCGTTTGTTTCATTCAGGCGCTCAAGGGGCTGTCGAATCCGAAGACGGCGCGCATTGGTAATACCTTCGGCATGGTCGGGATGGCGATCGCGATCGTCACGACTCTCGCGCTGATCGTCAAGCAGGCGAATGCGCTTGGCTCGAATCTCGGGTTGGGGCTCGGTCTGCTGCTGGTCGCGTTGGTGATCGGCGGCGCGATCGGCGCGTTCGTCGCCGCGCGCGTCGAGATGACCAAGATGCCGGAACTGGTCGCGGCCATGCACTCGCTGATCGGTCTCGCCGCCGTGTGCATTGCGTATGCGGTGGTGTCGGAGCCGTCGGCGTTCGGTCTCGTCGATCCGGACAACATGACGCCGGGTTTCCTGCCGTATGGCAATCGCGTCGAGTTGTTTATCGGCACGTTCGTCGGCGCGATTACGTTCTCCGGTTCGGTGATCGCGTTCGGCAAGCTTTCGGGGAAATACAAGTTCCGGTTGTTTCAGGGCGCGCCGGTTGTGTATGGCGGCCAGCATCTGATCAACCTGATGCTCGCACTCGCGATGCTCGGCTTCGGCGTCATCTTCTTCCTCACGCAGTCGTGGTTGCCGTTCATCATCATGACGCTCATCGCGTTCGTGCTCGGCGTGCTGATCATCATCCCGATCGGCGGCGCGGATATGCCGGTGGTCGTGTCGATGCTGAACTCGTATTCGGGTTGGGCGGCGGCGGGCATCGGCTTCTCGCTGAACAATCCGATGCTGATTATCGCGGGCTCGCTGGTGGGGTCGTCGGGCGCGATTCTGTCGTACATCATGTGCCGCGCGATGAACCGCTCGTTCTTCAATGTGATTCTCGGCGGCTTCGGTAACGAAGCGGGCGCGGCGGCGGCGGGTGGGTCGGCGGAACAGCGTCCAGTGAAATCCGGTTCGGCCGATGATGCGTCGTTCATGCTCGGCAATGCGGAGACGGTCGTGATCGTGCCGGGTTATGGCCTCGCAGTGGCGCGCGCGCAGCATGCGTTGAAGGAGTTGACCGACAAGCTGGTCGAGAAGGGTATCGATGTGAAGTACGCGATTCACCCGGTGGCCGGACGGATGCCGGGGCACATGAATGTGCTGCTCGCGGAAGCCGAAGTGCCGTACGACATGGTGTTCGAAATGGACGACATCAACGGCGAGTTCGGTCAGGTCGATGTGGTGCTGGTGCTCGGCGCGAACGACGTGGTGAACCCGGCCGCGAAGACCGATCCGAAGTCGGTGATTGCGGGGATGCCGATTATCGAGGCGTATAAGGCGCGCACGGTCATCGTGAACAAACGGTCGATGGCGGCGGGGTACGCCGGGCTCGACAACGATTTGTTCTACATGGACAAGACGATGATGGTGTTCGGGGATGCGAAGAAGGTGATCGAGGATATGGTGAAGGCGGTGGAATAAACCGGCGTGGTGGATTCGCGGCCTGCCAGGCGAGGGGCTGCGAATTCGCCTTTAGTCCCTTTCTACCGCGGCTTCGCATTCACATGCCGCATCAAATCCGCCAACCTCTTCCCTTCCTGATCCGGATACTGTTCGAGCATCTGAAGGTTCTGCATCTTCTCCAGGCTGAAATTGCGAAAGTCGCTGCGCAACTCGCACCATGCGCCCAGCGTCCAGCGCGCGCCCCAATACGCGAGCGCAAGCGGCCACACGCGCCGCTCGCTCGCCGCGCCACTCGCATCGGTATAAGCAAACCCCACCACATGCCGCGTGTCGATCGCGCGATGCAGCGCGTCGAGCTGCGTCGAGAAATCCCCTTTGATATGGAACGACGGCGCGAACACTGCGAGCCGCTCGAGTGCCGCGCGTTTATCGGCCGGCATGGCAGAAGCGATCTTCGCCAGCGCGCCACGCGCGCCGCTCGCGAAGCCTGAGCCGCCCCACGATTCGAGCATGCGCGCGCCGGCGGCGAGCGCGGCGAGTTCGTCCGCGGTGAAGGTGAGCGGCGGCAGACTCGCCGCGCGGCTCAGACGGTAGCCGATGCCCGCTTCGCCTTCAATCGGCACACCCGACAGTTGCAGATCGCGCACGTCGCGATAGACCGTGCGTAGCGAAATATTGAGCCAGTCGGCGAGTTGTTGCGCGGTGGTCAGACGCCGTCCGCGCAGCAGTTCGGCGATCTGGAACAGGCGGTCGGCGCGGCGCGTCATCGTGGGTGTTTGGTAGAAGAGGACGGGAACGGTCCCGCGATGATAGCGCCGCATGCCGTGCCCCGGTCAGCGTTTTGGCGGCTCCCGCGCGCACGTCTGCGGGCGGAGGCGTTGCGTTGCGCTTTAAGCGTTGGTCCGCGAATGCAGACCGAGGCGGTTGCCTTCCGTATCGGTGAAGAACGCGATGTAGCCGATATCCTGCGGCAGCTTGATCACCGGACCGTCGGTCCTGCCGCCGGCCTGCTCGACGCGCGCTAGCACCGTGTCGACGTTCGGTTGTGCGTTCAGATAGAGGAGCACGCCGTCGTCGGTCGGTTTCATCGCCGGATTGTGGACGATCGCGCCGCCCGTGGCCGGCTCTTCGTAGCCGAAGATGGCGATCGGACGGCCGCCGACTTCCTGCACGTTCAGTTTGACGTCGAACGTGGTTTCGTAAAAGCGGACAGCGCGATCGAAATCGACGGACGGGATTTCGAACCAGGCAACAACCTTGGATGCGTTGGACATGTCACTCTCCTGTGGATGGCGGGTAAGCCGTGCAAAGCGCCGGATGGCGTGAGAAGGAGTGTGCGGGGGTGCTACTGACAGCGTGGTGTCAGTAGGGTGTGGCAGTAGGGTTTGGTGACAGCACCCACAAAATGTCGACGAAAAAAAACCGCGGAGCCGAGTCCGCGGTTTTTAACATCCCATTCGTTTTACAGCGAGCGGTTGAAACCGTTGCCTCACTCCGCCGGTGTATCGCTCTGCTGCGGCCGTTGCCGCACGCTGCCCGCGATCAGGTCGAAGCGGAACAACCGGCATTCGAGCGCGCCATTGAAGAGCGGCGTTTTGGTCGATTCGCGCAAACGCAACTGACCCGGCAACTTGCGATCCGACGTCAGGATGAACGCATGCCAGCCGGTGAAGCGCTGCTTCAGCGCGTCGCCGAGCAACTGGAAGAACTCGCTATCCGGCGCTTCTTCCTGAGCGCGATGGAAACTGTCGTCTTCGCGGGGCTCACGATTGGCGCGGCCTTCGCGGATCTCGCCGCGCGCATTGCGACCACGCACTTCGATCCGCTCGCCGTACGGCGGATTGGCGACCAGAATGCCCGCGTCCGACGACGGCGACGTCATGCCGCGCGCGTCGACCTGTTTGAGCGGGATGTTCGGCAAGCCGGCGCGCTCGAAGTTGGCGCGCGCCTTGTCGAGCATGTCGCCGGAAATATCGCTGCCGAAGATCTGCAGATCGGCGCGCGAGCTGCGCCCGGCGTGCTTTGCGTCGAGCGCGGCGGCCTTCAGCGGCTGCCAGGTCTTGGCTTCGAACTGCTTGAGTCTCTCGAAGCCGAAGCGGCGCTCCGCGCCCGGCGCGATGTTCAGCGCGACTTGCGCGGCTTCCGCGAGGAACGTGCCGCTGCCGCACATCGGGTCATACAGCGGCGTACCGGCGTTCCAGCCGGTCAGACGCAGGATGCCCGCCGCCAGGTTCTCACGCAGCGGTGCCGCGCCCTTGTCGAGGCGCCAGCCGCGTTTGAAGAGCGGGTCGCCGGAGGTGTCGAGGTAGAGCGTGCACTCGGTGGCCGTGAGGAACGCGAACACGCGTACGTCGGGCGTGGCGGTGTCGATGCTCGGCCGGTCGCCGCTGACTTCGCGCAGACGGTCGCAGATCGCGTCCTTGACGCGCAGCGTGGTGAATTCCAGGCTGCGCAGCGGCGATTTGATCGCGGTGACGTCCACGCGCAGCGTTTCTTTGGCTGAGAACCATTGTTCCCAACGCTGCTCGAGCGCCAGTGCGTAAATATCCTGCTCGCTGCGATACGGACGATGCGCGATCTTCAGCAGCACGCGGCTCGCGAGTCGCGAATGCAGGTTGGCGGCCATGCCGGCAGCCCAGCCTCCGCGGAAATGCACGCCGCCCGGCACTTGAGCGCCGGCCACGAACTGCGCGCCGTTGATGTGCCTGGCGGCGATCTCGGCGAGTTCGGCCGCGAGCGAAGCTTCAAGGCCGCGTGGGCAAGGGAGGAAGAAATCGAAGGACATTGAGGTTGCCGGAAGGCGTTAGATAAGGCGCTATTGTACGCGGTCGGGGTGGGCGGCCCGCGCGATTGCGTGGCGGGCCGGGCTGAGACGGCCTGCCGAACCGCCGCCGCCCGTACGCGGTCGGCTGAGCCGCCTCGTGCGATGGCATGGCGGCTCGACCTGAAACGGCCCACTGAGCCACCGCCGGCCGCGGATTTACTTACTGTCGGGCGCGGTTTTCGTGGGCCAGAACAGTTCCTGCGGACGCTGAAACACCCGCTGCCAGATCGCGCCACGCAGCGAGCGCACCGCGTTGCGCCGCAGATCGCGCGACCGGACGGCCATGTAGAACGCGAGCGCGAAGCTCACGGCCACGTTGAGGATGGCCATGCTGCCGACCCCCGCCACGGCCCACCAGAGTTCCGGCAGCTTCAACGCGTCCTTGCCGAGCACGCCGAGCGCGACACCGATCGAGCCGGCGCTGAGCGTCACGTGACGCACTTCGAAGGTGAAGGCGAACGCGGTGAGGATCGCCGGGACGAGCCCGAGCATCAGACCCAGCGTGATATTGCCGACAACGCCTGCCACATTCGAGCGGCAAGCCTGCGCGAGACGCGCCGCGCCCGCTGCGCCGAGCGTCAGGCGCAGACGCCGGTTGTAGGCGAGCGCATCGCCGACGCGATGCAGGACGAACCAGTTGTCCGCCCAACCGGCGATCAGGCTGGACGACCACAGCAGCACGCCGGTCAACGCGGCGTAGAAGGGCGTGGGTCCGATCAGCGAGAAGGAATGCAGCGTGGCGTGGGCCTTCTCCGGCGAGATGATGTTGGCGTTGAAGAGCGTGTGCCAGAGCAACTGCACGCCGAAGCAGACTGGGAACACGAGCAGCACGTTGCCGAGGACGGCGGCGGCCTGCGTGCGCATCAGCGCCATCACCGAACTCACGAAGCTGTCGACGCCGGCCGGCGTGCCGGTGCCGTCGAGTTCGCGGGCGAGGGTCGGCGCGGTCATGGCCGGTTGTTTGGTGGCGAGCGAGAAGTGCAGGAAGTGCATCAGCAGGAAGCTGGCGGCGTAGTTGATACCGGCCAGCAGGCCTTCGAGCATGGCTTGCAGATGCACGCCGGTGATGGCGAATTTCACGCAGACCGTGACGACGGTGACGAGTCCGCCGCCGGCGGCCATGCGCAGCATCTTCAGATACTCGGCGCGATCGCGGGCGATGTAGTGTTCGCCGGTGTCGGCGCTGTATTCGACGACTTTGCGCGCGAGCAGCGAGAAATTGCTGCGCACCAGATGCGCGACGCTTTGGCTCGCGTGATTCGCGTTGACGAGTTCGGCGGTGAGGCGTGCGCCGGCGTGCGGGTCGTCTTGCGCCATCCATGCGTTGAGCAGATGCTCGGCGCGCACGATGCGCATGCGCATCCGCTCGACCTGGAACACGATGTCGACGCTGACGCCGTTTCGGTAGAGATGGGCGAAGACTTTGTCGGTGGCGCTGCGGCATTCGTCGAGCAGCAGGCGCAGGTAGTTGACTTCGTGCAGAAGCTTGTCTTGCGGTTCGCCTGCGGCGACAGATTGATGCGCGGCTTCGACGGCGAGCATCGCGCGGGTGAGGCGGTAGAACGGTTGCTTTTCCATCGCGATGCGGACGTCGCTGGTTTCGCGGGTGTCAACTTCGCCGATGCGGCTGCGGACGATTTGCGATAGGCCGGTTGAGCTGATCTGGCAGGTCAGGTTGTGCAGGGCGGCTAGCAGGTCGAGGGAGAACGGGGTGGTGTTCTGTGTTTCGGTTTCGTCGGGTTCGTAGTCGAACAGCGCTCGGATGCGGACCAATAGGTCGGTGGGGAGCGTGGCGATCCAGTCGGCATCGTGTTCTGAACTGAACATCAGCGTGACGATCGCGGTCAGGTCGCGGCGGTTTGGCGCCGGTGGGATCAGCGAGGCTTCGAGGCGCTCGAAGAGGGCGCCGAAGAAGCCTGAGTGCACGGGCATGCCGGCGTCGCAGAGTAAGGAGAGGCCGTCGCTTTCGCGTAATAGCGCTCGCAGGATGCCCGCGACATTTGCCTTCCAGGTGGGGTTGCGGTCCAGGACGTGCAGTAAGTAGCGGATTCTTGTGTGGGCTGGGTTGGAGCGGGGTGTTGCTGGCGTTGCTGCTTGTTCTGTTGCTTGTTCTGTTGTCGCTTCGTTGTTGCTCTGCTGCACTTCGCGGCCGCGGCGGATCCAGTGGGCGAGTTCGATCAACCATTCGCTGCGGTCCGCGTACGGGGCGGATTTGTTCGCTATCGCAAGGAGTGCGTCTAGCTGGTGGCCGCCGTCGCGGGAGGCTCGCCATTTTTTTAGTAAGCGGGTTAGCGTGGTGAGCATGTTTTTTTTGCTGTCCTACTCGGTGGGGCCTGCGGGGCGGTGCGCTGCCGCGGCTGTTTGCTGTTTGCTGTTTGCTGTCTTCTGTTTGCTGGTAGGTGGGAGGATATTGCATGTTCGGCCGGCTATGGTTAGCGTTTTGCAGAATTTTGCGGTTGGGGGCACTAGGCTCCTCGATGGTTCGCTTGCTGCGTTGGCCTTTCCTTGCTTTCTTAGTGGTCTATTAGCGTTGCCCCTGTGCGGGGCGGCACTCACTTTTCTTTGCCTGCCGCAAAGCAAAGTAAGCAAAAGAAAGCGGCTCACACCGTTAGCTCATAAGCGGGTCCCCCGCGCAGTCACGGTAGTGGTGCATCTGGAATCTGTGTTCTCGCACATTCCGCGCTCGTGACACAGCAGTCATTCTTCCGGCGACGCTGCGCGCGCCGTCGCGGTCGTTCACGCACGGCCCCTGCTAAGCGGGGCCCTCGCACAGTTGCGGTAGTGGCTCATCTGGAAGCTGTGCTCTCGCACACTCCACGTAAGTGACACAGCAGTCATTCTTCCGGCGGCGCTGCGCGCGCCGTGGCGGTTGTTCATGCACTGCCCCTGCTAATCGGATTCCTCGCGCAGCGGCGGTAGTGGTGCATCTGGAATCTGTGTTCTCGCGCATTCCACGCTCGTGGCTCAGCAGTCATTCTTCCGGCGACGCTGCGCGCGCCGTCGCGGTCGTTCACGCACGGCCCCTGCTAAGCGGGTCCCTCGCGCAGCGACGGTAGTGCCGCATCTGGAATCCGTGCTCTTGCACACTCCACGTTCGTGACTCAGCAGTCATTCCCCCGCCTCGCGCTGCGCGCTCGCCGGAACGGCCTGCGCGAATCGTCACCTCGTTCTTCTCGCCGCCGTGCGCACCGTGACAAGCCTTCAATTACGCGCATCGATGCGTGAGCGGTGCCGTTCGGTCCGCATCATGTGCTCGTCGTGAGTGACGCAAATCCGATCAGCATCACTGATTGCTTGGAACTCTGACAAGCGCATTCGGAAATTTCGGAAATGAGGGCGGCGTGCACTTTTTAGCCCGCGCAGGTGATCACTCGTCAGGTGGTACGTCTTAGACTTGCTTTGTCGTGCGCGTCACGACAAACGGGTTTAGCAGCCTGTTAGCGTTTCCCCCCGCACGCTTGCACATGCGCAGGTCTGCGGCTGGCACTGCACGTCTTTCCATGGGCGGGCCTTGTCGGGGGAGCCTCAGGGCTCGCCGGTTCTTGGTGGAACGCACCGGTCTGCTAAACCCGTCAATGTGCCCGCTCACCCAGATTTTCACGCGAGTGTCGGGCGATCCAGGTCAGCAATTGGAGATCGCACATGAGTAGATCCGTCAAGAATTCTCGAACCGTTTCGCGCGCGCCTGTTGACGCCATGCAGTATGAAAAACTTGCGCTGTCTGCCAGCAGATTGGTTGATCGGCAGATCACCCAGTTGAACAACCTGATAACGCTGGCGACCTCGATATACAAGAGTCCGGCCGTAACGGTCGACGAAAGATATCGTCAGCGAACATTGCTGGGATTATTGATCGACACGGGAGAGGAATACCGGCGAGAGATCGAGGCTGACCAGGAGTTGTACAGCGTCATCGCGCTTGATGCGAAGGGAACACCTCAAACCTGCCTCACGGCGCGTCACGCGAGGAAGCTGCTGGCCAGGTCCGCAGGTGAGGCATCCAGCAATGACGAAAGCACTCGTGCAACCAGGGCGACGCCGAACAACCGCGTTTGCTTCAAGGTTTCACGTCGCACGACGCTGACGCACTGACGGGAATGCCGCTGAGCGTGGGCGCTGCAAGAGAAGCAGAGGCGAGAGACGCGACTGCCCGCGTCTTTCTCGTCGACTCCCGTCTTTCAGATGTCGAACAGTCGAGGGCTTCTGAAATTCTACGTGCTGGCCGCGCCTTCTGGCGGCACAAACTGAGCTGCCCGATTGTTTGTCTTGATGCCGTCTATTGCTATCGCGCGGTTCTTTTCCGCTGGATATGAGGCGTATTGAGTGGCTAGTTTGGACAGCGCCTGTACGTGGTGACGAGAGATCTGACGGAGTAGTGAAACGCTTTTCAGGAAAGCAGAAGATGAGTGAAAAACCGGTGTTAGCTGAGCGGCCGAGAATGTTTGAAGATGCGCCTCTGACGATTGCGGAGTTTTGTGAGCGCTATAGGATCAGCAAAGACATTTACTATCGTTTGCGCGCGAAGGGTGAGACACCGCGAGAAACGCGGCTGAGTCCGCGGCGTGCGGTGATCTTGATTGCGTCTCTGCGGGAGTGGGAGCGTCGCAAGCTTGAGGAAGATCGGAAATTGTGAGTCGGCAAAGCGCAGATCCGAGCCCGGAGCCCAAGCGTACCAACGCATGTGTCGAACGAAAAAACGCACCGCGATCAAGTAGTACTTGAATGACCGCGACGGCGCGCGCAGCGCCGTCGGAAGAATGACTGCTGTGTCACGAACGCGGAGTGCGCGAGAACACAGATTCCAGATGCGCCACTATCGCGACTGCGCGAGGGATCCGCTTAGCAGGGTCAGTGCGCGAACGACCGCGACGGCGCGCGAAGCGCCGCCGGAAGAATGACTGCTGTGTCACTAACGTGGAATGCGCGAGAACACAGATTCCAGATGCACCACTACCGTGACTGCGCGAGGGACCCGCTTATGAGCTAACGGTGTGAGCCGCTTTCTTTTGCTTACTTTGCTTTGCGGCAGGCAAAGAAAAGTGAGTGCCGCCCCGCACAGGGGCAACGCTAATAGACCACTAAGAAAGCAAGGAAAGGCCAACCCCGCAAGCGAGCAACCGAAAGCGCCGCGCAGGCAAAAAGGCCCAACCATCACCCTCCAGCAGCAACAGTCCCCGGCTCAGAAGGACAACCCGGCACAACAACAGCGCCGACAGCGTTCTTACCAGCCCCAGCCCCAGCCCCAGTCCCAGCCCCACGACTCTGCGAAGCAGCAGCCCCAGCCCCAGAAGCCGCAACCATACTCCGCACAGCAGCAGCCACCTGCAAAGAAACCTGCATCAAGGATTTCCGATGCCCATCAACCAGCGAGTCATAGCCCCCGCCAACGGGCTCACTAACAACACTCCGACAGGTCATCACCGCATTGCTCCGCACGGCCCGCACACTCCAGACGGCGTCGATCAACGCATGCGATCCAGGCCAGGACTCGAACCTCTGCACATTCAAGCTAACCCGATAAACCGCAGCCGAATCCGACCTGGCCGTCCCATACACATCAATCGTATTGAGCTGCTGCGTAAGGCTAGTCGACAAAGCCCGCCGAATCTCATCCCCCGGCAGTGAAGCCCACCGCTCATCCTCAAGCACCTTCACCTGAGTCGGCCCGGTCTGCACGACCATCTGATTCTTGGCGACCTGCGGCGGCACATCGACCGGCGCGACCTCGATCAACCAGGCCGGCGTAGCCGAAGAAGTCCGCGCGCTAACCGCCGCAACGTCCCCCGCCGACCCATCCACCCCCAGCGTATAAAACCGGCTAGACGGCGACGAACACGCCGCCACCACCATCACACCGGCCAAAGCGCCGACAAAAACCGCACCGCGCACAAGCCCGCGCGTCGAGCGGGGGAGCCGGTCAAACATCATGGTTTATCTCCTGTTTTACCGCGCAACAGCGACTCGGGATGACGCTCCAGATAATCCGACAGCGCATTCAGCGACTGCAACGTCCGCGTCAATTCCTGCAACGCCTGATGCACATCCGACTGCAACGGCGAATCCTGCTGCAACGTCGCCTCAGCCGTCCCAAACGTCTGCTTAGCCGCCGCCAACGTATCGCGCGCTTGCGGCACGACTTCCGTATCGAGTCGCGTGAACAACTGATCGGCGTTCTTCAGCGCGCTGTTCAGGTTGTTGCCGATCTGATCGAACGGCACCTTATCGAGCTTCTTCGCGATATCGGCCACCTGCAGTTGCAACTCGTCGAGCGTGTTCGGAATCGTCGGCAGTTCGAGTGGATCGCTTGCCACGTCGACGGTTGCCGGCGCCGCCTTCGGGAAGATATCCAGCGCCACATACAACTGGCTCGTAATCAGATTGCCGGTGCGCAACTGGCCGCGCAAACCATGCTTGACCAACTGTTGCAGCAGCGTCTGGCCGGCGAGCGTGCCCGGCGTCGGCGCGGTTTCGCGGAAGCGTTTGCCAAGGCGATCCGGGTACAGATTCATCGTCACCGGCATCGTGAAGCTACGCGTCTTCGGATCGTAGTCGATGTTGATGTTGGTCACCTGCCCCAGCACGATGCCGCGGAAATCGACCGGCGCGCCGACCGACAGCCCACGCAGCGACTGGTTGAAGTTCATCACCACCCGCAACGGCACGCCGTCCGGTTCACGCATCGCGTCCGCTTCGTCGGAACCGAGGCGGAACGTCATGTTGTTCGGCGCCTGCGCGCCCACGCCTTGGCCCGGCGGCGACTGGAACGACAAACCGCCGACGATCACCGTCGCCAGCGACTGCGTATTCAGCTTGAAGCCGCTGGAATCGAGCCGCAGATCGACGCCGCTCGCATGCCACCAGCGCGAGTTGGTGCCGACGTACTGGTCGAACGGCGCGGACACGAACACCTGCATCGTCACGCCGGTGCCGTCCTTATCCAGCGAGAAGCCGACCACCTGGCCGACCTGCACGCGTCGATAGAAAATCGGCGAGCCGATGTCGATCGAGCCGAGCGAGTCGCCGTGCAGGATGAACTGGTGACCCTTCTGGTCGCCGGTGATCGGCGGCGGCGTTTCAAGACCGACGAAGCTCTTCTCGGCATCCGGCGAATGGCCCGCATCCGCGCCGATATACGCGCCGGAAAGCAGCGTGGTCAGCCCCGACACCCCGCTCGCGCCGATTCGCGGCCGCACCACCCAGAAGCGCGAATCCTTGGCGGCGAAGTCTTCGCCTTCCTTGGTCAACTGCACCTGCACCAGCACGTGCGACAAATCCTTCGACAGCGTGATGGTCTTCACCGAGCCGACGTCGACGTCCTTGTACTTGACCTTGGT
Source organism: Paraburkholderia sp. BCC1876 (assembly GCF_902833695.1). Classification (NCBI taxonomy): domain Bacteria; kingdom Pseudomonadati; phylum Pseudomonadota; class Betaproteobacteria; order Burkholderiales; family Burkholderiaceae; genus Paraburkholderia; species Paraburkholderia sp. BCC1876. Next base: position 361,829 of record NZ_CADFGI010000007.1, on the reverse strand, counting down.
CTTGCCGGGCTCGAGGCCTTCGGCGCTGATGAAGCTGATCGTGATGGTCGGACCTTTCTCGGTCACCGACTTGATCACGAGCGCGATGCCGATCAGCGCGGCGATCAGCGGAATCACCCAGACGAGTGAAGGCAGCCAGCGGCTGCGCGGCTCGATGTCGGGGTCCGGGAGTTGGGGCGGCAGCTTCGGTCCGTTCGAATCGTTGCGCGGCGCATCATCGGAAGCGGGCGTCGGTCCTTGCGGGCTAGTCATGATCGGGGTCCTGAGGTTTTTTAGTACGGCTTTCCACGTTGTCCCAGATGAGCCGTGGATCGAATTGCATCGATGCCAGCATGGTCAGAATCACCACCGAACCGAAAGCGATTGCGCCCGGTCCGGCCGTAATGACGGCAAGCGATTTGAAGCGCACCAGCGCCACGGTCAGCGTGACGACGAACACGTCGAGCATCGACCAACGGCCGATCCGCTCGACCATCCGGTAGAGCACGGTGCGTTGCTCCGGCCGCCAGCGCGAACGGCGCTGCGCGGTGACGGTGAGCAGCACGAGCACGCTCAGCTTGAGCATCGGCACCATGATGCTGGCGATAAACACGATCACCGCGAGCGGCCAGTCGCCCGACGTCCAGAAGTACACGACGCCGCTCATGATGGTGTCGTCTTCGGAACCGAGCAGCGAAGCGGTGTGCATGACCGGCAGCAGGTTCGCGGGAATATACAGCAGCGCGGCGGCGATCAACAGCGCCCATGTGCGCATCAGGCTGTCCGGGTTGCGCGAATGCAGGCGCGCGCCGCAGCGTCCGCAATGCTGCGGCGTGACGGAACGGATGCGCGGCTCGACCCGGCCGCATGCATGGCAGCTCACCAGACCCGCGCGTTTCGCGGAGACGTATTTCATCGCGGGCTCATCCTTGACGCGGCTCAGGCGGCACGCCTGGCGGCAATCCGGCGCGTGCCGTGGGGTGATCCGCGGGTTGGTCCGCCGGGTGATCCGCGTCCCGTATCTCGGGCGGCGCGGGCGGGCCGGCCTGCGCATTAAGCTGGGCCGCGGCGCTATCGGCGGAAGTGCGCGGCAGCGGACGCTGGCTGCGATCGCCGAGTTCGTCGGCGAGGTCCCATAGAATGCGCGGATCGAACGTGACGACCACCGCGAACATCAGCGTCAGCACGCCGAACGCGAACAGCGCGGCTTCGGGAATCACGCGCGCGAGGCTCACCATCTTCACGATCGTGATCAGCACACCGAGCATGAACACTTCGATCATGCCCCACGGACGCACGAACTGGATCGCGCGCAACACCCGGTTGAAGCCGGCGGGCACATAGCCGGCGCGCAACGGGATCAGCACATAGAGCAGCGCAAGCAACTCGGTGAGCGGAAACAGAATGGTCGAGCAGAACACCATGACCGCGACGATCTGCATGTCCTCGCCCCACAGTGCCATCAGCGCGCCGAACAGCGTGGTCTGCGAGGTAATGCCGTTGGTTTCCAGTTCGACGATCGGGAAGCCCTGCGCGATCAGGAAGGTGATCAGCGCGGCCAGCGTCATCGCGCTGATTTTGTCGAGCTTGCGCGAGACGCCGCGATAGAGCGTCGCGCCGCAGCGCGGACAGCGCGCGGATGTGCGCCCCACAAGCCGTGGCTTGCGGAACAGCGTATCGCATTCATGGCACGCGATCAGATTGTCTTGTTCCATACGGCAGAGGGCTAACGGTGAAGGGGAGCGAGACTATGCCGGTTTTTTATGGCGAGGCTGACAAAATGGGTGCAGCAATAGTACCAAACGCGCTCCCGCGTCGCATCGGCCGTTGCGTGGGAGGCCGCCGGGCGGGCTTTGCAGCGGTGCCGGCAGCGGTTTATTCATGCGGTTTCATATTGAATTCGCATCCTTCTGACACTCTCCGTCCCTTATTGTTCAATACGGGGTGCATCTGCACCGGAAGCCCGGCGCCTTCGCCTGTTCATCGGCACTTCATAACCCGCAGCCAGCTTTTTGCGCTTGGGGTAGCATGCGGCCTTGACGTACGCCGCAGCCGGTTCGTTCGGGCGGTGCGCGCCGATGCCATTCGCAGCGACGCCGGGAACGATCGGGCGGGTTGCGCCGTTTACCTCTCTTAGCTTGCGTCGACCTGTCATGGCACTCAATCCTTCATTCGCTGGCCGGGAGTCGTACACGCGGACCGCCATCGCCTTTCACTGGCTGATCGCGCTGCTGATCGTGTGCGGCTTCGCGCTCGGCTGGGTGATGACCGACATTCCCGGCTTCACGCCCACCAAGCTGCGTTACTTCTCGTGGCACAAGTGGATCGGCGTGACGGTGTTCGCGCTCGCGGTGCTGCGCATCCTGTGGCGCGCCACGCACGCCGCCCCGCCGATGCCGCGCCGCATGCCGGCCTGGCAGCGCGGCGCAGCGCATCTCGTGCATCTGCTGCTGTATGTGCTGATGATCGCGATTCCCGCCTCCGGCTATCTGTACAGCTCGGCCGCCAATGTGCCGGTGGTCTACCTCGGGCTGATTCCGCTGCCGCGTCTGATCGCGCCGGATCCGCATCTGAAGGAACTGCTGAAGACCGTCCATATCACGCTGAATTACACCTTGCTCGTGCTGGTCGCGCTGCACGTCGTGGCTGCGCTCAAGCATCAATGGCTGGACCGCGACGGTCTGTTGTCGCGCATGCTCCCTTTCCTCAAATAAGGATAAACATGAAGGTCTCGTTTTATCGCTACATGCTCGCCGCCTTCGCCGCGGCTTCGCTGACCGCGGCCGGCAGCGCGCTCGCTCAGGTCGACGTCGCGAAGAGCACGGTGACGGCCACCTCGAAGCAGATGAACGTGCCGGTGGAAGGCAAGTTCGGTAAATTCACCGCGCAGGTCAAGTTCGATCCGGCCAAACCGGCCGAGGGCAGCGCGCAGTTCACTATCGACGTGGGCAGCTACGATCTCGGCGACGAGAGCTACAACGACCAGGTCCGCGGCAAGGACTGGTTCGATGCGAAGACCTATCCGAGCGCCACGTTCGTCTCCAGCGCGATTGCGCCGGCCGGCGGCAACCAGTTCAAGGTGACCGGCAAGCTGACCATCAAGGGCAAATCGCAGACGGTCGTCGTGCCGGTGACGGTGACGCAGCAGGGCGGCCAGCAGGTCTTCGACGGCTTGCTGCCGATCAAGCGCTCGCAGTTCGACATCGGCACGGGCGAGTGGAAGGATACGTCGGTCGTCGCCGATGACGTGGTCATCAAGTTTCATATCGTTGCGGCACGCAAGTGAGCTTCGCTTCGTGAAGTTCACGGTCTAACAAGAACCTAGGAGCATGAATTGAAAACATCTCTGTTGATCGCCGTCGGCGCGCTGGCTTCTGCTTTTTCGGTCGGCGCTTTCGCGGCCGATACCTATCAGCTCGACCCGACGCACACGTATCCGAGCTTCGAGGCCGATCACTTCGGCGGTCTGTCGGTGTGGCGCGGCAAGTTCACCAAGAGCTCGGGCACGGTCACGCTCGACCGCGCGGCGAAAACCGGCACGGTGGACGTGACGGTCGATCCCGCCTCGGTCGAAACCGGTAACACGAAGCTCGACGAGCATCTGAAAACGGATGCGTTCTTCGACGTCGCGAAGTATCCGGCGGTGACCTATAAAGGCACGGACATCAAGTTCGACGGCGACAAGCCGGTTCAGGTGATTGGTAGCCTGACGATGCACGGCGTCACCAAGCCGCTGAATCTGACGATCGATTCGTTCAAGTGCATGCAGCATCCGGTGCTCAAGCGCGAAGTGTGCGGCGTGGAAGCGAGCGCGCATTTCAACCGCGCCGATTACGGCATGGATTTCGGCACGAAGTACGGCTTCAATATGGATACGAAGCTGCATATCCAGTCCGAAGGCATCAAGCAGTAACCGGCGAGTCACTCGCCAGCAACCCGCAAGCAGTTCGCACTGGCGTCACAGCACGCCGCTGCGGCGCAGCAAAAAAACCGCTTCGTTCGCTTCGGCGACGCAGCGGTTTTTTATTGCCCGCGACGAACGCTGCAAGCCTTATGCGACGGGCATCGGGAAATTGCCGCTCGCTTCGGTTTATTTTTTCGGGTACATAGAGCGCTGGCACCGAATTGGTTGTGCGCGCATCCAGTCGGGCAAGTTCGGGCAAGATCGGAAATCAGGCCTACATTAATAATATTTCGCGCGAACTGGAGATCTGCATGAACGCAACGACAGCAGCAAGCCTCTCGGGGAGCCGGCAGAATTCGTGGCGCGCGGTAGTCGCGGCCTCGATTGGCAACGCATTGGAATGGTTCGACCTGGTGGTGTACGGTTTCTTCGCGGTGATTATCGCGAAGCTGTTTTTTCCGGCTGGTAACGACACGGTTTCGCTGCTGCTCACGCTCGGCACGTTCGGCGTGTCGTTCTTCATGCGGCCGCTCGGCGCAATCGTGATCGGCGCCTACGCCGACCGCGCGGGGCGCAAGGCGGCGCTGACGCTGTCGATCCTGTTGATGATGGGCGGCACGCTGATCATCGCGATTCTGCCGACCTACCAGAGCATTGGCGTGGCCGCGCCGGTGATCCTCGTGCTGGCGCGTCTGATGCAGGGTTTCTCGGCCGGCGGCGAGTTCGGCAGCGCGACGGCGTTTCTCGCGGAACACGTGCCGGGGCGGCGCGGGTTTTTCGCGAGCTGGCAGGTGGCGAGCCAAGGGCTCACCACGTTGCTGGCCGCGGGCTTCGGCGTGCTGTTGACCGGCAAGCTGTCGCCGGACCAGATGGCGTCGTGGGGATGGCGCGTGCCGTTCTTCTTCGGTTTGCTGATCGGGCCGGTGGCCTGGTACATCCGCACCAAGCTCGACGAAACGCCGGAGTTTCTCGCGGCGGAAACTACTACGACACCGCTGCGCGACACTTTCGCGAATCAGAAGCTGCGGCTGCTGATTGCGATCGGCGTGGTGGTGCTCGGCACGGTATCGACGTATCTGGTGCTGTTCATGCCGACGTTCGGTGTGAAGCAGTTGGGTCTTTCGCCGTCGGTTGCATTCTCGGCGATTGCGCTGACCGGTCTCATTCAGATGGTGTTCTCGCCGATGGTCGGGCATCTGTCGGACCGGCATGGGCGCACCACGATCATGCTGACCTCGGCGTTGCTGCTGCTTATCCTGATCAACCCCGCGTTCGTGTATCTGGTCGCGCATCCGACGTTCGGCACGTTGATCGCGATGCAGGTCGTGTTCGGCTTTCTGATGACGGGTTACTTTGCCGCGCTGCCGGGTTTGCTGTCGGAGATGTTTCCGGTGCAGACGCGCACGACCGGTATGTCGCTCGCTTATAACGTCGCGGTGACGATCTTCGGCGGCTTTGGGCCGTTCATCATCGCGTGGTTGATCAACGTCACGGGGTCGAAGACGGCGCCCAGCTTCTACATGATTTTTGCCGCGGCGATCAGTCTGGTGGCGTTGATGGCGGCGCGTCGCAAGCTGGGTTTCCGCTAGAGCGATAGTTTCGCGATCAGCAGCATCAGCGTCTTCAGCACCTTCAGCACCTTCAGCACCTTCAGCACCTTCAGCGCGGTAAACGAAAAAGGCCGGTTCGCGAGAACCGGCCTTCTGCTTGGTACTTCAGCTTTACAACAACAACCCGATCAGACTTGCGCGCCTGCGTTCGGGTCGTTCGGATCGGCGCGGTCTTTCTTGTCCTTCAGCAGGTCTTCGCGCTTCACGCCGAACCACATGGCGAGCGCCGCGGCGACGAACACCGACGAGTAGATACCGAACAGAATACCGACCGTCAGCGCGAGGGCGAAGTAGTGCAGCGTCGGACCGCCGAACAGGAACATCGACAGCACCATCATCTGCGTACAGCCGTGCGTGATGACGGTTCGCGACATCGTGCTCGTGATCGCGTGGTTGATCACTTCGATCACCGTCATCTTGCGTTCGCGGCGGAAGGTCTCGCGAATCCGGTCGAAAATAACCACCGATTCGTTCACCGAGTAGCCGAGCACGGCGAGCACGGCGGCCAGCACCGACAGCGAGAACTCCCACTGGAAGAACGCGAAGAAGCCGAGAATGATGATCACGTCGTGCAAGTTCGCGATCACGCCGGCAATGGCGTATTTCCATTCGAAGCGGAACGACAGGTAGATCACGATGCCGACCACCACGCACGCGAGCGCGAGCAGACCGTCGGTGGCGAGTTCCTTGCCGACCTGCGGACCGACGAACTCGACACGCTGCAACTGCACTTCAGGCGTGTCGGTTTTCAGTGCGCCCATTACCTGATCGCTCTGTTGCGCGGACGTGAAGCCCTGCTTGAGCGGCAGACGGATCAGCACGTCGCGCGAGGTGCCGAAGTTCTGCACCTGAGCGTCGGCATAACCGAGCTTGGCCAGGCTGGCGCGCACCGGTTCCAGCGGCGCGGCACCCGGATACTGCACTTCGACGACCGTACCGCCGGTGAACTCCACCGACAGATGCAGCCCGCGATGCAGCAGGAAAAATACAGCGGCAACGAACGTCAGCAGCGAGATCGCGTTGAAAATCAACGCACGCTGCATAAACGGAACGTCTTTGCGAAAACGGAAAAATTCCATGGTCTAGTTCTCCGGGACTCAGCGGGATGAACCCGGTTTCTGCGGCGTGTTCTGCGTCGCGTTCGAAGCGTCCGCATTACGGCGGCGCACCGTCGGCTTGCCGGCCGCGCGTGCCTGCGCCGCGGCCGCTTTGCCCTTCGGCTTGGCGGTGACTGCGGCGACGGCTTGCGCGGTGTCGGTGTCGGCGTCTTCGCTACCGAGGTAAGCGGCCGCGCCTGCGGGCGCCGACTCCGGACGCCACACCTGACCGATGGCCAGCGACTTCAGCTTCTTCTTGCCGCCGTACCAGAGGTTCACGAGACCGCGCGAGAAGAACACGGCCGAGAACATTGACGTCAAGATGCCGATACAGTGAACCATCGCGAAGCCGCGCACCGGGCCGGAGCCGAAGGCGAGCAGCGCGAGGCCCGCGATCAGCGTGGTGACGTTCGAGTCGAGAATCGTCGCCCAGGCATGCGCGTAGCCGTTCTGGATGGCCAGTTGCGGCGGCGCGCCGTGGCGCAGTTCTTCACGCACGCGCTCGTTGATCAGCACGTTCGAGTCGATCGCCATACCGAGCGCGAGCGCGATAGCGGCGATACCCGGCAAGGTGAGCGTGGCCTGCAGCATGGACAGCACCGCGATCAGCAGCAGCAGGTTGACCGACAGGCCGATCACCGAGATCACGCCGAACAGCATGTAGTACGCGATCATGAAGACGGCGATTGCCGCGAAGCCCCACACGACCGAGTGGAAGCCCTTCTTGATGTTGTCCGCGCCGAGGCTCGGGCCGATGGTGCGTTCTTCGATGATGTCCATCGGCGCGGCCAGCGAACCGGCGCGCAGCAGCAGCGCGAGGTCGGCGGCGCCTTGCGGCGTGGCCTGGCCGGTGATCTGGAAGCGGTCGCCCAGTTCCGACTGGATGGTCGCCACCGTGAGCACTTCGCCCTTGCCCTTTTCGAACAGCACCATGGCCATCGGCTTGCCGATGTTGTCGCGCGACACGCTACGCACCGCACGGCCACCCGCCGAATCCAGACGGATGTTGACGGACGGACGCTGATGCTCGTCGAAGCCCGCCGACGCGTCGATAATCCGGTCGCCGGTGAAGATGATCTGCTTGCGCAGCAGCACCGGCGTCTGGTTGCCTTGCGTGAACAACTCGTCGCCCGGCGGCACCGGATCGCCCGGTTGCGGGTGCGTGTTGACCGGATCGGCCAGACGCGCTTCGAGTGTCGCCGTACGGCCGATGATGTCCTTCGCCTTCGCCGTGTCCTGCACGCCCGGCAGTTCGACCACGATGCGATCGGAGCCTTGTTGCTGGATCACCGGCTCGGCCACGCCGAGTTCGTTCACGCGGTTATGCAGCGTGGTGATGTTCTGCTTGAGCGCGGCGTCCTGCACCGTTTTCTGCACGGCCGGCGTAAACGTGCCGACCAGTTGCACGCTACCGTCGGTGCCGGTTTGCGTGGCCCACTGGAGTTCGCCGATACCGCGGCCCAGTTGCTTGAGCGCAGCGTCCGCCGTGGCCTGGTCGGCGAAGTTGATCACCACCGTCTGGTTCACGCGGTTCACACCGCCGTCGCGGATGTTGTTGTCGCGCAGCAGCGTGCGTGCGTCGGAAGCGTCGGAGTCGAGCTTCTTGTTCAGCGCGCCGGCCATGTCGACTTGCAGCAGGAAGTGCACCCCGCCGCGCAGATCGAGACCGAGGTACATCGGCAGCGCGTGCAGCGCGGTCAGCCAGTGCGGCGACGCGCTTTGCAGATTCAGCGCGACGACGAATTGCGGGTCGGTCGGGTCGGCGTTCAGCGATTTTTGCAGCAGGTCCTTCACGCGCAGTTGCGTGTCGGTGTCCGGCAGACGCACGCGAATGTTCGCGTTGGTCGACGAGTTGTCGAACGTGACGTCGTCAGGCTTGATCTGATTCGCGGCGAGCGCGGCTTCGACAGCCGACAGCGTGGTCGAGTCGAGCTTGACCGTTGCCTTGCCGCTCGACACCTGCACCGCCGGCGCTTCGCCGAACAGGTTGGGCAGCGTGTACACGAGGCCGATGACCAGAGCCACCAGCATCACGGCGTATTTCCAGAGGGGGTAACGATTCATGAGTGGTCCAACGGGAAGGTTGGCTTGGAAGCGATGCGTCCGGCGATGAGCGCGGGCGATTCAGCGGTTGGCATGGATCGCCGGCGAGGCCGCGCCGGACGCGAGAGAGCAGGCCTTACAGCGACTTGATCGTGCCCTTCGGGAGAATCGTCGTTACCGACGCCTTTTGCACGGTGATTTCCGTGCCTTCCGAGATTTCGACGCCGACGTAAGCTTCACCCACCTTGGTCACCTTGCCGACGATGCCGCCGTTCGTCACCACTTCGTCGCCCTTGGCCATGGCCGAGAGCATGTTGCGGTGTTCTTTCTGGCGCTTCATTTGCGGGCGAATCATGATGAAGTACAGCACGCCGAACATCAGGATCAGCGGCAGGAAGCTCATCAGGTTCGATTCAATGCCACCTGTTGCTGTGCCTTGGGCGAAGGCATTGGAAATGAACGACACGTTGGTCTCTCCGTTATAAATCAAAACGATCAAAAAAATCAGCCGGTTATTCTACCATCCGCCTGACGTGGGTCGGCGCGGCGAATCGGCTTTGCGATCAACCGTTTAAAGCCTTTTTCGAGCGTCGACGAAAGTAGATTGTAAGGTTTTCCGTGGCGCGCCGACGGATTCTTCCGGAGAATCCGTGGCTGGCTCAACCTCAGGGAACCTGCTCGATGCCGCGTGCACGGTTCTCGTGGAAGCGTTTGCGGAAGGGCTCGAACATTTTCGCGTCGATCGCGTCGCGGATTTCCTGCATCAATTCGAGGTAGTAGTGCAGGTTGTGGATCGTGTTCAGCTGCGCACCGAGGATTTCCCCTACACGATGCAGATGGTGCAGGTAGCCGCGCGTGAAATTGCGGCAGGTGTAGCAGCCGCATTGCTCGTCGAGCGGGCGCAGCGAGTTCCTGTGCGCCGCGTTGCGGATCTTGACGTCGCCGAAACGGGTGAACAGCCAGCCGTTGCGCGCGTTGCGGGTCGGCATCACGCAGTCGAACATGTCGACGCCGGCGGCGACGCCCGCCACCAGATCTTCCGGCGTGCCGACGCCCATCAGATAGTGCGGCTTGTCGGCCGGCAGCTTCGGGCCGATGTGGTTCAGCACGCGCATCATGTCTTCTTTCGGTTCGCCGACCGACAGGCCGCCGATCGCGAGACCGTGGAAATCCTTCTCCGCGAGACCGGCAAGCGATTCGTCGCGCAAATCTTCGAACATGCCGCCCTGAACGATGCCGAACAGCGCGTTCGGATTGCCGAGCTTGTTGAATTCGTCGATCGAGCGCTGGGCCCAGCGCATCGACATGCGCATCGAGTCGGCGGCTTCCTGGTGTGAGGTGGGCACGTTATTGGTGGCGTACGGTGTGCATTCGTCGAACTGCATGACGATGTCCGAGTTCAGCACCTTCTGGATCTGCATCGACACTTCTGGCGACAGGAAGAGCTTGTCGCCATTGATCGGCGACGCGAACGTGACGCCATCTTCGGTGATTTTGCGCAGATCGCCGAGCGAAAACACCTGAAAACCACCGGAATCGGTCAGAATCGGCTTGTTCCAGCCCATGAAGCGGTGCAGGCCGCCGTGCGCTTCGATCGTTTCGAGGCCCGGGCGCAGCCACAGGTGAAACGTGTTGCCGAGAATGATCTGCGCGTGCATTTCCTCAAGCTCGCGCGGCTGGACCGCTTTCACCGTGCCGTAAGTGCCGACCGGCATGAAGATCGGCGTTTCGACCACGCCGTGATTCAGCGTGACGCGGCCGCGACGGGCCTGGCCGTCGGTGCCGAGCAGTTCGAATTTGAGGCCGTTTTCCGGGCGCTCGAAGGTCGCGTCGTGCGACTGATGACCATCGGTCATGAATAAACTCCTGTTGCTACCGGAGAACAGTCCGGCGCAAATAGATGAATGCCGCCGGAAGGATCGCGGCGGCGTGGGGAACGGCGAAAACCTTTAAAGCGACCGGAAGAGAGCGTTAGCCCGTCGTCTCGGCCGTCGGGTCGCGACGCGTCAGCAGCATCGCGTCGCCGTAACTGAAGAAGCGGTAACGCTGCTCGATCGCGTGACGATACGCCGCGCGAATCGTCTCTACACCTGCGAACGCCGAGACCAGCATCAGCAACGTCGACTTCGGCAAATGGAAATTGGTCACCAGCCGGTCGACCACGCGGAACTGATAACCCGGCGTGATGAAAATGTCGGTTTCCGTGCTGGCCGCGCCGAGCGGCCGGCCGGCGACATCGGCGTCGCGGGCGGCCGCTTCGAGCGCGCGCATCGAGGTCGTGCCCACCGCGATCACGCGGTTGCCGCGCGCGCGCGTTGCCGCGATCTTGTCGGCGAGCGATTGCGGCAGGTGATACCACTCGCTGTGCATCTTGTGTTCGGCCAGGTTCTCGACCCGCACCGGCTGGAACGTGCCGGCGCCGACGTGCAGCGTCAGCGTCGCGCGTTCCACGCCGCGCTCGTCGAGGCGCGCGAGCAGCGCGTCGTCGAAATGCAGGCCGGCGGTGGGCGCGGCGACCGCGCCGGGGTTCTGCGCGAACACGGTTTGATAGCGGGATTCGTCGGTCGAATCGGGGTCGTGCTCGATGTACGGCGGCAGCGGCAGGCGGCCGAACTGCTCGATCAGCGTCAGGCAGTCGTCCGGGAAGTGCAGCGTGTAGAACGGCTCGACGCGTTCGCCGAGGGTCACGTCGAACGCGTCGGCGAGACGGATCGTGGTGCCCGGCTGCGGGCTCTTGCTCGCGCGAATCTGCGCGAGCGCCGTGCGTTCGCCGGTGAGGCGTTCCACCAGCACTTCGACCTTGCCGCCACTGGCCTTCTGGCCGAGGAACCGCGCCTTCAGCACTTTGGTATCGTTGAAGACCAGCAGGTCGCCCGGCGCGATGCACTCAGGCAATTCGGCGAAGCGGCGATCGACGAGACGCGCGGCGTCGGCGTGGGCCGTGTTGTCCACTTCGAGCAGACGGCTGGCGCTGCGTTCGGGCAGCGCGACTTGCGCGATCAACTCGGGCGGCAGATCGAAATCGAAATCGGAAAGCGTAAACATGCGAACGACTGGAAGCGAATTGAGACTGAATTGAGCCGAAGCCGGAGCCGGGCGGCTATGATTGCGGGACGCCAGAGCGGCCCGCGAGCCCGCGCGCTGTATGGCGGCGCTACCCTTTGACAGCCGATATTGTACTTGCGAAGCAGCCCATGCCTTTGTCCGACCGCCGATTGCCCCAAACCACCGACGAAGCGAGCGCCGAACCCAGGCGCCGCGTATCGCGCGGCAAGGCGGTAGCGGAGACGGGCGAGGGCGGCGCGGGCGTCGCGCTGGATAGCGAAAAAGCCACGCATGAAGGCGACACGCTCGGCGCCCAGGCCGCTGATAAGCCAGACGACGAGTTCGAGCCGCTCGCCGACAAACCGGATTCCATCTTCGGCGACCGGCCGGCCGGCAAATCCGCCGCGAAGCCCGCAACTCAATCCGCAGGTAAGTCCGCCGCCAAGCCGGCCGGCAACGCCACGCCCAAGCCCGCCGAAAAAACCGCCGACAAGCTCGCCAAACTCGGCCTCACGCGCGACATCGACCTCGTACTGCATCTGCCGATGCGCTACGAGGACGAGACCCAACTGACGCCGATCGGCCACCTGTTACCCGGCGGCATCTCGCAAACCGAAGGCGTGGTGTTCGACAACGAGATCGCCTATCGTCCGCGTCGCCAGTTGCTGGTGAAACTGCACGACGATCACGGCGACGAACTCGTGCTGCGCTTCCTGAATTTCTACGGCTCGCAGGTCAAGCAGATGGCGATCGGCGCGCGCTTGCGAGTGCGTGGCGATGTGCGCGGCGGTTTCTTCGGCATGGAGATGGTGCATCCGGCGGTGCGCGTGGTCGACGAAGACACGCCGCTGCCGCAAGCGCTGACGCCCGTCTACCCGAGCACCGCGGGCGTGACGCAAGCCTATCTGCGCAAATCGATCGACAACGCGTTGTCGCGCACCTCGCTGCCGGAATTGCTGCCCGAGCCGATCGCACAGACGTACATGCAGCCGCTCGGCGTGCCGACGCTGATGGACGCGGTGCGCACGCTGCATCATCCGGGCGTGCAGTCGGACGAGACCGCGCTGATCGACGGCACGCATCCGGCGTGGGTGCGCATCAAGTTCGAAGAACTGCTCGCGCAGCAGATGTCGCTCAAGCGCGCGCACGACGAGCGCCGCACGCGTGCCGCGCCGGCCATGCCGCGGCGCAAGCTCGGCGACGAGTCCGCGCTGGTCGCGCGTTTGCTGAAGGCGCTGCCGTTCGCGCTGACGGCCGCGCAGGAACGCGTGGGCGGCGAGATCGCGCTGGATCTGACGCAGCCGCACCCAATGCAGCGGCTGTTGCAGGGCGACGTCGGCAGCGGCAAGACGATCGTCGCCGCGCTGGCGGCCGCGCAGGCGATCGACGCCGGCTACCAGGCCGCGCTGATGGCGCCGACCGAAATCCTGGCCGAGCAGCACGCGCGCAAATTGCGCGGCTGGCTGGAGCCGCTGGGCGTGAGCGTCGCGTGGCTCGCGGGCAGTTTGAAAACCAAAGATAAACGCGCCGCGATCGAAGCCGCCGCGCTTGGCACCGCGCAACTCGTGATCGGCACGCACGCGATCATTCAGGACGCGGTCGAATTCGCGCGCCTCGGCCTCGTGATCGTCGACGAACAGCATCGCTTCGGCGTGGCGCAGCGGCTGGCGTTGCGCGCCAAGGCGCAGAAAGCCGCCGACGGCGCGCGCGATTTCCAGCCGCATCAACTGATGATGTCCGCGACGCCGATTCCGCGCACGCTCGCCATGACGTACTACGCCGACCTCGACGTGTCGACCATCGACGAATTGCCGCCTGGCCGCACGCCGATCCTGACCAAGCTGGTGTCCGACGCACGTCGCGAGGAGGTGATCGGCCGGGTGCGCGAGGCGGCGTTGACCGGGCGTCAAGTGTATTGGGTGTGTCCGCTGATCGAGGAAAGCGAGACGCTGCAATTGCAGACCGCCGTGGAAACCTACGAAACACTGATCGCCGCGTTGCCCGAACTGAAGGTCGGCCTCGTGCACGGACGATTGGCGCCGGCCGAGAAAGCGGCGGTGATGGACGAGTTCACGCGCAACGAAGTGCAGTTGCTGGTTGCGACGACGGTGATCGAAGTGGGCGTCGACGTGCCGAATGCGTCGTTGATGGTGATCGAACACGCGGAGCGGTTTGGTCTCGCGCAATTGCACCAGTTACGCGGACGAGTCGGGCGCGGCAGTGCGGCGTCGGTTTGCGTGCTGCTGTACACCGGACCCTTGTCGATGACAGCACGCGCACGCCTGCAAACCATGCGCGAGACGACCGACGGCTTCGAAATCGCTCGACGCGATCTTGAGATTCGCGGGCCGGGCGAGTTTTTAGGCGCGCGGCAATCGGGCGCGGCAATGCTGCGATTCGCGGACATCGAGAACGATCGGTGGCTCATCGAGCCCGCTCGCGAAGCGGCGGCGGCGTTGCTCGAAAAGTACCCGGACGTCGTGATACAACACCTGGCCCGCTGGCTCGGCGCGCGGGAGCAGTACCTGAAAGCGTGACGCCGGCAGGTCTCCGGATCGCTAGAACAAAAAAGAAAAACCCGGAAAAAGCATGCGCTTCTTCCGGGTTTTTTAGCGTTTCAAAGCATCAATATCCGACCGCCGAGCCCGCCGGACGTCGCGGATCGTTCGACCCATACACGAAGCCCTGCCGAACCTGGCCCGACACCGACGAGTCGTTGCCCGAGCTCACCCGGCTCGCCGCTTCGGTTCCCGGCAAACCCACCATGATCAACTCCGCGGCGCCCCACGGCGTCTGCTCGACCATCTTGTAGCCCATCTGCTGCAGGATCTTCAGCGTATCCGGCGACAACCCCTGCGTCTCGTAGTCCACCTCGTCCGGCAGCCACTGATGATGAATCCGCGGCGCGTCGACCGCGTCTTGCGGCGCCATGCCGTAGTCAATCACGTTGAGCGCGGTTTGCAGCGTGATCGTGATGATCCGCGAGCCGCCCGGCGAACCCAGCACCATGAAGACCTTGCCGTCTTTCGTCACGACCGTGGGCGCCATCGACGACAACGGACGCTTGCCCGGCGCGATCGAGTTGCGCGAACCCTGCACCAGCCCGAACAGATTCTGCACGCCCACCTTGACGGTGAAATCGTCCATCTCGTCGTTCAGGAAGAAGCCCGTGCCCGGCGCGATCACGACCGCGCCGAAGCGGCCGTTGACCGTATAAGTGGTCGATACCGCGTTGCCGGCCTTGTCGATGATCGAGTAGTGCGTGGTTTCCGGCTTCTCGTGCACGCCATAACCCGGTTGCACGTCTTTCGACGGCGTCGCGGTGTCGGCGGTAATCAAGGTGCGGATGCTCGCCGCGTAGTCCTTGCTCAGCAACTTGTCGATCGGGTTCTTGATGAACGCCGGATCGCCGAGCAGCGTGTTGCGATCGAGGTACGCGTGCCGCATGGCCTCGGTCATGTAGTGCACGGAGGCGGCCGAGTGGAAGCCGAGACCGCGCATGTCATAACCTTCGAGAATGTTCAGCGTCTCGCAGAGCGTGACGCCGCCCGAGCTCGGCGGCGGCGCGGAAATGAAATCGTAGCCGCGATAGCTGCACTTCAGCGGTTCGGTATCGTCGGCCTTGTAGGCGGCGAAATCCGCGGCGGTGATCAGGCCGCCGCTCTTGCTCGACGCAGCTTCGACGATCTGCGGAATGCGTCCGCGATAAAACGCGTCGGGGCCGCGACGGGCGATGTTTTCCAGCGTCTTCGCGAGATCGCGCTGCACCAGACGGTCGCCCGGCTGAAGCGGTGTGCCGTCGCGACGCAGGAAGATGCGCGCGGCGTCCGGATCGGTGCGAAAGCGCTGGACCGTGGTGTCCAGAATGTCGGTGTCCGCGCGGGTCAGAATGAAGCCGTCGCGCGCCAGCTTGATGGCCGGCGCCATGACCTGCTGACGCGTCAGCTTGCCGTATTTGCGTTGCGCGAGATCGAGACCCGCAACCGTGCCGGGCACGCCGACCGCGCGATAGCCGTACAGGCTCTCGCCGGGCCGCACTTTGCCGTCGGCGTCCAGATACATGTTCGCGCTGGCCGCGGCCGGCGCGGTTTCGCGAAAGTTGATGAAGCGATCCTGACCGTCCGCGAGATGCAGCGTCATGAAGCCGCCACCGCCGATATTGCCGCAACACGGATTGGTCACGGCCTGCGCATAACCCACGGCGACGGCGGCATCGACCGCGTTGCCGCCTTTTTTCAGCATCGCGATACCGATTTCGGAGGCGAGATTCTGCGACGAAACGACCATGCCGTTTTTGGCCTCGACGGCCGGTTCGGATGCGGCCATCGCGTGAAGGTGTACGGCGGAAAGAATAGCGAGGGCAACGATTCGCCTCATCATCGGGTGTCTCCTGCGGGTCGGGTGAAAAAATATCTGCGGTGAATCACGCGAGTTTGCCTTCAATCAGGCGCGACGCCCAGCCCGGCACCCCAAAGAGGTTGGCGAACCGACCCCATAGGGTGTATAACTAGAACCTATCGAACTCACTGCACTGATTGGTCCCCCAATGACGCTCACCGAATTGAAATATATCGTCGCGGTGGCCCGCGAGCGGCACTTCGGCCGGGCCGCCGAGGCATGTTTCGTTAGCCAGCCGACTTTGTCGGTGGCGATCAAGAAGCTCGAGGACGAACTCAACGTCCAGATCTTCGAGCGCGGCACCAGCGAAGTCAGCGTCACGCCGATCGGCGAACAGATCGTCACGCAAGCTCAGCGCGTTCTCGAGCAAACCCTCGCCATCAAGGAAATCGCCAAGCAGGGCAAAGACCCGCTGGTCGGGCCGTTGCGGCTCGGCGTGATCTATACGATCGGGCCGTATCTGCTGCCTACGCTGGTCAAGCAGATGATCAAGCGCGTCCCGCAGATGCCGCTGATGCTGCAGGAAAATTACACGCTCAAGCTGATCGAACTGCTCAAGCAAGGCGAAATCGACGTCGCGATCATGGCGCTGCCGTTCCCTGAAACCGGCCTGATGCTGCGCCCGCTGTACGACGAACCGTTTGTCGTCGCGCTGCCGTCCGGCCATGCGTGGGAAAACCGCGCGAAAATCAACGCCGACGATCTGAAGCAGGAAACCATGCTGCTGCTCGGCAGCGGCCACTGCTTCCGCGATCACGTGCTGGGCGTCTGCCCGGAGTTGATGCGTTTCTCGCAGAACGCGGACGGTATCCAGAAGACTTTCGAGGGCTCCTCGCTGGAGACCATTCGTCACATGGTGGCGAGCGGCGTCGGCATTACCGTGCTGCCGCGTATGTCGGTGCACGAGGTCAAGCCGCATGCAGGCGGTATCGACGCGGGCCTGCTCAGCTACGTCGCGTTCGACGAACCCGTGCCGGATCGCCGCGTCGTGCTCGCCTGGCGCAAGAGCTTCACGCGCATGCCCGCTATCGACGCCATTTGCGACGCGATCAACGCCTGCGACCTGCCGGGCGTCAAGAAACTGGAATTGCCCGTCGCCGTGAACTGAACGGACACGAGGCGTCAGAGGGCGGTGATCGCCGCCCTCCCTATCGAATAGATAAAATTAATCAAACACGTTAATTCGATAGCATTGTTATAGTTTCCTCCATGGATCGCCCGATCCCATAAGACACCGGAGGAAAGCATGTCGTCATCGAACCCGCAGCAAGACCCGACCCTCATCGCTCAATCGGCTGACGCCGCCGTCAGCAGCTTTGCCGCGTCGATGCAAAGCATTCGAACCGTCGCGTTGTCCCTGCTGGTCGATCGCGCGCTGTCCGCCTGACGTATCGGTTTTCCGGCCTTCGTGTGCCGCGCCTCTCCCCCAAATTCAGTTTCGATAAAAGCTCATCAGGAGTCACGCATGACCGAACGTAAGCTCACCAACGCCGCCGGCGCCCCGATTGCCGACAACCAGAATTCGATGACCGCCGGCGCGCGCGGTCCGGTCGTGCTGCAAGACGTGTGGCTGCTTGAAAAGCTCGCTCACTTCGATCGCGAAGTAATCCCCGAGCGCCGCGTTCATGCCAAAGGTTCGGGCGCATTCGGCACGCTGAAAGTCACGCACGACATTTCCCGCTTTACGAAGGCCAAGGTGTTCGCCGAAGTCGGCAAGGACACGCCGCTCTTTATGCGCTTTTCGACGGTGGCCGGCGAGCGCGGCGCGGCCGACGCGGAACGCGACGTGCGCGGTTTCTCGATCAAGTTCTACACGGAAGAAGGCAACTGGGACGTGGTCGGCAACAACACGCCGGTGTTCTTTATCCGCGATCCGCTGAAGTTTCCGGACTTCATCCATACGCAGAAGCGCGATCCGTACACCAACATGCGCAGCAACGTCGCCGCGTGGGATTTCTGGTCGCGTCACCCGGAGTCGTTGCATCAGGTGACGATTTTGATGAGCGACCGTGGTATTCCGCAAAACTTCCGCACCATGCACGGTTTCGGTTCGCACACGTACTCGTTCATCAACGCGAACAACGAGCGTTTCTGGGTGAAGTTCCACTTCAAGTCGCAGCAAGGCGTTGAAAATTTCACCGATGCCGAAGCGGCGCAAGTGGTTGCGCAAGACCGTGAAAGCGCGCAACGCGATCTGATCGGCAACATCGACGCGGGCAACTTCCCGACGTGGCGTTTCGCGATTCAGGTGATGCCGGAAGCGGACGCCGCCACGTATCGCTTCAATCCGTTCGACGTCACGAAGGTGTGGTCGCAGAAGGACTATCCGCTGATCGACGTCGGCACGATCGAGTTGAACCGTAACGCGGCCAACTATTTCGCGGACGTGGAGCAGGCGGCGTTTACGCCGGCTAACGTGGTGCCGGGCATCGGCTTCTCGCCGGACCGTCTGTTGCAGGGCCGGTTGTTCTCGTACGGTGACACGCAGCGCTATCGCCTCGGGATCAATCACCATCAGATTCCGGTGAACGCGTCGCGCGTGCCGAGCCCGCATTCGTTCCATCGCGACGGCGCGATGCGTACGGACGGCAACCTCGGCGGCAACGTGAATTACGAGCCGAACCGTTTCGGCGACTTCGCGCAGGACGTGAACGCGGCGGAACCGCCGCTCGCGGCCGGTGCGGTGGATCGCTACGATCATCGCCAGGACGGCGACTACTACACGCAGCCGGGCATGCTGTTCGCGCTGTTCGACGCGGCGCAGCGTCAGCGTCTGTTCGGCAACATCGCGCGTCATATCGACGGCGTGCCGCAGGAGATCGTCGCGCGTCAGATCGAGCATTTCCGCCAGGCCGATCCGGCTTACGCGGAAGGCGTGATCGCCGCGCTGGCCGACCTCGCCGAAAGCCGTAAGAAGTAACTGGGCAAGTCAGTTGAAGTGATGCAGCAACGGCGAGGCGCATGAGCGTCTCGCCGGTAACGATACGAATCGACGGAGCACGATCATGATTCAGATGATGTTGGCCACTATCGGCGGCTCGGCCGCCGCGCGCGGCGCGCAGCAGCAACAGGCCCTGCAACAGGCCGTGATGCTGCGGCGGGCGATGGGATTCGCGATCGTCTCGAGCGGACTCGCGGTGATCGTCGCGCAAGCACTGCAACACGCGCTCGGTGGCTGATCGCGGCGTGGCCGTGGGTGCGGCAGGCGACCACGCGTCACACGAACGCAGCAGTTTTCTACGCTAAACTGTCGGGCGTTCGAAGTGCCGGGTTTGCCGGGATTGCCATCGGCAGATCGTCACTATGCCGACCGGTTCGTATCACTCTTCAAAGGAGTCATCATGGCCAAGAAAGAAGCCGTACAGCACGTCAATATCGGAATCACCGACAAGGATCGCAAGAAGATCGCCGAAGGTCTGTCGCGTTTGCTCGCCGACACCTACACGCTCTATCTGAAGACTCACAACTTCCACTGGAACGTGACGGGTCCGATGTTCAACACGCTGCACCTGATGTTCGAAACGCAGTACAACGAGCTCGCCCTGGCGGTCGACTCGATCGCTGAACGGATCCGCGCGCTGGGTGTGCATGCGCCGGGCAGCTACAAGGAATTCGCAAAGCTGTCGTCGATTCCGGAAGCGGACGGCGTGCCGGCCGCGGAAGAAATGATCCGCCAGTTGGTGGAAGGCCAGGAGGCCGTGGTGCGCACCGCGCGCGCGATTTTCCCGTCGACGGAAGCCGCGAACGACGAGCCGACCGCCGACCTGCTGACGCAACGCATGCAAACGCACGAAAAGACCGCGTGGATGCTGCGTTCGATGCTGGCTTGATTACGGCCGACGCTTCATTGAGCTCACGCGTTGCCGCTGAGCTTGAGTAAAAACAAAGCCTCCCTGTGGGAGGCTTTGTTTTTTGCGGCGCCGGTTTTCGCTTCATACAGCGGCCTGGCCCAACTGGCAGCGGCCCGCGTTCCGCATCCCGTAAAATAGCGGCACCGTTCTTGCCCTTCACCGAATCGACCCATGTTCGCCCGACTCCCCCTGTTTCTGCGCCTCGTCCGGATGGACAAGCCGATCGGCACGGTGCTGCTGCTGTGGCCGACGCTCAACGCGTTGTGGATCGCTTCGGACGGCCATCCGACGTGGCCTCTGCTGGTGATCTTCTGCGTCGGCACCGTGCTGATGCGCTCGGCCGGTTGCGCGATCAACGACTATGCGGACCGCGATTTCGATCGTCATGTGAAGCGCACCGAGAATCGTCCGGTCACGTCGGGCAAGATCAAGGCGTGGGAAGCGGTGGCCGTGGCGGCCGGGTTGTCGCTGATCGCGTTCCTGCTGATTTTGCCGCTCAACTCGCTGACCAAGGAGCTTTCCGTGGCGGCGTTGTTCGTCGCCGGTTCGTATCCGTTCACCAAGCGTTTTCTCGCGATTCCGCAGGCGTATCTCGGCATCGCGTTCGGCTTCGGCATTCCGATGGCGTTCGCCGCCGTGCAGGGCCACGTGCCGATGCTCGCGTGGGTGATGCTGCTCGCCAACGTGTTCTGGTCGGTCGCGTATGACACCGAATATGCCATGGTCGATCGTGACGACGACATCAAGATCGGCATTCGGACTTCGGCGCTGACGTTCGGCCGCTTCGACGTGGCCGCGATCATGCTGTGCTACGCGGTGACGCTGGGAATTTACGTCGGCATCGGCGTGCAACTGGGTTTCGGCTGGTTGTACTGGCTGGGATGGGCGGCAGCCGTGGGCTGCGCGATCTATCACTACAGGCTGATCCGCAATCGTGAACGGATGGCGTGCTTCGCGGCCTTCAGGCACAACAACTGGCTGGGCGGCGTGTTGTTCGTGGGCATTGCCGCGCACTACGCAGTGGCTTCGTTGTAGATGTTCGACGCGGGCGTTGCACCTGCGCGTCTGTGCGTTTCTGGTCTGGCGGCGCCTGCGCCGCAGCGGCTCAAACCGGCGCGTCGCGCCTCACGGTTTTAGTGTCGCTGACAGCGCCCCGGTCTGGACCAGGGCGCTGCCTCTTTACCTCTTTACCTCTTTCACGACGACTCGCCGCGCTTACAGCTTGCCGAACTCGTCGCCCATTTCCCTGGCGCGCGCGTCGGCGGCGAGCACGCCGCGCACAATCGCATCCTTGATCCCGCTCGCGTCGAACGACGCCAGCGCCGCTGCCGTCGTGCCGCCTTTCGACGTCACCCGTTCGCGCAACACGCCCGGCGCTTCATCGGAATTCGCCGCCAGTTGCGCCGCGCCGGTGAAGGTGGCGACAGCCAGCGCGCGGCCTTGCGCTTCGTCCATGCCGAGCTGGCGCGCGGCTTCCTGCAGCGCCTCGATGAAATAGAACACATAGGCCGGCCCGCTGCCCGAGATCGCGGTGACGGCGTCGATCTTCGCTTCGTCGTCGAACCAGACCGTTTCGCCGACCGCACCCAGCACCTGCGATGCGAGCGCACGACCCGCTTCGTCGACGCTGCCGGTTG
The DNA here is from genome assembly GCF_902833695.1 of Paraburkholderia sp. BCC1876. Classification (NCBI taxonomy): domain Bacteria; kingdom Pseudomonadati; phylum Pseudomonadota; class Betaproteobacteria; order Burkholderiales; family Burkholderiaceae; genus Paraburkholderia; species Paraburkholderia sp. BCC1876. The sequence continues at coordinate 340,265 of NZ_CADFGI010000007.1, read as the reverse complement.
CGACCAGCCCGGTCACGCCCATGCCGATCAACGCCGGCGTATTCGGCATCACGCGCACGACTCGCGAGTGACCGTCGAGCCAGCGCGACATGTCTTCCATGCGAATCCCGGCGACGATGCTGACCACCAGTTGCGACGCGCTCAGATGCGGCGCCAGCCCTTCGGCGACGCTCTTCAGAATCTGCGGCTTCACGGCCAGCACGACGGCGTCGTAGGCGGCGAGCGCGGTGTCGGCGGCGGCACCGGTCTTGATGCCGAATTGCTGCTCATTGCGCTCGCGGGTCGCTTCGTTGGGATCGATCGCGTAGAGGTCGGCCGGCGCGACGCCACGCTTGATAAGACCGCCGATCAACGCGGCGGCCATATTGCCACCGCCGATAAAAGCAATTTTCATGATGTTTAGAGAGTAGTGCCGTGCAGCGCCCAATGAATCGACAAAGGGCTCACACGAGTCAGTTGGAGTAATCTCGTGCGCCGAAAATCGCGGTGCCGACGCGCACCATGGTTGCGCCTTCGAGCACGGCGGCTTCGAGGTCGCTCGACATGCCCATCGACAACGTATCGAGTTCGAGTCCGTCGTCGCGCAGACGCTCGAACAACTCGCGCAACTGGCGATGCGGCACACGTTGATCGTCGATGCTGCCGGCCGGTTCCGGAATCGCCATCAGGCCGCGCAAATTCAGCTTCGGCAGCGCGGCGATCGCCTGCGCGACTTCCACCGCCTCGGCCACGCTCACACCGCTTTTCGACGCTTCGCCGCTGATATTCACCTGCAGGCACACGTTCAGCGGCGGCAGATTGTCGGGCCGCTGCTCCGACAGCCGCTGCGCGATTTTCAGCCGGTCGACCGAATGCACCCAGTCGAATTGCTCGGCGACCGGCCGCGTTTTGTTGGACTGCAACGGGCCGATGAAATGCCATTCGAGCGACGCGCGCAGATCGGCGAGCGTGTCGATCTTGGTCAGCGATTCCTGCACGTAGTTTTCACCGAACGCGCGCTGGCCGGCGGCGTGCGCGGCGCGTACGTCTTCGGCGGGAAAGGTCTTGGAGACCGCGAGCAGCGTGATCGAACGCGGGTCGCGTTCGGCCACCTGCGCGGCGGCAGCGATGCGCTGCTGCACCGCTTCGAGGTTGTGAATCAGATCGGGCATGGCACGTAGGCGGAAACCGGTAAAGGCGATGCTCCGATTATACGGACAGCATGTGCTCGACCAATTCGATCCAGTGCGCGACCGGCGTCTGCGTGCCGCTTTGCAGATGCGCAATGCAGCCGACGTTCGCCGACACGATCACCTGCGGCTCCTGCGCCTGCAGCCGTTCGAGCTTCTGATCGCGCAGCGCGTACGAGAGCTTGGGTTGCGTCAGCGAGTAAGTGCCGGCGGAACCGCAGCAGAGATGACTGTCGGCGGGCAGCCGCACTTCCACGCCGAGCGCCGCCAGCACATGTTCGACCCGGCCGCGCACCTGCTGACCGTGCTGCAACGTGCAAGGCGGATGAAACGCCACCGTATGGACCGCGCGGCGGCGCGTGACGGCGACCAGCGCTTCCTCGAACTCCGGCAGAATTTCCGCGATGTCGCGCGTCAACGCCACGATCCGCGCGGCCTTCTCCGCATACGCCGGATCGTCGCGCAGCAGGTGCGCGTATTCCTTGACCGTCGCGCCGCAACCGGACGCGTTCATCACGATCGCTTCCACACCCTGTTCGACGTACGGCCACCATGCGTCGATGTTGGCGCGCAGATCGTCGAGCGCTTCGTCGTTATAGCCCAGATGCAGGCGGATCGCGCCGCAGCAGCCGGCGTCCGGCGCGATCAGCGTTTCCACGCCGAGCGCGTCCAGCACGCGGGCGGTCGCGATGTTCACGTTCGGCATCATCGACGGTTGCACGCAGCCCGCCAGCATCAGCATCTTGCGCTCGTGTTTCGCCGTCGGCCATTCGAGCGGACGCTGCCGCGCGGGCACCTTGTCGCGCAGTTTCTTCGGCAACAGCGCGCGGAAGTGCTGGCCGATCCGCATGGTCGGCGTGAACAACGCGCTGTTCGGCACGAAGCTCGCGAGCAAGCGGCGCACCAGCCGCTGGCCGGCCGGGCGCGTGACTTTTTCCTCGGCGATCTTGCGGCCGATTTCCACCAGCCGGCCGTATTGCACGCCGGACGGGCAGGTCGTTTCGCAATTGCGGCAGGTCAGGCAGCGGTCCAGGTGAACCTGGGTGCTGCGCGTGACCGGCGCGCCTTCCACCATCTGCTTGATCAGATAGATGCGCCCGCGCGGGCCGTCGAGTTCGTCGCCGAGAATCTGATAAGTGGGACAGGTGGCCGTGCAGAAACCGCAGTGCACGCAATTGCGCAGGATAGCGTCGGCTTCGTCGCCATCGGGCGTATTGCGAATGAAGTCCGCGAGGTTGGTTTGCATCGCGTCGCTCAGAAGTCGGGGTAGAGACGGCCGCGATTGAAGATGCGGGCCGGGTCGAAGGCGGTTTTCAGGCCACGATGGATTTTCATCAGCGGAGTGGGCAGCGGCGTGAAGACACCGGCGCCGCGGTCGTAACCGAGGCCGGTGCGGAAAATCGTGGCGTGGCCGCCGGCCTGTCTGGCGCTGATGCGCACGGTTTGCGCGTCGGTGTCGGTGATCCACCAGCGCTGGCCGCCGCCCCATTCCATCAATTGCGCGCCGGGCAATTGCAGCGGCTCGGTGATCGACGGTAACGCCAGACGCCACAACGCGGCTTTCGGCGGAATTGCCGCAAAAAACGAGTCGGTTTGCTCGCGCAGACCGGCCCAGAAGCGTTCCGCTTCGACCGCGTCGACGACCTCACCGCCGAGTGCCGAGCGCGCCGCCTTGACCGCGGATTCCGCGCCGGCGAGCCGCACGGCAAGCGTGCCGTGACGCCATGCGCTCGCGGTGATCGGCAACGGCCGGCCGCCCCATTCGTTGAGCTTGCGGACCGCGTCGGTGCCGTTCATGTCGAACTTGAGGGTGGTTTCGGCTTGCGGCAGCGGCAAGACCTTGATCGACAGTTCGAGGATCAGGCCGAGCGTGCCGAGCGAGCCCGCCATCAGACGCGAGACGTCGTAACCGGCCACGTTCTTCACGACCTGGCCGCCGAAGTGCAATTTCTGCCCCTGGCCGTTCATGACGACAGCGCCGAGCACGAAGTCGCGTGCGGCGCCTGCCGCGGGACGGCGCGGCCCGGCGATGCCGGCCGCGATGCAGCCGCCGAAGGTGGCCTGCGGCCCGAAATGCGGTGGCTCGAAGGCGAGCATCTGGTGATGTTCGGCGAGCGCGGCTTCGATCTCCAGCAAGGGCGTGCCCGCGCGCGCGGTGATGACCAGCTCCGCCGGATCGTAAGCAATGATGCCGCGATAAGCGCGCGTATCGAGGATGTCACCTTCCAGCGTCTGGCCGTACCAGTCTTTGGTGCCGCCGCCACGGATGCGCAACGCGCGTCCCTCGGCGCTGGCGGAACGCACGCGTTCCGACCATACGGCGACGATGTCGTCCTCTTCCATGGTGTCCTGCTTCGTTGTGTTTCGATCGATTGTACCGGGCGGGGGCTCGCTGGCAACCAGGAGCGGACCCGCATCGGGTAATCAGGGTAGTGGGGTTGAAAGCGCCGCCGCAGCAGGCTGCGGGCGGCGCTTGTCGGGGGCGGGTTATTGGCGGCGCGTTGCGGCGTGCCGTCTGCCTGCCTTGTGTCCTGTCTTATGCCATGTGTTACGCAGGCGTTAGAAACGCGGCAGGTCCGGGTGGGGCAGCAAACCGCCCCGCACGTGCATCTTGCCGTATTCCGCGCAGCGCGCCCGGGTCGGAATGCCCTTGTCGGGGTTGAGCAGGCCGGGTGCGTCGAAGGCTCGTTTGACCGCGTGGAACGTGTCGCGCTCCTCGGGCGAGAACTGCACGCACATCGAATTGATCTTCTCGATGCCGACGCCATGCTCGCCGGTCACGGTGCCACCCAGTTCGACGCAGGCTTCGAGGATGTCGCAACCAAACGCCTCGGCCCGGTGCCACTCATCCTGATCGTTGCCGTTGAACAGGATCAGTGGATGCATATTGCCGTCGCCCGCATGGAACACGTTGATGCAGCGCAACCCGTACTTCTTCTCCATCTCTTCGATGCGCGCCAGCAGCGGCCCGATACTGCGGCGCGGCACCGTGCCGTCCATGCAGTAGTAGTCGGGTGAAATGCGGCCGGCAGCGGGAAACGCGTTCTTGCGGCCGGACCAGAAGCGCAGCCGCTCGCTTTCCGAGCGCGAAATCTGGATGCGGGTGGCGCCCTGTTCACGCAGCACCGCGGTCATGCGGACGATTTCGTCAGCGACTTCTTCGACCGTGCCGTCCGATTCGCACAGCAGGATCGCCGCCGCGTCGAGGTCGTAGCCCGCCTTGACGAATTCCTCGACCGCGCGGGTAGCCGGCTTGTCCATCATCTCCAGACCTGCCGGGATGATGCCCGCGGCAATGATGCCGGCAACCGCGTTGCCGCCTTTCACGACGTCGTCGAAACTGGCCATGATGACCTGCGCCATTTGCGGTTTCGGGATCAGCTTGACGGTGACTTCCGTGACGATCGCGAACATGCCCTCGCTGCCGATCAGCACCGCCAGCAGATCGAGACCGGGCGCGTCCGGCGCGAGCGAGCCGAATTCGACGATCTCACCTTCCATGGTGACCGCGCGCACGCGCAGCACGTTGTGCACGGTGAGGCCGTATTTGAGGCAGTGGACGCCGCCGGAATTCTCCGACACGTTGCCGCCGATCGTGCAGGCAATCTGCGACGACGGGTCGGGTGCGTAGTACAAGCCGTACGGCGCGGCGGCTTCGGAAATCGACAGATTGCGCACGCCCGGCTGCACGGTGGCGGTTCGCGCGTACGAATCGACTTCGACGATCTTCCTGAAGCGCGCGAGCGACACCACCACGCCGTGCCGGATCGGCATCGCGCCGCCGGACAAGCCGGTGCCCGCGCCGCGCGGCACGATCGGCACGTCGAGACGGTGGCAGATCTGCACGATGCGCTGCACCTGCGATTCCGTTTCCGGCAACGCAACCGCGAGCGGCAGACGCCGGTACGCGGCCAGGCCGTCGCATTCGTAAGCGACGGTGTCTTCTTCCCGATACAGCAGACAGTGCGTCGGCAATACGGCCATCAGCGCCTGCACAACTTCGCGCTGGCGCTGGGCGAGTACTTCTGCCGTCAGTTCAGCGGGTGCGTTCATGTGACTTGTCTCCTCGTGCGTCTCGCAGCGGTAAAGCCCGCTAACCCGTCAAGCCGCCCAACTAAAAATCTTGCCGGGGTTCATCAGATTGCGTGGATCGAGTGCGTGCTTGATGGAACGCATCGTGTCGACGGCGACGTCGCCGTGTTCTTCGAGCAGAAAGCCCATCTTGTGCAGGCCGACGCCGTGTTCGCCCGTACAGGTGCCGTCCATGCGCAGCGCGCGTTGGACGATCCGAAGGTTGAGGCGCTCCGCTTCGGCAAGCTCTTCCGGCTTGTCCGGATCGATCAGGATCACCACATGGAAATTGCCGTCTCCCACATGGCCGACGATCGGGCAGGGCAACGGCGACGCGTTCAGATCCCGCTCCGTTTCCTCCACGCATTCGGCGAGGCGCGAGATCGGCACGCAGACGTCGGTGGTCACGGCGCGGCAACCGGGCTTCAGTTGCAGCATCGCGAAGTAGGCGTTGTGACGGGCGTTCCACAGACGGCTGCGGTCTTCCGGCCGGGTGGCCCATTCGAAGCCTTCGCCCGAATTCTGCGCGGCGATTTCCTGCACCAGCTCCGCCTGTTCTTTCACGCCGGCTTCCGTGCCGTGAAACTCGAAGAACAGCGTGGGTGCTTCACGCAGCGTCAGATTCGAATGACGGTTGATCGAGCGGATGGCGAGCGCGTCGACGAACTCGACGCGCGCGATCGGCACGCCCATCTGGATCGTTTCGATGACGGTGCGCACCGCGTCGCCCATGGACGGAAACGTGCAGACCGCAGCCGATACCGCTTCAGGTTGCGGATACAGGCGCACGGTGATTTCGGTGATCACGCCGAGCGTGCCTTCCGAGCCGACGAACAGGCGCGTGAGGTCGTAGCCCGCGGACGATTTGCGGGCTCGCGTGCCGGTCTTGATCACGCGGCCGTCGGCCAGCACCACGGTCAGGCCGAGCACGTTCTCGCGCATCGTGCCGTAGCGCACGGCGTTGGTGCCCGACGCACGCGTAGCCGACATGCCGCCAATGCTCGCGTCTGCACCCGGGTCGATCGGGAAGAACAGACCGGTGTCGCGCAGTGCCTCGTTCAGCTGCTTGCGCGAGATGCCCGGTTCGACGGTGACGGTGAGGTCTTCGGCGTTGATCGACAGGACCCGGTTCATTTCCGACAGGTCGATCGACACGCCGCCTTGCACCGCCAGCAAATGTCCTTCGAGCGACGAACCGTTGCCGTACGGAATGATCGGCACGTTGTACGGGCCGCACAGCGTGACGACGGTTTGCACGTCTTCGGTCGTGCGGGCGAAGACGACCGCGTCGGGCAGTTGGGGATCGAACGGCGACTCGTCGCGGCCATGATGAGCGCGCACGGCTTCGGCTACCGACACGCGCTCGCCGAAAGCGGCCTTGAGCGCGCTCAGCAATTCGGCGGGAAACGGCCGGCGCAGCGGGGCCGGCGGCACGGGATGGTTCACGCATGTCTCCTGATCTATGGGGCAAAGCGGGCGCAAAGTGTGGGCAGAGCGCTTTTACAGCATCTACTTCATTTTACGCCGATCGCCCATGGGCCGGCGTTCGGAGCGGCTCGCGCTCCTATAATGGCGGCGACTTCACGATGCGCGCAATATGGATAAACGCGGTGGCCGGTGAGGGTTTCTGGACCTGGCCGGGCCGCAGGGCGTGCACGCATCGCCACTGAATTGCATGGGAGACAGCATGGGCAACCGCTTGAGCAAGATCGCCACCCGTACCGGCGACGACGGCACCACCGGCCTCGGCGACGGCCGCCGCGTGGGCAAGGACAGCGCACGTATCGCCGCGATCGGCGACGTGGACGAACTCAACTCGAATCTCGGCGTGCTGCTGTGTGAAACGCTGCCCGACAACGTGCGCGCGGCGCTGATCGCGATTCAGCATGATCTGTTCGATCTGGGCGGCGAACTCTGCATTCCCGGTCACACGATGATTACCGACCGGCACCTCGCCCAACTCGACGATTGGCTCGCCGATTACAACGCCAGCTTGCCGCCGCTAAAGGAGTTCATTCTGCCCGGCGGTTCGCGCGCGGCGGCGCTCGCTCACGTGTGCCGGACCGTGTGCCGCCGTGCTGAACGGGCGATCGTGGCGCTGGGTGAGCACGAGGAAATCAACGCTGCGCCGCGCCAGTATGTGAACCGTTTGTCCGATCTGCTGTTCGTGCTCGCGCGGGTGCTCAACCGTGCGGACGGCGGTGCCGATGTGCTGTGGCAGCACGAGCGCGGGGCTAAATAGCCAACCGCGTTACCCAACCGCCAACCTGACCGGCTTGCCGATCCGGCTCATCATTTCCACCAGCGTATCAATGGTGAACTTGGTGGTCTTCTTGTTGACCACGTCGGACACGCGCGGGCGCGACACCATCAGGACCTCGGCCGCCTCCGCCTGTTTCAAATGATGCTGTTCGATCCAGCTGGACAGTTCTGTCATGAGCTGCTCCTTGAGCAGCCGCGTGTCGTTGATCTGCTTTTGCGACGCGGCATGCAGGCGCTTCGCCTCGTCGACGGAAAAGCCGAGTTCGAGGAACAGATTAGCGCCAGGCTTGGACACGTGACGAATTTTGGTGTCGATCGTCATTTGTTAAGTTTTCCTATCATTAATAATGGCACGATAACGCGTTTCGGCAATCTTTCTGTCATGCGGCGTGAGCGTTTGCGTTTTCTTCTGCAAACAGTGAAGCACGTATAGCGCATTCACAAACTTGGTCACGTACATGACGCGAAAAATACCGTTAGCCTCTTTGATGCGAATTTCACGCGTGCCGGGTCCGATCGAATCAAACGACTTCCAGTCGTCGGGGTCGAGGCCTGCCTGAATTTTGCCAAGCTGAAACCCGGCTTGCCGGCGCGCTTCTTCGGGAAAGGTGAGTAAATCGCGATAGCTGGAGCCCATCCAGCGGAGTTCTTTTTCACAAGCCATAACCACCTTTCATGTACAAAATATTATACGTAACCTTCCGCCTGGTCAAGTCCTCTTCGACCCGGCGCTGAATCGTTACGGTACAGAGGTGGCTCGCTGAGCACCATTCGTCCGTTCGGCCAATAAAAAAACCCGGCGCGATGAGCCGGGTTTTTTCGATGAAGCCTTACCGCAATCGCAGCGCGTTTCAGTTGCCGCTGCCGCGTGCCACGCGCCGTTGCTTGACCGCGTCGGCGAGACCTTCCAGCACGCCGATACTTTCGTCCCAACCGATGCAGGCGTCGGTGATGCTCTGGCCGTAAGTGAGCGCACAGCCTTCCTGCAGATCCTGGCGTCCCGCCACGAGATGCGATTCCACCATCACGCCGACAATCCGTTCGTCACCCGAAGCAATCTGGCGGCCGATATCGGCGCACACCGGAATCTGGTTCTCGTGCTTCTTCGAACTGTTCGCGTGGCTCGCGTCGATCATCAGACGCGCGGCCAGACCCGCCTTGCCGATGTCCGCGCACGCGGCGTTGACGCTGTCCGCGTCGTAGTTCGGCGTTTTGCCGCCGCGCAGGATGATGTGGCAATCTTCATTGCCGGCGGTCGACACGATCGCCGAGTGGCCGCCCTTGGTCACCGACAGGAAATGGTGCGGCTGCGAGGCGGCCTTGATGGCGTCGACGGCGATCTTGACGTTGCCGTCCGTGCCGTTCTTGAACCCGACCGGGCACGACAGCCCCGAGGCCAACTCGCGGTGCACCTGCGATTCGGTCGTGCGCGCGCCGATCGCGCCCCACGAGATCAGATCCGCGATGTACTGCGGGCTGATCATGTCGAGGTATTCGGTGCCGGCCGGCAAGCCGAGTTCGTTGATGCGCAACAGCAGTTCGCGCGCGGTGCGCAGGCCGTCGTTGATCTTGAAGCTGTTGTCCATGTGCGGGTCATTGATGAGACCCTTCCAGCCCACCGTGGTGCGAGGCTTTTCGAAGTACACGCGCATCACGATTTCGAGTTCGCCGGCGAACCGCTTGCGTTGCTCGACGAGGCGGCCGGCGTATTCCATTGCCGCTTTAGTGTCGTGAATCGAGCACGGCCCGATGATGACGATCAGGCGGTCTTCCATGCCATGCAGAATGCGATGCATCGCGTTACGCGAGTGGTAGATCACGTCGGACACCGTTTCGTCGCAGGCGAATTCGCGGATCAGGTGAGCGGGCGGCGTGAGTTCTTTCAATTCGCGGATACGGACATCGTCGGTGTTGTGCGGGGGCATGGTGTTTCTCCTGAATCGGTTCGTAGCGTGTTCGGTTTCAAAGGCGTGAGACGAAAAAAAACCGCCAGACTGGCTGGCGGTTTTTCGGGAATTCTTGGTGTCTTGCGTGCACTAACACCCCTCTCGATCCGCCAGCGGTCTGAGATGCCAAAAAAAGTAAAAGTAAAACTTGGCGGACATGGCGAAATGGGGTCGCTGATCAAAAGGGTGAGTGACTTTATAACCCGGGCAGACCGTGCGGTGCAAGCCGTGGGGTGCAAAAATGCGGGAAATCCGCATACTTAATGCTAAACGCTCACGAAGTATGCATTTTCTTCAAAAATCAGGCCGTGCCGCCCACTGTCATCCGGTCGATTCGCAGTGTCGGCTGGCCGACGCCCACCGGCACGCTCTGGCCTTCCTTGCCGCATACGCCCACGCCCGAATCGAGCTTCATGTCGTTGCCGATCATGCTGACGAACTTGAGCGATTCCGGGCCGCTGCCGATCAGCGTCGCGCCCTTCACCGGGTACGTGACCTTGCCGTTTTCGATCATGTACGCCTCGGAAGCCGAGAACACGAACTTGCCATTGGTGATGTCCACCTGACCGCCGCCGAAGTTCACCGCATACAAGCCGTTCTTGACCGACTCGATGATTTCCTTGGGGTCCTTGTCGCCGTTCAGCATGTAAGTGTTGGTCATGCGCGGCATTGGCAGCGCGGCGTACGACTCACGGCGCGCGTTGCCCGTGACCGGCATCTTCATCAGACGCGCGTTCAGCGTGTCCTGAATGTAGCCCTTCAGGATGCCGTCTTCGATCAGCGTGGTGCACTGGGTCGGATTGCCTTCGTCGTCGATATTCAGCGAGCCGCGGCGATTCGGCAACGTGCCGTCGTCGACCACGGTGACGCCCTTGGCGGCGACCTGTTCGCCGATGCGCCCCGCGAATGCCGACGAACCCTTGCGGTTGAAGTCGCCTTCGAGTCCGTGACCGATCGCTTCGTGCAGCAGCACGCCGGGCCAGCCCGGTCCGAGCACGACGGTCATCGCGCCGGCCGGCGCCGGACGCGCGTCCAGATTCACCAGCGCGGCATGAACCGCGTCGTCGACGTAACCCGACAGCACTTCATCGGTGAAATAGCCATAGTCGAAGCGGCCACCGCCGCCGCCGCTGCCGATTTCGCGGCGGCCGTTCTGCTCGGCGATCACCGTGACCGACACGCGCACCAGCGGCCGGATGTCGGCCGCGAAGCCGCCGTCGCTGCGCGCCACCAGCACCACGTCGTATTCACCGGCGAGGCCGGCCATGACCTGCTGGATGCGCGGATCGCGGCCGCGCGCCATCTGTTCGACGCGCTCGAGCAGTTTGACCTTGGCGGTGGCGTCGAGCGAATGGAGCGGATCGGACGGCAGATACAGATCGCGCCCGGCAATACCGACCAGCGACGAAGCCGCCTTGATCTTCTGCTTGCCGCCGCCCACTTTGGCGATGGCGCGCGTGGCAATGGCGGCCTGGCGAATCGCTTCGGGCGACAGGTCGTCCGAATAAGCGAACGCCGTGCGGTCGCCCGATATGGCGCGCACGCCGACGCCCTGGTCGATGCTGAAACTGCCCGACTTCACGATGCCTTCTTCGAGACTCCACGCCTCGCTGCGCGTGTACTGGAAGTACAGATCCGCGTAATCGATACGATGCGTGAAGATTTCGGCGAGCGTGCGGGTGAGCAGGGATTCGTCGAGACCGTAGGGCGTCAGGAGGATGTCCTTGGCGGTGGCGAGATTACGGATACCGGGTTCGATGATGTTCATGCGAAGTATGTTCTGCTCGATACGAAGGATTCGGTTAGCGCCACGCTCACTATATGAGTGGCAGGCGCCGCACTTTCAATGCCGCGCGGGATTCAGCCCGGTAATCAACTAAGCACACGATGACGCCAGGCGGGCAGGCTCTGCCGCACCTCGTCGATGCGCGCACGCTCGAGATTGCCGGCGACCACGCCGGCGCCCTCGTCGCGCACCGCGACGATTTCACCCCACGGGTCGATCAGCATGCTGTGGCCCCAGGTCCGGCGGCCGTTTTCGTGTTTCCCGCCTTGCGCGGCGGCCAGCACGTAACACTGGTTTTCGACCGCGCGGGCTCGCAGCAGCATTTCCCAATGGGCGCGGCCGGTGGTGTAAGTGAACGCCGACGGCACCACGATCAGCGCGCAGTCGCCCATGCGCCGGTACAGCTCCGGAAAGCGCAGATCGTAGCAGACCGACAGGCCGACGCGGCCGAACGGCGCTTCGAACGTGCGGACTTCGTCGCCGGGGCGAATGGTGCGCGCTTCGTCGAACGATTCCTCACCCTTTTCGAAGTTGAACAGGTGGATCTTGTCGTAGCGGGCGGCCTCGTTGCCGTGCGGGTCGAACACCAGCGTGGTGTTCAGCACGCGCGACGCCTCTGGCGCCGTGAGCGGCAGCGTGCCACCGATCACCCAGATCTTGTGACGGCGCGCGGCGTCGGCGAGAAAACGCTGGATCGGGCCGTCCTGGTAGGGCTCGCGCACCGCCAGCTTGTCGGTGTCCTTGAAGCCCATGAAGCAGAAGTATTCGGGCAGCAGAACCAGTTGCGCGCCGTCGGCGGCGGCTTCGGCGATCAGGCGTTGCGCTTCGGCGAGATTGCGTTCGGGCTCCGGCGTGCTGACCATCTGCAACGCGGCGACGCGAAAGACGCTGTCCAGTGAGCCGCTGGATACGGTTGAAGAGACGTGTGTTTCGCTCATGAGCGTTTCGAAAAACTCCCGGCAGGGCGGCGGCGCGATCCGCTGGCGCCGCCTACGTCGTTCAAGGCTGGCTGGGCCGCCGGTGTGGCACCGCGCGTGTCCGACCGGGCAAAGGGTCGAATAGAGCTCAGTGCGCTTCCACGGTCGAAGCCGGAGCGTCCATCTTACCGCGATCGCCCTTGACCCGCTCAACGTGCGGTTTCGACCACGAACCGGTGATCGCATATTCGCGTGCGAACGCGTGGGAGACGGATTTGCTGAACGCCAGATCGGCCACCAGCGCGCCCACGCCGAGCAGCGGATTGATCACCGCCGCGGCGACCACCGCGGCGCCGGCGCTGACCGTCGGCACGATCTGCACGTGCAGATCCTGGGTTTCCTGCGCGAGATCGAGCGTGCCTTTCATCTCGGCGCGGGCCGGTGCGGTGACCATTTCGAAGTTCTCGGTGCGGCCGATTCCGTCGTGGATCTGCGCGGTGCCGGTCACATGTTCGAACGGCAGCCCTTCACCGATCACGTCGCGGAAGTTCAGCGTAGCGACGCGCGCGAGGCTTTGCAGACTGAGCACGCCGAGCAGCTTGGCGACGCCTGGATCGACCTTGAGAATCTGGCCGTGGCGCAGGTCGACGGCGAGGTTGCCGTTGAGCGTCGGATAGTCGATCACGGTCGGTCCGCCGCGCCACACCACCTTGCCCGACAGCGAGCCGGCGCCGGCTTTGAGCGTACGCGGCTGGCCGAAGCGTTCGAGCAGCGCGCCGGCATCTTTAATGTCGAGCTTGAAATCGAACACGGTGCGGCGCGGCGTCGTTTCGTCGGCGGCATTGCCGAGGCCGGTCGAGGTGCGCCAGTTCGCGGTGGCGGTCAGCGTGGCCGCGGGGTTAGTGATGTCGAGCTTGTCGAGTTGCCAGACCGGCACGCCGTCTTCGGTGAAATTGTGAGCGTCGACTTCGAGGCGGCCAATGTTGCGGTCACGCACGATCAGCTCGTTCACCACCAGATCGATCGACGGCATGTTCTGCGCCGGGGCCGACATCGCCTGGCCGAGCAGGTCCTTGTCGGCGGCTGACGGAATCACCACGCGGGCAAAGCGCGCCTGCAGCGTGCCCGGCGATTCCTTGTTGGCGCCCGGCAGCCACGATACGTGGCCGGACACCTGGTTCGACGCGATGTTCGCCTGCCATTTACCGTCGGCATGCGAGGCGCCGACGATCACGCTGTCCCAGTGACGCTTGAGCAGCGTCAGCGTGCCGATGTGCAGCGCGAAGCGGCTCGGCAGGAATTGCGTGACGGTCGGGTTCGGCGGCGCGGGCGCGGGCGTGGGTGTGGCAGCCGCAACGGCGGGTGCGGCGGCGGGCGCTTCCTTGCTGCGCAATTGCGTGATGAGCGTGCGCCATGCGTCGGCGTCGAAGGTATCGAGGTCGACGGCGGCGATCACACCGTCGGCCGGCAGATCGGCCGGCTTGTTGACGCCGATCGCGCCGCGCACCACGCTCGGCGGCGACTTGGGTTCGTATTTCAGCAGATAGGTGGCGGCGACCGGTCCGAAGGTGAGATCGGCGCGTTCCAGACCGGCTTCGCCCGGCGCGGCGGACGGATTGACCGCGAAATGCAGCGGCATCGGCGTGCCGACCGGTTTGCCGAACGGCGCCGGAAAGTCGAGCGCGAGCCCGCTCAGATCGGAGTTCGCCGTCACTTCCGGCAGATGCCCTTTGGCGCCGCGCAGATTCAGCGCGTAGGGCGCGCTGCCGCTCATGCGTGTCAGCACCTGCGCGGCGGGACCGTGCAGATTGAGGCCGCGCGCGGCATCGACGGCGATATGTCCGTTCAGGTCGAGCGCATACGTGCCGTTCTGCTTCAGGCCGCCGTTCGCATGCACATCGCCGCCGAGGAACTGGCCGGACAGCCGGTCGACCTGCGCCGTGTGTTCGGTGAAGCGCACCTTGCCCTTCAGTTGCGACAGGGGCGGCACGTTGTCCACGCTCAGACGGTTGTTCTGGAAACCGACCGCGCCTTCCACGGCGATGTGCGGCATCGGCGTGCGCGGCACCGTCAGCTTGAGCGCGAGCGACGCGGGTCCTTCCGCATGCAGCTTGTCGGTCTGGTGCCTGGCCATGATGCCGAGCGAGCTCTGGTTCACGTAGTCGAGCATGTCGGCGAGCGGCCCGCGCGCGTCGCCGTCGATCACGAGGCTCGATGCCTTGGTGCCGAGATCGTCGATCTTGCCGCTGACGCGCGTCAGCGCCACCCGCTGGTAATGCGCGCGGTCGATGTCGAAGCGCAACACGTTCTGCTTCAGCGCGAACACACCGTCGATGCCGTCCAGCGCCGGCCACACGTTCGGCGTGCCGTTACGCATTTTGCGCGGCGGGAACGGCGACGGGTCGAACTTGCCGCCCTTGAACGGCGCGACGATCTGAAAGATGCCCGCGCTCGGGTCGCGCGAGTACGGGAACTTGGTCAGATCGCCATGAATTTCGATCGTCGCGCCGCGCGACATGCCCGCCTGCAGACCGTGACCGAGATAGATGCGCAGCTTCTCGCTGATGCTGGTCGGCAGGTAACGGACGATGCGCGTCACCTGCGCGCGTTCGAAGTTGGCCTTCAGATCGAGCGAGCCGCGCCCGTGGCCCGGGTTGCTGTAACTGGCGGTCGCGGTGGCCGCCGTATCGGCGTTCGAGACGGCGAAGTCGGCCAGCTTGACGGCAAAGCCCGGATGATTTTCGCCGGGCGCCTTCGGTGTAATGGTCCAGTCGGCGCGGCCATGCAGACGGTCGAGCTTCAGACGCGGGTCGTCGAACACGCCGGGCAGCGTGATCGCCACATTGGACGTGTCGAGCAGCGCGGTGCCATGGTTTTCGTCGGCGTCGACGCTGCCCCACAGATTTTCGATACCGGGAATGCCGGCGCGCGGGTGATTCAGCGGCGTAAGCCCCGGCGGCGGTTCCTGCGCAGCCACACTGATGCCTTGCAAGTCGCCCTTGAAACGATAACGCTCGATCGGCTCGGCGCCGCTCGACTGATGGTCGCTGCCCGCTTCACCCGACTCGGGTTTGCCGCGCTCCACTTCGATCACGTAGTTCGCTACCATTCCGCGCGGATTGAAGCGCACGAGGTTGTTCAGCAGACGGCGCGGCAGCGGCAGCGCGCGGCTGAATTCCGCGAGGATGCCCAGATCGACGCGGTCGCCGCTCACGCTGACGAGTTGTCCGTGCTGCTGCGAAGCCTGCCGGAAGCGGCCGTTCAACGTGGTGAGCGCGAGCGTGCGGGTGAGCGGCGTGCCGTCGTCGAGCGGCGGCTGGCCGAGTTCGGCGTGCAGGTGATTCAGTTGCAGCTTGTAGTCGCCCGGGTCGACTTCAACCTGCCACGAGAAATGGGCGACCGGCACCAGCAGCTTCGGCTGGGTGGGACGCACGCGCATGGCGACGTCCGTGCCGGAGAGCTGACCGCGCGCCTGGGTCATGCGGCCGTCGGCGAAGTCGGCCCAGATGGCGTTGTCGATACGTCCGGCGAACATCTCGATCGGCAGATTGATGTAGCGCGCCAGCGCCGGCAGATCCACCGGCCCGGTCGACATGTACACCTGGCCGGTCCAGTTGATCGGCTTGCCGATCGCGGAGAGCGGCGTGTGCCGGAAATGCGTGCGGAAATCGAGCGGACCGTGCAGCACCTGGCCGTCGGCGGGCGCCTGCAGCGCCATGCGGTGTTCGTAGCCGTCGTTGAGAATCGCAATGCGGATGTCGCGCAGCGCGAGCTCCGGCGCGGTGTGCGTGGCGTCGCGCCAGCGCAGCACGCCGCCGCGCACCACGATCGCCTGCTGGCGCAGCAGCCAGGTGGAGAGCGTGTCGTTGCCGCTGTGCCGCGTGGGGATCGGCACGCCCGCCACCGACATCACGCCGTCGCTGCTGCGCGATACCAGCACGTCGGGCTGATCGACGATCAAACTGGACAACGCCGGATGGAATTGCCACAGCGACTTCCACGACAGCGTGGCGGTGGCGTGCGGAATGGTCAGCGCGGGTTTGCCTTCCTGATCGCGAATCACCAGATCGGTGACGTCGAGACCCGGTTGAAAGCCGCTCCAATGGGGCGCCAGCTTGCCGATGGTGAACTGCGTATGCAGTTTGTCCGACACGGTGGCTTCGATACGCGGACGGAATGCGTCGACGCGCGGCAGCAGCACGTAACGCAAGCCGAGAAACAGGCCGGCCGCGATGAAGTAGAGGACGAGCGCAACCGCGAGGACCACGTGAAAGGTCCGACGCAGCACGATGTGGTCGCTTCCGCTCACTGGCCGGACCTGCCCGGTTTCGTGCGGGTCGGCGGATTCGTTTCGCTCGGACATGCTGCGGCGGGTGGGCGTATGGTAGTTTTGCGAATTAACGACGAAATGTAACACACGGGAAAGCGTAGGCGGACCTCCTGCAAACCCTGTCTGCATGCCGCCTCGCGACTTGCGCGGGGCGGCCGGACCCATGTGTCACAGCGAAATGAACAAGCTGATCAAGCAACGAGCGAGCCAGACCCTTGATGACTGACGCAACTCTCCTGAGTTCCACCTATTCACATTACGCGGCGCGGGCTGCCACGGCCCGTCCGCAAATCGTGGCGCAAGTGGCGGCGCTGGCCGCCGCGCCGCTTACGCGCGAGCGCATCGACGCGCGTTTCGACGCGTTGTGCGCGGAAGCGGCCGGCGTCGGCGCCAACTGGGTAAATGGCGCGCCGTTGAGCGAGGATGCACTCAAACGGGCCTTGCGTCAGTTGCGAACCGAGGTGTTTTGCGCCGTGATGGAGCGCGATCTGGCCGGCGAGGCGGACGTTGCCGAAGTCACCGGGGCGATGACCGACCTGGCCGAAACGACGATCCAGCGTGCTTTGGCCGTGTTGTCCGCGGATCTCGAAACGCTCTATGGCGAGCCGCGCGGACCGGAAGGCGAGCGGCTTGCGCTCGGCGTGGTCGGTATGGGTAAGCTCGGTGGGCGCGAGCTGAACGTGTCGTCGGATATCGACCTGATCTTTATTTATGAGGAGGACGGCGAGACCGCGGGCGGCCAACGTTCGCCGATCGCGACGCAGGACTTTTTTACGCGCCTCGGTAAGCGGCTGATCGGCGCGCTCGCCGAAGTCAGCGCCGACGGCTACGTGTTCCGGGTCGATATGCGACTGCGGCCGAACGGCGATTCCGGGCCGCTGGTGTGTAGCCTCGGCATGCTCGAAGAGTATTTCTACGTGCAGGGCCGCGAGTGGGAGCGCTACGCGTGGATCAAGGGCCGGCTCGTGTCCGAAGGTGCGAGCGACGCCGCGCAGCGATTGCAGAAGCAGCTCAACGCGATCGTGACGCCGTTCGTCTATCGCCGCTATCTCGACTTCGGCGTGATCAGCGCGATCCGTGCGCTGCATCTGCAGATTCGTCAGGAGGCGCAGCGCCGTGCGTCGATGCGGCCGGATAAGGCCGACGACATCAAGCTCGGACGTGGCGGCATCCGCGAAATCGAATTCAGCGCGCAGGTCTTCCAGTTGATCCGCGGCGGCCAGGATGCCGGTTTCCGCGTGAGGCCGACGCTGGCCGTATTGCGGCACGCGGCGACGCACGGACTGATCGACACAACCGTCTGCGTGAAGCTTTCGCAGGCTTATCGTTTTCTGCGCGAACTCGAACACCGTCTGCAGTATCGCAACGACGCGCAAACCCATGCGATGCCGGTCGATCCCGAAGAGCGCATGGCGCTCGCCCGCGCGATGGGTTGCGACGACTACGCGGCGTTGATGGTCAGGCTCGACGCGCATCGCGAATTCGTCGAACAGCAGTTCGACCAGATTTTCGCCGACAAGGTGAGCGGCCGCGACGGCTGCGGCGCGCCCGAAGACGGCGCCGCCGCGTGGGTCTGGAGCAGCGCGCTCGCCGACGACAGCGCCGACGACGCGTTGCAGGCGCGGCTGATCGAACTGGGCGTGGCCGAGCCGGGCGAGTTGCTCGCGCGGCTGCGCGGCGTGTGGCAGTCGTCGCGTTACGCGGGGTTGGCCGAGCGTAGCCGGCAACGTTTCGACATCGTGGCGCAGCGGGCGCTGGAAGCCGCGCGCACGCTCGAGCCGCCCGAGCGGCGCGGCGATACGGTGGCGCGCTTCTTCGACCTGCTCGAAGCGGTGAGCCGGCGCGGCGCGTATCTGGCGCTGCTGACCGAATATCCGCAGGCGCTGCATCGGGTGCTGTCGGTGCTGGGCGGGTCGCGCTGGGCGGCCGGCTATCTGATTCGCCATCCGCAACTGCTCGACGAACTACTCGACGACGAAGCGATCAACAGCCCGTTCGACTGGCCCGAGTTCAAGCGCACGCTGCGCTTGCGGCTCGCCGCCTCGGACGGCGTCGAGCAACAGATGGACCTGCTGCGCCACGCGCACCAGGCCGAGGTGTTCCGCATCCTGCTGATCGATCTGGCCGGCAAGCTGAGCGTCGAGCATGTGAGCGACCGGTTGTCCGAACTCGCCGACGCGGTGCTCGACGTCACGCTCGAAGCAGTATGGAAGCAACTGCCGAAGCGTCACCGCGAGGTGCCGCGCTTCGCGGTGATCGCGTACGGCAAGCTGGGCGGCAAGGAACTGGGCTACGCGTCGGACCTCGACGTGATCTTCCTCTACGACGACGCCGACGATGCCGCCGCCGAGATTTACTCCACCTACACACGCCGTCTGATTACCTGGCTGACGACCGCGACCGGTGCGGGCACGCTGTTCGACGTCGACTTGCGCTTGCGGCCGAATGGCGAATCGGGCCTGCTCGTCACGGATCTCGACGCGTTCCGCCGCTACCAGCTACGCGAGGGCGACGCGGCCAATACCGCATGGGTCTGGGAACACCAGGCGCTGACCCGCGCGCGTTACTGCGCGGGCGATGCCGAGATCGGCGCGAAATTCGAGGCGATCCGCGAACAGGTGCTGACCACGCCGCGCGAAGCCGCGCCGCTTGCCAAGGAGATCGTCGAGATGCGCGAGCGCGTCGAGGCGGGGCACCCGAACCATACGGCGCTGTTCGACCTGAAGCACGATCGCGGCGGTATGGTCGATATCGAGTTCACCGTGCAGTACTGGGTGCTGCTGCACGCGGCGAGCGATCCCGAACTGATCCGCAATACCGGCAACATCGCGTTGCTGCGAGAAGTGTCGCGCTTCGGTTTGATGAGCGAGGCGGAAGCGGAGACGGTCGGCGCGGCCTATCGCACTTATCGCAAATTGCAGCACAAGCTGCGGCTGGACGGGATGGAGAAGGCGCGCGTCGTGCCGGCGCTGGTGGAGACGGAGCGGGAGGCGGTGCTGGGGTTGTGGGAGCGGGTGTTTGGGTGAGGCGGCCGGCGGCCTTGACCGCGCCCCGCGCCCGGCGTTCGGTATTAAGCCGCCAGCATTTCCTTCGCGTGCTTGCGGGTGGTCGGCGTGATCTCCAGACCGCCGAGCATGCGCGCGACTTCCTCTACACGGCTCGCCTTGTCGAGGGATGTGACGCTGCTCACCGTGCCGCCCTTGCCGTTGCCCGCTTTCGCGACCTGGAAATGATGGTCGCCGCGTGCCGCGACTTGCGGCAGGTGGGTCACGCAGAGCACCTGGCGCGCTTGCCCGAGCTGATGCAGCAAGCGTCCGACCACTTCGGCGACGCCACCGCCAATGCCCGTATCCACTTCGTCGAAAATCAGCGTGGGTGTCGGGCTGGCCGCGCTGGCGATCACGGCCAACGCCAGGCTGATCCGCGCCAGTTCGCCGCCTGAGGCGACTTTGGCGAGTGGCCGCAACGGTACGCCCGCATGACCGGCCACACGGAATTCAACCTGTTCGAGTCCATTGGCGCCGCCTTCCGGCAATGGCACCAGGCCGACTTCGAAGGTGCCGCCTTTCATCGACAGTTCCTGCATGCCGGTGGTGACCGCCGCGCCCAAGGCCTTGCCGGCTTTGGTGCGTGCTTTCGACAGTTTTTTCGCTTCGGCGAGGAAGGTTTCTTTGGCCTTGGCTTCGGCGGCGTGCAGGCTGTCGAGATCCGCGGCGGCGTCGAGCGCGGCCAGTTGCGCGCGCCGTGCCTCGTGTTCTTCAGGCAACGTTTCCGGTTTCAGGCGGAATTTGCGGGCCGCCGAATGCAACGCGTCGAGGCGCTTTTCGACCTGCGCCAGCCGGTCCGGATCGAGTTCGAGCTTTTGCGCGTAATGGCTCAGCGAATACGCGGCTTCCTGCAACTGGATCTCGGCGGGTTCGAGCGCGGCGAGCACGTCGTTCAACGCCGGATCGATCTCGGCCAGGTCGCGTACCTTGGAGACGATCGACGCCAGATGCGTGATCATCGCCTCGTCCGATTCGGACAGCGCGCCGAGCGCACCTTGCACACCGTCGATCAGATTTGCCGAGTGCGACAGCCGGCGGTGCTCGCTGTTGACCTCTTCCCATTCGCCTGGCTGCGGCGCGAGCTTGTCCAGTTCGGTGAGCTGCCACGCGAGACGCTCGCGCTCCAACTGCAATTCGCGGTCGCGCGTTTGCGCATGCTCGACGGCTTGCACCTTCTCGCGCCACGTGCGCCAGGCGCGCGTGACGGTTGCCGCGGTGTCGGTCAGGCCGGCGTGCGTGTCGAACAGTTCGCGCTGCGCGTCCGGGCGCATCAGCAACTGGTGTGCGTGCTGGCCGTGAATGTCCACCAGCATCTCGCCGAGCTCGCGTAACTGCGTGAGCGTGGCCGCAGTACCGTTGATGAACGCTCGCGTGCGGCCGTTGCGGTCCACCACGCGCCGCAGCATCACGGTGCCGCCGTGCTGGCCGTCGTCGGCGGCCGCGCCGAACGCCTGCTGCTCGAGCCACTGTTCGACCTGCGCGTGAATCTCGAACTCCGCGGTGATGTCGGCGCGGCTCTCGCCGGTGCGCACGACGTTCGCATCGGCGCGGGCGCCGAGCGCGAGCGCCAGCGCGTCGATCAGGATCGACTTGCCGGCGCCGGTTTCGCCGGAGAAAACAGTAAAGCCGCTGTCGAATTCGAGATCGAGCGCGGCGACGATGACGAAGTCGCGTATCGAGAGGTGGCGCAGCATGGAGGTGGTCTGGTGAGCTTGAAATTCAGAGTTTGGCAGCGGCGGCGTTGCGTTCCAGGGGCTGCTCGCGGCTCAGGGCTTGGTGTCTTCTTCGTGCGACGGGTATTCGTTCCAGTGCAGCTTCTTGCGCAGCGTCGCGAAGTAGCTGTAGCCGACGGGATGCAGCATAGGCACCGTATGGCGCGAGCGGCGCACTTCGATCGTGTCGCTCAATTCCAGCGACGTGAACGACTGCATGTCGAAGTTCACGTTGACCTCGCGGCCGGACACGATCTGGATGCTCACCTTCGAGTCGTCCGGCAGCACGATCGGCCGGTTGGACAGCGCGTGCGGCGCGATCGGCACCAGCACGATGCCGCCCAATTGCGGATGCAGGATCGGCCCTTGAGAGGAGAGCGCGTAAGCGGTCGAGCCGGTCGGCGTGGCGACGATCAGGCCGTCCGAGCGCTGGTTGTACATGAAGCGCCCGTCGACCGAGACATGCAGTTCCGCCATGCCCGAAAAGCCGCTGCGATTGACCACCACGTCGTTGAAGGCCAGCGCGTGATAGATCGGGTTGCCGTTGCGCATGATGCGCGCCTCAAGCAGCACGCGCTCTTCACGTTCGAAATTGCCCGCGAGCATTTGCG
Organism: Paraburkholderia sp. BCC1876; assembly: GCF_902833695.1. Classification (NCBI taxonomy): domain Bacteria; kingdom Pseudomonadati; phylum Pseudomonadota; class Betaproteobacteria; order Burkholderiales; family Burkholderiaceae; genus Paraburkholderia; species Paraburkholderia sp. BCC1876. The sequence goes on along the minus strand of NZ_CADFGI010000007.1, from coordinate 318,414 downwards.
GCACGATCTCGCGCATGTCGGAGATCGGAATGTCGGTAATGAAGCCGAGCCGGCCGTGATTGATGCCGATCAGCGGCGTGCGGTACGGCGCGAGCTGGCGGCCGATGCCGAGCATGGTGCCGTCGCCGCCCAGGACGACGGCCACGTCGGCGCGCGCGCCGATCTCGGCGGGACGTAGCGCCGGATAGTCGGTGACGCCGATCTCGGCGGCAGTGTCGGCTTCGAACACGACCTCGAAGCCGCGCTTTGCGATGCACGAGGCGAGCGCGGTCAAGGGCTCGACGATGCCCGGCGTATTGTTGCGCCCGACGAGCGCGACGGTCTTGAACTGGCTGGTCACTTGCATGCCGGCATTACACCATAGGTGGGGCCTGAAAAGAACCGCTGACAGACCCGGTAGCGGGGCGGCGCGGGTGGGCTGACGGCGTACCTCGCGATTATCGTTAGAATGGTGAAGCGTTGATGACATGCGTGCCGGTTAGAGTGCCACGGCGCGCCGTTGTCGAGGCGGCGGTCCGAACGTCGGGCCACGTGCCGGCTCACGCAGCGGATCGAAGACAAAGTGGCGCCCGGGCGAGCCGTGGCGCATTCGTCAACGGTGAGCGCCGTTAGCGCTCGCGGTAGTCGTGTCATTAAGCTAAAATTTTCCGTCATGCTAGATCCTCGCGCACAAACCCTCCTCAAAACGCTGATCGAGCGCTACATCGCCGAAGGTCAGCCGGTCGGCTCGCGCACGTTGTCACGTTACTCCGGCCTCGAACTGAGCCCGGCGACGATCCGCAACGTGATGTCCGATCTCGAGGACCTGGGGCTCGTGATCAGTCCGCATACCTCCGCCGGCCGTATTCCTACGCCACGCGGCTATCGCCTCTTCGTGGATACGATGCTGACCGTCGAGTCCGCCGCGGACGAAGAAGCCGTGATGCGCGCCGTCAAGACTACGCTGCAGGCGGGTGAGCCGCAGAAGATCGTCGCCGCGGCGGCCAGCGTGCTGTCCAATCTGTCGCAGTTCGCCGGCGTGGTGCTCACGCCGCGGCGCAGCCACGTGTTCAAGCAGATCGAGTTCATGCGTTTGTCCGACAAACGCATTCTGCTGATCATCGTGACGCCGGAAGGCGACGTGCAAAACCGCATCATGGCGACGCAGCGCGACTTTTCGCCGTCGCAACTGGTGGAAGCGTCGAATTACATCAACGCGCATTTCGCCGGCCTCTCGTTCGACGACGTGCGCCGCCGCCTGCGCGAGGAAATCGACGAACTGCGCGGCGACATGACGACGCTGATGCACGCCGCCGTCACGGCCAGCACCGAAGAGTCCGACACTGGCGAGAACGTGCTGATTTCCGGCGAACGCAATCTGTTGGAGGTCGCCGACCTTTCGTCCGACATGGCGCGCCTGCGCAAGCTGTTCGATGTGTTCGATCAAAAGACCAGTCTCCTTCAGTTACTCGACGTGTCGAGCCACGCGGCGGGCGTGCAGATTTTCATTGGTGGCGAATCGAATCTCGTGCCGATCGAGGAAATGAGCGTGGTCACCGCGCCGTACGAAGTGAACGGCAAGATCGTCGGCACGCTCGGCGTGATCGGCCCGACCCGCATGGCGTACAACCGCGTGATTCCGATCGTGGATATCACCGCGCGCCTGCTTTCCCTGACCCTCAGCCAGCAATAGCGGGCTGCCCAGCGGCGGCAACTCACGCGCTCATTTCACGTCCGGTCATCATGCGCGACGGCGCGCGGCTTGCCAATTGGCCGAATGGCCAGGGGTGTACGGCGGACCGGTCGCCAGACCGCGCCGCTATAATGAAACCCACCTGAATCGACTCTCCGCCTCAAGCGGTTACCTCTGCTGCCTATGCGCTTCGACCTCGAGCGGCCCTCACAGAACGCCACGTCACACCGTGTCGCCGTACTGCTGATCAATCTCGGCACGCCCGACGCGCCGACGCCGCGTGCGGTCCGCCGCTATCTCGCGCAGTTTCTGTCCGATCCTCGCGTGGTCGAAATTCCGTCTCTGTTGTGGCAGATCATTTTGCGCTTGCTGATCTTGCCGTTTCGCAGTCCGGCGTCGGCGAAAAAGTACGCCGCGGTCTGGATGCCGGAGGGCTCGCCGCTACGCGTCTATACCGAGAAGCAGGTGGAAGGCTTGCGCCATCTGCTGCAACTGAATGACTACACGGTGCTGGTCGACTACGCGATGCGTTACGGCACGCCGGGCATTCCGGCCATGCTTAATCAGTTGAAGCTGGCGGGCGCCGAGCGTGTGCTGCTGGTGCCCATGTATCCGCAATACTCGTCGTCGACCACGGCCACCGCTTTCGACGACGCCTTTTCAGCGCTCAAGCGCATGCGCAATCAGCCGGAAATCCGCACGGTGCGTCAGTACGCGGACCATCCCGCGTACATTTCAGCGCTGGCCGCCCAGGTGCATCAGTACTGGCATCAGCACGGCCGGCCCGACTTCGCGGCCGGCGACAAGCTGGTGTTGAGTTTTCACGGCGTGCCCAAGCGCACCATGGATCTCGGCGACCCCTACCATGAGCAATGCCAGCAGACCGGCGCGCTGCTCATGCAGGCGTTGGAACTGACGTCGGTGGAGTGCCGCATCACGTTCCAGTCGCGCTTCGGCAAAGCCGAATGGTTGCAGCCGTACACGGCGCCTACGTTGAAGGAACTGGGCGCGGCGGGCGTGCGCCGCGCCGATGTTTTTTGCCCGGGCTTTACCGCCGACTGCCTTGAAACGATTGAAGAAATCGGCATGGAAGTGCGCGACGAATTCCTGCACGCCGGCGGCAAGGAGTTTCATCGGATTGCCTGTGTGAACGCGTCGCCGGCGTGGATTGCCGCGCTCGGCGAAATCGTCGCGCAGAATCTGCAAGGCTGGCCGGTCCAGGCGCTGCCAGTGCCGCATTCGACAGGGGCTTGAACAGGCGATGAACTACCAGATTTCGACCGAAACGGGCGCGAAGCTACGCATCGACAAATGGCTTTGGGCGGCGCGCTTCTTCAAGACGCGCTCGCTCGCCGCCGATGCCGTCGAGAAAGGCCATGTGCGCATTGGCGGCGCCAATGTGAAACCGGCGAAAGACGTGCGCGTCGGCGATCTGGTCGAGATCGAAATCGAGCGGATCGTCTGGCAGGTAAAAGTGCTGGGCCTATGCGACGTGCGTGGCCCGGCAAGCGTCGCGCAGACGCTTTATGCGGAAACAGAGGAAAGCAGGGTGAAGCGGCAGGTCGAGCAGGAACGGCGCAAAACGTATCGCGAGCCGGCGGCCGCATTGCACGGCCGGCCGACCAAACGCGACAGGCGCACTATCGACAAACTTTCAGGTGGGGGTTGAACAGTTGTTCCATGGTCGCGTGCACACCGCCGTATTCGGTAGTGTGATCGTTGACAGCCCCGGACATGCAGATGGTCGTGGTGCCCAAAATCAGTACCAATGCGACCACCGAGATTGCGAAGGTCAGTTTCACGGTACTCCCCTTGGGAAGAATTCAGGACGGAAACAGGCGGATCAGGTGGGAAATTGCAAAATGTCGGTAAGGCTTACGTCAGATTAGGGTTAACGTGTCTTTTCCGACGCTTTAGTGGAGCATAGGCCACTTGTTGGTCGCACTCAATCTCAATCTGATTGCGTCGCAATAATGGTTGTAACCAGGCATTTCCGCCGCCCGTCCGTGGTGCGAAAAGTTCCGCGAGACCCGCTTGAAACGGGTCTTTCCGGCCCCATCTGCCGTTTCGTTATGCGGTGGTGCGTCAGCTAGTCTGTCGCTATTTTGCAACGCACAAATTGCGCCTGCTTTTGCGCGCTGCCGCCACCGTTGGTTTTTACTTTTTTACGACTTTCAGCGACATGGAAAATACGCAAGAGAACCCGACGAGCCAGAATCCCACGCCCGCGGACGAAGCCGAGCGCCAGGCCGCCGAGGCCGCAGCAGCCCAGCAGGAAGCGGCCGCAGGCGCTACGACCGAGACGCCGGCAAGCCTCGAGCAGGCCGCGCTGGCTGAAGCGCACGCCAGGATCGCCGACCTGCAGGAGAGCTTCCTGCGGGCGAAAGCCGAGACCGAAAACGTGCGTCGTCGCGCGCAGGAAGACGTGACCAAGGCGCATAAGTTCGCGATCGAGAGCTTCGCCGAGCATTTGCTGCCGGTGGTGGACAGCCTCGAAGCGGCCGTTGCCCACTCGTCCGACGATCTGCAAAAGGTGCGTGAAGGCGTCGAACTGACGCTGCGTCAGTTGAACGGCGCGCTGGAGAAGGGCCGTGTGGTCGCCCTGAATCCGGTCGGCGAGAAGTTCGACCCGCATCGCCACCAGGCGATTTCGATGGTGCCGGCCGATCAGGAGCCGAACACCGTCGTGGCAGTGCTGCAAAAAGGTTTCGTGATCGCCGACCGCGTGCTGCGTCCGGCGCTCGTGACCGTCGCGGCGCCGAAGTAAACGCCGCTGCTGCTTTCTGCCGTTTTCAGGTCGGTTTTCCGCCGCCAAGCTGGGCTGGCACCGCCATGGCCAACCGTCCCGTCGGCTACGCGTTCGTCGTCTTCGACATGCGGGAGCGCAGCGCCGACTCGTTCGACGCGGGGCCGGCCGCAGTCGGACGCGATCCGCGCCCCCGGTCCCAGATGGTTTCGCAGCAACGTCTACGAACACCGCGATCCGGGCGGGCGCTTCCTGCTTCACTGCTCGGCGTCGCAAAAAGCAGTAAAACAAGCGGAAAAAGTTCGACCGATTGAAAAAAATTAAAGACCGCATCGTAAAAGAGGTCTTGAAAACGATGCGGACGCACTTATGTTGAGTGCAGGTAGGAATTGAGAGCGGATCGCCTTACCGCCAGATGGCAAACAAGGCGCTTTCCGCAGCGATCAAAGTCAGGAGAATAGTAAAAATGGGCAAAATCATCGGCATCGACCTCGGCACGACCAACTCGTGCGTGGCGATCATGGAAGGCAATACGGTTAAGGTGATCGAAAACTCGGAAGGTGCGCGCACCACGCCGTCGATCATCGCTTACATGGAAGACGGCGAGATTCTCGTCGGCGCGCCTGCGAAGCGTCAGTCGGTCACGAACCCGAGAAACACGCTGTACGCGGTCAAGCGCCTGATCGGCCGCCGCTTCGAAGAAAAAGAAGTGCAGAAAGATATCGCGCTGATGCCGTACAAGATCATGAAGGCCGACAACGGCGACGCATGGATCGAAGTGCGTGACCAGAAGCTGGCACCGCCGCAAATTTCCGCGGAAACGCTGCGCAAGATGAAGAAGACCGCTGAAGACTACCTCGGCGAGCCGGTCACCGAAGCGGTGATCACGGTTCCCGCGTACTTCAACGACAGCCAGCGTCAGGCAACCAAAGACGCAGGCCGCATCGCCGGTCTGGAAGTCAAGCGCATCATCAACGAACCGACCGCAGCCGCGCTGGCATTCGGTCTGGACAAGGCCGAAAAGGGCGACCGCAAGATCGCGGTGTATGACCTGGGCGGCGGTACGTTCGACGTGTCGATCATCGAAATCGCAGATGTCGACGGTGAAATGCAGTTCGAAGTGCTGTCCACGAACGGCGATACGTTCCTGGGCGGCGAAGACTTCGACCAGCGCATCATCGATTACATCATCGGCGAGTTCAAGAAGGAACAGGGTGTCGATCTGTCGAAAGACGTGCTCGCGCTGCAACGCCTGAAGGAATCGGCTGAAAAGGCGAAGATCGAACTGTCGTCGAGCCAGCAGACCGAAATCAACCTGCCGTACATCACGGCCGACGCGTCGGGTCCGAAGCACTTGAACCTGAAAATCACGCGCGCCAAGCTGGAAGCGCTGGTTGAAGAACTGATCGAACGCACCATCGAACCGTGCCGCACGGCGATCAAGGATGCAGGCGTGAAGGTCGGCGAGATCGACGACGTGATCCTCGTCGGTGGTATGACGCGTATGCCGAAGGTGCAGGACAAGGTTAAGGAATTCTTTGGCAAGGAACCGCGCCGTGACGTGAACCCGGACGAAGCCGTGGCCGTTGGCGCCGCGATTCAAGGTCAGGTTCTGTCGGGTGACCGCAAGGACGTTCTGCTGCTCGACGTGACCCCGCTGTCGCTCGGCATCGAAACGCTCGGCGGCGTGATGACGAAGATGATCAACAAGAACACCACGATCCCGACCAAGCACGCACAGGTCTACTCGACGGCTGACGACAATCAGGGCGCCGTGACGATCAAGGTGTTCCAGGGCGAACGCGAAATGGCAGCCGGCAACAAGCTGCTGGGCGAGTTCAACCTCGAAGGCATTCCGCCGGCACCGCGCGGCACGCCGCAGATCGAAGTGAGCTTCGACATTGACGCGAACGGCATTCTGCACGTCGGCGCGAAAGACAAGGCGACCGGCAAGGAAAACCGCATCACGATCAAGGCAAACTCGGGTTTGTCCGAAGCCGAAATCGAAAAGATGGTGAAGGACGCGGAAGCCAACGCCGAAGAAGATCACAAGCTGCGTGAGCTGGCCGATGCCCGCAACCAGGGCGACGCGCTGGTCCACAGCACGAAGAAGGCGCTCACCGAGTACGGCGACAAGCTGGACGCGGGTGAGAAGGACACGATCGAAGCCGCGCTGAAGGACCTCGAAGAAACGCTGAAGAGCGGTTCGAGCGACAAGGCCGCGATCGAAGCCAAGATCGAAGTCGTGGCAACCGCCTCGCAGAAGATGGGCGAGAAGATGTACGCCGACATGCAGGCAGCGCAAGGTGCCGAAGCAGCGGCAGCAGGCGCGGCGGGCGCGGGTGCATCGGCAGGTGGCGCGAGCCAGCAGCAGGACGACGTGGTCGACGCCGATTTCAAGGAAGTCAAGAAAGACTAAAGCCAGGTCGCATTTCGACCGTAAAGCCGCACACGGCACCGTGTGCGGCCCGGCTGCACAATCCCCTGCACCCATTCGGGCCGCAGCAACGTGCAAGAGCGGTTATCTCGCCTGGCGAGCCTTTTGGGGCTCTCCGGGCACGTTTGTTTTATGGAGGGCGTTGTTTCGAGCCGGTTTCGAGCGGCAAAAAACAGCGGCCGGACGAGTCGCAAGACTCCAGCATTCAAGAGGAGCCACCGCGTCGCATTGCGCGAGTGGCGTTGAACCGATATGGCGAAACGGGATTACTACGAGGTTCTGGGCGTCGCAAAGAACGCGAGCGACGACGAAATCAAGAAGGCTTATCGCAAGCTTGCGATGAAGCACCACCCCGACCGGAATCCGGGCAACAAGGATGCGGAAGAGCATTTCAAAGAGGTGAAGGAAGCCTATGAAATGCTGTCGGACTCGCAAAAGCGTGCCGCGTACGACCAGTACGGCCACGCGGGCGTGGATCCGAACATGGGCGGAGCCGGCGCACAAGGCTTCGGCGGTTTTGCCGATGCATTCGGCGATATTTTCGGCGACATCTTCGGCCAGGCGGCCGGTGGCGCCGCACGCGGCGCTGGCGGCCGACCCGGCCCGCAGGTCTATCGCGGCGCCGATCTGCGCTACAGCATGGAAATCACGCTGGAACAGGCCGCACACGGCTACGACACGCAGATTCGCGTGCCGAGCTGGGTGTCGTGCGAAATCTGTCACGGTTCGGGCGCCAAGCCCGGCACCAAGCCGGAAACCTGCCCGACCTGTAGCGGTTCGGGTTCGGTGCGGATGTCACAAGGCTTTTTCAGCATCCAGCAAACCTGCCCGAAGTGCCACGGCACCGGCACCTATATCCCTGATCCGTGCGGCCATTGCCACGGCGCGGGCAAGGTGAAAGAGACCAAGACGCTGGAAGTGAAGATCCCCGCCGGCATCGACGACGGCATGCGTATCCGTTCGGCCGGTAACGGCGAGCCGGGTATCAACGGCGGTCCGTCGGGCGATCTGTACGTCGAAATCCATATCAAGCAGCACTCGGTGTTCGAGCGCGACGGCGACGATCTGCATTGCCAGATGCCGATTCCGTTCACCACCGCGGCGCTCGGCGGCGAAATCGAAGTGCCGACCCTCGCGGGTCGCGCCAGCTTCACTGTTCCGGAAGGCACGCAGTCGGGCAAGACGTTCCGTCTGCGCGGCAAGGGCATCAAGGGGCTGCGTTCGAGCATTGCCGGCGATCTGTACGTGCACGTGCAAGTCGAAACGCCGGTCAAGCTCACCGACTCGCAGCGCGAATTGCTTCAGCAGTTCGAGAAGGCGTTGGTGGAAGGCGGCTCGCGACATAGCCCGCAAAGCAAGAGCTGGTTCGACCGGGTGAAGAGCTTCTTCGATTAATGGCAGTTTGAAGTTGGTGGTAAGCATGACGGCAGATGAGCGCGACGCGGTCTTCGCGTTGCTCGACGATTGCGACGCGACGGCGGCGCGCCGTTCGAGTCGTCTGTACACGGGTTTTGTGCGGGAACGGGTGTGCGTGGACGCCGCGCAACTCGAGGCCGTATGTGAATCTGTGGTGGCGGATACCTTGCGTGGTTTGCATGCCGTCGTGCTCGCCGATTATGAGTTTGGGCGGAATCTTCTCGATGGAGATTCACGTCCGCATCCGAAAACGCAGCGTGGCGATGCCTCGCTGCGTTTTTTATTGTTCGAGCGCTGTGAGAAGCGCTCGCGCGAAGAAGTCGACGCGTGGTTGACGGAGCGCGATGGCGGCACGATTGAGCCGTCGGTGGCGGGCACGGCGAATGGGCGCGCGAGTGTCGAGCGTGCGCAGTTCGACGCGGCAATCGCCGCGATTCACGACGCGCTACGCGCGGGCGATTCCTACCAGGTCAACTACACGTACCGGCTTGGCTTCGACGTGTTCGGTTCGCCCACTGCGCTCTATCGACGGTTGAGGGCCCGGCAACCGGTCCCGTTCGGTGCATTGATCGCGCTGCCGGGAAGCCAATGGGTGCTGTCGTGTTCGCCGGAGCTTTTCATCGAAAAAGACGGTGCGATGTTGCGTGCGCGGCCGATGAAAGGCACCGCGCCGCGCTCGGACGATCCGCGGGCTGACCAGTGCGCCGCCGAGTTTCTCCGCAGCGATCCGAAGAACCGTGCCGAGAATGTGATGATCGTGGATCTGTTGCGCAACGATTTGTCGCGAGTCGCGCAAACGGGCTCGGTCAAGGTGCCTGCGTTGTTTTCGGTCGAGCCGTATGCGTCGGTCTGGCAGATGACGTCGACGGTGCAGGCCAGCTTGCGGCCCGAAACGTCGTTCGCCGGTGTTGTGCGCGCGTTGTTTCCGTGCGGATCGATTACCGGCGCGCCGAAGCATCGCACGATGCAGTTGATCGACGAACTGGAAAGCACGCCGCGCGAGCTTTATACCGGCGCGATTGGCTGGCTCGACGCGCCCACGGTAGCCGCGCCGGCGGCGAATCCAACCGTGTGCGGTGACTTCTGCCTGTCCGTCGCCATTCGCACGTTGACGCTGAGCCATGCCGCGCAAACCGGCGAGCTGCAGGGCACGATGGGCGTCGGCGCGGGCATCGTCCTCGACAGCGTCGCCGCCGACGAATTCGCGGAGTGTCAATTGAAGGCCAGTTTTCTAACCGGCGCCGAACCGGGTTTCGATCTGTTCGAAACGATGTACGCGACGCGCGAGGAGGGCGTGCGGCATCTGTCGCGCCATCTCGAACGGCTGTCGCGCAGCGCGGCAACGCTGGGTTTCAATCTCGGCGACGAAAATAATATTCGCGCCCAGATCACGGCGACGTGTGAATCGCTGCCGGCGCACACGCCGCATCGTATGCGGCTCGCGCTCAGTAAGAACGGTGCGACGCACATCGCAGCCGCTGTGCTGACGCCGCTAGCGAACCAGACGGTCGGCGTACTGCTCGCGCCCGACCACCATTTCGCCGCGACCGAAGCGCGCGATCCGCTGCTGCATCACAAAACCACCCGCCGCGCCGAATACGATCGCGGCTGGCGCGAAGCCGAGGCGAAGGGTGCGTTCGACACGCTGTTCTTCAACGAGCGAGGCGAGTTGACCGAAGGTGGCCGGTCGAATGTCTTTGTGAAACTGGCGGGGCGGTGGTGGACGCCGCCGCTCGCGTCGGGCGTGCTGCCCGGCGTGATGCGCAGCGTTCTGCTCGAAGAAGTCGCGGACCTGCAAGCGGCTGAGAAGGTGCTGACGCAAGCAGACTTGATGAACGCCGAAGCGCTGCTGATCTGCAACGCATTGCGCGGCGCGGTGCCGGCGCGGATCATCCGTTAGGTAGTCAGCGCGTGAACGGAGTTGCTCGCGCTCGCCAACGCAGCGGACCTACGTCGGCGAGCTAGAGCTGGAGAGAGCACTAGCTCGCATCAAAACGTGTGCTCGGCTCCAGGAAACGTCCCATCCTTCACCGCGCGCACGTACGCTTCCACCGCGGCCTGAATGTTCGGCTGCCCTTGCATAAAGTCTTTCACGAAGCGTGGCCGCTTGCCGGGGAAGATCCCCAGCATGTCGTGCAGCACCAGCACCTGACCCGAGCAGTCCACACCGGCGCCGATACCGATCGTCGGAATCCGCACCTGCTTCGTGACTTCAGTGCCTAGCACCGACGGCACGGCTTCGATCACGATCAATTGCGCGCCGGCCGCTTCGACGGCGAGTGAATCGCGCTGCAACTGACTCGCGCCGGCCTCGGTCTTGCCCTGCACCTTGAAGCCACCGAACGCATGCACGGATTGCGGCGTCAGCCCAACGTGCGCGCACACGGGAATCGACCGTTCAACCAGAAAGCGCACCGTGTCGGCGAGCCATTCGCCACCTTCGAGCTTCACCATCTGCGCGCCGGCGCGCATCAATTCCACCGAGTTCCTGAACGCCTCTTCCGGCGTGCCGTACGTGCCGAACGGCAAGTCGGCCACCACCAGCGCCGACGGGCGCACGCGCGCCACGCACGCCGTGTGATACGCGATGTCGGTGAGCGTGACCGGCAGCGTCGTGGTTTGTCCTTGCAACACGTTGCCGAGCGAGTCGCCGATCAACAGCACGTCGACGCCCGCGCGGTCCAGCAGCGCGGAGAAGCTCGCGTCGTAGCAGGTGAGCATCGCGATTTTTTCACCGGCGTCGCGCATTGCCTGCAGTTTCGGCACGGTGATAGCGTTGCGGCTCGCTTCCTGCAAATAGGTCATGGGTCAATCCGTTGGAAAAGAGGTGGCAGCGTCGCTTAAAGCGACGTGCCTTTGACAAAGAATTCCTTGCGACCGCGCATGGTTTCGATGCGTTCGGCGAGTAGCGCAAGGTCCGCGTCGGAGTCGAGCGGATTCAGATGTTCGGCGTTGACCGTCAGCACGGGGGCGCGGTCGTAATGATAGAAAAACTCGTTGTACGCGTCGCACAACGCGTGCAGATAGGCGTCGGAAATTTGCAGTTCCATCGGCACCGCGCGTTTCTGGATGCGCGCGAACAGCACTTCGGGACTGGCCTGCAAATACACCACGAAATCCGGCGCTGGCGCGTTGACCTCGAGCTTGGCGGCGAGCGCGCGATACAGCTGCCACTCGTCTTCCTGCAGCGTCAGACGCGCGAAGATATCGTTCTTCTGCGTCATGAAATCGGCGATCAGCGGGGTGCCAGACACTTGCGCCGCGGCGACTTCCTGCGCCTGTTGCGCGCGTTGCAAGGCGAAGTGCAATTGCGCGGGCAACGCGTAACGTGCGGTGTCGCGGTAAAAGCGTTCAAGGAAAGGATTGTCCTGCGGACGCTCGAACAATTCCTGCATCGACCAGCGTTGCGCGAGACGCCGCGCCAACGACGTTTTGCCGACGCCGATCGGCCCTTCGATCGCGAGATAGCCGAACGGCGGCCGCAGTTGCGGCGCGGTGACGGTGAGTGGCGGTGAGTTCATTCGCAGCGGCCTTTGCCGGGCTCACTCTCAGCGGCGGTCAATGCATTGAGCATAGGGCACTGACACGGGCCCTTCACCTTTTCGATGCGTTGATCGCTCACACCGGGCAGCAGTGCGTCGGCGCGGCCGTGTTGCGGAATGATCAACGTCGGATCGATTTCGACCAGCGGCACCAGCACGAAAGCGCGCTCAATCAGTCGCGGATGCGGCACGATCAGATCGGCTTCGTCGATCGATTGATCGCCGAACAGCAGAATGTCGAGATCGAGCGTGCGCGGTGCATTGCGAAACGGCCGCTCGCGGCCGAACTGGTGCTCGATCTTGTGGCACAGCGCCAGCAGATGGCGCACGGGGAGCGTCGTGTCGACCTTCACGACGCAGTTGAAATAGTCGTCACCGCCCGCGTCGATCGGGGCAGTGCGATACAGGCTCGACTTGTCGAGCACGGAGATGGTGTGCTGTTGTGCGAGGCACACCACCGCGTCTTTCAGGGTCTGGCGCGCGTCCCCGAGATTCGCGCCGAGGCCGAGATAAGCAACCGTCATGGCATAACTTCCTGCAACTATCGTTCGACGGCTTCAGCGAACGCTCTGTCAGTCTTCGTGCGGGCCATCGTGGTCCGCGCCGTTATCTGTGCGTTCGGCTGGCGTGCCGCCCTCCATTCCGTCGCCCGGCGCGCGGCTTCTGGCGCCACTGCTGCGCCGCCGTCGTTTTCGAGGGCTCCGGTCCTTCCCGCCTTGCGTGAGCAACGTTTCACGCGCGGCAATGTCTCCTTCAATGAACTCCGTCCACCACGCACCGACCGACTCGTCGAGTTCGCCGGATTGGCAGCGCAGCAGGAGGAAATCATACCCCGCTCTAAATCTTTGGTGTTCCAGCAGCTTCAGCGCGCTTCGGCCCGAGCGTTTTTCGAGGCGCAACTGCAGGCCCCAGATCTCGCGCATATCCGCCGAGAAGCGCTTGTGGATCGCGAGTTTCTCGGTTTGCATGTCGAGCACGTCGTCCATCGCGCGATGCAATGCGGGGACCGGATACTCGCCGTTTGCCTCAAATTTTTGCCAGCGCTGCTGCACGTCGTGCCACAGCAACGTGGCGAACAGGAAGCCCGGCGACACCGGTTTGCCGGCGCGCACGCGAGCGTCCGTGTTGTTCAACGCCAGCGTGATGAATTTTTCGCCGATGGGCTGTTCCAGCACCACGTCCAGCAACGGCAGCAGGCCATGATGCAGGCCTTCCTGGCGCAGACGCTTCAGGCAGGCGAGCGCGTGGCCCGACAGCATCAGCTTGAGCATCTCGTCGAACAGACGCGCAGCGGGCACGTTGTTGATCAGATCGGCCATCTCGGCGATCGGCGCGCGGGTGCTGGTTTCGATCTCGAAGTCGAGCTTCGCGGCGAAACGCACGACGCGCAGCATGCGCACCGGATCTTCGCGATAACGCGTGGCCGGGTCGCCGATCATGCGCAGCAGCCGCGCGCGCATATCGGCCATGCCGTTGTGGTAGTCCAGCACGGTTTGCGTGGCCGGATCGTAGTACATCGCGTTGATCGTGAAGTCGCGGCGCGTGGCGTCTTCATGCTGCTCGCCCCACACGTTGTCGCGCAGCACGCGGCCGCTGGCGTCCACCGCGTGGGTGCGGCGGTCGAGCTCGTCGCGCTTGAGGCGTCGCTCGGGCGGGGCGTCGGCCGCGGGCGGATCGACCAGCGCGCGGAACGTGGAGGTTTCGATGATTTCCTGACCGAACTGCACATGCACGATCTGAAACCGGCGGCCGATAATGCGCGCGCGGCGGAACAGCTTCTGCACCTGCTCGGGCGTGGCGTCGGTTGCGACGTCGAAGTCTTTCGGCTTGATGCCGAGCAGCAGATCGCGCACCGCACCGCCGACGATAAACGCACGGTGCCCGGCCTGTTGCAGGCCTTCGGTCACGCGAATCGCGTTTCTCGAGATCAGAGACTGGTCGATGCCATGTACGTCGTGCGGAATGATGACCGGCACGTCGGGATCGCGTACCGCCTTGGCGGCCGACCCGGCGCGCGCGGATTTGCGGCGCGCCCTGGTGGCGGCGTCGGCTCGGTTGCGTGCCGGTGCGCTGCCGGATTCGTCTGCTTCGGTGTCGGCGGGCGCAGTGTTGTCAGCGGGCGCCGAGTCCTGGCCGAATAGCTTGCGGATAAGTTTTTTGATCACGTGGCTTGAAAGAGTTCGAGGATGCGCCAGCCTTTGGCCTGCGCATGGGCGCGCAATGTGTCGTCCGGGTTGGTCGCGATGGGATCGGTGACCTTCTCGAGCAGCGGGATGTCGTTGTGCGAGTCGCTATAGAAATAGCTGTGCCCGAAATCGCGCCAGGTCTTGCCGAGCGAGGCGAGCCACGCTTCGGTGCGGACAATCTTGCCTTCCTTGTAGCTCGGCGTGCCGGTGGGGCGGCCGGTGTACGGCGAATGCGGCTGGCCGTCGACGGTTTCCGCTTCGCAGGCGATCAACGCGTCGACACCGAACGCCTGGGCGATCGGGCGGGTGATGAATTCGTTGGTGGCCGTGACCACGCAACACAGGTCGCCGGCTTCACGGTGCTGCCTCACCAGTTCCAGCGCGACCGGGAAAATGGCCGGCGTGATCACTTCATGCATGTATTGCGCGTGAAGTTCGGCGAGCTGCGCGCGCGTGTATTTCGCGAGCGGCGTGAGCATGGCGATCAAATAGGCGTGAATGTCGAGCCTGCCGGCTTTGTAGTCGGCGAAAAAGCGGTCGTTTTCACGGGCGAAGTTTTCGGCGTCGACCATGCCTTGTTTCACCATGAAGCGGCCCCATTCGTGGTCGCTGTCGGTGGGAATGAGCGTGTGGTCGAGATCGAAGAGTGCGAGATTAGCCATGGGGGCCTATTTTACTTGAAGCGGATGACGCGGCGTGGGAACCGGTCTCCGGGCCGGTGGCCGGCGTGCCGCGCCGTTCTTCCGCGTCCGGTGAAGCGAGCATGGTGCGCAACAGCGGCAGCGTGACCGCGCGCTTCTGTTCGAGCGAGAAGCGGTCGAGCGCGTCGAGCAGCGCCATCAGGCTCGGCATGTCGCGCCGGAAGTGCGTGAGCAGGTAAGCCGGCACGTCGTCGGCGAGCATGATGCCGCGCTCGCGCGCCGCGTGTTTCAGCACCGCGGCCTTGCCTTCGTCCGGCAGCGGCGCGAGATGGAACACGAGGCCCCAGCCGAGGCGGGTGCGCAAATCTTCGCGCACCGTCATGCCGATCGGCGGCGCGTTGCCCGCGGCGACCAGCGCGCTGGTGGGATGCGCGCGCACTTCGTTGAACAGGTTGAAGACGGCGATCTGCTGGGCGGCGGACAGCGCGTCGCAATCGTCGATCGCGTATAGCGCGACGCGCGGGTCGAAGCTGAACGCCGCGAGACTGCTTTGCGGGCCGGCAAAGCGCGCGTGGCCCGGCGGCGCTTCGTGCACGAGCGCCTGCAACAGATGCGTGCGGCCACTGCCGGACTCGCCCCACACGTAGAAGGTGCGATCGGCGACCGGCCCGGCGGCGAGCGCGTTGTCGAGCTCACGCAGACGCGTGACCAGCTCGGCGTTGGCGCCGGCGAAAAAATTGTCGAATGTCGATGGCGGCGGGGTGCCGAGATCGAGCGTCAGTTGACGAAGCACAGTAGGTCAATGCCGAAAATGAGGCCGGAAATAAGGCCGAAAAACGAAGCCGGAAAACGCGGCCGAAAAAACGCTAAACCGCGGATGGCCCGGACGTCCGGGCCAAAAAAGGTCAATCAGCCGTTAGTTGTTGTACAGCGTGCTCGCCAGATAGCTTTGCCGCAACTCGCGCACGGCTACCGACAGGATCGCGCTCACCGGCAACGCGAGCAACACGCCGAAAAAGCCGAACAGCTGGCCGAACGCGAGCAACGCGAAAATGACCGCGAGCGGGTGCAGGCCGATCCGTTCGCCGACCAGACGCGGCGTGAGATAAAAACTCTCGACGATCTGGCCGAAGCCGTAAATCAGCGCAACCGCGCCGAAACCGTACCAGGTGCCGAACTGTAGCAGCGCCGCAAGCAGCGCCAGCGCCAGACCCGTCGCAAATCCGATATACGGGATGAACACTGCGATCCCGGTGAAAATGCCGACCGGTAGTGCAATCTCGAACCCGGCGATGGTCAGCGCGATCGCGTAGTACACGGCCAGCACCCCCATCACGAGCAACTGGCCGCGCAGGTACTGCGACAGCATCTGGTCCATGTCGCGCGCGAGTTGCAGCGTCTTGTCGAGCCAGCGGCGCGGCACCACGTTCTGCAGGCGCACCAGCATGCGGTTCCAGTCGTACAGCAGATAGAACAGCACGAGCGGCACCATCACCAGATTGCCGACCACCGTCATCATCAGATTGCCGCTGGTGCGGATCGAGGTCCACGCGTACAGTGCGACGGTTTGCGCGCTGCCTTCGAGCTGGCCCATCACGAGATCGCGGATGCTGGCGAAATCGAGCGAATCGGCGAGCCCCAGCAGCGCCAGCTTGGGTTGGAGCCATGCGCTCACATGCGCGAACAGCACGGGCACCTGCTGGCGCAATTGGGGCCCTTCCTTCTGGATCACGGCGAGCACCAGCAGCACGAGCAGGGTCATCAGCAGCGAGAAGACCAGCATCATCAGCAAGGCGGCGAGGCCGCGCGGCACGCGCCGGCGCACCATCCACGCCACGCCCGGTTGCAGAATGTACGCGAGAATCGCGCCGAGCAGAAATGGCGTGAGGACCGGACTCAGCAGCCACAGCAGAATGCCGACGCCCAGCGCGATGGCGAGCCAGACGAAGGCGCGGCGCTGAACGGGCGTCAGAATCGAGGAGTTCTGTTGCAAAAGTTTGCTTCCCAGGTGTCGTCGGACCGGATTAATCAAATTCCAGCCAGCCGGCCGGCATCGGGTAAAATCGCATTTTACCGACCTTCGAGCTCTTCCCCATGAATCAACCGAAATCCGCCCCGAATTCAACTGATTCGGCCCAAGGTTTGTCGTATCGCGACGCCGGCGTAGACATGGACGCGGGTGACGCCCTGGTCGACGCGATCAAGCCCTTTGCCAAGAAGACGATGCGCGACGGCGTGCTGGGTGGCATCGGCGGGTTCGGCGCGCTGTTCGAAGTGCCGAAGAAATACAAGGAGCCGGTGCTCGTGTCCGGCACCGACGGCGTCGGTACCAAGCTGCGTCTCGCGTTTCAACTGAACAAACACGACACCGTCGGCCAGGATCTGGTGGCGATGAGCGTGAACGACATTCTCGTGCAAGGCGCCGAGCCGCTGTTCTTCCTCGACTATTTCGCGTGCGGCAAGCTGGACGTCAATACGGCGACCACGGTCGTGAAGGGCATCGCGCAAGGTTGCGAACTGTCGGGCTGCGCGTTGATCGGCGGTGAGACGGCGGAAATGCCGGGCATGTATCCGGACGGCGAGTACGATCTGGCCGGTTTCGCGGTCGGCGCGGTCGAAAAGAGCAAGATTATCGACGGCAGCACGATCGCTCCGGGTGACGTGGTGCTGGGTCTGGCATCGAGCGGGATTCATTCGAACGGTTTTTCGCTGGTGCGCAAGATCATCGAGCGCGCGCAGCCGGACCTGAACGCGGACTTCGACGGCCGCTCGTTGGCTGACGCGCTGATGGCGCCCACGCATATCTATGTGAAGCCGCTGCTGGCGTTGATGCAGCAGATCACGGTGAAGGGCATGGCGCACATCACCGGCGGCGGGCTGGTCGAGAATATTCCGCGCGTGCTGCGTGAAGGCCTGACGGCTGAGCTGGATCACCGCGGCTGGCCGTTGCCGCCGCTGTTCTCGTGGCTGCAAAAGCACGGCGGCGTGGCGGATGCGGAAATGCATCGCGTGTTCAACTGCGGGATCGGCATGGCGGTCGTGTTGTCGGCGGCTGATGCCGATGCGGCGATCGGTTTGCTGTCGGCAGCGGGCGAGCAGGTCTGGAAGATCGGCGTGATCCGCGAAAGCGCGGCCGGTGAAGCGCAGACGGTTGTGGTTTAAAGGCAGGTAGCCTGCGTGGCGTGTGATTAGCACGCGCCGCGCGGGTTTGAAGTTTGAAACCTCAAGGCTTCAAACTTAAAATTCCCACGTTTCAAAGCAACACTTCAATCGCTTCAAGCACCCGTGCCGTCGCGTGCGGATCGCAGCAATCCACCACCACCCGCTCTGTCATGCCGCGTAGCCACGTGAGCTGCCGCTTGCACAATTGCCGGGTCGCAAAGACTCCCTTGTCGCGCATTGTCGGGTAATCAACCACGCCGTCGAGATATTCCCAGGCTTGCCGGTAACCCACGCAGCGCATGGACGGCATCTCGGGCGATAGATCGCCGCGTTCGCGCAGCTTCACCACTTCGTCGATGAAACCGCTCTTCAGCATCGCGTCGAAGCGCGTCTCGATGCGCGCATGCAGCCAACTGCGGTCCGATGGTTCGAGCGCGATCGGCATGAAGCGCCATTGCGCGGCGGCGTCGTCCACCCGGGCGGGGGCGGCTAGCAGCACCGACATCGGCTGGCCCGTCAGCATGAACACCTCCAGCGCGCGTTGAATCCGCTGCGAGTCGTTCGGCGCGAGGCGCGCGGCAGTGACCGCGTCGATGGCCGCAAGCCGCGCGTGCATGGCCGGCCAGCCTTCGCGAGCGGCATCGGCGTCGAGCGTGGCGCGCACGTCGGCGTCGGCGGCGGGCAGGTCGTTCAGGCCTTGCGTGAGCGCCTTGTAGTACAGCATGGTGCCGCCGACCAGCAGCGGCAGCCGCCCGCGCGCGTGAATCTCGCCGGTCAGCCGCAACGTGTCGGCGCGAAATTGCGCGGCCGAATAGGCGTCGGTGGGATCGACGATATCGATCAGATGATGCGGCGCCAGCGCGAGCTCGTCGTCGGTCGGTTTGGCGGTGCCGATATCCATCTCGCGATACACCAGCGCCGAATCGACACTGATGATTTCCACCGGCCGTCGCGCGGCCAGTGCAAGCGCGGCGGCAGTTTTGCCGGACGCGGTCGGGCCCAGCAGACAAGGGATCGGCGTTGCGGTGTTCGAACTCATGGGCGCGCCCGCCCGCGTTGAAGCGACGTCATCAAGCGCACGATCATTGCCCGCGCATGAACAGCCGATCGAGATCGGACAGCGTCAACTGATACCACGTAGGACGCCCGTGATTGCACTGATCGGCGCGCTCGGTCGCCTCCATCTGACGCAGTAGCGCGTTCATTTCGTCGAGCGTGAGACGCCGGTTCGCGCGCACCGCGTGATGGCACGCCAGCGTGCCGAGCAGTTCGTGCTGACGCTCGGTCAATACGCGTGAGCCGCCGAACGCGTGCAGATCGGACAGCACCGCACGCGCTAGCGCCGGCAGGTCGGCGTCTTTCAGCAGCGCGGGAACGGCGCGGATCGCCAGCGTGGTCGGCGATAGCACGGCGAGGTCGAAGCCGAGGGCGTCGAGCGTGTCGCGCTCTTCTTCGACGGTGCCGATTTCGATCGGATCGGCCTGCATGCTCTGCGGAATCAGCAGCGGTTGCACGGAGATCGAGCGGTCGGCCAGCGCGTTCTTGAACTGCTCGTACAGAATGCGTTCGTGGGCGGCGTGCATGTCGACGATCACCAGCCCGTGCGCGTTCTGCGCCAGCACGTAGATGCCGTGAATCTGGCCGAGCGCGAAGCCGAGCGGTTGTTCGTCGGCCGCGTTGAAACCGGGCGATGTGTACGCCGACGTGTTGTACGGCGACGGTGCGTCAGTGGCTGAGTCGCGCGCTTCGAAGAGCGTGGCGCCTTCGGTCGTGCCGGCGTTGGGGTCTTTGCGGCCGAACAGGGCGTCGTAGAACGCGAGCGGTTGTGCGACCGGCAATGTGCCTTGCGTCATGCGCGCCTGGCGCATCCATGTGTTGCCGGACTGGAGGGGACCGAAGCCGCTGCTGCCGTTGCCGCCGCTGGCAAAACCGCCAACGCCGGCGCTCGCACCTGCGCCGAAACCGCCACCAGCAAAACTGCCGCCATTCCCAAACCCCGCACCGCCGAGCGGCGTCGCGCCGAACGAAGCCGGGCCGCCCACAGCCGGCTCCAGGTGCGCCGCGTGCCCACCCGCCGTGGTTTCCGGCGACGCCCCCGCGTGCCGCGCCAGCGAACGTTGCACGGCATGAAACACGAACTGGTGGATCGAGCGCGAATCGCGAAACCGCACTTCGATCTTGGACGGATGCACGTTCACGTCGACCGCTTCAGGCGGCAAATCGAGAAACAGCACGTACGACGGATAGCGGTCGCCATGCAGCACGTCTTCATAAGCGGCGCGCACGGCGTGCGTGAGTAGCTTGTCGCGCACGAAGCGGCCATTCACGAAGAAATACTGCTGATCCGCGCGCCCGCGGCTCGCGGTCGGCAGCCCCGCGCAACCGTAGACGGCCAGCGGTCCGGCGGATTCGTCGAGCGGCAGATGAGCGGTCGCAAACGTCTCGCCGAGAATCTTCGCGACCCGCGCAGGCGGTTCGGTGGCATTCCAGTGCTCGACGGCCTTGCCGTTATGCAGCACCGAAATCGCGACGTCCGGCCGCGCCAATGCCGCACGGCGAATCTGCTCCAGGCAGTGGCCGAGTTCGGTCTGCTCGCTTTTCAGGAATTTGCGGCGCGCGGGCGTGTTGAAGTACAGCTCGCGGACTTCGATCGTGGTGCCCTGGGTGCCGGCGGCGGGGCTCAGCACGCCGGTTTGCGCGTCGACGCGCACGGCATGCGGCGCGTCGGCGGTGCGGCTCGTGATCGACATTTGCGCGACCGATGCGATCGAAGCCAGCGCCTCGCCGCGGAACCCGAGCGTGCCGACCGCTTCGAGTTCGGCGAGCGAGCGGATCTTGCTGGTCGCGTGGCGCATCAGCGCAAGCGCGAGTTCGTTCTCGGGAATGCCGCAGCCGTCGTCGGTGATCGAGATGCGTTTGACGCCGCCTTCGTCGAGTAGAATGCGCAGCGTTTGCGCACCCGCGTCAAGGGCATTTTCCAGCAACTCCTTGACCACCGAGGCCGGCCGTTCGACCACTTCGCCGGCGGCGATCTGGCTGATCAGCTGATCGGGAAGGGGCAGGATCGCGCGCAACGGGCGCGGGGCGGGCGCGGCGGCGGCAATGCCAGCCGTGGTGGCCGCAGCGGCGGCGCCGTCAGGCGTTTCGGAGATTTCGGACATGGCGAAATTATAGCGATTCGACGCGGCGAGCCCCAGGCGCGCTGAAGTCCCGGAGTTTTTTAATCGACGCCGGGCACTTTCGGTATCATGACGCGGTCAATTTCCGGCGGTAGGCTCGTGCCGGGCATCATCGCCTGCGGGGTTGCCCGCACGGTCGCACGGCCTCACGCCGCGCTCATATTCGCTTGATACGTTTAGTAAAGGACGCTTCTTGGATACGCTGCTACATTTCGTCGATCTGGTCTTGCACATCGACAAATTCCTTGGACAGTTCATTCACATGTACGGCGCGTGGGTCTACGCCGTGTTGTTCCTGATCGTGTTCTGTGAAACGGGCCTGGTCGTTCTGCCGTTTCTGCCGGGCGATTCGTTGCTGTTTATCGGCGGTGCGTTCTGCGCGACCGGCGAGATGAATCTCGGTCTGCTGATCGTGCTGCTGCTGGTCGCGGCGGTGGGCGGCAATACGCTCAACTATCTGATCGGGCGGGCCATCGGACCGCGCGTGTTCAATTCGCACATACCTCTGCTCGAGCGTTTTCTCGATCGCAGCGCGCTGCAGAAAACCCATAACTTCTACGAGAAGCACGGCGGCAAGACGATCGTGCTGGCGCGTTTCATTCCGGTCGTGCGAACTTTCGCGCCGTTCGTTGCGGGCGCATCGGAAATGACGGTCAGCCGGTTTCAGTTCTTCAACGTGGCCGGTGCGTTGTTCTGGGTGCTGTTGCTCGTGTTGCTCGGCTACTTCTTCGGCAACATCGGTTTCGTCCGCCAGTATCTGAATGTGATCGTGCTGGTGGGTATCGGCGCGGCTGTGGTGCCGGTCGTGCTCGGTGCGCTGTGGAAGATGTTTCGTAGGAACGGGGCCAAGGCGGGTAGCCGCTGAGATCCGTCGCGCGCTTGTATCAGCGCATGAAGAAACGGCGTCGCGAATCGATTCGCGACGCCGTTTTTGTTTGTGCTTTTGAATCCAGCGGATGCGTTGCCCAGGTTGCCGGGCAGCGCGTAGAACGCTTCGGCCTGATGGTCGGCGCTGTCGTCCTTATGCGCCCGATCGATCAGGTCACCGCGCGCGGCGCGAGCGGCGTTTCCGGCGTCGGATAGCCGGCCTCCTTGAACGTCTGGATGATCGCGCGATTGGTGTCGAAATAGACCTGCCAGTAATTGGCATTGTTTGTATAGGGCCGCACGCACAACAATGGGCCTTCCGGCGTAAAGCTCAGTACTTCGATGTCCGGCGCGGGGCTCTCGACAACGTTCGGAATCTGCGTGATGGCGGCCTTCAGGCGATTCATCGCGTCGGTCGGATCGACGCCGTTGGCGATCTTCGCCGTCAACTCGACGCGCCGTACCGGCAGCACACTGTAGTTCGAGATCGTGGCGGAAAAGATCGTGTTGTTGCCGACGATGGTCGTCACGTTGTCCGGCGTCACGATGGTCGTGCCGAACAGGCCCAATTCCGACACCGTGCCGGTCACGCCGCCTGCGGTAACGAAATCGCCGACCTTGAATGGCCGTAGCACCTGCATGAACACGCCCGCCGCGAAGTGCGCGAGCAAGCCGCCCCACGCAGTGCCGATCGCGAGGCCGAGGCCGGCGAGCAGGGCAGCGAACGACGTGGTCTGCACGCCGAACACCTGCAGGATCGCGAGGATCAGCAGCAGGTTCAGCAGTGCGCCGAGAATCGAGGCGAGGTAATGCGCGAGCGTGGGGTCGACCTTGCCGTTGCGCGCCAGCACTTTGCGCAGCAGGCCGGTGATCAGGCCGATGAGCCAGCGTCCGACGATCCACAGGACGATCGCGCCGAGGACCTTGGTGCCGAGGTCGATGCCTCGGGTCATGATGAACACGCGTACGGTTTCGAGATCCAAGATGTTCCTCGTTGGGTAGGTTGCCTTCTACTGATTGAACGGCTGTGGCGCAATACAGCGGCAAGTGCCCGGCGACGGGCGCGAACGGTAACACGCGGTCTTCGGAAGTTATAGGTGACGGCGCGCGCATCCGCAAGGACCGTTCCAGGTGTGTCTGCGACGTCTATGCCTGGTGGTTGGCGGAGAACAACGGAGATTCTGGCGGTTGCGTGTGAGGACGCGGCAGGCGGCAGGTGACACCTTAGCGGTGCGTCGACGCGATGGCGCCGGTGCTGCGCTGAATTACATCGGCAGATGCGATTCCGAATACGGCGAGGTGCGTATCACGAGTGTCTTGCCCGCGCGAGTTCTCCTGGGGCGTGTGCGGCACGCTACGTAGTGCCACGCGAATGCGGCAAGCACGGCAAGCCCATATGCGCCGACGCGCTTGAAAAACGCCGTGGGCGTGCAGAACGGGGCGTACCGGTTCGGTGCATCGGCGAACACCAGAAAGGTCAATACGGTGTCGAGCAGCAACGCGGCTAACTCCAACGCGACAAAGACGCGGGCACCATTGAGCGCAGCGCCTGGCGTGAGGCGGTTATACGCGCGGCAAGCAATCAGTACGATTGCCAGCAGCGCAAAGTTCGAGAGGATACCGAACAGAAAATTGGACATGTCGACGGAATGAAGGCGCAGGGTTTGCGGCATTGCCGAAGCTTTTGCTATCGGGTTTCTCAGCGTGTTTTGCTGGACCGGCGGCGATCATTGCACGTCTTTACGTCTCAATAAATAATCAGATTCAGGCTTGGTTTTGTTCTGTCAGTGGCGTTGACGTTGCGTGTGGGAAAGTGCCGGGTTCCGGTTCCGGTGTTTAATCAAAAGTGGTACGAGACACCGATCTGCAGCGTCGGATACCACCGGTAGGACGAGGCCTTATCCCGGAGTTGCTGTAAGCCGGTTGCGGCAATTTCCTGGCTCATCGTCGGCCCCGCGGCCTGGGCGAGTGCCGGCGACAGCGTGTACGAAGACCGCGGTAAGCCATAAGCGACGCCTACGTCGACGACCAGGCCGAACCCCTTGGCTGCCGGACGCAAACCATAGCCCACGCCCAGGTACGGCATGACTGTCGGGTACTTCACGGTGGCCGTCGCGTATTCGCCCGGAAAGGCTTGCGAGGTCTTGCCTTTGAAGGTGTAGGTCCCGTTGGTGGGAACGGAATTGCCGCTGACCTCGTCGTCCGTGAAGCGAAGACCGGCGGTGATGCGAAAGCCACTGCTCGTCCACGGAAACAGATCCCCATAGATGCCGCCCTGGCGAAGACGCACACCGTCGTCGTAGCGATTGCCGCCCACTGTGAAGTTGTGTGAGAAGTTGATCGCGTTGAAGTCCGCATGCATGCCGAACCACGACGTCACATTCAGCGCCGCGCCGATACCCACGCCGAGCGTACCGCCCTCGAGGAAGACTTCCTGA
Organism: Paraburkholderia sp. BCC1876; assembly: GCF_902833695.1. NCBI lineage: Bacteria > Pseudomonadati > Pseudomonadota > Betaproteobacteria > Burkholderiales > Burkholderiaceae > Paraburkholderia > Paraburkholderia sp. BCC1876. The sequence goes on along the minus strand of NZ_CADFGI010000007.1, from coordinate 294,128 downwards.
GCGTGCGCCGTTCCGATTGAGATCGTTAAACCTGTCAAAACTACTACCCAGATTACTTTTGGAGTTTTCATGGGCGCCCCCCTGGGCGGTTGGGCCGCGGGTCTTGTGCCCGGCAGCCCTGTCTGGTGGTCTTTTTTCGAGCGCTCTACTGGCGTCGTGAAATGATCATGCGAGCGGGGGACTCGCGCCGTCTGTGAGGTGGCGAACTATTCGGGGGAATGAATGCGGAGGGCGGCGAAACGGCGCGCTAAAAAGAAAAGGGCTTGCACGCTGACGCGTGCAAGCCCTTGAATCTTTTGGTAGGCCGTACGGGATTCGAACCTGTGACCAACGGATTAAAAGCCGGAACCGTTGCGAACCAACTTGCTTAAGATTACGTCCAGCCACTCGTCATTGCAAGGACTTTGATTGCTGGCCGCTGCTGAATCTTGCTGGGCATCACACTGCCATTCCGGCAATTTTCCGGCAGCATGTTTGCCACGTGACTGCCCCGCTGGTGGGTCGCATCGCGGCCGCAATGGTGTGCCATCAGCCGTCACCTGGACGAACGGCCAATCCGGTTCCGACATTTTCCGTCGCAGTTCCCTTGACGTTACGCCCGGGGCCGCGTCAGCCAGCTTGATCAATCTGAGCGGCGGGGCCTTGTCAGAATACCGCTCCACCTCGCAGTGACTTTCGTCATCCCACGTGTGCTCGTAAAAGCGATCGAAGGACGGATCAAACTCTGCGACTTGGATCGCGCGTGCGTCGCGTCCGACCCATGCCGCGAGCCTGTTCTCAACACGCTGAAGACCTGCCAGGCTAGGCGCCGTCTCTCCTCGCAAGTACTCACTCAAGAGTTGTCCGAGCGGGTTGCCGTGGAGTCCGAGCTTTTCCTCGATGACGACTCTGGAGATGCCTCGGACATGTCCGAACTCGACGGCCTCTTCAGCCAATGCCTGCGCTGCAATGCGTCGCTGTTGGGTTAGGTCTGTTTTCATGTTCGCGCTAAGTTGGCAAAAATTCGCCTTAGACGGGCCGTGTTCACGGGAGAAAGATACAGCAAATTTCCCGTGACTACAGGTGCTCGCATGGACTTTCGTATTCTGTTCGCGAAGATGGACGCAGCCGCGTTAATCGACTCTCGCGAGCTTGCGCTCCTCATCTGCACATCGGAGCGGAACATCACGGTGATGAAGTGCCGTGGGCAGTTGCCAGCTACTGCATTCCCCGATCGGAAGCTGAATAGGTGGCGGGTCGGTACTGTTCGCAACTGGTTGCTTGGCGGTGACGCAGGTAGATCCGAAGCATCGGACGACCCGATTAACAGCGGTCGCGTTCCCGCTCTGCCGACCGATATCGTCCGCGCTGACAACGTTCGTCGGATAGGTCGCCCTCGGAAGAGCGTTGAAAGCACCACTTGATTCATCTACCGATGCGCGATTTGATCTTGCTTGATGACCTTGGCGAATGTGGCGAGGAACAACCGTCTACCGTCACGAGCGCGTCCGACACCAACGATCGCTCGCACTCGACGAGGCGTCATCGGTCAGCCGTTGGCTCGATGCGATGTGAGGGCGACATAATTCTTTCCCGATTTCCCGACGTCGTGCATAAATCGAATGCGCAAATTGCGCGGGAGCGTGAGAAGGCGTCGAAGATTGACGCGGTAACAGCCTTTGCCGATGCGGCCCGACAGTCAATGCTTCCGTTCTGGCCCGCGACGTGCCGGGCGCTGCCGAACGAGATATTTCGGTCGGCACTATTCAACGCTCGCAACCGAAGCCTGAAACGCGAGTACCTGAGACAGTACGAGATATACGTGATCGGTGAGGGTCGAGTGACCTATACCGGCGAAGAACTCAGGCAAGACGATGAGACTGTTTGGCTTCAGTTGATCCAGATTGCGAAGTTGCAGCCGCTTGGTGACACTGTGCAGTTCACCGCGCGTTCGTTTCTCTTGGCGATTGGATGGCCGGTCAAAAGCCAAAGCTATACGCGTCTGCGCGATTGTCTAACTCGGATGCAGGCGACGTCGCTGCAGGTGATAGCTAAGCGCCTGGACGGTAGCGATGACGGCAAGGCCGTGTCTATGGTTCCGGTATTCGAGTGGCGCGATCCGCGCACTGGCACAGCGCTCAAGCGATACCAGGTGAAGTTGGCGTCGCAATTAGTAGAGCTCTACGGAGCAAAAGGCCAATTCACGCGGGTTGAGTGGGAACAGCGACTCGATCTGCCCGACGGACTCGCGACCTGGTTACATGGTTACTTCGCCAGCCATGAGATCCCGTTTCCGATCAAGCTTGAGACGATCAAGGCGGGGGCTGGGCTGACAACTACCAAACATAAGCATCTGCGTGAACTTGTCAAAATCGCGTTGGACGAACTCAAACGGGTCAAATTTTTGAAAGACTGGTCTCTCGAGCCGAACGGTCTCGTGAAGGTGGAACGCTTCAACAGGGATCTGATCAGCGGATGATTTCGCAGTATGACCTTTGCCCGACCCGGGTATGACCTTTGGCCGACTGGGTATGACTTTTAGCCGACCGGAGTGTGACCTTTGAGCGGCGGGAACATGACCTTTGCCCGACCAGCGTTTTTCTTAACCCCTTGTGGATAGGGGCTGGGCGGCCGATCTCCAATGATGCTAACCGTTTACTAACCCTTCTTTAACTGTAAACCGTCGCCGCGGTGTGGAAAACGTCCACAAAACTCTTCATTGGGTTCGCCCGTCTCGTTATGAAAAAGAACAAATGCGCGCCTGCGGCGCGCGATCAACCGCTGCCGAAACACCGCCCGTTCATGATCGCCCAGCCGGATCGCCCGCCTTCGGCGGGCCGCCGCTCTCCCCGCGTCCATGACGCGGGTCCCCGTGCGACTCGATCCGGGCGCGACGGCGCGCGCAATGGAGCGTTGGTGATCGACGACTTTAGCTTGCAGAGAAGGGGGCATTGGTCGATTGACATTCTCTCTGGGGCAAGCCGCATCGCGGCGCGTCAGGCCGCAGGCAATGCTCGCGGGAAGCCGGTGGTCGGGTGCGGGACGCCGGCCAGCGAGCCGGCGCTGTCCACGCCCCAGCGGGGTGGGCAGCGCAGCCGTCCACGGGCGGGCGCGGAATCAACGATCACCCCGGTACATCAGCGGTTCTCGGGCCGCAACCTCACACGGTCGAAACCAGATCAAGGCAGTCTTCAATTCCATGTTCGTTTCCAGCGGAAGGGCGATTTCCTCTGTGCCGAAATCAAGTCGGACTCTTGTCCGAAAGTCATGTCGGACAAGAGGGGGCTTGGCGGTTTTCGGGTGCAACTCAGACATGCAAAGGCATGGCGAGTTGTGCCCGGAAATTGCCAAGCCCACACCCCTCAGGGGTCGAGGCGCGAAGTGACTCGGGGTGGTTTTCAGCAGATTTCCAACTGTCCAGAAATCGCGCCCCACGAGTCACCAAGCCACCTCGCAATCTAGTTCAATACGGAGTCGAAGCGAATGGGGAAAACTAAAAAGTCGGCACTCAAATCGCTGCCACCTACTTGGCGTGACGACATGTGGGAACGGGCATCTCAACTCGACTGGCGACAATCGCGGCCACAGTTGCTGCCGGCGATGGCTTTATTGTGGCTGACGGGATGTCGTCCGAGCGAGATTCAAAACGGAGTGTCCGTTGCTTGGCGTGACAACCTTCTCGTGCTTGAAATCGCGGGGGCAAAATGTGTTGATGCTGGGCAGCGTGAGCGAGGGCAGCCGCGTCGCCGCTACGCATTCAGAACGGGGGCGAACGATGAGGCCACGATTTCAGCGCTGGGCATCCTGCGGTTATGCGCAATGAATGCCGCGACGACAACTGGCGTTGCCCGATGTGTGATTGCGCACGATGCTGACTACCTCTACAACAGTGTGGTCGAACTTGGGAGGAGAGTGTTCCCAAAAATGAGGACACGAGTCAGCCCGTATTGTTTCCGGCATCAACTGGCATCGGACCTCAAGAGTGATCCTGACCTATCGCTGGAAGAGGCAGCCAAAATCATGGGACACCTGAGCGACTATTCGATCGGGAAATACGGCCGTGCGGTACATGGGGGAAAGGGCGGTCGAATCAACGCGTTGGCCGTTGAAGCGTCGCGGCCCGTTAAGCATTCGCCAAAGGTTGATCGGCTCGCGCGGTTCAAGATCGCCAGCGCCAAACGACGTGGCCAGAAGCCGGCTTGATCACGGACGTTGCGGAGCACGGGACCACCGATGCGTCGTCAATGCGTCGAACGTGCATTGTTTGAGAAGAGGCTTGCTTCTCTCGATATTCAATGCGTCGTTGATGCGTCTTTGACGACGCATCTGTCAGCAAGTGCGGCCTTGTCACCTCGGTCGCACGTAGGCGAAGGGCTAGGAGCTATGCCCGCGTTGAGGCTGGCGTTGTAGAAAGTTATATTCCTTGGCCCAGCTGGTAACCTCATGCAATGCGGTAAACGTGGTGTCGAGGGCTCCGTCAATCATTGGATTGTTTCCGAAGCTGGATAGCCGTCTGAAATCGGTTTGGAAGCCGATACATGGTTTCCCTAGCGAATAAGCAACCCCAAGCTCAAAGGCTGCGCCTTCGTCGATTGATCGTCCGTCAAGGACAATGAAAAGGACGTCGCATTGCCTTACCGCATTAAGATCGTTCTTAAATACTATTTTCTTTGCGTGGTCAAAACTATGGCCCACTTTCAGAAGATCTGGCATCAATGCCCCGTCCTCTTGGGGTAGGTAAACGCTAAAATATAAATTTAGCGTTTGTTTCAAATAGGAGTTAAATGATCTCTCGGCGTCACTGAAGAGTGGCCCTGCCAAATATAGATTTGGTTTCTGCACATTCATGACTCATACCCCTTTTTTTCAATTTCTTCAAGCCGCCGTTGTAGGTTTGCCTCTTCATAAGGCTTGCGAAAAATAATATCTGCAACTTCCCTTACGACTTCGGTAACGGTCTTGCCTACAGTATCAATTATAGTGAAGCCTTCCTTTGGAGACAGGCGATCATAAATATGAAGTAACTCAGATTGTTGTTGATTTAATTTTTCAGCAGACTGGATTTTACTTAACGAAACGGCACGCTGGGCCATTACCTCTGGGTCGCCTCTTAAGAAAATAACATGACCCGCAGCAAGCTCCCTTTTCTTAAAAGTACCGGGAGATACTGCAGCGACTAACCGTTTAGCTTTCTCTGACCATCCATCTGGCGGAGTGAAAGCGAATGCATCCAATGGTGCGCGATCAATTACATGTATTCCATGCCCACTTGTTTGCAAAAGTTTTAGATTTTTTTTTGCAACTTGTGAAGCAACCCATTCGTCAATCGCGGCAGTCTCCTCCGGGGTCAGCAAGTCAGCAGCTTTCTCCATTCCCGGAGCGCGCTCTTCTGTCCACTCGTCCTGAGTTAGCATGCTTCGGAAGTGCGAGACGGTTGTGCTTTTCCCTGCGCCAACGGAGCCAACAACAAAGAATCTAAATGACTGGTGCTTTATATGCTCCTCGGCAAATCCGGAAAAATCGTCGTCGCTCGCTGAGATCAATTGCGCCAGTGCACTTATTTCCTCTGCCGTGAGGTTTAGTGTGATTAAATTAAATACTTCAAAATTGGCTGCCGCCTGGGCTTGATCGCACTCCGCTACCTGTTCGGTCGGATCGCTAACGAAATTGATGTAGTAATGAAAGTGACCGGGGAAAGAATTCGCCGTGGCTCGCAACAGATGTTTTAGTGTCGGATCATCTAATGACAATCCAGTTAATAAACATGTCGTTTGTGAAAAATGTGTCGCCAAGGACGCGTAATGGCCAGCCATACTGTCAATCAATTGATCTGCAAACGAGTCTTCTGCAAAAACCAAATGGTCGCTGGGGCGTTCACTTACTTGCGATGGTAGGTAGCCATTCGGATGGTAAATCACACCCCCGTTTTTCGGATGCAGTTGTACGTTTCCGCTCCAAAAGGTACGGGAGCCCTTGGAAACTGCTTCTGGTGGCTGCACGCTTTTTAGAAGTCGCTCGAGGACATCATCAAAATTATAGGTAACGGTAAGCGGCATTTTGCTCATAATCGGAGCAAAGGAAAGCAAATATCTGTCTTTTTTGAGTATCTCTTCGATGGAAGAAGGAACGTCTTGATAGAGGCAGTCACGCACAATTTTGCGCCACCCGGCTCTGATCTTCATTTCGAGCATACGGCTTGTATCCGCCGCATTGTTGACATCCAGCTGCTTTGTTCTCTTATAGCGTTGAAATAGCTGTTGTGCTAACAGCGTGCTATTGTTTTCGTTTTTCTTGAAAATTTCTTGGCCAGTCACGTCCACATGGTGTGCTATGCGCTTTAACAATTCCTTCCAGATCGGGAAGCCGAGGTCCCGTCCAATCCCGGCACCAAAAACTAAACCGAACTGTTCGCGCTTAAATTGCTCGCGCATGTGAACTATTTCACGAGGATAGCGTTCGAGAACTCGCTGGGAGACTGTATTCCTCAGTTCATTTTTCGCATTCATATTTACGAGTCGAAAAGGGTTTTTTGGCCGATTAATCCGTGTTGCATAGTGGCTCGCCAGTTCTCGGGGGAAATGCTATTTGGCGAAACATTTCCAGTTATCGCTCTTTCCACTAGTTCATCAAGTACATCCAAAAAACGATCGTCATAGCGGTCATTGACGTAATTTACGTTCCATAATCCACTTTCCCTGATCGACCGCATTTTACTAGCATTTCCTAACCATTCATTGCCGGGGGTGCTGGTAGTACCTTGGCCGCTCAATAATGCTATCGAATTTCTCTCAATATATGAGCGATCGCTGTCTGGGCCAGGTAGGTCTAGTATAGGTAGCGTAAGAACGTGAAGCTCGCGAATATAATCTGAAACCTCGTGTTCAAGCCATTTTTCTGTCTCCCGCGTTTCTTTTGATGCGGTTTCCCCAATTCCCCAACTGTCTTGAGAAAATTTGCGTGACGAAAGGATCGCATGCCCAACGTGTAATCGAAATATGGATGAGCGATGGCTGCCGCCTCTGTCGTCAGTTCCGCGATGTGCCTTAAGTCTTTGCCAAAGTGTTGATTTTGAACCCTCACTAACAGCATGCGTACCAATCCGGACAACCCTTGAGTTCTTCATGGTTGGGAAGCGTCTTAATTCAGTTGGATCTAGAAAAAAATATAGCCCACGGGAAGATACGGATTTACTTTCAAAATCCGAAAAACGCAGATATCCACTGTTAGCGTTCGAAAGCTTATCGATTAACTTAAAGAAACGATCTTGATCTGCCACCATCTCTGCGTTCTGGACCAATCGTCCGAGTGCCTGAAGTTGCTTGCCGATAGGAAGTCCAACTAGCGGTGCGCTGACATCGAATTTTTTTTGGCTGAGCATTGGTTCAATATCGTCGCGATAATATTCGCCAGCCAGAATTATGATCGGTTGATCTTTGTGGATATGTTTATCCAACGATTCTACGACCCCAATCGCCCAAGTCCGACGCTGGGCACGAGACATATTTTTTAACGTAACGTCGTAGGGCGCGATGATTTCGTTTGGATCAAGAAGACCATGTTTCGCAGACAGGATAAACCATTTTTCCCCGTAAATTTCTGCAAATTGCCGTGATTTATCGAACAGGTCAGACAAATAGAGATCCTTCGCTTCTATCGAAAGGCTCCGCTTTTTTGCTACGCATGAAACCAAGATCACTGGTTTATTTTTATTCATATCTTTGCGCATTTCGATCATTTTTGTGATGGCAGAATGCCCGCAGCCGGGGTATGGGTTCTATTGTTTTTAATTACCAACCTTAGCCCGCTTTGCGGCTGCAGGTCATATAGTCGAGCCAATTCATCGAAATGCAAGTGGAGTGCGGCCGCAAGGTCGTCTTGCGAATAGCTGAGAGTGTTCGTGAGGTTGTCAATCAGGCCCTTCATAACGGAAGGCTGCTCCGCTGGGAAATCCAAGGCCGGCGGTTCCTGAGTTCGATAACCCCGGCTCGACATCTGTCGCCAAAGCCATTGTGATTTATTGCTGTCGATCCGATGCAGCGAGGTCGCGCGGACGATCAAGGCGGCCATCGACACCCTCCAGAACGGTTTCATATAGGCCGTTTTTTCCAACGTCAGATTGCCAAGGTACGGCCCAATGTCGTCGGCTGGCATGAGCAACTCGGACGCGAACTGATCTGCTTCCTCTTCCATACTCGGGGTCGGATAGTCGTGCATCACAAGGTGTCCGAGTTCATGCGCGAGTGAGAAGCGCTGCCTATCGGCCGGTCGATTTTTGTTTAAAAAAATCAACGGGGGAAGCCCGGCGACGCGGTAGCTAATGCCGTCCACGCCAGCGTCTGCCATTTCACAGAAGGCGACAATGCATCCTGCTCTTTCTGCATACTCGACCAAGTTACTAACGGGGCCGGTCGGCATGTACCAGGCGCGACGAACATTGCGTGCTATCTGTGCCGCGTCCCCGTTGAAATCATCAAGGTCATAGTGCGGGAACGGCAATTCCGGTGCTATATCAGCGCTTTCCAGTAAAGTTCTGACATGGCCAATGCGGACATTGACCTCGGCGATCAATTTGTCGATCACCTTTTGTCCTGTCGCCGCCCGCTTCCTAAACATTGGGTGCGCGCTCAGCGGCGCGCCGTATACACGCTCCGTACGGCAAAAGAAAGAAACCGGGCAATCCAGCGCGGCGCCCAATTTCTCTATTACATCGTCCGTAGCCGGCCGAAGTCCCTGTTCAAGCTTTGAGAGTGTTCCTTGCGCAATTCCGGCTCGCTCAGCGAGTTGGATTTGTCCGAGCCCGAGCATCCGCCTGCGCAGTGAAACAAGCTCAGGTCGGAATGTCTCCGCCAGCGGCTGTCCTGTCTTGAGTTCCATCTTTCTGTGATCCATCTGTTTTCGGCTTGATAACGCGTTCGGCAACTGCCACTCCGTCCATTGTCGGGGACGGGGCAAACGGCATTACCGTTTGCGTGTCGGTGCCCGACTCGCCATGCACGTCGATTTTCCAAAGGATCTGCTTCTTGTGTCGCTGCACCAGTACGATTTGCTCGATCTCGGTTTCGTCTTTCGAGAGCACATACAGCAGTTCCAATCTGGCAATCCCGCCGAAAAGATCCTGAATCTGATCGTGGAACGCCAGAGCGGCCTGCGTCGGATAGTTGCGAGACAGAAGCGACCCTTCTGCCTTCTTCATGCGGATAAAAATTCGCTCGTCGATCAGCACCCCGTCCCAATTGCGCAATGTTTCGACGCGCGCGGCAGGGTGCCGGTCGAATTTCACCTTGGCGTGTGAGATCAATTGATTCCACATCAGGTTTGCACGCACGCGTTTGTGCTGCATCCGCGACGCGACTGGACTGGCGAGCCAGTCATTCCACGCCGAAGTATAGATGTGCTGGAAATCAGCGAAATAAGGGAGTACTACCTTGCGCACTTCTTCTTCGGCGATGAAAGGCATAGCAACACTCACTCGGATGACATGGCTGCCATGATAGCGGCCAACTACAAAACGAACAACAAAATATTCCAAAAATTATTCCGAGCATGCCGGAGGTTATTGGGTCGCGCGTGTTCAATGACGTTTCCGGACGGAGGAGGGTGCTTGGGCGCCCGCTGTGTCGCTGCTATCATGCCGATGGATTCGTCATACGTTAACATCAAGCTCATTTATCGAGGAAAGAACAATGGTTCAGAAACGGCTCTTGGCATGCACTGCAATGCTCCTATTGTTCGGCTACGCGCAAGCGCAAGTACCAAAGGTGCTGCAGCAAGAAGAGCCCGTGATTCTGAAGGCAACGAAGCCTCAGCCGTACGAAGTGGCGTCCGGGACGATCATCCAAGTGGCGTTAAACACTGCAGATCCGGCCCCTGGAGGAGTAGTCATCGGTATGGTGAGCACGAACGTTTACGATTATTTCGAAAACGTGGTCATCCCGGCTGGAAGCAAACTCATCGGCAAGGAAGTCAAGCAGGTCAACGATCGACACGAGGTTCTGTGGGACCAGTTGCAAATTCAGGGTGCGACGTTCCGGCTGGACCCTCCAATCGAGGCAACTATGCCGGACGGCTCGACTGGCGTTTCAAGGTTCGCGCTCGGAGCCCACGCCGGGGCGATTGTTAGCCATTCCTTCATTGTTCCTCATTGAGACAGATGATGCTGTGACGCTGGGTATGGCACTCCGCGTCAGGTTCGACTTGAAAATCACACCGGAGCCCGTCATCCACCTAGCGGGGAAGCGACTAAGTGCCCGGTGCGCATGATCCCAAGCCCATGCACAATCGCCCTCGTCATCAATGACAGGGCAGACCGAATCGCGACGTGTTGCACGAAACGCGTCCTTCCACGGCGTCGGAACATCGCGCAGTCGCATATAACTCGGGCAGCCGTCGCGTTCGATTACGGGCACTTGGCGCAGCAGGGCAGGGCGCTCCGCTCATCTTTCATCGTGGCGGCTGTCTGAGATGTCGGCGCCAGGCGGCGTAATTCGCAGCCAAGCCCCCAACGTCTCTTTAACACACTCCTGGCACAGATCGATGCCGATCTCACAGCCGTCGCCAAAAATCGATTCGAAGCCACGCCGGTACGCGATCGACAGTTTTTCGTGCCAATCGGGATCGTCGGGCGTCATGTGCCGCTGGCAGCGATCGCACGTGCAGGCGGCAACCTCCTGCACAGTCCTATCCTGATATTCGAGCATGCACGGCATCTCCCTTGTATAGCCGTCTTGTCACCAGTGCGTGTACTTCACACACGCCAGCGCGAACGCCGTGCCAACGTACCCCCTGATGAGTTCGACTTTCATTCTATTGAGCTTGCGGGTCAGCTTCGCATCGACCGCCGCCGGACCTGCCTTAGACGCAGGGCATGTCATTACGAGAAGAATCCGTGTTGTCGAGCGCCTGCATGGCGGCGTCGAGCTTGCGGCGTTCGGATCGGGAAAATACGGCGCGCGCGAGCCACACAGCCGCCCCTATGGCAGTCGCCAAGCCGATCAATTTGCGTTCGATCATGGGCGCCCCTATCACTTGTCGGTATCGCACGCGCGTTCCCACCGATCGGGCGGCACGTTGGTATGCAATCCGAGCTGCTTCGCTGTCTCGATGGGAAGACGCACCACCACGTCAGCGCCGCCTTGTTCGCGCGTGTGCAGTTCCACGCTGACGCCTCGCAGTTCCAGATAGACAACGCCTGCCTCGAACACTTCTTCGTAGAAGTGCCAGGACGGTTCACCAGCCTCGGATTGATGATATGCGAGAGTCGCCTTGGTGCTCATAGGAAAGCCTGCATGGTCGGGGTACAGCAGTCAGTGTAGCTGGCCGGCAGCGGCCGTGTGTGCCATCACCCCCTGATGGGTCTGACGCGCACGCGTTCATGCGGTCGATCGGTCGCGAAAGGCATAGTAGTTCGCCCGTGAGGTCATAAGCGGCCATCGGAGGCGCAAAAGTGCTGCCAGTGTGACGGAATAGTGCGGCGGTACCGGTTGGGTGGCTTCCGCCGCCGAGATAGCCTCATGGTACCGCTGGCGATAGTCGGCCTAGGCTCGGAGATGGCGCATCGTCCGAAGGGCTCCAATGAGGCAAAATTCCGTCCCATCCTGCGCCGCGCTTGAGGTTATTTGGTCGCGCCTGTGTCGGCCCGGCCATGATTTCATGCTTTCGAGGTTCCGGTGCGTCGGCGTATCCTTGGAGGTACGGAATGCAGCCAGGAGAGCAACATGCCTGATTCGAGACTGGGCAGGTACATCATCAGCAAGGAATTTTTCGATCGTGCGGCCGAGGTTGTCGAGGATGCCGTGTGCGAACTGGAAAGGCGGGGATTTACACCGACGTACGACCGGTCGGAACAGGACAAGAAGGAGAAGCCGTCATGCCAGCCGACAAACTAGGCCGCTACATGACCAGCCCTGAATTTTTGAAGCGAGCCAAAGCAGCCGTCGCGGACGCCGTGCACAAACTGGAAGCGAAGGGTATCCAACCAGCCTACGTTGACCGGCGAGCTGGTCGAATTGTTGGTGGTAAGGATGACGAGGATCGCGGAAAAGGCCCTTGCGAGGGTGAAGCGGTTCCCGATATGTTGAAAAAATAGAATCAGGTGTATCCGAGGGAGCAAAAGAATGAGCGATAACGGGGCAGCGCTTGGCAGGGCATTCGCCGCCGAGCAGACCGCAGCAGACTGGAAGGCTTATGCGAAAAAGCTCGAGCAACAACTGTTGGCTGCGGAAGCGAACCTCGCGGGTAACAAGGCGCTGAAGGACGCGGCTCTGCACGAACTGGCAAAGGTCGATCCAGCGAATTACCTGATGGTGCAACAGAATCGTCAACGAGTGTACGACAAGGATTTTGACGCCTTCATAGCGTCGATCCGCGCCGCGTAGCATGTATTCAAAAGAAGCCCGTCGCGCAGACGGGCTTCCGCTACACGCGTTCGCGGGAGATGCGACCAGCGTCTTTGGGGTCGGTCGGAGCGCCACTGCCCCCCAGCATCGTAGGCGCTTGACTGCGGGCAACGTTGGCCCCTTGATTGAGGCCCGCGCCGAAGTTCTTGTCCGCCTTATCTGGCATGTCTCGGCCGACAGCACCTGTCATCTGGCCGCCGATCCATGCAAATACCTGATCGGGTATCACATGGATAAGCGAGAAAGCGCCGTTGACGAGCGACAGGCACATGCTCACGTACAGCACGATGAAACCGATGATGCTAACCAGCCCGGTTGTCGAGTCGAACTGCGCGTTCGCCAGCGCGACCCCGAACATCGTGTTGAGTAGCGTGCCGAGCACGACAACACCGGCTCCACCAAAAACGAAGCCGAAAATCATGAACACAGGCCGAAACATGACGTTGAGCAGGAAGATGTAGCCGTGCGTGGTGCGCTGGCCCATGCCTTCGCCCTCGCCGTCGAGGTGAGCGAAGGCCCATAACGGCGACGCGACAAGGCTTTCGCAGACTACAGCAAACCAGCCGACAAGGCCCCCAAACCACACCATGAACGGCAGCATCGGAATGTAGATCGACAGCGTTGCGCCGAAGAAAAACAACGTGATAACAAGCATCACGATGAACGGGCCAAGCGCCTTCATCAAGCCGCTGCCCATACCGCCGACCAACCCTGAGATTCCGCCTGTCACGACCTCTGCGGCCTTGCCAATCAAACTGTCTTTCGCACCCAAGGCGGCCTGTACACCAGCATATCCACCGAGTGCCGTCCAGCCTGCATCGAGGATATAGTCGCCGAGGTTCTTCATGCCGATCAGCGGATTGGTCGATCCGGCCGGCCCTTGCCCCGAGTTAAGGTTAACCGCCCACTTCACCAGACCTTGCGCGTTGAAGATCTTCCCGATGATGCTCTTCGGGTCGGTACCGGTGATACCCGTCGCGAGGTTATCGAGTGCGCCTTGTGTCGTGGTGACCGATGCATCCTGTTGAAGCTGCTGGCTATAGACGGCGCTGACCTTACGGTATAGCGTCGGGTATGGCATGTTGTCCCCGCCCGTGCCAGGAACGGCGGCGGCCGTCGCGCCCGCGAGGCTGCTGAGTTGCGAGTTTGCCTGCGCGAAAGTCTGATACCACGAACCCATCATGAGCCAGCCATCGCGTTGCAGGTTCGACTGGATGACGCTTGCCAGTCCGTTGATGGCGCTCGATGAGTTCGAGATTGCCTGCGTTATCGTGGCCTGGTATTGCAGTGCCGCCTGGTTGATGGTGCTCCCAGGGTCGGTGGGCTGAGTCTGCCCGTTGATGGCGGAGACGTAGGTTTGTGCTGCGGCGAACAAGGTGGACTGCATCACGGTCAGCGCATTTTGGTGCGCGGTGAGCATCCGCGAGTACGCCGCGTTCGGATCGACCGAATAGACTGCCATGCCATCGTATGACGGTATCGACGGTGGGGCTGTGAGGTCAATTTCCGCTCCGCCACACGAAAGGCCAAGCTGATTCATCATCACGACCTTTGTGCCGGTCTGAATCGGGCTGAACCTTTCGGCGGGATCGACCGACACGCCGGTATCGTTCGGCATGTTCGCGATCGCAGTGTTTGCGGATTGCGCACACAGGTTCGCTTCGAACAGTGCTTTCGCCAGAGTCGTTGCCGGTGGTGCAGCCGGCGTAGCGATCATCGAGCCGCCCGTGTTCAGAAAGCTAACGGCGGCGGCCATAGTGAGATTTGCGATGCCGACGCCGATCATGGTTCCCCACAACATCACCATCTGTACGCCGCTGAAGCCGCCGAAGGCAGGCAGTAGCCCTGTAAAGCCGGCTCCCATTCGAATGACGAACCACGGAGACGACTTCTTCTGACCCATGAATTCGCCGTCCTGTCCCGTTGCGATGAGTGCCGTTGTGCCCTGATACATGGCCCATATCACCCCCACCGCGAGCACGCACGAATTCAGCACGAGAAACATCTGCGCGATCATGCCACTCGCCCCACTGCCGGCGGCCAGCGGGTTGTGTACTACCGGACCAAACATTGTCTCGAGGATCGACATCGACTTGTCGCCGCTTCGGTTCGCCGCGTTCTGGATATCGCCGATGGACACAGATTGTTGCTGCGCAAACGACGTTGCTGTTGCCAGCAAGAGCGATGTCGCTACCATTGCCCGCTTGAGCTTATCGAGATTCTTCATCGACACACCTTGCTAGAAGCGTGGATTGAACAGGCGCAACACAGCATCTCGCGAGCGAAAGAAATCGCGGAGACTGCCGAGCGGCGCGTCGGGCTGTTGCGGGCCGGTCTCCAGTTGCCATAGCTGCCACTCGTACTTGACCGCAAACAGCATCGGCAGACCGATGCCGAGGATGCCGTTCACCACGGCGAAAATGTCCCCGCCGAACACCCCCCAAATGACATACAAGCCACATAACGTGACGAAGGCGAGGCACATGCGTTTCTTGTTGAGGCAGTCTTGCGCGATCCGCTTCAGCGGCAGTGCGTCGGACGGCCGTCGCGCTAGCGCTTCGCGATAGCTTCTGACATGGCGGGTTGTCGGCTTTTGCCGATCCAGTTCTTGGGTCAGATCGTGCAACGTTTTCACACCGCTACCCGCCGTGTCCTTGACGGACTTGAAGGCACGGTAGACCGGGTAGAACGGGATCATGTACAGGCTCGCACGAGCAATGCGACGGCCGATGCCGGGTTTCTTCGATTCGATACTCATCGTGAAATCTCCTTCTCGACCGCGTTTTCGAGATTCGTGTAAGCGTGTTTCAGGAGAAACCACCAGAAAAAAACAACCCATGCGACGGCCACGCCAACGCCGAGCCAGTTGAGTGGGTCATCGTGACTTTGCTCCCACCAGATCGCCGCGAACAGGAAGCAATGCACCAGAAAAAGAAACTGGACGATCAGGCATGCGTCTTTGAACTGTTCGTGACTCAATCCCCCGCGTGCACGGCGACGGCGCACGACGTGCGGCAAACCGGCTAATACCCGCAATACGTGGTTGATGTTTCTCGACATGGCATCACCTCGCGTTGGTCGCGCGCACGCGCTGAAGTTGCGCCTCGATCGCGGTGCGATCGGTTCCGCGCTGGTTGGCCGAGAGCAGTTGGCCGAGCAGGACATTCGTTTGCCGCTGCAATTCAACATGTTCATGGGTCTGTTCGGCCAGGAACGCCGTTGAAAAGAGCAGTTCACGCAGGAGCTTCGTCGGGTCGGCCACGGCCCCGAATTCGATTTGCCAGTACGGGTTGCGCCAGCGGCGGCCCGCTTCGAAGTCTTCCAGTTCGGCGAGGCTCATCGTGCCCGTGCTCTTCGCGACGCTCGATGCGGTCGCGTTGAAATACTGCGCCGCGGCGTCTGACTGCTTGAGGTCCTGGATCAGTTGGGCGCTGCTGGCAAAGGGCATCCGTGACGCAATCAGGTCATTCATTGGCTTCATCGCGGACGACATGTTGGCTTGGTGCGCCTTCTGCATCGCGATGTACATCTTTCCCGTTTCAGTGCTGGCCTCTGCCCTCGTGATGTTTTCGGGCGGCTGCGGATCGATCGACATACGCGCGTAGGCGCGAGCGGCTTCGGTCTGCTGCGGCGTGAACGTCAGATCGACGCCTTTCCCCGGCATGCCTGCGCCGATAAAGACAGAATCCACGTCCGCATCGCCGTCGGGCATCGTGGACGCCTTGCAGCCGGCGTAGCCCAGTTTCAGTTCGAGGGCGCTGCAATAGTTGTCGTTGTGGATACTCGCCGAGGCTCGACGCGATGCCTCAATCGAGGGGGCCGGCGAGTTAAGTGCATTGTCCAGCACCGGAGAGCCGACATGCGAGCCACCAGGGCGCAGGAGGGACGACTTTGACGCCGCATCGCGAACAGCCTGCAGCGCATAGTTGCTGGAGGACGTTGCGCAGGGATCAATGGGCAACTCTGTTTCGCGAGCAACCTGATCCATTTCCTGTTGCCGCTGCACTTCGAGCGCCATTTCGCGCTGCGTGTTGGACGCCTGAACGACGCTGTCGGACATCTTCGAGCCGACGCTGGCAATGTCGGTATCGATCTCGTTCAGGAGCGTGGACAGCGATGAACCGAGAGAGGCGATCGCTGTTTGAATTGTCACTTGCGCCTCCGTGATTGCGGCGACGACGCACCCGTCACATATGGCGAAGGCACTGCTGCTGACGGGGAGCAGCGCAGCGCCGGCGAGCGCGGCACTCAATCTGATCTTGGTGATCTTCACAGTGGCATCCTTATTGGCAAGTCGATGCGAGACGTACCGCGAGCGGGCCCGGAACGAACAGTTGAAGGAGCCGTACCTTCCGGTCGAGGGCCTTTCCTTCGGCGAGGTACTGCCGGACCGTGGTCTGGTGGAATGTGGAGACACCGTTTACGCAGATACACTCAGTGACGGTTGTGTCGTAGTAGCGCTCCCAAGCGGCGAGGGTGTTCGCGTCGGCGTTGGTTTCAACGCCAAGTGGATCGTTAGCGGACTGCGCGACGGCAGATGCAGACAGCACTGCAAACAAGACGGAGGCAACAGGCGCTCGCACGATCACGCTCCCGAATACACCGCAGCGCGGCGTTGGTCATACAGTCCCCAAAGGTAACCGCGTAACTCGCTTCCCGGCTTCGCTTCGCGAATCAACTCCTCGATCCGGTTCAGCGGCATCAGGAACGGGTCTTCGCACTGGAAAACGAGCAGTAAGGCTGAGTCCACCGGCAAGGTGGAGAGTGGGTGGTGCAAAATGGCGTTAGCCATGCAAACCTCCAATCAGGTTGGGCAGGGTCAGGCGTGTCGGCCGGTGCCAGCCGGTCGGCGCGCCGCTTTACGACATGCAGCGTCGCTATCCGAGCTTTTCCAGCAAGCTTTCAGGTTTCAGGTGGGTATATCGTTTGAGCATTTGCATGCTCCGGTGGCCGGTTATCGAAGCGACTTCCATCGGGTGCAAGCCTTTCTCGAACAGACGTGACGCCGCTTCATGGCGAAGGTCGTGCCAGCGAAGCTCCTTTATTTCTGGCTTCAACTCGGCTGCTTTCACGAGGCATCTTTTCCAAACGCACAGCACGGCGTTAGCGGTCGTACCGAAAACTCGACCTCGTAATTGGCTCGGGTTGACGTCGACGGGTCCGAAGTGGAGACGCTTGTCGAGAAAGCGAGTATTGCCCTCGGCGATGGCCGAGAGGTTCCGAAGCACCGCGACTGCCCGAAGGGAAAGGGGAAGGACATGTGGGACGCCCTTGTTTTCTGTTCCGCGAGCTTCCGGCGGAAAGGTGATGAGGCGGGCTTTAACATCCACCCATTCCCATTTGAGGGCGAACAAAGTCCCTTGCCGCAAACTGGTTTCGATCGCCAATTCATATGCTGGCGCGACCCAAGGGTTATGGCTTGATGAGAGGAGGGTATGCAGCGTTTCGAATTCGCCAGGCCGTAGGCGCCTGTCACGTGCACGACTGCCGGACGGCTTTCGAATGTTCTTGAGCGGGTTTGGAAGACCTTCGAATCCCCACTCCTTTCGAGCTATCTCGAACAGGTGGCTGACCAATTGGAGTTCTAGCCGGATCGTGTTTTCGGCTCTACCGGCGTCGCGTCGTGTATCCCGATACCGGGCGAAATCTACGCCTCGAAGGTTGGCGAGCGTGCGGTGAGCGAGATCATCGTGAAGCCAGCGCGAGATGCGATGGTTCTCTTGGCGTTGGTAGCGCTTTGTGGGAACGATCTCGCGCTGGTAGCGGAGCAACGCTTCGCGCAGCGTTGTCCGTTCGGCAGCGGTCCGATCCACATACGCGCCGCAATCTATCTCGGACTCGATTCGTCGAGCCCACTGCTGCGCCTGTTGGCGGGTGTCAAAAGTACGGTAGACGGGTTTGTGACCCTTGCGGCGAACCTCGGCCCGCCAAAAGGCCCCGCGCTGTGCGATGAATGCCATTCTGCAATCCCAAAACGTTGTTTATCGTCTTGGTTCGCATAATTGCGTTCCGGCAGAATTCCGGCAAAGGCATATTTTTGCCCGCGAGGGGCAAAGAAAAAGGGCTTGCCTTGACGGCAAGCCCTTGAATCTTTTGGTAGGCCGTACGGGATTCGAACCTGTGACCAACGGATTAAAAGTCCGCTGCTCTACCAGCTGAGCTAACGACCCAAAAGAGAAGCGAGATTATAGCGATAGCCTTGGCGGGCTGTCAACCCGTAGTGACCCATTCGGCTACCGCTACTTCACTCAGATAGTGAAAAGCCCGGGTATCGCTACCCGGGCTTTCCAGCGAGAGGCGCGCGTGACTATGACGTCGGACACTGCGCGTTACTGCCTGCGATTACTACCTGCAACACAACCATCAGAACTACTTGATCTGCGACAGCTTGCTCTGAGCCGACTGAGCGACGTCCGAGCCGCTGTATTGCGCCACGATCTGCTCCAGCGTCTTCTTGGCCGCAGCCTTCTGACCTTGCTCGAGCTGATTGTTCGCAATCGCCATCAGTGAATCCGGCGCACGCGGATGCTGCGGGTAGTTCTTCACCACACCCTGCCAGGTCGCCGTCGAACCCTTGTAGTCGCGCAATGCATACAGCGCGTTGCCGAGCCAGTACTGCGCGGTCGGCTGGTAAGGACTGTTCGGATACTTGGAGATGAAAGTGCGGAACGACGCCGCCGCATTCTTGAAATCGCCACTACGGAACTGCTGCGAAGCCGCGTTGAACGAATCGGTTTCACCCGGCTGAACCTCACCCTGGACGCCGTCCACCGTCTGTTGCTGCGGCTCGAATTTCTTCAGCCGCGTGTCCAGATCGGTGTAGTAGTCCTTCTGCTGTTTTTGCAGCGTGGTGAGCTGGTTGCCCATGTCCTCGTTCTGTCCACGCAGCGTAGCGACCTGCTGGTTGAGCTGGTCGAGACGGTTGGACTGATCGAGGATCGTACGCTGTGCGGCCGACAACTGGCTCGACAGGCTATCGGTCTTCGAACGCAGATCGAGAATGGCCTGACGGGCCTGATCGTCGTCGAAGATGCCCGCATGCGCGGGCACCGTCACGAAGGCGGTGCCTGCGACACAGGCCGCTGCGGCAAACCGCAGCCAGGAGAAACGATGCGTCATTCGGCTCATCACCCGTTACTTACTGTTGGTACACGAGGTCGGCGCGGCGGTTTTGTGCCCACGACGATTCGTCATGACCCGTAGCTTGCGGCTTTTCCTTGCCCAGGCTCACGGCTTCCATTTGCGAGTCCGTCACGCCCATCAACGACAGCGAACGGCGCACAGCTTCAGCACGCTTCTGGCCGAGTGCCAGGTTGTACTCGCTCGTGCCGCGTTCGTCGGTGTTGCCCTGGATCAGGACGTGACGTTGCGGATGGCTCTTCAGGTATTGCGCGTGTTGTTGCAGCAGCGATTGGTAGTCGTCTTTGACCGAGTAGCTGTCGAAGTCGAAGTAAATGCTGCGTTTGGCCAGCGGGCTGTTCGGATCGTTCAGCGGATCGACGTTGACCTGTGCGACATCGGTCGGGTTCGGCTGCGTCGAGACTGCACCACCCTTGTTAGCGTTTTCGTCGAGCTTGACGCCCGAGTGACACGCGGCCAGTGCACCGACCATCAATACGGCAAAGGCGAAACGAAGTTTGGACATCATTTGGTTACTCTCCTTGTGTTATTGCATCAACGTTATTGCATAAACGGGCCCCAGGATGGCTCGCGTACGCTGCCACCCTGAACGGACAGGACCTGCCGAGTGCGACCGTCGGTCGATACTGCGGCCAACACGCCACGGCCGTTCACCTGTGTGGCGTAAAGAATGTACTGACCGTTCGCCGCGAAGCTCGGCGATTCGTCATGTGTCGTGTCCGTCAGGCCTGTGGCAGTGTTGCCTTGCAGGTCCTGGATATAAAGCTTGAACCCGCCGCCGACGCGCGAGATATAAGCGAGCTGTTTGCCGTCCGGGCTGATGCGCGGGCTGGTGTTATAGCTGCCCGTGAACGTGACGCGTTGCGCGGCGCCGGCGTTTTCGCCCGCTGCCGGCATCTTGTAGATTTGCGGTTGGCCGCCACGGTCGCTCGTGAAATAGATCGACTGGCCGTCAGGAGAGAAGCACGGTTCGGTGTCGATCGAGCTGCCTTGCGTGAGGCGGCGCAGGCCGCTGCCGTCTGCATTGACGGCGAAAATCTGCGTATTGCCGGTGCGCGAGAGCGCGACGGCCAGCGTGCGGCCGTCCGGCGACCAGGCCGGCGCACTGTTGTTGCCCTTCTGATCCGAGACGACCACACGGCGGCCCGTAGGCAGATCGTGAATGTAGACGATCGGCTTCTTCTTTTCGAACGATACGTAAGCAACCTTGGTGCCGTCAGGCGACCAGGCCGGCGAGATGATCGGCTCGGGGCTCGACAGCGCGATGTGCGCGTCCTGGCCATCCGAATCGGAAATCTGCAACTGGTAACGGCCGCCGGTCTTGATCACGTACGACAGACGCGTAGCGAACACACCGCGGCCGCCCATCAGTTTGGCGTAAATGTAGTCGGCAACTTTATGCGCGCTCATGCGCAAGCCGCTTTCCGGGCTCACGAGCACGAGGCCGCCGAGGCTTTCGCCCTTGACCGTGTCGTACAGTTTGAAACGCACTTCGTACTGGCCGTTCGGCAGGCGGTTCACGCTGCCCGACACGAATGCGTTGGCGCCCTTGGCCTTCCAGCTTCCGAGGTCGACGGAATCGGTTTCGGCGACGGGCGTGGCGCCCGCGTCGATGTTCGTGAACTTGCCGCTGCGTTGCAGATCCTGGCGCACGATCGTGCTGACCTGTTGCGGCGAGTTCGCTTCATTGGCGAAATTCGCCGTTGCGATCGGAAACTGGGTTGACCCGACGCCTGTCACGAGGACGTTGAGTTGTGCGTTGGCGGCACCGCCGACGGCGATCAGGCACGACGCTACAAGTGTCCGCAGGCCTAGCTTGGTCATCAAACTCATGCTGTATGGTTTCCCCAAAAACGGTTTTACTAAGACTTCACGACAGCAGACAGACCCGGAAAGCACTAATTCGTTCCCGAATGGCGCCACGCTGGGCGGGGCGCCAGGTCTGCTGTCAACTGACTGTCATGCTGCTGAAATCAACCTGCCGGCCGCAACGTAATTTTGAAACTGGTTGGCGTCTTGCCGTCGATGTCCTGAGGCATCGGGTTCGAACGCTGAACCGCTCGCAATGCCGCGTCGTCCCACGCCGAGTTGCCGCTGCTGTGCAACACGCTGGCATCAAGCAATGTGCCCGTCGGCGAACAGCGCACGGTGATCACGGTTTCCAGACCTTCCGTTTCGCCGGACCATGAGATATTCCGGAGAACCAGACGACGGACCTTGTCCGCGTAACCCGGCGATGTTGCCGTGCCGCCCGAACCCGTACCCGTGCCGCTCTTGCCGAGCCCATCGGTCGAGCCCGTTCCGCCGGCCGAACCTTGCATCATCTGTGCGAGACGCGCGCGACGTTCCGAGTCCACCTTCTTCGCTTGCGCCGCAGCGTCGGCCTGAGCCTTGGCCTTGGCCGCTTTCTGCGCATCGGCCTTCTTCTGCGCCGCTTCAGCGTCGGCCTGCTTCTGCTGTTCCTGTTGCTGTTGTTCTTTCTGCTGCTGCTTTTGCTGATCGGCCAGTTGCTGTTGCTTGAGCTTGTCGGCCTGCTGCTGTTGCTGTTGCTGCTGCTTCTGTTTCGCTGCCGCAGCCTTTTGCGCGGCAAGCTGCGCAGCCTGGTCGGCGGCCAGTTGCTGCTGCCGTTTCGCCTCGGCTTCCTGCTGGGCCTGCAACTTTTGCTGGCGCAACTGCTCAGCCAGTTGCGCCTGACGAGCAGCTTCCTGCTGCTGGCGTTTCTTTTCCTGCAGCGCGATGTCGGCCTGTTCGTCCGGCAACGGCGGGGCAGGGGCGACCGGCACGGGCGGCGGGGGCGGAACGGGACGCGGAATGGCCGTATCCGGCACTTCGGTCCACAACTCGGCTTCCGCACCTTCCGGCGTACTGTTTTGCCACTGAATGCCGTGATACAGGAAGAACCCGAGCAACGCGTGCATCACCAGCGCGAACACAAAGGCTCGCCAGGTGCCGCGTTCACGCGGTGGCTGGAGCGGGTAGTCGGGATTCTTGCGGATCATTGCGATTTGACGAGCAATCCAACACGTTTGACGCCTTCGCCTTTCAGTTCGGACATCACGTTCATGACGACTTCGTACTTCACGGTCTTGTCGGCGGCGATCACGACGGGCTGATCGGGATGCGCTTGCGCACGATCGGCGATGAAGCCTTTCAGATCAGCCTTCGACATGTCTTCCTGCTGCTGCGCGCCGGAATCGTCCTTGTACTTGACGCTCATGTTGCCGTCCGCACGGATGTTCACGATCACGGGAGGCGTTTGCTGTTGCGGCGCGGCGCCGCCTACGGTGGGCAGATTGACGATCGACGGGGCGACCAGCGGCGCAGTCACCATGAAGATCACGAGCAGCACGAGCATCACGTCGATATACGGCACGACGTTGATGTCGGCCATGGCGCGGCGCTGACGGCTGCCGCGCATGCTGGAGGAACGAGAGCCTGCCATCGTGGACTCCTTACTGTGCCTGGCGCTGCAGAATGTTCGAGAACTCTTCGATGAAGGTCTCGAAGCGGATCGCCAGACGATCGATGTCGTGCGCGTAGCGGTTATAGGCCACCACGGCCGGAATCGCGGCGAACAGGCCGATCGCGGTGGCGGTCAGCGCTTCGGCGATACCCGGCGCGACGTTCGCCAGCGTGGCCTGCTGCACATTGGCGAGGCCGCGGAACGCGTTCATGATCCCCCACACCGTGCCGAACAGACCGATATACGGGCTGACCGAACCGACCGACGCGAGAAACGCGAGGTTGGCTTCGAGCACGTCCATTTCACGCTGGAACGCAGCGCGCATGGCGCGCCGTGCGCCGTCGAGAATCGCGCCCGAGTCATTCAGGCGTTTTTCCTTGCCCTTCAGGAATTCGCGCATGCCGGACTCGAAAATGCGTTCCAGCGCGCCGATCGTATGGCGGTTGTTGGCCGCGCTTTGATACAGCGCCTGCAGGTCGCCGCCCGACCAGAAATCGCGTTCGAAGCGTTCAGTTTGCGCGCGCGCCCGGCGGATCGCAAACCACTTGCGGAAAATGAAAGTCCACGACAACAGCGACAGCAACAGCAGCAGCGCCATCACGGCCTGCGCTAGCAGGCTCGCATTGAGTACGAGTGAAACGATCGACAGATCTTGTGTAGTGTTCATAAAGGTTCGTTTTAACGTCCCGGAAGGGGGCGTCCGGCTGCAAGGTCAGTCGAAGCTTGCCGTGAGCAAAACGGAAGCATCGGCGAGATTGCAAGCCGAACCATGCTTTGTGTTGCTAGATCGATATGAGTTCACTGGCCCCGTAACAACGGGATTCAGTCGTTGTCCGTTGACACGCCGCCGCTGCTCGCGCCCGGCCCGCGCCGCAAAGCGGCCAGAACCGGTGAAGGAATCGCGGCCGGCCGCAGCGCAATACGATCGACGCAGCCGACCCGGATGGAACCGGTAGCAAGCAGCGTGCCGTCACGCCACGCCTCCTGCACGAAGTCGACCGAAGCCCTGCCTAGCCGTTCGATCCGGCTTACGACGTTGACGATATCGTCGAGCCGTGCCGGCGCCCGATAGTCGACCGCAGTGCTGCTTACGATAAACATCGCGCCTGTTTCATCCGCGAGCCGGCGCTGGTCGACGCCGCACGCGCGCAGCCATTCGGTGCGCGCCCGCTCAAAAAACTTCAGGTAGTTCGCGTAAAACACGATGCCGCCGGCGTCGGTATCTTCGTAGTACACGCGGATGGACCACGTGCAGCCAATTTCGGCGCCGGACTGGCTGGTCGACTCATTCATGCGGCGCATTTTACCGGAACGCATACCTTGAGGTCTGTTTCAAAGTGTGCGCCTTGCCCGGCGGGGCTCAGCCGCGATAAACGCTCAAAGCGGAGAACGATTGGGCCACCGGCATGAGTTCGATCGTGTTGATGTTGACGTGGGCCGGCCGGGTGGCGATCCAGTAGATCGAGTCGGCGATATCTTCGGGCGTCAGCGGTTGCACGTTTTCGTACATTTTCGCGGCTTTGTCGTCGTCGCCGCGAAAACGCACGTTCGAGAATTCGGTGCCGCCGCACAGGCCCGGCTCGATGTCGGTGACGCGCAGCGCGGTGCCGGCCAGATCGGCGCGCAGGTTCAGGCTGAACTGGCGCACAAAGGCCTTGGTGGCGCCGTAAACGTTGCCACCTGCGTACGGCCAGCTACCGGCCGCCGAGCCCAGGTTAAATACGTGACCGCGATTGCGCTCCACCATGCCGGGCAGCAAGGCGTGCGTAACCTGTACGAGGCCCGTGCAGTTGGTTTCGATCATGGTGTTCCACGCGTCCAGACTCGCTTTTTGCGCCGGCTCGGTGCCGAGCGCGAGGCCGGCGTTATTGACGAGCACGTCGATTTCGGCGAAATCCGCCGGCAGTCCGGCGGGCACCGCCTCGACGGCCGCGCGGTCGCGTACGTCGAGTTCGTAGGGCAGAAGCGCGTCGCCGAGTTCGTCGGCGAGCGCCTGAAGGCGGTCCTTCCGGCGCGCGGTGGCGACGACACGATGGCCGCCCTTGACGAAGGCGCGAGCGATAGCGGCGCCGAATCCCGCGGACGCTCCGGTGACGAACACGATCATTGCAGTTTCCTGGTCGGTAAAGGAGAAAGGTCCCAAGCCTACTTCCAATGCGGCGCTGCGGCAAGGCTGAACCAGCCGCATGAGCGGCTGTGGCAGGGACGCGCAGCGGGCTTGCAGCGCGTTTTCTTCAGACCTTTGCACACCGCACCCGGAGGCCCTTGGGCTGGCCTCTCGAGCACGCCCGGCGTCGACCGGTAGCCGGTTGCCTATTCGATCCTCTTCCAATAAACTAACGCGCTCATCCCTGCGTGACTGGCGATAGAACCGATTCAAGCAATCGGGTTCAAGGTGGAACAACCCACCGTGAAGCGCAGGGTGCCGTTTTGCCGTTCGCCTGGGCAGCCGTGATCCGCGCGCATTGATCTGCGCTGACGGTGGCTGTCCTGCCTCGCGTGTGCGGCGTCTCTCTATCCGCCACGTCAGGGCTGGCCCAGCCGCCAGCAGCGCTGCGTACCCTCTACGCAAGATTCGGCGCACGATCCGGTCAACCTGAACACACTCAACGGAATCCGTATGTTTGATAGAGCCCAAAGCACCATCGCCAACGTCGATCCTGAACTCTGGAAAGTCATCGAGCAGGAAAACCGCCGTCAGGAAGAGCACATCGAACTGATCGCGTCGGAAAACTATACGAGCCCGGCTGTGATGGCCGCGCAAGGCTCGCAGCTCACCAACAAATACGCCGAAGGGTATCCGGGCAAGCGCTACTACGGCGGCTGCGAATTCGTCGACATCGCCGAGCAACTGGCGATCGACCGTGTCAAGGAACTGTTCGGCGCCGAAGCGGCCAACGTCCAGCCGAACTCGGGCTCGCAGGCCAACCAGGGCGTGTTCTTCGCCATGCTGAAGCCGGGCGACACGATCATGGGCATGAGCCTCGCGCACGGTGGTCACCTGACGCACGGTTCGCCGGTCAACATGTCGGGCAAGTGGTTCAACGTCGTCAGCTATGGCCTGAACGAAGCGGAAGACATCGACTACGAAGCCGCTGAGAAGCTCGCTCAGGAACACAAGCCGAAGCTGATCGTGGCGGGTGCTTCGGCATTCGCGCTGCGTATCGATTTCGAACGTCTGTCGAAGATCGCCAAGTCGGTCGGCGCGTACTTCATGGTCGACATGGCGCACTACGCCGGTCTGGTTGCTGCAGGCGTGTACCCGAACCCGGTGCCGTTCTCCGATTTCGTCACGACCACCACGCACAAGAGCCTGCGCGGCCCGCGTGGCGGTGTGATCCTGATGAAGGCCGAGTTCGAGAAGCAGATCAACTCGGCCATTTTCCCGGGCATTCAGGGTGGTCCGCTGATGCACGTGATCGCCGGTAAGGCTGTTGCGTTCAAGGAAGCGCTGTCGCCGGAATTCAAGGTGTACCAGCAGCAAGTGGTCGAAAACGCGCGCGTGCTGGCTGAAACGCTGGTCAAGCGCGGTCTGCGTATCGTGTCGGGCCGTACCGAAAGCCACGTCATGCTGGTCGATCTGCGCGCCAAGAAGATCACGGGCAAGGCTGCGGAAGCCGCGCTGGGCGCCGCTCACATCACCGTCAACAAGAACGCGATCCCGAACGACCCGGAAAAGCCGTTCGTGACGAGCGGTGTGCGTCTCGGCTCGCCGGCCATGACCACGCGCGGCTTCGGTGTCAAGGAAGCGGAGCAGGTGGGTAACCTGATCGCCGACGTGCTGGACAACCCGGAAGACACCGCCACGATCGAACGTGTGCGCGGCCAGGTTGCCGAGCTGACCCAGCGTTTCCCGGTCTACCGTTAAGCCGTTATGCACTGCCCCTTCTGCCGTCACGCCGATACGCAGGTTGTCGACTCGCGCGTATCCGAAGACGGCGCAACGATTCGCCGGCGCCGCCGCTGCCCGGCCTGCGACAAACGTTTCACGACGTATGAGCGGGTCGAGCTGGCGTTGCCGTCGGTCGTCAAGAAGGACGGTAGCCGCACGGAATTCGATCGCCGCAAGATCGTCGCGAGCATGCAACTGGCGCTGCGCAAGCGCCCGGTCGCAGCGGACGCGATCGACGCGGCCGTCGCCCGCATCGAGTATCAGTTGCTCGGTAGCGGCGAGCGTGAGGTGCGTAGTGAGCGCCTCGGCGAACTCGTCATGAACGAGTTGCGCGAGCTCGATACGATTGCCTACGTTCGTTTTGCCTCCGTTTACCGGCGCTTTGAAGACGTCTCTGAGTTCGAAGACGTAATCGAAGAATTTCGCCGCGCCTCTTCTCCTCCCAAGCCTCCCCGCAAGCGCTGATCGCGGCCGCGCCGCGTGTTGCGTTCGAGTATCCGTTTTTCTCCGCGTTGATTCGCGCATTGGTTGCTCCCGCTCCGTTATGGTTCGACGCGTGCATTTTTGCGCGCGATAGCGTCTGAGTGCCACCTGGCCATTCGGCCGATTGTTGAGCCGTTTGCGAACCGCTAGATTGGCTGCATTCTTTGCAACGATCAGGGATGCAGATGAAACAGGACGCCGTCTGTCGACCGCCATCCGGCGGCTTTACGCTCGTCGAAACGCTGGCCGTGGTTGCCCTACTTGCTGTCGTCGCCGTGCTGACGACGCCGTCGTTCGTCGCCTGGCACGTGCGGGATCAGATCGACGCCCGCGCGAAAGCGCTTGCCTCGACCTTTGCCTACGCGCGCAGCGAAGCGCTGCGTCGCGGGACACGTATTACCGTCTGCCGGGTCGACGCCGCACGCCGGTGTCTTGTCGCGGGGCAAGCTTGCGCCAACGGCGTTGCTGACTGGTCCTGTGGCTGGGCCGTCATGGCAGAGCGCGGCGGCACGCTTACGCTTTTGCGCGCGCATCCTTCGTTAAGTGCGGTAAGCATCAGCGGGACGCAGACAAATCTCACGTTCACGCCGCCGGCGGCGCAATTGATCGGCACGTTTCGCAGTTTCGAAATCGCCCCGCGCGTATCTTCAGGAGCAACTCAGGGGAACGCGTGGCGACGCTGTATCCATATCGCCGCCGGGGGACGCGTGCGGATTGTTCAGGGTGCTTGCGGAGCCGTGTCGTGAGGCGGCTTTCACTGAGGCCCTGGCCGCGCCATCGCGCATTGGCATGCGACGGCAGCTCGCTAATCGAAGTCATGCTGGCGATTTCGTTGATGGCGGTGACGGCGCTCGGGTTGATCGCCGGTCAACTGTGGACCGCTCGCGAAGCGCACGCGACGGCACAGCGCGAGCACGCGGCGTGGATTGCCGATTCGGTCGCGGAGGCCATGTACGCACCTACCGCGAGCGATGCCGCGATCAGGCAATGGAACGCGCGAGCGGCGGTGCTGTTGCCGCATGGCCAGGCGTCGGTGGAAGCAAGCGGCGGGTTGTCCGCTGCGCGTGTGACGTGGGTGGCCCCGCTCAACATGCCGCCTGCCGACAATATCATCGACAAACCCGAGTCTTGTGGCGGAGTGGATGTTCCCGCCGGCCTCTCATGCGTCGCATTGGCGTTCGCGGAATGATGGCGCGTTTGGTTTCTGCTCGGGGCCATACGCTGGTGGAATTCGTGATCGCCATCGCATTGGGCTTGCTCGTGACTGCGGGCGCGGTTTCGCTCTATACAGCGCAGAGGGCGGCGTTCGAACAGGCCAGCGACTCGGCGCGGATTCGCGAAGCCGGGTTGACCGCGCTGACCTTGATCGGGCAGCAACTGCAAATGGCCGGCTTCGTGCCCGCGGACGTCGTACGTTACGCCAATCCTCCGCCGATATTCGGATGCTCGGGCGGCCGGCCGACGGCCTCTGACGACAGCCCCGTCTGCGAGACGCTGTCCAGCCGCTCGGACGGTGTCGTGGTTCGGTATGTTGGAGACAACATCTCGACGTGGCCATCGGCGGCCGGGCAATCCACCGACTGCCTCGGACAAGCCGTGACCGCCACCAACGCGGCGCTCGGTGACCGCGGTGTCCCGGTCGTGAACCGGTATTTCGCGCGAGTCAGTGGTTCGACCGGGGAGCCGGAGCTCTATTGCGAGGGCAATGGCAAGGCGGGATCCGCGCAACCGTTGGTCGAAGGTGTCGAGCGCTTGCGGATCAAGTACTGGCTAGCTGACCGATTGGACGCGATCGAAGCGTCAGCGGTCACGGTTGATCAATGGGCGAAGATCGTTGCGGTCGACCTCTGCGTGCTCGTTCGAGGCGCGCCGCGAGCGCAGCGCGGGAGTTATGTCGATTGCGACGGCATTAGCGCCATGAGCGCCGACTCGCGCGCGCGGCAGGCGTTCTGGCGGCGGGTGGCGATACGTAACTCAGCGGCGGGGGTTTCTCTGTGACCGCGCATCGAAAGAAGGCGGGCCTGCGTGGCGTGTCGCGCGTTCATCACCACGGCACTGTGCTCCCCATCGTGTTGCTGATTGCCGCAATGATGTTGGCCACGTCCGCAGCGTGGTTCGAAAGCTCGCTTGCGTCGGCGCGCGCCGCTAGCAACGTCCGCGATTATCTGCAGGCGTTCCATGCGGCCGATTCAGTGCTGACGTTGTGCTCCCGCGCTGTCGTCACGGCGGCAGGTGACGGTGCCGCCGCGATGCCACCGGCTGCTTCGGGTGAGCCGGTGCAATGGAAGCTCGAATCCGCATTCGAGGCTGGCGCGGTCGCACCCGTTGCGCAATGGCCCGGATCGCTGCGACCGCCGCAATGTTTGATCGAAGCATGGCGTCTTGCCACGCGCGCCGATGCACGAGCATTCCTGCTGACTTCGCGCGGCTTCGGGCGGACTAAAGAGTCGCAGGTCTGGCTGCAGATGGAACTGGTCGTCGAGGGCGAAAAAGTCGAGCGCCATTGGCGCCGCGTCGCCGCAAAGCCATTTTGACGGGAGGCTCATGACAGGCCGGCATACATCCGCATTTACGTTGCTCGAACTGATGATCACGCTCGCGATAGTTGCCACGCTCGCCGTATTCGCCGTGCCTTCGTATCGGAGTCACGTCGAGCGCGCGCATCGAATCGACGCGGCATCGGCGCTTTATCGGGCGGCGCAATTCGTCGAGCGTGCGGCGAGCGACAACCTGACGGCTTTGCCTCCTGGTCTGGATCAGGCGCCGCAATTCGGTGCGCCGATCTACAGCCTGCGTGTGCTGCCTGCGGACGACACCAATGGCGGCTATTCGATAGAGGCCGCGCCGACCGAGTCCGGACCCATGCGCGACGACGCCTGCGGCATCTTTACGCTGGATGCGACGGGACAGAGAAGTAATAGAAGCGGTAGTAATGGGAGCGGCGTTTTAATGCCGTCAATCGGTGAATGCTGGAAAACCGGTTAGAGCGGGCTACAACCCACTCCGCCCAACCCTTCAATACCCCCCATCCGTCGAGTCAACCTTCTCCCGCGAAGACCCAGCCGAATCACGCTTCATCTGCTGCCAGATTCGATACGCTTCCCACCCGGCAAGCGCAAGGCCGCCCCACTTGAGCGCCGGTTTGGCGCCAGCGGCAAGCGTCGCGCGCAACGGCTTGGCGAGCACCATCGAAGCGATGGAACTGATCAGCGGATACTCCTTCAGCAATGCGCCGATATTCCCCGCGTTGAGGAAATTCGACTTCGAGCCGCGGCCCGGGCGCATATTGCTAAAGCCCGGCACAAGGAACTTGAGCCAACTGAAATGAGTGACCGCCTGGCGCAGTTCGATGGTTGCCTGAGCGAGCTCCATACGCTCGACATCCGCGCGCACCATCAGCAATTCCTTGCGCAGTGCTCGCAGGTGCGGCGCGCTCAGATCTTTCGCCTGGTGGCGTTTGTTACGGAAGGCGGTATCGGAATGGATCTGGCTCATGGCGTGTCGGCGGCAGTGGAGGTGGAGCAATCAGACAATCACAGACAATCGCAAATCAGCTACGAATCGACTGCAAAAAATGGCTGCAAAAAAGCGGCGAGCGGTAGTGCAAATAGTGCAGCAAGGGTGCTGCAAAAAACTTGCTGACGGGGCACTAAAACCGGGGCACTAAAACCCTAAAAAACCCCAAAACCGCGCACATTTCTCAACAGCATCTCAACAACGGTGCAACGCTGCCGCAGGCAAAGTGCGCAGCGCACTCCGCTTCACGGTTTGCGAAACACGTCGCGATCCTTTTCGAACTCAGCGATAGTCGCTTCGAATACCATCGGTGCACTGCGCAGACCACTGCGCGCTTTCAGCGCACAGGCCAGTCCCGCAATCGCATAAACCGCGGTGATGCTGGCAAGCGCCTGCCACCGGTAAGTGTCCCAGAAAGCGATTGCGATCAGCGCCGTCAATGCGATCAGCGCCATGGTGGCGAGCATCATCGCGGCAAGGCCGAGAAACAGCACGGCAAGCAGACGGTCTTTTTCTTCGGCGAGTTCAATGCCGACCAGTTCCAGCCGCGTCTGCAAAATGGCAAACACGGATCCGATAATGCGGCGCAACGGGCTGTGTTCTCCGCGCTGCGATTGTGTTTCGATCGTCATAGCTGTGGGCGTTGCGCGTAAAGGCCTAACCGGCGCTTGTGCGCGCCAGGAGAAGCGGACCGGCCAGACGGGCGCCGGTCAACTCGATTCGCTGATGGGCCGAGACGGGAGCCGAGATGCTCGCCGCCCGGCGCATCAGGTGGTGCCTGCTTACTTGCGGTTGATCAGCAAACCCAGCAGCACGCCGGCGCCTGCGGCGATGCCGATGGATGCCCACGGATGCTCATGCACATAGTCGTCGGTGGCGCGGGCAGCCTTCTTGCCTTTTTCGACCACCACGACCTGCACGTCAGCCGCTTTTTCCTTAGCCTGCTTCAGGCGCGTCAGCGCCGTTTCACGCAGTTCCGAAGCGCGCTCGCCCGTGGCGCTCGCGGCCTGTTTCAGCAGATCTTCCGCGTCCGCGAGGACGGTTTTGATATCCGACATCAATCTCTCCTTGTTGACTTCCGACATTGACAGCTCCCCTTCGGCTCACGCCACGCGTGAATCGTAACCAAAGAAACGGCCGCTGGCGAGCGCAGTGCCCGATTGTTCGAAGGAACGCACGAACCGTTCCTGGTTGAGGAGTTTTGAGAACGCTACCACCCACAGCATCATGCAGGAAAGTTTGCTTAAGATGGAGTTGATCTGTCCCGCAAAGTTTCCACTAAAACGGCGAAAATTACAAAAACGCATAAAGTAGTGACGCGATGTTCGTTAGCGGTGCACCGCCTGTCCGGTATGCTTTAACTTTGCGGGGTCGCGGGCAGAGGCTCGCGCGGACTGTCCGAACATCTAAAGGAGATGCATCATGAGTCTACGTCTTGGCGATATCGCACCGGATTTCGAGCAGGAATCGAGTGTGGGTCGTATCAAGTTTCATGATTGGCTGGGCGATAGCTGGGGTGTGCTGTTCTCGCATCCGGCGGACTTCACGCCGGTCTGCACGACCGAGCTCGGTCTGACCGCCAAGCTGGCGGGCGAGTTCGAGAAGCGCAACGTGAAGACGATCGCACTGTCGGTCGACACGGCAGAGTCGCACAAGGAATGGATCAAGGACATCAACGAAACGCAGGCGGCCAACGTCGGCTTTCCGATTCTCGCGGACGGCGATCGCAAGGTTGCTGAGCTGTACGACATGATTCACCCGAACGCCAACGAGACCCTGACGGTCCGTTCGCTGTTCGTGATCGATCCGAAGCGGAAGGTGCGTCTCATCATCACCTATCCGGCCAGCACGGGCAGGAACTTCGACGAAGTGCTGCGGGTGATCGACTCGCTGCAGCTCACCGACAACCATTCGGTGGCGACGCCGGGCAACTGGAAGCAGGGCGACGACGTGGTGATCGTCCCGTCGTTGAAGGACGAAGAAATCATCAAACAGAAATTCCCGAAGGGCTACAAGGCGCTGCGCCCGTATCTGCGCATGACGCCGCAGCCGAACAAGTAAGCGGCTGAGGCGCCACAAGGCAAAAGGCCGGTTCTCGCAAGAGAATCGGCCTTTTGCTTTTATCCCGTCAGCGCCTCACCAACCCATCAGAAAAACGCCTGAATTCCCGTCTGCGCACGGCCCAGAATCAGCGCGTGAATATCGTGCGTCCCTTCGTAGGTATTCACGACCTCCAGATTCACCAGATGCCGCGCAATCCCGAACTCGTCCGAAATACCGTTGCCGCCGAGCATGTCACGCGCGAGCCGCGCGATATCCAGCGCCTTGCCGCACGAATTGCGCTTCATGATCGACGTGATCTCGACCGCCGCAGTGCCTTCGTCCTTCATGCGACCGAGGCGTAGCACGCCTTGCAAACCGAGCGTGATTTCGGTCTGCATGTCGGCGAGCTTCTTCTGGATCAGCTGATTCGCGGCGAGCGGCCGGCCGAACTGCTTGCGGTCCAGCACGTACTGACGCGCGGTGTGCCAGCAGGCTTCCGCCGCGCCGAGCGCACCCCACGCAATGCCGTAGCGCGCCGAGTTCAGGCACGTGAACGGACCGCGCAAGCCGCTGACTTCCGGGAAACGGTTCTCTTCCGGCACGAACACTTCGTCCATCACGATTTCGCCGGTGATCGACGCCCGCAAACCGACCTTGCTGTGAATAGTCGGTGTCGACAGCCCCTTCCAGCCCTTCTCGAGAACGAAGCCGCGGATCGAATCCTTGCCGTTCTCCTCCAGCTTCGCCCACACGACGAACACGTCGGCGATCGGCGAATTGGTGATCCACATTTTCGCGCCCGACAGCGAGTAGCCGCCGTCCACCTTCTTCGCGCGTGTGATCATGCTGCCCGGATCGGAGCCGTGATTCGGCTCGGTCAAGCCGAAGCAGCCGATCCATTCGCCGGTAACGAGCTTCGGCAGGTACTTCTGCTTTTGCGCTTCCGAGCCGAATTCATAAATCGGTACGATGACGAGCGACGACTGCACCGACATCATCGACCGATAGCCGGAATCGACGCGCTCCACCTCGCGCGCAATCAAGCCGTACGCCACGTAGTTCAGCCCGGGGCCACCGTATTGCTCAGGAATCGTCGGACCGAGCAGGCCGAGTTCGCCCATTTCGCGAAAAATCTCGATGTCGGTCTTCTCATGACGGAAGGCCTCGAGCACGCGCGGTTGCAGCTTGTCCTGCGCGTAGGCCGCGGCGGCGTCGCGCACCATGCGTTCGTCTTCGGTGAGCTGCTGATCCAGCAGCAACGGGTCTTCCCAGTGAAACTGCGCGGCCTCGGCCATGATTTATCTCCTGATTCCTTCTGGACTGAAACGTGTCTGAGCTACATCCTCGGGCTTGACTTAAGTTCCGCTATGCGAAACAATGTTTTGCAAACCACGACCGAGTGTATCACCCCATGCCGCCCACATCTACTCTGTCCGATCCGCTCGACGAGCGTAAATTCGTCGTCGCCCTCGCACGCGGGCTGGATTTGCTGCGCGCCTTCAAACCGGGCGAAACCATGCTCGGC
Organism: Paraburkholderia sp. BCC1876; assembly: GCF_902833695.1. NCBI lineage: Bacteria > Pseudomonadati > Pseudomonadota > Betaproteobacteria > Burkholderiales > Burkholderiaceae > Paraburkholderia > Paraburkholderia sp. BCC1876. The sequence goes on along the minus strand of NZ_CADFGI010000007.1, from coordinate 259,692 downwards.
AATCGCGATTTCGTCGAACGCACGGGTCTGCCGAAGGCGACGGTCAACCGTCTCGCCTATACGCTGACGGTGCTCGGCTATCTGCGGCTCGACGAAACGCTGGGTAAATATGCGCTCGATGCCGGTGTGTTGTCGCTCGGTTTCGCGCTGCTTTCGGGCACCGACACGCTGGAACTCGCGCGTCCGCATATGCGCACTTTCGCTCGCGAAGTCGGCGCGGCGGTGTCGCTCGGTTGTCGTGACGGGCTCGACATGATTTATCTGGAGACGATCCGCAGCGAAACCGCGCTGACGCTCGGGCTGGCGTCCGGCTCGAAACTGTCGATGCTCACGAGCTCGATGGGCCGCGCGTATCTGGCCGTGCTACCGGCCGACGTGCGCGCCGCGCTGCTGACCGAACTAAAGAAGGCGGCGGGAAAGGAAGGACCGGCTTTAGTCGCCGACGCCGAAACGGAAATTGCCGCGTTCGCCGCGGAACGCTGCTGCTATTCATTCCGCGCGTGGCACGACGACGTGAACGCGGTCGCGGTGCCGTTTCGCGAGCCGCGCGAAGGGCGCTGGCTGGTGCTCAGTTGCAGCGGGCCGGCGTCGTCGATGGGCGAGGCGGTGTTTCGTGAGAACGTCGGGCCGCGCTTGAAAGCGCTCGCGCGGCGTCTGGGCGATACGGGCTAAAGCGCGTTGAAACACTAGCCGCCCCGCTCAAACCGCCCGATCGTGATAATGCGCGTTGAACAACGGCCCTTGCACGAAGCGCACGTCGTACTGCTGGAGCGCGACGAACTGCGCTTCATCCACCACGCGGTTGAAGATCAGCGGAATCCGCAGGCGGCTCGCGTAACCCACTAGCGGTTTCACCGTCGCATCGCGCAACGCGATGCCGGCATCCATCTTGATGAAGTCGAGCCGCGCGGTTTCCGACACCGACAGAATCTGCCCCGCGTTCGACAGATTGCCCGCCACCTTGAAGCCGTGGCGCTGATAGCTCGTGGTCAGATAACCGAGAAACGTCTTGTGCGCGACGGCCGCCGCCGGCAACTCGATCACCACCCGCGACGGGTTCAGCCCGAACGACACCAGCACCGTCGAAAAATGCCGGCCGTGGTCGTACTTCACGCTCTTCAGCAGACGCTCGTGCACGCGCAGAAACAGCAACCCGTGCCGCTGCGCGCCAAAGAAATTGATTGCATGCAGCGCCCGCGACATACGGTCGAGCGCCACGAGCTGCTGGTCGTCGGCGATCCGGTCGAACGGGTCGAACACCTCGAGCGGCGGCGCGTCGAGCCGCTGCGTGACGGCCTGAAAGCCGAGTTCGTCGCCGAACCGGTCCACACCCTCGGCGCCGGACGTGAGCGACTGCGCCAGCGAATGCACGCTGATGTCGAAGATCGGCTCGTAACTGCTCGCCAGCTCGTGCCCGTCGAACCGGGCGAGCGCGATGTCGCTGTGCTCGCCGTGTCCCATCGCCAGGTATTCGCCGAGAAACGGGTGTTCGGCGGCGCGGGCGATGAGGTTGGGGATGGTCGGCGGAATCATGTAGGCGAATGGATGGCAAAAGAGGCGCGCTCGGCGCCGGGCAACGCGACGCGGTTGCCGCATCCAATGATGGTAGCAGCCCGGCCCGCGCCCACATGAACAAAATGCTCATAACGTTATCCGCCGAACGCTTGTGCGCCGGGGCTGGCGGCCGTATTCGGGCTGGGCTTCAGGGTATACGTTAATTTCACCATCCGTAATTCGTTTTACTATACGTAAATTGCCGTGTGGGCAGTGACGACGATCGCGTCTGCACAGATCATCGTCGCCGTTGCCATCCATGCGGCCACCAGACAATCCATCAGGATGAGGGGACACCCGAATGAGTTCCAACCCGGCTCCAGCCGCCGCCAACGTGATCGAAGTCGAGCGCGTGCTCGGCGAAACGCATCACCCGGCCTTTCAATGGATGCTGCTCGCGTTGTGCGGGCTGTGTCTCGTGATCGACGGCTTCGACGCGCAGGCCATGGGCTATGTCGCGCCTAGCGTGATCGGCGAATGGCACGTGTCGAAGGCCGCGCTCGGCCCGGTGTTCAGCGCCAGCCTGTTCGGCATGCTGCTCGGCGCGCTGGGTTTGTCGGTGCTGGCGGACCGGATCGGCCGTCGGCCGGTGCTCATCGGCGCGACGTTTTTCTTCGCCGTGTCGATGCTGGCCACACCGTTCGTCTCGACGATTCCCGCGTTGATCGCGCTGCGCTTCATCACCGGCCTCGGGCTCGGCTGCATCATGCCGAACGCAATGGCGCTGGTCGGCGAGTTCGCGTCGCCCGCGCATCGCGTAAAGCGCATGATGCTGGTGTCGTGCGGCTTCACGCTGGGCGCGGCGCTCGGCGGCTTCGTCAGCGCCGCGCTGATTCCGGCCTACGGCTGGCGCGCGGTGTTCTGGGTCGGCGGCACGGTGCCGCTGCTGCTCGCGTTCGCGATGCTCGCCGCGTTGCCGGAATCGCTGCAATTCCTCGTTATCAAGGGACACAGCGAACGCGCGCTGCGCTGGCTCGCGAAATTCGATCCGACGCTGACGATCGATGCCAACACCCGCGTCGTCGTGCGTGAGAAGGGCACCGGCGGCGCGCCGGTCGCAGAACTGTTCCGCGCGGGCCGCACGCCGGTCACGCTGATTCTGTGGGCGATCAGTTTCATGAACCTGATCGACTTGTACTTCCTGTCGAACTGGCTGCCCACCGTGATGCGCGACGCCGGGTATTCGCCGTCCACCGCGGTGATCGTCGGCACGGTGCTGCAGACGGGCGGCGTGGTCGGCACCTTGCTGCTCGGCTGGTTTATCGAACGGTTCGGCTTCGTGCGTGTGCTGTTTGTGTGTTTTGCTGGCGCGGCGCTCGCGGTCGGCACCATCGGCACGGTCGCGCATGCGCTGCCGTGGCTGCTGATCGTGGTGTTCGCGGGCGGCTTCTGCGTGGTCGGCGGACAACCGGCGGTCAACGCGCTGGCGGGTCATTTCTATCCGACTACCCTGCGCTCGACGGGCATCGGCTGGAGTCTCGGCATCGGCCGGATCGGCTCGGTGATCGGGCCGCTGGTCGGCGGCCAACTGATCGCGATGAACTGGTCGAACGCGTCGCTGTTCCACGCGGCGGCTGTGCCGGTGCTGTGTTCCGCGCTGCTGGTGATCGCGCTCGCCGCGGCGACCCGGCAACGCGGCCGCCCGTCCGAGCCGCAGACCGCGTGAGATGAAACGAACGAGTATCAACGGAGAACCTTGCATGGACACCGCAACACGTCAGCCGAATACCGCGCGCTCGCGGCTCGAGATCGAGCCGGGTTATCAGTCGGGCTTCGGCAATGAATTCGCCACCGAGGCGCTGCCGGGCGCGTTGCCCGAAGGCCGCAATTCGCCGCAGCGCGCAGCCTACGGTTTGTACGCCGAGCAACTGTCGGGCACCGCGTTCACCGCGCCGCGCGGCCACAACCGCCGCACGTGGACGTACCGGATCCGGCCGGCGGCTGTGCATATGCCGTTCACGTTGCTGCCTTCGGAACGGCTCGTCGCCAACTTCGCCGAAGTCCCGCCGACGCCGCCCAATCAACTGCGTTGGGACGCGTTGCCGATGCCGACGGAGCCGACCGATTTCATCGACGGTTGGGTGACGATGGCGGGCAATGGCGCCGCAGAATCGATGAACGGTTGCGCGATTCATCTGTACGCCGCGAACCGCTCGATGCAGGACCGTTTCTTTTACAGCGCCGACGGCGAACTGCTGATCGTGCCGCAGGAAGGGCGTCTCCACATCGCGACCGAAATGGGCCGGCTCGACGTCGAGCCGTTCGAAATCGCGGTGATTCCGCGCGGTGTGCGCTTCGCGGTGAGCCTGCCGGACGGCACCGCACGCGGCTATATCTGCGAGAACTTCGGCGCGCTGCTGCGCTTGCCGGATCTCGGCCCGATCGGCTCGAACGGTCTCGCGAATCCGCGCGATTTCCTCACGCCGCACGCGGCCTACGAAGACCGCGAAGGCGACTTCGAACTCGTTGCCAAGATGAACGGCAATCTGTGGCGCGCGGACATCGGCCATTCGCCGCTCGACGTGGTGGCATGGCACGGCAATTACGCGCCGTACAAGTACGATTTGCGCCGCTTCAACACGATCGGCTCGATCAGTTTCGACCATCCGGACCCGTCGATTTTCCTGGTGCTGCAATCGCAAAGCGACACGCCGGGCGTCGATACGATCGACTTCGTGATCTTCCCGCCGCGCTGGCTCGCCGCGGAAGATACGTTCCGGCCGCCCTGGTTCCATCGCAATGTGGCGAGCGAATTCATGGGCCTCGTGCATGGCGTGTACGACGCCAAGGCCGAAGGCTTCGTGCCCGGCGGCGGGAGTCTGCACAACTGCATGACGGGTCACGGCCCGGACGCGGACACGTTCGAAAAAGCCTCGCATAGCGATACGTCGAAGCCGCACAAAGTGGGCGACACGCTGGCCTTCATGTTCGAAACGCGCACGCTGCTCAAGCCGACCCGTTTCGCGCTCGACACCTCGCAATTGCAGGCGCATTACTACGAGTGCTGGCAAGGCCTCAAGAAACACTTCAACCCGGAGCAACGATGAACGCATTGAGCGATCTTCAGGCGACGCTCGATCCGTCGCGCAAGAGCTGGGTCGAATCGGCCAACGATTCGACCAGCGATTTTTCGATTCAGAATCTGCCGTTCGGCGTGTTTAGCGACAAGCGTGATGGGCTGAACGCGGCGCGGCGCGTGGGCGTGGCGATCGGCGACCAGATCGTCGATCTGGCCGCATTGCAGGCGGCGGGTTTGCTTAAGGTGTCGTCGAAAGCCGACGTGTTTGCACGCGAGACGTTGAACGATTTCATCGCGCTGGGCCGCGACGCGTGGCGCAGCGTCCGCGTCCAGCTAAGCGATCTGCTGGGGCGTGACACCGCCACCTTGCGCGACGACAGCGCACTGCGCGCGAAGGCGCTCGTGCGTCAGGCCGACGCGCAATTGCATCTGCCGGTGCAGATTCCGGGCTACACCGATTTCTATTCGTCGAAAGAACATGCGACGAATGTCGGCTCGATGTTCCGCGATCCGAAGAATGCGTTGCTGCCGAACTGGTCGGAAATGCCGATCGGCTACAACGGACGTGCGTCGTCGGTGGTGGTGAGCGGGACGCCGGTACGTCGGCCGAACGGTCAACTGAAGTTGCCGGATCAGGAGCGTCCGGTGTTCGGTGCGTGCCGCAAACTGGATATCGAACTGGAAACGGGTTTCGTGATCGGCGCGGGCAATGCGCTGGGCGAGCCGGTGGCCTGCGCGGATGCCGAAGCGAATATCTTCGGCATGGTGTTGCTGAACGACTGGAGCGCACGCGACATTCAGCAATGGGAATACGTGCCGCTCGGCCCGTTCAACGCGAAGACCTTCGCGACCACGATCTCGCCGTGGATCGTCACGCTCGACGCGCTCGAACCGTTTCGCGTCGCGCAACCGGTGCAGGAGCCGCAGCCGCTCGCTTATCTGCGTCACGACGGCGCGCACGCTTTCGATATTCATCTGGAAGTGACGTTGCGTCCGCAACAGGCCACGCAGGCGAGCACGATCACGCGGACCAATTTCAGGCACATGTACTGGACGATGGCGCAGCAACTCGCGCATCACACCGTGTCGGGCTGCAATACGCGAGTGGGCGATCTGATGGGTTCGGGCACGATCAGCGGACCGAGCGAGGATTCGTTCGGCAGCCTGCTGGAACTGACGTGGAACGGCAAGAAGCCGGTGGAGTTGCAGCAGGGAGGCACGCGCAGTTTTATCGAAGACGGCGATGAACTGACGTTGGCAGGCTGGTGCCAGGGTGACGGTTATCGGGTGGGGTTCGGCGTGTGCGCCGGGGAGATTTTGCCGGCGCAGTCGTAACGTCACGAGTAACGCCACGGCACAAGGTGCAAAGCCGGCGGATTACGCCGGCTTTTTTATTTCTAACGTGCGCAAGCGCATCATGACGTCACCCGCCGCGCGGCGCGCGTTACCCCACTGCCCGCATCGGCGCGCGTCGCCGTTCCCACCAGACAGCCGCCAGAAACGCGAGTGCCGCCACGAGCAGCACGCCGACCATCGCGTCGTTGCCGACGCCCTTCATCAATGCACCGGCCACGAGCGGACCACCGAAACTGGCCGCGCTCCACGACGCGCCCACCAGCGAACTCGCCGACACCAGCGCGACGCCGCGAAAGCGTTCTCCGCAAGCCACCAGCGACAACGTGTAGATTGCACCCGCCGCCGCGCCGAGCACATACAGCAACGGCCAGCATAGCCACGGCGAGGTGATCGCCCACGGCAGCAGCGGCAACAGCAGCACGACGATCACACCGCAACCGATATGCACCCGTTCGCGGCCCAGCCGGTCCGCGAGCCAGCCGATCGGAAACTGCATCGTCGTGTCGCCGAGCAGCAAAGCCGACGCCGACAACACGGCGACTTCGCTCGTCATGCCGTGCGACATCGCGAAGAGCGGCAGCAGCGACAGCGCGATCGTGTCGAACAGCGCGAAAAAACCCGTGCCGACCACGAGCGCCGGCATCTGCGGCAAAACGTGACGCCAACTGCCGTGCGCGGCGTGTTCGTCGTCGGCGGCGTGCGGTGTGGTGCGGATGGTGGCGAGCATCGGCAGCGCCAGCAAAAAGAGCGCGCCGCAGATCAGGAAGCGCGAATGCATGAGGTCGGCGATCTGACTCACCAGCACCGGCCCCGACATCTGGAACAGCGTGAAATTGGTGGCGTAGATCGCGACGACGCGGCCGCGGGTGGCGTCGTCGGCGAGCTGGTTGACCCAGGCTTCGCCGATCGTGAAGAGCAGCATTAGCGCGGCGCCGCAGAGCACGCGCAACAGTGCCCAGAGCCACAGGTTCGCGGTGAGTTGCATCAGCGCGGTGGCGATCGCCACCACCAGCACTGCGCCGACGATCACCTGCCGGCCGCCGAAGCGCGCCGCGATCCAACCGGCGAACGGCACGATGAAGAGGCCGCCGCCCGCTTGCGCGGCGGTCAGCAGGCCGACCACGTCGGTGCCATAGCCGGCTTGCGTCAGCGCGAGCGCGGTGAGCGGAAGAGTCGCGCCGCTGCCGAGCCCGACTACGGCAACGCTAAGAATGAGCGCGAGGAAATCGCGAGTGAAGATGACTTTCATCGGCCGAGATGCTACTACGGCCGCGGGTCATTAGCACGCAACGCGGCGACTATCCCGCGGCCATCATCCGCTGGGTGCGACGGTCGATCGACACCGACCACAGCGTCAGCACGAGCGCACCGATCGAGGTCGCCACGCCGACCCACGGTAGCGTGGTGAGCGGCGCGCCCGCGCCGATCGCCATGCCGCCGAGCCACGCGCCCGTGGCATTGCCGAGGTTGAACGCGCCTTGATTCAAGGTCGAGGCCAGATTCGGCGCATGGCTTGCGCGGTCGACGATCAGCATTTGCAACGGCGGCACGATCGCGAAGGCCAGAATGCCCCAGACGAAGATCGTGATCATCGCCGGAATCTGCGCGTGCATCGTGCCCGCGAAGATCGTGAGGATCACGACGATCGCCAGCAGGAACGCCACCAGCGACGGCAACAGCCGCCAGTCGGCTAGCTTGCCGCCGAGCGTGCTGCCCACGGTCAGGCCGAGGCCGAACAGCAGCAGCACGAGCGTGACCGCATGCGGCGTGAAGCCGGTCACGTCTTCGAGGATCGGGGTGATGTAGGTGAAGGTCGAAAACAGGCTGGCCGACGCGAGCACGCTGATGCCGAGCACCATCAGCACCTGCGGATTCTTCAGCACGCTGAATTCGTGGATGAGGCTGGCCTTCTGCATCTCGATCTTGGCCGGCAGGCAGACGGCGAGCGCAGCCGCCGCGACGATGCCGATACCGGTCACCGCCCAGAAGGTTGCGCGCCAGCCCACGGCCTGGCCGAGCGCGGTGCCGAGCGGCACGCCGAGCACGTTGGCGAGCGTGAGGCCGGTGAACATCAGCGCGATGGCTTGCGCGCGGCGATTCGGCGCGACCAGACCCGCGGCCACCACCGAGCCGATACCGAAGAACGCGCCATGGCAGAACGCCGTGACGATACGCGCGGCCATCAGCACGGCATAACCCGGCGCGATCGCGCACAGCATGTTGCCGACGATGAACACGCCGATCAGACTCATCAACGCTTTCTTGCGCGGCATGTTGGCCACCGCGATCGCGACGATCGGCGCACCGATCGTGACGCCGAGCGCATACGCCGACACCAGCATGCCGGCGGCCGGAATCGAGACGGACAGGTCGCGTGCCACGTCGGGCAGCAAGCCCATGATCACGAATTCAGTGGTACCGATTCCAAATGCGGCAACGGCAAGGGCGAGCAGGGGTAAAGGCATGGTGGCGGAGCGTGAATCGGCGCGACGGGAAGCGTCGCGCGGCCGGCGCGCATTTTCGGGGCGAGAACGCGTGCGCCGTACAAGAGGCAAACAGTAGGGGATTCTACCTAAGTCAAAACACCCTTGCTGCGCCGTCAGGCGGCTGTTGTTTTTTGCTGCATACGGCGCGCGGTCCACTCAAGGACGAGTGCCGCGACGCCGATATCCTGGTTAACTTCGACGCGTCCATAGCTATTGAAATTTTGCCTAGCTATAGTCGTTACATCGATAGAGGTCAGCGTCTGCCCGTCTGTGCGGGTACTTTTAAAGTGTGTTCATGCCGAGGTGTCCTGGCAGCATGAGCATGCAGTGTGATTAATGCCGTGGTCTGTCATGCTTCTTACACAGTCGACTCGTAGCGTTAGCGCTCTTTTAACGCGCTGGCGGATTTTCGCTAGCTTATCGAGCCTGCCTTTGCCCTCGTCCAATCCCTCGTCAGCCGCCTCGCCGGCTTGCGCCGAAACCGTGTGGATCGTGCCGCTCCTCGAGCATTCGTGGTTCGACCATGTGCGCCTGAAACGCGTGTTCGTCACCGACGGCACGCGGCATCAAGTGGTGCTGATCGACGTGCGCAAGCTGCTCGCCTGCGCGGATCGCGACAACACCGACTACGTGCTGAAGCCGGTTGCCGAATGGCATGCCGGCAAGGTGCGCGGCATTCGCGAGTTTCTCGATCCGGACAACCCGCGGATTCCGCAGATGCCCTATGTGACGATCACGACGCGTCGCGCGCCGGGGTTGCTCGGCCTGGTCGGATTGGAGCGCGAAGGCGTGGTGTCGTTTCGCAACGGGCAGCATCGCGCGCGCTATCTGGCCGATGCCGGCGCGCGCTGGTTTCCGGTGGAAGTGCATGAGCGCGAGGCGGTCATGCTGCGCGAACTCTGTGGCGCGCCGGACGACGCCCGCACCGCGATTCGCGCAACGACGCTAGGCGGCCCGCCCCAGGTCGTTCCCCCGCCCGCCGCTCATCCTTAGCCCGTCGCCCGCACCACGTTGCGTGGCGTGCCGCTCTCCCAGGCCGCGACGTTGTCGAGCGTCGTCTGGGCGATCTCGCTCATCGCTTCACGCGTGAAGAACGCCTGGTGCGCGGTGACGATCACGTTCGGGAACATCAGCAGACGCGCGAGCACGTCGTCCTGCAGCGGCAGATTCGAGTGATCCTCGAAGAACAGGCCGCCTTCTTCCTCATACACGTCGAGACCGAGGTGGCCGAGCTGGCCGTCCTTCAACGCGCCGATCAGCGCATTGCTTTCGACCAGGCCGCCGCGGCCGGTGTTGATCAGCATCGCGCCGCGTTTCATCCTGGCGAGCGCGTGGCCGTCGATCAGATGGTAGGTGTCCGGCACCAACGGACAGTGCAGGCTGACCACGTCCGATTCCGCCAGCAAGGTATCGAGCGGAACATAGCGCGCACCGAGCGCGAGCAGGTCTTCGGCGGGCGTGCCGGGATCGTGCGCAAGCACCTGCATGCCGAAGCCCGCCATGATCCGTCCGAACACGCGGCCGATCATCCCCGTGCCGATCACGCCTACGGTCTTGCCGTGCAGATCGAAACCGAGCAGCCCGTGCAGCGAAAAGTCACCCTCGCGAGTCCGCGCGACGGCGCGCGGCAGACGCCGGTTCAACGCCAGAATCAGGCCGACCGCATGTTCGGCCACCGCGTGCGGCGAATACGCCGGCACGCGCGCGACCGTGATGCCGAGGCGTTCGGCCGCAGCCAGGTCGACATGATTGAAGCCGGCCGAGCGCAGCGCGATCAGGCGCGTGCCGCCGGCATGAAGCCGTTCGAGCACGGCCGCGTCGACTTTGTCGTTGACGAACGGGCACACCACCTCGTAGCCCTGAGCAAGGATCGCGGTTTCGCTGTCGAGGTGCGATTCCTGGAAGTGCAGTTCGTAGCAATGCCTGCCGTTGGCTTCGATGAACGTGTCGCTGTCGTACTGACGGCTGCTGAACAGGATCATGCGCATGTCGGGCTCCAAGGAATGCATGCCGGCCGCAAGGTGGATTCAGGCGTGGCGGTCTCGCCGCGCGCGAGGGGGATGAGCCAGTATAAAGGCCCGGTTGCCGGCCACCGCGCACGGTACGTATTGCCATTCAGTCTTTGCTAAAGATCATCTTTTGCGAAGGCAGTCCGGTCAAGATTGAAAATAATATTGACAGGTGTGACGAATTACAATATTTATTAAAAAAGCAGTCTGAAAAAAGCATGTTCATTCATGCAGTAAAGTAGAAAAAATCGGCCATCAGAATTCGGTGTCTTTTTTAAGGCATCGAGCGATTTCGCGAGGACAGTGTGACCGTCGAGCTATCACAAACGCTTTTCCATAACATCGCCGCAGCGCCGCAATCTTCCCGGACGCATGTCGCGTCATCCCATTGCCATAAATAGTGTCATTCAGCCAGCTATGCCGGTTGAGTAATTGCTGAGCCGTACCCGGTTTGAGCGAATTATTTGCACTTTTTTTGAGCCATTGTTTTTCAGTCTCCTACTAATAAACCTGTAAATCGGCGAGCCTACATGATCAGTGATTTGCTGAGGTCTCAACCGGAGATCGCGCTGTTCGCAAGCCTGGCAATTGGATATTTCATTGGCTCATTTCGTGTTGGGCCGATACAGCTCGGCGGCGTCTGCGGTACGTTGATCGTTGCTTTGCTGTTGGGACAGACGGGCGCGCGACTGGCGCCCGATCTGAAGAACATCGCGTTTGCGCTGTTCATCTTTGCGCTGGGCTTTACCGGCGGGCCGCAGTTCTTTGCCAACATTGGACGCGGCTGGCGCTATGGCTTGTTGTCGGTGGTCGAGATCGTCTCGGTGCTGATACTGATCCTGATCGCGGTGGTCGTGATGCGGCTCGACGCGGGCACGGCGGCCGGGCTGCTGGCCGGCGCGGCGACCGAATCGGCGGTGATCGGCACGGCGTCGGAGGCGATCGCCAAGCTCGGTTTCGGCGACGCGGAAACGCTGCGTTTGCAGGCCAATATCGTGACCGCGTACAGCGTGAGCTACCTGTTCGGCCTGATTACCATCGTGCTGTTCACGAGCCAGTTCGCGCCACTGCTGCTGCGCGTCAATTTGCGCGAGGAAGCCGAGCGCGTGTGGCGCAAGCTCGGCGGCGACGGCGCGTTCGGCGAAGGACAGCGGGCGGCGGCGCCGGCGCTGGTGGGTCGCGCATTCCGCGTCGGCGCGGCGGCCGGCACGACGGTCGTGGCGTTCGAGCAGCAGTACGGCTACAACCTGACTATCGAGCAACTACGGCGCGGTGGTGAGGTCGTGCCGGTGGAACCGAAACTGGTCTTGCTGGCCGATGACCTGATCCTGATCGGCGGGCGTCGTGAAGCGATTGTGACGGCGTCGGCGAGTCTGGGCGAAGAAATCGACAGCGGCGGTTTTGACCAGATCGTCGCCGAAAAAATCGACGTGGTGCTGACACGCCGCGAAGCGGAAGGTCTGACGGTGGCGCAGGTGCGGGAACGGGCCGATCCGGAACAGGCGCGCGGCGTCTACATCGCGGCAGTTACGCGGCTCGAAACCACGGTGCCCGCGTTGCCCGGCACGGAGTTGAATCGCGGCGACGTGTTGACGCTGGTCGGCGCCAAGGCCGACGTCGAACGCGGCGCGCGGCGCCTGGGCTACGTGCTGGCCGCCACGCAGAAAACCGACTTCGTCTATCTCGCGCTGGGCGTGCTGGTGGGGATGGCGATCGGCCACCTCGGCGGCCGGATCGGCGGCGTCTCGATCGCGCTCGGCACGGGCGGCGGTTGCCTGCTGTCCGGCTTGCTGTTCGGCTGGATCCGCTCGCGCTATCCGTTGATCGGCTCGCTGCCGTCGGCGGCCGCGCAGATTCTCAAGGACTTCGGCCTCGCCACCTTCATCGCGGCGGTTGGTTTGTCGGCGGGACCGGACGCCATCAAGCTGGTGCGCGAATACGGCCTCGCGTTGCCGGTGGCCGGCATTCTGATGGTGCTGGTGCCGGGGCTGCTGTCGCTGTGGATCGGCCGTGCGTTTCTCAAGCTCGAAGCCCCCATGCTGCTCGGCGCGATTGCCGGCCAGCAATGCAGCACGCCCGCGATCAGCGCGCTGGTCGGCGTGACCGGCAACTCGACGCCGGTGATCGGCTACACGATCACCTATGCACTCTCGAACATTCTGTTGCCGTTGATGGGGCCGGTGGTGGTCGGTCTCGCCGGCAAGCTCGGTTAGGTAACACGACATGAGCGGCACGACACGATCCGCTTCGCGCATCGACAGGCGGCATTCCCGCCCGCAGCACCCCGGCAGACGGCAACCAGTACTCAATATCTCAAACTATCCAGCGAGGGCATGATGGACTGGCTACATCACATTTTTCAGAAATCCCCCGAAATTGCGCTGTTTTTATCGCTAGCAGCCGGTTACTTCATCGGGCAGATCAACTTCGGCAAGTTCCAGTTGGGCGGAGTGGGTGGTTCGCTGCTGGCGGCGGTCGTGATCAGCCAGTTCGGCGTGACGATCGACAACGGCGTGAAGTCGGTCATGTTCGCCGTGTTCATCTACGCGGTGGGCTACGACTCCGGGCCGGGCTTCTTCAATTCGCTGAACCGCAAGACGCTGCGTGAAATTGCGATGGCGGTGTTCCTCGCCGTTTCCGCGCTGATCACCGTGGTGGTGTGCGCGAAGCTGTTCCATCTGAACAAGGGCCTCGCGGCCGGGCTCGCGGGCGGCGCGCTGACGCAGTCGGCGATTATCGGCACGGCGGGCGATGCGATCGCGCGGCTCGGCTTGCCGGCCGATCAGGTGAAATCGCTGCAGTCGGACGTGGCGATCGCGTACGCGGTGACCTACGTGTTCGGCTCGCTGGGGGCGATCATCGTCTGCGTGAACATACTGCCCAAGTTCATGGGGCAGGGCTTGCGCGAGGCGTCGATCGACGCGGAGCGCGAGTTGTCGGCGGGGGTGTCGACGTCGCTCGCGGCGGGGCAGATTCGTGCGTTGCCTGAACTGGTAGGACGCGCGTACCGGATCGACGTCAGCGCCGGCAAGACCGTCAAGGCGGTCGAGACCTTGCACCAGGACATGTTGACGGTCGAGAAGATCAAACGCGACGGCAAGGCCGTCGATCCAACGCCCGACCTGACCTTGCAGCTCAACGACGAAGTGCTCGTGGTGGGTCGTCGCGAAGCCGTTGTTGCATTCGGCGCGAACGGCAACGAGATCGCCAACGTCGACGATATCGGCGTGGTGATGCAGACCCGCGACGGCGTGTTCACGCGCAAAGGCATGAACCACACGACGATCGCCGCCGCGCGCGAAGTGGTGGACCGCGACCTGCGCCACGGCGTCTACATCCAGCACATTTCGCGCGCCGGTCAGCCGCTGCCGATCCTGCCGGAAACCAAACTGGAACATGGCGACGTCATCACGTTCTACGGCTCGCCGAAAGACACCAAGCGTGCCGTCGACGCCGCCGGCTACGAATTGCCGAACACCAACAAGACCGACTTCATCTACATGGGCGTGGGCCTCGTGCTCGGCTTGCTGATCGGGCTGATCGTCGTCAACGTGGGCGGCATTCCGCTCACGCTCGGCTCGGGCGGCGGCTGCCTGCTGGCCGGCCTGCTGTTCGGCTGGATGCGCGGCAAGCATCCCATGTACGGCGTGATGCCGTCGGCGGCTTCGCAGTTGCTCAAGGACTTCGGTCTCGCGGCGTTCGTCGCGGTGGTAGGTCTGAACTCCGGCCTGCAAGCCGTGGTGACGGTCAAGCAGAGCGGCATGACGATCTTCCTGCTCGGCGTGTTCGTCACGTTGTTCCCGCTGCTGCTGACCATGCTGTTCGGCCGCTACGTGCTGAAGTACAACAACGCGGCGCTTCTGGCCGGTGCGCTGTCGGGCTCGCGCAGCGCGAATCCGGCCTTCGGCGGTGTGCTCGACAAGGCGGAAAGCGCGGTGCCGACGGTGCCGTTCGCGATCACGTATGCGATCGCCAACGTCGCGCTGACGCTGCTGGGTCCGCTCGTGGTCGGGCTGGTTTAGGCGCGCGCAGCGCTTTATCGATCTCTCATCGATCTCTTTCACGCTGGCGGTAAGCGGGCGATTCTCGCGACGCCGGCGTCTTTCACCTGCTCATTGGAGAACGCATCATGGCAAAAGAGAAGGGCGACAAGAAACACGCGGATATGGCGCAACCGGGTCTGTCCGCGCTCAGCCCGTTCGAACTGAAGGACGAACTGATCAAGGCGGCCGGCGGCGGCGCCGTGGAGCGCGCTGCGAACGCAGCCATGCTCAACGCCGGTCGTGGCAACCCGAACTTTCTCGCGACGATTCCGCGTCATGGCTTCTGGCAACTCGGCCTGTTTGCGATGCGCGAATCGGAGCTCTCGTTCGCGTACATGCCGGAAGGCATCGGCGGCTTCCCGCGGCGCGACGGTCTGGAAGAACGCTTCGATCTGTTTTGCCGCGAGAACAAGGGCGTGGCAGGCATCGACTTTTTGCGCGGCGCGGTGTCGTATGTGCGCGATCAGCTCGGCTATTCCGCCGGCGACTTCCTGTATGAAATGTGCGAGGGCATTCTCGCGTCGAACTATCCGGTGCCGGACCGCATGCTCAAGATGTCCGAGCTGATCGTCGGTCAGTATCTGCGCCGCGAGATGATCGGCAACCATCCGTTCGTGGGCGAGTTCGACGTGTTCGCGGTGGAAGGCGGCACGGCGGCGATGACGTACATCTTCAACACGATGCGCGAGAATCACCTGATCAAGGAAGGCGACACGATCGCGCTCGGCATGCCGATCTTCACGCCGTACATCGAGATTCCGCGCCTGAACGACTACAAGCTGAACGTCGTCAATCTCGAAGCGGACGTGGAAAGCGGCTGGCAGTATTCGAAGAAGGAACTCGACAAGCTGCGCGATCCGAAGGTGAAGGCGTTCTTCCTCGTGAACCCGAGCAATCCGCCTTCGGTGAAGATCAACGACGAGAGCCTTCAGTACATTGCCGACATCGTCAAGGAACGGCCCGATCTGATTCTGCTGACCGACGACGTGTACGGCACCTTCGCCGACGACTTCGTGTCGCTGTTCGCGCTCGCACCGAAGAACACGATTCTGGTCTATTCGTACTCGAAGTATTTCGGCGCGACCGGCTGGCGTCTCGGCACGATCGCGACGCATCGCGACAACGTGCTCGACCGTCTGATCGCCGAGTTGCCGAAGGACGCGAAGAAGCAGTTGCACGAGCGTTACGAGTCGATCACGACCGAACCGGACAAGCTCAAGTTTATCGACCGTCTGGTCGCCGACAGTCGCACCGTCGCGCTGAATCACACGGCGGGTCTGTCGACGCCGCAGCAGGTGCAGATGGTGCTGTTCTCGCTGTTCTCGCTGATGGATACGCCGGACGCGTACAAGAACGCGTTGAAGCGTCTGATCCGCAAGCGCAAGCAGGCGCTCTACGAAGAAGTGGGCATCTCGTTCGAGGACGACGATCCGAACCAGGTCGACTACTACACGATTCTCGACATCGAGTTCCTCGGCGAGAAGATGTTCGGGCGTGAGTTCGTTGATTGGCTGCTGAAGAACACCGAGCCTTCCGAGCTGCTGTTCCGTCTCGCGCGTGAAGCGCGGGTCGTGCTGCTGCCGGGTCGCGGGTTCGGGACACAGCATCCGTCGGGGCGTGTGTCGCTCGCCAATCTGAACGAGTCGGATTATCGGCAGATCGGCCGCGCGTTGCGCAAACTGATCGAAGAGTACATCGAGCGATTCAACGCGGCGACCGGCAAAAAGCTCGATAAAACGAAGGTGAAATAACACGCGGGCCGGCGCTGTTGCTGCACTAGCAGCCGGTCGCGTGATACTCGCATTTAATGCGTGAAAGCAGGGCCAAATGGCTTGCGCAATCGCGCGGATCAGTGAATGATCGAATGAACGGCCTCGCCAGCATCCCTGTTGGCGAGGCCGATTGTTCCTTAGCGTTTTGACATTCACGTACCGATCATGCCGACTTCATCCATCACACCCGTCGCTTCCGCTGTGCCTTGTCCGGTTGTCGAATCGCTCGACGCCATCCTCCCCGAAGAACCGCTGCTGATGATGGGTGCCGGCCCCGTGCCGATTCCCGCCGCCGTCGCCAAGGCCAACACGATCGTCATCAATCACCTGGGCGGCACGATGGTGAAGGTGATCGGCCAGGTGAAGACCATGGCGCGCTACGTGTTCCAGACGAATTCGAAATGGGTGCTGGGTGTAGCGGGACCGGGATCGGCCGCGATGGAAATGGCGATCTCCAACCTCGCGTGGGAAGGCACGCGCGTGTTGAGCATCAGGAACGGTTTCTTCAGCGAACGGATGGCGGAGATGGGTCGCCGTGTCGGCGCGCGCGTGAGTATGCTCGACGTCGACGATGGCGCGGTTGCGAGTCTCGACCAGGTGGCCGAGGCGATTCGCCGCGAGCGTCCCGAGATCGTGACGGTGGTGCAGGGCGAGACGTCGAACACGGTGTGGAATTACCACCTGAAGGACATCGCCGCGCTGGCGAAAGCCGCGGGTGCGCTGGTGATCGTCGACGCGGTTTGTACGCTGAGCACGATGCCGCTGGAGATGGACGCGTGGGGTATCGACGCGGTGATTACCGGTGGGCAGAAGGGCTTGTCGTCGATTCCGGGCGTCTCGCTGATCGCGTTTTCCGACGCGGCCTGGGCGCGCGTCAAAGGACGCACGGCGCCGAACGCGCATTGGTGCCTGGATGCGTCGCTCGC
Organism: Paraburkholderia sp. BCC1876; assembly: GCF_902833695.1. Taxonomy (NCBI): domain Bacteria; kingdom Pseudomonadati; phylum Pseudomonadota; class Betaproteobacteria; order Burkholderiales; family Burkholderiaceae; genus Paraburkholderia; species Paraburkholderia sp. BCC1876. Next base: position 242,527 of record NZ_CADFGI010000007.1, on the reverse strand, counting down.
GGAAAATTTCTGGCATAACGCGGGCTATCACTACACCGCGCCGGTGTCGGGCGTGCTGGCTTTGCACGAGGCGTTGCGGCTCGTGTGCGCGGAGACGCTGGAGAAGCGTTTCGCACGGCATCTGAAATGTTCGCTGGCCTTGCAGGAAGGGATCGCGGCGTTAGGGCTGAATCTGTATGCGCCGCCGACGTGCCGGCTGAATTCGGTGGTTGGTATCGAGGTGCCGCAAGGCTTGAGTCCCGGCGATATCTGCGGCCATATCTCGCGGCAGCATCAGGTCGAGATTTCCGGCTCGTTCGGTTTGCCGATCGTGCGGATCGGGCAGATGGGCGAGCAATGTCGCGAACACAATCTGTTCAGAACACTGCACGCGTTGGGTCGCACGATGGTGGATCTCGGCGCGGCAGTGGATCTGCCGGCGGGCGTGGCGGCGCTGGAAAAATCGTTGTCGGGTGGGGCGCGCGTGTTGGCGCGGTAGCCTGGCGCTGCTGCGCCAGGCCTGGCGTATTCAGCGCGGCACGCCGCGCTGAATAGCCGATAACGAGCTGTATCGAACGATCAGGTCGTTGCGGGCGCAATCGGTGCCCGCGCATTGCGCAGGTACAACACCGTCGACAGCACCACGGCAGCGGCCGACGCCACGGCCGCGAACAGAAACACGGAGGCGTAGCCGAACTCGCCGGCAATGTAGCCGGCCAGCGGCCCGGTGATGCCGAGCGAAAGATCGAGAAACACCGAATAAGCCGACAACGCCGCGCCACGACTGGCCGGCGGCACGAGGCCGACCGCTTCGACGCCGAGCGCGGGGAACACCAGCGCGAAGCCGAAACCGGTCAACGCCGCGCCGGCGAGCGCGATATGCGGCTCGGGCGCGAGCCACAGCATCAACAGCCCGGCGCATTCGAACGAGAACGACACGATCGCGACGCGGAATCCGCCGTAGCTCTTGATCGTGTTGGCGAACAACAGGCGCGCGCCGATGAACAGCGTGCCGAACACCGTCAGCGACAAGGCCGCATTCGGCCAATGCTTCGCGGCATAAAACAACGTGATGAAGGTGGCGATCGAGCCAAACCCGGCGGAGCCGAGCGCGAGGCCGATACCGTGCGGCAGCACGCGCGTGAGCACGCTGCCATACGACATCCGCTCGCCGTGGACGATCGGCACCGGCGCGATCGGCCGGGCCAGATAGAAGCCGAGCGCCGCGAGGAAGATCACCAGAATGCCCAGCGCCGCGAACCCGACCGTGTGCGCGATCGCGACGCCGAGCGGCGCGCCGACGGCCAACGCGCCGTAAGTGGCGATGCCGTTCCACGAGATCACCCGGGCGTTATTGCTGGTGCCGACCCGGCCGATGCCCCACAGAATCGCGCCCGTCCCGCACAGGCTTTCGCCGAACCCGAGCACCAGACGGCTGCATACCAGCAGACCGAGGCTCAGCACGGGCCAGCGGCCGCACAGCACGGCCAGCAGCAACAGAATCCCGCTCGCGCCGCACCCCAGCAGTCCGATCGACACCGTGCGCTTCGGCCCCAGCGTATCCGCCGAACGGCCGGCCAGCGGCCGCGACGCCAGTGTCGCCAGGTATTGCACGCTGATTGCCGCGCCGGCCAGCACGGCGCTGTAGCCGAGGTCGTCGTGGACGTAGCCGGGCAGCACCGCGAGCGGAATACCGATCGTCAGATAGCAAAGAAACGTGAAAAAAACGACCGGAATGATCTGTAAGGTCGTCGCAAATTCGCTGCGAGGCGTCGCTGAATCGGTGGACATGGGGAAAACGAGACTTGAAAACGGCGGGAAGCCGTGATTTTCCCATGGAACCGATTCTCTTGCAGGAGTTGCTTAATAAATTGACCCATTAAAAAACGGTGCCGGATGCATATAGTGGTCCGGTTTGGCTCCATGAGCGCCGGTTTTGGCCCTCGTTCCGGTCGGTTCGACTCGTCTCGATATGTCTGTATTGGCTTGAAAGATAATAAAACAAAGCTAAATTGCCATGTCAACATAAGTCGAGCGACCCTCAAACCTATCTCGTTATCGCCTCGCGGATATGTCCCGCATGCGATCCGAGCTATGGGTTGGTTTTATTGGGAATGATAGTTTTCGAACCATCACGCAGCACGTCCCCACGGACACAGAACATTCGAGAGTAAAGAGACATGACTGAGCCGATTCGCTTCTACCACCGCAACGCGATCCGCGAGATCAAGGACGCGCCCGTCACCCGCACCGTCCTGCAGTATCTGCGCGAAGACGTGCATTGCACCGGCACCAAGGAAGGGTGTGCAGAAGGCGACTGCGGCGCGTGCACGGTCGTGCTCGGCGAGCGCAACGCGGCGGGCGGCGTCGACTTCAAGACGGTCAATGCCTGCATCCAGTTCGTGCCGACGCTCGACGGCAAGGCGCTCTTCACCGTCGAAGACTTGCGCCAGCCGGACGGCTCGCTGCATCCGGTGCAGGAAGCGATGGTGGAATGCCACGGCTCGCAGTGCGGTTTCTGCACGCCGGGTTTCGTCATGTCGATGTGGTCGCTGTACGAAAAGCACGGCCACGAGCATAGCTGCGCGAACAAGACGGTGCCGTCGCGCGACACGATCAGCAATGCGCTGACCGGCAACCTGTGCCGCTGCACGGGCTATCGCCCGATCGTCGACGCGGCCGTGCGCATGTTCGAAGCGCCGCCGCCGAAAGCGCCGGTCAACGTCGAAGCGCTTGCCGCCACGCTCGCCAAGCTCGAGCGCACGGAGACGTTCCACTACCAGCACGCCGGCCAGCAGTTCGACGCGCCGCGCACGGTCGCGGCGCTCGCGAAGATCAAGGAAGCCGAACCGGCCACGCGGATTCTCGCCGGCAGCACGGACATCGGCCTGTGGGTCACCAAGATGATGCGCGAGTTGGGCAACATCGTTTATATCGGGCAGATCGCCGAATTCCAGAAGCTCGAAACGAACGACGACTGGATCGAGATCGGCGCGGGCGTGAGCGTCGAAAAGGCCTACACGGAAATCATCAAGCAGTATCCGGAACTGTTCGAAATGCAGCAGCGCTTCGCGTCGTTGCCGATTCGTAACGCCGGCACGCTCGGCGGCAATATCGCCAACGGTTCGCCGATCGGCGATTCGATGCCCGGCCTGATCGCGCTCGGCGCGCATGTGATCGTGCGCGGCGGTGAGATTGAACGTGAAATGCCGCTGGAAGATCTGTACCTCGCGTATCAGAAGAAGGACATGGCCGAACACGAGTTCGTGGTTGGGCTGAAGGTGCCGACGCGCACCGGCGTGCGCAAGAACTTCCAGTTCCGCACGTACAAACTGTCGAAGCGTTTCGACTCGGACATCTCGGCCGTGTGCGCCGCGTTCTCGTTCATCGCCGACGGCGACGTGATCCGCGAGCCGCGCATCGCGTTCGGCGGCATGGCCGCCACCTCGAAGCGCGCCACGCACGCCGAAGCTGTGCTGCGCGACGCCGAATGGCACGAAGCCACCGCGCAGGCCGCGATGATCGCGCTCGGCAACGACTACGCGCCGCTGTCCGACATGCGGGCCACCAGCAATTACCGGCTCGAAGCCGCGAAAAACACGCTGTACCGTTTCTGGCTCGAAACGCGTCCGAACAATCCGCTGCCGAAGAGCGCGCTCGACGTCCGCGCGGTGGCCGCGGCATGCGCCCCAGCCGGCGCGAATGTCTGAGACGCGGCAAGTACGCGGTAGTTACGCGATCAGTGCGCGGTAAGTACAGGAAGCAAGAGAAGCACACGGAGAACACACAATGAATCAGCAAGCCGAACCGTTCCTGAAAGACCTGAAGGAGCTCGACGACTTCACCCAGGTCCATATTTCGCGGCCGCATGAGTCCGCGCATCTGCACGTAAGCGGCCGCGCGACCTACACCGACGACATTCCGACGCTCGCCGGCACGCTGCACGCCGCGCTCGGCCTGTCGCCGAAAGCGCACGCGAAGATCGTCTCGATGTCGCTCGATAAAGTGCGCGCCACGCCGGGCGTGGTCGCGATCTTCACCGCGGAAGATTTCCCCGGCGTGAACGACGTCGGCCCGATCATTCACGGCGACGATCCGATTCTCGCCGATGGTCTCGTGCAATACGTCGGCCAGCCGATGTTCATCGTGGTCGCGACGTCGCATGACATCGCGCGGCTCGCCGCACGCCGCGCCGAAGTCGTCTACGAAGAACTGCCGGCGATTCTGACCGCGCAGCAGGCGCGCGCCGCGAACCAGCACGTGCTGCCACCGATGAAACTCGCGCGCGGCGAAGCCGATACGAAGATTGCCCGCGCCGCGCGTCGCGAAGCCGGCGAAATGCTGCTCGGCGGCCAGGAACAGTTCTATCTGGAAGGCCAGATTTCGTACGCGGTGCCGAAGGACGACGACGGCATGCACGTCTACTGTTCGACGCAGCACCCGACCGAAATGCAGCACATGGTCGCGCATGCGTTGGGCGTGGCGTCGCACAACGTGCTGATCGAATGCCGCCGGATGGGCGGCGGCTTCGGCGGCAAGGAATCGCAATCGGGTCTGTTCGCGTGCTGCGCGGCGCTCGCCGCATGGAAGCTGCTGTGCCCGGTGAAGCTGCGTCCGGACCGCGACGACGACATGATGGTCACCGGCAAGCGCCACGATTTCCACTACACGTATGAAGTCGGTTACGACGAGCAAGGCGTGATCGACGGCGTGACGGTCGACATGACCTCGCGTTGCGGTTTCTCCGCCGACCTGTCCGGTCCGGTGATGACGCGTGCGCTGTGCCACTTCGACAACGCGTACTGGCTCTCGGACGTGACGATCGACGGTTTCTGCGGCAAGACCAACACGCAGTCCAACACGGCGTTTCGTGGCTTCGGCGGTCCGCAAGGCGCGTTCGCGATCGAATACATCATGGACAACGTCGCGCGTTCGGTCGGCGAAGATTCGCTCGACGTGCGCCGCCGCAATCTGTACGGCAAGACCGAGCGTAATCAGACGCCGTACGGGCAGGTGGTTGAAGACAACGTGATTCACGAGCTGATCGACGAACTCGAAGCGACCAGCGAATATCGCGCACGTCGCGCGTCGATCAACGAATTCAACGCCAACAACGCAGTGCTGAAGAAGGGCATGGCGCTGACGCCGGTCAAATTCGGCATTGCGTTCAACGTGACCCACTTCAACCAGGCCGGCGCGCTGGTGCACATCTACACCGACGGATCGGTGCTGGTGAACCACGGCGGCACCGAAATGGGCCAGGGCTTGAATACCAAGGTCGCGCAGGTCGTCGCGCATGAACTGGGGATCGGCTTCAACCGCATTCGCGTGACGGCGACCGATACCAGCAAGATCGCCAATACGTCGGCGACCGCCGCATCGACCGGTTCGGACCTGAACGGCAAGGCGGCGCAGGATGCCGCGCGCCAGTTGCGCGAACGTCTGTCGGCGTTCGCCGCCGAACGTTTCGGCGCGGGCCAGGTGAGCGCGTCGGAAGTGCGCTTCCTGCACGATCGCGTGGTGGTCGGCGAGATGATCGTGCCGTTCGAGGAAGTGATCGCGAAGGCCTACGTCGCGCGTGTTCAGCTCTGGTCGGATGGCTTCTACGCGACGCCGAAGCTCTACTGGGATCAGTCGAAGCTGCAAGGCCGGCCGTTCTACTACTACTCGTACGGCGCGGCCGTGTCGGAAGTGGTGATCGACACGCTGACCGGCGAAATGCGCGTGCTGCGTGCGGATGCGTTGCATGACGTGGGCGCGTCGCTGAATCCGGCGCTCGACGTCGGCCAGGTGGAAGGCGCGTTCATTCAGGGCATGGGCTGGCTCACGACCGAAGAACTGTGGTGGAACGCAGGCGGCAAACTGATGACGCATGCGCCGTCCACCTACAAGATTCCGACCGTCAACGACACGCCGCCGGATTTCCGCGTGCGCCTGTTCAAGAACCGCAATGCGGAGGACAGCATTCACCGTTCGAAGGCGACCGGCGAGCCGCCGCTGCTGCTGCCGTTCTCGGTGTTCTTCGCGGTGCGCGACGCGGTGTCGGCAGTGGGCGACCACAAGGTCAACCCGCCGCTGAACGCCCCGGCCACCAGCGAGGAAATCCTCAAGGCGGTCGGCGCGGTGCGGGCGGCGACTGCTGCCGCCCGTCAATAAACGTCGCGGCCTGACCGACGCGTGAATCACTCACTCACTGGAATGATCGCCATGAACGCTTCTTCTTCCGTTCAGATCGGCCGGCGCAGCACGGTTGAGGCGCCGCGTCCGGCGCCGATGCACATCGTGCTGTTCGGCGCGGGACACGTCGGGCATGCGCTCGTCGAGTTGCTCGGCAGCTTGCCGTGCGTAGTCCAGTGGGTTGACGAACGCGACGAGCTGTTCCCCGACGAAACGCCCGCCAACGTGCAGGTCGAAGCGACCGACACGCCGGATGCGATCGTCGACACGGCACCGCCCGGCGCGTATTTTCTGGTGATGACGCATAACCACTCGCTCGATTTTTCGCTGGCCGCGCGCATCATGCGGCGGCGCGATTTCACGTACTTCGGCATGATCGGCTCGAAGACCAAGCGCGTGAAGTTCGAGCGCAGGTTGATCGATCGCGGCGTGGATCTGGATCGGCTGGTCGAGATGACCTGTCCGATCGGCGTGGCGGGTATCGTCGACAAGGCGCCCCCGGCGATCGCCGTGGCGGTGTGTGCGGAGTTGCTGCAGATCCGTTCGCGGCAGGCTGCGGCGCAAGCCACGATGCAGAAGCTTTGCGCCAGCGTGTGAACGTGTGACCGCGTGAACGACCAGGACGTAGCGGAGCGCAAGGCGCCCGCTTCAACGACAATAACGTCAGCCCTACGCGGCTGACGTTTCTTTTTTCTGCGGCCGCTTGGCGCGGCGCATTTTCTGCGCGACCAATCCATCCGACACTTGCGACATCAGCGTGCGCAGCCAGCCGATATCGCTCGGGCGATCCGGCTGCGGATGCCACAGCTGATAGCACTTGATGCGCGGAAACGGAATCGGCACGTCGACCACCGCGAGCGGCAGGATGCTCGCGTAATGCATCGCGAAGCGGCGCGTGGTCGTGAAGATCAGATCCGATTGCAGCAGCGTTTGCGGCACTAGCCCAAAGTACGGCAGCGTGGCGACAATGCGCCGGTCGGCGCGCGCCCGCGCGAAGCCGATGTCGATCGCACCGCCGCGCGCGCCGCTATACGGCGTTGGCGCGAGATGCGGCGCGGCGAGATACGCTTCGCGCGTCATCGGTATGCGCGTGAGCGGATGGTCGGCGCGCATCAGGCACACCACCGTGTCGGAAAACAGATCGCTGCGTTCGAAACGCGGGTCCGGCTTCGGCCAGTTGCCGATCACCAGATCGAGTTCGCCGGCATCGAGCGCGGCGGAGTGATCGAGCATCGGACTCAACGATTCGATTTCGAGCCGTGCATGCGGCGCCGCTTCGCGGAATTGCGCGATCACGGTCGGCATGAAGAAGTCGTTCAGATAATCCGGCGCGGCGACGCGAAAGGTGCGGCGCGAGCGGCTGGGATCGAAGTCGCCATGGGGTGTCGCGACAAAATCCACTTCGCGCAGCACGCGTTGTGCGGAAGCCAGCAGCGACTCGCCATATTCGGTGGGCACCATGCCCGACTTGCCGCGCACGAGGATCGGGTCGTTGAGCGTCTCGCGCAATTTGCGCAGCGCGGTGCTAATGGCAGGTTGAGTTTGATTCAGACGCAGCGCGGTCTGCGTGACGCTGCGCTCGACCAGCAGCGTGCGCAATACGCGCACGAGCCAGATATCGAGGGAGGCGGCGGTGTCGTCCATGTTCAAGGCTAAGCGAGGCAGGCGGTTCGGGCCGCAATGAAGCGTCGGACGGAGCCCGCCCGCGGACCTGCCCGCGCTCTGGGCGCAAAGGTTATAACCTTAGGCCGTTTGCGGAGCAGCAGCATAGCGGGCGCGGTATGGCCGGCATCAGCACGGCCTTTTCGGCGCTATCGTGGCAGTTTTCGAATGCTTTAAGACCTCTGCCGACGCTCACGCCGTCACGCGCGTCGATCCGGATCGCGTGAAGCTTGCGCTTGCCTTACGTCGGGTTCGCCGAGTTCGTCGGTATGTCCACGACACCCGAAGCGAGCGCACTGATCCGCTTCACTTCTTTCGACTCGAGCCAGTTCGGCGTGCGCGCGCAATACAGCACCATCGGCAAGGCGTCTTCGCCCCAGAACAGTTGATCGTTGAGCCGGAAGGTCGGCACGCCGTAGACGCCGAGACCGATCGCGTCCGCGGTGTTGCGCTGCAATTGCGCGCTCACGTCGGGGCTTTTGATCAGCTCGGGACCGTCGGGCATGCCGACGCGTTCGCACAGTTCGGCAAACGCGGTTTCACTCGACGGATCGCGGCCTTCGCGCCAGATGAAGCGGAAAATCTCGCGCACGAACTGGACGTCGCCCTTCGCCGCGGTGGCGAGCAGCAACGGCTTCATCGAATCGAACGGATGCGCCGGCGGCATCTTGTACGGAATGCCGAGTTGCTCCGCGCGAAACAGCGCGTGCCGGTACAGGAAGGTGCGTTTGGCGGGCACGCTGTAGGCCGGCCGCTGTCCCCAATGGCTATACAGATCGTTCAATACGACTGGCGTGAACGCGAAGTCGAAGCCCGGCCATTTGTCGTGTTGCTCGAGCAACAGGTACGTGAACGGCGAGACAAAGTCGTAAAACCAAAGCGGTTGCCTGGCGTCGATGCCAACGGTCATAAGTGTCTCCCGGATTGCCTGGTCCGCACGGCGCCTCTGCTGGACCGTCGGAATTGTAATGATCTTACGCGGTGCGGCGGCCGCGTGCATCCTCGATCAATATGGTTTGCGGCCGGCGCTGCCCGGCGTCTCGCCGATCTCGGCGGCTTCGTTGGCGGCGGTTTTGCCCGCGGCGGCGGTTTCGTCGGCGGCGTTGGTCTGAGTGTCGAGCGTGTCGTCCGATTCGTAGGTCGTGTCGTCGCGCTGGGTGTCGCGAGCCTGCGTGAGCCGCTGACGCACGAAGCCGATATGCTCGCGCAGCACATAGAACTGATCCGCGTAGGCCAGCGGCATTTTCAGACCGTTGACCGATTCCTCGATCGCGTCGAGACGTTCGATCAGCGACGCGCGCTCCGTTGCCGAATGCTCGCTGAGCGCGCTGCGTTCGATCGCGATCAACGCACCATACCAACGGTAGATTCGCGACTTCACCCGCCACGCGTACAGCGACGGCACCAGCCGCAACGCTGGTATCAGCAGCACGATCAGCGGCACCACGACCACCAGCAGCCGGTCGGCGAGGCTCGCGAGCCAGAACGGCAGCACCCGGTACAGGAAGCTCTTGCCCGACTTGTAGTAGCGCGCGGCGTCGTCACTGATCGGGAAATCATGCGCGAGCGGCGCGGGGAATTCGCCGGCGCGCTGCAGGATGTTCGCCTTGCCGTGCACCTCGCGCGCGGCTTCGATCAGCAGATCGGAGAGCGCGGGATGCAGCGAGTCGCGCGCCACCAGTTCGGCGGTGGGCGCCACCATGTGAATCGGCGCGGACGGCAGGTTCTTGCCGAGATCGAACGCGCCCATCGGCATTTCGAGTTGCGTCAGATAGGGGAAGCGGCGGGTGTACGCATCGGCCTGCGTGAAGTCGTAGAACTGCACGTTCGGCGTGCGGTAGAGCTTGCCCATCACCGCTGGTTGCGCCGAGTCGCCGGCGAGGAACGCCGCGTCGACCTTGCCGGAGACGAGCGCGTCGGCGGCGTCGTCGCCCGACAGCGGCAGCAGTTTGGTCGCGCCGCCCGGCACGATGCCGTTGGCCTTGAGCAGCGCGAGCGCCAGTTCGCGCGTGCCGCTGCCCTCGGCGCCGACCGCGAGGCGCAGGCCCTTGAATTCGGAGAGCCGCGTGACGGTCGGGCCGTGATAGAAGATCGCCAGCGGCACATAGGCGACGCTGCCGAGCGACATCAGGCCTTCGCTGGCCGGGCCGGGCGCGACGCCGTCCTGCACGAAGCCGACGTCGACGTTCGACTTCGGGTCCGAGAGCCGCTTGAGATTCTGCAGCGAGCCTTCGGAGGCCAGCACGTTCAGGGTGATGCGGTTGCGCGCGAGAATGGTTTTGTACTTCTGCGCCGCGTTCCAGAAGGTGCTGCCCTCGGGGCCGGCGCTGATGGTCAGCGTGCTGGGCGGCGCGGGCTGGATCAGCCGCACGGCGACCCAGACCGCCGCCACGGCGATCAGCAGGATCGGGCCGAACGAGACCGCGAGATCGCGCCAGGAGATCGCGACGAAACGGGCGACGAGACGGGGAGGGCGTTTGCGCCCGGTGGCAGGCTTCATCGGATGACGTGACGGCGACGGTCGAAGGTGAACGGGGCGCGGCTGGGCGGCGCGTGAACCGGCATGCGGCGCCTGGCCGGGCCGGCACGGTGGTGAGTCGCGCGGATCTCAGGCGGGCCGCGTGGCAGCGTGTGTCGCGCCGATGGTACCTGAGATTGAGGCGACGGCGAAACGCGCGGCGGCCGCCCGCGCCGACAAACCCGTAACAAATCGTGAACGCGGCGTGAACGCGGCGTGAGTGCGCCGCGAATGGGTCGTGAATGCGCGATGAATACAGCGTGAATACCCTGGTGAAAGGGCGTTAAACCCAAACCGTCAAACATCGCGCCGATGACTAAACCCTTTGCGCTTCTGGCCCGGCTAGATTAAATTGTGCATCGCTGCCGCGAACCGATGTTTGCGCGGCGCGACCCGGCATGACTGACAAGAACCGGGCGCGTCGGCGGACTTCGCGGCTTGCCGGTTTCGTACCGTGGCGTTTGCTTGCATGCGCATGCGTTACCCGGCCTCTCTCGCCTCTCGCACACCGTGTTGCAGCCTTAGTCGGTCTCGCCCAGCCGCGCCTTGTCGCGCGCGCGGCGCGGCCGCGGGTAGTCGTAACGAAGCCGCTTTGATAGGCGGTCCAATGTGTAGCTAAGGAGAAGAGAAATATGAAATCGGTCGGTTTTCTGAAAACGCTGGGCTCGGTGGTGGCAATGGTAGTGGCGTGCAATGTGTACGCTCAGGCAAGCGATGCACCGAGCACGACCGCAGCGCCGGCTGCAAGCGCCAAGGCGACCAAGAAGGCCAACGGCCAACTCGGCCGCAAGGTGCGTGGCGTGCTGGCCAAGTCGCAAGGCATCGACGTATCGAACATCGCCGTGCGTGCCCGTGGCGGCGCGGTGACCCTGACGGGCTCGGTGCCTGACCAAGGCCAGATCGACGCAGCCGGCGACGCCGCCAAGGGCGTCGCGGGCGTGACGTCGGTGTCGAACAAGCTGACCGTCGTGCAGCAGTAAGCAGGCGGCCGGCCGCGCAGAAAGCGCCGGCAATCGCCGGCGCTAATGGATGGTTATCCACCCAGACCGTGGGTTGCGCTGCCTGGCGGATCCTTTTCTTTTGTCTCAGCCCATGCGTTCTTTGGAACCATGGGCTGCTTTCTTTGGGTGAGTCGAAACGCAATTGCCGGACGGAATTGGTATTTGGCGGGGAGTCGGCCGGTGCATCGCCGAAGATTATGTTCGCGAGCGCGAAATAACGCTTTTTCGGTTTCTGGGGCTTATCAATCTTTCATCTGCTTTCAAAAAATCTGTAATTTCCCTTCAACCCACGCATTCCTTTTAACAGCGGCCGATATTCGGCCTGTTTTCCGGTTTCGATGCCCGAAGCGAGTATTGCGCGATGCGGGTGTCGATTAGTAGACACCCTGATCTTCTGTCCCTACGGATCGCGGATTCCATGGCGGCAGGAATTGCCGCAAGCAAAGCGAGTTGCAAGTAATACGTACGCGAATCAAGATATAATTCTTTGAGTTTCGCCACAAAAAAGACACCTACCTACAGTATGCACCACCCTACTGCGGCAACTCGCCGCGCTTCTTATGGCCTGGTTACCCAGGCAACCGGATCAATCAGGCAGATCATTCTGATCGGCGTATTGGGAGCCCTGGCCGGCGGCGTAGTTTCTTTCTTCGTTCAGCCCAAATGGGTGGCGAGAATGACCATTCAGGTCGGGCAAATCTCCTTGCCGCAGGGTGATTCCTCGGGAGAGGGCGGCGTGAAAATCCGTCCAATCGAGAATCAGCTGACCGCCGTCGACCGCTACAACCTGCCCGCCATGCACTTGCGCGTGCTAAATGAGCTTGGCCTGCCGGCACCCGACAGCGGCTCCCGGGACGCCAAGGTCGTATTCGACACGCTGACGGCAATGCCTGCCAGAAATCCCGATCTGATCATGGTGCAAGTCTCGGCCTATTCCCGGGACGCGGCGACAGCGGCACTGGCGGCCTCCTTCAAGATATTTGCGGCCCCGCATCAGGCGATGTTCGATCCCGCCGTCAATGGCCTGAAAAGCCAACTGGCCAGCACGTCCGCCAAGCTTGCTCAGGCTGAACAGGACTACGCACACATTGCCGCAACGCTCCAGTCGTCGACGGCACAGCGCAACGCCAACGCCAGCGACCCGCGCAACGTCCTGGTGACCAATGTGGCGACGTTGATCAATCAGCAGATCCTGGGCTTGAGAGAGCAGGCGAGCGACCTGCAGCAGGCAACCAGCCCCTTGCTGACCTATCCGACGCGTATCGTCGAGGCGCCCTATACGCCGACTCGCTCGAACACTCCGGGTGCGGCTCTGCTGGCCGCTATCGGCGGTGTCCTCGGGCTGTTGATCGGCGTTGCGTTTGTAATGCGCGAGACCGTTATGCGACGCGTCGCGGCGACCCAGCAGAAACACGGTTCGTAGACGGAACGTCTCGCGTGCGGGGTATCGCCCCGGCGGATTTTTTTTCGCTTTATTTTCCGTCGCGCGGATTTGTGGTGCGGTCATGATGGGCCACGGCGGTTGCGGGCTGAGACGCGGCCGGCGCCGCGTTCCGATCTGTGTGCTGCGACACACAATTGCCGTAGGCCGGAGCGTACTGTGATGCATGCGAAACCGGAGTCGATGCCATGGAAACCACGCTATTGCGCTACACGGATCTGCCGATCGGCGATCGGGCGGCTTTCGAACTGGTTTGCGCGCGGCACGGCTTCGCGCCGGCGCATTTCGACATCAGCGCGTGCGTGAATCCGGGCGATGCCGCGCAGGAGCGTCTGGTCACGGTGCGCCGTGGCGGCTGGGCGCAGTCTTATCACGACCGGCGCGGTCAGTGGATCCGGCAATTCGAATCCGATCTGACGTGCAGGTTCTTCAAGTGAAGATCGGCTGAGGGCTTGCGCCTCAGGCCAGCACGAGCCGCACCCCGACCAGCGTCAGCGTGGCGGCGAGCAGATTGCGCAGCAGCTTGTCCGGCGCGCGCGACGACAGAAAGCTGCCGATCGCGATACCCGGCAACGATCCCACCAGCAGCGACAGCAGCATCGACCAGTCGATCGAACCCAGCAGCCAATGACCGGCGCCCGCCAGCAGCGTGAGCGGCACCGCATGCGCGATATCGGAACCGACGATCCGCGTGGTCGGCAGCAACGGATACAGCAGCAGCAACACCGTCACGCCGATCGCGCCCGCGCCCACCGACGTCAACGACACCAGCACGCCGAGCACCGCGCCGGTCAGCATCGTCAGCACGAGCGTTCGACTCTGGCGCGGCGGGCGTTGACGGCGCGCGCCGAGCGCCGCGAGTTGCGGGCGGAATACCAGCGCCACTGCGGTCACCAGCAACGCGACGCCCAGCACGATCTGAATCATGCGGCTGGCGCCCGGCGTGTCCATCCCATAGCGATGCAGCAGGATCAGCGTGAGCGTGGCCGCCGGCACGCTGCCGGCGGCGAGCCGCAGCGTGATCTGCCAGTCGACCGAGCCCTTCAGGCCGTGCACGAGCGTGCCGGTCGCCTTGGTGGCGGCCGCGTACAGCAGGTCGGTACCGACCGCGGTAGCCGGATGCACGTTGAACAGCAGGACCAGGATCGGCGTCATCAGCGAACCGCCGCCGACGCCCGTCAAGCCGACCAGAAAGCCGACGAACAGGCCGGAGACGGAGTACAGCAGATCGATGTGGGGAAGAGACATTGAGCGGACCGCTGACGGTCGGATGGGGTGAACAGGTTAGGTGACGAGGTCGGCACGCGCGGCGGCTTGAGCCGCGCGTCTGCAGTCCGGCGATGGCGCCGCTACCGACGCGCCGGCGTGCGGCGAAAGGCGCTATTGTCGCAAAACTGCCGCGTCCGCGTACGGAACGCCCTAACGCGCGCAGGGACAGCGGCTCGAAGCCGCCCCCGCGTGCTGCCACGCTGGCGTGTTATCGCCGCTTACGCTCAAAGCGCGCGGCGAATTTCGACGATGCCGAATACCGCCAACGTGATCCCCACCATCCGGTCAATCGCGACGCGCAGCTTGCTGCCGATCGCGTGGCGCGCGAGCGACACCACCGTCACGAGGAAACACCACCACGCGATCGAGCCGCAAAACACACCGCCGACCGTGGTCAGCGCAACGCCCGACGAAAACGCGCCACGCGGCGCGAGCGTGGTGAACAGCGCGGCGAACATGATCACCGTCTGCGGATTGGTCAGCGTGAGCAGAAACGAACTCGCATAGGCACGCAGCGCGCCGGCACGGCCGACTTGCGCGAGCTTGCCGTTGCCTGCGCCGTTGGTGTCGTCGGCGGGGGCTTTTTGCAGCAGCGTGCGCACACCCAGATAAAGCAGAAACAGACCGGCGAGCAAATGCAACGGACGGTCATACGCCAGCATGAACTGCGAGATACCGACGAGCCCAAGTGCCGCGATCAAACCGTAGATGGCGTCGCCGCTTGCAATGCCGAAGCCGATCGCAAGGCCCGCGCGCGGGCCGCCGGTTAGCGTGCGGCGGATGCACAGCATGCCCATCGGGCCGACCGGCGCGGCAATCGCGAGACCGACGCCGGCGGAGGTGAGGAAGAGGCTGGTGGTGGACATTAAGACCCCTGGTTGATTATTGTGGTTTGTTACGGGACGTCGTGTTTCGTTTCAGCGCTGCATGGCGGCGCACTGAAAATGAAAAGCATCCCAGCATAGCGAGACTTAAAAAACCGGGCAAGGTTGTTCGCTGATTGCTCTTCGTTTCAGGCGAGCAGGGTTATCAGGTACAACTCGCTGCAACACACGGCGTTCGACGGCCGTGGATACCCTGGGGCCAACTTTAACCGCGCTTTCCTCGGGCATAATTTTCTCACTTCACCTTCTGGGAGCGGGCCCGCTCATGTGGCAAATCGATCAGGTGACCTTGCGCCTGTTCATCGCCGTCTGCGAGGAAGGCACGATTGCGCGCGCGGCCGAACGCGAGTTCATCGCGCCGTCGGCGGTCAGCAAGCGGCTCGCCGATCTGGAGGCGCTGGTCGACGTCGCCTTGCTGTCGCGCAGCCAGCGCGGCGTGCGCGCGACCGCGGCCGGCGAAGCGCTGTTGCGGCACGCAAAGCTCATCATGCGTGGCCATGAGCGCTTGCAGGCCGAACTCAGCGAATACGCCGCTGGTGCGCGCGGGCATGTGCGGGTGCTGGCGAACGTGTCGTCGATGGTGGAGTTTTTGCCCGAGGCGCTGTCGTCGTTTCTGAAGAGCAATCCGCAAATTCGCGTCGATGTCGAGGAGCGCGTAAGCACGGAGATCGTGCGCGGTCTGGAGGAAGGCGTCGCCGATCTCGGCATCTGTCGCGACGTCGTGGCGATGGGCAATCTCGATGTTTTGCCCTACCGCGCCGATCATCTCGCGCTGATCGTGCCGCGCGCGCATCCGCTCGCGGGGGAGGCCGCTGTCGGCTTCGAGCAGACGCTGGAGTTCGATCATCTCGGGCTCGCGTCGAATGCGTCGGTGAATGCGCTGATGCAGCGTATCGCAGTGGAGAAGGGCCACGAGTTGAATTATCGAACGTACGTGTCGACGTTCGATGCGGCTTATCGTTTCATTCAGGCTGGTCTCGCGGTGGCGATCTTGCCGCGCGAAGCGCTGCCCCGTCATGCTGCGGATGAATACGGCATCGTCGCCGTGCCGTTGCGCGAGGCGTGGGCTGAGCGGCGGTTTGTGATTTGCATGCGTGATCGTCAGGCGTTGACGCTGGCGGCTTCGCATTTGCTTGAGCATTTGTTGCAGGGGCTTTAAAGCGCGGCGTGGGGTGTTGTTTCCGCGCCCGCGCCACTCTCCCTTCTCCTTCCCATTCCCCCTGAAAAGCCCTTAAGGGTTTCCCCTTTGCGACGGCTTACGCCCGTCCCGCATGCCTGCGCGGCCATCGCGAGCGGCGATGGAGTGCGTCGTCAACGCAGACTTTTACGCGCGACCGGGCGCGCGCACGCTGTCACTCAGTTGCTTCATTCCCCGCATTCAACGCGACCTTCAAGATCGGGATTCGACATCATGAGTGATATCAAGGAGCGCGTCGTCGTGACCGAAGTCGGCATGCGCGACGGTCTGCAAAGCATCGCCCGCACCATGCCCACGGAATTCAAACGTCGCTGGATCGACGCCGCGTATGCCGCCGGTGTGCGACACATGGAAGTCGCGTCGTTCGTGCCCGCGAAGCTGCTGCCGCAAATGGCCGATGCCGATGCTGTCATCGCCCACGCGCTCACCTACGACGATCTGATCGTGACCGCGCTGGTGCCGAATCTGAAGGGCGCGCAACGGGCGCTCGAAGCCGGCGTGCACCGGATCGTCGCACCGATCTCGGTGAGCGCCGCGCATAGTCTCGCGAATGTGCGCAAGACGCCCGCGGAGATGATCGACGCGTTCGCGGCAATGCGCGAGTTGATCGATAGCGCGGCGAGCGATGCAGGAGCAGGAGCAGACTTAGGCGCAGGCGTCGCGGCAACTGCCGACGGTCACGTTCGTGCCGGAACACGCGGACGCCGCGTCGAACTGATCGCCGGATTGTCGACGGTGTTCGGCTGCACGCTGCAAGGCGCGGTGCCGTACGCCGACATTGCCGCGATCGCGCGAGCCTCCGCGCAGGCCGGCGCCGATGTGATCGCGCTCGGCGACACCACGGGCGAAGCGACGCCGCGCCAGGTCGGCGAGATCATCGAACTGGTCCGCGACGCGGTGGGCGACACACTGCGCTCGCTGCATTTCCACGACACGCGCGGCCTCGGTCTCGCCAACACGCTGATCGCGTTGCAGCACGGCATTCGCGAATTCGACGCGTCGCTAGCGGGTCTCGGCGGCTGTCCGCATGCGCCGGGCGCGACCGGCAACGTCAACACCGAAGACCTCGTGTTCATGCTCGACAGCATGGGCTACGACACCGGCATCGACCTCACGCGATTGCTCGCGTCGCGCGCCGTGCTCGCCGACGCGTTGCCCGGTGAACCGCTGTACGGCTATCTGGCACGTGCCGGTTTGCCGAAGCAGTTCACCGCTGCTGGTCCTTCCTCGGGTTCCTCTTTTGACTCTACCGAATCACAGGTGCTGCAATGACTACGCATTCGTCTTCTGCTTCTTCTTCGGCTCAGGCCGCGCCGCAGCAAGCGGGCGCCTTGCCGCTCGCCGGCATTCGCGTGATCGAGTTGTCGCATATGGTGATGGGTCCGACCTGCGGGATGATTCTCGGCGACCTCGGCGCCGAAGTGATCAAGGTCGAACCGCCGCGCGGCGACGGTACGCGTCGTTTGCTCGGCACCGGCGCGGGGTTCTTTCGTACCTTCAATCGCAACAAGAAGAGTGTCGCGCTCGACCTCGATAGCGAAGCGGGATTGGCCGCGCTGCACAAGCTCGTCGATACCGCCGATGTGTTCGTCGAGAACTTCAAGCCCGGTCGCATGGCGAGTCTCGGTCTCGACTATGCGTCGCTGCGCGAGCGCAATCCGAAGCTGATTTACGTGTCGCACAAGGGCTTTCTGAACGGCCCTTACGAGCACCGCCTCGCGCTCGATGAAGTCGTGCAGATGATGGCCGGCCTCGCGTATATGACGGGTCCGGTGGGACGTCCGCTGCGTGCGGGCAGTTCGGTCAACGACATCATGGGCGGCATGTTCGGCGCAATCGGCGTGCTCGCCGCGCTGCACGAACGACATGTGAGCGGACGCGGCAAGGAAGTGCAGAGCGCGCTGTTCGAGAACTGTGTGCTGCTGTCCGCGCAGCACATGCAGCAGTACGCCGCGACCGGTGTGCCGGCTGCGCCGATGCCCGAACGTATCAGCGCATGGGCTGTGTACGACGTGTTCACGTTGGCTCATGACGAGCAGATGTTTATCGCCGCGACCGGCGACGGTCAATGGCGCGCGCTGTGCGCGATTCTCGGTCGCGCGGATCTGCTGGCCGACCTGCGCCTCACGACTAACAACGATCGCGTGCTGGCCCGTGATTGGCTGCTGAAGACGCTCGGCGAGACCTTGCGCGAATGCGATGGCGCGACGCTCGTGCCGCAGTTCGAACGCGACCATATTCCGTTCGCGTCGATCACGAAACCGGAAGAGCTGTTCGACGATCCGCATCTGAACGAGAGCGGCGGCCTCGCGCGTTTGACGCTCGACGATGGCAGCGAAACGGGCATGCCGCTGCTGCCCATTTCGCTCGATGGCGCGCGCTTGCAGCCGCGTCAGCCGATCGCGAAGATCGGCGAGCATACCGTCGATGTGCTACGCAGTTTGGGTTATGACGATGCGCAAATCGCGGCGCTGGGTGGTGGTTTGACGCAGGCGCCGCGCGAAGCGGCCTGAGGCGGCTTGAGGCGGATGCATCGCGAGATGCGTTGAATGTGGTCAATCAATTTCACCCGGCGCTAAGACCGGAACTTAGCAACACGTTGCATGGGATCGGAGCAAGAGCGAAAGCGTTAACTCTGGCCGACCGCAACCAAGGAGACAGGCGATGAAGTCGTCGAATCATGCGGTATATGCGACAGCGGTCGGCGATGCCGGCGCGTTGGGCGGTGTGCCTTCGGGCACGGATGTGTCGAGCGGCGGCCGCGCCGATGGCATTGCGCTGGACGGCGCGCGTATTTCCGCGCGGCTCGACCGTCTACCGGCGACGCTCTCGATCTGGAAGCTGGTGATGCTGCTGAGCCTCGGGCTCTTCTTCGAACTGTACGACCTGATGTTCTCCGGCTATATCGCGCCGGGACTCGTGCGCAGCGGCATTCTCACCGCGACCACGCGTGGGCTGTTCGGCACTAGCGGCGTGGCGAGTTTTATCGCCTCGTTGTTCGCGGGTCTGTTCATCGGTACGGCGGCGTGCGGATTTCTCGCCGACCGCTTTGGCCGGCGCGCGATCTTCACATGGTCGCTGCTGTGGTACACGGCGGCCAACATCGTCATGGCGTTCCAGGATACGGCGGGCGGGCTCAATCTTTGGCGCTTCATTGCAGGGATCGGCATTGGCGTGGAGATCGTGACGATCGGCACGTATATCTCCGAGCTGGTGCCGAAGCATGTCCGTGGACGGGCGTCGGCGTGTTCGCAGGCGGTGGGTTTTTGCGCGGTGCCGATCGTCGCGTTTCTGTCGTATCTGCTGGTGCCGCATCGTTATTTCGGAATCGATGGCTGGCGCCTCGTCGTGCTGACCGGTGTGGTCGGCGCGATCGTGGTGTGGTGGATCCGCCGACGTCTGCCGGAGAGCCCGCGCTGGCTCGCGCAGAAAGGCCGGATCGATGAAGCGGATGCGGTGATGACGCGTCTCGAAGCGCGTGTGGAGCGCGAATATGGCCGGCCGTTGCCAGAGCCGGCGATGCCGGAGCCGGTGCGTGCGCGGGCGGCGTTTCGTGATCTGCTGGTGCCGCCGTATCGCAAGCGCACACTGATGCTGATCATCTTCCACGTGTTTCAGACGATGGGCTATTACGGCTTTGCGAACTGGATTCCGACGTTGCTGATCAAGCAGGGGATTACGGTGACGACCAGCTTGATGTACGCGAGCATTATCGCGATTGCTGCGCCGCTTGGGCCGTTGTTGGGCTTGTTGATTGCCGACCGCTTCGAACGCAAGACAGTGATTATTTTTATGGCGGCGGTGAATGTGGTGTGCGGGTTGGCCTTTAGTCAGGCACGGGAGACGGTGTTGCTGGTGAGTTTGGGCGTGTGTCTTGTGCTGGCGGGCAATATCATTTCTTATAGTTATCACGCTTATCAGGCGGAGCTTTTTCCTACGAGTATTCGGG
Source organism: Paraburkholderia sp. BCC1876 (assembly GCF_902833695.1). Lineage (NCBI taxonomy): Bacteria > Pseudomonadati > Pseudomonadota > Betaproteobacteria > Burkholderiales > Burkholderiaceae > Paraburkholderia > Paraburkholderia sp. BCC1876. Next base: position 222,449 of record NZ_CADFGI010000007.1, on the reverse strand, counting down.
CGCGGGCTGTTGGGTTCGTTTATTCGTGGAGCCGGATTTCGGCGATGTTTTCTGCGTTCGTTATTGCTGGATGTTTGAGCCGGTTTGGCGTTAATGGGGTGTTTGTTTTTATCTCCGGCGCGATGGCGGTGGTGATGGTGGCGATCGGGTTGCTGGGGCCCAAGACGCGGGATGTTGCGTTGGAGGATATTTCCAGGTAGCTGGGTTTGATGGTTGTCGCTTGATGCTTGTTGCTGGTCAGGCGTGCCCGCCAGTGGTGTGGCGGGCGCTCACCTTAATCGTTAATTCTTCTTCGCAGGCGTCGATGCGCTAGGCGCTACCCGGATCGGCGTGCCGCCCGATGGCGATGTCGCCGGCTGCGGCTTCTTGTCCTGCTTAGGCTTCTTTGTTTCACGGTTGCTGCGCATTTGACCTTTTGCCATGATGGACTCCCCAGTTTGGCGGTTTATGCTCCTTCCTGGAGCTGGGAGGTAGTGTGCGCTTGTTTTGGGGGATTGGTGGGGTTTATTTGCCTGCGGCGTGCTTTTTGGTTGTTGTCTTGCGGTGTTGGCCTTTCCTTGTGATCAAGGTGGTCTATTAGCGTCGCCCCTATGCGGGGCAGCACTCACTTTCTTTGCCGCCGCAAAGAAAGTAAGCAAAGAAAGCGGGCTCACACCGCCAGCTCATAAGCGGCTCCCCCGCGCAGCCCACGGTAGTGGCTCATCTGGAATCTGGGTTCTCGCACACTCCGCGCTCGTGACAAGGCAGTCATTCTTCCGGCGGCGCTTCGCGCGTCGTCGCGGTTGTTCACACGCTGCCCCTGCTAAGCGGGTTCCTCGCGCAGCCACGGTAGTGGTACATCTGGAATCTGGGTTCGCGCGCATTCCGCGCCGTGACACAGCAGTCATTCCTCCCGCCTCGCGCTGCGCGCTCGCCGGAACGGCCGGCGTCGAAACGACGTCAGTTTTCAGACAGCGGCAAGCACGCTGTCGCAAACTCTCAAGCAATCGCAATCGCAATCGCAATCGCAATCGCAATCGCGCACAAGTAGCGCAGATTCAATCGGCATCGCTGAAACCTTTAACTCTGACAAGTCTGTTGAGAAATTTCGGAAATGAGGCCACTGCGCTCTATTTAGCCTGCGCGGGTGATCACTCGACGAGCAGTAGGCTTTAGACTCGTTTTTTCGTGAGCACCACGACAAACAGGTGTCGAAGCCTGCTAAGCGCGATCCATGTCAGCAATGGAGATCGCACATGAGTAAATCCCCCAAGAGTTCTCGAGCCGCTTCTCGGCCGTGTGTTGACGCTATTCAGTACGAGAAACTCGCGTTATCTGCTTTCCGGCTTATTGAACGGCAAATAGCGCAACTGAACACGCTGTCGACTTTGGCGATTTCGATTTACCAGAATCCGGCCATCACGCTCGACGAAAGAACACGCCAGCGGACGTTACTCGGACTCTGGGTCGAAACCGCCGAGGAATACCGTCAAGAGGTCGAGGTGGACCGTGAGTTGTACGGCATCATCGCGCTTGATTCGAAGGGTGTTCCTCAAATGCAACTTACGGCGCGCCACGCAACGGAGCTCCTGACAAAAACCGCGCAAGAGGCATCAGAAGCTAGAAGGAGTACTTCTGCAACTGGTTCGATGCCGACCAAGCGAGTTCGCTCGAAAACATCATCGCGGCGTCCGGTAGTTACGCACTGAAAGTGACTCGCGGCAATTTCGCCGCGACGGAAAAAACGCGATCATGAACCGCACTCGAAAACACAGACGGGCACGCCGTTTTGGGTGCCCGATTTGCTGAATATGGATTTTCGCCTTCAACATTAACGCGCGTGAACACGGATTCCGGATGAGCCACTACCGCAGCTGCGCGGGGGCCCCGCTTAGCAGGGGCAGCGTGTGAACAACCGCGACGGCGCGCGAAGCGCCGCCGGAAGAATGACTGCCTTGTCGCAAACGCGGAGTGCGCGAGAACACAGATTCCAGATGCACCACTACCGCCGCTGCGCGAGGACCCCGCTTAGCAGGGGCCGTGCGTGAACAACCGCGACGGCGCGCGAAGCGCCGCCGGAAGAATGACTGCCTTGTCACAAGCGCGGAGTGTGCGAGAACCCAGATTCCAGATGAGCCACTACCGTGGCTGCGCGAGGGAGCCGCTTATGAGCTGGCGGTGTGAGCCCGCTTTCTTTGCTTACTTTCTTTGCGGCGGCAAAGAAAGTGAGTGCTGCCCCGCATAGGGGCGACGCTAATAGACCACCTTGATCACAAGGAAAGGCCAACACCCTCAGAGAACACCCAAAGCGCCGCGCAGGCAAAACCACCGGCAACCGTCACACCCCCCGATCCCTCCTCCAGGTCTCCGAAGGCAACTCCCCAAACTGCCCACGATACTCATTCGAGAAGTTCCCAAAATGCCAAAACCCCCACCTTGTAGCGACTTCGGTAACAGACTGAGCCCCCCGAAGCCCACGCCGAACATGATCCAACCGAACAGCCCGAATATAAGCCGAAGGATTAACCCCAACCGTATCTTCAAACGCATACTGCAGCGTCCTGCGACTAGCCCGAAACCGGGCACAGAGTTCAGCAACAGAAAGCGGACAATCCGGCGACTCTTCGACCAGCCCGCGAACCTGCCGCACTAGCTGCCAATTCCGCGCAGTCCGCGCCTCACCCTGCAAATGCGCATGCGCATCACCAACCCGCATCGGCGGCAAAACCTCAGCAAGCCCGAAAATCACCGACTTCTCAAACGCAGCAGCCACGCCAGCATCATCAAGCAGAGTAGGCGTAGCAGCAACCGCATCAAGCAACTGCTTCAGCACCTCACGAAACCCCTGCAACCTGGCAGGATCGACATTCAGTACCCCGGGCCGGGCCCCCAACCGCACGGCAATCTCCTCAAGCTGCGCCCGCACCAAAGCGTCCTCAACCGCCTGCGGCTCAATCTCAAGATTGACCACCACATGCTTATCAGGCGACAAAAACTCAAACCCGCCATCGCCGGAAAAAACATGCAAACCATCGCGATGACTCGTCTGCCCGCATAGCAACGCATGCCCTTCCAACTGAAACGGAATCCCCACGGCGACCCGCGACCCGGCCACCTGCCCACGCTGATACACCGTGCGATTCAACCGCTCCACCAGCACCCGCACGCCGCCGGCAAAAAATGAACTCACCGACCCGTCGAACGTGCCGCGCGAAATCTGGCAATAGCTCTGGTTCCATGCATCGAGCAACATCGCCTGTTCGTCGATGTTGCGGCAACGGCGAATCTCGACTGCACTGTTGGTCCGATTGACCGGCTGCATATGCTTCTCCCGATTCGTGGGCACTCCCCGAAAGCCTCGTGCCGCCCAGTGTATGCGAAAAAAAAACCGCACCGTCAAGGCGTCCGGCGTGACCCGACGGACCTTCGCCACCAACCCGGCAAGCGTTTCAACCCGGTCGTAATGCATTCGTCAGCAACGCGAATTTTTACGGGATTTTTACTTTTTGCCAATTTTGGATAGTCGTCGTTTTTTGCCGCGCCTACTTTGTGCACAACGCAATGCACCAGGAAGGAGTCACGCATGACCCAATCGGCAGGCAGGCTGGACGGCAAGATCGCCATCGTCTCAGGCGGCGCAACGGGCGCGGGCGGCGCGGCATCGCTGCTGTTCGCACGCGAAGGCGCACAGGTCGCGGTCGTCGATATCAACACGGACGCGGGCGAAGAAGTGGTCACGCGCATTCGCGCCGCAGGCGGCACCGCCGAGCTATTCGCCGCCGACGTCTCGAAGCGCGACGCCGTGGACGCCGCGGTCGCGAACATCGTCGCGCGCTTCGGACGCATCGACGTGCTGTTCAATCACGCCGGCAGCATCGTCGTGAAACCGTTCATCGACACGACCGACGACGACTACGACTGGCTCATGAACGTCAACGTGAAGAGCATGTTCATGATGACGCGCGCCGTGCTGCCGCACATGCTCGCCGCAGGCGGCGGCTCGATTGTCTGCACGGCGTCGATCTCGTCGGTGGCGGCGACGCCGCTCGAAGTGCTGTATTGCACCACCAAAGGCGCATGCGCGATGTTCGCGCGTTCCATCGCGGTCGAGTATCGCGATCGCGGCATTCGCTGCAACGCGGTGTGTCCCGGCTTCATCGACACGCCGCACGGCCGCCGCGAAATCAGCGCGCTCGCGAAATACGGTTTCGATGCGAGCGAAGCGGCGTTGTCCGCGCAACAAGGCCGTCTCTGCGCGCCGGACGAAGTGGCGCGCGCCGCACTGTTCCTCGCCAGCGACGACGCCAGTTTCGTCAACGGCGCACACCTGTACGTCGATAACTGCTTCACGGCCGCGTGAGCTGCTAGCGCGTCGCGCGGCCCGGCCGCGCCGACGCTTCGTTTTCACCCTGTTCAAAGGATCGCGTCATGGACATCAACCCGGCCGTGCCGTCGACGGATTCCGCCGACAACGACGTCAAGCTGTTGCACAAGATGGGCTACGCGCAGGAACTGTCCCGCCGCATGGGCGCGTTCTCGAACTTCGCGGTGTCGTTCTCGCTGATCTGCATTCTGTCGGGCGGCATCACGTCGTTCCAGATGGGCTTGTCGGCGGCGGGCGGCGCTTCGATCGGACTCGGCTGGCCGCTCGGCTCGCTGTTCGCGCTGGTGGTGGCCGCGGCAATGGCGCAGATCGCGTCGTCGTATCCGACCGCGGGCGGGCTCTATCACTGGAGTTCGATTCTGGGCGGCAAGACGTGGGGCTGGCTGACCGCGTGGCTCAATCTGCTCGGCCTCGTGTTCGTGGTCGCGGCGATCAACTACGGCACCTACGATCCGTTCTTCCGCACACTGATCGCGCCGATGTTCGGCGTGAGTCCCGATTCATTGGGCTGGTGGCAGCAGACGCTGTTTCTCACTGTGATCACCGCGTCGCAAGCGTTCCTCAATCATCGCGGCATTCGCATCACCAGCAAGATCACCGACCTGTCGGGCTATCTGATCTTCGTGGTGACGATTCTGCTGGTGGGGTCGCTGCTGGTGTATTCGCCGGTGAAGATCGATCTGTCGCGGCTCTATACGTTCACCAACTTCACCGGTGTGGACGGCGGCGCGTGGCCGAAGCAGACCATGGTCGTGGCGTTTCTGTCGGGCCTGCTGCTGACCGCCTATACGATCACCGGCTTCGACGCTTCCGCGCATACCTCGGAGGAGACGCATGAAGCGGCGCGCAACGTGCCGCGCGGTATCGTCGGTTCGGTGTTCTGGTCGACGACCTTTGGCTATGTGATGGTCTGCGCATTCGTGCTGGTGATGCCGGATATCGGCGCGGCAGTGAAGCAGGGCACGGGCTTCTTCGAAGCGATTCTCGCGCCGATTCCAGGGCCGCTGCGTATCGTGATCGAACTGCTGATGTTCTTCATCAACTACGTGTGCGGTCTCGCAGCGGTGACGTCAACCTCGCGGATGATGTTCGCGTTTGCCCGCGACGGCGGTTTGCCGGCCTCGAAGTGGCTGCGTAAAGTGAACGCGACGCATCGCACGCCGGGCGCGGCGATCTGGACGTCGGCGGTGCTGGCGATCGTGGTGACGCTCTACGGCGATGCATTCACGGTGTTGAGCGCGGGCAGCGCGGTGTTCCTGTTCATCTCGTACGCGATGCCGATTGCTGCCGGCGTTCTTGCCGAAGGCCGCACGTGGACCGAGAAGGGGCCGTTCCAGTTGGGCATGCTGTCGAAGCCGTTCGCGGTGGCGGCGGTGTTCGGTGCGCTGGTGCTCGCCTATGTCGGCATGCAGCCGCCGAATCAGAAAGTGGTGTACGTGATCGTCGGTTTGCTCGCGGTGCTGCTGACGATCTGGTACGGCGCGGGCGTGCGCAAGAGTTTCGCGGGGCCGCCGATCGGCAAGCTGTCGAAAGAGCGCGAACAGGAACTGAGCGGTTTGGAAGGGCAGTTGGGAGAAAGCTGAGCGCGGGCGAAGGCGGGCTCGTGTTCGAGTCGCTGAAAATGAGCCGCCCAAAAAAAACGTCAGCCGGCCCGTGAGCCGACTGACGTTTTTTTATCCGTGCGAGTAGCGAATAGCAACTCGCGAGTACCACTTACATACCGACGTAACCCACCGGCACCGTCGAGTTCGCCTGAGCAATCGACGCATTGTTCGACACCACATACACCGGCGATTCGGTCAGGTTCAGCGTCAACGCACCGTTGCTGTAGTTCACGGTCGACGCATTGCCCATCATGTCGATCAGCTTCACCGTACCGCTCGTGCCCGGCGCATCGACGGTGAGGGTGTACGGCACGCTATAGGTCGAGCTGAAACCGCTGCTCGCGCTCCACGCGTTATTGCTGTGCGTCCACAAAGCCGTGATCACCGCGCCGTTGTTCAGTTGCTGGAACGCGTACGCATAGACGCCGTTCGGCGCGCCGTTCACCGGACCGAGCGTCGTGGTGCCGTCGAGCGTGTGCGTCATTGCGCTGAGTGCCATGGCGACCGGCTTCGGGCTGATGTTGGTCGCGCCGAACGCGCCTTGCGCGTCGCTCAGATCGAAGAACGTGCCGTAGCCGACTTCGCCCGGATAATCCGCGCCGTAGAACACGTAGGTCTGGTTCGCACCTTCACCCAGCGTGATGATGTGCATGCGCGCCGCGACAGCCGCTTGTGCATACAGTACGTTGGCGGTCGGATAGTTCGGGCCGTACGCGCTGCCGAGGTCGTAGCTGATGCCGGCCTCGGTCGAGAACAGCTTCATGCCCGGACGGTAGTCGGTGGCCATTTCGGCGCGCAGCGCCTGCATCTGGCCGCGCAGCGAACCCGAGGCGGTGGACGCATCGCTGTCGTAACGCTCCGGCGGATGCGACGGCGAGGTGCCGGCGTCGTAGTAACCGTGCGTGGCGACCGCGTCGATGTACTGACCGAAGCCGAGCGGCGCGAGGCGCTTCAGGCGCGTCGTGGTCAGGCTCGGGAACGCATCGGTCGGGCCCATCACCACCGCGTGCGGATCGGTCGAGTGCAGGCCTTGATAGACGGACTGGTACAGCGCGACGAAATTGGCGTCGGTGTCGGTCCAGAACTCGTTCGGCTCCCACGTCACCTGGTAGTAGTTGGCCGACTGGTTCGGGAAGTAGGTCGAGCGAATCGTGTTCGATTCGGTGCCCACGCGGCTCATGTAGTTCTGGTAGTACGACAGGCTCGTCGGCGCGCTGACGTCGTCCTGGAACGCGCCGGTGCTGCTCGCCCACGCGGGAATCCCGTCGAGGCGGATCAGGCGCATCACGTTGCCGGACTTGTAGAACGGATCGAGGGTGCTGGTTGCCGGGTTGAACGTGTTGGCGCCGTTCGGCTCCATGGTCGACATCTGGCGGTCGTCGATCGTCGACGAGATGCCGAGGTCGGCAAGCAGCGGGCCGTTGTCGTTCGCGCCCTGCATGCCGAAGCGATGCTGCTCCTGACGCGCATAGGTGATCGCCGGCACGACGCCGGACAGATTCGCCAGCACGCCGAAGGTCGCGATACCCACCGGCCGTGTGCCGGCTTGCGGCAACTGGCCGCCGTTCTTCGCCAGCGTGCCGGTCGCGGCGAAATAGCCGGCGAGCGTCGACGAGCAATTCAGCGTGATCGTGGTAGAGCCGTTCGGCACCGGTGCGCTGCCGCTGGCGGCGACTTTGCCGAGCGTGTCGGTGACGGCCCAGTTCAGCGTGTCCGCGCCCGGCACGTTGGTGCTGAACGCGAGCTGGAACGTGCTGCCCGACGGGAAGATGCGGGTGCCGTCGGCGCTGGGCGTGTCGGCGGAAAGCGTGGCGCTGCCCGAACCCGACGAGTTGGCCGGCGCCGCGCAGCTCATGGCCGCGTTCGAGGTGCCCGCGGCGTTCAGCGTGGTGCTGCCGCTGCCGGTCGAGCCGCCTGTGCCGTTCGTGCCGTTGGCGGTGGTGCCGCCGTTGGCCTGGGTCGCCGCCGTGCTGGTGGCGCCGTTACCACCGCCACCGCCGCCGCAGGCTGCGAGTGCGAGCGATAGGGTCGAGAGTACGAGTAGTTGCGATTTCATCGATCTGTCAGCCTTGCGTTGCTGATGATTCGCCCAGCTCATCGCGCAAGGCGCGTGGGGAGTCCGGGCGAACAACGGGGTTCATTTGCAGACCGGCCGATCAACGAAAGGTCGGCACTGGCCATCGGGTGTGCGCAACTGTCCGGTTGCGCCAGGGTGATGCCTTCCCGGGTTGTCGGCCCCAAACACGTTTCTCTTCAGCGAATTTCAAGTCGTACGAATCCACCGTGACGTGAGTCACGTTTGGCCTGGCGGAATCGAGCGACCGGGGGAAGGTACGACGAAAACAACCGACGTTTCGCAGAACAGCGCAAGTGATCGCAGCTTGCGAACTCGCTGCACTGATCAATGAAGCTTTTACTGTTCTGTAAGTAACATAAAGCAGCGATTGGGAAGAATCGACCGTCACCATACCGACTCGTCTGTTTAAAAGAAGTAACGAGTCGTTACGTATGAACAAATACGCGGTACTAATTGCATTGATCCAATCAAAACTTATGTAAGGAGAAACTAGTGCTTTTCCGCCATTTTGAAATGGGGTCGAAAAACTATGGAACGGATACCTAACCAAGTGAGCGGGCCCAATCCGCAGAGAAATGGGCGTTAGCGCTCATTGCATAGCGGGCAAAGCCTTGGAGATGGCGGAGAAGGGCTGTACCTTCGGTGTAAGGTTTCTTCGCGACTCGGATTGTGTAGTGAATCTGTCGCTGTTTTACCGAGACCATGACGCGTTCCGTACCGGCAACGCGCCAGATAAAAGATGGTGGGAAGCAGGCGCCATTTGGGGCCCGAACCTGGCGGGATCGGCTTCTTCATCCGTTGCGCAAAATAGGCGGTTATCCAGAGAGATCAATCGTGAGAATTCTTCAACTGGTTCACGCACCGCGGTTGTCCGGGGCAGAAGTACTCGTCAAAGGGCTCGCCATTCATCATCAGCGCGGCGGGCATGAAGTCTGTATGACGTCGCTGCTGCCGCAGCAGACCGACTTCGCGGATATCCGCGCCGAACTGCAGGCGGCGGGTGTCACCTGCATGTTTCCCGAGGTTCGCTATGGGCGGGTCGGCAAGCTGCTGCACCTGTATCGCGTGGTGCGTCGTTTCCGGCCGGACTTTATCGTCGCGCATGCCACGCTCGCCGCGATGTACGTGCGCCTGCTGCCGGTTCATACGCCGATCGCGTGGGTGATGCATTCGGGCGTCAACGACTTCGAGAACGGCGCGTTGAAGCGCGCCGAGCGTCTGCTGTCACGTCGCGCGCAGGCGATCATCGGCGTGTCGCAACAAAATATCGACGACTACCTGCGCGAGATCGGCCGGCATCCGTCGATGGTGGTGATTCCCAACGGCGTGGACGCCTCGCAGTTCGCCGAATACGGCGACGCGCCGGCGCCCGCCTTGCACGTGCCGGCCAAACAGATCGTCCAGCTCGGCCGCTATATGGATTGCAAGAGCCAACTGCATACGGTGCGCGCTTTCGAACGCGTGCTGCAAACCGAACCGGCTGCGCGTCTGCTGTTGTGCGGTGTGGTCGAAGATGTCGGCTATCACGCGGCGGTGGTGTCGCTCGTCGAGCAACTCGGCTTGCAGGACAAGGTGCAGGTGTGTGGGCCGCGCTCCGATGTGGCCGCGATTCTGCGTTCGTCGCGCGTCTTTGCGATGCCGTCGCGCTTCGAGGCGCAGAGTATTGGCTTTCTGGAAGCGCTGGCCTCGGGTATTCCTGTCGTCGCGAACCGGATTGCTTCGTTCGGGTTCGCGACGGCATTCGGCAGCGTGAGTCTGGTCGATACCGCCGATCCCGATGCGTACGGCAGCGCCTTGCTGCATGCGCTCGACATGCCGCGCGCCGATCGGCAACTGTCGGGCTACACGCTGCACGACACGGCGGATCGCTATATGATGATCGCGCGCAAATTCGTGCAGCCGTTGCAAGTCTCCGCCTGAACTCTGCCTGTACTCTGTTTTAGTCCCCGTCCGAATCCTGTCGAATCGTTCCGCCCGCGCTATTGCGCGAGGCGGTCGATTCGCAGCGTCTCCGAAAACAGTCCCGGCAATTCGCCCAATTCCTGCGCGGCGCCGAGCGCGAGATTTTGTCCCGCCGGATAGAGCGTCAGCGCCGGTGCGCCGCCGGTGAAATAGAAATTCCCCAGCGTCGCGTCAGCTCGCCGATACAGCACGAGCGCCGCATGATGCCGGTCGCGCACGAACACCGGAAACACATCCGACCACGACATGCCGTGCAACGCTGCCGCGTGGATCGGTGCGCTTGCAGGTTGCGCCATGTCGAGGGTGGCGACGTCGATCAACGCGTCGTCGTTCGAGCCGTCGAGATGCGGTGTCAGCAGAATCAACGTGTTGCTGTCCGGTCCCTGCACTGCGCCGGTCGCGACCTTCACGAAGCCGGGGATGAAACTCGCGGGCAATGGTTTGCGCTCGCCGAGGTTCATGCGCGTGCCGTCGTTGGCAATCGGCGTGACGGCAAGCCGGCCGTCGCGTTCTTCCATTGCCACCAGCGACGCACGTGAACCCGATGTCTTGAGCGTTAGCAGATCGGCGTTCTGCGCGAGGTTTTTCGCCTGAGCGAAAAGCGTCGGTGCGGACCCGGTGGCGCGTTGCGATGCGGCGACCCAAAGATCGAGTCCGCTATCGGCCCGCTTCTGCGCGATCAGCACACTGGCGCGACCGGTTCCGGTGAAATCCGCGGCCACATATTGCTGCGTCAGTTCCGGCTTGAACTCGGGCCCGGTTTGTAGCCACAGGCGCGGCGCTTCGAAGCGATTGCCGTTACTGCGCAGCAACCAGAACGCGGTGCCGCCCTGACGTACGGTGATCACCATCAGATCCGCGCGGCCGTCGCCGTCGAAATCGGCGAGCAGAAAGCGCACGCTGTCGAAGCACAACGCGTTGCCCGCGCAACTCGGCGCGGTGGCTTGCGGATCGAACGGCACGGCGCTCGCGTACCACAGCGCAGGCGGTGCGCTTTTCGCGAGCGACGCAGCGTAGACGTTGAAGCCGGGGCCGTCGTGCTGGCGCTGCACATACACAGCGGATTGCTCGCCGGTGCCGCTCACGTCGCCCGTCATTGCGCCCGCCAGCCGCAGATCGTTCGCCTGCGTGTGCTGGGTGGCCGCCCAGCGAAAGCGCGTGGTCAGCGCCGCACAACCGCGCATGGTGAGCTTGCCGCCGGTCTCGCCGAGACAATGACGCATGGGCGTATAGACGAGGCCGAAGTCCCACGGCGTCCAGCGTTGCGCGATGTCCCACTGATCGCAAGTCTCGCTGGTCAGATAGCCGTCGCGTTCCGCAATGCATTGCGACGTCGCCACGCTGACGAGCGCGGCATTGCGTGAATTGCCGGGATACGCACTGAGCGGGTCCCAGCGCCATTGCTGATCGGTTGAGCCGTTACAGGCGGCAAGTATCGGCGCGCGGCCGGATCCCACCGAGGTCAGGCATTCGCTTGCGGCCGCGTTGAAAAGCTGGATCGGATGCGACTGGAAATCCGCCACGCGACGATCGCTGCGATCGGCGAATGCATAGCGGCGCGCGATCCAGTTGCCGTCCCATTGAAACTCGCCGAACACATGCGACGACTCGCTGCCGTCGATCGAAAAATAGCTGGCGACGATATCGCGCTTGCGCTGCACTTCGGCGCTCGGGAGATTAGCGGGCCAGCCGCCGGTGGGATAGGTCACGTGATAGACGATCGGCACGCTTTTGCCGAGCGTCTGCGCGACGTGCCGCGTAATGCGCGCGGCGTAAATATGATCGGGATGCTCGATGAACGGCACGGTGTCCGGATTGAGCGTGTAGATGAGCGTCGCCTGCGCGAGGATCGCCTGCAGTGTGGCCGACAAGCCGTCGCGATCGTATTGCACGCGCACGGTGCCGTTGTCGTTCATGGGGTAGGTGGAGAGCGTGGCGTGCTGCTCCCACAACAGGCCGAGTGGTACGCGGCCGCCGCGCACGCCACCGCCGGGCAGACGCAATTCGAGCAGGCGCAGTTGAGGCTTCGCCTTCAGCACCATCTGGTGCACCAGCTTGCCGGCGATCGTCACGTTCGACTCGATCCAGTCGTTCGGCACGCCGGCCATGCGTGCATAGGCAAGCCGCGACGCACGTTCGCGCGTTTGCACATAAGCGAAGTTGCCGCCGTTGGCGCCGCCGATCAGATGCACGGTGGTGACGCACCAGCCGGCGTCGAGATGCTCGGCGATGGCGGGGTCGACGAACAGCAGATCGTCGTCGAGATGGGCCACTACGGTGACCAGCGTGCCGGCGTTACAACCGGCCGCGCGTGCGACGCCCGGCAGCGCGGTGAGCCACACAATCACAAGCAAAGCAAAGGATGAAACGCGAACTAGCCTGGCTGCCGTTGATCGCATAATGATTCGATGCCCTGAAGGAGGGCTCAATCATACTTCAGCGGAATGGCGTGGCGCGTTGGCGAACTCACAGTAGGGAGGAGTTCGCGAGCGGGTGGGCGAGCGCGGGTGTCGAACCGCGCAGCTCGATGAAAGCTTGCACGGCGAATCAGCAAATCAGCGAATCAGCGAATCGGCTAACGGAAGTAAGCCTTGGTGTTCTCGTGGACGTCGGCGCGCGTGAGCAATTCCGCTGGCGTGAGCCAGAGATAACCGCTGTGCTGGTCGGGTCGCCCGATCGGCGCGCTGCTGGCGAGCGTCAGCGCATACGCCAGCACGATGTAGTGAGTCGAGACGTCGGGCTCGTCGGCGAAGTTGTCGCTGTAGTGATGCTCGAACACGCCCTCGAAGCGCGCGCCCGACCGCTTCAATCTGGCAATGCCCAGTTCGGCGTCGGCGATTCGTGCGAACGCGGTGTCGAGCGTTTCGTCTTTATGGATGCGTCCGCCGGGCACGAACCACGTACCGCGCGCCGGCCGGTTGCGCCGATGACCGATCAGCACGCGGCCCTGGTGGTCGCTGACGATCAGATCGATCGCGATCAGCGGCGTCAGGCGGACGATGTCCAGAAAGTCCATCTCGGTCAGCATGTGATCTCCGGCAAAACGGGCGGTGTTTGGGCATCGCTTAAGTACGGCTCAGGCGCCAGGCGTCGTCAACGTGTCGCCACAACCACACCAGCACTAATAGTCGCGATGTTCATCGTTTTTAGTCAGCCGGCTCGTCACGCTCGCCAGGAACAGCGCGAGCAACACCGCGCCGATCGTCGCGAACAGAAACGCGCCGACCATCGCAGCCAGCACCAGCAAGGTCCATGCAAGGCCGTTCATAGCGAGGCGTCCGCTTCTGCGTATCGAGATTCATGCTAACCCGTGGCCGCGCGAATGCTGTGTGCGCCAATCATCATCGGCCCTGTCATATCACGACGAACTACCATCGGATCGCGCCTCTAACGCGCCACGTAGCCCTCCGGCGTGGTCACCGCGTCCTTGAATACGCTCGCGTTGCCGGACACCACATAGAGCGGCGCGGGCGACAGTTTCAGACTCACCACGCCGTCGCGGTACGGCAAGCTGGTCACATTGCCCATCATGTCGAACGCGCTCACGTTGCCCGCGGTGCCGGGCGCGTCGACCCGCAACCGGTAGTCCACGCTGCGGTTCGCGTCGAACCCGGACCTGGCGTTCCAGGCGTCGTTGTCGTGGGTCCAGAGGGCCGTCACGATCCTGCCGCCGCCGAGCCGCTGGAATGCATACGCATAAACGCCCTCGGGCAAGGCCTTGAGCGGTCCGAGCGTGCTGGTGCCATCAATGATTCGCGTCATCGCGGCCACCGCGAGCGCGGCGGGTTTCGGGCTGATCCGCGCCGGGCCGTAGGCGCCGGAGGGATGATCGAGTTCGAAGAAGATCCCGTAGCCGGGCGCGGCGTCCGGCATATCCGCGAGGTAGAAGATATAGCTCATGTCCGCGCCTTCGCCGAGCAGGATCAGATGCGTGCGCGCCACCACCGCGGCCTGCGCGTACAAAACGTTCGCGCTGGGCGTGTTCTTGCCGTACGACTCGCCGATGTCGTAGCTGATGCCGGTCTCGGTCACGAACAGCGGCGCGCCGGGCTTCAGATACAAACGCATCTCGTGGCGCAGCGCGCGCATCGCGGCGGGCAGCGCGCCGGACACGGTGCCCCGATTGCCGGTGTCGGCGACGCGTTCGGGCGGATGCGACGGCGACGTGCCGATGTCGTAATAGCCGTGAATCGACATGCCGTCCATATAGCGGCCAATGCCTTGCGGTCCGAGACGGCGCATCCACTTGACGTTGCCCTGCACCGACGAATACGTGAGCCCCATCACGACCGCATGCGGATCGGTCTGGTGGATGCCTTCCCATACCGCCTTATACATGGCGATGAAATTTGCGTCGCTGTCGCGCCACGGCAATCCGCCGTCGGCGTCCGGCTCCCACGTCACCTGATAGTAGTTGTCGCGCTGCTGCGGGAAATAGGTCGTGCGTACGCGGTTCGATTCAGCGCCGACGCGCGTCATGTATTCCTTCATTTGCGCGAGCGACGTCGGCGCGTAGCTGTGCGTTTCTTTGCCGGTCGGACTCGCCCACGCCGGAATGCCGTCGAGCTGGATCAGCCGCATGATGTCGCCGCGCTGAAAGAACGGCGTGAGCTGTTTCGTCGCGACATTGAACGTGCCGCTTTGCTTCGGCTCTTCGACGTACCAGTTGCGGTTGTCGTTGACCCACGACAAGCCGAGCGCGGTATAGACCGGACGGTAGCCGTCGCCGTCGCAGCAATGCTGTCCCGGCGCGAGATAGGCGGTGCCCTGGCCGCCGAAGCGATGCAGATCTTCAGCGGGAAAGCGCACTGCGGGCAGCGCGGACGCGGTGTCGGGCAGCACGCCGAACGTTGCGATACCGGCGGGACGCGTGCCGCGCGATTCGAGTTGTCCATGCGCGCGTTCCAGCGACGCGGAGACCGCGAAGTAGCCGGCTACCGTGGACGCGCAACTCAGTGTAGAGAGCGTCGCGCCCGCTGGCACGGCGAAGCGTCCGCTGGCGCGCACGGCGTTCCAGCTATCGCGCATCTGCCAGACAAGCGTGTCGGCTTGCGTCGGGCGCGTGACGAACACCAGCGCGAACGGCCGCGTGACAGCGAACAGGCGCGTGCCGTCGCTCGGTGTGTCGGCTTCGAGCAATGCGCCGTCGGCTGTCGTGCTGACTTGCGAGGTCGGCGCGGAACAGCGCAGGCCCTGGCCGGGCGGCGCTTTCAGTTCGGTTGCCGCGACGGCGGGTGAGCTGGCCAGCGTCGTGCTTCGGTCGCTGACTGGAGCAGACGCATTGCTGCCCGCCGCGTCCGCGCGACGCTCCGTGAGCGCGACCGCGCAGCGCTTGTCGGCACCGGGCGCCGGATCGCCGAACACGCCGTTATTGCAGTCGGCACTGCCTGAAAAAGATTTCACGACGTGCTGTTCGGGCGTGCCGTACAGCACGTCGCGCGTGCCGCCGAATCGGCAGACGCCGTTTTCCGCCGCGCACGTGGCCCACTTCCTGCCGTCGGCGCTGAACTCGGCTTTCTCCCCGGCCTTCGCGATGTTGGCGTCCGGCGCTGCGCCGGACGCGCTGCACTGCACTGCGCAGAACATAGACAGCATGACAGCCGCCATCGAGGTAGCCGCACGCAAGGCCCGTCCATGAGTGCCCCAGGCGCTGGCGAGCGTTCGCCGCGCGCGATCTTCGCATCCGTTCGACATGTGTTCCCCGTCTGGTTCTTCGTGCGCGAATTCGTCGGCGGACTGCTAGCGCACCAGGTCGAACCCGCCTCGACCGGCTTCGCGCGTCGAGGTGTTGCGCAAACAACATAGTGTATTTCCGCAATCCCCTGGCGGAAATCTACCGTCTTGCAGCCGACACATTCCGCCATTGGCCCGTCTATTGCCGGGTTCGTTAAAGCAGTCTTTTTACCGTGTTTCACGTTTGAAACATTAATCGTTGCTTTTATATTCAGCCGATCCAATAACAACCAATTAAATAATTTTGCAGCGCTGTGAAGTGCTTATATTAGGCGATGCTTTTCGTTAATGCGGCTCCCTGTTTGTATCGTCAGAAGAAAGTCGAATTGGCGTCAGGCAGGTGAATGCTGAAGCAGCAAAGCAAATTGTACTCGCTTATCATTTATCACAAGAAAAAACGGCTTAAAAACGGTCAAATGTCGGTTGAAAATAAATTGTAGCTTCGGTATTTCGAGTGGTTGCCGTATGTGTGCTGGCGAACGAAATGGCGTTTTTATTTGCATTAACATTCGCAGAACGCCAATTCTTTCATATGTCGAATCGGCAATTAATTCGCTGAAAATTCGGACCGGGAAGAATTGTTCCGAAAATCACTGGCTGGTCACCCCATTCGCACGCCAACATGTCTGCTCTATCGGTCATGGCGGCTAAATGCTTGATTTACGGTGACTATGATGCACTGCACAGAGCCGGCCTCTCTGTGTGGCCGTTCAAGGTGAAAAGTAGATCCGTTTTATGACGAGGATGACTATGACCTGCGCGAGTCTCGAGTCTGCAATGCTGCGCTGGGTGCACGCTCCGAACAAGGGAATGCGTCGCATCGCGATACTGATGTTCAACGACTGTTCGCTGCAAGGCGCGGGCGTCGTTGCCGAGGTGTTTCAGGTGGCGAACGAACTGGCTTCGTCCGGCTCTGGCGGCTGGCTGTACGACGTGTCGTTCCTGTCGGCCGACGGCGGCATGGTGACTTCGTCGTCCGCGCTGCGGGTCTGGACCGACGGGCTCGACGCGAGGCATTACGGCGGCTTCGATGCGTTGTACGTGGCGGGTGGCAAAGGCGCCTTCGCTGCCGCCGGCGACGAACGCCTGATCGCCTGGTTGCGCCGGGTGCGCCGCAACACCGGCATGATCCGGCCGATCGCCGAAGGGCGCGCGTTACTCGACGCCGCTTACCTGCCCGACGGCAAAGAGAGCGGCGAATTCGGCCAGCAATCGGCCACCACGCGTCCAACAGAATCCGGCACGAACGCCAGCACCAACGCAAACCCCAACGCCGACGCCGGCGACCGCCTCGAATCGATGCGCAGCGCGCTCGCCATGATCAAACGCGATCTGGGCGGCGGTGCGGCGCGCACGGTGGCCGAACGCCTGCTCGCCGATTCCTGCTCGAACCTCGCGCCGCTGCTCGGCGAAGACGGCGGCCTGAGCCCCGGCGACAAGGTCCGCGCGGCGGCTCGCTGGCTGCAGGAAAACTGCCAGCAGTCCATTTCGATCGCCGACGCCGCGCAATTCGCCGCGATGAGCGAACGCAACTTTCTACGTCGCTTCAAGATGGAAATGGGCATCACGCCCTCGAGTTTTCTGTTGCACGAACGCCTTGCGGTGACCTGCAGTCTGCTGACCGAATCGGAATTGCCGGTCGACAAGATTGCGCGGCGCACCGGCATGGGCAACGGTGACCGCCTCGCGAAAGTGTTCCGCAAGCGGATGAGAATTTCTCCCACCGAGTTCCGGATTCAAAGCCGCCGCATGGTCGGCGAATAGCGCAGACAAGGCCAGCCACAAGGCCGCGCGTCGCGTGGCCTGCGGAAAGTATTTCCGTCGATTTTAGAGAACGATAAGGATTGGAACTATGTTGACCCAGGGAGTTGTGAGCGCTGCGTCGGCCGGGCCGAACGGTGCAGTTACCGAAGCGGCCGGAGCGCGCTGTGCGCGCATCGTCCCGGTGATTCTCGCCGGTGGTTCGGGCACGCGGCTGTGGCCCGTGTCGCGCGAGAACTATCCGAAGCAGTTGATCGACGTGGTCGGTTCCGATTCGCTGCTGCAAGCCACCGCGCGTCGCATGAACGGCTTTCCGTCCGGCTGGAAGGTCGACGCTGCGCCGATCATCGTGTGCGGTGAGGAACACCGCTTCGTGATCGCCGAGCAACTGCACGCCAACGGCGTCGAAGCACGGCTGGTGGTCGAACCGGCGCGCCGCGATACGGCGCCCGCGTTGACCTTGGCGGCCTCGCTTGCGTGCGCGGACGGCGACGACGCGATTCTGATCGTGATGCCGGCGGATCATTCGATTGCGGATATCGCCGCGTTGCAGGGCGCGCTGGAAAGCGCGGCGCGCTACGCGGAGCAAGGCGCGATCGCCACGCTGGGGGTGCCGCCGACGCGGCCCGATACCGGCTTTGGTTATATCCGTATCGGCGCTGCATTGGGCGACGGCAGCCACGCGATCGACGGTTTCGTCGAGAAGCCCGCGGAAGAAATCGCGGCGCAATACGTGGCGGCGGGAACCTACTGGTGGAACAGCGGCATCTTCATCGTGCGGGCTAGTGTGTGGCTCGACACGCTGAAGCGTTTGCAGCCGGACATGCATTCGGCGTGCGAGCGCGCCTTCACCGGCGGCAAGACGGACGGCGCGTATTTCCGTCCGTTGCTGGAAGCGTTTCTGAGCGCACCGGCCGATTCGATCGACTACGCGGTGATGGAACGGCTGACCGAGACCGATGCGCCCGCAACGGAATCGGCGGACGGCTCGAACGTGAGCGACATCGCCGCGAACCCGACCGCAAGTGCCAGCACAACCGCACCGTCGAATCCCTCCGGCGTCGTCGTCAAACTCGACGCGGGCTGGTCCGACCTCGGTTCGTGGGACGCCGTCTGGGCCGCGATGGACAAAGACGCCAACGGCAACGCCGGGCGCGGTCGCGTGACGTTCGAAGGTGCGGTGTCGAGCTATGCGCACTCCGAAGGCCGGCTGGTCGCCTGCGTCGGCACCACCAACGTCGTGGTGGTCGAAACCGCCGATGCCGTGCTGGTAGTCGACCGCTCGCACGTGCAGGACGTCAAGGGGCTGGTGTCGCGCATCAAGGCGCAGCACGCGCCCGAAGCCGACGCGCATCGCAAGGTCCGTCGCCCGTGGGGTTTCTACGATTCGATCGATCACGGCGAGCGCTTCCAGGTCAAGCGCATCGTCGTCTCACCGGGCGCGCAACTGTCGCTGCAACTGCATCACCACCGCGCCGAACACTGGGTCGTGGTGCGCGGCACGGCGCTCGTCACGCGTGGCGAAGAGACGTTCCTGCTGAGCGAAAACGAATCGACCTTCATTCCACTCGGCACCCGCCACCGGCTCGAAAACCCGGGCAAGGTGCCGCTCGAAATCATTGAAGTCCAGTCCGGCACCTATCTCGGTGAGGACGACATTGTGAGGTTCAACGACAACTACGGCCGCTGCCCGTGAGAAAACGCGGGTCGTTCCGCGTCTTCTCATCGCAGGGGAATCGGGCGGGCCAGCGCCCGATCCGGCAGCGTTCGTCAGCAATAAGGCCAGGACTCATTCGCGAACAAGAACGTCAGGAACGAGGTAAGCAAAATGCGCAAGTTTCAGGATTTGCTCGCGCGAGTTTTCGATGTCGCGTTGGTGTTGGCGGGGGCGGCGGTCGCGTCGCAGATCCGCTTCGATTACCTCGCTCAAACCGGGTTCTATTGGGCGCTCGTGATGTTTTGCGCCGCGTTCGCACTGGCCATCTTCCCGGCTTTCGGGGTCTATGAATCGTGGCGCGGCCGCTCCAAGCTTCAACTGGCCGGTCAGGTTTCGCTCGCCTGGCTGATGGTGCAAGCCTCGGCACTGGTGCTGATGTATTCGCTGCATCGCGCGGACTTCGTGTCGCGTTTGTGGTTCTCGTACTGGACCGCGGTGACCGGCGGCCTGATGATCGCCTACCGGCTGATCGCCCATGCCGCGCTGGCGCGTGCGCGCGGCGCCGGCATGAATCTGCATCAGGTCGCGATTGTGGGTAGCGGCTCGCAGTGCGACGCGATTCTGCGCCGTATCGACTCCGCGCCGACCACCGGTTTTCGCGCGACCGCCGTGTACAACACGCGCCCGGACGTGGCGCCCGTGACCGCCGCGCGCGTACCGGTGTTCGACAAGGTCGACGCGCTCGCCGAGTACATCCGCACCAACGACGTCCACGAGTTGTGGCTGATGCTCTCGCTTACCGAAGAGCCGCTGATCTGCTCGCTGATCGGCGAGTTCCGCGACGACCTGGTGAATATCCGCTTCATGCCGGACGTGCGCAGCCTCGCGCTGTTCGAAGGCAGCGGCGTGATCGATCTGCTCGGCGTGCCGGCGATCAATCTGGTGGCGTCGCCGCTCTCGGCCAGTTCCATGCTGAAGAAGGAAATCTTCGACCGCCTGTTCGCGGCCAGCGCGCTGCTCGGTCTCGCGCCGATTCTGCTGGCGATCGCGCTCGCGGTGAAATGCTCGTCGCGCGGACCGGTGCTGTTCAAGCAGAAGCGCAAGGGCGCCGACGGCCGCGTCTTCACGATCTACAAGTTTCGCTCGATGCGTCTGCACACCGAGGCCAAAGGCACGATCAGCCAGGCCACGCGCCATGACGCACGCGTCACGCGAGTGGGCGCTTTCCTGCGCCGCACGAGCCTCGACGAACTGCCGCAATTTTTTAACGTGTTGCGTGGCGACATGTCGGTCGTTGGACCGCGTCCCCATGCGCTCGAGCACGACGACCTCTATCAGAAAGTGGTTGCCGGCTACATCAATCGCTACCGCATCAAACCGGGCATTACGGGTTGGGCGCAGATCAATGGTTTTCGTGGCGAAACGGACCGCATCGAAAAGATGGAGCGTCGCGTCGAACATGACCTGTATTACCTGGGGCATTGGTCGTTCGCACTCGACATGCGGATCATCGGCGCGACGATCGTTGCCGGACTGGTGCATCGAAACGCTTACTAAGAAGTAGTTAACAAGCACGCTTGGCGCGACCTCCTCTGAGGACCAACGCCGTGGCGCAAGGAGGAAACATCATGAGCTCGCTTGGTATACGCACGGGAAGTCTCCTGGTTTTCGCTACTGCAACACTGCTGTCCGGATGCGGAAGCGTTCCGGGCCAACGGATGATCACGCCGGCCGCCATTCAGGACACGGGTGGGGATTACAGCACCGATCCCTCGGCGCAACAGCAGATCCCGATCACCGATATCAATCTCGCGCTGCTGCGCAAGATGAACACGATGCAGACGTCCACGACGCTGCCGCCTCAGACCGTGGCGCTGTTCGGCAAGCCGACCGCGTACAAGGTCGGCCCGGGCGACGTGCTGCAGATCGTCGTGTGGGATCACCCGGAACTGGCCGCCGCGCTCGGGCAACCCGCGCAGAACGCCAAGACCACGGACGCCGCGCCCGGCTTTCTGATCGACGAAAGCGGCGACGTGCAGTTTCCGTACGCCGGGACCGTGCATGTGGCCGGCAAGGACGTCGCGGCGATCCAGAAGGAACTGCATCGCCGTCTGAGCAACGTGTATCAGAAGCCGGAAGTGACGGTACGGGTCGCCTCGTTCCGTAACGCGCAGGTCTACGTGGACGGCGAAGTGCGCACTCCTGGCGCGCAATCGCTCAACGACATTCCGATGTCGCTGACCATGGCGATCAGCCAGGGTGGCGGCTTCAGCCCGAATGCGGACCGCAGCCGCGTTGATCTGATCCGCAACGGCGTCACCTATCAGATCAATGTGGACGATCTGATCAAACGCGGCCGCAATCCGTCGGACATCTATCTGCAAGCGGGCGACATGCTGCGCGTGGCCTCGCGTGAAGACAGCGGCGTGTACGTGATGGGCGAGGTCAACAAGCCCGCGACCATTCTGCCCATGCGCAACGGCTCGCTGACACTGTCGCAAGCCATTTCCGACAGCGGCAGTTTCGATTCGAACACGGCGGCGGCTCGCCAGTTGTTCGTGATCCGTAACTCGATGAGCGATTCGCCGCAGGTCTATCACCTCGACGCCACGTCGCCGGTGTCGATGCTGCTCGCCAATCAGTTCGAGCTGCAACCGAAAGACGTCGTGTATGTCGGCCAGGGCGGACTGGTCCGCTTCAACCGTGTGCTGAACCTGCTGCTGCCGGCGATCAACGCGGCCGTGACGGGCGCTGTCCTTGCGAAATAAAAAACGTACAAATTGACCTTGAACCGCCGGGCTTTGTTGGGTGAAGAAAATGGCAATCAACTTCGAAAATCGCTACACCGACGTGTCCGGACCGGACGAGCTGCACTTGTCGGACTATCTGCGAACGATCGTGCGCGGCTGGCGCACGATCGTGATGGTGACGCTGATCGCGCTCGCGCTGGGGTGCGCGTACGCCTTCCTCGCGCCGCCGACGTATCGCGCGGATGTGCTGTTCCATGTCGAGGACAAGACGGCGAACAACAACGCGAACGGCAAGGATTCGTTGCCGCCGCTCACCGGCATGTTCGACACCAAACCGTCGACCGCCGCCGAGATCGAGTTGCTGAAGTCGCGGCTCGTCACGGAAGAAACCGTCAAGACGCTGCACCTCGACATTTCGGCCGCGCCGCGCTACATGCCGCTGATCGGCGGCATGATCGCGGGGCTGGTGAACGGGCAGTGGGGATTCAAGCTGCCGCAGTTCATCAACCTGTCGGGTTATGCATGGGGTGACGAGAGCATCACGGTGTCGCAGTTCGACACCTCGAAAGAGATGTATGACACGACCTTCACGCTGATTGCCGGCAGCGACAATTCATATGTGCTGCGCGACAAGAACGGCATTGCGATCCTGTCGGGCAAGGTGGGCGAGACGGTGCAAACCGATACCGCCGACGGCCCGATCGCGCTGCACGTCGACAAGCTGGTCGGCGCGCCCGGCTCGCGTTACGAACTGACGCGCGCGTCGACGCTGAGCACGGTGGACCGCCTGCAGAAAGCGCTAGTGGTGCAGGAAACCACGCTGCAGTCCGGCATCATCCGCGCGAGTCTCGAAGGCGGCGACAGCGGCCTGACCGCCGCGATCGTCAACAGCATGGCGCGCGAATTCGTCAAGCAGGACGTGGAGAGCCGTTCGACCGAAGCCGAGCACATGCTGGCTTTCCTCGATCAGCAATTGCCGGGCTTGCGCAAGGAACTCGACGACGCCGAGCAACGCTACAACAAGTTCCGCAACACGCACGGCACGGTCGACCTTGGTGAAGAAAGCCGTCTGCTGCTGCAGCAGATCGTCGACAACAAGACCAAGTTGATGGATCTGCAACAGCAACGCGCTGAGATGTCGCAACGCTTCACCGCGAATCACCCGGCGGTGGCCGCGCTCGACGCACAGATCGCCGCGTTGCAAGGCGCAGCCGCCAACATGAATCGCAGCGTGGCGGTGATGCCGGACACGGAGCAGACCGCATTGCGTCTGTTGCGCGATGTGCATGTCGACACCGAGCTGTACACCAACCTGCTGAACAGCGCGCAGCAATTGCGCGTGGCCAAGGCCGGCCAGGTCGGTAGCGTGCGCGTGGTGGACTTCGCTGAAGCGCCTGACGAACCGGTGCGGCCGAAGCGCGTGATCGCGATTCTGATCGCGCTCGGCGGCGGCCTGCTGCTCGGCATTCTGCTGACCTTCTTCAAGCGCGCGATGTACGGCGGCGTGGAACGCCCGGACGAACTCGAGGCGGTGCTCGGCGTACCGGTGTTCGCGGTCGTGCCGCGCAGCCAGACCCAGTTGCGTCTGCAGGAAAACGTCATGCTGCGCCGCCGTGGTCTGCACGTGCTCGCGCAACAGGCGCCGGAAGATATCGCGGTGGAAGGCGTGCGCAATCTGCGCACCTCGTTGCAGCTCTCGCTCGATCACGCCGAGAACAACGTCGTGATGATCACCGGCTCGCGGCCCGATACCGGCAAGTCGTTCCTGTCCGTGAATCTCGCGGCGCTGGTGGCGTCGGCGAACAAGCGCGTGCTGATTATCGACGGCGATATGCGGCGCGGCGACGTGCACTCGCACTTCGGCATCGGCCATCAGCCTGGTTTGTCCGACGTGCTGAGCGGCGGCGATCTGATGTCGATGGTGCAGCGCGACGTGCTGCCGGGCCTCGACGTGCTCGCCAAGGGCACGCTGCCGTCGCATCCGTCCGAACTGCTGATGAGCAAGCGTTTCGAAACGATGCTCGAAGAACTGAAATCGCACTACGACCTCGTGATCGTCGACACGCCGCCGGTGCTGGCGGTGACCGACTCAACGCTGATCGGCAAGCACGCGGGCACCACGCTGCTGGTGGTGCGCCATGGCCGCCATCCGCTCAACGAGATCGCCGAAACGGCCAAGCGGCTGCGCAACGGCGGGGTCGGGCTCAGAGGGGTGCTGCTGACCGATGTGCCGCAGGAAGGCGCGTTCCTCGGTTCGGGCTATCAGGGCGGGTATTACGGGTACGACAGCATTGCAGGTTGACAACGGAGCCCGCCGCGGACCCTTCAACCAGGCGGCGGGCGCCGGGACTTAAATCTAAAAGCTCACACGAGGAGTCGCTCCATGGAACGCAAGGTCGCGCTGATCACCGGCATCACCGGACAGGACGGGTCGTATCTGGCGGAGCTGCTGCTCGCCAAGAATTACGACGTGCATGGCATCAAACGCCGGTCGTCTCTGTTCAATACAGACCGTATCGATCACCTTTACCGCGATCCCCACGATCCGGACCAACGGCTTTTTCTGCACCACGCGGATCTGACCGACTCCACCAGCCTGCTGCGCGTGATTCAACGCGTGGAGCCCGACGAGATTTATAACCTCGCGGCGCAAAGCCACGTCGCGGTGTCGTTCGAGGAACCGGAATACACCGCCAACGCGGACGGCCTCGGCGCGCTGCGGATTCTTGAAGCGATCCGGATTCTCGGGCTGGAAAAGAAGACACGTTTCTATCAGGCTTCGACCTCGGAACTGTACGGCCTCGTGCAGCAGGTGCCGCAGTCGGAGACCACGCCGTTCTATCCGCGCAGCCCTTATGCGGTCGCCAAGCTGTTCGCGTACTGGACCACCATCAATTACCGCGAAGCCTATGGGCTCTATGCGTGCAACGGGATTCTGTTCAATCACGAATCGCCGGTGCGGGGCGAGACCTTCGTGACGCGCAAGATCACGCGCGCAGTGGCGCGGATCGCGGTCGGCATGCAGAAGACGCTTTATCTCGGCAATCTGTCCGCGCTGCGCGACTGGGGCCATGCGCGTGACTACGTGGAGATGCAGTGGCGCATGCTGCAACAGGAGATGCCGGAGGACTACGTCATCGCCACCGGCGTGCAGTACAGCGTGCGGCAGTTCGTGCAGCACGCGGCGGCGGAGCTGGGTGTGACCGTGCGTTTCGAAGGCAGCGGCGTGGATGAAGTCGGCATTGTCGAGAAGGTCGAAGGGCGCGAGATCAAGATGTCGCCCGGCGACGTGATCGTGCGCGTCGATCCGCGCTACTTCCGGCCCGCCGAAGTCGAGACGCTGCTCGGCGATCCGTCGAAGGCGCATGCGAAGCTCGGCTGGAAGCCGACCACCTCGTTCGAGTCGCTCGTCAAGGAGATGGTGCGCTCGGACTATCAGATCGCGAGACGTGACGCGCTGGTCACGCTGGCCGGATTCACGGCGCTGGAACATCACGAGTAACGGCCATGAACCAACAAGCACGCATTTTCGTCGCGGGCCATCGCGGCATGGTCGGCTCCGCGCTGATGAGGAAACTCACCGCCGCGGGGTATCCGAACGTGATCACCCGTTCGCACGCGGAGCTCGATCTCACGGATCAGGCCGCCGTGCAGCGCTTTTTCGAAACCGAACGGATCGACGTGGTGCTGCTGGCCGCCGCGCGCGTGGGCGGCATTCTCGCCAACGCGACGCGGCCGGCCGAGTTCATCTATCAAAACCTGGTGATCGAAGCCAACGTGATTCACGCGGCGTATCGCGCGCAGGTGGAGAGGCTGGTGTTCTTCGGCTCGTCGTGCATTTACCCGAAGCAATGTCCGCAGCCGATCCGCGAGGAGTATCTGCTGACCTCGCCGCTGGAGCCGACCAACGACGCGTACGCGATCGCCAAGATTGCCGGCGTCAAGCTGTGCGACGCCTACAACCGCCAGTACAACACGCAGTACGTCGCGTTGATGCCGACCAATCTGTACGGCCCGAACGACAACTACGACCTGGCCAGCAGCCACGTGTTGCCGGCGCTGCTGCGCAAGGCGCACGAAGCGCGCCTGAGCGGCGCGGCGAGCTTGACGGTGTGGGGCTCGGGCACGCCGCGCCGCGAGTTTCTGCATGTCGACGATCTGGCCGCCGCGACCTTGTTCATGCTGGAACACAACGTGACGGAAGGGCTGTTCAACGTCGGCGTCGGCGAGGATCTGTCGATTCGCGAGCTGGCCGAATGCATCTGCAAGGTGGTGGGCTTCGAAGGCGAACTGGTGTTCGACGCGTCGAAACCCGACGGTACGCCGCGCAAGCTGCTCGACGTCTCGCGGCTCGCGCAGATGGGCTGGCGCGCAACGATCGGGCTTGAAGAGGGTATCGCGGCCACGTATAGGGAATTCGTCGAACTGCACGCCGGCTCGAGCGCCGCCGCGTTGCAGGCATAGCCGCGCGACAGCGGCTGTTGGCAATGCCTCAAACGCAGTGCGTGCGCGGACCGCGCCACGCATGCATGGACGACTTTTTTGGAGTGGCATACACATGACCGCGTCAGTCACGATCTTCCACAACGTCGTATGGTCGCGCCATAAGGGTGTGGTGTTCTCCGCCCTGCATAACATCTCGGCGTCGGGCGCGATCCGCTATTCGATGGTGCAGATCGCCGATACCGAGCATGACCGGATCGGCTTCTCCGACGTGGACTACTCGTTCCATCGTTATCCGATGCAGAAACTCTTCGACGGCTGCTACGAAGACGTGCCGAGAATGAAGCTGATCGCCCGGCTCACGTGGGAAGTGCTGCGCGCCAAGTCGGATCTGATCGTGCTGCCCGGTTATCACCGCCCGGAATACTGGGCGATGCTGGCGGCGTGCATCGTGACCGGCAAACGGCGCGCGGTTTTTTGCGATTCCACCGCGCGCGACCGGCCCAAGAAGCTGCTCACGTCGATCCCGAAGCGGGTGTTTTTCTCGCTGTGCGACGGCTATTTCGGTTTCGGCGAACGCAGCCGCGAGTATCTGCTGTCGCTCGGGGCGAAGCGCGACAAGATCTTCGTGCCGTGCCAGGCGGCCGCGCTACCCGGCTCGTTTTCGCCGGAGCGTGCGCTGGTCGAGCGGGTCGCCGCGCGTGCCGGTAATCCGCCGGTGTTTCTGTATGTAGGCCGGCTCTCGGAAGAAAAGGGCATCGGCACGCTGATCGAAGCGTTCGCCGGTTTGCGGCGGCGTATTCCCGCGGCGAAGCTGCGCATTGTCGGCACCGGACCGATGGCCGAGGTGCTGCATGCGAAGGTGGCCGAGCTCGCGCTCGAAGACGCGGTGACGTTCGCCGGCAGTTTGCAGGACGAGCCGCTCACGCGCGAGTACTACGGCGCGACCTGCATGGTGCTGCCGAGCTATAGCGAACCGTGGGGGCTGGTGGTCAACGAGGCGCTCGCGCACGGTTGCCCGGCGGTGGTCAGCGAGAGTTGCGGTTGCGTGCCGGAACTGGTGATCGACGGCGTGAGCGGTTATGCGTTTACAGCGGGCGACGTGGCCGGCTTGCAGCGCACGATGCTCAAGGCCATGGAAGCCTTCGCCGACGCCGGCGGCACCGCACATCGTTGCATGGACGTGATCCGCCGTTTCGATCCGCCGTCGGCCGCCGCGAATATTGCCCGAGGCTGTGCCCTGATGTTGAGCGATTGACGCGCGCTGTTGCGGCGTCGCGCCTGTGAAGCCCTAACCTGTTCTGGCAGCCATAATGAAGATCCTGATCTACGGCATCAACTACGCGCCGGAACTGACGGGGACAGGCAAGTACACGGCGGAAATGGCCGTGCTGCTAGCCCGCAGGGGGCACGAGGTGCGTGTGGTGTGCGCACCGCCTTATTACCCGGAGTGGCGCGTGACGGCGGGCTACGCGGCGTGGCGCTATCAGCGCGAAATGCGCGACGGCGTATCGCTGTGGCGCGCACCGCTGTGGGTGCCGTCGCGGCCGAGCGGCCTGAAGCGCATGGTGCACCTCGCGAGCTTCGCGCTCAGCTCGCTTCCCTTGATTGCCTGGCAGGCCGTATGGCGTCCCGACGCGGTCATGCTGATCGCTCCCACCTTGATGTGTGCGCCCGCCGCGCTGACGCTCGCACGCGTCACTGGCGCGCGCGCATGGCTGCACATTCAGGACTACGAGGTCGACGCGGCATTCGAACTGGGCCTGCTGAAAAGCCCGCGCGGCGCGCGTTTTGCGCGCTGGATCGAAAGCACGCTGTTGCGGCGGTTCGATGCAGTGTCGTCGATCACGCGGCAGATGAGCGCGCGCGCGGCGGCCAAGGGTGTGGCGCCTTCGCGCATTGTTTGCCTGCCGAACTGGGTCGACGTGTCGGCGATTTTTCCGCTCTCGCGCGCCAGCGACTATCGCCGTGAACTGGGGATTCCCGCCGGGCAGAAGGTGGTGCTGTACTCCGGCAACATGGGCGCGAAGCAGGGGATCGAAACGCTCGCCGACGCGGCCGTGATGCTGGCCGAGCGGACCGATCTCACGTTCGTTTTTTGCGGCAGCGGCGCGGCGCGCGAAAGTCTGCTCGAACGTTGCGCGGGCTTGAGCAACTGCATTTTCATGCCGTTGCAGCCCACCGAGCGTCTGAACGAATTACTCAATCTCGCCGACATTCACGTGCTGCCGCAACGCGGCGACGCGGCGGATCTGGTGATGCCGTCCAAGCTCACCGGCATGTTCGCGAGCGGCCGTGCGACCGTGGCCATGGCGCGTCGCGGCACGGCGCTCTACGAAGCGGTCGCGCCGCGCGGTGTGGTGGTGCCGCCGGACAAAGCCAAGGCGCTGGTGGCGGCGCTCACCATGCTCGCGGGCGATGCCGAACGTCGTGCGGCACTCGGCAAGGCCGCGCGCAGTTATGCGGAGCGTGCGCTCTCGCCGGAGGCGACGATCCGCACGTTCGAGGAGCGCCTGGGTGGACGTGAAGACGCACCACGCGAACGGGTCAAAGCCGAAGCGCCGTTTTTCGGTGCTCGGCATTCGACCGCGGCGGCCCGGCGCCGGCGCAAACCGGCCACGGCGGAGGAAGCCGCGCCGGATTGATCCGGCAAGCGGCCCACGTCATGAATGCGCACTTACCACGGGGAACGATAGACGGCGTGCTTGCCCGTTGCGTACGGATCGGCGTACGTGTTCTTCACGGCGCCTTCGGGCGTCAGCCCGTCGGCGGCCTTGAGTTGCGGTCCTGCCTGGTCGGCCACCCGCAGTTGCGCCGCGCCGGGCGCAGGCGCCTTGCCGTTGCCCCTGCCGAGCGCGGGTTGCGCGCCTTGCCCGCCACCCAGCACGGTCATGCGTTGTTCGTTGAGCAGGGCGGTGCGTTGCGCGTCGTCCGTATCGCCTTGCTGCATGTCGGCGGTGCCGTACGGACGCGGTGCGCCGAGCAGGGTTTGTTCGCTGGTGCGCTGTTTGGCGCGACGATCGACGGGTGCTTGCGGGAGGGTGCCGTACCTCGTGCCGGCGTTAGCGGCCGGTGCGGCCGGCGCGGGATTGTTCTGCGCGAATGCGAGTGCCGGTACGACGCTTGCGCTGAGTGCGAGAAACAGCCAGGTGGCGGGTTGCCGAAGCGAGTTGTTCATTGTGGTCCCCCGGGTGATGCGGTCACGGTACAGCTATCGTGCGCCATCCATGCCGCGCGTAGCCGCCAAAACGCTTGCCCACACGGCCACGCCACAAAGTCGCGCAAGGCGCCGCAACATAATGTAAGGAAACTGCAGTGTGGCCTGCAATCTGTTTACCACCGTTCGTGGTTCGGAGAAAGCTGATGGGTAACGTTGCCGACGATCCGCAGATCGGATGTGCTCCGCAAGCCGAAGAGGCGCACGAAACAGGTCGTGTCATCGACCTGAGTCTCGCTGGAAAAGGCAACTATCGCGCGGCGCGCGGCCCGCTGATCGAACTGATCTGGTTCGTGCTCGAAGCTTGCGTGATCAACAACAAACTGCTACCGCTGTCGGCGGTGCGCGTCGCGCTGCTACGCCTGTTCGGCGCGAAGATCGGCAACGGTTGCCGGTTCGTGCATCCGATCCGCGTAAAGGCGCCTTGGAATCTCGAAGTGGGCGACAAGTGCTGGTTCGGCGTGGACGTGTGGATCTACAACCAGGCGCCGATCCGCATCGGCTCGAACGTCTGCATTTCTCAAGGCACGTTCCTGACCGCTGGGTCGCACGATATGAGCGGCACGATGGATTTACAGGTCGCGCCGATCGTTATTGAAGACGGGGTGTGGATCACCTCGAAGTGCGTCGTGCAGATGGGTGTGACGATCGGCCGTTCGGCGGTGGTGACGCCGTTGTCGGTCGTGCATCGTTCGCTCGAAGCCGAGGGCGTGTATGGCGGCAATCCGTGCCGTTTCATTCGGAAACGGTTTACTTCAGTGACCTGAACCACAGACATAGAACCGCAGCGTTTTTACGCTGAGGAGGCCGAAGTCGTGCTGTCCGGAACATGCCGGGCGCCGCCATGGGAACGCCGATGCCGTCCGGTCGACGCCCGCGGCGACGCCGACGGCGCCGGGTCGCGACGCGCGCGTGAGTCTGCTTGGCCGATCCGGGCGGGTCGGCAAGCGCCAGGGACGCACGCCGGAAATGCATGAAGAAGACGGGAGCAGGGGATGTTTATCGACACTCGTACGGTTGCTCAGAACACGGTCATTGACACGACGGTCTGCATTATCGGTGGGGGCGTGGCCGGCATTACGCTGGCGCTCGAACTGTCGAGGGCGGGCGTGGACGCCTGCATGCTCGAGAGCGGCGGCTTCGGTCCCGACGACGAAACGCGCGACCTCTATCGCGGCGAAAATGCCGGCTTACCGTACTCGTTCGCGGATGGCTCGCGCAGCCGTTATTTTGGCGGCAGCAGCAACTGTTGGGGTGGCTGGTGCCGTCCGCTCGATCCGTGGGACTTCGAGAAGCGCGACTGGATTGCGCACAGCGGCTGGCCGTTCGGTCTCGACGAACTCGCGCCGTACTACGCGCGCACGCATGAACTGCTGAAGCTCGGCCCGCAGAATTTCGACCCCGCTTACTGGGAACGCGAGATCGGCCGTCCCGACGTGCGCCGCCTGCCGCTCTCGACCGGCGACATGCGCGACACGGTCGCGCAGTTCAGCCCGCCGGTGCGTTTCGGCAAGGTGTATCGCGACGAGCTGTCGCAATCGTCGCGGGTGCGCGTGTACCTGCATGCGAACGTGTTGAATATCGACGCCAACGCCGACGGCACCACGATTACCGGCGTGAAAGTCGGCACGATCAGTGGCCGCCGCCTCACGATGCAGGCGAAGATTTTCGTGCTGGCGACCGGCGGGATCGAAAATGCGCGCCTGCTGCTCGCGTCGAACGACGTGCAGGCGGCCGGCCTCGGCAATGCGCACGATCTGGTGGGCCGCTACTTCATGGATCATCCGCGCATGATGTCGGGCAAGGTCCGCTTTCGTCCGGGCAACGCGCGCAACAAGCTGTACGACATCAAGTACCACTACCAGAACGCCGCGGTGTCGGCGCACGGCACGAAGATCTCGTCGCAGTTCGCGCCGAAGCAGGAATGGATGGCGCGCGAGAAGCTGCTGAATTCCCGCGTGTGGCTCTATTCGAAATGGTACGGCGAGGGCAGCGCGGGTTCCGAAGCGCTGATCCATTGCAAGGAAGCGTTGTTGCAGAAGGATCAGCCCGGGCGCAGTTTGAAGCGGGACATCGAGACGATGATCGCGCATCCGCTGGATACCGTGGGTTACGGGTTGACGCGCCTGCTGCAATGGCCTGCGCTGATCACCGACGTGACGCTGCAGGCGATCGTCGAAGCCGTGCCCGATCCGGATAGCCGCGTCACGCTGTCGGCCGATAAACGCGACCGCTTCGGCATGCCGCGCGTGCGGGTCGAGTGGCGTCTGGGCGACCAGGTGCAACGCACGTTCGACAAAACCTTCGCGCTGCTCGCGCAGGAGCTGCAACTGGCCGGCGTCGCCGACGTGCAACTCGACGCGCCGCTCGAAGGCCGCGCATGGCCGACGAAGCTGGAGGGCACGTGGCACCACATGGGCACCACACGCATGCACGACTCGCCGCGCGAAGGTGTGGTGGATCGCGATTGCAAGGTGCATGGCATCAGCAATCTGTATGTGGGCGGCAGTTCGGTGTTTCCGACGGTCGGCGCGAACTTCCCGACCATCACGATCGCCGCGTTGTCGTTGCGGCTCGCGGGTCATCTGGTGCGTCAGCTCGATGTGCCGGATATCGTCGGCAACACGCGGGCGGAAGCGGCCAACAGCGCGATGATGTCGATTCAGGCGACGCCGCAGGTCGAGGTGCTACCCATCGCGGCGTCGACGCTGACGTCGTTGATGAAGGAGCAGTGACGCCTTCGTGCGGTTGAATCGGGTCGGGTGAGCGTTGGAAAAAGTAAGGCGCGCAGTGAGCGCGCCTTACTTTTTTGGGCCGTGTTTTTTAACGCGGGCCTAGCGGCTTTGCTGGGTCGCTTCGCACAGCGTGGCGAGCGGCGTCGGGTCGTCCCGCTCATCGACGGGCGCGCCCTTCGTTTCCAGCAGCGCCGTCAACGCGCTCACCATCGTCTCGATCCGGAAGCGCGCATTGAACGTGCGAGTCGCTTGCGCACGCATCTGTTCGCGCGCGGCGTCGTCGAGGTCGAGCCAGCGCAGCAGATTCTTCTCGGTGCCGTCGACGGTGTCGGGCGCCACCAGGCCTGCGCCGTCCGCTTCGATTTCGCGCCACACGTTGACCTTGTCGGAGATCAGCGCGGGCAGTCCGCAACCCAGCGCTTCGGCCACCGCCACGCCGAAGTTTTCCTGATGCGAGGGCAGCGCGAACACGTCGCTCGCATGGAACGCACCCCACTTGAGATCGCCCTGCAACATGCCGGGCAAACTCAGCCGATGCGCGATGCCGGCCGCCTGGGCCTGTGCGCGCAGCGTCACGCCCCAACCGCTTTCGTCGGGACCGGCGATCACCAGATGCAGCGCCGGGTCGCGGCCCGCCACGCGTGCGAACGCGTCGATCAGCAGATCGCAGCCTTTTTTCGCATGCACACGGCCGAGAAACAGCACGATGCGTTTGCCGCGCAGACCGGGCACCGCTTGCAGGAAAGCTTCGCGCAGCGGTGCGGCGTCGAGCGGCGGCACGGTCGTGCCGAACGGCACGATCCGCTCATTCGCGCGATACAGCCAGAACGATTGACGCGCGCGCGTGCGTTCTTCTTCCGTCGTGAAGATGACGGTGTGTGCGTCGCGCAGCACGCGGTACTCGGCCCACGGCCAGTAGAGCCACTTCTTCATGTGCTTGAGCGGATAAGTCTCTTTGAACCACGGGTCGAGCATGCCGTGCACGTAGACGTAATAAGGCACCTCGCTGTTGCGCAGCGCTTTCCATGCCGCGAAGCCGTGGTATTGCCACAGACCGTGCACGATCACCGCGTCGAAGCGTTTCGCGTTGGCGGCGAGCCACGGTGCGAGACGCGGGTTGTGGCCATAGCGGCTTTGCGTCGGACCGAAGGTGTGCACCGCGAACGGAAACGCGGCGAGGTAGGCGTCGCCGGGCGCATCGCAGGTGGCGACTTCGATGTCGTGACCGGCGTCCTGCATCGCGATACCGCTACGGCGCACGCCTTCGACGGGACCGCCCGCGCAGGGATCGACACTGGCAAGCAGATGGAGGATTTTCATCGGGCGATAGTCGGTCGGTTGGCGCCTGGCGTCGGCGAAGTGTGGGGCACGAGCGCGCCGAATGAAGTAGAAGCTCGGGTATCGCGGGTATCGCGTACGTCACGTCCATCGCGTGAGTCGTTCGAGCCGCGCGACGCGCCGAGCGCGGCGGGCAGGTCGGCACGCCCCATGCCGGGCTGGATGCGACCCGGTAGATCGGGCATCACGCCCGGCCGCCAATTCGGCGGTCTGCGCGGGCGTCTCACGCGCGCCGGCAACGCACGCTGCAAGCGCGAGTGCGTGGCGATCATCAGGCCGAGCGCGATGCCGAATACGAGGCCCGAAAAACGTGGTCCGAGCGGATTGCCGCCGATCGACGTGGCCGGCAACGCGGCGAACAGCATGATGGCGCGCCCGAGCACCGGCAGCATCGGCGCGTCGGGCACCACCGCGCGCCAGTAGCGATACGAGAAGAAGCAGATTGCCAGCGCCGCCAGCGTCGCCAACGGCATGCCGATGCCGAACAGCAGTCCGCCCGCGAAGAACTGGTAGACCCAGAAATTGTGGCCGGCGGCCCATTCGTGGATCGCGTAAAAATCTTCGTCGGAGATCTGTCCGGCGAGATCCGGCAGATAGGCCGGCGAGTAGCGGTAATAGTGGCCGTAGCCTTCGCCGAACAGCACGGTGGACGGCGATTCTGTCACCTGATCGTACTGGTCGCGCATTTCCGCGAGACGCGTGATGGTGGTCGGATCCTTGCCCGATTCCGTTTCCGCGGACGCGAAAATGCGCTGCGTCCAGTGTTCGGCGACGGTCGGGAAACTGACGACCGCGACGCCGGCTATCGCGGCCAGCACGACGCCGACCACGATGCTGCGGCCGAACGCGCGCCAGATGTGCTGAAGTGTCGGCGCGCTCAGCGCCACGGCGAGCAGGAACAGCAGCACCGTGCCGAGCAGCAGGCTGCGCGTCACGCTCAGCAATTCGACGACGACGGTGCCGGCGAACACGCTCACGTTGAACAGCGAGAAGCGCCGCGCCACGACGAACTCGTGCAGCAGCACGGCTTGCAAACCGAGCAACGTCACGGAGATGATGCGGTAGCGCACTTCCTCGAGATCGCCGCTGGTCGCCAGGCCGTAGACGAAGGTGAACACGGCGCTAATCAGATTGGCGACGAACAGCGCACGTTCGAACTGGGAGAGGCGCGATTCGCTCCACGGCCGGCATGCCACGAGGTAGCCGAGCAGGAACAGCACGAAGGGCAGCAGCGTGCGCAGATAGTTGCCGACGTCGTTATCCTGCACGAACTGGGCCACCACGCTGCCGAACACGCATAGCAGCATGCTGGCGGTGACGACCGAGCGCAGCCGCGAACGCTCGCGAAAGCGCGGCGCGACCAGCAACAGCGCGAGGCCGGCGGCGAACGCCGGGACCACGAACACGAACTGTGCGAGGTGGCCTACATTGGCGTCAGTGGCCTTGTAGTCCCAGGCAAGCGGAAGCAGAAAAATCCATATCCAGGGCGTTGCATACTGATGGCGCATTGCTGATCCCTCCCCCGTCGCCGTCGTTTCGCCGTCCGTCTGCAGCGGACGGTCACGTATCGGGCCATTGTGCGGGAATCTCCCAATACGTTAGTTACCTGGACCGCATTCGTCGTCGATTGCCTGGGTTCTGGCGACGGCGGCAAGTGCCTATCTATAGACCCCCGTTGGCGCTTTGGCGCTTACCTGGGTTCCATGCAAGTTCGTTACGGCAAGAGCCGTGCACATCGGCACAGGTTGTCGGCCAATGTCTTGAAGTTGGCGCGCACACACGGACGCAGCCACGGAAGATGCAAAAAGGGCCATGCCCTAGTGCGGGATCGCTTGCACCAGATGACAGGGGAAAAACATGAAATTTTTCGGCGGGGCGCGGCCCACGACACGGGGACGGGCGATCGAACTCGATTTCGTCCGCGGCATCGCGATCATCGCGGTGATGGGATTTCACTTTCACGCGGTCCAAACCGGTAATTACCTGATTCAGGTCATCGAATATCCGCTGAAAAATTTCGGCCGCGAGGGCGTCAATCTGTTCTTCACGCTGAGCGGTTTTCTGGTGGGCGGCCTGTTGCTTCGCCAATACGCTGAAACCGGCCACGTCGATGCGCGACGCTTTATCGTGCGGCGGATTTTCCGCATCTGGCCCGCTTACTACGTGCTGATTGCTTTCCATGTGCTAGCCGGACGGCACCCGTGGAATACCTTCCTCGTTCAGAACCTGACCCACCTGCAGAACTATCTGGGCACCTCGATTACCCAGACCTGGAGTCTCGCGGTCGAAGAACACTTTTATCTCGTGCTGCCCGCGCTGCTATTGCTGTTTGCGCGCTGGAAGCTCGGTGCATGGACGATTGTCGGCGTGCTGACCGGAATCTGCGCGGTGGTGCTGACCGCGCGCTGCTTCGCGGTGGCGGGTGGCGATCTGGATGGCGCGTTCGCCTACACGCAGTACCGGATCGACAGTTTGCTCGTCGGCGTGATTCTCTCGG
The DNA here is from genome assembly GCF_902833695.1 of Paraburkholderia sp. BCC1876. Lineage (NCBI taxonomy): Bacteria > Pseudomonadati > Pseudomonadota > Betaproteobacteria > Burkholderiales > Burkholderiaceae > Paraburkholderia > Paraburkholderia sp. BCC1876. The sequence continues at coordinate 186,312 of NZ_CADFGI010000007.1, read as the reverse complement.
CGATCTACTGGATGAAGCCCGCTGTCTATCATCAGCTCGCCAGGCGCAAAGGGCTGCTGATTCTCGGCGTCGTTATCCTGTGTGCGTGGCTGGTGCTCGCGACCAAAAATCTCGCGCTCGACGAAAGCATCGGTTATACGATTCAGGCGCTCGGTTTCGCCGCGCTGATCGTACTGGTGCTCGAGTATTCCGGCTCGCTGCGCGAGTCGTGGATTTACCGCGGCGTGGCGTGGATCGGCCTCTATTCGTACGGGATTTACTTGTGGCATTCGCTGGCGCTCGCGCCGGGCGACATCCTGATTCGCAAGACCACGGCAATGGGATTTCCGCCGAGCCTGATCTGGGTGCTCGCGCTGACGGCGCAATTCGCGATTGCCATCTTTATCGGCTACGTGACCACGCGCGCGATCGAATACCCGTTCCTGCTGATGCGCAACGCGCTGTTCCCGGAAAAGCGCAGCAGTTCGGTGCGCGAGGAAGTGCCCGCGGGTGGGCAGTTATCTTGAGCGTGGGGTTTGCGTTGTGGCCGATTGCCGGTAGTGGCGGTCGGCTGTAGCTGGTCAGATTGACGGGCTGGATGTGACGAGGCGTCCATCGTAATGATGGACGCCTCGTTTTTTGCGGAGGAGGTGTTGCGGAGTTGGGCGGCGCGGAAAAAAAGCAACGCGCCCTAAAACCACGCTGAAACTCAAGCCATCTGCTGCAGCAAGGTCTGCTTGAATTGCCCGAGCGTGTGCCGCGATAGCAGGTTTTCGCGAGCGGCCGGCTCGGCTTCGCGCGGATGCGGCCACGACGTCATGGTTTCCGTAATCGCACGGCCAATCGACGCGGAACTCAGGTCGCTCAGAATCGGCCCCAACTCGCAGCGCCGGCTGAACCAGCCGATCAATCCGTCTTCCGTCGCGATTACCGGCTTGCCGAACCGGTACGCCTGCACCAGCACGCCGCTCATGCCGTAGTGTCCCTTGTAGCCGAGCCACACCGCGTCGCAGGCGGAGAACAGATCACGTTCGATGTCGTTAGAAATGAACTCGTCGAGCACCAGCGGCGCGGGCGTCAGACTGCGCACGTGATTGCGCATGAAGTGGCGGGTCACGTCGTCCTGCTCGCCGGCGACGATCAGCGTCGGTGCGTGTTCCAGCCGCGTCAGCGCGTGCACCAGTTCGTAGATGCCTTTGCGTTCGGTGATCGCGCCGTACACGAGCAGATAGCGCTGGTCGGGATCGAGGCCGAGACGCGCACGCGCGAGCACCGGATTTTCCGCGTGCTCGTCGGGAAACGGATCGGCGACATAGGCGACTTTCGCGCTGCTCTTCGACGAATGATGCGCGGCCCAGTCGGGCAACGTGGGGTCGATAGTCAGCAGCGTACGCAGTCCGCCGGTGCGAATCGCGCGCTTGAACAACTGCGCCTTGATCGCGTTGACGACCGGCCGATCGGGCGCCTTGATGCCGACCTTGTGGTGATGGAACGTCGCCCGCATCGTGATGCCGATCCATGGCGTCTTGCCGAACGGCGAGCCGAGAAACGGCAACGAATAGAAAAAGTAATCGACGTAGGGCACCACCACGAGGCGGATGTTCTGCATGCGGCTGAGGATCGAATGCACGCGCTTGAAGTAGCGGTGAAAGCGCCAGTACGGATTCGGATCCGGCAAACGGCCGCGCTGCGGCTCTTCGGGATCGACGAACGCGATCTGCTGGTCCGGGCGGTTGGCGGCGGTGATCTGACGCGCGAGCCGGTGATCTTCGTTCGCGCATTCGGTCACCAGAATGCATGGGTAACCGGCTTCCGCGCAGGCCTGCATGGTCCACTCGACATAGCGCCAGCGATGGCCGGTCAGATTGGGTTCCACTATCAGGACGTAGTCTTGTTCCATCGCGTCGGTAACCTGTGCGTGGTAGGAGAAAAAAGTACCTGAGCGCCGGCTGTTGCGAGGCGCTAGCGGAGCAACGTTAGCATCGCCCGCGTAAGGGTAATGGCTAATTTGACCCGCTTTGTGTGCCAACGTACCAGGGTCTGTTGGCTTAGGCTGACCACGCCTAGCTGATGGCGGTTGTCGCCGATTCTCTCGCGGTAAGGTCGAGACTGGAGTTCGAGGAAAACCCCGCCAGCTTGCTGGTGCAACCCAATGAATTGTGCGCCGGCGGCGTTCGCAGCGATACTTTTATCGCTGCCTGGCGCCCATCTGGCCGCACCAGGTTTTGACGGAGAGACAGCTTGCGGGCGATCAGGCTTCCGGCAGTGTCGATAGCGGGCAGTTTCGGCGCGAGTGCGGCAACGTGGGTGTTGCTGCAACAGTTCGCCGTGCGTGGCCTCGTGGCGATCAAATTCCTCGCGATCGGCCGCATGCTCGGGCCGGCGGCGATCGGCAGCGTGAGCGTGGCCTTGCTCGCGGTGGCGATTGCCGAAGCGCTGTCCGACACCGGGCTCGCGCAGGCCGTCATTCAGGGCGAGCATGCGCCCACGCGTCCGCAACTCGGCGCGGTCTGGACGACGCTGACCGCGCGCGGCGTCCTCATTTCTTTACTGCTGGTCGCGCTTGCGCCGCTGCTGAGCAGTCAATTCCATCTGAACGGTTCGCTCGTGCTGATACAACTGGCCGCGTTGTTGCCGTTGTTGCGCGGGCTGGCTTCACCGACCTACTACGTGGTGCAGCGCGAGCGGCGCTTTCAGCACATTGCCGGCGTCGAAGTGGCGGCGTCGTTCGTCGATTGCTCGGTTGGGCTCGCGCTCGCGTATTTCGGCGCGGGTGCGGCTTCGGTGCTGATCGGGCTCGTGGCGGGCGAAAGCTTGAAGAGCACGCTGACCTGGGCCACCATGAAACCGCGTCCGCCGATTCGCGCGGTGTGGTCGGGCATCGGTCACTATGTCGGGTTCAGCCGCTGGATCTGGGCGAGCAGCGTGATCAATCTGTTGCTCAATCAGTTCGATAAGGTGGTGGTCGGCAAACTGCTCGGGCCCGCGCAACTGGGCAGCTATCAGATGTCGTCGCGGCTCGCGCAGATGCTGCTCGCCGATGCGGCGATCGCCATGTCGCAATACCTGTTTCCCACGTTCGCGGCGCACCACAGGCGCAATCCGCAGTCGGCGTCGCGCGTCATCAAGATCTATCTGCTGGCGATCGCGGTGGGACTGACCGCGTTCGTCGTGGTGCTCAGGATGATCGCCGAGCCGTTGTTCTCGCTGATTCTCGGCGCGGCCTGGCTGCCCGCGGTGCCGCTGTTCCGGATCCTCGTGATCAACATGGCGATCGGTGCGCTGATCGCCGTGCTCGTTGCGTATCTGCGCGCGGTGGGCGATGCGAAGGCGACCGTGCATGCGTCGGCGATTCAGGTCGTCGTGCTGCTGGTGAGTGCGCCGCCCGCGGTGCATTGGTGGGGCGTGACGGGCATTGCCTGGTCGATGACGCTCGGCCTCGGCTGCGCTGCGGCGTGGATGCTATTCAGGACGCTGACTGCAAGGACGTCGTGATGCGAGTTTTCCATCTGGTGCTTGCGCCACGATTATCGGGCGCGGAAGTCCTGGCGAAGGACCTCGCGCTTGACCAGTCCGCCGAAGGGATGGCGGTGTGCGTGGCGTCGCTGCTGCCCGCGCATGCCGATTTCGCTTCGTTGCGCGAGGAACTGCAGAGCCACGACGTGCAGTGCTGGTTCCCGCGGCATCGGCATGGTTTGCCCGTCAAGCTGTGGCAGTTGTTCCGCGCGGTGCAGCGCTTCCGTCCCGATGTGATCTTCGCGCACGCAACCATTCCGTCGTTTTACGCGCGCGCGTTGCCGCTGCGTGTGCCGGTCGTGTACGTCATGCATTCGGCGGGCAACGACTTCGAGCGGCCGCTGTTCCGGCGCGTCGAACATCTCCTGAAGGGTCGCGCGCGGGTGGTGATCGGCGTGTCGCAGCAAGGCGTGACCGATTACGTGAAGGCCATCGGCCCGCATCCGTCGATGACGGTGGTGCCCAACGGCGTGGACCTGGCGCGTTTTTCGTTCACAGATAGCGTGGCGCGCAGCGATTGCGCGCCGCAAGTCGTGCAGATTGGCCGCTACACCGCGCTGAAAAATCAGCTCCTCACGGTGCGCGCGTTCAGCGAAGTGCTCAAGCAGGTGGACGACGCGCGTCTCGTGCTTTACGGCGTGATCGAAGACCCCGAGTATCAGGCCGAGGTGATCGCGCTGGCCGACCAGCTCGGCATCGGCGAACGTGTGGTGGTCGCCGGGCCGCGTACCGACGTGGCGCGTGTGCTGTCGGAGTCGAACGTGTTCGTGATGCCGTCGCAGTCCGAGGCGCATAGCGTGGCGTTCCTCGAAGCGTTGGCCTCCGGCGTGCCGATCGTGGCGAACCGGATTCCGGCCTTCGCGTTCGCGAACGGCTTTCCGAACGTGCAACTGGTCGATACCGAAGATATGCGGTGCTATGTCGAGGCCGTGGTCGCCGCGTTGGGACAGGCGCGGGCGCAACGCTCGCTCACCGGTCTGACGCTCAGGGATACGGCGGCTCGCTACCGCGCAATCGCCAATCAGGTGAAGCTCGCGGTGCCGACGCGGTAGGGCGTGGCGCGCTGGCGCGTTGGTCTATATGGCGTGGCTTCGCGGCGAGGGTCTTGCGATGCCGGGCTCAATCAATGGTGATTGTCCAACTGTGGATCCGGCACAGGATCGGGTATGGACGGCGCAGGCAGGGTGAACGCCGGCTCGGCTTCGCGCGCGGCGAGCATCACGAGACGCTGCGCTTCCTTGCTGCTCGAGTCGATTTGCAGCGCACTGCCCGCGCTATGGCGCACGCAGGTCCAGCGCGCGATCGTGCCGCAACTTCGCGCGAGGCTCAGCAGGGCGTCGCGTTGCTGTTCGCGCGTGTTGAGCGTGGAGCGCATGTTGAGGGCGTCACGGTTATCCGGCTGCACGGCGATTGCTGCGGCGAGTCGCGCGCGGGTCGCCGACAGATTGTTTTGCTGGAGATCGAAGCGTGCGGCTTTGATATGCCGCGAGACGTCCGTGCGCGATTTATCCGGCGAGTTGCTGCCGGAGTTGCCGGCGTTGCTTGCTGTGCGCAGGGTGTCCGGCGCGGCGGCCGCGACGCGGCGCGGTGCGGGCAATGGTGGATTCGCGGGCGGGAGTGGCGGCAAGCGTGCGGGTGCGGCGCGCTGCGAGGCGATGACCGTGAGGCGTGGGGTGGTCGTGGCCGTGGCCGGCGTGCGTTGAGTGGCGGCGAGTGCCGGTCGCTGTTCGTTGGCTGCCGCGGAGCGTTGGGTGTTGGCGGCGAGGGTGCGTTGGGCGGTGACGACCGCAGGGCGCTGCGTCGTCTCGGTCGTAGGCCGCTGACTGGTGACAGCCGGGCTACGTTGGGAAGCGACGATCGCAGGGCGCTGCGTGGTCTCGGTGGCGGTGGCGTTTGCGGCGTGCTGCGCGGCGACCTGCGGACCATGTTGAGAAGCGACGACGGTAGGGCGCTGTGTCGTCGCGGTTGTGGTCGCAGTCGCGGTTGTGCTTGCGGTTGACGACGGGCGCTGAGCGGTGACAACGGGCGCATGCTGGGCCGCCATCGTCGTGGACCGCTGCGCTGCCGCGGCTGCCGATCGATTCGTCGAAGGCGCTGCGGGATGCTGAACTACCGCAATCGGCGGCACGACATTCTGCGTCTTCACCTTGCCCGAGACTTCGATGGGCGGTCCGACGCCCGAGTCGTTGCTGTGGATGAAACCCAGGTACACCGCGGACGCCACCACCAGCACCGAACCGCTGATCACCAGCGACTGCCGTAATCGCTGATGCGGTGGCGCGTCGACCACGGGTTCCTCTACCACGTCGTAGGGATTGACCAGCGCGCGCGACGAAGGCCGCCAGATTCTGCGCGCGGGCAGTCGCGCGTCGATCGTCGAGGGGGGGGGCTCCAACGGAATCTTCAAAGACGGAGGCGGCGCCGGATGCGCGTCGAGCGTCTCGACCGGATGCGCATGACACGAAGGACAGCGCGTAAAACGGCCGCTTAGCGGCTCACCGCAGTGGCCGCATCGGGGATAATCCTGCTGATCGGAAGTAATGTCGCTAAGCATTGCCGTTTCGCAAAAGGGCGTCAAATACTGACGCCACAATCAAGGAAAACAAGGCTCCGCAGCGAGGCGTGCAAGCCGGGTTACTGTGTTACCACGTAACCCCGCGCCTGCATGCATGCACCATACGCGGCCCAATACTGTGTCATCGGCGGCTCGGGCGCCGGCAGCGGCGGCAGCTTCACGCCCGAGGCCGCAGCGACCTCCGTTGCGCTTGCCGCGGCGGTTTCCGAGGCGCCATTGTCCGCACTCGTCGCCGATGCGGAATTGGCGGCCATCGCCGTCGCATTCGAAGCGGGCGTGGCCGCCGTCGCGTTGGCTGAACTAGCTGGATTAGTTGCGTTGCTTGCCTTGGCCCCTGACGCGCCCGCTGCGGCGGTGGCAACCGGTGCGCTGGCGCCGGGCGCGCTCGCGTCGGCCGGCATGCCGATGCCGGGCGGCGTGGCCGAGAAGCTGCTGGGCGGCAACGGCGGCCGCGAAGGCACACCGGTCGATGAGGTCTTGGTAACAGCAGGGTGGCGCGGCGGAATCTGCGATTCGTGCGCTATGTTGACTTTGGTTTGCCGGTTCGCCGCCGCATAGCAGGTCGCGGTGTCGATGCTGCGCTGATAAGGGCTCTGACTGCGAATGGGATAGACCAGCGGCTGCCATCCGAAAGCAGCACTGCTAAACACTACCAGCGTCAATAGAATATAAGTTTTGATTTTCATCGCAGTCGCTCCCGCAGCGATGTTTCGCCCTTCACAGGCAATCGCGCTTCGCGGTATGTTCTGATGGCTGCTGATTCTGCCGCTGAACGGCGGCTCACTGCCGCGAAGGCTGCTTTCCTGAGCGTAGCACCTCGGGCTATCGACACCATGCGCCGTATAGCGCGCGAATACGCCATCCTGCAGTCTAATCAAGACAGATTGGCGAACGCGTGTTGCAAACGGCGCGAAATCCCAGGGACACTCCCTAGGCCATGCGTGTCCGTTACTGGAAGGTCGCGCTGATCGATAACTGCACCGCGTTGCCCTTGGGCCGGTTCTCCACTTCGAATTCATTGACCCAGCGCAGCGACGCGGACACCGGTGTTTTGCTGACCTTGCCGGACCACGACACCATCGGGCCGATACCCACCGAATGACCTCGCGAGCCGCCGGTGAATTCGGCGAGACCGCCCGTGTCGTTGCCCAATTGCTGAATGTAGCCGCCGATCACGCCGAGACCCCAGCCACCTGTAAAGCGTTTCACGGCCATCAGGTCGAGGACGCTGAGCGGCGCGTTGTGATAATGCGTGTCGCTATTCGCGGTATAGAACTCGATGCCGTAGTTCACCGACAACTCGATGTTCTGCGCGGGAATCAGCTTCGTGTAGGCCAGCGTCGGAATGAAGGTCCAGGTGTTCTGCCCGGCATTGGCGAGCCGGTTCGGGTTATAGGCGCCGGTCGGCGCGTACATCTGCACGCTGAGCGCGATGTGATCGGTCTTGCTCAGGTGGTAGCCCGCGACCACTGGCGTGAAGAAGATATCGCTGAACTGCGTCGCGGTGTCGTTCGGCAAGCGTCCGTGAAACGACGACACGTCGGTGTACTGAACCGGCACGCCGAACGACGACGCGAAATTCCAGCCGCCCGCGGTAATGCCCCAGGTCCGGATCGCGTTGATCAGGTTGTACGAGATGTCATAGTTGATCCCGGCCGTGACGGTGCCGGCAATCGGAATGCTTTTGCTCGCGCCGAGCGAACCTTCGTAATAGATCGACGTGATGGACACGATCCAGTCGGCGGTGGGCGGCACCACGCCGGCATACGGCGTGACCTGCATCCCCGTGATCGGACGGCCTATGCCGCCTTCCGTCGCCATCGATGCCTGCGCCGCGCCCAGCGCGCACATCGCGAGGGCGAGACGGGTGGTGTGGCCTTGCCAATACCGGACGCTGTGCGCTTTCATTCGAGCCCCTCTCTGGTTCAGGCGCCGCTATTGTTTCCGCGGGACCGGGAATGTCCATTTGCCGTTGAACACCGCCGCCTCCGGACCATAGATTCGCGCGATCACGTCATACGCGCCCTCCGGTGCGGGCAACCAGTTCGACTCCCTGGCCGGCCCGGGCGACGTATGTTGAAGATAGATATCGAGCGAACCGTCGTCGCCGTATTTGAGGCCGCGAGTCCGGTCGCCGATCGAATACCGGTGAATCGGATTCGCGACCAGGTGGCGCGCGGGCAAGTCGTACATGGTCATCGACCAGAAGAATGTGGCCGGCGGCAAATCCTGCTTGTCGAAATGAATCACATAAGGCTGCGAGCCGAGCAATTGCTGATGGTCGGCATTCAGACGGGTGCCGACATACACCGCTTCTTCTTTCGTATTGCCGTAGATGCCCATCGCGGCCGCCACGGCGCGCGTCGTGTAGTTGCTGCCGAGATCCTGCCGCGTGCCGAACAGATCGAACGAACTCGTAGTCTGTTTTTCCGCGTTCGCGAGCGCGGCTTTGCCGTCGGCGACACCGGCTTCGAGCGCGGCGCGTTGATCCGGTTGCAGGGCGGACGCATCGAACGGTTTGCCAGGCGCGATGCCGATGGTCGCGAACCGCTGCATCAAATCGGCTTCGGCGGGGTTGGTCGGTTGCGTGAATTGCAGCAGAAAATTCAGGTAGGCGATGAAGTCGATCGAGGTCGCCTTCGCCTCGTCCCACTTCGGAAACGACAGCTTCGGCGCTGGCGGAGGCGGCGCGCTGTGCTCGAACGCGGAGAGCGGCGTCAGCTTGTAGCCCTTCTGGATCGCCTGCAGATTCTTCACGTCCGCGGGTCCGAGCAGCGCGGTGCGACCCAGCGTGACGATGAAATCCGTCTCGGAGCGAAATACCTTGTCGATACCTTTGGGCGTTTCGCCATGCCAGTTCGGTCCCGCGAACAGGTAGTGGCCCGCGCCGTCGCCGGTGGTGCGCGAGCCGACGTACGCGAAGTTATAGGTGAACAGATCGATCCACTGGAACACGTAATAGCGCTTGTCGGGGATCGCCGGCACCGTCAGCACCCAGGGCTCGCGCCGCAGATCGAGCCACGCCCAGGAATACGGCGTGTCGTTGTTCGGCGTGACGATGTCCTTGTTCTCCGGGCCATAAGGCTGCGAATAATTGCGAAACCGGCCAAAGCCGCCGACGTAGGATTTCGCGGCGGGATCCACGGCCTGCTCGTACAGCGTCTTGTAGTTGTAGAGCATCGGATACGCGTAGAGGAACGCGTCTTTGGCGATGCCACGCGCGTCGGCGGCAGACGCCGTGAACGCGGCGGGCGGCGCGGCGCCGTTCGTCTGTGTGTAGCCCGGCGACGCCCAGGACGCGGCGAGTGCTGCGAACACGCTCACTACCAGTAAAGGACGAAACGTCATTTTTTCGCGCCTCGCGAGTTGTCGTATCTACTTGCCGAAGGTCAGATTGAGGCCGGCGAATATCTGCCAGCGTGGCACGCCCGCTCCTGAGTGCGCCACCGAATATTGCGGCTCGATAAATGCGTTGTAGATCGTCGTGCCGCTTTTCCATGCTTTGCCCGCACCGAGGCCCACGGGGATGTAATAGCTGCCGTGCTGCAGATCGAACGTCCAGATGCCGGTGGAGCGGATATACCAGCCGCCTGGCAAGTTGAAAATGCCGAAGGGCTCGGCGGTGAGGGACTGTACGGTGGGCCGGCTGCTCTGGCCCGCGAACGAGTGCTGCCATTGAATCAGCGCGCCGATCAGCCTGGCCTTGCTCGCGTTCACCACGACGGCCGCGAGGCCGGCTTGCCACTTGCCGGTGCCGAGGCTGGGGTCGGTCGCAGTGGGCAACGTCACGAGCGGCCCCACGCCGATCTGCGTTCCGCTCTGACTCAGCAGAAATATGTCGAACAGATTGATATCGCCGAGGCCCGTGTTGTAGCCGCCGGTCGGATCGGGACGCGTACTGACCGGTGCGGTCAGGCGAAAAATCTGCGGGACGGGAACAATGCCGTTGGGGCCCAGCGGCACTGTGGGACGTAGCAGAAAGTCGTTGGTGTGCGCATTCGCGCCGTGCACGCTGGGCACGTAATAATCTTGAATGTTGAACGACGCCGCGAGATTGAGCGGGTTATTACTCTTGTTGGCGTCGTCGGCCTCGCTTTGAGCGAGCGCACTCGATGCAATGGAAAAACCTAGCAGAACGGCCGCGCTGTTGCGAATCGACAGTCTCACCATCACCTCGGGTCGGGGTGCGTGCTTCAGTTAATTCGAGTACATCGGAAAGAGACTGGCTAAGCCAGCGGCAAGCCCGATTGAAGGGAATCGATCTGGTGAGCGGCAACGCGAAATACCTGGTCGACAACGGCCATGTTTAACCCTCTCAGTCACTTCGACGCCGGCAGACAGGGCGTCGGATTTGATGGGGTAATAACCACGTTACGAATTGTTTCTGAAAGGTTAGCAAACCTATAGGGTTTGACAAAGACGCATTTTGTAACAGCCTATAGAGTGCGGCGAAGCACGCCGGAACGCGCTGCACCGCGATCAGAACCGATGCGTCACGCCGAGTACCGCATAGGCATTTTTGCGCGCGCCCCTACCTTTCGCCCTGAAAGACATGAGCGGAATTGATCGAATCAAACAAAAAACATCAATTCTCATCAGCTTTTGTTCGACCCACAATGGCTCACCCATCGACAGGCAGCAACCGGCCCTGGTCGCGGTGAGGTTGCTTGAGCAACAGTCGCCATGTCGATTCGCCTGGCGATTCAGATAAATCATTTAGTTAGTAATGGAAAACAAGTAGTCAGCCAGTTTGCGGGCGCGGATGATTCACGCCCGCCGTGTCCGGCTGTGTCCGATCGCCTCACACACCCTCAATCCTCACGCTTACTTCAAGGAAAATAACCATGCGTGTTCGTCATTTCCGTCATCAGGCCGCGAGTGCCGCTCTCGTCGCGATTACCGGGCTGCTGCTGTTTTGCCCGGCATCCGCACGCGCGGCCGACACCGAACTCAACGTCTACAACTGGTCGGATTACATCGCGAAGGACACGATCCCGAACTTCGAAAAGCAGTCCGGCATTCACGTGCGCTACGACAACTACGACAGCGACGACACGCTGCAAGCGAAGCTTCTGGCAGGAAGTTCGGGTTTCGACGTGGTCGTGCCGTCGTCGAACTATATGGCGAGGCAGATTCAGGCGGGCATGCTGCAGAAGCTCGACAAGGCGCAAATGCCGAACCTGAAGAATCTCGATCCGGTGCTGATGAAAATGATCGCGGATGCCGATCCGGGTGCGCAATACGGCGTGCCCTGGGCGTACGGCACCGACGGTATCGGCTACAACGTGCAGGAAGTGAAGAAGGCGCTCGGCGACAATGCGCCGGTGGACAGTTGGGCGCTGGTATTCGATCCGGCGAACGTGTCGAAATTGAAGAGCTGCGGCGTTTCGTTCCTCGATCAGGCCGCCGACGCGTTCGCGACCGCGCTGCAGTATCTCCACAAGGATCCGAACAGTTCGAACCCCGGCGACTATCAGGCGGCCTTCGATCTGCTGAAGAAAGTACGGCCGTACATCACACAGTTCAACTCGTCGGGCTATATCAACGACCTCGCCAATAACGATGTTTGCGTGGCGATCGGTTGGTCGGGCGACGTGGGCATTGCGCGGCGGCGCGCGGCCGAGGCGAAACGCTCGTACGAGATCCGCTTCTCGAACGTCAAGGAAGGCGGCTTGCTGTGGTTCGACGTGATGGTGATCCCGAAGGACGCGCCGCATCCCGAAGCGGCTATGAAGTGGATCAACTATATCGAAGACCCGAAGGTCAACGCCGCAATCACCAACGAGGTGTTCTATCCGACCGCAAACCGCGCCGCGCGACCGTTCGTCAGCCCGGTTGTATCGCAGGACCTGAGCGTTTATCCGGGCGACGAGGTGCTGAGCAAGATGACGCTGATGAAGCCGTTGCCGATCGATATCGTCCGCCTGGAAAACCGTCTTTGGGCGCAGTTGAAGGCGGGCCGCTGAGCATCGCGCCGCATGAAACCCTCGTCGCGCTAACCCATCTCTCGCGCTGCTAACGCGCGCGAGAGAGCCGGAGCGCGACCTTTCCCTGATCGCAGCAGTACCGATTGTGAGCCGCTTTGTGAGCCGCCTCGCAGGAGAGCGCTCGCGCCTGCGTTCCGTGAAAGGCAGCGCTCGCGACGGCCAACGTCTCAACCAATTCATCGCACTACAACAAACGAGGAGACTTTGCGTGAGAAAGAAACTGATTGGTCTGCTGGTGGCGGGCTGTCTGCCCGGCATCGCGCTGGCGGACACCACGGCGGACCAGATCCGGGCATTGCAGGCACGCCTCGACGCGCTGCAAAAAGAGGTGAAGCGGTTGCAGACGCAACCACCGGCCACGCCGGTGGCCACTGCCGTGATGCCCACGCCGGCGGCCGCACCGGTCGACGTCTCATCGTCCGCGTACGGTCAGGCGCAGGCGACGCTCACCAACGACGACGTTACGTCGATGAAGCAGCAACTCGCCGTTCAGCAACTGAAAGTGAATTCGCTCGAAGATGCCGCGAACACTGGTCCGATTGCCGGTCTCTCCATCACGGGTTATATCGATCCGACGTACGTGTACAACCGCGCGCAAGGCAGTTCGTCGTTCCTGTTCGCGAACCACGAAAGCACCGGCGGCTACTTCAACAGTACGTTCGGCGACGTGTACCTCGATATCAAGAAGACCTTCGGCGTCGGACCGATGGCGCCGTCGGCGGAAATCACGCTGATGCCGAATCGCGGCAACGGCATCACGTTGCTGCAAAACGAGCATGGCCAGATCGGCAACGACATTCTGAATACGGCAGTGATCAGCGTGCCGCTCTCGGGCACGACGACGTTCGTCGCCGGCCTGATGTCGAGCTTCGGCGGCTATGAAGTGCAGCAGTCGAACCAGATGCTCACGCTGACCCACAACCTGCTGTACGACTTCTCCGATCCGGGCAGCTATATCGGCCTCGGCGCGAACTACGCGAAGGGCAACTGGGCGTGGAAGTTCCTGCTCGGCAACGAACAGTACCGGACCAACGGCGCCATCACGCAGACCGGCACCAATGCGCTCGGCGACCCGATCACGACCAGCAACAAGGTGCCGACCTTCACGGCGCGCGCGGACTATACGTGGTCGAGCGCGCTCGATATCGGCGCGTCGTTCAACATCGGCCGGCAGACCTTGCCGAGCGCGATCAATCCAACGACCGGCGCGGTTAGTTATGGCGTGAGCGGTCAGGCGCCCAGTGGTTTCGGCACGTTCTTTTTCTCCGAAGCCGACTTGACGTATCTGCTTGCCGACGTGCAATACAACGTCGAACTCGACTATGGCCAGCAACAGAACGCCGCCTTCAACGGCGGTCAGGCGCAGTGGTACGGCGTGTCGCTACTCGCGCATCGCAAGTTCAGTGTGCCGGGCCTCGGGCGGATGGGCGCGACGCTGCGCTACGACTTCCTCGCCGACAGCAAGAACGGCGGCGGTGGCGGCGGGGTCGCGCTGAATGGGCAAGGGCGCGATCCGTACAACGGCTTCGGCGTTAGTGCGGACTGTATGGCCAACGCGCAGGCGAATGGCGGTTTGGGCCTGCAGTGCAAGGGCTCGAATCGCCAGGACGTCGCGCTCGATCTGCTGTTCTTCCCGACCACGCAGATCACGGTGAAAGTCGAGTATCGGCACGACTGGGCCAACAACAAGGTGTTCCTGCGCAACGACGGTTCGTACAGCAGTTCCAACGACCTGCTCGCCACGCAGTTTATCTACTCGTTCTAGCGCGGTATGACGCAGCGTCATGCCGTGTTTCGTGGGCATGACGCGGTGAAAGACCGAATCAGTTGGCTCATAGCTCATAACTCATGGAGATGCGATGAAAGACAAAAGCACCCAACCGTCGTGCGTGGCGCCCGTTCACTCGCCATTGACCCGCCGCGGCTTTATCAAAGGATCAGCCACGCTGCTCGGCGTGTCGTTGATGGGCACGCTGGCGGCGTGCGGCGGCGCGGATTCGCCGTCTAGTCCTGCCGCGGCTCGTTCGTCCGCGCGCTTATCGGCCAACGAGTTGCCGAACCAGTCGGCGTATCTGCTGCCCGCCGAAAACGCGTCGCACACGGCGACCTATATGGCGTTCGCCTCGGGTTCGGAAGGCATCTGGACGCCCGTCACGTCGCAAAGCACGGACGCCGGTATCGACCGGGTGCGGGCCGATCTGATGGACGTGGCGAAAGCGATCGGCACGTATGAGCCGGTCAACATGCTGGTGCTGCCGGTCGACCTGAGTGTCGCGCAAAGTTTGCTGGCGACGGCGAGCGGCGCGAATCCCGACATCCACGCCAACTACGGGGCACGCGGCACGGGCGTGGGCGGCGTCAATCTGATCGCGCTCGCCAATGGCTTCGACGATCTGTGGACGCGCGACACCGGTTGTCTCTTCGTGAAGGACACGGCGAACGGCAACGCGTTGTGCGCGGTGAGCTTCAACTTCAGCGGCTGGGGCAACGCGAACACGGACGGCTTGAACCTCAACGCGGGCATGACGGTGCCGGCTTCGGTCGCGGCGAGCAGCAACAAGTCGAAGGCGGGCAAATTCTTCCAGCCGTTCGCGAAGGATCACTCGCTGGCGGGCTGGATGGCGAATGCGAACAACGCGACGCTGGTTCAAAGCACGTTGACGCTCGAAGGCGGCGCGATCGAATTCGATGGCGACGCCACGGCGATCCTCACGGAATCTGCGGTGCTGCACGTCAATCGCAACCCCCAACTGTTCTCGATTCCGAATGGCGTGATTGCCCACGCGACCCTTCTGCCAACCGCCAAAGACACCGTGTTGGCCGAACTGCAACGCACGCTGGGTGTGCAGAAAATCATCTGGATTCCCGGGCTGGCGATCTTTCCGCGCGGTTGCGGAGCCGGTGGAAAAGGCGGCGCCGCGACGCCGGCCAAGGAAACCGATATCACGAACGGGCACGTCGACTTCTACGCGAAGTTTCTCGCGCCCGGCGTGGTTGCCTATTGCTACGACGCGTCGAATTCCATGGGCGAGCGGGCGCTGACCGAAGCCAACTGGCAGCATCTGAACAATCAAACGGATGCGAGTGGAAGAACGTTGCAACTGATCGAACTGACTACGCCCGCGAACTATGGCACTTCCAACGGCGTGACCTTGAACGACAGTCAGTTGACGAACTTCGCGGCCGGCTACGTCAATTTCTACACCTGCAACGGCGCGATCATCATGCCGAAATTCAACGACGCCAACGCGGACGCCGCTGCACTGGCAGCGATCCAGCCCTACGCCCGCTGGCGCGACATCGTTCAGGTGGACATTCTGGGGATTGCGTCGGGCGGCGGCGGGATTCACTGCACGACGAGGGAACTGCCCGCGTGACGTGACAAGGCCGGCCGCGGTGCCGAGACGCGTTAGACCTCGAGCCCGCGGCCGGGATCGGCCTGCTTGCCCTGTGCGAGCAGCCAGTCGTACATCTGCTCGACGAAAGCGGAGCGCGACGGCCCGGCCACGCGCGACAGCCACCATGTCATGCCCGGCAAACGCGGGTAATCGGCGAGCACGGTCAGCGCGCCCTGGTCGATGCTGCCTTGCGCGACCAGCCTCGACAGGCAGGCAATGCCGCGCCCACGCAATACGGCATCCAGCACCAGACGCTGATCGTCGTAGATCGCGTTCATGCGAAACGCCGACAACTGCCCGCGAAAAATCGGCCCAGTGCTCTCGCTGGTGAGGTTTTCTTCGAGGCAAATCAGGCCCGTCTGCAGATGATGCTTGGCACGCGGCACGCGTGCCAGTTTCGCCGCCAGTTCCGTGGCGCACACGGTCACCCATTCGTCCTGCAGGAAAGGCACTTCGAGCAGGCCGGCCTGCTGCATGGGCCGCGCGCCGATCGTCAGATCGACGTCGATCTCATCGACGTAACGCGCGCTTTCGTCCGTGGAGAGCAGCGGGCACAGATCGGGCAGCACCTGCTGCAACTGATCGAGGCGCGGCTGCAGCCAGCCGTGCAGCACCGGCGCGGGACATACCAGCACGACCAGCCCAGGGTCCAGATACGTGGCGATGCGGCCGAGCCCGCTGCGCAGCGTTTCCATTGAACGTTGCACGCTTCGCTGCAGCACCTCGCCCGCCACCGTCAATTCCACACCACGGCCGATCCGGCGAAACAGCGGCTGCCCCAACTGTTCTTCCAGTTGCTGGATCTGATGGCTGATCGCCGATTGCGACAGATGCAGTTCGTCGGCCGCGCGCGAGAAATTGCCCAGCCGCGCGGCGGCTTCAAAGCCCATCAGCAACTTCAGGGACGGAACACGTTGCATGGAGATATGAGAAAAGTTGATTGATATGGGCAAGAAAGATCATTTTTCATCAAGTGTAACCCGTATCACAATGGCTCACCACACAACGACGGAGATAGCAGGATGAGTCGCTTTGACGCTCGCCGAGACGGCTACCGGATGCCCGCTGAATGGGAAACGATGCACACCACCTGGTTGGGCTGGCCGATTCTGGACGGCCGCGAAGACTTATGGGGCACTCACTACCTGAAGGTTTGCCGGGAGTTCGCGCTAGTCGCGCAGACGATTGCCCGCTATCAGCGTTGCGTGGTGACCGCCCTTCACAGCGAGGCGAATGCCGCGCGCGAGTTGCTCGGCAGCACGGTCGAAGTGCTCGCCGTCGCCGCGGAAGACAACTGGCTGCGCGATTGCGGGCCGATCTTTCTGGCCGGCGAGCGCGGCCAACTAGGTGCCGCCGCGTTCCGCTTCAATTGCTGGGGCGAGAAATACCAGCCGTACGACGGTTGCCAGCAGGTGGCGCAAGACATCGCGCGTGCGGCCGGTGCGCAGATTTTTAACTCGCACATGGTGCTGGAAGGCGGCGCTTTTTACGTGGACGGGCAGGGCACGCTAGTCACCACGGAAAGCTGTCTGCTGCATCCGAACCGCAATCCGCACATGAGTCGCGCTGAAATCGAGGCCGAACTCAAGCGCATGCTGGGCGTGCAGAAAATCATCTGGCTACCGGGCAATCCGGACGAAGTGGAAACCAATGGGCACGTGGACGGCATTGCGTCGTTCATCGCGCCGGGCAAGATGCTGTGCCAATCGGCGAGCCCAGTGCAGGGCGATTACTTCCAGGTGATGCGCGAGAATCGCCGCGCGCTGGAACTCGCCACCGACGCCGCCGGCCGCCGCTTCGAACTGATCGATCTGCCGTCGCCGATTGTCAGCGAACGCTATGGCTCCGAACGCTACTGCGATTGCTACGCGAACTACATTCTGGTCAACGGCGCGGTGATCTCGACCGCGTTCGGCGTGGAGCAGGATCAAGCCGCGCGCGAAGTCTTCGCGCAGGCGTTTCCCGAGCGGCGCGTGGAGTTGCTGCCGATTCCCACCTTGTCGATCGGCGGCGGCAGCATTCATTGCTCGACGCAGCAGCAACCTGCCGTTACCGTTGTTTGATCCAGACCGAAACCGATTGAAGGAACTCATATGGCGTCGCGAAACATCACCGTAGCGTCGGTGCAGATGGCATCGGGCAGTTGGACCTTTGAAGACAACATGGCCACCGCGGAACGTTTGATCCGCGCGGCCGCCGCGCAGGGCGCGAATCTGGTGCTGTGCCCCGAGCTTTTCATGATGCCGTACTTCTGTCTGGATCAGAACGTGAAGCATCTGGAACTGGCCGAGCCGTTCGAAGGCAATCCGCGCATTGCGCGCTTCGCGAGACTCGCGGGCGAGTTGGGCATCGTGCTGCCGATCGGTTTCTTCGAGCGGGCTGGCAATGCCGCCTACAACTCGGTCGCCGTCGCCGATGCCGACGGCTCGGTGCTCGGCGTGTATCGCAAGACGCACATTCCGGACGGCCCAGGCTATACCGAGAAGTTCTATTTCACGCCGGGCGACACCGGCTTCAAGGTGTGGGACACGCGCTTCGGCAAGATCGGCATTGGGATCTGCTGGGACCAGTGGTATCCGGAAACGGCGCGCAGTCTCGCGCTGATGGGTGCGGAAGTGCTGTGCTTTCCGACCATCATCGGTTCCGAGCCGTTCAGCGGCGATTTCGATTCGGCGGCTCACTGGCAGCGCACCATGCAAGGCCATGCGGCGGCCAACATGGTGCCGGTGGTGGCGGCCAACCGGATTGGCCGCGAGGTCGGTTTCGGCAACGGCAATCCGCAACAGCAGGGACTGGCCGGCGTGTTTTACGGCTCGAGTTTTATCGCGGATCACACGGGCGCGAAACTGGCCGAAGCCAATCGCACGGACGAAACGATTCTTCTGCACACGTTCGATCTCGACGCGATTCGCGCGGACAGACAGTCGTGGGGCTTCTTCCGCGATCGTCGCCCGGAGATGTATCGCACGCTGCTGACGAGCGACGGCGCATCGTCCTGCTATCGCTAAGGAACCGTTGATGAAACAGCATTGGCTTCCGGCCTTCGCCGGTCTCGGACTTTCTCTCTGTTTGCTGGCGACCCAAGCACACGCCGGGGAAGAGAAAGTACTGAACCTGTACAACTGGAGCGATTATTTCGCCCCCGACACCTTGTCCGAATTCCAGAAGGAAACCGGCATCAAGGTTCGTTATGACGCGTATGACAGCGACGAAACCTTGCAGTCCAAGTTACTGACCGGCGACAGCGGCTACGACCTGGTCTGGCCGACTAACGACTTCATGGCGAAGCAGATTCAGGCCGGCGCGTTTCGCAAGCTCGACAAAAGCAAGCTGCCGAACCTGAAGTATCTGGACCCCGCGTTGTTGAAACTGATGGCGCAGTCGGACCCCGGCAATCAGTACGGCGTGCCGTATATGTGGGGGACGGTAGGCGTGGGCTACGACCGCGCCAAGGTCAGCGCGATTCTCGGTAAGGACATGCCGGCCGACAGCATGGACCTGGTGTTCAATCCGGCGATCGCGTCGCGAATCGCCGCGCATTGCGGCATCGGCCTGCAGGATTCCGCGAGCACGGTGCTGCCGCTGGCGCTGCGCTATGTGGGCCGCGATCCGGTGAACCCGACCGCGCAGGACTATGCCGTCGCGCAGACCATGCTGCTGAAAGTGCGACCGTCAATTCGTCTGTTCGTCGATTCGGCGAATGCCAACGAGTTGATCGACGGCGAGCTGTGCGTGATGGTGGGTTACTCCGGCGCGATCAACCTGGCCGCGCAGAAGGCGCGCGAGTTGGACCGCAAGCGCGACATCGTCTACGACATTCCGAGCGTGGGCAGTTTGATGTGGTTCGACGGCATGGTGATGCCGAAGACCGCGAAGCATCCGGAGAACGCGCAGGCGTTTATCAACTACATCTTGCGGCCCGACGTCGTGGCGAAAATTTCCAATGCGACGCGCTACGCGAATGCGAACCTCGGCGCGCTGAAATTGATGGACCCTACACTGGTTAATAATCCGAGCATCTATCCGAGTGAGCAGAAGAAGCAGACGTTGTTTACGCCGGTGGTCGAATCCCCTGCCACCGCGCGCCTGGAAGGCAGAATCTGGCTTGGCCTGAAAGCCAGCAAGCCCTGACGTTCGGGCGGCGCATCAAGTTTTACCGATTTGCATGAGGTGTATCACATGACGACAAGACGTCATTTTCTGAAACGGGGGCTGTTGGCCTCGAGCGGCGCGTTGATCACCGGCGCGCTGGGTAGCGGCTTCAGCCAGCTCGCGTTCGCGCAGAGCGACGCCTGGCATATGCCTGACGAAGGCGGCCCGCACGCCGCGACCTGGATGGCGTTCGGTCCCAGCGAGGACATCTGGGGCGGCAAACTGCTGCCCGTGGTGAGAGAGAACCTGGCGGGCATCGCCAAAGCCATCGCGGCGCACGAGCCGGTAAAAATGCTGGTGCGCGAGGAAGACCACGAGATCGCCGCGCGCCTGTGCGGCGCGTCGGTCGAACTCGTGCCGCAAGGCATCGACGATTTGTGGATGCGCGATACCGGTCCCGTGTTCGTCAAAAGCGCAACGGGGCAGCTCGGCGCGGTGGGCTTCAACTTCAACGGTTGGGGCAATAAGCAGGAACACGAGCAGGACGCGGAAGTCGCGGCGTTCGTCGCGCACCGCACCGGCGCGAAGTTTGTCGAGACGCGCCTGGTGCTGGAGGGCGGCGGTATCGAAGTGGACGGCGAGGGCACGGCCATCATCACCGAGAGCTGCGTGCTCAACGCCAACCGCAATCCGGGCGTCAGCAAGGCGCAGTGCGAGGCGGAGTTGTCGCGTCTGCTTGGGGTGAAGAAAATCATCTGGCTGCCGGGTATCGCCGGCAAGGATATTACCGACGGCCACACCGACTTCTACGCGCGCTTTACGAGCCCTGGTGTCGTGGTGGCCGGGCTCGATCCGGATCCGTCCTCGTACGACCATGCGGTGACGAAACGCAATCTGGAGATCCTGCGCAAGTCCACCGACGCGAAGGGCCGCGCCTTGAAAGTGGTGGTGCTGCCGGGACCGTCCACCGTGCGTCGCAAGTATGAGAACGATCAGTTCGCGGCCGGGTACATCAACTTCTACGTGTGCAATCACGCGGTGATCGCACCGCAGTTCGGCGACGGTAAAGCAGACCGCAATATGCGCGATATTCTCGTCGATCTGTTTCCCGGACGGGACGTGATTCAACTCGATATCGACGGCGTGGCGGCCGGCGGCGGGGGCATTCACTGCACCACGCAGCAGCAACCCGGCTGATTGGATTCGCGAGCCGCCGCGCAAGCGCGGCGCGTTCGCGATCGTCTTCGTGGTCGAATTCTTCGGCCGTTCATTGATCTGGCTTTCCTCGCGATTGACCGTATGCCGCGGACTCATGTCCTGGCAGGGCGGACTGTCGGCGGTCGTTTCGCGCGAGCGAAACAGCGCCGCGTCGTTGATGGAAAGTCGCGAGTAGTAACAGGTAAAGAGTCATGGCAAAAAGCAAACGCAATCAGGCGTTGAACGCAACGGTTCAGCGGACGCCGTTGACGCGTCGCCGTTTTATTCAAGGTTCCGCGTCGTTGTTGGGCTTCTCGCTGGTGGGTACGCTGGCGGCTTGCGGTGGCGGCAGTGGCAGTGGCGGCGATGCATCGGCTCCGTCTTCGTCGGGATCGACGCCTTCGTCGACCTCTTCGCGGAACCCGCCGACAGCCAGTCAAATACCGTATCTGATGCCGGGCGAGGACTCACCCCATACGGCGACGTATATGGCGTTCGCCTCGGGTGCCGACGGCATCTGGGCGCCGCTCACGGCGCAGAGCACGGATGCGGGCATCGACCGGGTTCGCGCCGATCTGATGGACGTGGCGAAAGCCATCGGCACGTATGAAGCGGTCAACCTGCTGGTGCTGCCGGTCGACCTGAGCGTCGCGCAGACCTTGCTGGCGACGCCGAGCGGCGCGAATCCGACGCTCCACGCTAACTACGTGGCGCGCGGCGCAGGCGTGGGCGGCGTCAACCTGGTCGTGCTCGCCAATGGCTTCAACGATCTCTGGACGCGCGACACGGGCTGCGTTTTCGTCAAGGACACGACCAACGCCAATGCCTTGTGCGCGGTGAGCTTCAACTTCAACGGCTGGGGCAACGCGAATACGGACAGCGTGAATCTCAATCCGGGAATGACGGTGCCGCCCTCGGTCGCGGCAAGCAGCAACAAGTCGAAGGCGGGCAAATTCTTCCAGCCGTTCGCGAACGATCACACACTAGCCGCGTGGATGGCGCAGACGAACAACGCCAAATTGCTTCAAAGCACGTTGACACTCGAAGGCGGCGCGATCGAATTTGACGGCGAGGCCACGGCGATTCTCACGGAATCCGCGGTGCTGCACGTCAATCGCAACCCGCAGCTCTTCGCGATTCCGAATGGCGTGATTGCCAGCGCGACCCTGTTGCCGACCGCGAAAGCCACTGTGCTGGCCGAATTGCAACGCACGCTGGGCGTGCAGAAGATCATCTGGATTCCGGGCACGGCGACCTATCCGGGCGGCGCGGGCGTGGGCGCGCAAGGCGGCGCCGCAACGCCGGCGAATGAAACCGACATCACGAACGGCCACGTCGATTTCTACGCGAAATTTCTCGCGCCGGGCGTGGTCGCATACGCGGCCGATCCCGCCAATGCAACGGCTGAGCAGGCGCTGATGGCCGCGAACTATCGGAACCTGGCGGGCCAAACGGACGCGAAAGGGCGGCCGCTCACGTTGATCCCGCTGAATGCGCCGACCAACTACGGCACGTCGAACGGCGTGACGCTGAGCGACAAACAGATGACCAACTTCGCCGCCGGCTATATCAACTTCTACAAATGCAACGGCGCGATCATCGTGCCGAAATTCAACGACGTCGCGGCGGATGCGGCCGCGGTCGCGACTATCCGTCCGTACGCCGGTTCGCGCGCCATCGTGCAGGTGGATATTCTCGGCATTGCATCAGGCGGTGGTGGCGTGCATTGCTCGACGCGAGAATTGCCCGCGTAAAAGTGGACGCCTGCAGGCAGCGGCGGAGCGCGCTGCCCGAATGCGCGCTCACTTCACCGCAGGCGGTACGGGTGAATGGTTCGCGACATAAACCCACGCCGACACACCCGACACCAGCGTCACCTGGTCGCGGCGATAGTCCGAAACTTCGTAGGCATCCGCGTGCGCGAGTTCTTCGGGCGTGATCGAAAAGACGGTGCCGCTCACCTTGTCCGCGGGATTGCCGCTGTAGCTCACCACGGGGTGATGCGTTTTGCCGCTGGTCGCGACCACACTCGCGTCTTCGATCTTCAGTAGCGTCATCGAGAAGCCGGGCATGTCGTCCGCCTGTCCGTCGAGCTTGCGGCCGAAGGTGGCTAACTGCACCGCTTCGAGTTGCAGCGTGCCGTAGGAAAAGAGCTTTTCGGAAAAGGTCATGGCGGGCGTGGGCGTCGTGCGACGTCGGTCATTGAGCGGGACAGCAATCTTACCGTGATGAAGACGAACGTGGACATCGCGCGGGCCTCTCGCTATATTCGTAAGGATATAACCGGAGAGCGCGGATGGACACAGCAGCAAAGCAGGCCGTCGGCAGCAAATACGTACTCGAGTCGATGAAATACGCGCAGCGCAAAACGTGGGAAGTCGTGGACCAGCTCGCGCAGCGGGTGCGGCCAGGCATGCTTGAATCAGAAGCGACGGCCGAGTGCAAGACCGTGTTGAGCGAACTGGGCATGGACCGGATCTGGCATCCCGTGCTGGTGCGTTTCGGCGCGAACACGTTGAAGATGTTCAAGGAACGCTCGGACGGCGACCCGCGCCTCGCCGAAGACGATATTTTCTTCGTCGATCTGGGTGTGGTGTGGGACGGCCATGAAGGCGACGCGGGCGCGACCTTCGTGGTCGGCAACGACGCGGAAATGAAGGCGTGCGCCGACGCGGCGAAAACGCTGTTCGACGAAGTCGAGCATCACTGGCGTTCGACTCGCGCGAGTGGCGCGGCACTGTACGACTTCGCGGCGCAGCGCGCCGAAGCGCTCGGCTGGCGACTGAACCTGGATATCAAAGGGCACCGCGTCTGCGACTTTCCGCATGCGATTTACAAAGCCGGCAATCTCGGCGACTTCGCGGAGTGCCCCGACGCCGGGCTATGGATACTCGAAATTCAACTGGCTCATCCGACGCGACCGTTCGGCGCGTTCTATGAGGATTTGCTGGTCTGAGGCGTGTATAGCCCGCACGGAGCTTCGTGCGGAACGTCTTGTCAGACTGCGAGCGTCGTCGGTACGCTGGCCGCCGTGGGCAGTTCGAAATAGAACGTCGTGCCCGTTGTCGGCTGATCGAGCAAACGGATACGGCTGTGATGCAGTTCCAGCATGCGCCTGACGATCAACAAACCGAGTCCACCGCCTTGATGTGCGCCACCGGCATTGAAGGGCCGTTCGAACAGCGCGTCGCGCTGTTCGACGGGAATGCCGGGGCCGGTATCGCTAAGCGTGACCGCTACCTTGCCGTCCTTATGCGCGAGCACGATATCGACGCTACCGTGCGCCGGCGTGTGGCGAATCGCGTTGTCGAGCAGGTTCGTCAACACCCGCTCGATCATCCCCAGATCGGCGCAGATTGCCGGCAGGCGCGCGGGAATGTCCGCGCGCAACTGGATCTGACGCGCTTCGGCCGACAACTCGAATTTCTGGAACACGTCCTGCACCAGATCGACCAGCGAGAACTGTTCGAGCGTGAGTTGCACGTTGCCGTGTTCGAGCCGCGCCAGTTCGAATAACGATTGCGCGAGCCGCCCGACCTTCACGCTTTGCGCGAGCGCGATCGCCAGGTAGCGTTTGCGTTCCGTTTCGCCGAGCGTGTCGGCCTTCAGCGACAGCGTCTCCAGATAGCCGTGCAGCGAGGTCAATGGCGTGCGCAGGTCGTGCGAAATATTCGCGATCAATTCGCGCCGCTGCTGATCCTGACGCGTCAGCGCGCGCCACTGTTCGCCGATGCGGTCGGCCATCTGCGCGAAAGTCGCTTCGAGCACGGCGATTTCGTCGCGCCGTCCCGCCGGTGACGAACGCGGCACGTGCGGCTGCGTATCCGGCTCGCCGTCCGCGTCGAAGCGGCGCATCGCTTCGGTGAGGCGGCGCAGCGGCCGCGTGATCAGACCGAACGCCGTCAGACCTGCCAGCAGACCCAGCAGCGCGACCAGCGCCATCGACCACAACGTATTGCGCAACACGGAGCTGGCGGCCACCCGCGCGGCCAGCGCGTCGTGTTCTTCGCCGAGCAGCACCACGTAGATATAGCCGGACGGTTGCTGCCCGCTCAATTGCAGCGGCGCGGCGCTGAACACCTTTCTACCGTCGACGCTGCGCGGATCGTCGCCGAGAATCGGCAGCGCCTCGCCCGCGATGAATTGCCGGATCGGCGTGAGATCCACCCGTTCACGCTTGACGTGGCCCACGGGCGCATCGTCGCCTTTGATGTTGCCGGCGTTGTCGAGCAGATACACCTCGACGCTCGGGTTCACCGCCATCAACTGACCGAACAATTGCCGCACGGCGTCGGGCCGCAAACCGTTTGCGTCCATCAGCGTGGCGCGGTGCGCGATATGGTCGGCGAGACTCTTCGACAGGCTCTGCACGACCTCCTTTTCATGCAGATCGCTCGAGCGGATCTGCAGCCACGCCGACGCCCCGCAGCACGCGAGCAGCAGCGCGGAGAAGACGATGGCGAGCCGTTGGGTAAGCGTCAGATTCACGGCGTGTCCGTTCGTGAAGGTGCGGGCGCGGGCGGTTCGCCCGGCGCCGCGAGTTTGTAGCCGCGGCCCCACACCGTCATGATGCGTTCGGGCTGCGCCGGATCGGCCTCGATCTTTGCGCGCAGCCGGTTGATGTGGGTATTCACGGTGTGTTCGTAACCCTCGTGCTGATAGCCCCAGACAGCATTCAGCAGGTCCATTCGCGAGAACACCTTGCCGGGATGCTGCGCGAAGTAATACAGCAGGTCGAACTCGCGCGGCGTCAATTCGATCGGCTTGCCGTCGACGCGGGCTTCGCGCGTCAGCGGATCGATCGTCAGGCCGGCAATCTGCAAGCTGCCGGCGTCGATGCGCGAATCTTTCGCCATTGCTTCAACACGCCGCAGCAAGGCCTTCACGCGTGCCACCAGTTCGAGCACCGAGAACGGTTTGGCGAGGTAGTCGTCGGCGCCCAGTTCCAGGCCGAGAATCCGGTGCACCTCGCTCGAACGGGCGCTGGTGATGATGATCGGCGTGTAACGCGTCATCGCGCGGGCACGCCGGCAAATCTCCAGACCGTCGACGCCCGGCAGCATCAGATCGAGGATCAGCGCGTCCCAGCCGCCCTGTTCGAGCAGCCGTAGGCCTTCGTTGCCGTCCGCGCTATGCACGACTTCGTAACGTTCGTCGCGCAGATGCAGACTCAGCACGTTGGCGATGTCGACGTCGTCTTCGACGATCAGGATGCGTTTCGGATGGTCCATGGGCTCGTGGAGGCTTGTCAAACGCTGATGGGGTGTGGCTTGGCGGGTCGGACGGCAAGGGCTGCCGCAAAGCGGGCCGGTTGCGCCATTGTGCAAAATTTCCGGGCAGCGAGTTATCACATTTAATTTAACTTTCTGTGAGGACTTCGACACCGGTCGCGCACTACGATGCCGTCATATTCCTCCAATCCGGATCGCTTCAGCCTGAGCGCCTGACCTGAACGATCCACGAACCACGCCCGGAACCGACATGTTACTCATCGTTCTCGCTTATCTCGGCGGCGCCCTGACGATCCTCAGCCCGTGCATTCTGCCGGTGCTGCCGTTCGTGTTCGCGCGCGCCGATCAGCCGTTCGTGCGCAGCGGCCTGCCTTTGCTCGCCGGCATGGCGCTGACTTTCGCGCTGGTCGCGACGCTCGCCGCGGTGGGCGGCGGCTGGGTCACGCAGGCCAACCAGTATGGCCGCTGGGTCGCGATCGTGCTGCTCGGCGTGTTCGGCCTGACGCTGCTGTTCCCGCGCTTCGCCGATCATCTGATGCGCCCGCTGGTCAGCGCGGGCAATCGCCTGTCGAACTTCGCGCAGGCCGACGGCCAGCAGGTGCGGGCGGGTTCGTCGTTCCTGCTGGGCATTGCGACCGGCTTGCTGTGGGCGCCGTGCGCGGGTCCGATTCTCGGTCTGGTGCTGACCGGCGCGGCCTTGCGCGGCGCGAGCGTTGGCACCACGCTGCTGCTGGTGGCGTATGCGGCCGGCGCGGCGACGTCGCTGGCGGTGGCCTTGCTGATCGGCGGCCGGGTGTTCACGGCGATGAAGCGCTCGCTGGGCGCCGGCGAATGGATTCGCCGTGGGATCGGCGTGGCAATGCTGGGTGGTGTGGTGGCGATCGCGTTCGGCCTCGATACCGGGGTGCTGGCGCGTGTGTCGACGGTGGCGACCAGCGGGCTTGAACAGAAGCTGGTGGACAAGTTCTCGCCGGGCGCGAAGCCGGGTCAGCCGGTAGCGGCCGACAACGCGAGCAATGCAGCCGACGCCGCCAACGCCGACGCCGACGCGCAAGGCAACGCGCCCACGACGACGGCAAACGCAGCCGACGCCAACGGCGGCATGATGCGCGCCGTGGTCACGCCGTCCGTCGCGACCGCGCTGCCCGTGGAAGGCGTGCTGCCGCCGCTGAACGGCGCGGTCCAATGGCTGAACTCGCCGCCGCTGACGGCGCAGGATCTGCGCGGCAAGGTCGTGCTGATCGACTTCTGGACTTACTCGTGCATCAACTGTCTGCGTTCGCTGCCGTACGTCAAAGCGTGGGCGCAGAAATACAAGGATCAGGGGCTCGTCGTGATCGGCGTGCATGCACCGGAGTTCGCGTTCGAACGCAATGTCGACAACGTGAAGAAAGCGGTGCATGACCTCGGCGTCGACTATCCGGTCGCGATCGACAACAACTACGCGATCTGGCGTTCGCTGAACAACCAGTACTGGCCGGCGCACTATTTCGTCGATGCGAAAGGGCAGATCCGCTATCACCACTTCGGCGAAGGCGACTATGCGGAGTCGGAAAAGGTGATCCAGCAACTGCTGACCGAGGCGGGTCACGTGAGCGTATCGAAGGTCGCGCTCGGTATTCCGGGCAATAGCGCGCAAGGCGTGCAGGCCGCGGCGGACAACGCCGACATGCAGTCGCCGGAAACGTATATCGGCTATGAGCGCGCGGAGAATTTCGCATCGCCGGGCGGGGCTGCTGAAGACAAAGTGCATACGTACGCCGCGCCGTCGTCGCCGGATGTCAACGAATGGGGGCTGGCCGGCTCGTGGAAGGTCGGCGCGGAACACGCAACGCTCGCGGCCCCGTCGGGACGGATCGTCTATCGCTTCCATGCACGCGATCTGCACCTCGTGCTCGGCCCCGATGCGGACGGCAAGCCGGTGCGCTTTCGCGTGAGCGTGGATGGCGCGGCGCCGGGCGCGGCGCACGGCAGCGATGTTGCTGCCGACGGCAGCGGCACCGTGACCGAACAGCGTCTTTATCAACTCGTGCGACAGAGCGGCGATGTCGCGGATCACACGTTCACGATCGAGTTTCTGGATCCGGGCGTGCAGGCGTTTGCATTCACGTTCGGCTAAACGGGCCGCACGGCGTTAATCGATCATTCATTCTTTGAAGGCTGGACATCATGCATACGAAATCGAGCAGTCAGTTGCGGTCGTCGTCCTCATCCTCATCCTCGTTGCGTAAGCGCTCGCCTTTCGGCGGACTGGCGATCTGCGCCGCGCTGGTGGCGAGCGTGTTCGCCGTGCAGCACGTCGCGCATTCCGCCGAACCGGTGACCAAAATTCCGGCGCCCGTACAGGACGAAAAAGCCGGCGCCGCGCATAGCGAAACCGCGGTGTTCGCGGGCGGTTGCTTCTGGGGCGTGCAGGGCGTGTTCGAACACGTTCGCGGCGTGAAGCAGGTGGCCTCGGGTTATACCGGCGGCGCGGCCGGCACGGCGCAATACGAAACCGTCAGCGAGGGCGACACCGGGCACGCGGAGTCCGTGCAGATCACCTACGACCCGACGCAGATCAGCTACGGCCGTCTGCTGCAGATTTTCTTTTCGGTCGCGCACAATCCGACCGAGCTGAATTACCAGGGCCCCGATCACGGCACGCAATATCGCTCGGCGATTTTCCCCGCCGATGCGCAGCAACGCAGTGTCGCGCAGGCTTATATCGCGCAGCTCGATAAAGCGCATGTGTTTTCAGGCCCGGTCGTGACGCGGGTGGAGGACTTCAAGGGTTTCTATCCGGCGGAGAACTATCACCAGAATTTCCTCGCACTGCATCCGGATTACCCGTATATCGCGATCAACGATATGCCGAAAGTGACGGCGTTGAAGACGATGTTTCCGGATCTGTACCGCAACGATGCGGTGTTGTTGAAGGTGGGCGCGTAAGGTGGGTGCGTGAGGCGGGCAGTACGAGCGATGCACGGCGTTGCGCGCCGGCTGGATAGAGCCGGCGCGCAACCTGGGGAGCAGAAAGATTGTGTGTCTTACGAAGCGGCGCGCAGCTTTTTCGCAGCCGCGACCATGTTGGTCAGCGCGGGAAGCACCTCTTCCCACTGACGCGTCTTCAGACCGCAGTCCGGATTCACCCACAGGCGCTGCGCCGGAATGCGCTCAGCGGCCTTCTTCATCAGTTGCACGATGTGCTCCTGAGTCGGAATGTTCGGCGAGTGAATGTCGTACACGCCCGGGCCGATTTCGTTCGGATAGTTGAAGTGGTCGAACGCGTCGAGCAGCTCCATGTCCGAGCGCGAGGTCTCGATCGTGATCACGTCGGCGTCCATGTCGGCGATCGACGCGATGATGTCGTTGAACTCCGAATAGCACATATGGGTGTGGATTTGCGTTTCGTCGTCCACGCCGTTCGCCGTGATGCGGAACGATTCCACCGCCCAATCCAGGTATTCCTGCCATTGCGCCTGACGCAGCGGCAGGCCTTCGCGCAAAGCGGCCTCGTCGATCTGGATCACGCGCACGCCGGCCTTTTCGAGGTCGATCACTTCTTCGCGGATCGCCAGCGCCAACTGGTAGCACGACACCGAACGCGGCTGATCGTCACGCACGAACGACCAGTTCAGGATCGTGACCGGGCCGGTCAGCATGCCCTTCATCGGCTTGCTGGTGAGCGACTGCGCGTACTTGATCCACTCGACCGTCATCGCCTTCGGACGGCTGATGTCGCCGAACAGGATAGGCGGCTTCACGCAACGCGAGCCGTAAGACTGCACCCAGCCGAATTGGCTGAACGCGTAGCCGTCGAGCTGTTCGCCGAAGTATTCGACCATGTCGTTACGTTCCGCTTCGCCGTGTACGAGTACGTCGAGACCCAACGCTTCCTGCTCGCGCACGCTGCGTTCGATCTCGGCGCGCATCGCGGTCTTGTAGCCGGCTTCATCGAGCGCGCCGCTCTTGAACTGGCTGCGCGCCTGGCGGATTTCGCCGGTCTGCGGGAACGAGCCGATCGTCGTGGTCGGATACGCCGGCAGCTTCAGTAGCGCAGCCTGCTTGTCGGCACGCGCCGGGTACGCGTTCTTGCGTTGGCCGAGCGCCGGGTTGATTTTCGCGAGCGCTGCCTTGACCGCCGGGTTGTTGACGCGCGGCGAAGCACGGCGTGCGGCAATGGCGGCGCGATTGGCGGCCAGCTCGGTCTTGACCGCGTCGCGGCCTTGATTCAGCGCGATGGCCAGCACCTTCAGTTCATCCAGTTTCTGCAGCGCGAAGGCGAGCCACGAGCGGACTTCGGCATCCAGCTTCTGTTCGCTTTCCAGATCCACCGGCACATGCAGCAGCGAGCACGACGGTGCGATCCACAGGCGTTCGCCCAGTTGCTTCGCGACCGGTTCGAGCCAGTCGAGCACGCTCGAAAGATCGGTCTTCCAGATGTTGCGGCCGTTGATCACGCCCAGCGACAGCACGCGGTCTTGCGGCAATTGAGCGATCACGGCGTCGACTTCGGCGCGCGCATTGATCGCATCCAGATGCAGACCTTGCACCGGCAGCTTGCAGACGAGCGGCAGGTTGCCGAGCAACTGGCCGAAGTAGGTGGCGAGCAACAGCTTGACCTTGCTGTTGGCGAGCGCCTGGTAGGCGGTGTCGACGGCCTGTTGCCATTCGGCGGACAGTTCGGTGACCAGGATCGGTTCGTCGATCTGCACCCATTCGACGCCTTGCGCGGCCAGCGTGGCCAGCAGTTCGGCGTAGACCGGCAGCAGGCGCGGCAACAGCGCCAGCTTGTCGGAATCGTCCTTGGCCTTGCCGAGCGCCAGATACGTCACCGGGCCGACGATCACCGGCTTGACCTGGACGCCTTGCGCGCGAGCTTCCGCGAGTTGGTCCAGCAGACGCGACGGATCGAGCTTGAATGCCGTGCTTGCGCTGAATTCGGGGACGATGAAGTGGTAGTTGGTGTCGAACCACTTGGTCATCTCGCCGGCCGCGACGCCGCCGCAGCACGCGCTGTGGTCTTCGGCGCCTTTGGCCGAACGACCGCGGGCGACGCGGAAAGCGTTGTCGAGCGTATCGCCGTGGAACCCTTGCACGCGCTCCGGCAGATTGCCCAGCGTGAAGCTCATGTCCAGCACCTGATCGTAGAACGCGAAATCACCGGCAGCGGCAAGGCCGAGGTCGGCCTGGTGCGCCCAGTGACGCTGACGCAATTGCGCGCCCAGCGACTTCAGATCGTCGAGCGAGGACTCGCCTTTCCAGTAGGATTCCAGCGCGAATTTCAGTTCGCGCTTCGCGCCGATGCGGGGGAAGCCCAGGTTGTGTGTGGTTGCCATCGTGTCGCCTTGATTCGGTCAGTTGCGGATGTGATTCGGGATGCGTGAATGCTATAGAGCGCTTTCCATGAAGTAAAATGGTGATAATTCAACGAACCATTAGTTTTGTTCATGGATAATCATGCTTGAGAGAATTCATCTGACGATCGTCCAGGCGGTGGACAAGCACGGCTCGCTGACCGCCGCGGCGGACATACTGTGCGTGACGCAATCCGCGCTCAGCCACTCCATGAAAAAGCTGGAGCAGCAACTGGGTACTGATATCTGGTTGCGAGAGGGGCGCAGCTTGCGGTTGACGCAGGCCGGCGAATATCTGCTGGCGGTGGCGAACCGTTTGCTGCCGCAACTGGATCTCGCCGAAGAACGCCTGCGCCAGTACGCGCAGGGCGAGCGCGGGGCGCTGCGCATCGGCATGGAATGTCATCCGTGCTATCAGTGGCTGCTCAAGGTCGTATCGCCTTATCTGGCGCGCTGGCCCGACGTCGATGTCGACGTCAAACAGAAATTTCAGTTCGGCGGGATCGGTGCGTTGTTCGGCTATGAGATCGATCTGCTGGTCACGCCCGACCCGCTTTACAAGCCGGGCTTGCGCTTCGAACCGGTGTTCGATTACGAGCAGGTGCTGGTGGTGAATCGCGAACATCCGCTGGCCGCGGTTGAGTATGTGAAGCCGGAGCAGTTGACGCGGGAGGTGTTGATCACCTATCCGGTGGAGACCGACCGGCTGGATATCTACAATCAGTTTCTGATGCCGGCGGGCATCACGCCGCGTCGTCACAAGGCGATCGAAACCACCGATATCATGCTGCAGATGGTGGCGAGCGGCCGCGGCGTCGCGGCGCTGCCGCGCTGGCTGGTGGAAGAATATGCGGGCACGATGAACCTCGTGCCGGTGCGCTTGGGGCGCAAGGGTATCGCCAAGCAGATTTTTCTCGGCGCGCGGGAAACCGATATCGATGTCGACTATCTGAAGGCTTTTGTCGATCTGGCGCGCAAGCCGGAAACGGCCTTGAACGAACACGAGGAAACACGATGATGCAGGCTCTGGATCGCAAGCCGTTCGCCTTGCTGAAGGGACATGGCAAAGGCGTGCGCCATTCGTGCCACGCGCCTTGCGTTGGCGAATGCATGGTGTTGAGTTCGGCGTCGACTTCCGCTTTGCCGGATGTCGATTCGGCTTCGTCGTCTAGCTAACCGGATGCCTATGCTGCTGCGCGACCCTATCCATGGCGATATCGAACTGAGTAGCCTCGAGACCGCCGTCGTCGATCTGCCGGCGATGCAGCGACTGCGCGGAATCAAACAACTCGGTACCGCGCATCTCGTCTATCCTGGCGCGCTGCATACGCGCTTCGATCACTCGATCGGCGTTTGCGCGGTGGCGCATCAAATCGTCGCGAGCTTGCGCCGCTCGGGGCTGTCAATTTCCGTTGAACTGGAAGACGCGATCGGCGTGGCGGCCTTGCTTCACGACGTCACGCACGTGCCGTTCGGCCACACGCTGGAAGACGAGCGCCGCCTGTTCGCGCGGCACGACAAGGGGTCGCGTCTCGCGGATATGTTCGCCGGAGAGTTGGGCGCTGCATTAAGTCGTCTGGGTATTCGCGATGTGGTGGGCGGGCTGCTGGGTTTGTCGTCGCCGGAAAGCGTGCCGCGCTGGGCGCAGGACATCGTGTCGGGCAGCATCGACGCCGATCTGCTCGACTATCTGCGGCGCGACAGTTTCTTCGCCGGTCTTTCGCAGAATTACGACGACCGGATTTTCCGCTGCTTCGCCGAGCACGCCGACCGGTTGGTGATCCGGCTCGCCCGACATGGCATGGACCGGCCGGACGCGCGCTCCGAGATCATCGGCGTGCTGCGGTTGCGGTATTACCTCACCGAGCGCGTTTACTATCACCACACCAAGGTGGTTGCCGGCGCGATGATTTCGAAGTCGGTGGAGATTGCGCTCGATCACGGCGTGCTGGCCGAAAGCGATTTGCTCGAACTCAACGACTGGACGCTGCTGGATCGTCTCGCGCGTTGCGGTGTGGCGGATGCTGCGGCGCTCGCCCGTCGCACGCTGAATCGCGATCTGCTCAAACGCGGCTATGTGGTCTCTGGGCGCAGCGTGCCGCTGGAACTGCGCAAGGAGTGGGTGAGCCGTTACCATGTGTCGCGTGCTCAACGCGCGGCGGTAGAAAAGGAACTGGCGGAGAAGCTAGGCCTGCCGTTCGCGGATGTGGTCTTGTACTGCCCCGCGCTCTCCGCGATGAAGGAAGCGGCCGTGCCGGTGGAAACCAGCCGCGGGCTCGAGTTGTTGAACGACGCCGGCAGCGGCGCGTTCGCGGAGATCGGCGCGTTGCAGGATCGTTATGCGGATCTCTGGCGGTTTTATGTATTCGTACCGGCCGATGCGGTCGCACGGGCCGGGTCGATTGCCGGGGAGATGTTCCAGGTTCCTTGCGAGCTGGCGCTGAAGCGGGGCTAGTGGCCTTGTTGGTAGGCGATACTTTTCCGTATCGTCGGCGTTTTGCTGGCGTTCATTCCAGTGGCGGGGGCGGCGGAATGCAAGCCGACAACAGAAAAGTCACGCCCGGTAGAAGCAGCAGGTATCTCATCGGTTTTCCTTTAAATTTCTCATTGCCCTGCGTCACTCACTTTTGCTTCCGCGATATCCCAGCCGCCCCCCAGGGCTTTGTATAAAGCCACCAGATTGGTCGTCACCGTCGCCGTGCTGTCAGCCAGTTGTTCCTCGTTGGTGAGCAGGGTCTTTTGTGCTGTCAGTACATCGAGGTAATTGGAGATCCCTCTGACATAGCGCTTATTGGCTAACTCAAGCGCTCGTCGTGACGCCTGCACGCTTTCATCAAGGCGATCCCGACGCCGTTGCTCCGCGGCATAGCCGGTCAGCGCATCGTCCACGTCCTTGAAAGCCGACAAAACCGTCTTGCGATAATTGATGGCAGCCTCCTGCTGCTGCGCCTCTCTCAAGGCAAGCGTCGCCCGCAACTGGCCGCCTTCGAAGAGCGGTATCGACAGACTAGGTCCAGCGCTATAACTGCGCGCGCCCCAGCTTCCCAAGTTGGTGAACTGGGTCGCCTGAATCGCCACGCTGCCGGACAAGGTGATCTTCGGGAAAAAATCTGCCTTGGCGGCGCCAATGTTGGCTGTCGCTGCATGCAACGTGGCTTCCGCCTCGCGTATGTCCGGTCGACGGTGCGCCAGTTCGGACGGCAGTCCCACCGGCACGCGCGGCGGCACCACCGGTGCGGCCGACGGCGCAGTCAGCCGTGCGGCGAGCGCCTGCGGATACTCGCCCAGCAGCAGCCCGATCGCATTGATGAGCTGGGCCTGCTGCTGCTCGTCCTGCGGGATATCTGCCGCTGTCGACGCCGCTTGACTCTGCGCATTGGCCACATCGAGATCGGTCGCCAAGCCGTGGTGCGCGCGATCGGCCGTCAACTGGACGGTACGCTGCGCGTAAGCCAGATTCTCTCTGGTGATACGGAGCTTCTCCTGGATGCCACGCAGGTCGAGATAGTCGCGCGCGACTTCCGCCGTGGTCGACACCACCGCGTCACGTCGCGCCTCCGCTTGCGCCTCGGCGGTGGCGCTCGCATTCTCGGCGGTGCGTCGCACGCGACCCCACAGATCGAGTTCCCAGGAGGCATCGAATCCATACTGATACAGATTGAATGGCGGCAGGCCGCTCGATGTCGCGCCCTGCGTCGGTACGCCTCCTTGCCGGCCGCCGAGGCCATTCGTGCCGGTGCCCGGCGTCGAACTTCCCGTGCCGCCCAGCAGACCGATGACGCCATCCGGGCTCTGGAACTCACGGGTATAGGAGGCATTGCCGTCGAGTGTCGGGAATTCGGCCGCCCTGGATTGGCCGAGTTGCGCCCGGGACTCGGCCAGCCGTGCAGCGGCGACCTTGATATCCAGATTATTCTGGATCGCCTGCGTGACCAACTCCGTGAGCAGCGGATCGCCAAAGCTATTCCACCACGCGGGGTCGATCGGTTCGGCAACGGCGACGGAAGCCGCCGGGTTCGCTGCGGCAGGCCCGGTCCACTGATCCGGTGCTGCGATAGTGGGGTGCCTGAAGTCCGGCCCCATCGTGCAGCCGGACATGACCAGTGACATGCCGACGCCAACCAGGCAGGCGAGCGGCAGCCATCGATAATCAGTGCGCATTGATCTGAGCTCCCTTTGGCAGCTTGGGTAACAGAATACAAACCGGGGCGAGCACCAGCGCAAAGCAGCCCAGCATGATGAAGACGTCGAGGTAACTCATGACGGACGCTTGCTGCTCGACGGTCGAGGCAATCGAACTGAGCGACGTGGTAAAGCCGTTATAGGGCGTGATATGTTCGGCGAGCCGCGCATGGTGAAACTGTTCACGCCAGGCAAGCTGGGTGGTCACCAGCGAGACGCCGAAACTTCCGCCGAGATTGCGCATCATGTTGATCAACGCCGAAGCGTTATTGTTTTCTTTGGGCGGTATGCCGACGAATTGCACGGCGGACAGCGGGATGAACAGGAACGGCAGCCAGATGACCTGGTACAGCCGCGACAGTGAAACGTCCCAGAAGCTGATGTTCAGGTTCAGCCCCGCCGCATTGAAGAGCGCGACGCCGGTACCCACGAGCGACATCATGACAAGCCATTTCGGCTGAAACACGCGCCCCGTGACCACGCCGGCGATGGGCATGAAAAACAGCGTGACCAGACCACCCAACCCGAGCGTCAGCCCCGCGTTCGTTGCGTCATAGCCGAGCAGGGCCTGCGTGAACTGCGGCAGGAGCTGCGTCGTGCTGTTGATGATGAAACCAAACGCGAACATGACGCCGCAGCTAATCGCAAAGGCGCGCGATTTGAACAGCCGCAGATTCACAATCGGCTGGCTGACCTTGAACTCCCAGACAATCAGCGTGAGCAGCGACACGGCCGCGATGGCCGCGAACCAGCAGATAAACGGTGAAGAAAAGCCGTCCTCGCGCTCGAACTTGTCGAGCATGATCTGTAGACACCCGAAGCCCACGACGACCAGCACGAAGCCAAAATAATCGATGCGCAGTCCCTTCGCGAGCAGAGCGCGTCGTTCCTCCTTCACCAGCTTGCTGTCGCTGACAAACATGCCGGCGAGCACGAGGGATACGATGCCGACCGGAAAGTTGATCAGGAACACCCAATGCCACGAATAGTTTTCGGTGATCCAGCCGCCGAGCATCGGGCCGATGGCCGGCGCGGTGACGACGGTGAGGCCATATAGCGCGAAAGCCATTGGGCGTTTTTCTTCCGTGAACGTGTCGGCGAAAATACTCTGTTCAACTGGCGCCAGTCCGCCGCCGCCGAGCCCCTGAAAGACCCGGAAGGCGATCATCATGGGCAAGGATGTCGCAAACCCGCACGCCACCGAGCTGACCGTGAAAATGAACACGCAGATCATGTAGAAGCGCTTGCGTCCCACCACATTCGCCAACCATCCGCTGATCGGCAAAATGATCGCATTGCTCACCAGATAACTGGTCGTGATGTAGGTGCTCTGGTCCTGGCTCGCGCCGAGGCCACCCGCGATGTGTCTGAGCGCGACGTTCGCAATGGTCGTGTCGAGCACTTCCATGAACGTGGCAATGGAGACGATCACGGCAATCAGCCACGGGTTGTACGATCCGGCCGCCGACCTGGGAAGCGACGCGTGCGTGGCGGCCATGGTCATTGCACCGTGACGCGTGGGTCGACCGACAACCCCGGCGCTAGCGGTAGCTTGCGCCAGTCGTCGCCGTCGAAGACGATTTTCACGGGCAGGCGCTGAACCACTTTGACGTAATTGCCCGTGGCATTTTCAGCGGGCAGGCTGCTGAACACCGAGCCGGTGCCGCGCTGCAGGCTCTCGACGTGCGCGTGCAGCACCGTATCCGGGTAGGCGTCGACGGTGACGTCGACCGGCTGCCCAACCTTCATATGGATAAGCTGCGTTTCCTTGAAATTGGCCGTCACCCACATTTCGTTAGGGACCACCGCGACCAGCGCCTGGCCGGGCGTTACATAGTTGCCCAGATTCGCGGTTCTTTTCGTGATCTTGCCCGCCTGTGGGGCAACCACTTCCGTATAGCTCAACTGCAATCTGGCGTTGTCGACATCGGCGTGGATCTGGCGCACGGACGCTTGTGCCGCATCGATTTTGGTCTGTTGCGAAACGATTTGCGCCTGAGCCGCAGTGACGGCCTGCCTGGCACTGTCGAGCTTGGCTTGCGAACTCTTGGCGCTCGCCTGGCTCTGGTCGAGTTGCTGGCGCGTGATGGCTGCGGGATCCGAGCCGAGGTAGCGCGCCAGGTCCTGCTTTGCCTGCACGAGGTCGGCCTCGGACACGCGCACCTGCGCTTCCTGCTGCGCGAGATTGGCGATCTGTACGGTGAGATCGGCGCGTGCCTGCGCGACCTGCGCGACGGCGTTCGCTTCCTGGGCTTCCGACTGTTCGAGTTTGACCTGATAGTCTCGCGGGTCGATTCGCAGGATGGGCTGACCCTTGTCGACGTGCTGGTTATCGGCGACCAGCAATTCGATTACGCGCCCGCTGATCTGGGACGCAATCTGGCTCTGGTTGCTGTCGATAAATGCGTCGTCCGTGCTTTCATAATGCCTGCTGTGCAGCCAGTACGACAGGCCTGCAACGACGACCACGGTCAGTACCGTTGCGCCGATCAGCAGGTTCAGGCGCTTGCGCCCTGGGCTGGTTGGCGCCTGGTTAGCCTCCGCGCGTTCGGGATCTTGCACCCGGGACGGCGTTTCTTTGCCACTCTCACTGCCGGCCATCGGTTTCTCCAGAAATTGGGCGGATAAGCCGGATACTACAATAGAACGGTACCGTACCGTTCTATTTAAAATATTGTGATAATCTGAAAATAATTTTCCCCACAGGCAGCACGATGAAACGCAGTTCCAACGATAGCGATAGCGGCCAGGTAGCGTGCCCATCCAGCACGCGCCCATCTCTACGAAAAGGGCGCCCGTCCGCGTCGATGGCGGGCGAGGTCGAAGAGCGGATTCTCGATGCCGCGACATCGATGTTTCTCGAGTATGGTTTTGCCGGGGCATCGTTGGAGCGGATTGCCGAGAAGGCGTCCGCCAGCAAGGCCACGGTTTACAGCCGCTACGCGGGGAAGGAAGCGCTTTTCGCCGACGTGGTGAGACGAAGCGTGGAACGCAGCATGCGGATCATCCAGGAGTCACCGCAATTCGATTCGTTGCTGGAACGGCTGACCTATGCCACCCGGGCGCTGGTGACGCGTCTGTTGAGTGACGAGGTGATTGGACTGATCAGAATGGTCGTGGCGGATGCGCCGAGATTCCCATTGCTCGCTCAGTTGGCGCACGAACGAGGCCGCTTGCGCTCGATCGAAGCGGTCACGGCGGTGATTACGGAGCATTCGGGGCAGCCCCGCGACGCGCGAACCCGGGCGGCGGTCAAGCGCAATGCGCGGATTCTGGCAACTCAGATGCTGGATGCCATCGTGGCGCCGCTCATGATGCGGGCCATGCTAGGACAGGATCTGGAAGCCTTGCGTGGAGAGATCCGCTCCCACATCAATCAGACGCTAGCCATCTTCGTGGCGGCGAACGCGCTCGAGCCGTTTCTTTGAGGCTTCAGGTCGACGGGGCTGCGTTGAAACCGATCGACGCAACGGTAGTACCGCAGCAGGATCCGGAAGTCATGTTCATGCTGCTCGTCAACGGCATCGGCAAAACCGTCTCGACTAGCCCTGTGCTGAGCCCGTTTTCGCCGCCAAGCTTAACCGCGCCTGCGGAATCCAGGTCCCCGTGCCAGCCGCGAGCGATGTAGCCAGTTCCAGCAGGGGCACGATTCGCCGTTGTTTTTTCTGGACATGGTTCTGCGCGATATCGGCAATCCTGTGATGGAGAAACGGATTCATGAAGCGCTCGCGCACCTCGTCCAGATACGCGAGCGCATCCTCCCGCTTTCCCTGCGCCTCGAACACCGGTATCACCTCGTCCATCCAGACCGCCTCGAGTTCGTTGCGTAGCGCGGGATCCTGCATGGCGTGGTAGACCGTCTCGTCTTGCGGCCGGGCATCGAGCAGCCAGCGTTCGGCGAGGAACGTGTGTCCGAGGTTCAGCAAAAATAGTTTGAGTTGCTCGACATGCTTCAGGTCGTCGGTCAGCACGATCGACGCATGGGCGCAGGGCACCTGCAAGCGTGGTTGCCTCTCGATGGCCCACAGCGCGTAAGGCTCGGCAACGGCGCCCACGGGACTGATCGACTCGGACACAATCCGGTCGACTAGCGAATTGGCCCACACGCAATGCCCGCTCAGATAGCGAATGAATTCGCGAGGCACGTGTCGTTGCGATGCAAGTCCCACCACGATCGCCCTCAGCATTTCGCCATTTTTTTCGAGCAGTTCGCAGGGAAAAAGCGAGAGCGGTGCGTTGGGCTGGCTTTGCCAACGCGCGTACAACAGGGCCGCCAGTTTGGCCGGAAAACTGTGCGGCGCGTGCGTTGCGGCGGTTAGGTCGTACGCATCGTCGCGCTTATCGAGTTGGTAGCCGCGGTCTCCCGTGTTCGACACGATGATCTGCACGGGACCGCGGACGGCCTCGCGGATTCGCGCCCAGTCGGTTCGCGCATGGACGGCCTGAAGGATCGCACGGCCGGCGAGCGTTTCGTCGACCACCTCGCCGCGAAGTAATCCGCGGATTCGGACGGGGTAAGGCCGCCCGCTTGCAAGCGCGGCGACCCGCGCTGTGCTCTCCGCGTTCTCGGTGGTTTGTACGACCACGATGCCGCCGAGCGCATCGCCCGACTCGAGCGCCTGCGAGATAAACAGGTCGACATGCGCCTGCAGGAATCGGCTCGTGCCGAATTGCAGGATCGGCTGGGTCAAAGGCCTGGACAGCATGCCGGAGCCTGCATCGACATCACCCATGCCTAGCATTCCACGATGGCTTTCACGACGCCGCCCGCCGGGTCGAGCAGCGTAGCGAACCTGGCGGGCACATCGGCGAGCGCGAGCCGGTGGGTATTGAGCGCGCGGTCTGGAATCAAACCGGCTCGCATGGCCTTGACCACCGTGTCGAAATCCTCGGCGGTGGCGTTGCGGCTGCCGAGCAGGGTGGCCTCGCGTTTGTGAAACTCGGGATCGGAGAAGGTGATGGTGTCGGCTACGATCGACACCAGCACATATCGCCCCCCGTGCGCGATGAATTCGAAGCCGCGTTCCATCGCCTTGGGGTTGCCTGTTGCATCGAACACGACGTCGAAGAAATCACCGTCCGTGAGCGCGGAAAGTTGCGGCTTGTCGTCCTGCCCGATCTGCACCGCGGCGGCGGCGCCGAGTTGCTGCACGCAGAAGTCGAGGCGATCGGCGCGCGTGTCGAGTGCCGTCACCGTTGCGCCGCGAAGCGTCGAAAACGTGAGCACCGCCATGCCGATCGGGCCCGCCCCCACCACGAGCACGCGCTCGCCTTCTTTCACGTCGGCGCGCCGGACCGCGTGCGCGCCGATCGCCAGGAATTCGACCATGGCCGCCTGATCGAGCGTGATGCCTTCGGCCTTGTGAACGAACTGCGCGGGTACGCTCAGGTATTCGGTGAACGCGCCGTCGCGATGCACGCCGAGCACCTGAATGTTCATGCAGCAATTGGTTTTGCCGCGTCGGCATGCAATGCATTGCCCGCACGACAGGTAGGGCATCACGTAGACCGGATCGCCAGCCACCAGTCCGCTACCCACCGGCGCCTGTTCGACGAGACCGGACAACTCGTGGCCCATCACGCGCGGATAAGCCAGATACGGCTGATTGCCGGTAAAAATATGCAGGTCGGTTCCGCACACGCCGACGCGTTTTACGCGCACCAGCACCTCGTTGTCGAGCGGCTCGGGCTTCGTTCGTTGTTCGGCGCGTAGTGTGCCGGGCGTCTCGCATATCACCGTAAGCATAGCAATCCTTGTCTGGCCGTTCAGGCACGTCAATACAGCACGTTCTTTGCAACCGGCTGGTCGATGTTGTCTTTCGTCACGATCACAACGCCCGTGTCGCGGTCCTTCGGCACAGGCTTTTTCTCGATCAGGCTGATCACCGTTTTCACGCCGAGATCGCCCATCTGATACGAGCCCTGTACGGCGGTGGCGGCGAGCGTGCCGTCCTTGACGAAGCCTTGCAGGTCCTGATTGCCGTCGAAGCCGATCGCGATCACTTTGCCGGCCTTGCCCGACTGCTCGAGCGCGCGGCCCATGCCGACCGCGGTCGGTTCATTCGCGCCGAAAATGCCTTTGAGATCCGGATTGGCGGTGAGCGTGTCGGTGGTCTGGTTCAGCGCGGTCGCCATCTGCGAGTTCGAATAGAACGGTCCAACCACCTGAAGTTGGGAATGCGCCTTCAGATAGTCGCGGAAGCCGCCGACCCGGCCGATCTCCGAGCCCGCACCCGCAACGTACGACATGATCGCAATCTTGCCGGTCTGGCCGATCCGGTCGATCAATGCCTTCGCGCATAGCTCGCCGGCTTTCTTGTTATCGGTCGACAGGAACGACTGGTAATACTGCTTGCCGGAGTCGGCCAATGCCGAGTCAATGATCACGACCGGAATATGCGCCTCCCAGGCTTTCTTGACGGCAGGCACCAGGGCATCGGGATCGGACGGTGCCAGCACGATGCCGGCGACCTTGCGATTCACGGCGTTCTCGACCATGTTGACTTCGTCGGCAATCGCCGTCTCGGTCGCGGGACCCTGGAATGTCATCGTGTAGCCTTTTGCGTCGCCTATCGCCGCGGCGGCGCCTTTCTGGACGTTTTGCCAGTAGTTGGAACTCGAGGTCTTGACGATGACCGCGATTTCGCCGCCGGCGGCGTGGGCGAGTCCGGTTGCCAGCGCCAGCGTGGCGGCCAGCAGGCTCAGTTGAAATGTGCGCATGTCTCTACTCCTGGGGAGAGTTGTTGTCGTACATGGACGTCTCGGCGCGGCGGAACCTGTCGGCCGGCGCGCCGATGGAGGTCACCGGCGATTGCGAAGCTGGTCGATCCAGACAGTGCCCAGAATGACCAGGCCGATGATGATTTGCTGAATGAAGCTGGACACCCCATTCATGTTCAGACCGTTGCGCAGAATGCCGATCACGAAGGCGCCGATGGCCGTGCCGGAGATCGTGCCGACACCCCCCATCAGCGAGGTGCCGCCGATCACGGCGCTCGCGATTGCATCGAGCTCGTACATCACGCCTTCGTTCGGCTGTGCGGTCAGCAGACGCGACATCAGCACGCAGCCCGTGACGCCCGCGAGCGCACCGGACAGCACATACGTGAACAGGGTCACGCGCGCGACGTTGACGCCGGACAGCCGCGCGGCCTCCGCGTTCGAACCGACGGCATAGATATGACGGCCGAGCGTCGTGCGGCTCAGCATGATCGACACCGCGACGGCGATCACGACCATCAGCAGAACCGGATAGGGGATGCCGGGAAACGTCACATCCGGGAACCCGTCCGCACCGATCGTTTCGATCCGGAAAAGTGAGCCGTTGCCGAGCACGCCGAATGCTTCACCGAGTCCCGACACGGGGCGCGCGCCCGTGATTTGCAGGGCGAGGCCGCGCGCCACCAGCATCATGCCGAGCGTGGCGATGAATGGCGGCAGGCGCATGCGCGTCACACACAAGCCGTTGACCACGCCGCACAGCGCACCGACAACGATGCCGACCAGCATGCTGAGCGTGACAGGCAGGCCCGCCTTGACCGCGAGGGCCGCGACCACGCCGGAAAGCGCGAGTACCGAGCCGACCGAAAGATCGATCCCGCCGGTGATGATCACGCAGGTCGCGGCAACGCCGAGATAGGCGATCGAGGTCACCTGCAGCGCGACGGTCATGGCGTTGTCGACCGTATGGAATGCTTCGCTGGTAGAGGAAAAGACCACGATCATGACGATCAGGCTGCCGAACGCGGCGAACTTCTGGATCAGATCTTTGCGCCGTTCATTGGCGAGGGACGGCGAAGGGCGCGTGACCGTGCTCATTGCGCGTCTCCCGATGAACCCGACGTGTGCGGGTCGACCATGCGACCCGAGGCGTAGTGCATGATTTCTTCCTGACTCGTCTGACGGGTGTTGAGAATGGTCACGAGCTCGCCCTCGTGGAAGACGGCGACCCGATCGGTCATGCCAAGTATTTCGGGTAATTCCGAGCTGATCATCACCACACCGATACCCTGTGCGGCGAGCCCGTCGAGTA
Organism: Paraburkholderia sp. BCC1876; assembly: GCF_902833695.1. Taxonomy (NCBI): domain Bacteria; kingdom Pseudomonadati; phylum Pseudomonadota; class Betaproteobacteria; order Burkholderiales; family Burkholderiaceae; genus Paraburkholderia; species Paraburkholderia sp. BCC1876. Next base: position 142,784 of record NZ_CADFGI010000007.1, on the reverse strand, counting down.
ATTCGTAGATCGCGTATTTGGCGCCGACGTCGATACCGCGCGTGGGTTCGTCGAAGAACAGCACGCGCGACTCGCGGAACAGCCACTTGCTGATGACGACCTTCTGCTGGTTGCCGCCTGAGAGGTTGCGGGCGATCTGTCTGACGCCCGGGGTGCGGATGCCCAGTTGGTCGATATAGCGCTGCGCCACCGCGGCTTCTTCCGCGAAGCGGATAAAGCCGAAGCGGTTCGATACCGCGTCCATGTGCGCGAGCGTGATGTTGCTGGCGACCGGCATATTGATCGACAGACCATTGGCCTTGCGGTCCTCGGACAGATACGCAATGCCGTGACGGATCGCGTCGACCGGCGAGCGGATCGCGAGGGGCTCGTCGCCGAGATATACCGTGCCGCCATCGAGCGGATCGGCGCCGAAGATCGCGCGGGCGACTTCGGTTCGGCCGGCGCCCATCAAACCCGCGAAGCCAAGAATCTCGCCGCGCCGCAGAGCGAAACTGACGGGGCCGAACACGTTCGTGCGCGTCAGTCGGTCGACGCTGAGCAGTACGTTGTCGGCCGGCGTCGACGTGCGCGGCGGAAACTTGTCTTCGAGCGAACGGCCGACCATGCGCGCGACGATCTGATGGATCGTGGTGTCCTGAAACACGTCGGTCGAGACGTAGCGTCCGTCGCGCATCACGGTGACCCGATCCACGATGCCGGTCATTTCATCGAGCCGGTGCGAGATATAGATGATGCCCACGCCAACGCGCTTCAGTTCGTGAATGATTCGGAAGAGCTGGCTTGTTTCCGATTCCGTGAGCGACGAAGTCGGCTCGTCCATGATCAGCACTTCGGCGTCGAGCGAGAGCGCCTTGGCGATTTCCACCATCTGCCGTTGCGCGACGGATAGCGTGCGTACCAGCCTCCCCGGCGCGATATCGACGCCAAGCCGGTCGAGGCAACGTTGAGCGTCGGCGCGCAGACGCACGCGATCGACGAAGATCCCGCGGCGCGGCTCGCGTGCCAGAAAGATGTTCTCGGCCACCGAGAGGTGCGGCACCAGGTTCAGCTCCTGGTGAATGATGGCGATGCCTGCGGCCTGTGCCTCCAGCGACGACGTGAAGTGCCGCTCGCTGCCTTTGTAGAGGAGGATGCCCTCGTCGGGCGGGTACTGGCCGCTGATGATTTTCATCAGCGTCGACTTGCCCGCGCCGTTCTCGCCGCAGACCGCGTGGACCTCGCCACGCCGCAGATCGAAACTGACGGCGTCGAGCGCGAGCACGCCGGGGAACCGCTTGGTGACGTGAGTCAGCCGGAGCAATTCGGCCTTGTCGGGAGCGTTCGCGGCGCCGGGTGTCAGGTTCGCGAGCGATCCACTCGCTGGGGTGGACGGTGTCGCGGCGGTGGACGCGCGGTGCTCGCCCGGTCCGGGCTCGAAACGATTGGCATGACCCGAGTCCGCCCGCGCCGACAGGGTGCGGCGCTGAACGGGCTGGCTTGGAAATTCCAGCAAGTCTGTCTCCTGTTCGTCACTCCGCGGGGCGGGGACGACTTTAGGTTCCTGGCGGATCTGCGCTGAGACCGACCGCAAACGCAGCCGGTCAGCATGCAATCGATCATAGGTAGGGATCGCAAATTGGTCAAGCCACTTATTCGGTGTCGATCAGATTTGGAGATCTTTGGATGGGTTTGGTTGGTCGAAATATTTAAAAAATGGACGTAATTTATGCCTGTATAGAGCTAGATGCCTGCGAGGCGACGGCTTAGTTTATAATTTCTTCAAAGTTTAGAAATTAAATTGGCCCGACCAATTAACGGCATATGTGCCTTGCGCGGCCAACGCGTTTGGAGAGGAAATTGACGAACACGCAGCTCAGGCAGGTCGAGACCAAGCGCTTGTACCAGCACATCGCGGATCAGATCCGCTCGCTGATTCAGTCAGGCGGATTCGCGCCGGGCTCGCGTTTGCCCCCCGAGCGCGATCTTGCGCAGCAACTGGGGGTGTCGCGGCCGTCGTTGCGAGAGGCATTGATCGCGCTCGAGATTTTCGGCTCGGTTGAAATTCGCCAAGGCTCGGGCGTCTACGTTTGCCGCGCAGCGGATCGCCCCGTCAGCGCAATCGCAGGATTGGGCGAGAGCCCGTCTGAGCTCATGCAAGCCCGCGCGGTGCTGGAGGGGGCGGTCATTGTGTTGGCCACGGCGCTGATTACGCCTGACAGTCTGGCCCGTTTGCGCGAGACCCTGGACGCGATGCGCGCGAACGTCGACGAGGGGCGCTCGCCGCTCGACCATGATCGCGCGTTCCATGTGTGCATTGCCGAGATGAGTGGCAACTCGGTGCTGGTTCGGATGGTGGCCGAACTGTTCGACGAGAGGCATAGCCCGATTTCAGCGCGCCTTAGCGGTCACGCGGAGACGAGCCAGACCTGGGCGGCGGCGCTGGTGGAGCACGAGGCGATTTATCGCGCGCTGGAAGACCGTGATCCGTTAGCCGCGCAGTCGGCGATTCGCAGCCATCTCAAGGCGTCGGGCACGCGCTGGATCGAAGGTGGCTGAGGCGGCGCGGACGTGGCGCCGAAGATTTCTTCGCCCCGAGCGTGGGCAGGAAGCGTGATCTATTTCGAGGTTTACCCTTAGTCGAACGCCGATCTCCCGATTTACAGGGGCTTTATTGCCGGGCATGCCCCCGGGTCCTACCGGCGTGCGCGGCTCCACGGCGCAGCCGTTCAGAGGGTAAGTCACTGTTTGTCATGGTGAATTTTTGCCATCACGGCCCGGACACCCGTCACGGGTCCGAACTTGAGTGAGCAAGGTTCAAACTTAAGTGAAGCTCGACATCCCATCCCTTCTTGAATTTGTCACCACCCGTCCATATAATTAGCACTCGCTGCACGAGAGTGCTAACAACATCGCCGGTTGGCTCCGCCAGCCGGGTTTTCTCAGCGTTCTTCAGTCTCAATCAAGAGAGGAGTATGTATGAACCTTCGTCCTTTGCATGATCGCGTGATCGTCAAACGTCTGGATCAAGAAACCAAGACTGCGTCGGGCATCGTGATCCCCGAAGCCGCAGCAGAAAAGCCGGATCAAGGCGAAATTCTGGCAGTCGGCCCGGGCAAGCGTGACGACAAGGGCGCACAAATCGCGCTCGACGTGAAGGTTGGCGACCGCGTCCTGTTCGGCAAGTACGCAGGCCAGACCGTCAAGGTCGACGGCAACGAACTGCTCGTGATGCGCGAAGAAGACATCATGGCCGTGGTGCAGAAGTAAGCGCTGGTCGCTACTTTTCCCGGTCATAAGTCATATCCCAAAGAATTCAAGGAGTTAGAAGATGGCAGCTAAAGACGTCGTATTCGGTGATTCCGCCCGTGCCAAGATGGTTGAAGGCGTGAACATCCTCGCGAACGCTGTGAAGGTCACGCTGGGTCCGAAGGGCCGCAATGTGGTCCTGGAACGCAGCTTCGGCGGCCCGACGGTCACGAAAGATGGTGTCTCGGTCGCGAAAGAGATCGAACTGAAAGACAAGCTCCAGAACATGGGCGCGCAAATGGTCAAGGAAGTCGCTTCCAAGACCAGCGACAACGCAGGTGACGGCACCACGACCGCAACGGTTCTGGCTCAGTCGATCGTCCGCGAAGGCATGAAGTACGTTGCATCGGGCATGAACCCGATGGACCTGAAGCGCGGTATCGACAAGGCTGTCACGGCTGCAATCGAAGAACTGCGCAAGATCAGCAAGCCGTGCACGACCAACAAGGAAATCGCGCAAGTCGGTTCGATTTCGGCTAACAGCGACTCGTCGATCGGCGATCGTATCGCTGAAGCCATGGACAAGGTCGGCAAGGAAGGCGTGATCACGGTTGAAGACGGCAAGTCGCTGCAAGACGAGCTGGACGTTGTCGAAGGTATGCAATTCGACCGCGGCTATCTGTCGCCGTACTTCATCAACAACCCGGACAAGCAGGTCGCCGTTCTGGAAAACCCGTTCGTGCTGCTGCACGACAAGAAGGTCTCGAACATTCGTGACCTGCTGCCGGTACTGGAACAAGTCGCCAAGGCTGGCCGTCCGCTGCTGATCATCGCAGAAGACGTCGAAGGCGAAGCACTGGCAACGCTGGTGGTCAACAACATCCGCGGCATCCTGAAGACGGTTGCTGTGAAGGCTCCGGGCTTCGGCGATCGTCGTAAGGCCATGCTGGAAGACATCGCGATCCTGACCGGCGGTCAAGTTATCGCTGAAGAAACCGGTTTGACGCTCGAAAAGGCAACGCTGGCTGAACTGGGTCAAGCGAAGCGCATCGAAGTGGGTAAGGAAAACACCACGATCATCGACGGCGCTGGCGAAGGTGCAAACATCGAAGCACGTGTGAAGCAGGTTCGCACGCAAATCGAAGAAGCTACGTCGGACTACGACCGTGAAAAGCTGCAAGAGCGCGTTGCCAAGCTGGCAGGCGGTGTTGCAGTGATCAAGGTCGGCGCTGCGACCGAAGTCGAAATGAAGGAAAAGAAGGCACGTGTCGAAGACGCACTGCACGCAACGCGCGCAGCTGTGGAAGAAGGCATCGTTGCTGGTGGCGGTGTGGCGCTGATCCGCGCTCGCACGGCTATCGCCGGCCTGAAGGGCTTGAACGCCGATCAGGACGCAGGTATCAAGATCGTTCTGCGCGCAATGGAAGAACCGCTGCGTCAGATCGTCACGAACGGTGGCGAAGAAGCCAGCGTCGTGGTGGCAGCTGTTGCAGCTGGCACGGGCAACTACGGCTACAACGCAGCAACCGGCGAGTACGTCGACCTGGTTGACGCCGGTGTCGTGGACCCGACGAAGGTCACGCGCACGGCTCTGCAAAACGCAGCATCGGTGGCAGGTCTCCTGCTGACGACCGACGCAGCTGTTTGCGAACTGCCGAAGGAAGATGCTCCGATGGGCGGCGGTATGCCCGGCGGCATGGGCGGTATGGGCATGGACATGTAATTTCGATTGGGCCTCGTCAGAGGCTCGGTTGGAACACATGGGGAGGCGCGCTGCGAGGCGTGCTTCCCAAAAGCAAAAACCCGCAGAAATGCGGGTTTTTGCTTTTGGGGCGAGGGTGTTGAATGTCAATGCGATAAGCGCGGAAAAAGAAAAGCCCGCACGAATGCGGGCTTCTTCTAGTGATGACACAGCGCGCAGCGCGCTACCGTGGCTAACGCATCTCGACAGCGATAAACGTCAGCGCCGGCGCCAGCGTTTAATGCCGTGCTTCGCCCGGCGTTGCACCTTTGCCGGCAGTCGGCGGCGTTTCATCGTCGCTGCTGCGGGCCCAGAAGAAACGATCCGGCAGATACGCGCCCATGCCCGGCCGGAACGCATTGCGCACCGCCTGATATAGATACTCCTGCGCCTCGCGCACCGCCTCGGCGGGGTCTTGCCCGTTGGCCAGCAACGCGGCGATCGCCGCGCCCAGCGTGTCCGTCAACCCCATGATCCGATGGCTGCCTCGGTCCCACGTGTCCTGGCGCAACTGGCCGTCTTCGCTGAACAGCGTATTCACGTGCCGGTGCGTGCCGGTTTCCGTCGACAGAATGTATTCGCAGCCTTGCGACAGCAGATGCGAGATCGCCGCGTCCAACGTTGGCGATTCGGCGTCGCCGTCGGGCTGGGCCAGCGCGAGCAGCGTGGTTGCGTCCGCAACCAGCAGCGTGGTTTGCGGCGCGAGCAGGTCGGCGATCGCTTCGCGCAGTTCGTCGGCGGCGAGCACGTGCTCGTCGTCGAGCGTGAAGTCGGGGGCGAGAATCAGCGGAATGTCGTCGTAATCGGCGACGACTTCGGCAATCGCGCTCACCACTTCCGCGCGCGTGCAGGCGCCGACCTTGAACGCCGCAATCGGCATGTCTTCCAGCAGCATCCGCGCTTGAGTCGCGACGACTTCAGGGTCGAGTCCGGTGACTTCGTCGCAACTGGCCGAGTCGCGCACGGTGTAGCCCGTGAGCACGGAGACGCCATGACAGCCCATGCTGGCAAGGGTCATCAGGTCGGCCTGCAGGCCGGAGCCGCCGGTGGGATCGGAGAGGCCGAAGGTGAGGACGATCGGAGGTGTGTCGCTGGGCATGAAAATTTGCAAAAAGGAGCTAAATTTGGGCGCGGACCGTGCGCTATCGGCTCAATTATGCGGCCTAAACCGTCGCGAGGGCGTTTTTTCGCACGCCTGCGCGCGTGGTCGCGTGTGAGCGCCAGCACCCGTGCGGCAAGCCGCCGCTACAGCGTTCTTGAGCCGACGCAAACGGCATAAGCAAAGGCTGCCGCGCGCTACGCTTGCGCGTTTCTGATTGCTAGGCATTGGGGCGGCAACACGGTACCATCATGGCTCCCGTTTCCACGGACTCTACTGCGCGACACAAGAATGGAATATCAAAGCTGGATGTGCCTGATTTGCGGCTGGATTTACGACGAAGAAGCCGGCTTGCCGGACGAAGGCATTGCGCCGGGCACCCGCTGGGCGGACGTTCCCATTAACTGGACTTGCCCGGAATGTGGCGCGCGCAAGGAAGACTTCGAGATGGTCCAGATCTGAGGTTGCGATCCGGCGGCGCGCATTGTCATCGAGCGCGCCGTGGGTGTCCTGCCGCAGCGGTAATCTGTCATTGTCCTGTCACCGGTTCGCGCGCTAGCCGAGCAGTCAGCGTGCGGCGCGAAGCGGCGGCCCGTCAGCTTCCTGTCGCCCGCTCATGACTTCACGACCCGCCGCACCCGTTTCCTTCGACGCCTTGCCGAATCCACGCGGTGGCGCGGTCCGTCCCGCTGAGCTTGCGCTGGCCGAAGCGCTGCTGGCATTCGAACAACATACCGAGAGCACCTCGGCGCTGCTGCGCGCGTCGCACGCATTGCGCGCGGCCGGCTGGCTGAGCGCGCAGCGTTTCGCCGACGCCTTGGTGCGGCTGTCGCCGCTCTCGGAAGACGATCCGTCCGGCGCCGACACTGCGCGTGCGGTGTTCGGCGCGGCCTTGCGTGATTTTCGCGCGGCGCTCGAGCGCCACAATCTGCGCGAGCTGTCCTGCTCGCCGGCACTCTTCAATCACTATCGCGCGGTCTGTGCGCATTTGTCCGAGCACACGCCGGGTTCCACCGTTGTCTTCGAAGATCTTGCGCTGACCGCGCGTCCGGTGCCGCCGGTGTCGATGCACGCGCAGTCCGCCGATCAGTTGGCCCATTTGCGGGCGCGTTATGAACGCGCGCTGCTGCCGGTGCTGCGCGCGCAGCCCGACACGGGCAGTGCGGCCGCGCGGGCGCTCACCAACGCGGCGCTCGACGAACTGGACGCCGTGCTCACCGAACTCGCCGGCCCTGACCCCTACGATTTCTGGCGGCTCGCCAAGGCTTGCGCGAAAGCGTTGCGGGTCGGCGGCCGGGCGACCGGCGACGTTGATGCGCGGCGTTTCTACGCCCGTTGCAATCTCGCACTGGCCGATCATGCACGCGGTATCCAGCGCGCGCCGCGGTCGCTGGTGCGGGCCACGCTGGCATTACTTTGGCGCGACTACGCCTTGTTCGGCGCCGCCGCCGAAGACGCCGATCAGGTCGAAGTGCTGCACGACTACGGCTTGACCGTCGACTGGCACGTCGCCGGCACCCAGGCATCCGAAATGCTGTGGGAGGCGGGCGCCGTGCAGGCGCAATCGCTCAACGCGGCGCGCGGCATGCTGACGCGCGAGCTGGGCGTGCTGGCGGTCAACTCGCACGCGTACGAAGATTTCCTGCAGACGGCGGATGCGTCGATCTCCGCGCTGACCGAGCATGCCCGCGCGGCCGACCAGCCCGAGAAAGCCGATCCGAGCGAAGCGCTGCAAGCCGGCGACGCCGCTTACCGGCTCGGCGCCGCGGCGTGCGCGCTGGGCCTCGGTCATGTGGCGCTGCTGGCCGATGCGCTGGGGCTCGCGTGGCGGCGTCGCGCGCATGCTGCAGTCGCGACGCCCGCGGTGCGCGCGCACGTGATCGTCGGTGCGCCGGCGGCGAGCACGTTGGAGCAAAGCGCCGAAGCGTTGCGTGCGACGCTGCACAAGGTGGCCGCGGGTGTTGCACCGGCCGGTGGCGGCGCCGCGCTGGCTGGTCTCGCCGCGTTGACGCGCGCGATCGAGCAGGGCGGCGAATAAGATTTGCCCATAGCAAAAACGCGGCCCGCCGGCACATAAACACGCTCGTGCGAAATGCCGCGAACCCTACGCCATGGCACACGCGGGCGTGCGTGATAGAGTGCAACCTGAATCGCCGTCGATGGCTCGCGGCACGCTTTATGGCACACATCGCGGTTCCACGCTCAAAGCCCGCCATCCTGCATCGTCTTTGCTAAAATCCGAACTATGTCCAAGAGTACCGATCGCATCAATCTGACCAACCAGTTCCTGATCGCCATGCCCAACATGGCCGATCCGACGTTTTCAGGAACGGTGGTCTACCTTTGCGATCACAGTGAGCGCGGCGCGCTCGGCCTCGTCATCAACCGGCCGACCGATATCGACCTGCAAGCGCTCTTCAGTCGCATCGATCTCAAACTCGAGATCGAACCTCTCCTCCATGTGCCCGTGTATTTCGGCGGCCCGGTGCAGACCGAGCGCGGCTTCGTGCTGCACGATCCGAAACAGGGCGATCCGTACACGTCGTCCATGTCGGTGCCCGGCGGCCTTGAAATGACCACGTCGAAAGATGTGCTCGAAGCGGTCGCGAGCGGCACGGGTCCGGAACGTTTCCTGCTCACGCTTGGCCACGCCGGCTGGGCCGCGGGTCAGCTCGAAGAAGAGATCTCGAAGAACGGCTGGCTGACGGTCGAGGCCGACCCGAAAATCGTTTTCGACGTGCCCGCCGAAGAGCGTCTCGAAGCGGCGCTCGCGCTGCTCGGCATCAATCTGTCGATGCTGTCGGGCGAAGCGGGTCACGCATGAGCCTGGCGGCCGGACGTGAGGCGACGCTGCTTGCGTTCGACTATGGTGAAAAACGCATTGGCGTGGCGGTCGGCAATTCGCTGACGCGTAGCGCGCGGCCGCTCGTGATCGTGCAGAACCGCAGTCGCGAGTATCGCTTCGAAGCGGTCGGCAAGCTGATCGCCGAATGGAAACCGGACGCGCTGGTGGTCGGCTTGCCGATGCATCCGGACGGCACGCCACACGAAATGACCCAACTCGCGAAGCGCTTCGGCAATCAACTGAACGGCCGCTTCAATCTGCCCGTCACGTGGATCGACGAACGCTATTCGTCGGTCGAGGCGAAGGCGGAAATCCGCGCCGGCAACGGCCGCGCCGACATGCTCGACGCCGAAGCCGCCAGCATCATCCTCCAGCAATATCTAGACGGACTGTCCGACGATCATGAGTTCCATTGACGCCGAAGCGCTTTATCGCGCGTTGCTCGACCAGATTCGCGCGGTGTACGGCGACCAGCTTGGCGCAGATCAGGACGGTGCCGAAGGCGCGGTGCTGGCCGGCATTCATAGCGGCGGCGCGTGGCTCGCCGCAAGGCTCGCGCACGATCTGAACCTGCCGAGCTTCGGCGTGGTGAATGTGGCGCTGCATCGCGACGACTACGCGAAGAAAGGCCTGCATTCGCAGGCTAGCCCGACCTCGCTGCCGTTTTCCGTCGATGGCCGTCGTATCGTGCTGGTCGACGACGTGCTGTACACCGGCCGCACGATTCGCGCGGCGCTGAACGAGCTGTACGACTACGGCCGTCCGGCATCGGTTGAACTGGCGGTGCTCGCCGATCGCGGCGGACGCGAGTTGCCGGTCGCGGCGCGTTTCATCGGCGGCGTGGTGGAGGTGCCGGCGGATGCAACGCTCGTGCTGACCCGCGAAGCCAGCGGCGGCGCGAACGCTGAAGCAGGCAGCCCGCGTTTCACGTTCCACACCGAAGCACGCGTCGATTGAACGGGGCGCTGCGATATCGCGCCAACGCGCATCGCACGCATTGCAATGGGCGCGGCGCATCGATCTAGTTCAGGCCCACGCAACACAGATTTTCCAGTCCGGCCGCCGCAGCAGCCGTGGCCGCTGCGGTCGCAGCGTACGCGCAGCAACTCGGCCCGGCATCGTCACACGCAGTCCGCATCGACATCGCTCACGTTGAAGCCCGTATTTGAAGCAGGTACACCATGAACACCGCCACCCAGGTCTCCAAGGATTCCGCCGACAGCGCCACCGAGCGCTTTCGCTATGGCTTCCTGAAGGGCAACCCGCAGCTCACGAAAAACGGCGAGCTCAAACATCTGTTGTCGATCGAGGGTTTGCCGAAGGCGATCGTCAATCACATTCTCGATACCGCCGACCAATTCGTCAGCGTCACCGATCGTGAGGTGAAGAAGGTGCCGCTGTTGCGCGGCAAGTCGGTGTTCAACCTGTTCTTCGAGAACTCGACCCGCACGCGCACCACCTTCGAAATCGCCGCCACGCGGCTTTCGGCGGACGTGTTGAATCTGAACATCAACGCGTCGTCGACCAGCAAGGGCGAGTCGCTGCTCGACACGATCAACAACCTGTCGGCGATGCATGCGGACATGTTCGTGGTGCGTCACGCATCGAGCGGCGCGCCGTACCTGATTGCCCAGCATTGCGCGCCGCACGTGCACGTGATCAATGCCGGCGACGGCCGTCACGCACACCCGACCCAGGGTCTGCTCGACATGTACACCATCCGCCACTACAAGAAAGACTTCACGAAGCTGCGCGTGGCGATTGTCGGCGACATTCTGCATTCACGGGTCGCGCGCTCGGACATTCACGCGCTGACCACGCTCGGCGTGCCGGAAGTGCGCGCGATCGGTCCACGCACGCTGCTGCCGGGCGGTCTCGAACAGATGGGCGTGCAAGTGTTCCACAACCTCGACGAAGGCCTGAAAGACGTCGACGTGATCATCATGCTGCGTCTGCAGAACGAGCGGATGAGCGGCGCGTTGCTGCCGTCGGCGCAGGAGTACTTCAAGAGCTGGGGCCTGACGCCGGAGCGCCTCGCGCTCGCCGCGCCGGACGCGATCGTGATGCACCCGGGGCCGATGAACCGTGGCGTGGAAATCGATTCGCAGGTGGCCGACGGTCCGCAGTCGGTGATTCTGAACCAGGTGACGTTCGGTATCGCGGTGCGGATGGCGGTGATGGGAATCGTCGCGGGTAATCACGATTAATAAAGGCAGCGCATGAAGATTCATATTCAAGGCGGCACGCTGATCGATCCGGTAGCGGGCACCGAACAGCAGCAGGACATTTTTATCGCAGCGGGCAAGATCGTCACGATCGGTCACGCACCGGCCGATTTCCACGCAGCGAAAACGATCGACGCGAAGGGCTTGCACATCGCGCCGGGTCTGGTCGACCTGTCCGCGCGTTTGCGCGAGCCGGGCTACGAACACAAGGCGACGCTCGAATCCGAAATGGCCGCCGCGCTCGCGGGCGGCGTGACGAGCCTCGTGTGTCCGCCGGACACCGATCCGACGCTCGACGAACCGGGCCTCGTCGAGATGCTCAAGTTCCGCGCGCGCAATCTGAACCAGGCGCATGTGTATCCGCTCGGCGCGTTGACGGTCGGCCTCAAAGGCCAGGTCATCACCGAGATGGTCGAGTTGACCGAAGCGGGCTGCATCGGTTTTTCGCAGGCCGATGTGCCGGTGGTCGACACGCAGGTGCTGATGCGCGCGCTGCAATACGCGAGGACCTACGGCTACACCGTGTGGCTGCGTCCGGTGGATGCATACCTCGGCAAGGGCGGCGTGGCCGCCAGCGGCGCGCTGGCTTCGCGAATGGGCTTGTCGGGCGTGCCGGTGTCGGCTGAAACCATCGCGCTGCATACGATCTTCGAACTCGTGCGCGTGACCGGCGCGCGGGTGCATCTGTCGCATGTGTCGTCGGCGGCGGGCATCGAACTGATGCGCGCGGCCAAGGCCGAAGGCCTGCCGGTTTCGTGCGACGTCACCGTCAATCACGTGCATCTGATCGATCTCGACATCGGCTATTTCGACGCGCAGTTCCGCCTCGATCCGCCGCTGCGTCAGCAACGCGATCGCGAAGCGATCCGCGCGGGTCTGGTCGACGGCACCATCGACGCGATCTGCTCCGATCACACGCCGGTCGACGACGACGAAAAGCTGCTGCCGTTCGCCGAAGCCACGCCGGGCGCAACCGGCCTGGAGCTGTTCCTGTCGCTGACGGTGAAATGGGCCGACGAAGCGGGCGTGCCGCTTGCCAAGGCGCTGAACCGCATCACGACAGCGCCCGCCGACGTGCTGGACTTGCAGGAAGCTGGCCGCCTCGTCGTGGGCGGCGTGGCCGACCTGTGCGTGTTCGATCGTCACGCGCACTGGCGCGTCGAACCGCGCGCGTTGAAGAGCCAGGGGCACAACACGCCGTTCCTCGGCTACGAACTGCCGGCGCGTGTGCGCGCGACGGTCGTGGCCGGTCACGTCGCGTTCGAACAGCGCTAATATCCGCGGCATCGCCCAGTTACGGAAAGCTCCGACCATGAAGCTCGCGTTACGCAAGGCCCGTCTCGTCGCGCATCTGCTGCACGGCATGTGGACCGTGGCGACACGTTTCCCCAAAGCCGACGCTGCTACGCGCGAGGCGCTGAATCGCCAGTGGTCGCTGAAAATGCTGCGTTTGTGCGGCATGAAGCTCGTCGTGCATAACGACGCAGCGCGGCTCGAACGCGGCGCGCTGGTGGTCGCTAATCACATCTCGTGGATCGACATCTACGTGATCAATGCGTGGCGGCCGACGCCGTTTGTTTCGAAGGCGGAGATCCGGCAATGGCCGGTGGTCGGCTGGCTCGCGCAGCAACTCGGCACCGTGTTCATTCAGCGTGAGAAGCGCAGCGATGCGAAGCGGATCATGCATGAGTTGGCCGAGCGTCTGAGCACGGGCGAACTGATGTGCGTGTTTCCGGAAGGCACGACGTCGAGCGGACTCGCGCTGCTGCCGTTCCACGCGAATATGTTTCAGGCGGCCGTGTCGGCGGCGGCGCCGGTGCAGCCGCTGTGCATCATGTACGAGGACGCGCAGGGCCGGCAATCCACCTCGCCGGCTTATATCGATGACCTCTCGCTGGCCGATTCGCTGAATCTGCTGTTGAGCGGCGGCCCGTTGACCGCGCATGTCTATGTCGGCGCGGCGATTCCGCCGGGCGCGGACCGACGCACGCTGGCCGCGCAGGCGGAAGGGGTGATCGCGTCGGCGTTGCGGGCCATGCAGGGCGGCACGGCGACTGTCGGCGCGGTGGCGGCGGAAGAACTCTCCTAGTTACCGCCGCCCGGTACGCGGCAACTCTCGCAATCGACCTGGGTCAAGGTGCGTTCCGCGGGGTTTTGCGTCAGCCGCACGGCCGACAGTTTTTCACCCCAGACGCAACCCGAGTCGAGTCCAACCAGGTTGTCGCGCACGGTTAAACCGAGCGCGGCCCAATGGCCGAACACCACGGTCACATTGGCGGTCTTGCGCGACGGCACGTCGAACCACGGCATGCAACCCGGCGGCGCGGCGCTCAGGGCGCCGCTGCTGCTGAAATCCATTACGCCTTCGGCGTTGCAGAAACGGATGCGCGTCAATGTGCTGCACGTCAGGCGCAGCCGCTCGATGCCCTTCAGATTCGGGGTCCAGCGATTCGGCTCGTTGCCGTATAACCCGGCCAGCGTTTCCTTCCAGTTCGGCGCGCGCAGCGCCCGCTGCAACTCGTCGGCGAGTTCCATGGTCAGGTTCGCGTCCCATTGCGGCAGGACGCCCGCATGCACCATCAGCATGCCGTGCTCGAAGTGCGCGAGCGGGCGGTGGCGGACCCATTCGAGCAGGTCGTCGGCGTCCGGCGCGGCGAGAATCTCGGCGATCGTGTCGCCCTTCTTCAGCTTGCGGATCCCCGCCGATACCGACAGCAGATGCAGATCGTGATTGCCCAGCACCGGCACCGCATGTTCGCCGAGCGCGATGATGTCGCGCAGCGTGGCGAGCGATTCGGCGCCGCGGTTGATCAGGTCGCCGGCGAACCACAGCGGCGTGCCGGCCGGCGGCGCGGCCTTGGCCAACAGTTGCTGGAACGGCTTGCGGCAGCCTTGCAGGTCGCCGAACGCGAGCGGTGCGAGAGGGGGCTGGGAGGTGGAGGAAGGCGTGGTGGCGGGTGTCATCGAGGAAGTGAGTACGGTTCGAACCACGCGGTGACGCACGAGTCGTGCCGCGTTGGGCAGTGCAACATACTAGCGTGACATAATAGTCGGTTTGATGCACGAATATCGCACCGCACGGCCGGCGAGGCCGGTGGCGCAAGGCGCGCTGGCCGCCGCCCGCGCGCGCCGCAAGCTGCCCGTGATATTGCAATACAACAGGACGTCCCTCGTGAACACAGCAAGCATGCCGCCGTCTCAGCCGCAGACACCCATCCGCACGCTCGTGACCGGTGCGAGCGGCTTTACCGGTCGCTATCTGGTCGAGAAGCTGCTGGCTCGCGGCCACACCGTCATCGAAACGGTCGGTGCGCGCGACGGGCAGGAAACGCCCACGCGCCTGCACCTGGACATCACCTCGCCGGACGCATGCCGGCGCGTGATCGAGGTCGCGCGGCCCGACTATATCGTCCATCTGGCGGCGATCAGCTTCGTCGGGCATAACGATCCGCTCGACTTTTACCGCGTCAACGTGATCGGCACGCTGAATCTGCTGGAGGCCTGCGCGGCGGTCGGCCACACGCCGCGCAAGCTGTTGATTGCGAGCAGTGCGAACGTCTACGGCAATGTGACCAGCGACGCGATCGACGAAAGTTTCCCGGTCACGCCGGTCAATCACTATGCGGCCAGCAAGGCGGCGATGGAAACCATGGTGCGCACCTGGTTCGACCGCCTGCCGATCCTGATCGCGCGGCCGTTCAACTACACGGGGCGCGGGCAGACGTCGAACTTCCTCGTGCCGAAGATCGTCGGCCATTTCGCGCGCCGCGAACCGCGGATCGAGCTGGGCAATATCGACGTCGCACGTGATTTCTCCGACGTGCGCTATGTGGCGAGGGCTTATGAAGCGCTGCTCGCGTCCGACGTGTCGTCCGAGACGGTCAACGTCTGCACGGGTACGCCGTACACGTTGCGCGAGATCCTGGGCGCGGCGAGCGAACTGACCGGTCACGAGCTCGAGATTCAGATCAATCCCGCCTTTGTGCGGCAAACCGACGTCAAGATGCTGGCCGGGTCTCCCGCGAAGCTGCGTTCGCTGGCGCCGGCGGTCGAGTCGATTCCGTTCATGGAGACGCTGCGCTGGATGCTGGCGGCCTGAGCGGCCCACGGTCGCGGTGTGGCGCATTGAGTGCGCTCGACGCTGGCCGGTCGAATCCAGCGTCTTCCGCCCGCTGAATTCCCACGGATACGTTCCGATTCCCTTTCAGCTTTCTGCTCGCTACCGTCAGCCTTTCGTTTTCGGTATTTCATCCCATGCTTTTCGTGGCGCCATGTCGCCTGTCGGCATGACAGGGCGGTCGCCCAATTTGGGTCATCAGCTTTTCCTGTCTGCCTGAAAGGGCGCTCCAGCTGGCGATACAACGCCCTTGCGTACACCGAGTCAGGGTTTCCTCATTCGCCGGGCATGGCGGCGAGAGCCGGCTGCTATGCGACCGATTTGTCAAGCTGTTTCAAGTTGTTAGGGTTCTGGTTTTTGCCCGGGACAGCTTTATAATCTGGGGGCGTCATAAAGTCGGCGAATGAGTGTCTGCCCTTTATGAGCAGCGGCCGCCGCCACGTCGACGAGAACGAAACCACCACGCAGGGTGTGCAGAACCGGTGAGGCGAACCCGGTCCGCCATCAACATCTAGAAGGGAAATTCATGATCCTGGTAACGGGCGGCGCCGGTTTTATCGGCGCCAATTTCGTGCTCGACTGGCTCGATGGCTCAGGCGAAGCAGTGCTGAACGTCGACAAGCTGACCTACGCCGGCAATCTGAGCACGCTCAAATCGCAACAGGATAATCCCCTGCATGTCTTCGTGCGCGCCGATATCTGCGATCGTGCCACGCTGGACGCGCTGTTTGCCGAACACAAGCCGCGCGCGGTGCTGCATTTCGCCGCCGAGAGCCATGTGGACCGCTCGATCCACGGCCCGGCCGATTTCGTGCAGACCAACGTGGTCGGCACGTTCACGTTGCTCGAAGCCGCCCGCTCTTACTGGAACACGCTGAACGATGCGGACAAGGCTGCATTCCGCTTCCTGCACGTGTCCACCGACGAAGTGTTCGGCTCGCTGTCGCCGACCGACCCGCAATTCTCGGAAACCACGCCGTACGCGCCGAACAGCCCGTATTCGGCAACCAAGGCCGGCGCGGATCATCTGGTGCGCGCTTACCATCACACGTATGGTCTGCCCACGCTGACCACGAATTGTTCGAACAACTACGGTCCGTACCACTTTCCCGAAAAGCTGATCCCCATGGTGATCGCTAGCGCGTTGGGAGGCAAAGCTTTGCCTGTCTACGGCGACGGCTTGAATGTGCGCGATTGGCTATACGTCGGCGATCATTGCGCGGCGATTCGCGAAGTGCTGGCACGCGGTAAGCCGGGCGAAACCTACAATGTGGGCGGCTGGAACGAAAAGACCAATCTCGACGTGGTGCATACGCTGTGTGACCTGCTCGACGAACTGAGCCCGAAGCAGGCCGGCTCGTATCGGGAGCAGATCACGTTCGTCAAGGATCGCCCCGGCCATGACCGGCGCTATGCGATCGACGCTCGCAAGCTCGAGCGCGAACTCGGCTGGAAACCGGCCGAAACGTTCGAAACGGGTCTGCGCAAAACCGTGCAATGGTATCTGGACAACCAGCCCTGGGTGCAGGACGTGATGACCGGTGAATACCGGAACTGGCTGGCGAAGCATTATGCAGCCTGAGGCAACGCGCATTCCCACCTTGCTCGTGACGGGTAGCAATGGCCAGGTCGGCTTCGAGTTGCGCCGCAGTCTCGCGCCGCTGGGCCGCGTGATCGCGCTCGACCGTACGGCTTGCGATTTGTCGCGTCCCGACGAATTGCGCCGCGTAGTCGAGCAATGGCGTCCCGACGTGATCGTCAATGCCGCCGCCTACACGGCGGTCGACAAGGCGGAGACCGACGCCGATACCGCCTGGGCGATCAACGGCATTGCGCCCGGCGTACTCGCTGCGCAGGCCAAGGCGCTCGGTAGCCTGCTGGTGCATTACTCGACCGATTACGTGTTCGACGGGAGCAAAGACGGCCCGTATGTCGAAACCGATGCAGTGAATCCGCAATCTGTGTACGGCAAAAGCAAGCTGGCCGGCGAGCAGGCCGTCGCTGAGTCGGGTGCGACGGCGCTGGTCCTGCGCACCTGCTGGGTGGCCGGCGCGCATGGCGGCAACTTCGCCAGGACCATGCTGAAGCTGGGCCGCGAGCGCCACAGCCTGCGCGTCATCGCCGATCAGTTCGGCGCGCCGACCACGGCCGCGCTGATCGCCGACGTCACCGCGCAGATCGTGGCGCGCCATTGGCTGCATGGCCGGCGCGAAGCCTTTGCGGCGGGCGTCTACCATCTGGCCGCAGGCGGCGAAACCAGTTGGCACGGCTACGCGACCGAAGTACTGCGTAACGCCGCGGCGCGCGGCGTCGAGCTGAAAGTGGACCCGGCGCACATCGAGGCGATCCCGTCCAGCGCTTACCCGCTGCCCGCACCGCGTCCGGCTAATTCGCGTCTGGATACCGGTAAGCTGCGAGCGAATTTCGACATCCACCTTCCGGACTGGCAGCAGGGCGTTGATTTCCTGCTCGACCAGATCCTCTCCTGATCATTCGCACCATGCGCAAAGGCATAATCCTCGCCGGCGGTTCCGGCACGCGGCTTTATCCGATCACCCGATCGGTGTCGAAGCAACTGCTGCCCGTGTACGACAAGCCGATGATCTACTATCCGCTGTCCACGCTCCTGCTGGCGGGGATTCGCGACATCCTGGTGATCTCCACGCCGCAGGACACGCCGCGTTTTGCGGAGATGCTCGGTGACGGCAGCGCCTGGGGTATCAACCTCCAGTACGCGGTACAGCCTTCGCCGGATGGACTGGCGCAGGCCTTCATCATCGGCGAGCAGTTCGTGGGTAATTCGCCGAGCGCGTTGGTGCTGGGCGACAACATCTTTTACGGTCACGACTTGCAAGGCCTGCTGGGCGAAGCCGATGCGCAGCCTGACGGCGCCACGGTCTTTGCTTATCACGTGCAGGATCCGGAGCGCTACGGCGTGGTCGCCTTCGACGCGAGCGGCAAAGCCGTCAGCATCGAAGAAAAACCGGCGGTGCCGAAGAGCGGTTTCGCGGTGACCGGGCTTTATTTCTATGACAACCAGGTGGTCGATATCGCCAAGGCGGTGACGCCCAGCGCGCGCGGCGAACTGGAGATCACGGCGGTGAATCAGGCTTATCTCGAGCGCGGCCAGCTCAGCGTGCAGATCATGGAGCGCGGCTATGCATGGCTCGACACGGGCACGCATGACAGCCTGCTCGAAGCGGGGCAGTTCATTGCGACCCTCGAGCACCGGCAAGGACTCAAGATCGCTTGTCCGGAAGAGATCGCGTGGCGGCAGGGTTTCATCGATAGCGCGCAAGTCGACAAACTCGCGCAGCCGCTGGCCAAGAGCGGCTATGGGCAGTACCTGTTGCGCCTGCTGAAAGACGAGAGGACGGCATGAATATCATCCCTACAACCATTCCCGACGTGCTGATCGTCGAACCGAAAGTGTTCGGCGACGCGCGCGGATTTTTTTACGAAAGCTTTCATCAGCAGCGATTCAATGCGGCCGTCGGACGGAGCGTCGAGTTTGTTCAGGACAACCATTCGCTGAGCGCGAAGGGTGTGCTGCGCGGGCTGCATTTTCAGATCGACCCGATGGAACAGGGCAAGCTCGTGCGCGCCGTCAAAGGCGAGGTGTTCGACGTGGCCGTGGACATTCGTCCCGATTCGCCGACATTCCGCCAATGGGTCGGTGCGCATCTGTCCGCCGAAAACAAGCGGCAGATGTGGATTCCGCGCGGGTTCGCGCACGGCTTCCTGGTGCTGTCGGATGAGGCTGAATTTCTCTACAAGACGGACAACTACTATTCACCGGAACACGAGCGCTCGATCCGCTGGGACGATCCCAGCATTGGTATCGAATGGCCGGTCAGCGTGCAGCCGAACCTTTCCCAGAAAGACGCCATTGCTCCGGCACTGGCGGATGTGCTGGGATAAATAGGCCTTGTTCGCGCTTGCGGCGCAATCAGGCCCTGTTGTTGCCACCCATACTGGATTGAACACGTTGCGTCGATTGGTGGGCTGGCAGGGTTGGTTGGGGAAATAATGCGATATCTCTCGGTACTGGCTTCGAACGTATTTATTAATGTGCCAACGGTATTGCTGGTCCTGATGTATTCCCATCTGGGAACGTTTCAGGACTCTGCGAGGTTGGGGACGGCGCTTGCCTACGCGGCGCCGCTTTACCTGCTGTTTTCCATGCAGCACGGCGTAGCGATCCTGGCCGGCAGAAGGGCGTGGGGCGAGGCCACTGCGCTGCGCGTGAAACTGGCACCGCTCTATCTGCTGATTGCGGTGGTGGTGTCGGTCGTCTACAAGGAATATCTGATCCTCGTGGTCGGACTCTACCGGCTCGGCGATCTGCTGTATGAGCCGTATTTCTCCGAGAAAATCAGAACGATGGATTATCGCGGGCTGTTCGCCAGTAGCGGCGGCCGCCTTCTGGTTTTCCTGTTGAGCCTGCTCGCCGTTTATCTGCTCAAGCTCGAATTGATGCAGGCGGTGATGCTGCTGGCCTTCGCTAACATCGCGATCACCATCTGGTCATGCGGTTTTTCATGGACGGCTGGAATTCGCAACGCGATCGCCACCCGAACGGATTTTCTGATGGGCGGCGGCGCCTGTCTTGCCAGTTTGAGCGTCAACGTGCCGCGCTATTTTCTCGGTCGGGCGGACACTGGCGATCTGGCTGCCTATTCGAACCTGCTGACGATCGTGATGGCGGCAACGCTGGTGTTTGTTTCCTTCAACAATCTCTATTTCGCCAAATGCGCGCGCGCCGGCGAAACGGGTGTGTTCCATTTCTTTACCCGTTCGCTTGGTTTTGGAGCGATCGCGGCGGCCATGCTATGGATTTTCGTGGTTCACGATTTCGAAGTGGCGAAAATCCTGGTGGGTATCGCGCTCGGCAAGCGATATGTGGCTTACGCCGGGTTGGTCTACCTTTTCTGGCTGTTTTACTGGTTACTGTATTTGCAGAATGTCGCGAACTGCGTACTGATTTACGTCGGCGCCGGCAGAATTATTCTTTTGTCGAATGTTTTGCTGCTGGCGCTATTGGCCATTGGATTCCTTGCGGTGCTAGGTAATGCCTCGGCGTTGTCGGCTGTAGTCGTGGTCAATATCTCGATGGCGATCTTTCTCGTCGTCGCGGTTTATTTGACTTTCACACGATTGCGCGGCGTGGCGGGATTGCGCGGGGTCAGTGAGATGCCGAAGGATCGTCCAGCATGACACTCTATCTGGCCGTCTTTTTCATTCTCTGGGGCCTGTTTTTTGTCTCCACGATCAAAGGGGAACTGGTCGTTCCGTTCGAGTACCTGGCGCTCGCGATCTTTATCGTGTTCGCGGGTCAGCGATTCGAAACGGGCAATGACTGGTTGACCTATCGGGATCACTATCTTGCGCTTCAGCTATACGGGTTCAGCGGCGGCGACAGCCCTCAATTCCCGGCGTTCGAGCCGCTTTACGTCTTGACCGTCTGGTTGTTCAGCAGAGTGGCCGATTTTCAGACGTTCCTGCTGGTTGTGGCGGCTGTCAACGGGCTGGTGTTGTACCGGTTCGCCAAAGCGTGGGGCGCAAGTTTCTGCGGGTTGGCCGCGATCTATTATTCGTGGGTGTATCTTGCGACGCAGATGGCCACCACGCGCTATTCGCTCGCCATGTCCTTTGTTTTGCTAGCGTTGATGTTTATCGCGCAGCATCGCAAATGGCTTGGCTATTTGCTAATTTTCGTGGCGGCGGGATTTCACTTTTTCTCGCTGGCCTTTCTGCCGGTCATCTTCCTGCTCAACCGGCGGCTCACGCTTCGCCTGGCGATCCTGACGCTGGTTATTGGCTTCCTGTTCGTGCACGTGATTCTGGCCGCGGCAAGTTCAGGGATGATGGATTCATTGCCGTTCTCGGAGAAGATCGTTTTTTATCTGGACGAAGCGACGGTCAAGCAGGTGAGCGCCGGCAGTATTGGCTACATTCTGCTGAATCTGGCGTTCTTCGTCTGGATCATGCGTGATTCGGACGATGACGACAAAGCGCGCCTCGTGAAATGGAGTGTGTTCTACCTGCTGTTCTTCCAGGTGGTCGCGTGGATGCTGCCGGTTTTCTGGAATCGCGTTCAGATATTTGCTGTCGTGATTCAGGCCTGTACCTTGTCGAAGTATTTTATGGACCGGCGCAATGCGCTGTTCGTGCTGGCTGGAGCCATGATTTCAATGGCGGCGTTGCTCAAATTTCTGATGGATCCGGCGTTTATTTCTTACGTGCCCTATCAGAGTTATTGGGTGGACAAGGTAATGATGGACGCCGCCCGCGACGACGGAGAGTTAAGGTTCGTCGAGGCAATCGAGAGAAATAAAACGCGGACCTCTAATTAGGGGTAAATAATTTCTGCTTGCGGACGACTTGTGAGTCGCTATGAAATTGATGTAAATGGGTGGAAATATGATTAGCGTGTGTATCGCCACATATAATGGTGCCAATTATATTGTCGAGCAATTGGACTCTATTGTCAGTCAAATTGGTGATGCTGATGAAATCGTAATCTGCGACGATCGGTCGAGTGACGAAACGATTTCGATACTGGCTGCTTATAACGATCCGCGGATCCGCATCCACCGGAATGAAATCAACCTTGGGCATGTGCGGAATTTCGAAAAGGCCATGACGCTCGCCAGGGGTGACTACATCTTTCTGTCCGACCAGGATGATGTCTGGTTGCCGGGGCGTGTTCAGAGCATGCTGGCGAAACTGAACGAAGACCCGTCGGTGAGCCTCGTGGCCAGCAACTTCGACCTGATCGACGCGCAAGGGCAAAAAATGGGCGAATACCGGCTGCTAGGCGCGACGAAGGCCACCCGGCTGGCGCAGATCAGCTCGATTTTTATGGGTCGCGCGCCCTATTTTGGCTGTACCTTTTTGCTGAGGCGTGAATTGCTGCAATCGTGCCTGCCGATTCCGAAGGGCATCGAGTCTCATGACATTTGGTTTGCATTGGTTGCAAGTTCGATCAGTTCGGTTCTCAATCTGCGTACGCCCACGCTGCTGCACCGAATTCACGGCAAAAATGTCACCGTGGAAAAACGGCGCGCGTTGCACGTGGTGCTCAGGTCCAGGGCCCGTTTTCTGTGGGCGCTCGCGTTGAGGCTTATTTCCCTGAAACTTAAACTGGCATAGGACCACCTGATAATGACTTCGATGAATTTCTTTAGCGGGAAGACCCTGCTCGTGACCGGTGGAACCGGGTCGTTCGGCAATGCCATTCTTCGTCGCTTTCTAGACTCGGACATCGCGGAAATCCGCGTTTTCAGCCGGGACGAGAAAAAGCAGGACGACATGCGCAAGCGTTACGCGAATTCCAAGCTGAAGTTTTATATCGGCGACGTGCGCGACAAGCGCAGCGTGGCGTCCGCCATGCGGGGCGTGGATTACGTGTTCCACGCCGCGGCGTTGAAGCAGGTGCCGTCGTGCGAGTTTTACCCGATGGAGGCCGTCCGAACCAACGTGCTGGGCACGGAGAACGTTCTGGAAGCCGGCATCGAGCAGGGCGTGAAGCGTATCGTCTGCCTGAGCACCGACAAGGCCGTGTACCCCATCAACGCGATGGGGATTAGCAAGGCGATGATGGAAAAGGTGATGGTCGCCGCCAGCCGTAACCTCGAAGGCACCGACACGATGATCTGCGGTACGCGCTACGGCAACGTGATGGCGTCGCGCGGTTCCGTGATCCCGCTGTTCGTCGCGCAGGTGCTGGCGGGCAAGCCGATCACCGTCACCGACCCGAGCATGACGCGCTTCATGATGACGCTGGCCGACGCGGTCGACCTCGTGCTGTACGGCTTTGAGCATGGCAACAATGGCGACATCTTCGTGCAGAAGGCGCCGGCCGCCACCGTCGAAGTCCTGACCACGGCGATTCTGGCATTGATGGGCAAGCCGGAGCACCCGGTCCACGTGATCGGTACGCGTCACGGCGAGAAGCTGTACGAGGCGCTGCTCAGCCGCGAGGAAATGGCCTGCGCCGAAGACATGGGCGATTACTTCCGTGTGCCGCCGGACGGCCGCGACCTGAACTACGCGAAGTTCGTCGAAGAAGGCGAGCAACGCATCACGCAGCATTCGCATGGCGAGGACTACAACTCGCACAACACGCATCGTCTCGACGTCGAAGGCATGAAGGCGCTGTTACTGAAGCTGGACTTCATGCAGCGCATCGCGCGCGGCGAGCACGCGGTCGCGGAGGAGTAAGTCATGAGGGTGCTGATCACCGGAGCCAACGGATTCGTCGGCAAGAACCTGCGCCTGCATCTTGCGGAGCGCAAGGACGTCCACGTGACGTGCTTCACGCGTGAAGACGACGTTGCGCGTCTGCCCGCGCTGTTGCAGGAGGTGGACTTCGTCTTTCACCTGGCGGGTGTGAATCGTCCGCAAGACCCGCAGGAGTTCGTCACGGGCAACCGCGATCTGACCGAAGCGTTGAGCCGCGCGCTGGCCGGCGAGGCCGACCGGTCGGACCGCAAGGTGCCGGTTGTCTACACGTCGTCGACGCAGGCCGACCGCGACAATCCGTACGGGCAAAGCAAACGCGGCGCCGAGGCGGCGTTGCAGGCGGTTGCGGGCAGCCATGGGATTGCCGCGCATCTCTTCCGTTTGCCGAATGTGTTCGGCAAGTGGTGCCTGCCGAACTACAACTCGGCGGTGGCCACGTTCTGCCACAACATCGCGCGCGGGCTGCCGATCCAGGTCAACGACGTCAACGCGCAGGTCACGCTGGTGTACGTGGACGACGTGATCGAGCGTTTCGTGCAACTGATGGACGGCGCGGATCCGGTGGTGGACGCGAGCGGTTTTTCAGTCGTGACGCCGCAGTACGCGACAACGGTCGGCGAGCTGGCGCGCCAGATCGAGGGGTTCCGCGCGAGCCGCGACACGCTGATGATCGACCGGGTCGGCACCGGTCTTACGCGGGCGCTCTATGCGACCTATGTGAGCTACCTGCCGGTGGAGGCGTTCACTTACACGGTGCCGCACTACGGCGATCCGCGCGGCGTGTTCGTCGAGATGCTGAAGACCGCCGATTCCGGTCAGTTTTCATTCTTCACGGCGCACGCGGGCATTACGCGGGGCGGCCACTATCACCATACGAAGACCGAAAAGTTTCTGGTCATCAAAGGCCAGGCGCGCTTCAAGTTCCGCCATATGCAGACCGGCGAGACTCACGAGCTGGTGACCGCTGGCGAGAAGCCCGAGATCGTTGAAACGGTGCCCGGCTGGACGCACGACATCACCAACATCGGGCAGGACGAGATGATCGTCATGCTGTGGGCGAACGAAGTTTTCGATCGGGCGCGTCCCGACACGTTCGCTTGTCCGCTCTAAGCGCCTTGCCATTGCAGTCTTTCTTTCCGACGTCGATGAAAAAACTCAAAGTCATGACCGTGGTCGGTACCCGGCCCGAGATTATTCGCCTTTCGCGGGTGCTGGCGCGCCTCGACGAGCATTGCGATCATGTTCTGGTGCACACGGGCCAGAACTACGACTACGAACTGAACCAGATCTTCTTCGACGATCTGGGCATTCGCAAGCCGGATCATTTCCTCAACGCGGCGGGTGGCGGCGCGGCGGAAACCATCGGCAAGATCATCATCGCGATGGACGAAGTGCTGGCCACGGAGAAACCCGAGGCGCTGCTGGTGCTCGGCGACACGAATAGCTGCCTGTCGGTGATTCCGGCCAAGCGTCGCAAGATTCCGATCTTCCACATGGAGGCCGGCAACCGCTGCTTCGACATGCGCGTGCCCGAGGAAATCAATCGGCGCATTGTCGACCACACCGCGGACATCAACCTGACGTACAGCTCGATCGCGCGTGAGTACCTGTTGCGCGAAGGTTTGCCGCCCGACATGGTGATCAAGACCGGCAGCCCGATGGCCGAGGTGCTGGATTACTACAAGCCGCGCATCGACAGTTCCGACGTGCTGACGCGCCTTGCGCTCGACGACGGACAGTTCTTCGTGGTCAGCGCGCATCGCGAGGAAAACATCGACTCGGACGCCAACTTCGGCAAGCTGGTGCAGGTGCTGAACGCCGTCGCGGAAGGCTACGGCCTGCCGGTAATCGTTTCCACGCATCCGCGTACGCAAAAGCGGGTCGATGCAATGGGTGCGCAATTCCACGCCAATGTGCGCTTGCTCAAGCCGCTCGGCTTCACCGACTACAACAAGCTGCAACTCTCCGCGCGCGCCGTCTTGTCCGACAGCGGCACGATCAACGAAGAGTCGTCGATCATGAACTTCCCCGCGCTGAATCTGCGCGAGGCGCACGAGCGCCCGGAAGGCATGGAAGAGGCGGCGGTGATGATGGTCGGCCTGGAAGTCGAGCGTGTGCTGCAGGGCCTCGATATTCTCGCGACGCAAGCGCGAGGCGGCGAGCGCCTGCTGCGCCAGGTCGCCGATTACAGCATGCCGAACGTGTCGGACAAAGTGCTGCGCATCATCCATAGCTACACGGATTATGTGAACCGCGTGGTGTGGAAGAAGTATTGAGAGGACAAGGCATGCGGCTGCTTGTGGTGACCCAGTACTTCTGGCCCGAGAATTTCCGAATCAATGATCTGGTCGCCGAGTTGGTGCGGCGGGGTCATGACGTGACGGTGCTGACGGGGCTCCCGAACTATCCCGAAGGGGCGGTGTTTCCACAATTCAAGGACAACCCGGAAGCCTTCTCGCGCTACGAGGGCGCGGAGGTGATTCGAGTGCCGATGCTGCCCAGAGGGAACGGCGGGCTGCGTCTGATGCTGAATTATTTCTCGTTCGCCGCGAGTGCGTCGTTGCTCGGCATCTGGAAGCTGCGCGGCCGGCACTTCGATGCGGTGTTTGCCTACGAGCCTTCACCGATTACCGTCGGCTTGCCGGCAGCCGCGCTGCGCACGGTGAAGCGCGCGCCGATGGCGTTCTGGGTGCTGGATCTGTGGCCCGAAACGCTGCAGGCCATCGGCGTGGTCCGCTCGCCCGCGATACTGCGCGCGGTGGGGAAACTGGTCAGCTTCATCTACAAACGTTGTGACCTGATTCTTGCCCAGTCAAACAGCTTCATTCCGCAGATCCGCAAGTATGCGGGCGCGGATAGCCGCGTCGAGTATTTTCCGAGCTGGGCCGAATCGCTGTTCGATTCGGTGGCCGTCGCGCCGGCCGAAGAGGTGCCGCATGCGCCGGACAGTTTCAATGTGATGTTCGCCGGGAACATTGGCGACGCGCAGGACTTTCCCGCCATTCTGGGTGCGGCGGAGCGCTTGAAGGAGTATCGGCATATTCGCTGGCTGATCGTCGGCGACGGGCGGATGGCGAGCTGGGTGACCGAAGAGATCGAGCGCCGCGGGCTGCAGCACAACGTGTTGATGCTGGGCCGGCATCCGGTCGAGCGAATGCCGGCGTTTTTCAGGCACGCGCAGGCGCTTCTGGTGAGTCTGAAAGACGAGCCGATCTTCGCGATGACGATACCGGGCAAGCTGCAATCGTATCTGGTCGCCGGCGTTCCGATTATGGCCATGCTCAATGGCGAAGGCGCCGAGGTGGTCAGTCAGGGCGGCGCGGGCATAACCTGCGCGGCGGGCGACCAGGCGGCATTGGCCGACTGCGTGTTGGCGCTCTCGCGCATGACCGAAGAAGAGCGTGCGTTGATGGGACATAACGCCAAGGCGCTGAGCCTGCGCGAATTCGATCGGGATACGCTGATCGGCCGGCTGGAAAGCTGGCTCAAGACGATGTCTTACGGTACAAGCCGGCCAGTCGAATCGGGGAGGGCAAAATGATTCTCGTCACTGGCGCAACCGGATTCGTCGGCCGGGCCGTGGTGGCCGAACTGGCCCGCAAAGGCGTTGCGGTGCGCGCGTGCGTCCGTCGTCCGGATGCTGTCGTGCCCGAAGGCGCACAAAGCGTCCAGATCGCCGATCTGTCGGCCGAACTGAACTGGCGCGATGCGCTGGCGGGCGTTTCCGCTGTCGTTCACGCCGCCGCGCGGGTTCACGTCATGGACGATGCCGCTGCGGACCCGCTCGCTGAATTTCGACGGATTAACGTCGCCGGCACGTTAAACCTTGCTGAACAGGCAGCAGCCGCTGGCGTGATCCGCTTCGTTTTCATCAGTTCGATCAAGGTGAACGGCGAGGCAACGGTGCCTGGACGACCGTTCTCGGCGGGCGACACACCCGCGCCACTCGACGCATACGGCATCTCCAAGATGGAAGCGGAGCAGGGCTTGCGCGAGATCGCGCGTCGCACCGGCATGGAGGTCGCGATCATTCGGCCGCCATTGGTGTACGGCCCGGGGGTGAAGGCCAATTTTCAGGCCATGATGCGCTGGCTGAAGCGCGGCATCCCGTTGCCGCTAGGCGCGATTCACAATGCGCGTAGCCTGGTCGCGCTGGATAACCTCGTCGCGTTGATTGTCGCGTGTATCAGCCATCCGGCAGCGGCGAATCAAACGTTCCTCGTGTCCGACGGCGAAGATCTGTCGACGACCGAGTTGCTGCGGCGAATGGGGCGTGCCATGGGGCGGCCGGCCAGGCTGATTCCATTGCCGGCGGCGTTGCTTCGGTTGGGCGCGTCGGCGGTGGGCAAGCCGGCCATCGCACAGCGACTGTGCGGATCGCTGCAGGTGGATATTTCGAAAACAAAAGAATTGCTGGCCTGGCATCCTCCCTTGTCGGTCGACGAGGGATTGAGGCAAGCCGCGGGGGACTATCGAAGTGAAGCGTCTATTTGATCTGGTGGTGGCGATTTGCGCCAGCGTGTTGCTGCTGATTCCGATTGCGATCGTGGCATTGGCGGTGCGGCTGACGTCGGCGGGGCCGGTCCTGTACTGGTCGGACCGCGTTGGGCGGAATAACGACATCTTCAGGATGCCAAAATTCAGAAGCATGCGAGTGGGCACGCCCGCGGTCGCCACGCATCTGCTGGCGGACGCGAATGCGTATCTGACGCCGATCGGCAGCTTCCTGCGCAAAAGTAGCCTGGATGAATTGCCGCAGATCTGGAGCATTCTGAAAGGCGATATGAGTCTGGTGGGCCCGCGGCCCGCGCTCTTCAATCAGGCGGACCTGATCGAACTGCGCACTCGCGAAGGCATTCACACGCTCGCGCCGGGATTGACCGGCTGGGCGCAGGTGAACGGACGCGATGAGTTGCCGATTCCGCAGAAGGTGCGGCTGGATAAGGAATACATGGAGCGTCGTTCCTTGTGGTTCGATATCCGCATCTTGTGGATGACCTTCGCGAAGGTGATTCGACGAGACGGAATTACGCACTGAGGATCGCGGAAATGAAGAATCTATTGATTGTCGGCGCGGGCGGCCACGGCCGCTCCCTGGCGGAGGCCGTGCTACTCGGCGGCGTCTTCCGGCTGGCGGGATTTGCCGACGACGCGGCGCCGGATCTGGCGCGCGTCTGGGATTGGCCGGTGTTCGGCAAGACGGCCACGCTGGAGAACTACCGCGCGCATGCGGATGCCGCGATCGTCGCGATAGGCAACAACAGCCTGCGTGAAAAATTGCTGGACCGGCTGGCTGAGCTGGGGTTCGAGCTGCCGGTAATTGCCCACCCCGCGGCGGTAGTGTCGCTTCGGGCCGTGATCGGACCCGGCAGCGCAATAATGGCCGGCGCGATCATCGGCACGGAGGCGCAGTTGGGCCGTGGCGTTATCGTCAATTGCGGCGCTGCGGTCGATCACCACTGCAAGGTCGAGGACTTCGGTCACCTGGGCGTGCATGCCGCCATGGCCGGCGGATCGATTCTGGGGCGGGCGGCGTGGATGCAAGCCGGCTCGGCCCTGGGTTATGGCGTCAAGGTGCAAGACGGTGCCGTGCTGGCCCCGGGCACGGCCCTTCAAGCGAGTTGAGCAGTTTAATAATGTCATTTATCAAAACCGCCCGCACGCCGTTGCTAGCGTTGCCGCGCTCGTTCAAGGTCACGGTCGTCGTGGTGTTGGACCTGGTGCTTGCGCTTGTCTCGGTGTGGATCTCGTTCTACCTGCGCATCAATCAGGTCGGCTTGCCGCAACTGCAGCAGGGCTACGTGTACCTGCTCGCGCCGCTGCTAGCTTTTCCGCTGTTCGTGCGACTGGGTCTGTATCGCGCGATCTTCCGCTATACGGGGATGGCCGCGCTGGCGAGTACGGCCAAAGCCGTGGGACTCTACGGCGTGCTGTTCTTCTGTGTGCTGGTGGTGCTGAAGCTCGACGGTGTGCCGCGCACGCTGGGGATCATCCAGCCGATGCTGTTCCTGCTGCTGGTTGGCGCAAGCAGAGCGATGGCGCGCTTCTGGCTGGCAGGTTCGCCTTTCAGGGGCCGCCATGAAGAAGGCCGCCTGCTGATTTACGGCGCTGGCGCGGCCGGCGTGCAAACGGCGTCCGCGCTGGGTATCGCGCGGCAGTTCGTGCTGCTCGGGTTTATCGACGAAGATGCCGCAAAGGTTGGCCGCAGCATCAACGGGGTCGACATCATGGGCTTGAGCGATGTGCCCGAGGCGGTCGAGCGCATGGGCGTGACCGACATTCTGCTGGCCGTGCCGTCGCTGGGCCGGGCGCGCCGTAATGCGATCATCGACAAGTTGCGCGAGGTGCCCGTTCACGTGCGTACGCTGCCAGGCATGGCCGACCTCGCGTCGGGCCGCGTGACGGTCGGCGACTTCCAGGAACTGGACGTCGAGGATCTGCTCGGCCGCGCGCCGGTGCCACCGGACGCCGCGCTGCTGGCGCGTAACCTGTTGGGCAAGACGGTGCTGGTGACGGGCGCGGGCGGGAGCATCGGCGGTGAGCTTTGCCGCCAGATCATTCAGGAGAATCCGCGCCGTCTGGTGCTGGTCGAACATAACGAGTTCGGGCTCTACACGATCCACAGCGAACTGCTGCGGCTGTGCGCCGAACACGCGTTGCAGGTCGAGATCGTCCCCTTGCTGGCGAGCGTGTCCAACCTGAGACGCCTGCGCGAGATCTGCCGTGAGCATCGGCCG
This sequence comes from Paraburkholderia sp. BCC1876, assembly GCF_902833695.1. Classification (NCBI taxonomy): domain Bacteria; kingdom Pseudomonadati; phylum Pseudomonadota; class Betaproteobacteria; order Burkholderiales; family Burkholderiaceae; genus Paraburkholderia; species Paraburkholderia sp. BCC1876. Next base: position 112,545 of record NZ_CADFGI010000007.1, on the reverse strand, counting down.
GCCACGGTTTATCATGCCGCCGCCTACAAACATGTGCCGCTCGTCGAGTGCAATCCGTCGGAAGGTATCCTGAATAACGTGTTCGGCACATTGAACATGGCACGCGCCGCGATGGAATGCGGCGTCGAGTATTTTGTGCTTGTCTCGACAGACAAGGCGGTGCGTCCGACCAACATCATGGGTGCGACCAAGCGCATGGCCGAGCTGGTATTGCAGGCGCTGTCTGCGAGCCGAAGCGTGTCGTTCGAGTTACTCGACGGTGAACCTGGCGAACTGGTGGAAAACCGCACGCTGTTCGCGATGGTCCGCTTCGGTAACGTGCTCGGCAGTAGCGGCAGCGTCGTGCCGCTATTCCGCCGGCAACTGCTGGAAGGCGGGCCGCTGACAGTCACGCATCAGGACGTCACCCGCTATTTCATGACGATTCCCGAGGCGGCTCAACTGGTGTTGCAGGCCGGCGCGATGGCGCACGGCGGCGAGGTCTTTGTGCTCGACATGGGCGAGTCGGTCAAGATCATGGATCTGGCTAAGCGCATGATCCAGTTGTCCGGTCTGTCGATTCGGGACGAACGCAACCCGGGCGGCGACATCGAAATTAATGTCACCGGCTTGCGCCCGGGCGAGAAGCTTTACGAGGAACTGCTGATCGGCGACAACCCCGAGCCCACCGCACATGAGCGCATCATGAAGGCGCGCGAGGACTTCGTGGGCTGGTCCGAACTCGCCGTTGTGCTGACCCGGATGCGTGTCGCGGCGGAACAGAATGACCGGTCGTGTATCAGCGAGATTCTTCAGCAACAGGTGCAAGGTTACGTGTCACAAGCGGCCGACGCGCCGGTTTAATTGCCGCACGACGGTACGCCAACAAAAAACAAGCGGGCAAAAAAAACCGGCCCGATGGGGCCGGATACTTCAACGCAATCCCGACTGACTCAACGCAATTTCGGGCTCACTGCCCACGCGACGCCAACCAGTAATCCAAGCACGATACCGATAGCGATCAGAAGCAGCATGCTCGGTGTGCTTGAGCGAAGCGGCGTATAGGGCGCCTCGACAATGCGCGTCGGGTAGGTTAGCAGCGGGCTGACGGCCTGCTGGAGCGCAATGGTCTGTTGCCTTAAATCGAGGACCTGCTGATTGAGCGTAGTGGCCATATTGGTCACCAGCACATTGCGCGGGTCACTGGCGCTCGCATTGCCCTGCGCCGTGGTCGACTGAAGCGACTGATAAGTCTGCCTGTATTCCTGCTCGGCCTGGGCAAGCTTGGCGGTCGAGGTGGCAAGCTGGCTTTTCAGGTCATCGATCGCGGGATCGAACATCTTTTGATGAGGCGCCGAGAACGTCTTGAAAGACGCCAGCAATGCTGCGGTGGCATCGTTTCGCGAATACGCCGAGACTTGCAGCATGATCAGATCAGGGCTTCGTGCGGGTGTGGCCACGAGCGTGTCGAAAATCACTTTGGATTGCCGGGAGCCGCTGTCGGGCACGGGCAAACCGAGATCGCCGAGCACATGCAGGCGCAGCGCGGGCAGGTTGTAGCGATCGGCGGCGGTCAATTGATTTTCGATCGGACGGCTGACCACGCCGCCACCCTGCGGCGACGAAATTTGCCCGATCTGGATCGTCATTCTTGCAATCCACTTGGGTTGCATGAAGTGCGAGAGCACAGCGCCAGCCAAGGCGCCGAGTATGCCGAGCACAATGATCAGCTTGAACGATCTGGAAACCTGGCGTACCAGGTCGGAGGACGCGCGGCGCGCTACGGCAGGTGTTTGATGCATATTGTGGAATCGTTAGGAGCCGTTGTTAATGGCATAGTGCAAATAATTGTATCGCGGTTATTAACTGCGATTGCGTACCGGCCCTTTTCTTTGGTAACAATTCATCTTGCCTGGTAACATTCCGCGTTGCTTGACCGGCACGCACCGCGCCGCGTTTTGCTGAGATCCGCGGTGCAAACTTCGCGCAGCGCTGAACGCACGCTCGTGCCGTACGCGCCTCGTCGAAGGTCACGAAATGTCTGCCCAATATGCCGTCAACCGGGCGTTCCTGCAACACCATTCGACCGGACGGCATGCCATGGCTGCCCTGCAGAAATTGCTCGCGGCGAATCACATCGATTCGCACAGCTACGCCGATATGTCGGCATCCTTTCCAAACAATTGCAGTGCTGCGTACTGCAGGAGAATGATGGTCTTGCCGTCGGTAATTTCGCCACGCGCTACCCTCTTCAAAGCGTCGTCGACGGTCAGTTCGACCACTTCGATGTCTTCTCCTTCCTCGACTACGCCGCCGCCGCTCGCGATCTTGTCATCCGGTGCATACGGCGCGACGAAAAAGTGCACTGCGTGCGTGACACAGCCGGGCACCATCAACGCGTTGAAGACTTTTTTCATCGACCCGATCCGGTAACCGGTCTCTTCTTCCACTTCCTGCTTCATGCGGGCCTCGGGATCGGCGCCGTCGAGAAAGCCGGCAGGCGTTTCCAGCAGATCGCCCGAGCCGCCGCGCAGATAGGCGGGCAAGCGGAACTGCCGCACGAGGATCACCGTGCGACGCGTGGCATCGTAGAGCAGCACGGTGGCCCCGTCGTCGACGTGGTAGATCTCGCGCGTCAGCGCCTGGGTCTCGCCGTTGGTGCGAACGTAGTCGAGACTGAACTTGTCGAGCCTGTTCCAGTTGTTGGACAGGTGCTCGACATGGGTGATGCGAATTCGCGGATTGCGAGGCACGGTTGCGCTCCGTATCAGAGGGTGGCATATACAGTGGCGCGCGCAGTGCGGCGGCGCGCGGGCCCATTGCCGGCAGGCGAGATTCAGCTTTTGCGCATGGGCAACAAGCGTACTATGTAATTCGCTCCGGAGCGGAAAAGCGATCGGCCGTGAGCGGTGTGAAAATTGCTGCTGCGCACTTTGGCGGCGGCCATAACATTGGCTTCCCGTAGAACGCCACGGCATAATCAATGCCTTGCGGAGGCTGGACCGTCCGGTTTTATAGATGTGCCTCATGCGTGCGCTGTCTTCCATGCGCAAGTTCACTGCACATCTGGCGGCCTTCATCGGCATTGTTTCTGAGCAACAGCAATAGGAGGTGTGGCCCCGATGTTTCGACATAAATCCTCATGGATATCGTTCATTGCCTTCATCTTCGATTTATGCGCAGTCATGGGAGCATGGCTCGGCGCGTACATGATTCGATTCAACGGTCCCGTCCCGACCGAGTTCTGGGGTGGTGCGCTGAGAGCACTGGTGTGGGTGATTCCTGTTTATGGCCTGATGTTCAGGCTATTCGGCCTGTATCGCGGGATCTGGGTGTTCGCCAGCCTGCCGGACCTGATACGCATCTCGAAGGCAGTGGGGTGGGGCGCGCTCACCGTGATGGTCGTGTCGGTGGTGGTGCAGCCGGTGCCGATCGTTCCGCGCTCGGTGCTGATCGCATCGCCGTTGCTTCTGTTCCTCGCGATGGGCGGTCCGCGTGCGCTCTATCGCGCCGCCAAAGAGTTCTATCTTTATGGCGGCCTCGTCGCTCAGGGCAAGCCGGTTATCGTGCTTGGCGCGGGCAGCGCGGGCGCGAGTCTGGCGCGCGAATTGTCGCGCTCCAGTGAGTGGCGGCTGGTCGGTCTGCTCGACGACGATACGGCCAAGCAAGGCCGCGAAATCTACGGCTATAAGGTGCTCGGTGCGATCAGCGATCTGTCGCGTTGGGCGGAAAAATTCGACGCGGCGCACGCGATCATCGCGATCCCTTCGGCCTCCGTCGAAAACCAGCGGCGCGTGGCGGCGCTGTGTCTGAATGCCGGCGTGCGCGCCATGGTGCTGCCCGCGCTCACCACGCTCACGCAAGGTCAGGCGTTCCTGTCGCGCGTTCGGCAGATCGATCTCGAAGATCTGCTCGGCCGCGCCGCCGTGACGATCGACACACCGCACGTCGAGGCACTGCTGCATGGCCGCGTGGTGATGGTGACCGGCGCGGGCGGTTCGATCGGCTCGGAGCTCTGCCGGCAGATATTGCGTTTCGCGCCCGCGCAACTGGTCGCCTACGATCTGTCCGAGTTCGCGATGTACCGGCTCACTGAAGAACTGCGCGACCGCTTTCCGGATTTGTCCGTGATTCCTATCGTTGGTGATGCGAAGGATTCGCTGCTGCTCGACCAGGTCGTGTCGCGCTACACGCCGCACATCGTATTCCATGCTGCTGCCTACAAGCATGTGCCGCTCATGGAAGAGCTGAACGCATGGCAGGCGGTGCGCAACAACGTGCTCGGCACCTATCGGGTGGCCCGCGCGGCGATACGCCACAACGTAAAGCATTTCGTGCTGGTCTCCACCGACAAAGCCGTCAATCCCACCAACGTGATGGGCGCGAGTAAGCGGCTCGCGGAAATGGCCTGTCAGGCGTTGCAGCAAACGAGCGAGAACACGCAGTTCGAGACCGTTCGTTTCGGCAACGTGTTGGGCAGCGCGGGCAGCGTGATTCCGAAGTTCGAAGAGCAGATCGGCAAAGGCGGTCCCATCACGGTGACGCACCCGGAAATCACACGCTTTTTCATGACGATTCCGGAAGCGTCGCAACTCGTGCTGCAGGCATCCAGCATGGGGCGTGGCGGCGAGATATTCATTCTGGACATGGGCGAGCCTGTGCGAATCACTGATCTCGCCCGCGATCTGATTCGTCTGCACGGTTTCACCGAAGAGCAGATTCGCATCGTGTTCACCGGTTTGCGGCCGGGCGAAAAGCTTTACGAGGAACTGCTTGCGGACGACGAGACCACCACGCGTACGCCGCATCCGAAGCTGCGCATCGCACGCGCGCGCGAAGTACCGGACCATCTGCTCGACGAGCTGCTGCCGTGGCTGATGCAGCGCCGCGTCCTATCCGACGAGGAAGTGCGCCGCGATTTGCGCCGCTGGGTGCCTGAGTATCAAACCACCATGGCGCCGGTGCTGCAGAGCTTACCGACGGTGCGTCCGTCCGTCGTTTCGGGCCCGACGCCGCGCCCGCAAAGCGGCGGTGTGTGATCCCGCAAAAGGAATCTGCCGCGGTCACATGCGTCGCGGCTGATTTCTGTTCGGCGGGAGTTCAGGTCGGAAAAGGAATTGCGCAGCAGGCCGGGCGCGTGTCCGGCTATCCGTCTGCGAAGACCAGCGTTATCGAGGCGGAACGCTTGCGGCGTTGCCGGCCTTGTCGGCATAGGTAGCCAGCGCTGCGAGCATTGCGATCATCGTCGCATAGAAGGCGACGGTCATTTTCAGGTCGAACGTTTCGACCGTCAGACCGAAAATCCAGAACGACACCACGAACGTCAGCCCCATCAGCGCGGCGCGATTAGCGGGGCCTGCCGGCGCACTAAGCCGCTTCCAGAAGAGTACGCCCGGCACGATGTAGATCGACAGCAGCGCAAGGCCGCCGAGAATGCCGTAATCCGTCAGATAAGCGAAGAACTGGTTATGCGTCTCGCCCTTGCCGTTTTGCGCGGCTAACGGAGTGAGCATGCCTGCGTTGGCAAACGACTGCATGCTGTCGCGAAAGCCATGCGCGCCCAATCCGAGAAGCGGATGGCTCTCGACGATCTTGAGCGCCGTCTCATACAACTGCAGACGGATGCCGAGCGACGTGTCGCGCTGTCCATGCTCGTAGCTGGTCAGATCCGTTGACAGGTCGATGACCCGGTCTCGCGCGGAAGACGAAAAAACAAACACGCCAGCCAGGATCGCGACGATCGCGAGCGGCAACAGTACTTTCCAGCGACGCGACTTGCCGCGGCCACGCACATACACAATCAGCACGGCCACCACCGGCAAGGCGACCCAACCGCCGCGCGAGCCGGTCAGCACCGACGCAGTGAGTCCGGCAATCAGCCCGGCAATCTTGAGAACCCGCACCGCGAGGCCGTCCTTACGCCACCAGTTCAGCGAAAGAATCGACAACGCGCCGAGTACCAATGCGATATCGCCATAGTGAATCGGATTCAGAAAACTGCTGCTAACCCGGCCGATGTTCGTGTTTTGCGGCGCGATGAGCAGAATCGCGAGCGATATCAGCGCGCCTAACGCGAACGACAGATCGCTCCACGCGAGCGTACGCGGCAGCAATTGTCGCAAGACCAGAAAGAGCGGCATCGCGGCGAGGAAGCGCGCCGGCGAATCGAGCGTATTGGGCACCACCTTCGCGTGCGCAATCTCACTGATCAGCACCGCCGCGAGCGGGCAGGCCATCGCGACGCACAGGCGTGCATCCACAGGGTCCCAGTGGAGCGGCGCGAGGCCGGTCCAGCGTTTAGGGCTCAGCAGCAGCGCAAGCGAGATAACCGAGGCTGCAATCGATATGGCGCTCCCGCCGCCATGCATGAGCAGGGTGAGCGCGGGATACGTAAGCAGAAAAAACGCTGGCAACAGGCTTCGGGGGCTGACGCTCAGGGAAGAAGGCGTAACGGGCGTCGACATATCTTTTTAACTTTAGACGGCCGTCACGACGTCGAAGTGCGCCGTGTTGGGCCGTATCTACTGGCCCATGATTGTACCTTCTTCCTATCTGGCTACACCGTTCCTTAGGACCACCTCAGAGCCCGCTGCAGGGATTCGGCCCCGGCTGACCACCCGCTTTCGTCGCGGCGCTCACGGCTCCTGCGGCCGCTATCGTGCCGACCACTTTCAAGGTCCTGGTCAGCGGATCCGTCGAGTCGTTGGGATTCGTAATCTGCCGGCCCGTGTAGGCCGTGCACTCGGGCTGCGCGCTCACCGCGGCGACCGGCCGTGCGCTCCAGACGACGTTGTCCGCTGCCGTATTGGCCAACGCCGGCAGGCTTGCCGCGAGCAAGCCGAGCGCGAAGAAATGGACTTTCGACTTCATAACGGACCCTTTCTATTTATTAAATTGGTCCGATGATATTCGCGGTCGTCGCGCCATGCAAACAAAGTGCTGACTTTATGCTTACCGATTAGCGCTTGGCTTTCCTCACCACCATCCACCGTGGCGACTTGAACCGCACGATACTCACGTAAAGCCAAACGTAAGTCGCCGCGAACACCACCACAAAGCAGAACAGATGCAGCGTATGCCGCCAGAACAGCGTGGCGGGCACGACGGCGATCAGACACAGCAGCCACAGATACGGCGAAGTCAGCGAGTTGCGCCGCGTCAATTCGCGCGCAGTGCGCGCACCCACCGCCCAGCGCATCAAGCGCTTATAAACCAGCATGTGCAGATGCACGCCGTCGGGAATGCCAGGCGACATTCCGCGAATGAATTTCTTGCGGTAGATCGAGAAGCAGGTCTCGAAGATCGGGTACATGAACAGCAGCACCGGATACCACGCGGAGACGTCGCGATTGCGCATCACCAGCATGATCGAGAGTTCGGCCAGCATGAAGCCGATAAAGTACGCGCCGCCATCGCCGAGAAAGATCAGCCCCGCCGGGAAATTCCAGATGAAGAAGCCGAGCACCGCGCCCATCATCATGAACGACGCGGATAGCACAACCGGATCGGACACCTGGAACGCCACATAGGCGAGCGACGCGAACATCATGAACGCGACCATCGAGGCCAGCCCGTTGAAGCCGTCGATGATATTGATCGCGTTGGCGAGCGCCGCGACCGCGAGCACCGTGACCGCGCAGGAGATCACCGCGTACGACAGCAGGAAGTCGAGCGGCGGCACGCTGATACGCGTGACGGCGATATCCAGCAGAAAGTAGGCGAGCGCGGCGGCGGCCATCGTGCAGACGAGGCGCGCCAGCGGCGATACGCGCTTGGTCAGATCCTCGATCATGCCCGAGCCGAACGCGGGCATGCCGCACGCGATCAGCCCGAGAATGCCGCCCGACACGGCCGGATACGCGTGATGCAACTGCACCGCGGACGCGATCAGACCGAGCAGAATCCCCACGCCGCCGATGCGCGGCACCGGATGCACGTGGAATTTCTGCACGCCGGCCAGATCGGTGTCGGTGGAGAATTTTTCATGCAGATGCGCATAGCGCACGATCAACAGCGTGATCAGCAGTGAAACGAGAAAGCCGAGCGCAAAACTAAGCATGAAAGTGGGCCTGAGCGAAGACGCCGAATTATACAAACGAAACGCGACGGCTCCGGAAAAGCGCGCTGGGCGCGCAAGCAGCGTCAAATCCCAGATAGTGACGCGAAAACGGCCGGCAAAGCCTTGCCAGTCATGGATTCCACCTATTTAACGAGGCCTCGGCGCGGTCGTTAACCTGGATGCGGCGAAGTGTAAGTCAAGCACGAATCCAGCACGAAAAACACGGCATAACACGGCACAACGCAGGCCGGCCTGCTTCGCCGCCGCTCGACAAGACGCTCCGGAGATCCAATGCTAAACAACATCACAATTCGTGGCGGCCTGACGCTGTTGATCAGCGTGTTCGTCGCCTTCCTGCTGACGGTGATCGCCGTCGGCTATGGCGCGCTCAAGCTCGCCAACGGCAGTCTCGACGACACCCAGCGTAGCGCCGTCGCGTTATCGCATCTGAAGGCCAGTTCCGAGAAGCTGTTGCAGGTGCAACTGGCGGTGGGTTCGTATCAGACGCTGTTCAGCGTCGGCAAGCAGACCGACGACCTGCTGCCGGCCGCGCACAAGGTGCTGGTCGAATCGAACAACGACTTCCGCAATTACATGGCCGGTCCGTTCGCCAGCGCCGAAGAACAGCGCCTCGCGCAGAGCGTCGAGCAGGCGCGCAGCGCGCTGGTCGAAAAGGCGATCGAGCCGGAGTTCAAGGCGCTCAACGACTTCGACTTCAATACCTTCCGCAACATTCAGGGCGAAACCGCGAACGGTTTCTACGCCGTCTATTCGAAGGCGATCGACGCGCTCGAGCATGCGCAGACCGAGAGTCAGCATCAGCAGGCGGCCACCGCCGCGCAGCGTTTTCAGCTCGCCACGCTGCTGTTCGGCGTGATCGGCGTGATCGCGATCGTGATCAGCGTGGTGGCGCGGGTCGCGTTGTCGGCGGCGCTCATCAAGCCGGTCAATGCGACCGTCAAACACTTCGAGCGGATCGCCGCTGGCGATCTGAGCGTGGCCATCAAGGTCAAATCGCGCAACGAGATGGGCCAGTTGCTGGGCGCGCTGACGAAGATGCGTGACGGTCTGGTGGAAACGGTGGGCAAGGTGCGCGGCAGCACTACAGCCATTACGCAGGGCGCCAACGAAATCGCGGCGGGCAACGCGGATCTGTCGGCACGTACCGAGCAGCAGGCGGCGGCGCTTCAGCAGACCGCGGCCAGCATGGAGCAACTGTCGGCCACGGTGAAGCAGAACGCCGACAACGCGAAGCAGGCGAACCGGCTCGCGCATGGCGCGCTGGACACGGTCACGCGGGGCGGCACGGTGGTGTCGCGCGTGACCGAAACAATGGATGGGATCAGCGCGTCGTCGCGCAAGGTGGCCGAGATCATCGGCATGATTGAAGGGATCGCGTTTCAGACCAACATCCTGGCGTTGAATGCGGCGGTGGAAGCGGCGCGGGCCGGCGAGCAGGGGCGCGGCTTCGCGGTGGTGGCCTCGGAAGTGCGCAGCCTCGCGCAGCGCTCCGGCGCGGCGGCGAAGGAGATCAAGGAGTTGATCGGCGAATCGGCGGCCAAGGTGGAGCAGGGCGCGTCGCTCGTGTCCGACGCGCAGAAGACGATCCACGAAGCAATGAGCGCGGTGCAGCGCGTGACCGGCGTGATGAGCGAGATCGAAGCGTCGGCGCTCGAACAGAGCGACGGCATCGAACAGGTCAACAAGGCGGTGTCGCAGATCGACGAGGTCACGCAGCACAATGCGGCGCTGGTCGAGGAAGCGGCGGCCGCGGCGAAATCGCTGGAGGAGCACGCGGTGGCGTTGCGTGACGCGGTCTCGGTGTTCCGGCTTGAGGGGATGGTCGCGTAGTTGGCCACTCAGGTCGCCGCTCAGGCGGCCATCGCAAGCTCGGGAGCGATCCCGCAAACGGCGACGGCGCGATCAGCAAGCTGAAGATCGCGCCGTCGCCGTTTTTCAAACCGACTCAAACCTCGAACAGACTCACGCAAAACCTTGCGGATTGGTCGACTGCCAGCGCCAGTGATCCGCGCACATCCGCTCGATGCCGAACTGCGCACGCCAGCCGATGATCCGCTCAGCGGCGGCCGGATCGGCGAAACACGAAGCGACGTCGCCCGGACGGCGCGCCGCGATCTCGTAGGGCACCGGTTTGCCGGACGCCTTTTCGAACGAACGCACGACATCCAGCACGCTGTAGCCCTGGCCCGTGCCGAGGTTCACCACGAAGCTCGCGTCGCGCTGAACCAGCGCGTCGAGCGCGGCCAGATGCCCGCGGGCCAGATCCACCACGTGGATGTAATCGCGCACGCCGGTGCCGTCGGGCGTGTCGTAGTCGCCGCCGAACACGCGCAGCTTCTCCAGTTTGCCGACCGCCACCTGCGCGACATACGGCATCAGATTGTTGGGCACGCCGGCCGGATCTTCACCGATCAAGCCGCTCTCATGCGCGCCGACCGGATTGAAGTAGCGCAGCGTGGCGATTCGCCATGACGGGTCCGCGATTTCCAGATCGCGCAGAATCTGCTCGGCGATCAGCTTGGACTGGCCATACGGGTTGGTGGCCGACAGCGGGAACGACTCGTCGATCGGCGAGCTCTTCGGCACGCCATACACCGTGGCCGACGAGCTGAACACGAACTGCTTCACGTTGCGATCGCGCATCACGCCAAGCAGGCTAAGCAAACTGCCGACGTTGTTGCCGTAGTACTCGATCGGCTTGGCGACCGATTCGCCCACCGCTTTCAATGCGGCGAAGTGGATCGCGCCGCTGATCGAATGCGCGTCGAAAATGCGGTTGAGCGCTGCTGTGTCGCAGGCGTCGGCTTCGTAGAAGGTCACGGCGCGGCCGGTGATCTTCTCCACGCGCCGCAGCGACTCGCGGTTGCTGTTCACGAGATTGTCGATTACCACGACGTCGAAACCGCCGTTCAGCAGTTCGACGCAGGTGTGCGAGCCGATAAAGCCTGCACCGCCGGTTACCAGAATCGTGCCCTTCGTGGTCATGCTGTTGCTCCGTTAAAGTAAAACGCCCGTCATTATCTGCACCAGGTCTTTATACGTTTCGACGACCACGCGTTCGTCGAATTCTTCCGCGACTTTCTGTCGGCCGCGTTCCGCCATGGCCCGGCGTTCGGTGTTGCCCATGTCGAGCATCGTTGCCAGGCTCGCTGCCAGGCTGTCTGCATTGCGCACTTCGCAGAGCAGGCCGTTGACGCCGTCTTTCACGACCTCGCGGCAGCCCGGCACGTCGGTCGTGACGATCGGCCGGCCCATCGCCGATGCTTCCATCAGCGTGCGCGGCACGCCTTCGCGATACGACGGCAAAACAATGCAATCCGCATCGGCGATAAAAGGCCGCACGTCGTGCGCCTCACCAAGATACTCGATGATGCCTTCCCGCTCCCATGCCGCCACTTCTTCGCGCGTAATCGCGCTTGGATTGTCGACGCCGACCGGACCGAGCAATTGGAACCGCGCTTGCGGATAACGTTCACGCAAACGCCGCGCGGCGTCGACATATTCGCCGACGCCTTTGTCCCACAGCAGCCGCCCGATCAGCACGAAACGGAAGTCCGCGCGCTCGGGCAACGGCGCGAACGCGAACTGTTCGAGATCGACGCCCTCGCCATGCAACAGCCGCGCGCGTTCAGGATGCACCAGCAAATTCTGCTCGACAAAGGTGGCGTGGTCGTCGCGATTCAGAAACCAGATTTCGCGCGGGAAACGGAACGCGAAACGATACAGTTTTTTGGCGACCTGAGCGGCGCGGCTTGCCTGAATGAAGACGTAACCGAGTCCGGTTGTGACCGCAACCGATTGCACGCCCGCCAGCTTCGCCGCAATCGAACCGTAGATGTTCGGCTTGATCGTGTAATGGAACACCACATGCGGGCGGATCGTGCGGTATTGCCGGTAGAGCGACCACAGCGTGCGCAGATCGTCGCGCGGACTGGTGCCCTTCGACGCCATCGGCAGTTCGATACAGCGGCAGCCCATCGCGGTGAGCAGTTCGAAGGTGCGGTCGCGCGGCGCGAGCACTGTCACGTCGACGCCGCGTCCCACCAGCATACGGATCAGCCCTTGCCGATAGGTATAGATTGCCCAGGCGGTATTACAGACGAGTGTAATGCGCAACGCGGGCGTCGACTTCAAGGCTGGCTTCATGCGGAACGGGCTCGGCGGTGAATGGGGAGAGGTGAATCAATGGCTCGCGCGCGGCGCGAGCAGCAGGCGTTTGATCCGTTGCAGCGCGCGGTACGGTGTTACCAGATGCAGCAGATTCTTGACGAGGCCAAGCCAGTCGTACGGATTGACCGGGTTGAAGTAGCGCCATTGCAATCGCAGCGTCGAGCTTACCTGGCGGCGCCGTTTGGTCGCGCTGATGCCGCCTTCGTTCAGCTCGTAGTAGAGCCCGAGCTCCGGCAGGTTCGCGCAGTCGTAGCGCTGCATCAGGCGCACGAACAGATCGAGGTCTTCGGCGGAGCGGTATTCGGCGCGGTAGTTGCCGACTTCGCGCACGGCGTCGATACGCAGCATCATCGACGGATGCGCGAGACATGAGCGGAAGAAGCGCATGCGCCGGATCGCTTTGGGCTCAGGCGGCGGCGTCAGCATGAAGAGCGGTTTGCCGGCCCGCGTGACGACTTGCGTCCACATGCCGAGGCCGGCCACACGCGGATGCAGTTCCATGAACACGCGTTGTTTCGCGAGCCGCTGCGGCACGCTGCGGTCGCCCGCGTCGATGCGGGCCGCGTAGCGAAAGCCGCGCTGCGCGAGCGTGTCGATGCCGGTTTGCAGCGCACGTTCGATGCCGCCGTTCTGCGGCATGCGCAGCACCTCGATCTTCATGTTGGCGATGACGGGCGCGACGATAGGCGGCGTGCTGCCGTCGTCGACGATCAGCACGTGGATCGGCGCGGTTTCGCTGAACGAGGCGAGCGTCAGATCGACGTCGGCCTGACCGTTGTACGCGGGCATCAGCACCGCGACGTCGTCGAGGGGAATCTGCGCGGCGGCGGATGAGTTCGTCATGGGCGCAATTTGAAACGGATGTAATAAAGATTAACCGACGCGGCGGCCAGATAGCCGGCCGCGAGGCCGACCAGCGCACCGTAGGCGCCCAGCCGCGGAATCGCCAGCAGATTCACCGCGAATGCGACGGCCAGCGCCAGCAACCACTTGGCGAGCAGGACGAAGCGCGCCTGATACTTGAGCACGATCAGATTGCCGATCGCTTCGATGCCGGCGGGCACCGACAGCCACACCGCCCAGCGGAAAATCTCGATGGCGCCTTCGAAGTCCGGCCCGAACACGCGGCGAATGATCAACCCCGCCAGCAGATCCAGCACGAGCGCGCCGCTCACCATCAGCGCGGCGGTCATGGCGGTGAGCCGCCACATGTTGCGGCGCAGTTGCGCGGCGTCCTGCACCCGGTAGACGAAGGCGGGCGCGATGGTCTGCGCGAGCATCAGCGCGAGCGTGATCCAGTTTTCGTTCAGTTGCTGGGCGGCGGAGTAGCGTCCGAGATCGGCGAACGAAATGGCGCGTTCGAGCATGAGCCGGTCCAGTTTCAGGAACAGGTACATACAGATCAGGCCGACCCAGAACACGGTCCCTGCGCTGGCGAAATGCCGGAACAGCGAACGGTCGATGCGCCAGCCGAGCGTGCCGCCATGCCGCCGGATGAAATAGATCAGCAGCACCGCGCCGATCGCCGCCGATTCGAGCGCCCACAGCCAGCCGAAGCGCGCGGGCGTGGCCGCGGCGCGCACCAGCAGATAGACGAGCCCGGCCTTGAGCACGGCGGTGCTCATGCTGGTGAGCAACTGCGGCTTGCTGTAGGTCATGCTTTGCAGCCACGCGTTGATCACGCCGACGAACGGCTCGCGAAACAGCATGGTCACGGCGAGGCCCGCGAGCATGGCGCCGACCAGCGGGTCGAAGACGTGCAACGCAATGCCGAGCCAGGTAAGCAGCAGCGCCACCGCCGACACGGAAAAGCGCAGCGCGAAGGCGCTGCCGAGCACGGTGCCCAGTTGTGCGGGCGGCCGCGCGACGATGGTGGGCACCAGGATTTCCGCGCCGCACACCCAGGTGATCGGTGACAGCACCAGCAGCAGCGTGTTCGCGTATTGCCACTTGCCGAACGTGTCCGGCCCGAAGTAACGCGCCAGCATGCCGCTGATCGCGATGGCCACGCCGATCTGCGTGAGCCGTTCGAGGCCTAGCCAGACGATATTCGTGAAGGCGCGCGTGACGTCCGGATTGGCGAAGCGTTTGAGCGTCAGCATGCGATGGCCGCGTGGCGGTTCGCTCGCTCGTACGGTGTGACTTGCATGATGGAAAACGCGGGCGCGACGCGCGCGCCGGTTATCTGCCGATCTCCCCACCGGGCTGGCCGTCGCGGCAACTTTACAAATGGAGAGCGTCTAAGCATTAGAATGGCGTAATAAGGCAGGACCGAAAAACGCGATTATAAGTTGGAACCGGATCGCTTCCGGCAAGGGCGCATCGCAATGTTTCATCGCTATGTTTTACCGATCGTTAGTCGGTGCGCCAGTCAAAATTTTCCATTGCACGCAAGTGAGCCAACATGATCTCCAAATCTATTTTCAAGGCGTATGACATTCGCGGTGTAATCGGCAAGACGCTCGACGCCGACGCCGCGCGTTCCATCGGCCGCGCATTCGGCAGCGAAGTGCGGGCGCAAGGCGGCGACGCCGTGGTGGTCGCACGCGACGGCCGCCTGTCGGGTCCCGAGCTGATCCAGGCGTTGTCGGACGGTTTGCGTGAAGCGGGCGTCGACGTGGTCAACGTCGGCATGGTGCCCACGCCGGTCGGTTACTTCGCGGCCAGCGTGCCGTTGCAACTGGCAGGCGGCGAGCGCCGCGTCGATTCGTGCATCGTCGTGACGGGCAGCCACAATCCGCCGGACTACAACGGCTTCAAGATGGTCTTGCGCGGCGCGGCCATTTACGGCGAACAGATCCTGGCGCTGCATCAGCGCATCGTCGACGACAACTTCTCGCAGGGCAGCGGCACCTACACCGAATACGACATCGCCGATGTCTATCTCGAGCGCATTGCCAGCGACATCAAGCTCACGCGTCCCATGAAGATCGTGGTCGACACCGGTAACGGCGTGGCCGGCGGTCTTGCGCCGAAGCTCTTCAAGAAGCTCGGCTGCGAACTGGTCGAACTGTTTACCGAGATCGACGGCAACTTCCCGAACCATCACCCGGACCCGGCGCACCCGGAAAATCTGCAGGACGTGATCCGCGCGCTGAAGGAAACGGACGCCGAAATCGGCTTCGCGTTCGACGGCGACGGCGACCGCCTCGGCGTGGTCACCAAAGACGGCCAGATCATCTACCCGGACCGTCAGTTGATGCTGTTCGCGGAAGAAGTGCTGTCGCGCAACAAGGGCGCGCAGATCATTTACGACGTGAAGTGCACGCGCAACCTGGCGAAGTGGGTCAAGGAAAAAGGCGGCGAGCCGCTGATGTGGAAGACCGGCCACTCGCTCGTCAAGGCGAAGCTGCGTGAAACCGGCGCGCCGCTGGCGGGTGAAATGAGCGGCCACGTGTTCTTCAAAGACCGCTGGTACGGTTTCGACGACGGCCTGTACACGGGCGCGCGCCTGCTCGAAATTCTCACGCGCGTGGCGGACCCGAGCGCGCTGCTGAATTCGTTGCCGAACTCGCATTCCACGCCGGAACTGCAACTCAAGCTCGAAGAAGGCGAAAACTTCGAACTGATCGCGCGTATGCAGCAGAACGCGAAGTTCACCGGCGCGGACGACGTCGTGACGATCGACGGTCTGCGCGTCGAGTATCCGGACGGCTTTGGTCTGGCGCGTTCGTCGAACACCACGCCGGTCGTGGTGATGCGTTTCGAAGCCGACAACGACGCGGCGCTTAAGCGCATCCAGGAAGACTTCCGCCGCGTGATTCTCGCGGAAAAGGCGGACGCGAAGCTGCCGTTCTAAACGTTGCAGCGGCGGGGCGGTGCGGGTCGCGTTTCGACCCGAATCGCCGCCGTCGTCGAACGCGGCGCGGGTTTGACTTACCGCGCCGCGTTTTTTCATGGAATTGATACGCGACGCGCTAGAATTGCCGTCCTCGTGAGACAACCGGGACACCCGTGTTTTCTCCGCCCTTTGGGGCTCTTTCAACGCATCTTCGGGCCGGATAGCCGGTTTTCCCACTCTTGAGCGTGCAAAAGATACTGATCGTGAGGGTGTCGTCGTTGGGCGACGTCGTTCACAACATGCCGGTGATCGCCGATATCCGGCGCCGCCATCCCGAGGCGCAGATCGACTGGCTCGTCGAAGAGAGCTTCGTCGGCCTCGTGCAGCTCGTGAGCGGCGTGCGGCGCTCGATTCCCGTGTCGCTGCGGCGTTGGCGCAAGCGTTTGCTGTCGGCAAAAAACTGGCGCGAGATCGGCGCGTTTCGCCGCGCGCTTGCCGCCGAGAACTACGATCTGGTGATCGACTGCCAGGGGCTGATCAAGACCGCGTGGGTCGCGAGCATGGCGCGCGGACCGCTGGTCGGCCTCGCGAACCGCACCGACGGCGCGGGTTTCGAATGGCCGGTGCGGTTCTTCTACGACAAGCGCGTGCCGATCGAGCCGCGCACCCATGTGGTCGAACGTACGCGGCAACTGGTGGCCGCGGCGTTGAACGACCCGGCGCCGCAACCTACCGACGAGATCGACTTCGGTATCGACACCCAGCGCGCCGCGCTGGCGTTGTCGCAGGCCGATCTGAACCTGCCGGTGCCGTACGTGGTGTTCGTGCATGCCACCTCGCGCGCCGACAAGCAATGGCCGGATACCGCGTGGATCGACCTCGGGCAGTCGCTGGTGCGGCGTGGCGCGTCGCTCGTGCTGCCGTGGGGCAGCGAAGAAGAGCGCGCCACCAGCGAGCGGCTGGCGAAGGAATTCGGCGCGGCGGCCATCGTGCCGCCGAAGCTGTCGTTGCCCGCGGTGGTTGGCCTGATCGAAGGCGCGGCCGCGACGGTGGGGGTTGACACAGGTCTAGTCCACATCGCGGCGGCGCTGAAGCGCCCAACGGTCGAGTTGTACAATTTCGCCACCGCGTGGCGCACCGGCGGCTACTGGTCGCCGAACGTCGTCAATCTCGGCACGGCCGGGCAGCCGCCTACGCTGCAACAGGTGAAGTCGGCGCTGGCCGGATTCGGCCTGCTGTAGCCCGTGCAGTGCGCTTCGCCTTAAGCTCCATCCGTTTTCAAGGGCGACCATGAACGAAACCCAGATCATCGAAGTAGCGAACGCCGACTGGCACGGACGCAACCTGTCCGTGCCGCGCGAGACGCTGCTCGCCGGCGTCGAACGCGGCAAAGTGCTGTATTTCCCGAACCTGCGTTTCGCGATCGAAGGCGGCGAACAGGCGTTGCTTGATCCCGCGCTCGCCGATCCGAATCGCAAGAACATCAGTCTCGAACCCAACGGCGGCGCGTTGCACGGTGTGGCCGGCGACGCCGTCACGCAGTCGGCGGTGCGTGCGTTGATCGCGCGTTATCAGGCCAATGCGCGCACGCTGGTGGATGGTCTCTTCCCCGAATACAACGGCAAGTTGCGCGTGGCGCCGACCAGCCTGCGGCTGCATCAGGTGGAGACGCGCGAAACTTCGTGGCGCAAGGACGATAGCCGTCTGCATGTCGACGCGTTTCCGTCGCGGCCGAATTACGGCGAGCGGATTCTGCGCGTGTTCACCAACGTCAATCCGAACGGTTCGCCGCGCGTGTGGCGCGTCGGCGAACCGTTCGAGGACATGGCCCAGCGCTTCCTGCCGCGCATCAAACCGCAAATGCCGGGCGCCGCGTGGCTGCTGAATCTGCTGCACGTGACCAAATCGCCGCGCAGCGAGTACGACCACTTGATGCTGAATCTGCACGACGGCATGAAGGCCGACCTCGACTATCAGAAGTCGAGCCCGCAGGAGACCATGCCGTTTCCGCCGGGCAGCGTGTGGGTGTGTTTCTCGGACCAGACGTCGCACGCGGTGATGTCCGGCCAGTTCATGCTGGAGCAGACCTTCTTCCTGCCGGTCAAGGCGATGGCGCAACCCGAATGCGCGCCGCTCGGCATTCTCGAGCGCCTGAAGGGCAGGGCGCTGGTTTGAGCGCCGCAGTCCATGAGGTGGATGGCGCACGCCGGCCGGGTCGTACGTTCAGGCGCGCGGAGCCCCGATGCTGAGGGTGATCTATAACGCGCTCTGGTGGATCGTCGCGCCGCTCGCCGTGCTGCGTCTGTTGATCCGTTCGCGCAAGGAACGCGGTTATCGCGAGCATATCGGCGAACGCTTCGGTTACGCGCGCGGTCGGCTGCCCGAAGACAACGCGCCGTTGATCTGGGTGCACGCGGTGTCGGTGGGCGAGACGCGCGCCGCGCAACCGCTGATCGACGCGCTGATCAAGGCACGTCCCGACGCGCGCATTCTGCTGACGCACATGACGCCGAGCGGCCGCGCGACCGGCGAGCAGATCTTCGGCGACCGCGTGTTGCGCAGCTATCTGCCGTACGACATGCCGCATGCGGTGCGGCGGTTTTTGCGGACGTGGCGGCCGTCGCTCGGACTAGTGATGGAAACCGAAGTGTGGCCGACGCTGATCGACGAATGCCGTCGCGCGGAGGTGCCGCTGGTGCTGACCAATGCGCGGATGTCGGCGCGCTCGTTCAAGCGCGCGGCCAAATTCGGCGGCGCGACCAAAGACGTGTTCGGTGGCTTTGCGCGCGTGCTGGCGCAGAGTCCGTCGGATGCGGAGCGGCTGAGCGCGCTGGGCGCGCGCAATGTCGCGGTGCTCGGCAATCTGAAGTTCGACATGAGCACGCCGCCTGAGTTGGCGGCGCGCGGCCATGCATGGCGTGCGGCGATCGGCACGCGGCCGGTGTGGGTCGCGGCGAGTACGCGTGAAGGCGAAGAGGAGCTGGTGTTGCAGGCGTTCGCGGCGCTGGGTGTGGACGATGCGTTGCTGATCCTGGTGCCGCGTCATCCGCAGCGCTTCAACGAAGTGGCCGCGCTGGTCGAACGGTTGGGGATGCGGCTCGAACGGCGTTCGAACTGGGCGCCGGGTGCGAAGGTGGCGTCGGCGGCTGTGGCCGCGAGCGGTGGGTTGGCGGCTTTGCCCGTTGGTGTGAACGTGCTGCTGGGCGATTCAATGGGCGAGCTGGGCGCTTACTACGCGGCTTCGGATCTCGCGTTTATCGGTGGCAGCTTGCTGCCGCTTGGTGGCCAGAATCTGATCGAAGCCTGCGCGGTCGGTGTGCCGGTGCTGATTGGCCCGCACGTGTTCAACTTCACGCAGGCCACGGCCGATGCGGTCGCGGCCGGCGCGGCAGTGCAGGTGCAGGACCCCGCCGAGCTGGCGAAGGCCCTGCGCGAACTGTTCGGCGACAAGGCCCGGAGGCTGGCGATGGGCGGCGCGGCGTCGGCGTTTGCCGCGCGCCATCGCGGCGCGACGGCGCGTACGGTGGATGTGTTGATGGCGTTGTTGCCGGAGTAGGCGTGGGGGCGGGTGGAGCGCCCTCCGCGCGCCGGCCTCACACCTTCAACAACCCCTTCTTTTCAATAAACGCGATCACATCCGGAAGGCCATCCAGCGCCTTCAGATTGCACATCACAAACGGCCGTTCGCCGCGCATTTTCTTCGCGTCGGACGCCATCACCTCCAGGTTAGCGCCGACCATCGGCGCGAGGTCTGTCTTGTTGATCACCAGCAGATCCGACTTCGTAATGCCGGGGCCGCCTTTGCGCGGAATCTTCTCGCCGCCGGCCACGTCGATCACATAGATCGTCAGGTCCGACAATTCCGGGCTGAAAGTCGCCGCGAGATTGTCGCCGCCCGATTCGATGAACACGATATCCGCGTCGGGAAAACGCGTCAGCATGCGGTCCACTGCTTCGAGGTTGATCGACGCGTCTTCGCGAATCGCCGTATGCGGGCAGCCGCCGGTTTCGACGCCCATGATCCGCTCGGCCGGCAACGCACCCGCCACCGTCAGCAGACGCTGATCTTCTTTCGTGTAAATGTCGTTGGTGATCGCGACGAGGTCGTACTGTTCGCGCATCGCCTTGCAGAGCATTTCGAGCAACGTGGTCTTGCCCGAGCCGACCGGGCCGCCGACGCCCACACGCAGCGGCGGCAGTTTCTTGGTGCGCAGGGCGGGATGATGAGGTGCGTTCATGATGGATCGTTTTATGAGCGAAAGAGCCGCGAATACTGCGACTCGTGGCGCGCCGACAGAATGCCGAGCTGCGGCGCGAACGTGTTGATGTGTTCCGGCGGCGTGGCCAGCGCGCGCGTGACGGCGGCGTCGATCGGCTCGCGCAACGCGACGATGATGCGTTGCCCCGCGAGCTGTCCCAACGGCACGGCCTTCAACGCGGCGGCCGCCTGGTTCTCCACCCAACTGAACGCGTAGGCGGCGAGGGCGGCGTCGACGGCGGCGTCGTGCGCGTAGGCGGCGAAGGCAAAGGCCGTGGGTTGCGCGAGCGGCGTGAGCGCGGCGAGTGTCGTGCGTCGGGCGGCATCGCCCCATTCCAGCGACACGCACAACTGCCGCAGCGACCAGCCCATCTGTTCGGTTTCGCGGCGCAGTTCCGCGGACTCGCGGCTGGCGAGGAACTCGCTGTTGGCTTCGGCGAGACCGGCGGCGTCATGCGTGCGCCAGCGTTCCATCTGATGCGCGATGAACGGCAATTCGCCGTGCGCGAGCACGTCGGAGAGGCCGCTCGCGATCCAGGCGCGGGCGGAATCGGCGTCGGTGATCAACTGCGCTTCGATCGCCGCTTCGAGGCCTTGCGAGTAGCTGAACGCGCCGATCGGCAGCGCCGGCGACGCGAGATGCAGCAGCGCCGTGAGTTCAGCGATGCGCATGGTGGTGGTGATGGCCGTGGCCGCACGATTCGTCGTGGACGTGATCGGCGTCGGCTTGATCGTGTTGCGCGCTGTGATCCGCGGCGCTGTGGCCGTGATCATGTGCGTGGCTGTGATCATGATCGTGATCGTGCGAGTGAGCATCCCCATGCGCGTGCGAGTGACCGTGCTCATGTGAATGCTCATGCCCATGATGCTCGCCAAACACCTGCTGCGCGAGCGCATAGTCCTCGGCGAACGTCTCGTCATGCCCATGCTTGTGCCCGCCGCCATACGCGCCGGATTCCGGCTGAAACGGCATCGACACCTGATCGACCGTCGCGCCGATGCGCTTGAGCATGTCGGCCAGCACCGGATCGTATTCGAGCTTCAGATAATCCGCGCCGACTTCCACCGGCGTGTGACGATTGCCGAGGTGATAAGCGGCACGCGTCAGCGTCAACGCGTCTTTCGCGCGCACGACCAGCACCGCTTCCGGCGCGGCCACCACACGCACCAGACCGCCGTCGTCGGCGACCAGCACGTCGCCGTCGCGCAGCACCGTGCCGCGCGGCAACAGCAACGCAATCTCTTCACCGCTATCCAGCGTGGCCGCGAGCCGGCTCTTGCGGCGTTCGTCGAAAGCCAGCGTCAGCGTCGGCGCGCGCTTCACCAGCACAGGTGCCAGCTTCAGATGCGGCGCGATCAGTTTGTCGAGTGTGCGCATGATTTAGAACAGGAAGTAGCGCTGCGCCATCGGCAGCACGGTGGCCGGTTCGCAGGTCAGCAACTGACCGTCGGCGATCACCTGGTAGGTCTCCGGATCGACGCTGATCACCGGGCGCCACGCGTTGTGAATCATGTCCGCCTTCGAGATGTTGCGGCAGTTCTTCACCGCGACGATACGTTTGTTCAGTCCATAACGTTCGCCCACGTTTGCCTCGGCGGCGAGTTGCGAGACGAAGGTCAGCGACGTGCGTCCCAACGCACCGCCGCGCGTCGCGAACATCTCGCGATAGTGGACCGGTTGCGGCGTCGGAATCGACGCGTTCGGGTCGCCCATCTGCGCCATCGCGATCATGCCGCCTTTGAGGATCAGCGACGGCTTGACGCCGAAGAACGCCGGTTCCCAGAACACCAGGTCGGCCCACTTGCCCGGTTCGATCGATCCGACTTCATGCGAGATGCCGTGCGTGATGGCCGGATTGATCGTGTACTTGGCGATGTAACGCTTCGCGCGGAAATTATCGTGGCGCGCGTTGTCTTCGGGCAGCGCGCCGCGTTGCACTTTCATCTTGTGCGCGGTCTGCCAGGTGCGAATGATCACTTCGCCGACGCGGCCCATGGCCTGCGAATCCGACGACAGCATCGACAACGCGCCGAGGTCGTGCAGGATGTCTTCGGCGGCGATGGTTTCGCGGCGAATCCGCGACTCGGCGAAAGCGATGTCTTCCGCGATCGACGGGTCCAGGTGGTGGCACACCATCAGCATGTCGAGATGCTCTTCGAGCGTATTGACGGTGTACGGGCGCGTCGGATTGGTCGACGAGGGCAGCACGTTCGCTTCGCCGCACACCTTGATGATGTCCGGCGCGTGGCCGCCGCCCGCGCCTTCCGTGTGATACGTGTGAATCGTGCGGCCCTTGAACGCCGCCACGGTCGCTTCCACGAAACCCGCTTCGTTCAGCGTGTCCGTGTGGATCGCGACCTGGGTGTCGGTGTCGTCGGCAACGGAAAGACAGTTGTCGATCGCGGCCGGCGTCGTGCCCCAGTCCTCGTGCAGCTTCAGGCCGATCGCGCCCGCGGCGATCTGTTCCAGCGCCGGTTGCGGTTGGCTCACGTTGCCCTTGCCGAGAAAGCCGAGGTTCATCGGATAACCGTCGGCCGCCTGCAGCATGCGTTCGAGATGCCACGGACCGGGCGTGCAGGTGGTCGCGTTGGTGCCGGTGGCCGGACCTGTGCCGCCGCCGAGCATGGTCGTCACGCCGCTCGCGAGCGCTTCTTCGATCTGTTGCGGGCTGATGAAGTGAATGTGCGTGTCGATGCCGCCCGCCGTCACGATCAGCCCTTCGCCGGCGATCACTTCCGTGGACGCGCCGATCGCGATCGTCACGTTCGGCTGGATGTCGGGATTGCCCGCCTTGCCGATCGCCGCGATGCGGCCGTTCTTGATACCGATGTCGGCCTTGACGATGCCCCAGTGATCGAGAATCAGCGCGTTCGTCACGACGGTATCGACCACGTCGGCATGCACGCGCTGCGACTGGCCCATGCCGTCGCGAATCACTTTGCCGCCGCCGAATTTCACTTCTTCGCCGTAGGTGGTGAAGTCGCGTTCGACTTCGATCAGCAGCTCGGTATCGGCGAGGCGCACGCGGTCGCCGGTGGTGGGGCCGAACATTTCCGCGTAAGCGCGGCGGCCAATGCGTAAGGTCATGGTGTGGGTCCGGAAATGAGCAGGGCGGTTCAGGCGAGCGAGCGCGCGTGGCGCATCACAGCTTGCCCATCACCTTGCCGTTGAAGCCGTAGACGACACGGTCGCCCGCCAGTTCGACCAGCTCGACGGTGCGTTCCTGGCCGGGCTCGAAGCGCACGGCGGTGCCCGCCGCGATATTCAGCCGGAAGCCGCGCGCCGCTTCGCGGTCGAAGGCGAGTGCTTCGTTGACTTCGTAGAAGTGGTAATGCGAGCCGATCTGCACGGGCCGGTCGCCGGTGTTCGACACGAGGACCGTCACGGTGGCGCGGCCCGCGTTGAGCTCGTGTTCGCCGTCGTCGATGATGAGTTCGCCGGGGATCATGGGGCTGCCTTCGTGATTAGGGGATCGGGTGATGCACGGTGACGAGCTTGGTGCCGTCGGGGAAGGTGGCTTCGACCTGGATGTCGGGGATCATTTCCGGCACGCCTTCCATGACGTCGTCACGGGT
This sequence comes from Paraburkholderia sp. BCC1876, assembly GCF_902833695.1. NCBI lineage: Bacteria > Pseudomonadati > Pseudomonadota > Betaproteobacteria > Burkholderiales > Burkholderiaceae > Paraburkholderia > Paraburkholderia sp. BCC1876. The sequence goes on along the minus strand of NZ_CADFGI010000007.1, from coordinate 88,701 downwards.
GAGCAGCGTGGTGCCGTAGTGCATGACCTCGGCGACGGTTTTGCCGTCGCGGGCCGCTTCCATCAGCGCGGCGGTGATGAACGCGATCGCTTCCGGGTAATTGAGTTTGAGGCCGCGGGCGCGGCGCCTTTCGGCGAGCAGCGCGGCGGTGAAGATCAGCAGCTTGTCCTTCTCGCGAGGTGTCAGCTTCATCGAATGTGTGCGTAGGGTTGCGACGGCCGCGGCGGCGGCCCCGTGGCGGGACCGGCTACGACGATGTTAGGCGCTGCGTGCCATGGCGACGATCGCGTGCGGCGCACGGGATGAAGCCATGACGAGTGCAATGCCGGATAAGCCGGTCACAGTATCAAGTTCGGCTAACGATGCGCTTACAGGTCGGCGGGCAGTGGTGCGCCGAACCACTTCTTCGACATCGTGTTGAGCGTGCCGTCCTGTTTTGCTTGCGCGATAGCCGCATTCACTTTTTGCTGCAGACGCGGCTCATTCTTGTTCATACCGACGAAGCAAGGCGAGTTCTTGATCACGAACTTCGGCTCCGGCCGCCGCGGCGGGTTTTTCGCGAGAATCGCGGCAGCGACGATATTGCCGGCAGCGATCAGTTGAACCTGCCCCGAGAGAAACGCCGCGATGGTCGCGTTGTTGTCTTCGAAACGTTTGATGGTGGCGTTTGGCGCCATTTGCGTGAGGGCGATTTCCTCGAGTGCGCCGCGTGTGGCGCCGACGGTTTTACCGGTGAGATCGGCGGGGCCGGAGACCTTGATATCGGCGGGACCGAACACGCCCTGGTAGTACGGAGCGTAGGTGGAGGAGAAATCGATGACCTTCTCGCGGTCGGGCGTTTTACCGAGCGACGAGATGACCAGATCGACTTTACCGGTTTGCAGATACGGGATCCGGTTCGCGCTATTGACTGGCACGAGTTCGAGCTTCACGTTCATCGATTTTGCGAGGAGTGCGGCGGTATCGATGTCATAGCCTTGCGGCTTCATATCCGCGCCGACGGAGCCAAACGGCGGATAGTCTTCCGGCACGGCGACTTTGAGCACCCCGGCCTTGGCGATGTTATCGAGCGTATCGGCCTGAGCAGCGGTCGCGGCAACGACGAGAACCGGCGACAGCAGAAGAGCGGCGAGCCAGGCGCGACGCGCGGGGCGGGGAGCGGAATGTTTCATGTTGGGTGAGCGTGGTGTCGAGCGGGTCGGCTGCCGTCAGGACGCGGCAGCATCGTAACGAAACCGACGCAAGGTATATGCCAAGCCCGTGCAGCAAAGCCGAGCGAGGGAAGGAAGAGGCTAATGCACTAAGACGGAGCGACGCACCGCGCCAGAGTGGTGCACCAGATCTTACGAAGGTGAAAGCACCCACGAGGATGAACAACCGCGACGGCGCGCGCAGCGCCGCCGGAAGAATGACTGCTGTGTCACTGACGTGGAATGTGCGAGAACACGGATTCCAGATGAGCCACTACCTGTCGCAGACCCCGGGCCCCGCTTAAGAGCTAGCGGTGTGAGCCGCTTTCTTTTGCTTACTTTGCTTTGCGGCAGGCAAAGAAAAGTGAGTGCCGCCCCGCACAGGGGCGACGCTAATAGACCACCATGACAACAAGGAAAGGCCAAACCCGCAGGCACACAGACAAATACAACCTACGTACTCCAAATCCGCAAAGGCACAGCCCGAACCCCATGCACAACCGGCCGCAACTGCAACCAGCACTGAGTAAGAGCACGCTGCAGCGTCTCCATGGACCGCGAGACAGCGCGCACGACGATCACACCCTGAGTGACACAAGAAGCGGCTCCCCGCAGAGAATCATCAAACGGCAGCTGCGCCGTCAGCGCCTCAGCGAGAGCATCATCGCAAGCCGCCCCAACGGCCCACAGCGTGCCATAAGCCGGAAACCCGGCCAACCCTTGCGCCGCATCCCTTAGCGGATCGCTTGCCGAAAGATTGGCGCGCTCAAGCCAAAGCAACTTACCGTCAGGGCCCACGATCCGCGACACAGCCCGCAAGCTTCCTTCGGACCACCGCTCACCAGCCGCCTGCCGGCCAAGTTGGGTGGCATCCCAACCTAAAGCAGTAGCACCTTCAGCCAACGTCAACGAAAACTCAAGCCCCGCATTAGCGGAATCAAAAACGATATTGTTCTGCGGCAACCAATCGAGCTTCGCGTTCGCACCCACCCGCACAGCAATTTGCTGCCGAGCCTCCCGCCCATTCGACTTGTACCACTTGGTCGCCCCAGGCGTGGTCACGACAGCATGCGCACCCGCGCCAACATCCACATCGATATCCAGTCGATCCCCACCCGCGACCCCGCCTGGCGGATGCACGATCACCGCATGACAGATCGCCTGACCTTCGGGATAGAGCGGCCGTTGAATCCGCAACGGCCCTTCATGCAGACGATGCTTGAGCGTAGTCCGCCCATCGTGTTCGACGAACCCGAGTTCGAGCCGCGCGCGCCATTGCGAGTGCGCACCGGCTTGTGCAGCGGCGGCGAGCGTGATGTGATTTTCGTGAAGCGACATGCGAATGAACGAGCGATCGACGTGTTAGGACGAAACGCGCCGGAGCGCGCCGCCACAGAATGCGGCGAGAATAGCACGCACGGCTGGAGCCGCCGAACCGCGCCGCACTGGTCAAACGGCAATCAACGCCCGCACCCCATCCACATCCATATTCGCCCCTTCGCCACCCGCGACGATCTCACCACGGCTCATCACCCAATACCGGTCGGCGATATCTTTAGCGAAGTCGTAGTATTGCTCGACCAGCAGTACGGTCATGCCCATTTCCTCGACCAGTTGACGCAGCGTGCGCCCGATGTCCTGAATGATCGACGGCTGAATCCCTTCGGTGGGTTCGTCGAGAATGAGCAGTTGCGGATCGCTCATCAGCGCGCGGCCAATCGCGAGTTGTTGCTGTTGACCGCCTGACAGATCGCCGCCACGGCGCGTGCGCATGTCCTTCAGAACAGGAAACAGTTCGTAAATGCGATCCGGAATCTTCTTCGGCGCTTTCTTGCTCGCGGCGCCGACCAGCAGATTTTCTTCGACGGTCAGACGCGGAAAAATATCGCGCCCCTGCGGCACATACGCCAGGCCTTTTTCCACACGGGAGTAAGTCGGCAATTTGGTAATCGGCGCACCACGCCACGCGATCGAGCCGCTCTTCGTCTGCACGACACCCATCAGGCAGCGCAACAACGTGGTTTTCCCCACGCCGTTGCGGCCCAACAGAACCGTGAGCTTGCCATCGGGCACAGTGAGCTTCACATCTCGCAGAATGTGACTGCCGCCGTAATACTGGTTCAGGTTTTCTACTTCGAGCATATCCGTTCGACCCTTTGAGTCATAGACCGCTTCATCGATCGCTGCACCGACCCGCTTCACCGACCCGCTTCACCGACCCAGGTAAGACTCGATCACCGTCTCGTCCCGCTTGACCTGATCGAGCGTGCCGTGCGCGAGCACGTGTCCTTCGGCCATCACCGTCACCTTGCCGGTCTCGCCCGACAATGCCGCGACGAACTCCATATCGTGCTCGACGACCATCATCGAACAGGTGCCGCGCAGATGATTGAGCAATTCGGCGAGCTGCATGGTTTCGTCGTCGGTCATGCCGGCGGCGGGTTCGTCGAGCAGCAGCAGCGCCGGTTGTTGCATCAGCAACATGCCGATCTCGAGCCGCTGTTTCTGTCCATGCGAGAGCTCACCGGCCAGACGCCGCGCTTCGCTTTCGAGTCCGATCAACGACAGCGTCTCTTCGATCCGCGCCTGCGCTTCGCGATCCAGCCGCGCGCGTAACGACGCCCACCAGCCCTTATCGGCTTTCATCGCCAGTTCGAGGTTTTCCCACACGGGATGCTGCTCGAACACCGTCGGCTTCTGGAACTTGCGACCGATGCCCGCGCGCGCAATGGAAGGCTCGTTCATTCGCGTCAGGTCGATCGACTGGCCGAGAAACACCTTGCCGGAATCCGGCTCGGTCTTGCCCGTGATCACATCCATCATGGTCGTTTTGCCGGCGCCGTTCGGACCGATGATGCAGCGCAATTCGCCGGCATCGATCGTCAGTGTCAGCGCGTTCAACGCACGAAAGCCATCGAAACTCACGGTCACGTCTTCAAGGTAAAGAATCGTGCCGTGCGACACGTCGATCTCGCCCGGCGTGACAGCGCGCCCCATGCTGGCGACGCCGCTCAACGAAGTTTCAGCGGGTTCTTCGGGTAAAGCCAGATCAGGCACCATCGGGTTTTCGTTCATGAGCGGTTCCTCTTGCGCGTCACGAGTTCGATCAGGCCCATGATGCCGTTCGGCAGCAGCAGCGGGACCAGCACGAAGATCAGGCCAAGAAAGAACAACCAGTATTCAGGGAAATTCGCGGTAAAGAAGCTCTTCGCGCCGTTCACCGCGAACGCGCCGATGATCGGCCCGATCAGCGTGCCGCGTCCGCCCACCGCGACCCAGATCGCCATTTCGATCGAGTTGCCGGGCGACATCTCGCCCGGATTGATGATGCCGACCTGCGGCACATACAACGCGCCGGCAATGCCGCACAACACGGCGGACACGGTCCACACGAACAGCTTGTAGGCGAGCGGGCTGTAGCCGAGGAACATCAGACGCGTTTCGCCGTCGCGCACAGCGGTCACCACGCGGCCGAGTTTCGACGTGACGATCGCCCGGGCGCCGATGAACGCGAGCACCAGCACCGCGAACGTGATCAGCAGCAGGGCGGTGCGCGTGCCCGGATGCGTGATCGGAAAGCCACCGATCCGTTTGAAATCGGTGAAGCCGTTATTGCCGCCGAAGCCGGTTTCGTTGCGATAGAACAGCAGCATCGCGGCGAAGGTCATGGCCTGCGTGATGATCGACAGATACACGCCTTTCACGCGCGAGCGGAACGTGAAGAAGCCGAACACCCACGCGACGACCGCCGGCACCAGCACCACCAGCAGCAACGCGTAGCCGAGATGCTGGGTGCCCTGCCAGTACCACGGCAACTGATGCCAGTCGAGAAACACCATGAAGTCCGGCAGATCGCTGCCGTATTTGCCCTCATGACCGATGGCGCGCATCAGATACATACCGATCGCGTAGCCGCCCAGCGCGAAGAACAGCGCGTGACCGAGGCTCAGAATGCCGCAGTAGCCCCACACGAGATCCAGCGCCAGCGCCGCGATCGCGTAGCACATGAACTTGCCGGTGATCGTCATCGCGTAGGCGGACAGGTGGAACGCGCTGGTTTCCGGCACGACCAGCGTGGCGAACGGCACGCCGAGTCCGAACACGATAATCAGCGCGATCAGCGCGAGCCACGCGCGGCGCGACAACAGCGCGGGCCGCGGCGGCAGGCCGAGTGCGAAGCCGGACTGCGCCTCGCGTTCGGCCGCTGCGGCGGTGCCGCTCGCGCCGACATGAGCGGATGAAGTAGCAGTCGTCATCATGCCTCCGCGCTACGGCCCTTGAGGGCAAACATGCCCTGCGGACGCTTCTGGATGAACAGCACGATCAGCACGAGCACCGCGATCTTCGCGAGCACCGCGCCCCAGAACGGTTCGATCGCCTTGCTGACGAGACCGAGCCCGAAGCCGCCGATCACCGTGCCGGCCAGTTGACCGACGCCACCGAGCACCACGGCCATGAACGAATCGATGATGTAGCTCTGGCCGAGGTCCGGTCCGACATTGCCGATCTGCGACAGCGCGCAACCGCCCAACCCGGCGATGCCCGCGCCGAACGCGAACGCATACGAATCGACCCGCGCGGTCTTCACGCCGACGCAGGCGGCCATACGCCGGTTCTGCGTGACGGCGCGCACGAACAGGCCGAGGCGCGTCTTCGTCAACACCGTCCATGCAATCCCGACCACGATCATCGAGAACGCGAGAATCGCCAGCCGGTTATACGGCAGGATCAGATTCGGCAGTACAGTGACGCCGCCGCTCATCCACGACGGGTTGATCACCTGCACGTTCTGCGCGCCGAACAGCATGCGGGTCGCCTGAATCAGGATCAGGCTGACGCCGAAGGTGGTCAGCAGCGTTTCCAGCGGACGGCCGTAGAGATGCTTCAACACCAGCCGTTCGAGCACGATGCCGACCAGCCCCGCCGCCGCGAACGAAGCCGGCACCGCGAGCAGCGGATACCAGTCGAACGCGTCCGGCGCGAAGCGTTGAAAGAGGTTCTGCACGACGTAGGTGGCATACGCACCGATCATCAGGAATTCGCCGTGCGCCATGTTGATGACGCCGATCAGACCATACGTGATGGCGAGACCGAGCGCGGCGAGTAGCAGCACGCTGCCGAGCGACAGGCCCGCGAACAGCGTGCCGGCGATCTGGCTGCGGCGCTGGATCGCGTCGAGTTCGTCGATGCCGCTTTGTGCGGCGGCGCGCACGCGATCGTCGGGCTCGGCGAAGGTGCCGTCCGGTTTCTTCGCGACGAGCGGGCGCAGCAGTTCGTTCATGTCGAGGTCATGCCGCGCGGCGACCAGTTGCACGGCGTCGAGACGCTTGGCCGGGTCGGTGTCGTGCAACGCGGTCATCGCCCACAGCGTGTCGAGGCGCTTCTTCAGCACCGGATCGGTTTCCTTCGCGCGGGCTGCGTCGACGAGCGGTTTGATCGACGGATCGGGGTTCTGCAGCAGCGCCGTGACGGCGGCGTCGCGCGTTGCCTTGTCCGGCGAATCGAGTTGCAGGCCGGACAACGCGCCGGCCACTTTCGAGCGCAGCAGATTGTTCAGCGTGACCGGTTGCGCGTCGCTGCCGGCGGTGACGGTTTTGCCGGTGACCGCGTCGCGCGTGGTGTCGCCATCCTGCAGCAGTATGGCGCCTGCGTCGGTGGCGAGCGCGCTGTCGTCGGACAGTGCCTTGAGCACCGCCATCGATTCTTTGTCGTGATTGGCGATCAGCTTGTCGACAGCCGCGGATTTGGCATCGAAGTCGTCGCCGGCGAGCGGCGCGACGTCGGCCTGCGTCAGCGCGAACGCGGCGAGCGGCGTGCCGGCGAGCAGCACGAGCGCCACGCTGCCGATGCAGCGCCGGGCGGATCTAAGGAGTGAAAACGCCATGGTGGCCTTTGGAGAAAAACCGGCGAGGCTGGGCGGCAGGGTGTGCAACAGCCGCTGCCGCGCCGTCGGGTTGCCGCGCCCGCGGAGGGTCGAAGTCGCCGGACCAGGCGCTCGCGCAAACGTAGGCGCCAGCGCTGGACCCGGCAAACAATCCGAACTCACAGACGCATCGATGCGTTTGCCATGAGCCCGATTCGAGCTCGCCACGAGGGACCCGATACGTCCTCTCGTAGCGAGCCGTTGCGTTACGCCACGCGCGAGCGCTTGAGGAACGCCGGAATCGAGCTGACCATATCCGGCTTGCTGGAATTGCCGGCGATAAACGGACTCCACGGCTGCGCGCGAATCGCGGTCTTGGTGCGCCAGACGACGTTGAACTGACCGTCCGCGCGCACTTCGCCGATCATCACCGGCTTGTGCAGATGGTGATTGCCATCCATGGTCAGCACGAAGCCCGACGGTGCGTTGAAGGTCTGGCCGATCATTGCCACGCGCACCTTGTCGACATCGGCGCTCCTGGCTTTCTCGACTGCCTGCTTCCACATGTGAATGCCCACGAAGGTGGCTTCCATCGGGTCGTTCGTCACGCGCTTGTCGCCGCCCGGCAGGTTGTTGTCCTTCACCCACTTGGCGAACATCGCCTTGAACTTGGTGTTCTCCGGATTGCGCAGCGACATGAAGTAGTTCCACGCCGCGAGATTGCCGACCAGCGGCTTCGTATCGATACCGCGCAGTTCTTCCTCGCCGACCGAGAACGCGACCACCGGCACATCCGTCGCCTTCAGCCCCTGGTTGCCGAGTTCCTTGTAGAACGGCACGTTCGAATCACCGTTCACCGTCGAGATCACCGCGGTCTTGCCGCCTTGCGAGAAGGTCTTGATGTTCGCGACGATGGTCTGATAGTCGCTATGGCCGAACGGCGTATAGACCTCCTGGATGTCGGCCTCCTGCACGCCTTTGGATTTGAGGAACGCGCGCAGAATCTTGTTGGTGGTGCGGGGGTACACATAGTCGGTGCCCAACAGGAAGTAGCGCTTGGCGCCGCCGCCTTCCGCGCTCATCAGATATTCGGTCGCGGGAATCGCCTGTTGATTCGGCGCGGCGCCCGTGTAGAACACGTTGCGCGACATTTCCTCGCCTTCGTACTGGACCGGGTAGTACAGCAGGCCGTTCAGTTCCTCGAACACCGGCAGCACCGACTTGCGCGACACCGAGGTCCAGCAGCCGAACACCGCGGCGCACTTTTCCTGGGTAATCAGCTGACGTGCTTTTTCGGCGAACAACGGCCAGTTCGACGCCGGATCGACCACCACCGGCTGGATCTGACGCCCCATCACGCCACCGCTCTTGTTGATTTCCGAAATGGTCATCAACGCGGTGTCTTTCAGGGACGTCTCCGAGATCGCCATGGTGCCGGACAGCGAATGCAGAATACCCACCTTGATCGGACCACTGTCGGACTGCGCTTGCGCGAACGGAACCTGACCTGCCAACGCGAGCGCGCCCGACATGGAGCCGAACTTCAACAGACTGCGACGTTTCATGTGTATCCCCTTGCCATTTGATGGTGACTGTTTATGGGCGTCGATTTCAGCCAGCAGGGCTTATCCCGCATGGCTTGCCGCTTGTGTACTGCAAGCCACATGCCATGCTGTAATTTCGACTTGTGCTTCGCGGTTTGCGCGCTGCAGCGCGGCTGCGACGGCAGTCAGTTATGCGTAATGAACGTGGGGTGCGGCGCAATACTGGTGCACGATCGCCACCCGCGCCTCGTTCGGGTGCGTGTCGCGCCGCGACGAAGCGTGCGTATCCGCCAGCGGGCGTCGGCGGTGCATGGCCGCTGCGCCGTTGTGCATGCAACAGTCGGTCGCCCGTCGATTAAAAAAGGCCAGCGCTTTGCGGCGCTGGCCTTTTTGCATGGCTCGGCGGGGCGTGCCGCGTCGGATCAGAACGCGATGAACGGCGCGGTTTGCTTGCCGACCGTCACGTTGTTGATGGCGGTGTACACGTTGCGGCCGAAGAAGAACGGCAGGCCCCAGATAAACATCCCGCCCGATGGCGCGCCGAGGCTGTCATAGGCCGCATAGCGGTTGGCCAGCAGGCTCCAGCCGTTGGCCAGCGAGAACGGCATGGTGACAGGCGACGCGGCCTTGTCGACGCCGCTCAGGATCGCGGACAGGCTGAGCGTCGTGGCCGGCATGTACCACGCGCCCGAGTAGGGCACCGTCGTGTCGATGAAGATGTTCGCGTTGGAACCGCTGTCGATCGCGCTGGCGTAGCGGGTGCCCTTGTAGGTGGTCGGGAAGTAGCCGTACTGATCGAGCGCGAGGACGTTCGGGTTCGACGGCAGCGCGTTGTTCGGCTGGGTGCCGATGCCGAACACCAGCGTACCGGTCACGCTCGCCTGGCCGCCGGAGGGCAACGCCGGCAAACGGATAATCGTGCCGTTGTTGTCCGAGGTGAAGTTGGAGACCGGATTCATGACCTGGGTGTCGAGCGGTACGCGGGTGTTGGTGCAGGAGGTCGCGGACGTGCAGTAGTAGTAGCCGGACGGCAGGACGTATTGCGCGGCGGCCGGGTAGTCGCGCTGCGCCGGGCCGATGCCGAGCACGCCGTTGGCGCCGAGTTGGGCGACGCTGCCCAGGTCGGTGCCGCCACGCGACTGGCAGTCCGATGGGGTGGCGTACTTGCCGTCGGCGATTACTTGCAGCGGCAGGTTGCCCGCGGCCTTGCCGCCGATCGTCACGTCGGCGCGGCGGATGGAGCCCCACGTGAAGCCGGAGCCGAAGACGGCGCATTCGGCGATGGATGCGTTGCCGGTCGGGTCGTCGGTGGCGCCGGTCTGGGTCGGCAGACGGGCGGCGAGGGACGGGCCCAGCGCACTGCCGAGAACGCGTAAGCCGACCGAGCCGGTGTCGACCTGGATGTGATCGATGGTGGCGCATCGATCACCGCCCTGAACGCCGGGAATGCAGATCGTAACCGTGACGTAGGGCATGTTGGCGTAGTTGCCTGTCCATCGTTCGACGGTGATGGGGACGGTGTTTGTGTCGGGGGTGGGCGTTGGTGTTGGTGTTGGTGTTGGTGCAGGAGTCGGCGTCGGCGTCGGCGTTGGGATCGGTGTTGGCGCCGGCGTTGGCGTTGGCGTCGGAGTTGGAGTTGGAGTTGGAGTTGGAGTTGGAGTTGGAGTTGGAGTTGGTGCAGGAGTCGGAGCGGGTGTTGGCGTAGGCGTAGGCGTAGGCAACACCGTAGCCGTCGAACCCGACGCCGGTGTCACCGGCACCACCGCGCCATTAATTTTAGCCGCGCTATCGTTGCCGTCGGCGCCGCCGTTACCGCCGCCGCAACCGCTCAGCGCCACGCTTGCGGTCAGCAGTGCGCCACACAACGCCTTGTTGAGCGTCTTCATGTCGAGGGTGTCGATCGAATCAGTGCACTGTTTCATGGCAGTTGATCCACTCGGACGTTGGCGGGAACGAGGCGGGGCAAATACGCCTTGCCGAAGAAGTGGCCCGCGCGGCCAGCCGATTCGAGATGAAAATCGCCGCTGTGTTGGACCATCGGACCCGCGCCACGGGTCTGGCTAGCGTCGCCATTCGCAAAGTTGGGAAAGTAACTGCCGAGCAGCGCCCGCATGTCCGGCCGCACCGGACCTTGCCAGCTCACCGCGAACACCACGTTGGTGGGCAGCACGTATTCGTGGATCGTCACGCCGTCGGCGTATTCGGATTCGCGCATCGTGTAAGACGCGGCCGCTGCAGACGCGTTGCGAGGCGCTGCGGCTTGCAGCATCGACCGGGCTGTCGCGCCGGTGTTGGCACCGGGCGCACCGCCCAGCACGGCGTAAGACGCCAAAGGCCAGAAGGCCGAGGCCGCGAGTGCGGCCTTCACAAATTTCATTACCATGCTCTCCCAAAAAAGGTCGAAGCATGGTGCCTGCGCAATGGTCAGGAAACCGTACGAAAATTCCGAAATGAATGTACGAATCGGTGCAATGGCACGCTTACCAACTCCTACTGCGACCCCGCCGCAGTCGGCATCGCCCGCCGTCCCAACTTGCCGGCCGCGCCCTTCGCCGCGACGCCCGGATGCGGCACCGTCGGCACCTTGGGCAAAGCGGTCAACGCGCCGTCATCGACCGGCGACAGCAGCGCGCTCAATTGCAGCACGTCCTGATCGGTGAGATCCGCTGTCGAAGCCTTCAGCTTGAGACCATTGATCAGCGTGTCGTAACGCGCCTTCGCCAGATCGCGCCGCGCGGAGAACAACTGATCCTGCGCGTTGAGCACGTCGATATTGATTCGCACGCCCACCTGATAACCCAGCAGATTCGATTCGAGCGACGTGTTCGCCGAACGCTCGGCGGTCTGCAACGCGCTCACTTGCGCGAGTCCGCTCACCACGCCGAGAAACGCCTGGCGCGCGGACAGCGCGGCATTGCGCCGCGCGGTATCGAGATCGGCGGCGGCCTGGTCTTCGAGTGCGAGCGTTTGACGCACGCGGCTTTGCGTCGCGCCGCCGGCAAAGAGCGGAATCGTGACCTGCACGCCGATCGTGCTGTTCGTGTACGACGAACCCAGATTGCCCAATTCCGCCGCCAGCGCCGGCGTGCCGGCCGTGGGCGTCTCGGCGCCGCTACCGAAGCCGCCGCCGAAATTCCCACCGAAGTTGCCCGCGCCGGCCGCGCCGAGGCTGCTGCGCGAGCGGCTCGCGACCAGATCGACGGTCGGCAGATGGCCGGCCTTGGCTTTGGAAGTTTCACGTTGCGCGGTGGATAGCGCGATCTGCTTGATGACGACCTGGTAGTTGGCGTCGCTGGCGGTATCGGTCCACTGGTTGATGTCGGCGGGCACGGGCGGCGGCAGCGGCGCGCCGGCAACCAGTCCGTCGACCTTCTCGACCGGATGCCCGACGATCTGCTGCAACGCCGCCAGCTTCACCGCGAGATCGTTCTGCGCGGCAATTTCCTGCGAGACGGCCTGATCGTATTTGGCCTGCGCTTCGTTGGTATCGGTGATCGTGGTGTTGCCGACTTCGAACGAGCGCTTGGCCGATTCGAGCTGCTGCGCGATCGACGCCTTCTGCGAACGCGCGATCGCGAGGCTATCCTGCGCGGACAGCGCGTCGAAATACGCCTGGCCGAGCCGCACGATCAGATCCTGGCGAGCCTGCGCGAACGAGGCCTGCGCCGACTCCACCGCGAGCTTGCCCTGGGCGTAGCCGTACCAGCTGTCCACATGAATCAGCGGTTGCGTGAGCGAGATCGTGTAGCCGTTGCTATTGCCGTACGAAGACGGGAAGCCGCCGCCGAAGTCGGTGCTCTGACGGTTCGCGGACAGCGACGCCGAGACCTGCGGCAACAGTTTGGCGCGTGCGAGCGGCAACTCTTCGCTGTTGGCAGCGAGGGCAGAGCGCGCGCTTTGCAGTTGCGCGTCGCTGGAGAGCGCTTCGTCGTAGAGTTGGGAAAGGCCGACGGCGTGTGCCGTCAGCGTGTGCAGCGTGCCGGCCAGTGCCAGAGCGGCCGCGAAGACCGGCACCCGGAGGCGCATCATCGCGGCAGTGGGCTCAGTAGGTCGGAACCGACGGATCGACCTGACGCGACCACGCGTCGATTCCGCCTTGCAGATTGAACACGTTCTTATGGCCGCGCGATTCGAGGAACATCGCGACCTGGGCACTGCGCGCGCCGTGATGGCAGACGCAGACGATTTGCGCGTCGTCGTCGAGTTCTTCGCTGCGGGCGGGAATCTCACGCATCGGGATCGATACGGCGCCGGCCAGCGAGGCCGTCTGGATTTCCCACGGTTCGCGCACGTCGAGCAGCACGGGCGCGGGGCGCGATGTGTCGGCGAGCCATTCGGCGAGCGCGGGAGCGGTCAGATTTTGCATCAGCGGGACTTCCGGTTCAGAGGACGGCGGCCATGCCGGCCGTCCGTATCAGTGCGCGTGATTCGAGCCTGCCGGCCGACGAGCGGCCAGGCGAGGCGAGACGAATCAGAACTTGAAACGCGGCGGCTGCACAGCGTTGGTCAGCGGCTCGACATACGTTTCGAAGACGTCGGCAATACGGTATTGCTTCTCGTCGATACGCGTGATGACCTGCGCCTTCATGACCGGCGCGGTGCCGACGAACGCCGCGAGACGGCCGCCGATCTTCAGGTGTTCGAGGATTTCCTGCGGCAGCACCGGCAGGCCGCCCGACACGCAGATCACGTCGTACGGCGCGGCGCCGGCCCAGCCGCGCGACGCGTCGCCGGTGGCGACTTCGGCGTTCAGCACGCCGTTGGCGATCAGGTTGGCCTTGGCCAGTTCAGCCAGTTCCGGTTCGATATCCACCGTCAGCACGTGTTGCGCGCGATGCGCGAGCAGCGCCGCCATGTACCCCGAGCCGGCGCCGATTTCGAGCACGCTTTCGTGTTTCTTCACTGCCAGTTCCTGCAGCACGCGCGCTTCGACGCGCGGCGCCAGCATGTGCTGGCCGGCCGGCAGCGGCACTTCGAAGTCGACGAAGGCCAGATCGCGGTACACGGTCGGGACGAAATGTTCACGCTTGACGATCGAGAGCAGATTCAGCACGTCCTGGTCGAGCACTTCCCAGGGGCGGATCTGCTGTTCGATCATGTTGAAACGCGCTTGCTCGATGTTCATGGTGGATTCGGCAGTATGGGTGGGCGAGTTTGGCGGTTTGCCCGCTGACCGGCGGCCTGAAGGCATCGCTCACGATGCGGGCCACGGCAGGGTAACTGCGGGATTGTACCAAATGGCGGCGTCAAACCGTGCCGCCGCGGGCAGGGCGCCGGGCCCGCGCGACAGGCGCGCGCAAGCGCAGCGAGCGCCTCCTGGTCACCTGATCGTCACCGCGCCGGAACCGCACCGACAACGCGCGACCCCGTGTTAATCCCTAGCGATCCGAGCTTGCGATTCCGGCCTTCATCGCTCAAAAATGTAATCGATTACATTTTGCAGGCGAGTTCACTTGTCCAAACCGTCGTCCAAAGTGGCCCGTGCCGGGTTATCCGGCGCGCGTTCCGAGCCCAACGCCCAGCCCTTGCGTGGCACGGCCGACGGCCTGTCCATAGCCGGCGTCGCGGAGCAGGCGGGGGTGTCGGTGGCCACGGTGTCGCGCGTGCTGAACGGTCACGAGAACGTGCGGCCCGCGACCCGCGACAAAGTCCTCGCCGCCATCGACGCGAGCGGCTACCGCGTCAACGAACTCGCGCGCAATCTGCGCACCGCCGAAAGCCGCCTGCTGCTGACCATGGTGCCCGACGTCGGCAATCCGTTTTACGCGGAGATCGTGCGCGGCATCGACAGCGTGGCGCGCCAGCACGGCTACTTCATGCTGTTGTGCGACACCGGCGCCGATCCGGGCCGCGAGCGCAGTTACTTCGATCTGCTGCGGCGTCGTCGCGCGGACGGCGCGATCTGCCTCGATCCGGCGACCATCCAGCAGGCGCTCGGCGAGGCGTCCAGCGCGCTGCCGTGGGTCGCGTGCTGCGAGTTCGATCCGGCGATGGGCGTGCCGTACGTGGGCATCGACAATTACCGCGCCGCGGGCGACGCCGTGCGGCATCTGCTGTCGCGCGGCCACCAGCGCATCGGCCTGATCAATTCCGACGTCGACTATCTGTACGCGCGGCAGCGTCAGCAAGGCTATCTCGACGCGTTGACCGAAGCGGGCATCACGCCCGACGAGCGCTGGTGCATGAACCTGAACAGTCTCGACTACGAAGCGGGCGCTTCCGCCGCGGCCACGCTGATGTTGCCGCCGCACGCGCCCAGCGCGATTTTCGCGGTGTCGGATACGCTCGCGATCGGCGTGATCCACGGTTTGCGCAGCGTCGGCAAGCGGGTGCCGGACGATGTTGCCGTGGTCGGCTTCGACGATATTTCGCTGGCCGCGCAGATCGATCCGCCGCTCACCACGATCGCCCAGCCCATGCGCGAGTTGGGCGAAACCGCCGCGCGTCTGTTGCTGCAGCGGCTCGCCAATCCGTTGGCGAACGTGCCCGGCGTGCTGCTGCCGCACCGGCTCGTGGTTCGCGGGAGCACATGACCATGAGCCTCGCGATCCGCTTCGACGACATCCGCAAAGACTTCGGCCCGGTGCGCGTGCTGCACGGCGTGAGTTTCGACCTTGCGCCGGGACGTATCTACGGCCTGCTCGGCGAGAACGGCGCGGGCAAATCCACGCTGATGAAAATCCTCGCGGGTTATGAGACCGCGACGTCGGGCACCTTGCTGGTCGATGGCCACGCACAGCAGTTCATCGGTTCGCGCGATGCGCAAGCGCAGGGCATCGTGCTGATTCACCAGGAGTTCAATCTCGCCGAACATCTGACGATCGCGCAGAACATGTATCTCGGCCACGAGAAGCGGCGTGGCTGGTTCGTCGACGATGCCGCGATGCGTAGCGACGCCGCGCGTTACCTTGCGCAGGTTGGCCTCGCGAAAGCGCCGGACACGAAGGTGCGCGAATTGATCGTCGCGGAAAAGCAGATGGTGGAGATCGCGAAGGCGCTGTCGCGCCGCGCGCGTTTGCTCATCATGGACGAGCCGACCGCCACGCTCACGCCGTCCGAAACCGAGCGGCTGTTCACGCTGATGGCGAAGCTCAAGGCCGACGGCGTGACCATCGTCTATATCTCGCACAAGCTCGACGAGGTGGAGCGCATTACCGACGAAGTGATTGTGATGCGCGACGGCCGCTTCGTCGCGCGCGGCGAAACAGCGGGACTCGCGCGTCAGCAGATGGCGAATCTGATGGTGGGCCGCGACGTCTCCGACATGTTCCCCGACAAGCTCACGGTGTCCGCCGGCGCACCGCTCGCCTTGAAAGTAACCGGGCTCAGCGTGCCCGACTGGGTCGACGACCTCAGCTTCGACGTGCGCGCCGGCGAAGTGCTCGGCTTCGCCGGACTGGTCGGCGCGGGCCGCACCGAAGCGTTCGAAGCGATCATCGGCTTGCGCAAGCGCACGGCGGGCCGCATCGAAATTGCCGGCCGTCCCGCCGATCTGAAAAGCCCGCGCGACGCGATGCGCCACGGCCTCACGTATCTGAGCGAAGACCGCAAAGGCAAAGGCCTGCACGTGAACCTGAGCCTGCAGGACAACGTCACGCTGATGACGCTCGAACGCTACGCGCATCCGCTGCTCGATATGAAAGCGGGCCGCGCGGCGTTGACGAAAGCGGTGAGCGAATTCGGCATCCGCACCGGCGACCTGTCGAGCCGCGCGCGCATGCTGTCGGGCGGCAATCAGCAGAAGCTCGCGCTCGCCAAGTTCCTGCAACCCGACCCGCAGGTGATCGTGCTCGACGAACCGACCCGCGGCGTCGATGTCGGCGCGAAACGCGACATCTATTTTCTGATTCATCGTCTCGCCGCGCAGGGGCGCGCGGTGATCGTCATTTCATCCGAACTGATCGAGCTGATCGGCTTGTGCCATCGCGTCGCCGTATTGCGCGCGGGACGCCTGGAGGCCACGCTGACGCTCGACCATCTGACCGAAGAGGAATTGATCGCCCATGCGACCGGCACCCACTGAAGCCGTGCAATCCGGCCGCGCGCTGCGCTTCGCGCATCGACTGTATGCGCTCGGGCCGCTCGTCGGGCTGATTCTGCTGTGCATTGTCGGCACGCTGCTCAACCGCGATTTCGCCACGCTCGACAATCTGATGAACGTGCTCACGCGCACGTCGTTCATCGGCATCATCGCGGTCGGCATGACCTTCGTGATCATTTCGGGCGGTATCGATCTGTCGGTCGGGTCGATGGCCGCGCTGATCGCCGGCAGCATGATCTGGCTGATGAACGCGCTCGCGGCGGGCATCGGCGGACATACGCTCGCGCCTTTGCTGATTCTCACGCTCGGGATCGTGTTCGCGCTGGTGCTCGGCGGCCTGTTCGGCTGCGCGCATGGCTTGCTGATTACCAAAGGACGGATCGAACCGTTCATCGTCACGTTGGGCACGTTGGGGATTTTTCGCGCGGTGCTGACGTGGCTCGCCGATGGCGGCGCGTTGACGCTGGATAACTCGTTGTCCGATCTGTATGGCCCGGTTTATTACGCGAGCCTGTTCGGCGTGCCGGTGCCGATCTGGGTTTTCCTCGTGGTGGCTGCCGGCGGCGCGCTGATTCTCAATCGCACCGCGTTCGGCCGTCATGTGCAGGCGATCGGCTCCAACGAACAGGTCGCGCGCTATGCGGCGATTCGCGTCGATACCGTGAAGATCGTCACGTATGTGCTGCTCGGTATCTGCGTGGGCGTGGCGACCGTGCTCTATGTGCCGCGACTCGGGTCGGCCACGCCGACCACCGGCTTGTTGTGGGAGCTCGAAGCGATCGCATCGGTTGTGGTGGGCGGCACTGCGCTCAAGGGCGGCGAAGGACGTGTGGTCGGGACGGTGATCGGCGCGATCCTGCTGTCGGTGATTGCCAATATTCTGAATCTCACCAGCATCATCAGCGTGTATCTGAACGCGGCGGTGCAGGGCGTGGTGATTATCTTCGTCGCGTTCGTGCAGCGCGGACGGAGATAGCTTTAGCGTTTTACTTGGGCACGACGGCAGGTTCGAGAATCGGGGCGCACGAACGCCTCATCGACATTGGAGACACAACCATGAAACAGGTCATTCGAGCGGTCGGCGCCGGCGTGCTGGCGTTGGGGATACTGGGCACGGCGGGCATGGCGCGCGCCGACGACAAAGTCATACTGGGCGTCGCGATTCCGACGGCCGATCACGGCTTCACGGGCGGCATCGTCTGGTGGGCGAACAAGGCCAAGACCGATCTGGAGAAAGCGCATCCCGATCTCAAGATTATCGTGAAGACCGCCGCTGGTTCGCCGGAGCAGGCGAACCAGTTGCAGGATCTGGTGACGGTGAACAAGATCAACGCGCTGGTGATCTTTCCGTTCGAATCGGCGTCGCTCACGCAGCCGGTCGCGCAGGTGAAGAAGAAAGGCGTGTACGTGACGGTGGTGGATCGCGGCCTGACCGACACCAGCGCACAAGATGCGTATGTGGCCGGCGACAACACCGCGTTCGGCAAGATTCCCGCCGAGTATCTGGCGAAAACGCTCGACGGTAAAGGCAACATCGTCGCGCTGCGCGGCATTCCGACGACGCTCGACAACGAGCGCTGGACCGCGTTCACGAACGTGATCAAGAACTATCCGGAGATGAAGATTCTCGACGCGAAGTACGCAAACTGGAACCGCGACGACGCGTTCAAGGTGATGCAGGATTACCTGACGCGCTTCAAGCACATCGACGCCGTCTGGGCCGCCGACGACGACATGGCGGTCGGTGTGCTGAAGGCGATCGAGCAGGCCAAGCGGACCGACATCAAGATCGTGTTCGGCGGCGCGGGTTCGAAGGGCATGGTGAAGAACGTGATGGACGGTGCGCCGATGATCAAGGCCGACGTGTCGTACTCGCCGAAATTCATCTACGACGCGATCAAGCTCACCGCCGAGGCGCGCCTGAAAGGCGAGAAGCTGCCGGCCACGACGATTATTCCGTCGGTGCTGATCACGAAGGAAAACGCGCAGCAGTTCTATTTTCCGGACTCGCCGTTTTGAATCCGGGCTGAGGTTGGCGTGATGGCTGTGTGATGTTGGTGTGAGCATCTGGAGCGCGTTGGCCTGCTTTGCTTTGCTTTCCGTTGCGGCGAAGGCACGGCTAGCGCACTCCCGTTCAAGGAATCGTACGATGAAAACCATCAAAGGGCCGGCGATCTTTCTCGCCCAGTTCATGGGCGACGAGGTGCCGTTCGACAATCTCGCGCATCTCGCGGAATGGGCGGCGGGTCTCGGCTTCAAAGGTATTCAGGTGCCGTGCGACCCGCGTCTGATCGACCTCGAACAGGCGGCGGCGAGTCAGACCTATTGCGATGCATTGCGCGAGACCGCGGAAAACGCGGGCGTGACGATCACCGAACTGTCGACGCATCTGCAAGGACAACTGGTGGCGGTGCATCCGGCTTATGACGCGTTGTTCGACGGATTTGCCGCGCCACAAGTGCGAGGCAATCCGGCGGCTCGCACGCAATGGGCGATCGAGCAGTTGAAACTGGCCGCGAAGGCTTCACAGCGTTTGGGCTTGAGCACGCATGTGTCGTTTTCCGGTGCGCTGGCGTGGCCTTATCTGTATCCGTGGCCGCAGCGTCCGGCGGGTCTGGTCGAAGCCGCGTTCGATGAACTCGCGCGCCGCTGGACGCCGATTCTCGATGCGTTCGACGCCGCCGGTGTCGACGTCTGCTACGAACTCCATCCGGGCGAAGATCTGCACGACGGTGTGAGCTTCGAGCGTTTTCTCGATGCGGTGAAACAGCACGCGCGGGCCAATATTCTTTACGACCCGAGCCATTTCGTTTTGCAGCAGCTCGACTATCTGGCGTTTATCGACATTTATCACGAGCGGATCAAAGCGTTCCATGTGAAGGACGCGGAGTTTCGACCGAACGGTAAACAGGGCGTATACGGCGGGTATAGCGGCTGGGTCGAACGCGCGGGGCGCTTCAGGTCGCTCGGCGATGGGCAGATCGATTTCGGCGCGATCTTCTCGAAGATGGCGCAGTACGATTTTTCCGGCTGGGCGGTGTTGGAATGGGAATGCGCATTGAAGCATCCGCATGATGGCGCGCGTGAAGGTGCGGAGTTTATCCGGCGGCACATCATTCGTGTGGCGGAGCATGCGTTTGACGATTTCGCGGAGAGTGGCGTGGATGCGGCGCAGTTGAAGCGCGTGCTGGGTATCTGACAGGGATCAAATCAATGGCGCAAAGAAGGCTCAGGTTGGGCATGGTCGGCGGCGGGCAGGGCGCGTTTATCGGCGCGGTGCATCGGATCGCGGCGCGGCTCGACGATCGCTTCGAACTGGTGGCGGGCGCGTTGTCGTCCGATCCGCAGCGTGCGCAGGCCAGCGCCGCCGAGGCGGGCATCGCGCGTAGTTACGCCGACTGGCGCGAGATGGCGTGCGCCGAAGCCGCCCGCGACGACGGCATCGACGCGGTGGCGATCGTCACGCCGAATCATCTGCATGCGCCGGTTGCGACGGCGTTTCTCGAAGCGGGTATCCATGTGGTGTGCGACAAGCCGCTAGCGATTTCGCTCGCGGAAGGCGAGGCGCTCGCGAAACTCGCACGCGAGAAGAACAAGCTCTTTGCGTTGACGCATACGTATTCCGGTTATCCGATGGTGCGTTACGCGCGCGAACTGATCGATTCGGGTGGACTCGGCGAATTGCGTGTGGTGCAAGTCGAATACGCGCAAGACTGGCTGGCGGAACCGATCGAAACGAGCGGCACGAATAAACAAGCCGGCTGGCGCACGGACCCTGCGTTGGCGGGCCCGGCAGGCTGTCTCGGCGATATCGGCACGCACGCGTATCACCTGGCCGCTTTCGTCACGGGGATGACGCCGTCGTCGCTCGCGGCGGAGGTGCATACCTTCGTGCCGGGACGTCGCATCGACGATCATGTGCAGGCCATGCTGCGCTATGCGAACGGCGCGCGCGGCATGCTATGGGCGAGTCAGGTGGCGAGCGGCGCGGAGAACGCGTTGCGTTTGCGGGTGTATGGAACGAAGGCGAATCTTGCTTTCGATCAGGAACAGCCGAACGACTTGTGGTTCACGCCGCTGGGTGGTTCGGCTGAACGTTTGACGCGAGGGCGGGTGAAAAGCGCGATCGCGGCGCATGCGACGCGTGTGCCGGCGGGACATCCTGAAGGCTATCTGGAAGCGTTCGCGCAGTTGTATAAAGACGCGGCGTTGCAGATCGAAGCGTTGGACGCGGGTCGCGCGCTGCCGGCGGAAAGCCTGTTGCTGACGACGGTGGAAGACGGTGTGGCGGGGCTGCGGTTTATCGATGCGATGCTGGCGAGCAGCGCAGCGGATGGCCAGTGGCGGGAGATTGGGGGCGCTTGAAAGAGCTGTAAAGAGCTGTAAAGAGCCTGAAGCAGGGTGAAAGCGAGCCCCCTCGGCTCAACTGCCCTTGCTTTTCTTGATCTGCTCTTCAAACGCGATATCCAGCTTGCTCGCTTTACGCGGTTTCGGCGGGCCGTACGCGTCGACGAATTTGACGAAGTCGTCGAGCGTGAGCGGGTCGGAGACTTTCTTGTCCGATCCGCTCGATTTGTCGACGAGGTAGAACAAGCCGCCAGACAGGCTGATCGCGGCGAACTGCGGATTGCCGCTGCGCGTTTTCAGCCGCTCGACAGCGTGGATGGCTCGGGTGGTACGCATGGTGGAGGACTGCTGGTGGGGGAAAGACCGCTACTGTAGCAACAAACCCGCAGATCAGGTCGTGGACAACTGCTCCGCAAATCGCGCGATCACGTGGGCGAAGTCCTCGAATTGACCGGCGCTGTTTCGCGCATGATGGATCGCACGGATCGCCTCCAACTCGGCATGGGTTGCGGATTTGAGGAACGCGTCGTCGAACATGCCTTCGAGCGCAGCCTGCCGGCGGTCGCGCAAGGACGCAATGCCGAGCTTCAGGAGACCGATCATGTAGTCCGCTTTTTTATCCGCGGAATCGGTGGCCATGATTGCGCCGTCTAAAGCATATTTGAAGCGCTCTTCGCAGGCAGGATCGAGCGGCGATATACACAAGCTTCCGTCGAACTCTTCGTCTTTCGCGTGGCCGCAGTGCAGCGGCAACTTGCGCGAGCGCTCGCGGATACAGGACGCGAGCAGATTTTCATACTCAAGTGCCTGTTCAGGGGCATCCGCTTGCGGCGCGAAGTGCTCGATGTGACTATCGGCCCGGCTAATTCTGCGGCCGCAATAGCAGCAGGTGTCGCCTTGTACGGCAATCAGCGCATCGTGCAGATCTTTCTTCTCCGGATTCTTGAGATCCGGATAGCTCGGTTTCCAATCGTCGTTTGCCAGCTTCTTCCAGGCCTTCAACTAATCCGGCTCTTTGTTTTTTGCAACGTATCTCATCGGCCAAGGATCTCCTTTCTCTTCAGCAGTGCTTCCGCACGGTTCAACTCGACGATACCGGGCGCCTTGACGCGCAGCGCGGCAAGGCGTTCGCGCGCGACGTCCAGTTCGTCTCGAGCCAACGCCGCGAACAGCAGCGATAGTTCGTCCGCTACTTCCAGTGGGCGAGCGGAGGCACCCATGATTTCTTCGAGCACCGCGCTCGAATCCAGTCCGTAGCTAACCTGCGGATTGGCACCGATGCCATCAATCAGCACGATGATTTGCTCCGGCTTCATCTCACTCAGGACTTGCGGAGAATGACTGGCCACAATGAACTGGATAGCCGGAAACGCGGATTGCAAACCCAACGTAAGCGCCCGCTGCCACGTGGGATGCAAGTGCGTGTCGAGTTCGTCGACCAGTACGATGCCTGGCGTTTGCTTCAGCACCTCCAGCGCGAGGTGAGGGTTCAGGATGCAGATTCGGCGCGCAATGTCGGCGACCAGGCCGACGACGGCACGTTGCCCGTCGCTCAGATTGGCGAAAAGCGTGGCGGGCTGCCCGGACGGCGAATCGTGCTTCCATTCGACGAGCAGGCCCTTCTCGCGCATGTCGTATTTGATGCCTTTGATTTCGTCGATGGCATTGGCGAGTGCGTGGTTGACGAGGGCGAGTTCGTCGTTGTGGATGTCGTCAAAGGCTTGTCCGGTTTCGGATGAAACCTGGAACCGCTCCAGCGATTTGGACATGGCCCACACCAGCAACGCCCCAGCGTTCGTCGACGCGTCCCCGTAATTTTTGTACGCGTCCATGCGGCTTGTTCGTTGGGTGGCCGCCGTCAGCTCATTCTGGTCGCCCTGGTCCCAACGCCGACTGGCACGGTAATAGGCGAGGAGCGGCAAAGTCTGGCCGCTCTCCGTATTGTTCTTTTGATTGATGGCCGCTGCTGGGTACGGCATGACATGGGGACGATCCGCCAACGCGTTGCGCTCGACGCCCCAGGTCACGCGTGCGCCATTGAAAATGCCGCTCGCATTGACGGACACGGGGAACTGCGGTTCGAATCCAAGCTGCCCTTGAACTTCAACGCGCGCGCGTCTGACGGCGTCGTCGCTGAGCATCTGAAGTTGCACGGGAGCAAACTCTGCGGCGGATACCGCAAAGACTTCGCAAATACCATTCAGCAACGACGTCTTGCCGCTTCCGTTGCCACCCACCAATACGTTGAACGACGGCGAGAAATCCACTTCCAGCCCACTATGGCACCGGTAGTTGGTCAGCCTGATACTGTCGATTCTCATGGTAAGGGTCCTCTCTGCGATTGCCGACGATGCTGAGACGCAAGTTGTACGAAATGCTTTGAACGATCTAATCGTGGCGGCTCGCAAACGCAAATCTCATCTTCCAGCAAATCTTACCTTCATCGACTTTAGGCTTGTCTAGCCTTTTTTCCATATCTTTTTTCGCAGCCAACTCCCCCAATCCTCGAGCACCGTATAAACCACCGGCACCACCACCAACGTCAGAATCGACGACGTAATCACCCCGCCAATCACCGTCTGTCCCAACGGCCCACGCTGTTCGCCACCTTCGCCCAGCGCCGCGGCCAACGGCAGCATGCCGAAGATCATCGCCAGCGTGGTCATCAGAATCGGACGCAGCCGCACCCGCGCGGCTTCGAGCAAGGCCTCGCGCCGCTCCATCTTGCGCCCCTTGCCGGACGCATCCAGCAGCGTGCCGCGCCGCGCCTGATTCGCGAAGTCCACCAGCAGAATCGCGTTCTTCGTCACGAGCCCCATCAGCATCACGAAGCCGATGATCGAGAACATGTTCAACGTGCTGCCGAACAGCAACAACGCGACCAGCACGCCGATCAGCGTCAGCGGCAGCGACGCCATGATCGCGAGCGGTTGCGCGAAGCTCGCGAACTGCGACGCCAGAATCATGTAGATGAAAATCACCGCCAGCGCCAACGCTTCCACCGCGTAAATGAACGACTCGTTCATGCTCTTGGTCGAGCCTTCGAAGCGGTAGTGATAGCCGGCCGGCAGATGCATCGCGTCGAGCGTCTTCGCGACGTCGGCGGCGACTTCGCCGGGCGAGCGGCCGTTCACGTTCGCCGACAACTCCACCTCGCGCTGCAGATCGCGCCGGTTCAGCACGTCGGGACCGGTCGTCTTGACGATATCCGCGACCTGCCGCAGCGGCACCAGCACCGGCGCGCCGTTCGCGTCGGTGCGATTGGTGGCGATCATCAGCCGCGCGAGATCGTCCACGTCCTGGCGCTGCTCGCGCGGCAGCCGCACGCTGACGTCGTAATCCTGGTCGTCGGGCGCCCGCCAGGTGCTGATCGCGTCGCCGGAGAGCAAGGGTCGCAGCGCCGTGCCGATATCCGCGACGCCTACGCCGAGGTCGGACGCCAGTTCGCGCTTCACGTTGATCGCGACGATCGGCTTGTCCGCCTTCAGGCTCGAATCCAGATCGACGAGTCCGGGAATCTTCGCCATGCGCGCCTGAGCCACGTCGGACAAGCGACGTAGTTCGTCGATGTTGTCGCCCTGCAAGCTCAACTGAATGGCCTTGGTGCTGCCCGCGCCGTCCGACATGCCGATTTCCGTCACCGACACGCCCGCCACCGACGCCAGCCGCGCGCGAAACGCATCGTTCAGCTCGACCATGCCGCGCGTGCGGTCACGCCGGTCTTTCAGGCGCACGGTAATGAGCGCGGTGTTCTTGCCTTGCGTATTGCCCGAGTTGACCGTTGCATAGGTGAAGCGCACTTCGGGATAGGTCGCGAGAATCGCCTGCACCTGTTTGACTTTCTCCGACGTCGCTTCGAGCGATGTACCCACCGGTGTATTCAAACCGATCTGCGTTTCGGAGAAGTCCGCGTTCGGCACGAACTCGGTGCCGACGAACGGCACCAGAAACAGGCTGCCGAAAAACGTCACCGCCGCGATGACCAGCGTGATCGCGCGATGCTTCAGGGACCACCCAAGCAGCCGCTGATAAAACGCCGTGAGCCGGTCGATCTGCTTGTCGAACAGATGCAGCGAACGCTGGATCAAGCGACCGTAACGGTAGCCCTTGCGTCCCGTGTCCGCGTCGTGCAGATCGGGGTCCGGCCAGATCGACGACAGCATCGGATCGAGTGTGAACGATACGAACATCGAGATCAGCACGGCGGCCGCGACCGTAATGCCGAACTGATGGAAGAAGCGGCCGATGATGCCGCCCATGAAACCCACCGGCAGAAACACCGCGACGATCGAGAAGGTGGTGGCCAGCACCGCCAGCGCGATTTCCTTGGTGCCGTCGAGTGCGGCGGTTCGATGGTCCGCGCCGAGCTGCACGTGCCGCACGATGTTCTCGCGCACAACGATCGCGTCGTCGATCAGCAGGCCGACGCACAGCGACAGCGCCATCAGCGTGATCACGTTGATCGTGAAGCCGCACGCGTACATCACCGCGAATGTGCCGATCAGCGCGATCGGCAGCGTGAGGCCGGTGATTACCGTGCTGCGCCACGAGCCGAGGAACAGGAACACGATCAGCACGGTGAGCAATGCACCTTCGAGCAGGGTGCGTTTCACTTCGTTGACGCTGTCTTCGATCTCGATCGACGAATCGTCGGTGACATCGAGCTTGACGCCGGGCGGCAGCAGAGGCTGCAGACGCGCGACTTCGTCACGCACGCCATGCGCGACGTCGACCGTGTTTTCGCCCTGGGCCTTGATGATCGACACGAACAACGCGCGCTGGCCGTTCAATAGCGCGGTGCTGTCCGGTTCCTGCTGGCCGTCCACCACGTCGGCGACCTGGTCGAGCGTGACCGGCTGCGTCGCCGAACTCGCGGTCGGAATCGCGGACTGCGCGCCGCGTCGCGCGATGATGATGCGCTTGAAGTCGTCCGGTTTATCGAAGCGGCCTTTGATCTGCACGGTCTGTTCGATATGGCTCGATGTGAGCGGGCCGGCCGGAATCTCCTGATTTTCGTTCTGCACCGCGCGGATCACCTGATCGACGCCGATCGACAGCGCCTGCAGTTTTTCCGGCTTCACGTCGATCTGCACCTGGCGCTTCACGCCGCCCACCAGCGAGACCGAGCCGACGCCGCGTACGGTTTCGAGCCGCTTGCGCACGATCTGATCGGCGACGGTGGTGAGGTCGCGCGTGGACAGCGTGGCGCCCGGCGCGTTCGATACCGCGACCGTGACGATCGGCGTATCCGCCGGGTCGTAGCGCAACACGCGCGGGTCCTTCACGCCGTCGCGCAGATCGGGGCGGATCAGCGCGATCTTGTCGCGCACGTCTTGCGCGGCCTGCACCGCGTCAACCGCCAGATCGAATTGCACGATCACGACCGACTGCGCGTCGTAGGAGCGCGACGTGATTTCGTCGATGCCGCTGATCGTGTTGACTGCTTCCTCGATCTTGCGCGTGACGTCGGACTCGACCGATTCCGGTGACGCGCCCGGATACGCGGTCTGCACGACCACGATCGGAAACGTGATGTCGGGAAACTGATCGACCTTCAGCCGCTGATAAGAGAACAGACCGATGACGAGCAGCGCCATCATCATCATCGTGGCGAGCACCGGGTTGCCGATGCTGATGCGGGTGAACCACATAGGCGCGGGCTCCGGTCAGTGCTGGCCGGCGGCCGGCGATGCGGCCTGCGCCGATGAAGCCGAGGCCGCAGAGGCCGATGAAGCAGGCTGCACCACATGCACCGTACTGCCGATCCGCAACGAGCCGAGATTGTTCTTCACGATCCGCTCGCCGACGTTCAACGGTCCGCTGGTGATTTCGGTCCACGAGTCGCCGTCGGCGTCGCCGGTCGCGCCGGTTTGCACCGGCTGCTCGACCAGCTTGCCGCCGACCAGCGCATACACGCTGTGGCGCGCGCCGTCGGTACGCACCGCAGTGGCGGGCACCACCAGCACGTTCTGCCGACTGCCCACCGCGATCGTGCCCGTGCCGAACATGCCCACCCGCAACGTGCCGGCCGGATTGGCGACCTGCACGTACACCATGATCGACCGCGACCCTGGCTGCGCGGCGGGGTTGATCCGCGTGATCGCGCCTTGCACCGGCGTATCGATACCGTCGAACGCGATACTCACCGGCTGGCCGATCCGCACGCGGCCGATCTCGCCGACCGGCACCGGCGCTTCCAGTTCGAGCGTGCGCAGATCGACCACGTCGAACAGCTTGGTGTCGACGGCGACTTTTTCGCCGGGCTCGACCGAGCGCGTGGCGATTTGTCCATCGAGCGGCGAACGCACGAGCGTATCGTCGAGCGACAGATTCGACGACGCCAGCGCCGCTCGCGCTGCATCCAGATTCGCGCGGGCGATTTCGTACTGGCTTTGCGCGGTGTCGAACGCGTTCTTCGAAATGAAGCCTTTTTCGACCAGCACGCGGTTGTTGTCGAGTGTCTGTTTGGCGATATCGAGTTGACCGGCCATGGCCGCCATCTGGCCGCGGCTTTGTTCGGCGCGGGCCACGTAATCGCGGGCGTCGATCCTGGCGAGAATCTGACCGGTCTTGACCGTGTCGCCCTCGCGCACCGCGACGTCGAGCGCCGAGCCGGCCACTTTCGATTTGACCGCGGCCTGCGTGATCGCGCGCAGCGAGCCGGTCAGCGGCAAGGTTTCCGAGAGGGTGCGACGGCTGACCGTGGTGAGATCGTCGGGTGCGAATTCGACGATCGAAGAGACGGTTTCCGTGGCGGCAGCGGGTGCGCTGCGCTTCCTGATAGCCTGGGCGATCGCGATAGCGAGGATCACGATGACGACAACGGCGGCGATGACGATACGTTTTCTGGTTTTTAGCATGCGCGGTCTGACGGACTTCACGGCACTGGCGGGCGCGCTAGCGGCCTCATGGTCACGAGGCGCCGCGCGCTCGCACGGAATCGGCGAATTAGCCTGAGCCCGCGTTCATCGCAAGCTGGCCGTCAGCATGGTACACGCAGCGTGGGTGCGATGCGCCTCCCGAACGGGGTGCGCGAATAGCGGGCAGGCGCAGCGGCCGGAAGGCGGCCGCCGCGCCGTGCGCGGCGTTGAGCGGTGCGGAACTCGCCGCGCATAACGGCGGGTTCCGCGGCTCAGCCGCTCACGAAGTCATTCACCCAGTCACTCACTGACTCAGGTAGACAAACTTGCCGTTTTTAATGATGCCCATCACGCTCGCGCGCTGATCCAAACCCACATGATCCTTCGGGCTCGTATTGACCACGCCGTTCGGCACGACCAGCTCATGCGCGTGCTCCAGCTCGTCGCGCAACGCGGCGCGAAACGCCGGGGTGCCCGGCTGCGCCGTCTTCAACGCACGCGCCACGGCATCCTGCAGGCGCGGATAAACACCGGCCGCGTCGCCCGCGAACTGCGTCACGCTGCCCGCGCCGTACTTCGCTTCATATTCGTTGGTGAACGCGAGCGCCGCTTTCTTCGCCGGATGATCGGCCGGCAGCGTGCGCGCCACCACGACCGGCTGGGTCGGGAACAGCGTGCCTTCTACATCCTTGCCGCCGAGCTTGATGAACTCCGGCGTGGCGATGCCGTGTGTCTGATAGATCGGGCCTTTAAAGCCGCGTTCGATCAGCGTGCGCTCCGGCAACACGGTCGGCGTGCCCGCGCCGGCGATCAGGATCGCGTCCGGTTTGGCGGCCATCAGCTTCAGAATCTGGCCGGTAACGCTGGCATCGGTGCGGTTATAGCGCTCGGTGGCGACCAGTTGGATGTGACGCAAGGCCGCGAACTTGCTGAACTCGTTGAGCCAGCTTTCGCCGTAACCATCCGCGAAACCGATGAAGCCCACCGTCTTCACGTTGTGGTTCGACATGTAGCGTGTCATCACGTCGGCCATCGCGCTATCGGTCTGCGCCATCTTGTAGGCCCACACCTTCTTGCCTTCCTGCGGCTCGACGACGCTGGCCGAGCCGATCAGCGTGATCATCGGCGTTTGGCTTTCGGCGACCGGATCAAGCGCCGCCATTGCCGCCGGCGTGATGTTCGGGCCGACGATGACGTCGACGTGGTCCTCATTGATCAGCTTGTGGATATTGCGCACCGCGGCGCCCGGATCGGAGCCGTCGTCGAGGAAGATGTAGTCGGCTTTCTGGCCGGCGATCGTGGCCGGCCACATCAGCATCGCGTTCTTGCTCGTGATGCCGATCACGGCGGCCGGGCCGGTGCTCGACAGATCGATGCCGACCTTGATGTCGGCGTGCGCGGCGGTGGCGAGCAGCAGCGCGCCGAGGGCGGCCAGGCCGCGAATGCTGTTTTTATGCGACTGATACGACGTCATCGAGAGGTCTCCGTAGCGGGAAGCGTGCTGCTGTCAAATACTGCGGTCAAAGTTCGTAGGTTTCGTGTTCGCCCTTCAGCGCCTGTTCGATCAGCTTGCGATTCATGCTCGGCGACAACAGCTCGACGAGCGTGTACACATAGCTGCGCAGATACGCGCCGTTTTTCAGCGCGACCCGCGTCACGTTGCTGCCGAACAGGTGGCCGACCGGCATGGCGCGCAAATGACGGTCGCGTTCGGCGTTGAACGCGATATCCGCCATGATGCCGACGCCCAGACCCAGTTCCACATAGGTCTTGATCACGTCGGCGTCGATCGCCTCCAGCACGATGTCCGGGTGCAGCCCGCGCAGGCGGAACGCCTCGTTGATCTTGGTGCGGCCGGCGAACGCGTTGTCGTAGGTGATCAGCGGATACTGGGTCAGATCATCCAGCGACAAAAGTTTGCGGTCGAGTAGGGGATGATCCGGCTGCATCACCGCGACGTGATGCCACTGGAAGCAGGGCAGCGACACCAGCTCCTTATAGTTGGCGATGGCTTCGGTGGCGATCGCCAGGTCGGCCTGATCGTGGATCACCATTTCGGCAACCTGGGTCGGGCTGCCTTGCAGAATCGAAAGGTGAACCTTCGGGAAACGCTTTTTGAACTCGGCGATCGCCGCCGGCAGCGAATAGCGCGCCTGCGTGTGGGTCGCTGCAATGACCAGATTGCCCTGATCCTGCGCCGCGTAATCTTTACCGACCCGCTTGAGACTCTCCACTTCCTGCAGGATCTTCTCGACTGACTGCAAAATGATGCGCCCCGGCTCGGTCAGCGAGCGCACCCGCTTGCCGTGCCGCGTGAAGATCTCGACGCCCAGTTCGTCTTCCAGCTCGATGATCGCCTTGGAAACGCCCGGCTGGCTGGTGAACAGCGCCTTGGCCGCTTCCGTCAGGTTGAAATTCTGCCGCACGGCCTCGCGGACGAAGCGGAATTGGTGCAGGTTCATATATAACCTCTCCGCATATCAAAGTAATTTTTTAGTCGTTTGAAATATAAGGCGAGTTTATTACGATCTGTCCATCTTTTTCAATATGGATATCTGTATTTGTCATAAGCAAATGAGAGATGGGTCTAAACGCTCGTTTGCAGCAGCTGACTAACACCAGGTATTCAAGGCGCAGCGGAACCGGATCGCCGGCCGCCGGACCGCTGTGTGTGTCACGCAAAAAATTGGGGTCCCCGAATGTACCAATACGATCAGTACGACCAGACCATCGTCGATGAACGCGTCGCGCAGTACGCCGATCAGGTTCGCCGCCGCTTGTCGGGCGAATTGAGCGAAGAGGAGTTTCGTCCGCTGCGTCTGCAGAATGGCCTGTACATGCAGCGCCACGCGTACATGCACCGCATCGCGATTCCTTACGGCAACCTGCGCAGCGACCAGATGCGCGTGCTCGCGCAGATCGCACGCGAACACGACCGCGGTTACGGCCATTTCTCGACGCGCTCGAACATCCAGTACAACTGGATCCAGCTCGAAGAAACGCCGGAAATCCTGCGCAAGCTCGCCGCGGTGCAGATGCACGGCATCCAGACCTCGGGCAATTGCATCCGCAACATCACCGCGGACCAGTTCGCCGGCGTCGCGCCGGACGAAATGGTCGACCCGCGGCCGTGGGCGGAAATCCTGCGCCAATGGTCGACGTTCCATCCGGAATTCGCGTGGCTGCCGCGCAAGTTCAAGATCGCCGTGTCGGGTTCGAAAGAAGACCGCGCTGCCGTGCAGATTCACGACATGGGCGTGTATCTGAAGAAGAACGAGCAGGGCGAACTGGTGGCCGACATTCTGGCCGGCGGCGGCATGGGCCGCACGCCGATCATCGGCGCGATCATCCGCAAAGATTTGCCGTGGCAACACCTGCTGTCGTACTGCGAAGCCGTGCTGCGCGTGTACAACCGCTATGGCCGCCGCGACAACATCTACAAGGCGCGGATCAAGATTCTCGTGAAGGCGTTGAGCCCGGAGAAATTCTCGGCGCAGGTCGAAGAAGAATGGCAGCACCTGAAGGACGGTCCGGCGACGCTCACGCAAGCCGAAGTGGATCGCGTGTCGCAGTACTTCCAGCCGCCGGTGTACGAAAAACTGGCCGATACCGACGCTTCGTTCGAAAAGCATCTGCTGGAAAACCGTGCGTTCGCCCGTTGGGTCGAGCGTAATGTGCGTCCGCATAAGGTGTCGGGCTATTCGTCGGTGACGCTGTCGCTGAAACCGACCACCATCGCCCCGGGCGATGCGACGGATGCGCAGATGGAAGCCGTCGCCGATTGGGCCGACGAGTATTCGCTCGGCGAGATTCGCGTGTCGCACGAACAGAATCTGATTCTCGCGAACGTCAAGAAGCGCGATCTGTTCGCGCTGTGGGAAAAGGCCAAGGCGCAGGGTTTCGCGACGCCGAATATCGGGTTGCTGACCGATATCATCGCGTGCCCGGGCGGCGATTTCTGCTCGCTCGCGAATGCGAAGTCGATTCCGATCGCGCTGGCGATTCAGGAGCGCTTCAACGATCTCGACTACGTGTACGACCTCGGCGACGTGTCGCTGAATATCTCGGGTTGTATCAATGCGTGCGGTCACCACCACGTCGGCAACATCGGCATTCTGGGCGTCGATAAGGACGGCTCGGAGTGGTATCAGGTGACGCTCGGCGGCGAGCAGGGATCGGGTGCGAACGGCGCGAACCTCGGCCGCGTGATCGGCCCGTCGTTCTCGGCGGAAGAAATGCCGGACGTGATGAGCAAAGTGATCGATACGTTTGTCGAAAATCGCCACGAAGGCGAGCGCTTCATCGAAACGTATAACCGCATCGGCATGGCTCCGTTCAAGGAACGTGTGTACGCCTCGCGTCAACCGGCTCACGCGTAACCGCGACAAGGATACTGAACAGATGGCTTCTATCATCAAGAATCGCGCGATCGTCAACGATGACTGGACGCTGGTGCGTCCCGCCGAAGACGGCTCGCTGCCGGCCGTGAACGACTTGCCCGCGGGCAAGGTGCTGGTGCCGCTCGCGTTGTGGCAGGCTGAAGGCGATGCGCTTGCCGCTTCGCGCGGCGCCGCCGAAATCGGCGTGTGGCTCGCGCCGGATAGCGAACCGGCGGATCTTGTTGCCGACTTCGACAAGATCGCGCTGATCGGCGTGGACTTCCCGGTGTTCCGCGACGGTCGTGGTTACAGCATTGGCCGCCTGCTGCGCGAGCGTTATGGCTACAAGGGCGAACTGCGTGCGATCGGCGACGTGCTGCGCGATCAGATTACGTTTATGTTTCGCTGCGGTTTCGATGCTTACGCGCTGCGCGAAGACAAGGATTTCGACGACGCGCTGAAGGCGTTCGACGAATTCAGCGTGCAGTATCAGGGCGCGGTGGATAACCCGCTGCCGTGGTTCCGCCGTCGTGAAGCGGCTGCCGCTGCTGCATCGGAAAAGGCTTCGGCATGACGATCGCCACCTCGCTCACGCCGGAACTCGCTGCGAAGGTCGAGCGCCTCGATGCGCTGCTCGATTCGATCGCCGCGCGTCACGCGAACGTGAAGCTCGCGAGCAGCCTCGCGGCGGAAGACATGCTGCTCACCCACGCGATCCTGTCGCGCGGCGTGAAGATCGGCATCTTCTCGCTGAACACGGGCCGTTTGCATGCGGAAACGCTCGGCATGCTCGATCGCGTGAAGGATCGCTATGGCTACGACATCGAACAGTTTCATCCGCTGGCGGCGTCGGTTGACGAATATGTCAGCTCGCACGGTCTGAACGCGTTCTATGAAAGCGTCGATTTGCGCAAGCGCTGCTGCGAAGTCCGCAAGGTCGAGCCGCTGAATCGCGCGCTGTCGGATGTCAGCGCGTGGGTGACGGGGCAACGCCGCGAGCAGTCGGTGACACGTGCCGAACTGCACGCGGAAGAGCACGACGCCGCGCGCGACATCGCCAAGTTCAATCCGCTTACCGATTGGACCGAAACCGAAGTGTGGGATTATCTGAAGGCGTTCGACGTGCCGGTCAATCCGCTGCATGCGCGCGGCTATCCGAGCATTGGCTGCGAGCCGTGTACGCGCGCGATCCGTCCCGGTGAAGATAGCCGGGCAGGACGCTGGTGGTGGGAATCGCGCGATACGAAGGAATGTGGGTTGC
This sequence comes from Paraburkholderia sp. BCC1876, assembly GCF_902833695.1. Taxonomy (NCBI): domain Bacteria; kingdom Pseudomonadati; phylum Pseudomonadota; class Betaproteobacteria; order Burkholderiales; family Burkholderiaceae; genus Paraburkholderia; species Paraburkholderia sp. BCC1876. The sequence continues at coordinate 55,216 of NZ_CADFGI010000007.1, read as the reverse complement.
ATATCACGACGATTACCCCGATTCCGTTCAATAGCAGCGAGAGTGCATCGGGCCTGAAAGTTTAGGTCTTGAATGGACCTTGGCTTTCGGTTTGAACGCCGCACATACTGATTTGAATACTTCCGCGTCGGCAAGCCACCGCTTGCCGGGCGAATCAACGAAGGACCGAACATGAGCACCACGCTCGACTCCACTGTGAACGCACCACTCGCTAATACGGCAAACCGGATGGATCACCTCGATTGGCTCGAAGCCGAGTCGATTCATATCCTGCGCGAACTGGTCGCCGAATGCAGCAAGCCCGCGCTGCTGTTTTCGGGCGGCAAGGATTCGGTCGTCGTGCTGCATCTGGCGCTGAAGGCCTTCGGCATCGGCGCGAATCGCAAGACCGTGCTGCCGTTCCCGCTTGTGCATATCGATACCGGCCACAACTACGACGAAGTGATCGACTTCCGCGATCGCCGCGCGAAAGAGATCGGCGCGGAGCTGGTGGTGGGTCACGTCGAAGATTCGATCAAACGCGGCACCGTACGTCTGCGCCGCGAACTGGATTCGCGCAACGCCGCGCAAGCGGTGACGCTGCTCGAGACTATCGCCGAACACGGCTATACCGCGCTGATCGGCGGCGCGCGCCGTGACGAAGAAAAGGCCCGTGCGAAAGAACGCATCTTCTCGTTCCGCGACGAATTCGGTCAGTGGGATCCGAAGGCGCAACGCCCGGAACTGTGGAGCCTGTATAACGCGCGTCTGCATAACGGCGAACATCTGCGCGTGTTTCCGATTTCGAACTGGACCGAACTCGACGTGTGGCAGTACATCGCTCGCGAACAGCTTGAGTTGCCGTCGATTTACTACGCGCATCATCGCGAGATCGTGCGCCGCAATGGTCTGCTCGTGCCGGTTACGCCGCTCACGCCGATGCGTGAAGGCGAGACCAGCGAGACCGCGCTGGTGCGTTTCCGGACCGTTGGCGATATTAGCTGCACGTGCCCGGTGGAAAGCGATGCGGATGATCTCGAGAAGATCATCGCCGAAACGGCCGTGACCGAAATCACGGAACGCGGCGCGACGCGGATGGACGACCAGGTGTCCGAAGCCGCGATGGAACAGCGTAAGAAGCAAGGTTACTTTTAAGCACACGAGGGTAAGACAATCATGAGCGGTATTCACCAACCAGAAGACCTCGGCGTGCTGCGTTTCATCACCGCGGGCAGTGTCGACGATGGCAAGAGCACGTTGATCGGCCGCCTGCTGTACGACAGCAAGGCCGTGTTGAGCGACCAGCTCTCGGCGCTGTCGCGCGCGAAGAATAAGCGTACCGTCGGCGACGAAATCGATCTGTCGCTGCTGACCGACGGCCTCGAAGCCGAACGCGAGCAGGGCATTACGATCGACGTCGCGTATCGTTACTTCGCGACCGCGAAGCGTAAGTTCATCATTGCCGATACGCCGGGTCACGAGCAGTACACGCGCAACATGGTGACGGGTGCGTCGACCGCGCATGCGGCGATCATTCTGGTCGATGCGACGCGCGTCACGTTTGTCGATGGCGTCGCGCAATTGCTGCCGCAGACCAAGCGTCACAGCGCGATCGTCAAGCTGCTCGGTTTGCAGCATGCGATCGTCGCGATCAACAAGATGGATCTGGTCGACTACAGCGAGCAACGCTTCAACGAGATTCGCGATGCGTATGTCGAACTCGCGCGTCAGTTGGGTCTAAGCGATGTGCGCTTCGTGCCGGTGTCGGCGTTGAAGGGCGACAACATCGTGACCGCGAGCGAAAGCATGCCGTGGTATGCGGGCGAGCCGCTGCTGGACTTGCTCGAAGCGTTGCCGGTGGAGATTCCGACGGGTCAGGCGCTGCGTTTCCCGGTGCAATGGGTCGCGCGTCAGGACGGCAGCCAGGCCGACGATTTCCGCGGCTACATGGGCCGTGTCGAAGCGGGCGAAGTGAAGGTGGGCGACACGGTCGTCGTGCTGCCGGCGAATCGCGAAGCCACGGTGGCCGAGATTATCGCGCCGGTGGTGGGCGGCACGGCGCTGGTGGATCGTGCGTTTGCCGGTCAGACGGTGACGATCCGTCTCGCGGAAGACGTCGACGTGTCGCGTGGCGATACGTTCGTGCTGCGTGAAGAAGCGCCGGAGCCGGCGAAGAAGCTCGAAGCCGATCTCTGCTGGTTCGACGACACGCCGCTGTCGACGCAACGCAAGTATCTGTTGAAGCAGACCACCAATACGGTGTTCGCGCGCATCGGTGCGATCAAGGAAGTGCTCGACGTGCATACGCTGTCGCAGGCGACCGATCGCAAGGAACTGGCGATGAACGATATCGGCCGTGTTGCGCTGACCTTGCAGAAGCCGCTGGTGTGCGATGTGTATGATTCGCATCAGGGGACGGGGGCGTTCGTGCTGATCGACGAGGCGACGCACCATACCGTCGCGGCTGGGATGATTCGGGCGTTTTCGGCTTAAGGTTGTGACGCGCTGCCGGCTTTGCTGGTTGGTTGCTGCGTGCCTTTGGCGCCCTTACGGACAGGTTGATGCAAATGGGTAAGGTTTATTTGATCGGCGCAGGGCCGGGTGCCGCGGATCTCATTACCGTGCGCGGTGCGCGGCTTTTGGGTTCGGCTGATGTGGTGCTGCATGATGCTTTGGTCGAGCCGGCTATGCTCGACTATGCACCTTCGCACGCGCGGCGGATTGCTGTTGGGAAGCGGTGTGGGCAGCTTTCTACCGCGCAGCAGTTCATCAATAAGCAGATTGTGGATGCTGCGCTTGAACATCAGGTTGTTGTCCGGCTCAAGGGCGGCGATCCTATGCTGTTCGGGCGCGCCGATGAGGAAATGCGGGCGCTTGAGGCGGCTGGGATCGAGTATGAGGTTGTGCCTGGCATCACTGCTGCGCTGGCTAGTGCGGCTTCTTTGAAGCGGTCTTTGACGCTGCGAGGGGTTTCTCGGAGTGTGGCTTTGGCGACTTTTAGTCGGGCTGCTGGGTCTGATGAGATTCGTGAGCAGGTTAATGCGGATTCGGTTGTGTTTTATATGGGCCGGGATAGTGGGGTTGAGATTGCTCAGCAGTTGATCGAGGCTGGGCGGCCTGCTTCTACGCCTGTGGCGATCGTTGAGGCTTGTAGTACGCCTCGGGAACGGATTCTGACGCTCACGCTTGAGGGTCTCGCCTGTGGTGAGGCGGTGAGGTGGGTTGATGCTGCGCAGCCTAGCTTGTTGATGATTGGGGAGGCTTTTGCTGAGCGGCAGGTGGATGGGGTTGGTCGCTCCGCGGATGGGATTCTGGCGGCGGCTTGATCGGCTTTTGCCAGTGCGGCGCTTTTGGTTTGTTCTCTTCGGGTGTTGGCCTTTCCTTGCTGTCTTAGTGGTCTACTAGCGTTGCCCCTGTGCGGGGCGGCACTCACTTTTCTTTGCCTGCCGCAAAGCAAAGTAAGCAAAAGAAAGCGGCTCACACCGCCAGCTCATAAGCGGGTCCCCCGCGCAGTCACGGTAGTGGCTCATCTGGAATCTGTGCTCTCGCACATTCCGCTTCAGTGACACAGCCGTCATTCTTCCGGCGGCGCTGCGCGCGCCGCAGCGGTCGTTCCCACAAGCTCGTCTCTTACACATTCATGGTCGATAAAACGGCGGGCAGTTGTCCCGGTTCGCGCTATGCGCGTGCCGGGACGGTGTGACTAGAAACACGTTGTCTCTCTGCAGCGGTATGCGTGCGTGTGCATGTGGATTTGCACGTCGATCCATCCCAGTGGCTCGCGGGTAATGGATCGCCGAGCGCCAGTTAATGCGTAATCACCAGGCGCCGAAAATTACCTTTGAAGGGCACTCGCCGGTTCGCCGTCAACCGGGCTGCGCAAGTGCTCGCGCCGTTCCTCGCGGCCTTCTGCGTGGCCTTTGCCAGAAGCTTCGCGGCGTGGCGGGCTGTGATGCGGCGCTCAGGAATTCCGTGCGCATCCAGCGCGATGATCTGATACAACTCGCGGTCAGTCTCGACTTCCTGCTGGTAGTTCTCGGCGCTATCGATCAACACGCCCAGTAGCGATCGCTGGCGTGCTATTTCGTCACGCGTAATAGCCAGACTTCTGTATATCGAGGTCGCAAGCGTGACCAGTTTTCCCGGGTTTGCGATCTGCCGGTCAACGAGTTCAAAAGCCGATAGTGCGAGTTTTTCATACTGGATCGCGTCAACAGGCGGGCGCGAAGCGCTTCGAGAATTCTTGGGGGATTTGCTCATGTGCGATCTCCAATTGCTGACTTGGATCGCCCGACACGCGCTTGAAAAAGTGGTGAGCGGGCACAGTAACAAGGTTGGCAGCCCGGCGTGGAACCATAACCGGCAGACCCGAAGGTCTCCTTGCCACGGCCCGCCCCTTGAAAAGAGACGCGCAGAAGCTAATGCACGTCTGCTTTCGCCGACGCACAGGTTCCACTCCACTTGTAGGCCGCCAAGCCTGCCCGTCGATGTTTCGACGACGAAAACAAGTCTAAAACGTATCGCTCCGGGAGTGATTGCCTGCCCGGGCTAAATGCGTCGCGCGGCGCCACGTTCTGAAATTTCCTAGGCATTAGTTCACGGGGATCGGCATGTGTCGCAAACTTCTAAGCATTTCGAATGAACGTCGGCGTGCGAGAACTGCGTGCCGAATGAGGTGCAAACCCGAACGTTGAATTGTCTTAATTGGGCAAGTCTGGCGATGATTGCGGAACGTCCGAGAGAGGGCGGATTGATTGCCCTATCGGCGACGTCGAGCCAGCGAGAGCGCGGTTATCAGTTGCTCCGCTAACGCGGCGGCAGGCACCGGCTTCAGAGTTTGCAGTATGTGAACAACCGCCCCGGCGCGCGCAGCGCCGCCGGAAGAATGACTGCTATGTCACCAACGTGGAGTGCGCGAGAGCACAGATTCCAGATGCACCACTACCGTGGCTGCGCGGGGGATTCGCTTAGCAGGGGCAATGTGTGAACAACCGCGACGGCGCGCGCAGCGCCGCCGGAAGAATGACTGCTATGTCACCAACGTGGAGTGTGCGAGAGCACAGATTCCAGATGAGCCACTACCCGAACTGTGCGAGAGACCCGCTTATGAGCTAGCGGTGTGAGCCGCTTTCTTTTGCTTACTTTGCTTTGCGGCAGGCAAAGAAAAGTAAGTGCCGCCCTGCACAGGGGCGACGCTAATAGACCACCGTGATCACAAGGAAAGGCCAACGCCCGAAGAGAACAACCGAAAGCGCAGCGAGAGCAGAAAGAGTGGGGCGAGCAGTACGACGACAGAACAAGCGACCGGGCGCAGAAGGAGCGCGCCTGAAGAGAGTGCAGAACCGAAACCCTAAACCTGCCGAAGGCAATAAAGCGCGACAGCATCAAGAACACCCTCATCTTCCCCAACAGCACCCGCGCACTTAATCTGAACAGAGGGATAAAGCCCGCGACAGCGCTCGATGACGAGAGGCAGATCTTTCCGCACATGCCCCCCTTGCCCAAAAAAAACCGGCACAACGGTCACAAGGTCACAGCCACCGGAGGCAAGCTCACCCACAGCGGCAGGCAAATCCGGCTCCATCAACTCAAGAAAAGCCAATACAACCGGCCCGGCCGAGGCATCAGCCGTACGAGCCCCGCGCAGCTTCTCAGCGAGCCTCTCAAACGGCTCCCGCCAGCGCGCATCCCTTGCACCGTGCCCAAACAAAACCAGCCCATGCGTAGCCATGGAACGATACCCCTAATGCCGATCAACCCACTTTAACCCAACCAGCCCAAGCACGAGATAAACCAACCCAGGCGTAGCCGCGGTCAAAGGCGCAGGCCAGGTATTCAAAGTGCCGATATGCGAGAACAGCGTGTTGAAGAGTTGAAAACTCATCCCTAGCATGATCCCACCGAACACCTTGACCCCCACCACTCCAGCCCGCGTATGCAGATAAGCAAACGGCAACGACAAAACCAGCATCACGAACACCGCAAACGGATACAAGACCTTACGCCAGAGCGCGATCTCATACCGCTGCGTATCCTGATGATTCTCGGTCAGATGCTGGATATACCGGAACAGATTGAACATCGACATCCGATCCGGCGACACCAGCAGCACTGACAGAATCTGCGGCGTCAATTCCGAGCGCAGCGAATACTCCGGCAAGCTAACCTGAGTCGCGCGATAAACCGGATTCAACGCATCCGCAGGCGTCCCGGGAGGCGGCGGCACATCGATCAACTGCGTATCGGTCACATCGGTCAATTGCCAATGCCCAGGCGGCTGATACTTGCCGCTTTTAGCGATCCGCACGTTCGACAAACGGAACTTCGAATCGAACTCATAGATCCGCACATTGCTGATCGTCGCATCCGGCTTCAACTCGCCGACGTTCACGAAGCGCGTCACCTGCTCGCCATCGGCCCGCGCGGTGAGCGTGTCCTTCACCCACACACCCGACTGGAAGTTACTCGACACCGACGACCCCAGTGCCTCCAGCCGCACCCGCTCCGACAACTGATCCGTATAAGGCCCAACCACTTCGCCGATCAGATACGTCAGGAACACCAGCGGAATCCCGATCTTCAGCAATGACCGCAACGCCTGATTGGTCGCCAGCCCCGACACCCGAAAAATCGTGTACTCGGAATTCGCCGCCATCTGCGCGAACACATAAATCGCGCTGATCAACGCGGCAACCGGAATGATTTCGTAGAAGCGCGACGGCGTCTGCAGCGCGACCCGCAGCACCGCATATTGAAACTTGTAGTTACCGTGCCCAACCGAATTCAGTTCGTTGATCAGGTCGAAGAAGAAGAACAGACCCGAAAACGCAAACAGAATGAAGATGAACGTGAGGTAGATCTGACGCGCGAAATACCTTTCATAAATGCGCATCGGTCAGGTCCCCTGCGAACGGTTGAACATGGCCCGCGTGAACAGCGGGCGGTTGCGCACGCGCAGCCAGAAGATAAACGCGACGATCACCGCGACGATCACATGGAGTCCCACCAGCCCGACGCCGAACGACATCTTGCCTTGCTCGATCCACGACTGCACCACGTTCAACAGATTCGAATACGTCAGATAGATCAGCACCGCCATCACCAGATTGATGGTGCGACTGCGTCGCGGATTCTGGTGCGCGAGAGGAATCGCCAGCAGCATCAGATTGAGCGCGATCAAAGGCAGCCCGGCGCGCCACGCGAATTCGGCGAGATTCTCTTTGGTCGGATTGCGCAGCAGCGCGAGCGTCGACATGCCGGTGCTGGTCGCCGTATTGACGACCGGCTGGCTCTGGATTTTCACGCCATAGCGCTCGAACTCCATGATGCGGAAGTCGGGGTGCCCCGGCTCGCCGTCGTAGCGCCGGCCGTTTTCGAGCACGACGAAGCGGTCGCCGTTCTTATGCGTCTCGGTGTGTCCGTTCTTCGACACCACCACGTTGACCTTGCCGTTCTCGGTGCTGGTCACGAACACGTTCTCCACGTGCCCCTGATCGGGCGACATCTTCTCGATGAAGAACACCCGGTGGCTGGTGGCCGACTCGCGGAATTGACCCGGCGCCAGCAGCGAGACCTCGTCGCGCTGCTGGAAGCGCGCGCGGATCAGCTTGCTCTGCTGGTTCGACCACGGCCAGCCGACGAACACGAAGAACATGATGAGGATGATGATCGGCGTGGCAAAAATACCGATCGGCTTGATGAACTGGGTCAGGCTGACGCCCGAGGACAGCCACACGACCATCTCGGAGTCTTTGTACCAGCGTGTCAGGACGAACAGGATCGACACGAACAGGGTCGCGACGAGCATGATCGCCAGGTAGCCGATCACGGTCAGTCCGATCAGGACCAGCACGTCGCGTGGATCGATCTCGCCCGAGGCCGCGAAGCCGACGATGCGGATCATCATCGTCGTCAGCACGAGCGTGAGGAGAACCATGAACACGGCACCAGCCGTATACGCGAGTTCGCGCTGGAGGGAGCGTTCGAAGATCATTATTGATGATGAGAGGGGGCGCTCTCAGCGGCGTGAGGGTTACTCCCCGTCACACCTCCGGTGCAGCCGCCGCAGGAAAAATAGCGGATAATTGCGGCTTTCATCCTAAGCCCAGATTTTATCCGAGGACAAGCGCGATGGACTTTAGCATAAAAGCCTGTGATTGGACCAAAGGCTCGTCAAACGGTTTCCTGACCGGTAAATCCGATTGCATCGTGATCGGTGTGTTCGAGTCGCAGACGCTTTCGGGCGCGGCGCTCGAGATCGATGCGGCCACCAAAGGGCTGTTGACCCGTGTCATCAAAGCCGGCGATATGGAAGGCAAAGTCGGCTCCACGCTGTTCCTGCACGAAGTGTCGGGTATCGGCGCTTCGCGTGTGCTGCTGGTCGGTCTCGGCAAGCAGGACGCTTTCAATCAGAAAGCCTACGGCGACGCTGCGCGCGCCGCCTGGCGTGCGTTGCTGGGCACGAAGATCGTCCAGGTCACGTTTACGCTCGCTCAACTGCCTATCCTCGAACGCTCGGCCGATTGGGGCGTGCGCGCCGCGATCCTCGCGCTGCGCGAGCTGACGTACAAGTTCACGCAGATGAAGAGCAAGCCGGACACCACGCCGCGCGCGCTGAAGCGCATCGTGTTCAGCGTCAACACCGGCGACGACAAGGCCGCCAAGCTGGCCGCCAAGCAAGGCGCGGCGCTGGCCAACGGCATGGACCTGACGCGCGACCTCGGCAACCTGCCGAGCAACGTCTGCACGCCGACCTACCTCGCCAACACCGCGAAGAAACTCGCCAAAGACTGGAAGCTGAAGGTCGAAGTGCTCGGCGAGAAACAATGCGAAGCGCTGAAGATGGGCTCGTTCCTGTCGGTCACGGCCGGCTCGGTCGAACCGGCGCAGTTCATCGTGCTGCAGTACCACGGCGGCGCCGCGAAGGCCGCGCCGGTGGTGCTGGTCGGCAAGGGCGTCACGTTCGACACCGGCGGCATCTCGCTGAAGCCGGGCGAAGGCATGGACGAGATGAAGTACGACATGTGCGGCGCCGGTTCGGTGCTGGGCACGATCCGCGCCGTCGCCGAAATGGGCTTGAAAATCAACGTCGTGGCGATCATCGCGGCGGTTGAGAACATGCCGTCGGCTACGGCCACCAAGCCGGGCGACATCGTCACCAGCATGAAGGGTTTGACGATCGAAGTGCTGAACACGGACGCCGAAGGCCGGCTGATCCTGTGCGACGCACTCACCTACGCCGAGCGCTTCAAGCCGGCAGCCGTGATCGACGTCGCTACGCTGACGGGCGCCTGCGTCATCGCGCTGGGTCACCACAACAGCGGCCTGTTCTCGAAAGACGACGCGCTGGCGGGCGAGTTGCTCGACGCATCGCGTGAGGCTTCGGACCCGGCCTGGCGCATGCCGCTCGACGACGAGTATCAGGACCAGCTCAAGTCGAACTTCGCCGATCTGGCGAACATCGGCGGCCGTCCTGGCGGCAGCGTGACGGCGGCGTGCTTCCTGTCGCGCTTCACCGAAGCGTATCCGTGGGCGCATCTGGACATCGCGGGTACGGCGTGGAAGAGCGGCGCGGCGAAGGGCGCGACCGGTCGTCCGGTGCCGTTGCTCTCGCAGTTCCTGATCGACCGCGCTGCACAATGACGCAATGCAGTAAGGTGGCCAGCGCGGTCGCGGACCCGGCGTCAAGCCGGGTCCGGGTCGTGCAACGGCGCGTAAGCCTGGCTGTCGACGCAAGGCGGAGCCGCCGATGACGAGGATCGATTTTCACTCGAACGTCGGCGATTCGCTGCTGTATGCGTGCCGCCTGATCCGCAAGGCGTATCAGGCGGGCCAGCCGACCATCGTGCTGGCCGAGCCCGAGCGTTTGCGGGCTTTCGACGAACAGCTGTGGACCTTCTCGCCGCTCGACTTCGTGCCGCACTGCATGGCGGGCACGCCGCTCGCCGCGCAAACGCCTATCGTGCTGGCGTCGAATCTCGACGACGTGCCGCATCACCAGGTGCTGCTCAATCTGGGCGCTGCGGTGCCGGCCCAGTTCGCCCGCTTCGAAAGATTGCTGGAAGTGGTCGGTAACGCACACGACGAACTCGCTGCGGGCCGCGAACGCTATCGTTTCTATCGCGATCGCGGCTATGCTTTGAACAACTACAAGCAAGGCAGCTAGGCCTTTTTCCGTCCGCGTCGCGTGGTTTCCTGTCTGAAGGATCCGGCGTGGATGCGGCCTGCCTTGGCTTCGACTCAAACAGGGAGAGCGCACGTGTCCGATCCCCACGACAATTCGATTCCGGTGTTAAGCGAGATTCTCGTGCCGGGTAATCCTGTGCAGGCGCGTCACCCGTCGAACGACGCGGCTGTGCCGGCGGAACACGCCATCACTGACGACGGTGCGCCGCGTGAGCCTGGCTTTCGCACTGAGCCGGTGCTCGAGCCGGACACCCTGCATGCGCATGAACTCGCTGCCGTGCAGGAACCCGCGGCCGAGCCACCGCCCTTGCCGACGCTGGACGAGGTGCTCGAGCTAGGCCGTGCGGCCGCGCCGGAACCCTTACATGCGCCGGCGCATGCGGCGGATCATCATCCGAAGAAGCGTTCGCGCTCGCATCACGCGCATGACGATGTGCCCGAGCGCGATGCCGGCGTCTTCAATCGCGCCGAGCCTCTTGCTCCGTTCGAAGCCGGTACGAGCGTGCCGCCCGATATCGCTCACGAAACCACTGCGGCGCCGCAGCCGGGCCTCGATGCGAATCTCATCGCCGAGCGTCTGCGTGGACGCTTTGCGGGTTTTCTGACGGGCGAGGGACGCGAGGTCATCGAGGCGCGTTGCCGCGATGCATTGCAGGAGCACACGGGCTGGCTGGTCAGCCAGATCACGCGTGAAGTCGCGCTGACGCTGGAAACCGAAATGACCGCGTGGGTGCGGGAAGCGGTGGAAGAAGAGATCGCGCGGCGCTCAGGCCACGCGTGATTCGAAGGGAAGGGAAGGCGGCTTGAAACGCGATCATGCGTTTCAGCGCCTTCAACCGTGCACGTTCAGCAATGCACGTTCATCGATGCACGCTCACCAATGCGTACGCGTCATCATTTCAGCGACAACACCCAGCCTGCCAACGTGGCCGCCTGATCGGGCGTGAGTTGCGTGTTCGCGGGCATGGGCACGATTCCCCACACGCCTGCGCTGCCATCCAGAATCTTGTTCTTCAGATAGGTTGCGGCGTCGTCGCGACCCGCGTATTTCGCTGCGACATCATGTAGCGCCGGTCCCATGAACGGACGCGCGACCGCGTGGCAGCTCATACAGTTCTCCTGCTGGGCCAGCGCCAGACCGGCGGCGGCCTCGGCATGCGCGACCGGACTACCGACGCTCAAGATAACGCCCAGCAGGCCGGCGCTTGCAAGCGCTGCATGCGACATGGATTTCATTCTGGTCTCCGTCGGTGCAGATGCCCGACTCGTGGTGCGGGCATTATAAAAGGAAAGGGACGCACGGTTTTTGAACTACGTCCTTTCGACATTCTGTTGCGCCTTGCGGGCATGAATCCAGACGTAGCGGCGCGATGACGTCCGGCACCGTTCGCGGATCCAGAGCGATTCGTCGGGTCTTTGGGACAGTCCACGGGCCGGCTCTCGTCGGCGTTGCTCGTTAGCCGTGGCGCGGCTCTCAATGTATCGCCGGGTACTACCGGCATCGTGGGCAAAGCGGGTTTCATTGTCATTGCCCTCTGCCGTCATTGCTCGCGCGCGGAGGCCCCAGGTTTGGTTCCACAAGGTGCAATGATGACGACACTCGGCGTTGGCAATCATCCGCTCAGGCTTTTGCCCAAAGAGACGGACCGGTCCGGTCCGCTATCTCCAACCGCACGCCGCAATGGCGAATCGGCCAGCGAACTCAGTGCACCGCCCCATGAGCCAAACGCCGGAGCGTCATCCCCGTTCGGAGTCGGAAGACCGGGTGACGCAACTCTGCCGGCGCCGGCCGCTAAGGCTGCGGCCAAAGAGCCGGGCGTCCCGACAGCCAGACGCCTTGTAGCTGCCACGAGCGCCAATGAGCGGGCTCAACCGGAGCACGGGAGTGTGCCCGCCAAAGAACGGGCGCCCGGCGAGCTTGCTGGAGCTGGCGCCGGCGCGCTGTTGCCAGCGCAGAGTTCGGACACGTTGCAGCGCACTCGCAGGACGCCGCCGCCTTGGCCGCTACCTCCAGAGGCGACCCTTCCGGCGACGGAACACACCTTCGATATCTATAACGGCCCCGCGACGAGGCACAACGGCCTCTCTTCCTCGGTCCTGTCGCAAGCCGCCGGACAGCCCAGCGCATTGAACAATGTGTGCGCCGGCCTCGTGCTAGGCACGCTCTACCTGGTGGCGACAGGAAAAGCGCCGAATCTGTTCGAGATGACTTCCGTCATGCGTGATTCCCTTGGCGATCCGCAACTGAGACAGGCGGCGTTGACGTCGATCTATCAGGTGCAGCGAGATACCGTGCGCGATCCTATCGGCAACGTTCCGGGTCTTATCGCGCGACCCAATTTCGACTCGATTCGAACCAGTGCGGAGTTGCGCAGAACGCTGGAGTCTGAATTCGGGCAGCGTCACAGTTCGGCCGACGGCCGCGGCAGTTATCAAACCACGATGATGCCGATACGCATTCAGTTCCGCGCCGCGCCCGCTTCCGAACAAAGGCCAGACGGCGGCAGCGTGGAGCGCCCCGGCCATATGATCATGGTGCAACGGCTGGATCCTTCCGATAACTTCCGGAATGACCGATACCAGATTTACGACCCGCAATTCGGCGCCTTCGAGTACGAAAATTTCGATCAGATGGCGGTTGTCATGGCTCGGTTGCTCGATTATGGCTATCAGCAGTACGGTTTTATCGCTCGCGTGCGCACGTTGCCCTATGACGCCGAGAATACGTATCGGCCGAATGACGGTGCGAGCGCGGCTGCTTCGTCCCTTGGCAACGCTACGCTCGCCGCCGTGGACGATGCGCCCGAACTCCAGGGCGCTCATGCTTTATCTCTCCCGCCGGTGAATCTGCCGAGGCCGGATTTCACGCAGTTGCCGCGGCCACCGCATGACGAACTCAAGCGTGACGTCAGCACGGCTTCCGACCCGCAGCCTTATGTGCTCTATCGTCCCTCGGACGTGCCGCCCGAAGCGATGCGCAAGGCGCACGGCTTCAGTGCGGAGAACACGCGGATGAACAACGTCAACCTGGCGCTGCATAACTGCGCGCTTGCATTGAGCCCGGGTGTCACTGACGGCGGCGGCTATCTCGGCACGTTCCGTGACAGCGAGACCGCGAAGAAGCGGCTCTCAGGCGGCGGGCAACAAAGCGGCTATATCTATTACATCAAGCCGAGCCCCAACATGGTCGACGTCCATGGCAGCCTGGGCAAGGCCGATCGCATCCCGTGCGACCGCGAAGTTGCCGCGATGGGCCGGATCGACGATGCCCAGGTGTGTGGCTGGAGCAAGGTCGTGGCTGGGGTGGTGGGCCCCTTCGTGGCCAACCCCGACTATCGTTACGACATCTTCGACCACACTCGCACGTCTGGCGCGCAACCGCAGATCGCGCACTTTTCTCCGGACGACCCCGCGTGGGCGGATAGCGATCACAAGCCGTTCGTATCGGGGGTGAACATCGGCGGCAAGGTGCGCTATCTGCCAAACGAGGATCCAGCGCTGACGTCGGCCGCTTTCTACCGACGTGCTTTCGACAAAATCCATTACGCGGCGAGCCAGTTGGAGAAAGGCGAGGACTATCGCGAGCCAGTCCATATCAAACCGTACTTCAATAACAACGACGGCAAGGGCGGCACGAAGCTGAGCTTTCACCACGGCAACGGGTATCCGGCGGTCGATTTGTCCGATACGGGCCTTTCCCAGTATGAATTTTCATTTGGGGACGATGGCCGCATCCATTCCGCGCACGACTATGGGCAGGTGCTGCGAATCGACAAGGACGGCAATGCGTACATTGGCAGCACCCCGAACGATCCGACCGACCTGAACGGCGTGTTTGTTTATGTTCGCGGGATTGACGGTCTGCTGCATGTCGAAGACCGCAAGTGGCTGACCGAGGGCGTCTTCGCTGTCACGCCTTATGTTTCGCCGCCGCAGTCGCGAGACGGCCAACTCGCCGCGCGGCAATCCTGGCGGCTGGAGAATGCCAAACGGCAGGCGGTTTTTCCTCCACTGCCGATGGCCGCATTCGTTGGCAATCCTGTCGCCACGTCGGAGCAGCAATACCGGCTTTACCTGGATCCGGATTCGGCGTTACCTCGTGGTGCCACGCACTTCGTGACCGAGGTGCCGTCGGCGGACAATCCGCACCGCGGCCAGGCTCTCGTTGAGTCCCAGCCCTCGCTGCGGCAGGATGAGATCGCACGCATCAGTGCATGGCTCAAGTCGCACAACGCGGCGTGGCTGTTTCGCGATGGGTTGATGGCCATTCCCGCGGCGCACGGCCAGTTGGAGATACGCACGATCGGCGGTACGCCGGTTTGGCGCACGAGGGCCGATCCGGCGGCTGGCAGCCACGTGCTCTACGACTCGCTGCAGGCGCCGCCGCTGAAGTCGACCTTCAAGCTTCCCGAGCCGATCTGGAATCGCATCATCGCGCAACAGGCGAGGTACGCCGAGCTCGAGGGTCGTGCGCAGCACTTCTATATGTGACGAGCCCGCGCAAAGACAGAAACGATCCGGCGAACAGGACACCCGCAAGGAGGCGTGGCCGATGTCCGCCGGACCCGCAGCATCAGCCGGTAATCGCCCCTTTGTTCGCCGGCAACGCCAACGCCGAATACTTCGCCAGCACACCACGCGTATAGCGCGGCTTCGGCTGCTGCCAGGCGGCGCGGCGGCGCTGCAACTCGGCGTCGTCGATATTCAATTGCAGCAGCAGCTTGTGTGCGTCGATCGTGATCGAATCGCCTTCCTGCACGAACGCGATCGTGCCGCCCACGAACGCTTCCGGCGCGACGTGGCCGACCACCATGCCCCACGTGCCGCCCGAGAAGCGGCCGTCGGTGATCAGGCCGACGGTTTCGCCGAGCCCCTTGCCGATAATCGCCGAGGTCGGCGCCAGCATCTCCGGCATGCCGGGTCCGCCCTTCGGACCGAGGTAACGCAGCACCACCACGTCGCCGGCGACAATCTTGTCGGCCAGAATCGCTTCGAGCGCGCTTTGTTCGTCCTCGAACACGCGGGCCGGGCCGGTGATGACCGGGTTCTTCAAGCCGGTGATCTTGGCGACCGCGCCGTCTTCGGCGAGATTGCCCTTCAGGATCGCGAGGTGGCCTTCCTTGTACAGCGCTTTCTCGATCGGGAAAATCACCTGCTGATCGGCGCGCGGTTTGCCCGGCACGTCCTTGAGCTCTTCCGCCAGCGTCTTGCCGGTGATGGTGATGCAATCGCCGTGCAACATCCCCGCGTCGAGCAGGATCTTCATGACTTGCGGAATGCCGCCGGCCTTATGCAGATCCGTCGCGACGTATTGGCCGGACGGCTTCAGGTTGCAGATCACCGGCACTTTCTTGCGCATACGCTCGAAGTCTTCAATGCTCCATTCCACCTCGGCCGCGTGCGCGATCGCCAGGTAGTGCAGCACGGCATTGGTCGAGCCGCCGGTCGCCATGATCAGCGCGACGGCGTTCTCGATCGACTTCTTCGTGATGATGTCGCGCGGCTTCAGGTCATTCTTGACGGCTTCGACCAGCACGCGTGCCGATTCGGCGGCGGAGTCGACCTTTTCGTCGTCGGGATTGGCCATCGTCGACGAATACAGCAGCGACATGCCGAGCGCCTCGAACGACGAGCTCATCGTGTTGGCGGTGTACATCCCGCCGCACGATCCCGACGACGGGCACGCGTTCTTCTCGACCCCTTCGAAATCTTCTTCCGACATGCGGCCCGCCGTGAATTCGCCGACCGCTTCGAACGACGACACGATGGTCAGGTCCACGCCCTTCCAGTTGCCCGGACGGATCGTGCCGCCATACACGTAGATGCCCGGCACGTTGGTGCGGGCAAGGCCGATCATGCCGCCCGGCATGTTCTTGTCGCAGCCGCCGATCACGACTACGCCGTCCATCCATTGCCCTTGCACGCAGGTCTCGATGCAGTCGGCGATCACTTCGCGCGAGACGAGCGAATACTTCATGCCCTCGGTGCCCATCGACATGCCGTCCGAGATGGTCGGCGTGCCGAAGATCTGCGGATTCGCGTTGGCGCCCTTGACCGCGGCGACGGCCGCGTCGGCCAGACGCTGCAGGCCGGAGTTGCACGGCGTGATGGTCGAGTGGCCGTTGGCGATGCCGATCATCGGCTTGTCGAAGTCTTCCTTCTTGTAGCCGAGGGCGTAGTACATGGAGCGATTCGGTGAACGCGCCACGCCTTGCGTGATGTTCTTCGAACGACGGTTGTATGCCATGGGGAACTCCAGTCTGTTTTGTTCTGGTCTGTGCTGCGTGTCTGTCTTGCTGTACTGCGGCTGTACTGCGGCCTGGGTGCGGCGGGTGTCGTGCGTCAATCCAGTGTAGTTCCGACGCGCAATGCAAGGATGCGGTTTTGCAAACTACGTGTCCAATATATTATTGAGGGCAGATTAGGTCGTAAAATATATTAATCATGCTGCCCGCCATCCCCGACCTGCGCCAGTTGCGCTATTTCGTGACCGTCGCCGAAGAAAAGCACTTCGGGCGCGCGGCCGTGCGTCTTTCGATGACACAGCCGCCGTTGTCGCAAGCCATCCGCGCGCTGGAGGAGACGCTCGGCGTCGAACTGTTCGCGCGCACCAAGCGCTCGGTCGAGCTCACGCCGGTGGGCGCGGATCTGTTGCCCGAAGTGCAGCGCCTGCTGGCCGGCGCCGAAGGGCTGCGGCCGCTCGCGCAGAGTCTGGCGCGCGGCGAGGCGGGGGTGTTGTCGCTGGCGTTCGTTTCGACCGCGGACTACGGGCTTCTGCCGCTGCTGTTGCGCGATTTCGGCGCGCGCCATCCGCGCGTACGGCTCGAACTGACCGAGGCCACCAGCGACGTTCAAATAGACGAACTGGTGGCCGGACGCATCGACGCGGGCCTCGTGATCGCGCCGCTGCCGTCGCGCCACGGCACGCAGTTGTCGTGGCTGCCGATCGCGCGCGAGCCGCTGATCGTCGCGATGTCGACGGAGACGGCGGCGCGGGTGGCCGAGGCCGCCGGGCACAATGCCTGCCATGACGTGGACCCCGACGTGAGCCCCGAAGCCGAATGGCTCGAGACACCGATCAGCCTGCGCGACGTCGCCGATGCGCCGCTCGTGATCTTCCCAAGACGTTTGGCGCCTGGCTTTTATGACATCATTATGGATTGCTACGGCGTGGCGGGCCTGACGCCCCACATCGGCCAGGAGGCGATCCAGATGCAGACGATCGTGAGCCTCGTGTCGGCCGGCATGGGTGTCGCACTGGTGCCGCAATCGTTACGTAATCTGCGCCGCACCGGCGTGGTGTATCGTCCGCTGGTCGAGTCGGTGCCGGCGATCGAAACGGGGCTGGTCTGGCGCACGGCGGAGGTGAGTCCGGTGCTGGCGGGCTTCATCGACATCGCGCGGGCGCATGCCGCTACCGTCGAGGCGCAGCACGCCGGCGCGCAGCATGTTTAACGGCGCGGCTGCGAACGCATTGCGCGCGGCGCCGTCCAATGCTTGCGCTGCGGTCTGCGCAAGCGGCGTGCGCCAGCCGTCACTCGTCCCAAAGAATCGATTAGAAAACCCGCTTCTGAACCTGAACTGCCCATAACAACACGATGCTCATTCACCCGAATTTCGACCCCGTTGCCATTCATCTGGGGCCGCTCGCAGTGCGCTGGTATGGACTGATGTACCTCGTCGCCTTTATCGCGGCGATCGTCGTCGGCCGGCTGCGGCTGCGTTTGCCGTACGTCGCGGCGCAAGGCTGGACCGCGAAAGATATCGACGACATGCTGTTTTACGGCGTGCTGGGTACGATCCTCGGCGGCCGCCTCGGCTACGTGCTGTTCTATAAAGCGAGCTTCTATTTCGCGCATCCGCTCGACATCTTCAAGGTGTGGGAGGGCGGCATGTCGTTCCACGGCGGCTTCCTCGGCGTGACGCTGGCCATGGTGCTGTTCGCGTATCAACGCAAACGCTCGTGGCTGCAAGTTACCGATTTCGTCGCGCCGATGGTGCCGACCGGGCTCGCGGCAGGGCGTCTCGGCAACTTCATCAACGGCGAGTTGTGGGGCCGCGTGACCGATCCGTCTTCGCCGTGGGCGATGATGTTTCCCGGCGCCGCGCCTGACGACGCCGCATGGCTCATCGCGCATCCGCAACTGGCCGCACAGTGGCATCTGAACGAAGTGTTCGCGCAATATCACATGCTGCCGCGTCATCCGTCGGAGCTGTATGAGATCGCGCTGGAAGGTATCGCGCTGTTCTTCGTGCTGATCTTCTTCTCGCGCAAACCGAAGCCGTTGGGCGCGATTTCCGCGGTGTTCCTGATCGGCTACGGCCTCGCGCGCTTCACAGTGGAATTCGCGCGTGAGCCGGACGACTTCCTCGGTTTGCTGGCGATGGGTCTCTCCATGGGCCAATGGCTGTCGCTGCCGATGATCCTCGTCGGTATCGGCCTGCTGGTGTGGGCATATCGCCGTGCGCGTCGTGAACCGGCGCAGGCGGTTAGCGCGAACTGATTGATTGCGGCTACGGGTTATCGTAGCCAGCGGTATCGAGCGTTATCAAACGATCTGTCGATGAGCGCTCAACGAAAAAAGCCACGGCATGCCGTGGCTTTTTTTGCATCCGCTAGCGGCTCGGGCACGCACAAATCAGCGCCCGAACCCGCACGCATTACTTCATCTGCACCGAACCCGACACGTTGACCGTTACCGTCGACGTACCGCCTTCGATTGGCACCGGCGCCGACATCTTCGCGTCCGAACTCATGGCACGGGCGCTCATCATCATCATGGGACGCGGCATCACGCCACCGTTCTGACCGACGTTAACTTCGCGAATCGCATAGCCGCTATAGCCGAATGCCTGCGCGGACGAAGCCGCTTGCTGGCGGAACGACTTGATCGCTTCGCCGGTGAGCTTCTGCTCGGCGGCGCGCTGTGCTTCCGGCGACAACGAGAACTGCACGTTGCCGACCTGCATGATCGATGCCATTTGACCCGCGAGCTTCGATGCCGCAGCGAAGTCGTGCGACTCGAGCACGATCTCCGTGCGGCCGCGCCATGCGGAAATGCGGCCGTCGCGATCGGTGGACGGATAGATCGAGAACGAACCCGTGCGGGCCGTCACGCCGCTCACGCCCTTGGCTTTTTGCAGCGCCGAATCAGCGCGCTGATTCAACGTGGCGGTCAGCGCCGACGGATCGCTCGCTTCCTGCTCGAAGAACAGCGTGATATCGACCACGTCTTGCGGGACTTCCGAGCTGGCCTGCGCATTGAGCGACAGCACGCCGGCGGGCTGATACGGCGCGGCGTTCTGCGCGCGAGCCAGAGTCGGCGTGAGTGCGAGCGCAACCGGCGTAGCGCATACGAGAGCGAGAGCGAGTGCCCGTGCGGTGTTTTTCGTCATTGTTGGACTCCTTGCTTGAACAGGTTATGCACGATAAGAGCAAGCGCTGTGCGGTGGCACAACGTTTGCGCGACCGTTAGGCGCTTGTAACCTAAGCTTGGTTCCCCAATTTGACAATGCCTTCACGTTTGCTTGCAACTGCGTGCGCATTACGCATCATTGCGCAAGCCGTTTGATGATGAAGCGCCACTCGGCTTCGCTCACCGGCGTGATCGACAGACGGTTGCCTCGGGCGAGCACGCGCATGTACTTCAATTCCTCGTGCTCGCGCAACGCGGCGAGTGGAATCAGCGGGATCTTCTTCTTGAACACCACGTCGACGAGCAACCAGCGTGGCGTTTCCTGCGACGACTTCGGGTCGAAGTAGGGGCTCTTCTTATCGAACTGCGTGGGGTCCGGATAAGCGGTCGACGAGACTTCCGCGAGCCCTGCGATACCCGGCTCGGGACAGCTCGAGTGATAGAACAGCACACCGTCGCCGACCTGCATCATGTCGCGCATGAAGTTGCGCGCCTGATAGTTGCGCACGCCGGTCCACGGCAACGTGTGATGCGCCGCTTGGGCGAGATGGTCGATGCTTGCTTCGTCCGGTTCGGACTTCATTAGCCAGTAGCGCATGAATCGAATTGAACGTTAAGGGTTTGACAACACAGAGAAAAGCCGTGACCCAAAGAAAAACGGCATCGAACCGAAGTCCGATGCCGTTCTAAATAAGGTCCCCGCCTTAGCCGCTAGGCCGGCATCCTGAACCGGGGGTTCAGAATTGGTCGCAGTTAGCAACACTTCGGGTACATCAGACAGAGTGACGCGCACACCCGTGCTACAAATTTCCGCAACCGTGCACATGGCATTGGTTCAAGGAATATATGACCTTGGCGAACCAGGCAGGGAAGCTAAACCAGTAAAGCTTAAACGATGCAACTCAAACGTTTCACGACTCTAGCTCGATCACTCCGTTTGAATTCGCAGCCGATCTCAGGAACGACTGCTTGGAACCTTGATACTGCTCGATACCGCTGGTGCTTACTGCATGCTGTACTGCTGAATCACAGTACCCAGTTGTTCGTTCATTTGATGCATTGTACGCCGGATTTCCTCTGCGGGAAATGCTTCTCCGTGTCGCACGCTCGATTGCAGCTTAAGCAGTTCCGATGCCAGCGACAGGCAAGCCATGACAGCAATGCGATCCGTGCCGCGTACGTTGCTGTTATTGCGGATCTTCGACATTTCGGCGTCGACGCGTGCGACGGCCTCAAGCAGCGCGCCTTCCGTTTCCGGTGAGCAGGCGAGGCGATACGGCACGCCGAGAATCGATACTTCGATCTGCTTGGTGGTCATGCATTTTCTCCGTGTCGGGTCACGTCGCCCTGCGCTTCGACTTCGTGCTGCGCGGGTTCGAGCAGATCGAGCTGGCTATCCGGCTCGTTGTGCGCGCGCGCCCGCGGCAGCTTCTCGAGAATCGCATTCAGGCGCACCTGGGCGTCGTCGATTTTCGCGGACAGGGCGTCGCGTTCCGCTTGCAGCGTGTCGCGTTCCTCGCGCAACAGCGCAAGTTCCGTGCGCGTGGCTTCCACCTCGGCACGTGATTGGGCGAGCTGCTCTTCGAGCGCGAGACGCGCTTCATTGTGGCGTTGGCTGATCGTGATCAGCTTGCCGATATTTTGTGAAAGTGATTCGAGTTCGGTGAGCATCTGCTGCGTCCTCTAAAGACATCGCATTTTAGCGCGGAATGTCGCAGGTTCCGACAATTGTCTCGTTTCGAGACGTAACAACATCGCTTTGTGCCGGCTTTTATCGACCTTATGATGAAAAAGTACTCATGCATCGGACAATAACCTGCACTTAACAGAACAGATCGCGCGCGGATTCACCAGTCCGGATCGTGCGTTCAAAGTTCAACCTGCGAGTGTGCCACTGCGCGTCGCGCGTGGGAAGGCGGCGCAGAAGCGGCGCACCCGCTATTCCGATTCCGCAAGGTCGAACAGTTACTATCTCGCCTTCGGCGTCGTGACTTCACGACGTCACGTCGTCATGAGTCTGTCCGCGCGTTATAACGTCACGACGACGTGGTACGCGGCCACGCTAATTAGAATCCGTTGAACAGGGACCATGAAAAGGCTTATTCGTATCCAGCGCCGCGCCGCATCGCGTCCGTCACTGCCGGTCGGTATCCGCGGTGACGAACCGAGCGCGTCGGGATCGCGCGAATGAACCGCCAGTCGGGGTCGATGCCCGCCACACTGCGCGTGATGAACGCGAAGCGCGCCGCCGCGATCTGGCTCGTGCTTGCGCTGATCGCGCTGGCAGTGCTGATGGCGTCGCTCGCGCTCGGCAGCGTGTCGCTCGCGCCGATGCGTGTGCTCGCGGCGCTGCTACCTTCGCACGCGTCCGAGGGAAGCTCGCTCGGTTCGTCGGCGGATCTGGCCGGCGAGATCGTCCGCAACTTGCGTCTGCCGCGTGCGCTCGCCGGCTTTGCGTGCGGCGCGCTGCTCGCGTTGGCCGGCGCGTTGCTGCAGGTGCTGTTGCGCAATCCGTTGGCTGAGCCGTACGTGCTGGGTGTGTCCGGCGGCGCGGCGACCTTCGCCCTCGTCGCGATGATTGCGGGCTGCGCATGGTGGATGGTCGACGCCAGCGCGTTCGCCGGCGCCTTCGTGTCGATCCTGCTGGTGCTCGGACTCGCGCGCCGCGAGTTGTGGCGTGGCGAACCGCAGGACACGTCGCCGCGTTTGCTGCTGACCGGCGCGGTGGTCGCATCCGGTTGGGCGGCGCTGATCACTTTGCTGCTGAATCTCGCGCCCGACAACCGTTTGCGCGGCATGCTGTTCTGGCTGACCGGCGATCTCAACGGCGGCACGATGCCATGGGTTGCACTCGTCGCGCTCGTGATTGTGCTGGTCGCGATCGTGCCGGTTGCGCCGCGTCTCAATGTCTTGCTGCGCGGCGACGCCGCCGCGCAAGCGTTGGGCGTCGCCGTCATGCCGCTGCGCTTGCGCGTGTATCTGGCGGCGTCGCTCGCGGCGGCCGCGGCCGTGACCACCGCGGGCACCGTCGGCTTCGTCGGGCTCGTCGTGCCGCACATGTTGCGGCTCGCGTTCGGCAACGATCAACGCATGTTGCTGCCGGCCGCGGCGCTCGGCGGCGGTGTCGCGGTGATGGGCGCGGACCTGATCGCGCGCACGGTGATCGCGCCGGCGCAATTGCCGGTCGGCGTGATTACGTCGATCGTCGGCGTGCCGGTGTTTCTGTGGATGCTGCTGCGCAAACGCCGATGACCCCATCCCACGACCTCGTTCAAGCTTCGCTCAGCGCGCAACGTCTGACCTTGCGCGCCGGCTCGCGCACCTTGCTCGACGCCTTCACGCACACGTTCTACGCAGGCGAAATCTGGTGTGTCGCCGGGCCGAACGGCGCGGGCAAGACGACGCTGCTGTCCGCGCTCGCGGGCTTGCTGCAACCGTCGGCGGGGCACGTCGAGCTCGACGGCATGCGGGTCGCCGACTGGCCGCCGTTACCGCTTGCCCAGCGCCGGGCGCTGATGCCGCAAAGCGCCGCCGACGCATTCAGCGCGAGCGTCCTCGACATTGTGATGTTGAACCGCTTCCCGCATCTGAACGGCTGGGGCTGGGAAGGTGCAGCGGATCGCGACGCGGCGCACGCGGCGCTGGACCTGTTGGGCCTCACCGCATTTGCCGCACGCGACGTGCTGTCGCTGTCGGGCGGCGAGCGTCAACGCGTGGCGCTAGCGGCGGTGTTGTGTCAGGACGCGCCGTTGCTGCTGCTCGACGAACCCTTATCGCATCTCGACCTGCATCATCAGATCGATTGTCTCGAAGCGCTGGCCGCGTGGACCCGCGAGCCGCGCCGTACCGTGCTGTTTTCGTGCCATGACCTGAACCTGGCGCGCCGTTTCGCCACGCACGCGTTATTGCTCGACGGCGAGGGCGGCGCGTACGCCGGCCCCGCGCACGACGTGCTGACGCCCACGTTGACGAGCCGCGCATTCGGCTATCCGCTGATTCTGATTCGCGACGGCGAACACGAGGCGCTGATTCCGGCGCCGCGCGCGCGTCACGAATCGCTTGCGGTTCATGATGGACCGGCAAGCTGAGCGTTCTACCCAAACACACATTCTCTTTCAGATAGATCTATGACTTCTTTGTCCCGCCTGGCCGGTTTGCCCGAAGTCGCGCCGCTCGATCAATCGCTGCGGGCCGAACTGCAACACATCATCGATACCAAGACCAAGCCGCCCGGCAGCCTTGGCCGGCTCGAAACGCTCGCGCGGCAGATGGGGCTGATCCAGCGCACCACGCATCCCACGGTGCAGCGTCCGGCGATGATCGTGTTCGCCGGCGATCACGGCATTGCCGACGAAGGCGTGAGCCCGTATCCGCAAGCGGTGACCGCGCAGATGGTCGCGAATTTTCTCGCGGGCGGCGCGGCGATCAATGCGTTGAGCCGCGTCGCGGGTATCGAACTCGAAGTGGTCAACGCGGGCATTGCGACGCCGTTGCCGTCGACGGAAGGACTCGTCGACATTCCGGTCGCCGCCGGCACGCGCAACTTCGCGCGCGAACCGGCGATGACGCCGCAGCAGGCGCTCGCCGCGATGCAGGCGGGCGCGGCGCGCGTGCGGCATCACGCGGCGCTCGGCACCAACGTGATCGGTTTCGGCGAAATGGGGATCGCGAATACCTCGTCCGCCGCGTGCCTGATGAGCCGCCTGTGCGGCGTGCCGATCGACGAATGCGTCGGACGCGGCACCGGTCTCGACAATGCCGGGCTCGCTAAAAAGCGCAACGTACTGGCCTCGGCGCTCGCGCATCACGATGTGTCCGGCGATCCGCTGACGGTGCTCGCCACCTTCGGCGGCTTCGAAATCGCGATGATGGCCGGCGCGTATCTCGCCGCCGCCGAAGCGCGCATGACGATTCTGGTGGACGGCTTCATCGCGACGTCGGCGTTGCTGATCGCCGACGCGCTCGCGCCGAACGTGCGCGAATACTGCGTGTTCGCGCATGCGTCGAACGAGGCGGGGCATCGGCGCATGCTCGATCATTTCGGCGGCCTGCCGCTGCTGTCGCTCGACCTGCGTCTCGGCGAAGGCACCGGCGCGGCGCTCGCGGTGCCGCTGCTGCGCGCGGCGACGGCGTTCATCAACGACATGGCCAGCTTCGAATCGGCCGGCGTCGCGAACCGCGACGCGTGATCCGTCATACGGAAACGGCGCGGCGCGTGCCCCGGAGCCTTTCATGAATCCGCTCGCTGAACTGCGCTATTTCTTCACGGCGCTCGGCTATTTCACGCGCGTGCCCGTGCCGCGCTGGGTCGGCTTCGAGCCGCATTATCTGAATGCGGCGGCGCGCTATTTTCCGCTGGTCGGCGCATTGGTCGGCGGCTTGAGCGCGCTGGTCTATCTCGCCGCGCTGCACGTGTTTCCGGCCGGCGTTGCCGTGTTGCTGTCGATGGCCGCGTCGCTGCTCGTCACCGGCGCGTTTCACGAAGACGGTCTCGCCGATTGCGTCGATGCGTTCGGTGGCGCCTATACACGCGACGACGTGCTGCGCATCATGCATGACTCGCGCATCGGCGCCTTTGGCGCCATCGCTCTCGTGATCGCCCTGGCATTGAAGTGGCAAACGCTCGCCGCGTTGCCGCCGCTGCGCGCCGCAAGTCTGATGATTGCCGCGCACGCGGCGAGCCGCACGTGCGCGATCAGCTATCTGGCGACGCTCGACTACGTGCGCGCCGAAGGCAAGGCCAAACCGGTCGCACAGCGCTTGAGCGGCCCGGCGTTGTTGTGTGCCGTGCTGTTTGGCTTGCCGTGGCTGTGGTGGCCGAATGGGCTCATGTGGCCCGATGCCTCCGCCTGGCGCTTCGCTGCCTCGGCGCTCGTGTTACTGCTGGCGCTTCGCTTCGTCATGGGGCGATATTTCGTCAGACGCATCGGCGGTTATACCGGCGACTGTCTCGGCTTCGCGCAGCAGATCTTTGAATTGAGCATCTATCTGGTGGGGCTTGCATGGATATCGTCCTGATTCGCCATCCTGCCGTTGCGCTCGAGGCGGGCGTTTGTTATGGCCATAGCGATGTAGCGCTGGCCGAAGACGCCGAAGTATCGTCCGACGCGCTCGCGTTGAAACTCGCCACCTTGCAGGTGCCCGCGCCGCGCGTGCTGATGTCGAGTCCGCTCACGCGCTGTTCGGCGCTCGCGACTGAACTGGCGAACGCGTTCGGGTGCGTGATCAGTCACGACGATCGTCTGAAGGAAATGGATTTCGGCGATTGGGAGACGCAACGTTGGGACGCGATCGATCGCGAGTTGCTCGACGCCTGGGCGGCTAACTTCGAACACGCGCGTGCGCATGGCGGCGAGAGCGTCGCGCAATTCGTCACGCGCGTGCGAGCCTGGCTCGATGCGTTCGCGCAGACCCGCGAATTGTCGCCCGCGTATGTGGTCACGCATGCGGGGGTGATGCGGGTGATCGCGTCGCTGGTGCTGGACGTGCAACTGGAGCGCTGTCTGCAATGGTCTCTGGATATGACCGGGATCGTCTGGCTGAGACGCGATGACGAAACGCAGCAGTGGTCGTTGGTGAGGTGGAATGCGTGAGGGCGGCGGGTCGAGGAACGCTTGCAGTGCGAGCCCCGTGCTCGCGCCTGGCGCTCGTCATGTGAATGAGCGAGTGCCGGGCGCCGCTGCTTTATTGCGCGCCAGGCTTTCTGTGTGAGCGCGCGGCTTCCAGGTCTTCGCAGAGTTGCTTCGCGCCCTGCGCGATACGCGGCGCCGGGCGGTTGATCAGATCGCCGTCAATCGCAAACAGATTGTTGTTCGCCACCGCGGTCAGACTCGGCCACGCGCGCCATGTGGCGAGTTGCGGCAACGGGATATCCGGTTTGGTCGCGCCTGGCGCGGCCGTGACGATCGCTTCCGGATTCGCGGCGAGCACGGCCTCGGTGGAAACCGTTGGCACTAGCGGCTCGAGTTTCGCAAACACATTGCGGCCGCCGCACAGCGCGATGACATCGCTGATCATATGGTCGCCGTTGAGCGTCATCAACGGTTGATCCCACACTTGATAAAAAACACTGACGGGCGGCCGGCTCGTGTACTGCGTGCGCAACGTTGCGATGTCGCGGCGATACGCGGCCGCCGCCGCATCCGCGGTCGATGACGTGCCGAGCAATTGCCCGAGTTTGGTCAACGATACGGCGATGTCGTCGAGACGATGCGGCTCGCTGAAGAACAACGGCACGTGCAATTCGCGCAGACGATCGAGTTGACGTTGCGCATTGCCATGCCGCCACACGACGATCAGGTCCGGCTTCAACGCGACGATGCGTTCGAGGTCGAGCGCCTTGTTATCGCCGACGCGCGGCAGTTGTTTTGCCTCCGGCGGGTAGTCGCTGTACGACACCGCGCCGACCATTTTTGCGCCGCCGCCCGCGGCATAGAGCAACTCGGTGACGTGCGGCGCGAGGCTGATCACGCGTTGTGCGGGAGCGGGCAGGGTGACGGTTGCGCCGGTATCGTCGGTGACGGTGACGGCGGCGTGTGCGGGCAAGGTCGCCGCGCACAGCGAGAGGGCTAGCAGGAAGCGGGTGAGTGGGGTCATCGGCGCTGCGTGTTGAAAAGGACGGGTTGGATCGGCGTATTCATGCGGCGTCGATTTCTCGCATTGCTTCGATCAGGCTTTGCTCGAAGCGCGCCCATTCCGTCTCGCTACCAGGCAAGCCGAAACGCACGCTGCGCGAGGACGTGAAGAGTCGGGTCCACACGCCGCGTCGTGCCAATGCGTCGTGTAAAGCGGGCGCGCGTGCGTCGTCGGTCCAGGCGAAAAGCGGCGTGCTGCGCGTGGCAAGTCCTTGCGCGTGCAACAGGTTGGTCAGACGCTCGCTCTCCAGGTTGAGTTGCGAACGCATTTGCTGTTGCCAGGCTTCGTCCGCGAACGCGGCTTTGACCGCGTGACGAGCGGGACCACTGACCGTCCACGCACCGAGCGTCTGTCGCAAGGCACCGAGCAACGCCGGCGCACCGAGTACGAAACCCGCGCGTACGCCGGCCAGGCCGAAGAACTTTCCCGGCGAGCGCAACACGAGCAGGCCGTCGCGATGCGTATGGGCCGCGAGCGACGCCGACGGCATCGTATCGGCGAATGCTTCGTCGACTAGCAGCGTGCCGCCGCGTGCGCTGAGTTGCGCATGCCACTGCAACAGCCTCGCGGCGCTTACGTGCTCAGCCGTCGGATTGTTCGGGTTCACGATAACCGCATGCGTGAGCGTGTCGGGCAAGGATTCGCAGGACACGTTGAGCGGCACGACGTCATGACCGGCGCGTTCGAACGCGGGCGCGTACTCGCTGTAAGTGAGCGGCGCGATGCCGACCTGGGCGCGTGGCAGTAGCGCGGGTAGCGCGCGAATTGCGGCCTGACTGCCGGCGACGGGCAGCACGTGGGCGGCATCCGGCGCGCCGTAGTAGCGCGCGGCGCAGGCGGCAAAGTCGTCGCCGTCGTCGGGCAGGCGCCGCCATGCATCGGCGGGAACCGGCGGCACCGGATAGCCGTGCGGATTGATGCCCGTCGACAGATCGAGCCACTGCGCGTACGGCATGCCATAACGTGTGGCGGCTTCGTGCAGATTGCCGCCGTGAACGGCGGGGGCACTTGCCGCGCTAACGCTTCCGGTCACCGGATCGTTCACACCCTCACGCATGAAACGGCACGCTCAACAGCGCCAGCACGATCAACATCGCCAGCCAGAGAATCACCGTGCGTTCCACCAGCATCAACGCGGCCGTCACATGCGCGGCCTTCGCGGGATGTCCGAAGCCGAGCGTGGGCCGCTGCTCCAGCGTGCCGTGATACACCGCCGGCCCGCCGATCAGCACGTTCAAACTGCCCGCACCCGCCGCCATCACCGGCCCGGCATTCGGACTGTCCCAGCGCGGCGCCTGCTCGCGCCAGCAGCGCCACGCCGTGCGCGTATCGCCGAGCAACGCGTAACTCGTGGCGGTCAGACGCGCGGGAATCCAGTTGAGTACGTCGTCGATGCGTGCAGCCGCCCAGCCGTAGCGCAAATAGCGCGGCGTGCGATAGCCCCACATGGCATCCAGCGTGTTGGCGAGACGGAAGCCGAGCGCGCCCGGACCGCCCGCGATCGCGAACCAGAACAGCGCGCCGAAGATCGCGTCATTGCCGTTTTCGAGCGCCGATTCCACGGCGGCGCGCGACAACGCGCCTTCGTCGGCGTGCGCGGTTTCGCGTGAGACGATCCGCGCGGTCAGCAGCCGCGCCTGCGCGAGATCGCGTTGCGCGAGCGCTTGAGCGATCGGCGCGATGTGATCGTGCAGACTGCGCGCGCCGAGTGCGAACCACAACAGCACGACATGCACCGCGCAGGCCGCGAAAAACGGCAGCACCGAGACCAGCCACCACGCGATCAGCACCGGCGGCAGCACGGCCAGCGCCCACGCGAGCAAGCCCTTGAGCCGCAAACGGCGGCCGGTGTTGTAGCGCGCTTCGAGGCGCTTCGCCCAGTTGCCGAAGCCGACCAGCGGATGCGCGGTGCGCGGCTCGCCGAGCCAACGGTCAACCGCGACGCCCGCGGTCGCCAGCGTGACGATCAGAGGAAGCGACAGCATCACGCGTGGCCCGCCGTTTTCAACGCGAGCGGCAGGCCCGCGACCATCATCGTGGCTTGCGTGCTCAACGCGGCGATGCGCTGATTGAGCCGGCCGAGTTCGTCGACGTAAAGACGCGTGGCCGCGCCGAGCGGCACGACGCCCAGGCCGATTTCGTTGCTGACCACGATGACTTTGCCGTGCGCGGCGACGAGCGCCGTTTCGAGCGCGGCGACTTGCGCGTGATAGCGATCGAGCGACAGCGCTTTACCTTCGGACGGACACAGCAGGTTGGCCAGCCACAGCGTCAGGCAATCGATCAGCACGCAATGCTCGGGCGCGTCCGCTTGCGTGAGCGCAGCGGCGAGATCCACGCCCGCTTCGACCAGCCGCCAATGCGCCGGACGCCGCTCGCGATGATGCGCGATACGCGCGGCGAATTCGGCGTCGTCGCTGACGCGCGCGGTGGCGATGTAGGTGACGGGAAGGGCACTGCGATCGGCCAGTTGCTCGGCGTGCAAGCTCTTGCCGGAACGGGCGCCGCCAAGGACGAAGGTGAGGTCGCGGGGAGTCATCGCGTGATTGTACCGGCGCGCGGATGGCGGCGGCGGGGTGGGATAATGCCGCGTTTCTCTTCACGGCCGACCCACCCCACCTCGTGACCACCACTTCGATTACTTCGATTCCCCGGGACGCCATGCCCGTCCCACACGGCACGCTGATGATTCAGGGCACCACGTCCGACGCCGGCAAGAGCACGCTGGTGGCCGGTCTATGCCGGCTCGCGCGGCGCGCGGGTGTGCGGGTCGCGCCGTTCAAGCCGCAGAACATGGCGCTCAACAGCGCGGTCACGGTCGACGGCGGCGAGATCGGCCGTGCCCAGGCGTTGCAGGCGGTGGCCGCGGGGATCGCCGCGCACACCGATCTGAATCCCGTGCTGCTCAAACCGACGAGCGATCGCGGCGCGCAGGTGATCATCCACGGCAAGGCGCGCATGAATCTCGATGCCCGCGCGTATCACGACTACAAACCCATCGCGTTCGAAGCGGTGCTGGAATCGTATGCGCGTTTGCAGGCCGGCTACGACGCGATTTTCGTCGAAGGCGCGGGCAGCCCCGCCGAGATCAATCTGCGCGATCGCGACATCGCCAACATGGGTTTCGCGGAAGCCGTGGATTGCCCGGTCGTGCTGGTGGCCGATATCGATCGCGGCGGCGTGTTCGCGCATCTGACCGGCACGCTCGCGTGTCTGTCGGCGAGCGAGCAGGCGCGGGTGCGGGGCTTCGTCATCAACCGGTTTCGTGGCGACATCAGTCTGCTGCAACCCGGTCTCGACTGGCTCGAAGCGAAGACCGGCAAGCCGGTGCTCGGGGTCGTGCCGTATCTGCACGGCCTGACGCTCGACGCGGAAGACATGCTGCCGCCGGAACTGCGCGCGGCCCATCGCGGCGACGCGCAACGGATGCTGCGCGTGGTCGTGCCGGTGCTGCCGCACATCAGCAACCACACGGATTTCGATGCGCTGCGTGCGCATCCGCAGGTCGATTTTCATTACGTGCGAAGCGGCATGCCGATGCCGCCGGCCGATCTGATCATTCTGCCAGGCTCGAAGAACGTGCCTGGCGATCTGGCGTTTCTGCGCACGCAAGGGTGGGACGCGGTGCTGCAGCGGCATCTGCGTTACGGCGGACGGGTGATCGGCATTTGCGGCGGCATGCAGATGCTCGGGCGCGAAGTGGCCGATCCGCATGGCGTGGAAGGCGCGCCGGGGACGTCGGCGGGACTCGGTTGGCTCGATTACTCGACGGTGCTTACGCGCGACAAGACGCTGAAGAATGTCACCGGACGCCTCGCGTTGCCCGGTTTGCCCGAGGTGTCGGGTTACGAAATTCATATGGGCGAGACGCACGGACCGGCGCTAGACTCGCCCGCGCTCCAGTTGGGCGATGCGGCTGCCGCGCGTCCCGATGGCGCGCTGTCCGCCGACGGCCAGATTCTCGCCACCTATGTGCATGGTCTATTCGACACGCCGTCCGCGTGCGCCGCGTTGCTGGCGTGGGCGGGGTTGAGCGACGCCGAGGCGATCGACTATCCGGCGTTGCGTGAGGCGTCGCTGGAGCGACTCGCCGACACGCTGGCCGACCATCTCGATCTGGCGAAGCTTTTTGGCGCGATGGCCTGATCTGGATCAACACGGCAATGCCGATTAAATCCTATTGGGAAATAATCTAAGCCTGCGATGTGGTTTTTCACTCCGTATGGTTCGAATAGAGTCCTGACATCGACGGCTGGTTCTGGCCGTCTCTCTCTTCAAGGACTCGTCATGAACTCGAATCGCTCCGCCGATCTGGCTGCTTTACTGCTGCGCGTGGCCTTGGGCGTGCTGTATCTCGCGCACAGCCTGCAAAAAATCTTCGTTTTCACACTGCCGGGCACGGCGCAATTTTTCGTTTCGCTGGGTTTGCCGGGCTGGCTCGGCTATGTGACGGCGTTCGTCGAATTGCTCGGCGGTATCGCGTTGCTGCTCGGCGTGCAGGTCCGCTGGGTCGCGCTGGTGCTGCTGCCGTTCATGCTCGGCGCGATGTCGGCGCATTGGCATAACGGCTGGGGTTTCGCTTCGCCGAACGGCGGCTGGGAATATCCGGCGTTCTGGGCGGTGACGCTGGCGGTGCAGTCGCTGCTGGGCGGCGGTGCGCTGGCGCTGGGCAGCGTGAAGACGGTGCGGGCTGCGGTGGCGTAAGGGCTGCGCAGTCTCGCCGGCAACAACGCCGGACAACAAAAAAGCACGCGCCGTGAGGTCGCGTGCTTTTTTTATGGCATGAGGCTGCGGCTTTATTGGCGCTCACCGCAGCACACCCACCCCCTCAATACAACACGATCTGCGTGCAACGAAACAGCGCGATCGTCTTGCCATTCGGATCAGTCACGGTCGCATCCCACACCTGCGTGCTGCGCCCGAGATGCACGCCCTTGGCGACCGCGCGGATCGTGCCTTCGGTCGCCGTGCCGAGAAAATTGCTTTTCAGTTCGACAGTCGTGAAATTGCGCGCCGTTTCCGGCAGATGCGCGAGGCACGCGTAGCCGCACGCGGTGTCGGCGAGCCCGATTACGGTGGCGGCATGCAAAAAACCGTTCGGCGCGAGCAATTCTTCCCGCACGGTCAATTCCGCGGTCAGGACGCCTTGTTCCAGCGACAGGACCTGCACGCCCAGCAAGCCGGGCAGCTTGCCCCGCTGGCGTTCGTGCAGGCGTTCGACGGTGTATTCCGGGCGGAGTTTGCTCATGGATTGGTGGGTCCCAAGTGGAGAAATCGACGGTGCCGGGCGGTCATTTGGCCGCCTTGGGGCTTCGGCCCCGGTGCATTTCTCGATATTATCAACGGCTGGATCGGCATGCGTGCCCGAAACCGGCAGCTTCAGCCGGTGCGGCAGCGGGCCGGCGCGAGATCAGAGCGAAGTCAGAACGACATACGCGGCAAACCGGCTGGCGGCGACCAGTCTTCTTTCCGGGAGAATTCATGACGGTGATTGTGGTGGCGAATCCGAAGGGCGGCGTGGGCAAAAGCACGCTGTCCACCAATTTGGCCGGCTATTTCGCGGCGTCGGGCGAATGGGTTGCGTTGGCGGACCTCGACAAGCAGCAGTCCGCGCACGCGTGGCTGTCGTTGCGCCCCGACACGCTGCCGGCCATCGAAACCTGGGAAGTCAGCCAGGACACGCCGGTCAAGCCGCCCAAGGGGCTGGAGCACGCGGTCATCGACACCCCTGCCGGATTGCACGGCAACCGGATGAACATCGCGCTGGATCTGGCCGACAAGGTGATCGTGCCGCTGCAGCCGTCCATCTTCGACATTCTCGCCACGCAGGACTTTCTCGAGCGTCTGGCGAAGGAAAAAGCGGTCCGCAAGGGCACGATCGAAATCGGCGTGGTCGGCATGCGTGTCGATGCGCGCACGCGTTCGGCGGAACAACTGCATCGGTTTGTCGAAGGATTGAATCTGCCGGTGCTGGGCTTTTTGCGCGACACGCAGAACTACGTGCAGCTCGCGGCGCACGGCCTGACCCTGTGGGACGTCGCGAAAAGCCGCGTGGAGAAGGATCTGGAGCAGTGGCAGTCGATCATCGAATGGGTCGACGGGACGGCGAAGAAGGGCTGAGGCGGGCTCCCGGCGGAAACGGGCAGTGCTGAAATTATCCGCAAAGCGCGCGGCGAACGCGTTGAAGTTTCACGCTAGCCGCGCCGATCTTCAGGTCCAGTTCTGCGTTGGCACGTGATCGCGGCTGCCCTTGATCTTGTTGTTGTCGTCGACGAACACCAGATCCGGCTTCCAGCCCGCCTTCAACTCGGCCTCTTCGACCACCGCGAACGCGGCGATGATCACCAGATCGCCCAGTTGCGCGCGCCGCGCGGCCGAACCGTTCAGCGAAATCATGCCGCTGCCGCGCTCGCCCTTGATCGCGTAGGTCGAGAAACGCTCGCCGTTGTTGATATTCCAGATGTCGATCCGTTCGTTTTCGACGATGTTCGCTGCTTCCAGCAAGTCTTCGTCGATCGCGCAGGAGCCTTCGTAGTGCAGCTCGCAGTGCGTGACCGCGACACGGTGGATCTTCGACTTCAGCATGTTGCGTTGCATGACCAATCAATCCCTTGTGGCTTCTGATGCTTGTCTGCGCCGGCCGAGGCCGGGTCAGATTTCGAGGTTGTCGATGAGGCGCGTGGCGCCGAGTTTGGCGGCGGCCAGCACGACCAGTTCCGCCTCCGTGTCTTGCGGACCCGGCGGCAGCAGATCCGAGCGCTTGCGCACCGCGATGTAGTCGGGCTGCCAGCCGCGTGCGGCCAACGTGGCCATCGCGGCCTGCTCGATCTTCGCGAAGTTGCGGTCGCCGGACAGCACGGCTTCGCGAACGCGGTTCAGCTCCGCGGCCAGCACCGGCGCTTCGGCGCGCTCGGCGGTCTGCAGGTAGCGGTTGCGCGAGCTGAGCGCGAGGCCGTCGGCGTCG
This sequence comes from Paraburkholderia sp. BCC1876, assembly GCF_902833695.1. NCBI lineage: Bacteria > Pseudomonadati > Pseudomonadota > Betaproteobacteria > Burkholderiales > Burkholderiaceae > Paraburkholderia > Paraburkholderia sp. BCC1876. The sequence continues at coordinate 21,037 of NZ_CADFGI010000007.1, read as the reverse complement.
CGAATGGTTTCGGCGGCGATGATGTCGGTCGGCAGCGCGAACTGGTTGCACATGCGGCGCACGATCATCAACTGCTGGTAATCCTTCTTGCCGAACACCGCGACGCGCGGCTGCACGCACGACATCAGCTTCATCACGACCGTACACACGCCCTGGAAGAAGCCGGGCCGGAATTCGCCTTCGAGGATGTCGCCCAGATCGTGCGGCGGATGCACGCGATACTCCTGCGGCTCCGGATACAGATCGCGCTCGGTCGGCGCGAACAGCACGTAGACGTTTTCCTTCTGCAGCTTTTCGATGTCCGCTTCCATCGTGCGCGGGTATTTGTCGAAATCTTCGTTCGGACCGAATTGCAGCCGGTTGACGAAGATGCTCGCCACCACCGGATCGCCGTGCTGGCGCGCGAGACGCATCAGCGACAGATGCCCTTCGTGCAGATTGCCCATGGTCGGCACGAAGGCCGTGCGATTCTGGCCGCGCAACTGGTCGCGCAATTCATGGATCGAGCTGATGACTTTCATGATCGGACAGGGAATTCCTCGCGCGGCGCGAGACTCGGTCGATGCGAAACCTCAAGGAATCGCGCGGTCCGCCGCCTCACTGGTAATGACAGGTTCGGAGCGCGGGATTGTAGTGGATTTGCGCGCCGTACGCACCGAAACGAGGCGTGTCGGTGCGTACGCTGAGGTCAGGCCGGCGAATACGCGAGCCGCACGTAGATCGGCGCGAACGGTTCGGCCTGGGTGATCTCGACCAGCGACTCGCGGCACAGCTCCAGCATGGCGATGAAATTCACCACCACGACCGGCACGCCCTTGGTCGTGTCGAACAGGTCGGCGAATTCGACGAAGCGCGCGTTCTGCAACTGCCGCAGGATCGAACTCATATGCTCGCGCACCGACAGCTCTTCACGCGAAATCTTGTGATGCTGGACCAGCTTGGCACGCTTGATCACGTCGGCCCACGCGGCGCGCAGGTCTTCGCTGTCCACGTCCGGAAAACGCGGCGTGATGCTTTGCTCGATGTAGACCTCGGCGCGCAGGAAGTCGCGCCCGAGTTGCGGCAGCTGGTCGATACGCTGCGCGGCCAGCTTCATCTGCTCGTATTCGAGCAGGCGGCGCACCAGTTCCGCGCGCGGATCTTCGGCTTCTTCGCCGCTGTCGGCCTTCTTCACCGGCAGCAGCATGCGCGACTTGATCTCGATCAGCATCGCGGCCATCAGCAGATATTCGGACGCGAGTTCGAGATTGGTCTGGCGCAACTGGTCGACGTAGCCGAGGTACTGCACCGTGACATCCGCCATGGGAATGTCGAGCACGTTGAAGTTCTGCTTGCGGATCAGGTACAGCAACAGATCCAGCGGTCCTTCGAACGTTTCGAGGAAGACCTCGAGGGCGTCGGGCGGAATGTACAGATCGGTGGGCAGCTTGAAGAGCGGCTCGCCGTACAGGCGCGCGAAAGCGATGCCGTCGACGGTGTCGGGCGTCGAATCAGTGGCGGGCGCGGCTAGCGCGGCGTCGGCGGATGCCGGCGTGGCGCTGTGAGCCTCGTCGGCGTGACTCACGCTCACCCGTTTAGAAGTTTTGATAGTACGAGTAAGGCGTCTGCTCCACGCGCGAGGCTGTCTGCTCGGCGCGTTCTTCCAGATCGATCGGCTGTTTGTCCCACAGCAGCGCGCGGCCGCGGCGTTGCTCGGCTTCCAGGCTGGGCTTCTGTTGCTTGAGCTGGTTCAGGAACTGGGTGATGTCCGATTGATACATGGCTCGACGTCCGTGGTGGGTGAGGGCGGCTGCTCGCCCGGAATCCGCTGGTGCAGCGGAAGGGTGCCGGGTGGCCGCGCCGTTATTCCATAATTTTACCCGATGCGCCGCGCGCGGTCGAAAAACGTGGGCAGGGTGGTGGAAGAGGCGGTGGCGTGCGCGGCCGGCGCGCGCCGCTGCAAACAATCCGGAACCTGGCTTGTGTGCGGTGCGTCAAAGGCGGGCGTCCGGCGTACGGCTCCTTGGCGCGGCTGAACGCGCGTTGCGCGGCGGCCGCCGGCAATCCGTCGTCGCGCGCTTCGCGCCCTTTTAGAGATCGGCGGCCTTGCGCCGATGTGGTCAAATAGCGTGCTTCGGCCGCCGCGGCGCGCCTGAGCGACACATTCATCAACCCGGCCGGAGGTCCTGTTTGGCGGTAAGTGCGATCGAAAAGCCGTGTCAGCGGCGCGGCAGGGCCGGCACCGGGCGTGGCTATTCCACCGCGCCCGTGTTGCGCTGGTTGCGCGCGTGGCTGGCGTTCGGCATCGTCATGCTGGCGCTGTCGGCCGGCGCCGCGCACGCCGCGCGCCCCGCCGCCAGCTACAAGGTCGACATCGACGCCTCGCCGCGCTCGCTGCGCAAGCTACTCGAGGCGCATCTGGATATCGCGCGCTTCGCCAAACGGCCCGACATCAGCGACGACCAGTTCGAGTTTCTGATCACCGCCACGCCCCAGCAGGTGCGCGATCTGGCGGCCACGCAGGGCTATTTCACGCCGGTCGTGCGTACCGACGTGCGCACCGTGGACAACGCGAAGCGCGTCACGGTCAGTGTCGACCCGGGGCCGCAAACCCACATTTCATCGGTGTCGCTGTCGTTTCGCGGGCCGGTGCTGACCGAAGATCCTGCGCAGGAAAACGCCGCGCGGTTCGCGTTTTCGCTGCACGAAGGCGACGCGTTCTCGCAGGGCGACTGGGAAGACGCGAAGAACGCGTCGCTGAAGGCGCTGCAGGCGCGGCGTTACCTGGGCGCGAAAATCTACCATTCCGAGGCGCGCGTCGATCCGCGCACGCACGAGGCCAAACTGTCGGTCACGTATGACAGCGGGCCGACCTTCACGATGGGCAAACTCGACGTCTCCGGCACGCGGCGCTATCCGGAACAGATCGTCGACAACGTCAATCCGATCGCGGTCGGCGATATTTACGACGTGCAGCGCGTCGCCGAATTGCAGCGGCAACTGCAGAACACGCCGTACTACGCGAGTGTGGCGATCGACGTGGACAGCGACCCGGCCAAACCGGCCGACACGCCGGTGCACGTGAAAGTGTCCGAGTATCCGTACAACAGCTTCCGCGGCGGTCTCGGTTATTCGACCGACAACGGCCCGCTGATCCAGGGCGCGTATTCGTATCTGGATACCTTCGGCAAGGCATGGCCGTTCACCGTCGAAGGCCGCGCCGACCAGATCCAGCAATACGGGCAAATCCAGTTGGCCATGCCGCCGGGCCCGCGCGCGTGGACCAATAGCGTGCTGGCGTCCTACACCACGACCGACGTTTCCGACACACGCATCTACAGTATCCGCGGCGGTGTGCAGCGGGCGCGCACGTCGCAGTTCATCGACTACAACTACTCGATCCTCTACTACCAGGACCGGCTCGATCAGAACGCAATTGCGCCGACCACGAGCCGCGCGCTGGTGCCGTCGTGGTCGTGGACCCGGCGCGATACCGACGACCCGCTGTTCCCGCGCAAAGGCAACCTGATTCACGCCGAGGCGGGTTTCGCGATAAAGGGCGTGCTGACCGATCAGACCTTCGTGCGCGGTTATGCGCGCGGCCAGCAGTACCTGCCGATCGGCAAGCAAGACCTCGTGGTGCTGCGCGCCGAACTCGGCGGCGTGTTTACCAGCGGCAGTTCGAGCGGCATACCGGCTTCGCTGCTATTCCGCGCGGGTGGTTCGAATTCGGTGCGCGGCTATGGTTATCAGAGCATCGGTAACGAGGTCGACGGTTCGGTGCTGCCCACCAAATATCTCGTCACGGCCGCGGCCGAGTATCAACACTGGTTTTCGCACGACTGGGGCGCTGCCGCGTTCTTCGATGTCGGCACCGCCACGGATACCTGGGGCGAAAAAGTCTTTTATCCCGGCGTCGGGGTGGGCGCGCGTTGGCGCAGCCCGGTCGGCCCGGTCAATGTCGACGTCGCGTATGGCATCCGCAATAAAGACGTGCGACCGTATCTGACGCTGGGCATCGCCTTCTGATGGACATCTGCTTCGACATGATTCCCGCATGACAACGGACGTTTCCGCCCAACCACCCGCACAGCCGCCCGGCGCGTATCCGCCGGACCCGCCGTCGCCCGATGCGCCGCCGCCGAAGCGCCGGCCCGGCCGTCTGTTGCTGAAAACACTCGCATGGACGATAGGCGTGCTGGTGCTGCTGGTCGCGCTGGCGGTCGGCCTGGTGTATGGCGCGCTGACCACCGAGCGCGGCACCGCCTATGCGTGGCAGGCGGCGGTCAAACTGCTGGGCGGCAAGCTGAGCGGCACGCTCGAAAGCGGCACGCTCGCGAACGGCTTGCAGTTGCGCGAGGTGCGTTGGCGCAGCCTCGACGGCAGCGGCACCGATATCCAGATCGATCGTGTGGCGGCCCGCTGGGGGCTGACGCGCGAGCCGTGGCGTCTGACGATCGACTATCTGCATGTCGGTACTGTCGACGCGCGCATCGGCGCTTCGTCGTCGAGCAGCAGCGAGCCGCTGAAGCTGCCGCAAGATTTGCGTTTGCCGATGCAACTTGAGGTCCGCGACGTTCAGCTCGACAAACTGCTGCTGCGCGAGGGCGGCTCGACCACCGAGTTCTCGCGCTTCATGTTTCATGGGCGCAGCGACGGGCGTCATCACGAGGCCGCGATCGAGCGGCTCGATACGCCGTTCGGCGCGGTGACGGCGTCGGCGAAACTGGACGGTGTGCGGCCGTTTCCGCTGACCGGAGACATCGGCTATTCGGGCAAGGTGAATAACGAGGCGGTGCAGGTGGGCGGCCATCTGAGCGGCTCGCTGGAGAATCTGATCGCTGAACTCGATGCCAGCGGCATGAAGCTCGCCGGTCACGCGCGCGTCGAGGCCACGCCGTTCGGCACCGTGCCGTTGAAGCGCGCCACGCTGACTTTCGATCATGTGAATCCGCAGGCGTTTGCGCCGGGTGCGCCGCTGGCGGATCTGGCCGTGCGGGCGGAGTTGCAGCCGGTGTCGCAGGACGGGGCGGGGACGGTTGTGTTGGGGGCGAGCGCGGCTAGCGTGGCAACACCCGCTAGTGCAGCGATGACCGGCGCGTCCAGCACAGCGGTAGCGCCACTTGTCAGCGCCAGTAACGCCAAAGGCGCCAGCAACGACACCGCCAAATCCGCAGCCACGACCTTCGCCGTTGCCGGCCATGTCTCGATCGTCAACGCCAAGCCCGGCGCGATCGACCAGAACCTGCTGCCGATCATCGACGCCAACGCGGACGTGCGTCTCGACGCCGAGTCGCAGCGCATCTCGAACCTGGCCGTGCGGCTCGTCAAAAGCGCCACGCTCAGCGGCGGCGGGACGCTGACCGGCAAACGCGGGCAGTTCGATCTGCAGGTGGCCGGGCTCGACCTGAACGCGCTCGAAGCCACCGTGCGGCCTACGCAACTTTCCGGGCCTATCGGCATTCGTTTGAACGACGACATACAGAGCGTCACGCTCGATCTCGCCGATCCGAAAGCGGCGCTGCGAGCTCAAGGCAAGATCACGTTCGACCCCGCGCGAACCAGCTTCAACGATGTGCGCATCTCGTCGGGCAAAGGCCGTATCGACCTGTCCGGCGCGCTCAAGCACGACGCGAATTCCACCTACAACCTGAAAGCGCAGCTCACCGATTTCGATCCGTTGACGCTGACATCGCAGATGCCGTCGCGCAAGCCGGTGAGCGGCGCGGCGTCGGCTTCTGCACCCACAGCCGTTAGTGCGAAAGGCAAGAAGCTCACGCAAGCCAGCAAAGCACAAGTACAAGCCGAAGCCGCAGCCGAAGTGGGCAGCACGGCCGGCGCGAAGAGCGCCGCGCCCGCCGACCAGGCCGCTGCCGCCGTGAAAAACACCGCCAAAGCGGCGGTGAAAACCGAACTCGCCCAGCGCAAGACCGCGCCGTCCAAACACGTCGCACCGGCACCCCGCAAGAGCAAGATCGAAGCGCGCGTGAACGGCACGCTTACCGCGGCCGGCATGCTCGGCCCGGTCTTCACGACCAAGGCCGAATTCAAGCTCGGCTCGAGCGTCTACGACAACCTGCCGCTAACCGGCGGCGGCACCGTCCAGTTGGCCGGCTCGCGGATTCTGCCGAGCCGCGCGAACCTGTCGGTGGCGGGCAACCAGGTGGATCTGCAAGGCAGCTTCGGCGCGCCGGGCGACCGCTTGCGATTCCGCGTCGACGCGCCGCAACTCGAACGCCTCGGTTTCGGCCTCGCGGGCCTGATCGCGGCCGACGGCGACGTGACCGGCTCGTTCGCGCATCCGAGTGTCATGCTGAACTACAAGGCCGACAGCGTGGTGTTCAGCAGCAACCGCATCGGTCACGCGGAAGGTCACGCGGAGTTGCGCGACGGCGCGAACGGCGCGCTCGTCTTCACGACCGACGCGCGCGATCTGAGCGCGGGCGGCGTCGACCTGACCACGCTCACCGCGCGCTTGTCCGGCACGCGCGCGAATCACACGCTGGAAGCTGCGGCCACCGGCAAATTGCAGGATCGACCGCTCGATCTGACGCTCGCCGCCAACGGCAAGCTGACCGATGCGCGCGATGGAACGCATTGGGACGGCACCGTCACCCGTTTCCAGAATCGCGGCACGCCCGCGTTGAATCTCGAGTCGCCACTGGCCGTGAGCGCCGGTCCGCAGCGCCTCACGCTCGGCGCCACGCGCCTGACGCTCGAAGGCGCGGTCTTGAGCCTGAAAACCTTCGCCTTCGACCACGGCAAGATTCAGTCGGCCGGCACCTTGACCGACATTTCGCTCGCCCGTTTGCAGGACCTGCGGCGTGAGATCACCGGCGAGCCGGCGGCCGTCAAAACCGATCTGATCTTCGACGGTGACTGGGACTTCGCGCTCGGCAGCACGGCGAGCGGCCATATCCAGTTGAAGCGGCGCGGCGGCGACGTTACCGTCGAAATTGGCCGCGGACTCGCGTCGCTCGGCATTACGGACATCACCGCGCGCGCCGAATTCAGCGGCGGCAACCGGCTCAACGCCACCGTGCACGCGCAGGCGAGCCGGATCGGCGTGATCGACGCCGACGCGCACACCACGCTGGTGGCGCGCGACGGCTTTCTGACCGTCAACGAAGAGGGTGCGCTGAGCGGTAACGTGAATGCAAACGTGCCGTCGCTGAAAACGACCGGCGGGCTATTCGGCCCGAGCTATCTGCTGGACGGTCACCTGGCGCTCAAGCTCGCGCTCGGCGGCACCGTCGCCAAGCCGAACCTGACCGGCTCGCTGCTCGGCGACGGCCTTTCCGCGACGATGGTCGATCAGGGCGTGCAGTTGAAGGACGGCGTGGTGCGCATCGCGCTGTCGCAGAATCTGGTGGACTTCCAGCAGGTCGAGTTTCACGGCGCGAGCGGCACGCTGCGCGCCACCGGCCGCGTGCGTCTGGATGGCGCGGAACCGGACCTGACGGCGAGTATCGTCGCCGACAAGCTCGAACTGTTCGCGGCGCCGGACCGCAATCTGTCGCTGTCGGGCAGCGCGAGCGTCGCGAACGCGGGCGCGCAAGGTGGCCTCGCGATCAACGGCAAGTTCGCCGTCGATCACGCGTTGTTCGACTTGCCGGAGCAGGCCGCGCCGAAGCTCGGCGACGATGTGGTGATCGTGCGCCCGGACGGCACCGTGGCCGGCGAGCGGTCGCCGCCGATCGCGGGCACCAACAAGCCGGTCGGCCCATTCGCGCCGCGCGCCGATATCGACATCAGCCTCGGCAACAACTTCCGTTTCCGCGGACAAGGTGCCGATCTCGGCCTGACCGGCACGATCACCGCGTTGAGCGCGCCCAACCTGCCGCTGCGCGCGGTCGGCAACGTGCGGGTCACGCAAGGGTCGACCTACACCGCGTTCGGCCGCAAGCTCAACATCGAGAACGGCTTCTTCACGTTCAACGGTCCGGTGGCCAATCCCGGCATCAACATTCTCGCCATGCGCCGCAATCAGCAGGTCGAGGCTGGCGTGCAGGTGACGGGCACCGTGCAGTTCCCGGTGGCGAAGCTGGTGTCCGAGCCGAACGTGGCGGACAACGAAAAGCTCTCGTGGCTGCTGTTCGGGCACGGCACCGACCAGGGCAATAACCTCGGTCAGCAAAGCACCATGACCACGGCGCTTGCGTTGCTCGGCAGCGCAAGCGGCAAGCGGATCGCGCAGACCTTCGGGCTCGACGAGTTTTCGATCGGGCAGAGCGAGGTCGGGCTGACCGATCCGCAGGTGGTGATGGTGTCGAAGGCGATCAGCGAATGGCTCGTGCTGGGCTATGAGCAGGGTCTGCAGTCGGCGAGCAATGCGATCAAGGCGACCGTCAACCTGACGCGGTATTGGTCCGTGGCAGCGTATGGCGGCACGTTCTATGGCGCGACGCTACTTTATACGCGACGCTTCGACCGGATTCAGTGGTGATGCGCTGACGCAGGGTTGAGCATTGCCATTCCGCAGAAAAAAACGGCACGCTTTTTAAAAGCGTGCCGTTTTTGTTCGTGCCTGAAATGCGCTGAAGTGCGTTGCGGTGCACTGCAGTGCGCCGCGTTGTAGCGATCAGCAAGCGCTGCCGCGAAGCAGCGCCGTGCGTTTTACTTCACGCGCATGCCCGGCTTCGCGCCGCTGTGCGGTTCGAGAATGTAGAGACCCGGTTCAGCCTTTTCATCCGTTGCCGATGCAGCCAGCACCATGCCTTCCGACAGGCCGAACTTCATCTTGCGCGGCGCGAGGTTCGCGACCATCACCGTCAGCTTGCCGACCAGTTGCTCGGGCTGATACGCCGACTTGATGCCGGAGAACACGTTGCGGGTCTTCTCTTCGCCGATGTCGAGCGTGAGTTGCAGCAGCTTGTCCGATCCTTCCACCGCCTTGCAGTCGACGATCTTCGCGATGCGCAGATCGATCTTCGCGAAGTCGTCGATCGAGATGATGCCCGACGCGTCGTCCTGGTCTGCCGCGGCGGCTTTCGCTGCCTTCGCCTTGGCCTTCGCGTCGGCCGGCGCCGCTGCTTCCGGCGTGGCTTGCAGCGAATCGCGATTGGCGGCCAGCAGTGCCTCGATCTGCTTCGGATCGACACGCGTCATCAGATGCTTGTATGCGTTGATCGGGCGCGCCGAGCTGAGCGGCACGTTCGCGTCGGCCCACACCAGTGGCTCGATGCCGAGGAACGCTTCGACTGCTTCGGCCAGCTTCGGCAACACCGGCTTCAGCGCCAGCGACAACAGACGGAACGCCTCGACGCTCACGCTACACGTTTCGTGCAACGCGACACCGTTCGCCGGGTCTTTCGCCTGATCCCACGGCTTCGCGGTGTCGACGTACGCGTTGACCGCGTCCGCCAGGTCCATGGTTTGACGCAGCGCGCGGTTGTACTCACGGGCTTCGTAGTTCGCGGCGATCTGCGGCACGGCGGCGCGCAGCGTGGCCAGCAGCGGGTGCTGCATCGCGCTGTCCTGCACGCGGCCGTCGAAACGCTTGCTCAGGAAACCGGCGGCGCGGCTCGCGATGTTCACGTACTTGCCGACCAGATCGCTGTTCACGCGCGCCTGGAAGTCGTCGAGGTTCAGGTCGAGGTCTTCCATCGTACTGTTCAGCTTGGCCGCGAAGTAATAGCGCAGCCATTCCGGATTCAGGCCCGTGTCGATCACGCTTTGTGCGGTGATGAAGGTGCCGCGCGACTTCGACATCTTCGCGCCGTCCACGGTCAGGAAGCCGTGCGCGAACACGTTGGTCGGCGTGCGATGACCCGAGAATTCGAGCATGGCCGGCCAGAACAGCGTGTGGAAATACAGAATGTCTTTGCCGATGAAGTGATACTGCTCGGCCTTCGACCCCTTGTTGACCCACGCGTCGAAATCGAGGCCGCGCTTTTCCGCGAGGTTCTTGAAGCTCGCGTAGTAGCCGACCGGCGCGTCCAGCCACACGTAGAAATACTTGCCCGGCGCGCCCGGAATTTCGAAGCCGAAATACGGCGCGTCGCGCGAGATGTCCCAGTCGGCGAGCTTGGCTTCGCCGGCGTCGCCGAGCCATTCGCGCATCTTGTTGGTCGCTTCCGGCTGCGCCAGACCGCCCACCCATGCGCGCAGGAAATTCTCGCAGCGCGGATCGGACAGACGGAAGAAGTAGTGCGTCGAGGTCTTGCGGATCGGCGTGGCGCCCGAGACGACCGAGAACGGGTTGATCAGCTCGGTCGGCTGGTACGTGGAACCGCAGACTTCGCAGCTGTCGCCGTATTGATCTTTCGCGCCGCACTTCGGGCACTCGCCCTTGATGAAGCGATCCGGCAGGAACATTTCCTTGACCGGGTCGTATGCCTGTTCGATGTCGCGCGCTTCGATCAGGCCCGCTTCCTTGAGCGCCAGGTAGACGTTTTCGCTGAGAACGCGGTTCTCTTCGGTATCGGTCGAGTAGTAATTGTCGAACGAAATCCCGAAGCTGTCGAAGTCGCGTTTGTGTTCCTGCCAGACGCGGTCGATCAGCTGCTTCGGCGTGAGACCTTCCTTTTCCGCGCGCAGCATGACCGGCGTGCCGTGCGTGTCGTCGGCGCCCACGTAATAGACCTCGTGCCCGTGCATTCGCAACGTCCGGACCCAGATGTCCGTCTGGATATATTCAACCAGATGGCCGATATGGATTTGCCCATTCGCATACGGAAGGGCCGACGTGACGAGAACCTGGCGACGGCCTGACGGCGCGCCTGCGGAGAGATCGGTTGCGGGTGCTGACATAGGGATGGTGGGAGCCTGCGGTGGGACGAAAGGTTGATTCTAGCAGGGCAGGCGTTCGGCGCGGAGCGGGCCGGGTGCCCGGACGGCCCGCGTGAGGCGGCGTCGGATCGTTGCTGAGTGCGAAGGTGCGTAAACCGAGCGCCCAAAAAAAACCGGGGTTATTAACCCCGGAGCAACAACGACAAGAGGAGAATGGTGACGCGGCGGCGATTGCCAACCGCGTACCGTAAAGACAGACAGCGGATTTTCGGCAGAGTTCGAAATTTTTTCGGTCGGCGCGAGATTTTGATTCTTCCGCTTTTTACGGTTTGTCACGAGCCGGCGCCCAGATCTCGTCGGCCGGCTCCCACCTTCCTCTCAAGTCAGAGGCTTATTGCGTCGTGTGCTGAGCCGTGGCGCGCAGATAGATTTCCACGCGACGGTTCGCCGCACGGCCGGCTTCGGTGTTGTTGTCGGCGATCGGCTGGTTCTGGCCCATGCCTTGTGCCGACAGGCGCTGCGGCGCCACGCCGCGCTGACCCAGGTAACCCGTCACGCTTTGCGCGCGATTGACCGACAGCGTCTGGTTATAAGCCGGCTGACCCGTGCTGTCCGTATAGCCGACCACTTGCGCGATCACTTCCGGGTTCTGCTGCAGCGTCTGCGTCAGCTGGTCCAGCACCGGCGCGAACGACGACTTGATCGCGTAGCTGTTGGTGTCGAACGTGACCGAGCTCGGGATGTTCAGCTTAAGCGAGCCATCCGGCTGTTCGGTGATCTGCGTGCCGGTGCCCTTGGTGGCGCCCGACAGCTTGTTGTGAATGGCTTGCCAGTTGTAACCGGTGACACCGCCCACCGCCGCGCCGACGCCCGCGCCGATCGCAGCGCCCTTGCCGCCGCCGAAGATCGCGCCGATCGCCGCGCCGGTGCCGGCGCCTACGCCCGTGCCGACTGCGGTGTTAGTGCCCTGTTGGGTGGCGCAGCCTGCCAGCAGCGAGCCGGCAACGGCGAAAACGGCCAGGCGAGTCATGATTTTTGCATTCATTTTCGATTCCTCTTGAGTGAAGCGGGTAAAGCAGCGAGTGGCGGCCAATCTAGGAGCTGACCGTTCCAGTAATTCAGTAAAGCAGACGGATCGAAAGACGGGAAATTCCGGCTCTTTCACCGCCCCGGTCCGACAGTGAAGCAGGGTCTTCAGGCACGGCCCGGCGCGAGCCACTACAATAATGGCAGACGTACACGGCGATGCGGCCCCATGGCGTTTCGCCTGCCCGAAGCGTGCCCGGCACGTCTGGTTTTCGCAATGCCGTCTAACAATTTCTTTCAAATTCCGGCGCGTGGCCGAGACTTCGATTCCGCCGCGCCGCAGGTGTTCCCCACGGAGTGTCAATGAGTATCGATCGGGCTATGGTCGACGCTGCCCTCGCAGCCGTCACTGACCCCAACACCGGCCGGCCTTACGCGGCGGCCAAGAACATCAAAAACGTCGCCGTGCAGGATGACACGGTTAGCCTCCAGGTGGTACTCGGCTATCCGGCCAGGCGCCAGTTCGAGGCGATCCGCGCGCAGTTCGGCGCGGCGCTGCAAGCCGTGCCGGGTGTGGCGAACGCGCGCGTCGAGGTGAGCCAGGACGTCGCCGCGCACACCGTACAGCGCGGCGTGAAACTCTTGCCGAACGTTAAAAACATCGTCGCGGTGGCGTCGGGCAAGGGCGGCGTCGGCAAGAGCACGACCGCCGTGAACCTCGCGCTGGCGCTGGCGAGCGAAGGCGCCTCGGTCGGCATCCTCGACGCGGACATCTACGGCCCCTCGCTGCCCATGATGCTGGGCATCGAAGGCCGGCCCGAGTCGCCCGACGAGAAGTCGATGAATCCCATGACCGGCCACGGCCTGCAAGCCAATTCGATCGGTTTTCTGATCGAGCAGGACAACCCGATGGTGTGGCGCGGCCCGATGGCCACGTCGGCGCTTGAACAGTTGCTGCGGCAGACCAACTGGCACGACCTCGACTACCTGATCGTCGACATGCCGCCGGGCACCGGCGACATTCAGCTGACGCTGTCACAACGCGTGCCGGTGACCGGCGCGGTGATCGTCACGACGCCGCAGGACATCGCGCTGCTCGACGCGAAGAAGGGCCTTAAGATGTTCGAGAAGGTCGGCATTCCGATTCTCGGTATCGTCGAGAACATGGGTATGCATATCTGCTCGAATTGCGGGCACGAAGAGCATATCTTCGGCGCCGGTGGCGGCGAGCGGATGGGCAAGGAATATGGCGTCGAGGTGCTCGGCAGCTTGCCGCTCGACATCGCGATCCGCGAGCAGGCCGACTCGGGTAAGCCGACTGTCGTGGCGGACCCGGACGGGCGTATCGCGGAGATCTACCGGTCGATCGCGCGCAAGGTCGCGGTCCATATCGCCGAGCGCGCGCGCGACATGACGTCGAAGTTTCCCAGCATCGTCGTGCAGAACACCTGAGCGGCCCCTGGCCAAAGGGCTTATGCAGGGCGTAAGGGGGCTATTTGCGCCGGGTCTCGCGGTATCATGTCGGCTTCACAAGTTCGGCTCAGCGGCCGCAGGGGCGGCCGCCTGGCCGGCAAGAGGATCGCATGGGAAAACGAATCGACGGGCACGCGGTACATGCGTTCATCGTCCTGGCTGCCGGCAGCGTGCTGCTGTGCGGCTGCAGCACGTTCCTGAGACCACAGGAAAAGCGCGCCGACGCGCAGTTGCTGCCCACCGTGGGCAACCAGGCGCGCGGCCTCGTCACGTTCATCGAGCGGTCGGACGGCGTGCAAGTGACCTACAACCTTGCGGGCATGCCGCCCAATAGCGACCACGCGTTGCAGGTTCACGAGCGCGGCGACTGCAATGCCGCCGACGGCTCCAGCGCGGGTGAAGTGTTCTCGCCGGCCGCCGAGCGTCTGAAAGCGGGCGCGCGGGTGGAAGGCGACCTCGGCAATATTCATGCGGATTCGAACGGCGTGGCCACCGGTTTCATCGTCGCGCCAGATGTGTCGCTGGACGGCATCCGCTCGGTGTTGCAACGCGCGGTCGTGCTGCATCGCGACCCGAGCGATTCGTACGCGTATCCGCCGCATGGCGCGGGCCCCGCGCTCGCTTGCGGGTTGATTCGTCAGTAATTGGCGGCGCCGCCCGAGGGCGCTCCATAGGGCGCGGCCGAACAGCCCGGCTGGCCGGCCAGCCGTCTAGAGGCGCGCGTCGGGTCGATCTCAGCCCCTACCCGCGGCAGCATTCTCACGATCGCGTAAAATAAGCGCCTTTCGTCGGCGGATCCCGGTCCCAACCGGGTTGTTATCCGTCACACCTCTGTCATTCACGTCGAGCAGCGTTCACCTATGACCATCAAATCCGACAAGTGGATCCGCCGCATGGCCGCGTCGACCAATATGATCGAGCCGTTCGCGCCCGATCAGGTGCGCGTCTCCGAAGACGGCCGGAAGATCGTCAGCTACGGCACGTCGAGCTACGGCTACGACATTCGCTGCGCCGACGAATTCAAGATCTTCACCAATATCAACTCGACCATCGTCGATCCGAAGAACTTCGACGAGAAGTCGTTTGTCGACTTCAAGGGCGACGTCTGCATCATCCCGCCGAATTCGTTCGCGCTGGCCCGCACGGTCGAGTATTTCCGCATTCCGCGCAGCGTCCTGACCGTGTGTCTGGGTAAGTCCACGTATGCGCGTTGCGGGATCATCGTCAACGTGACGCCGTTCGAGCCGGAATGGGAAGGGCACGTCACGCTGGAATTCTCGAATACGACACCTTTGCCTGCGAAAATCTACGCGAACGAAGGCGTCGCCCAGGTGCTGTTTTTTGAAAGCGACGAGATTTGTGAAACGTCGTACGCGGATCGCGGCGGCAAATATCAAGGTCAGCACGGCGTCACGTTGCCCAGGACCTGACGCCGGCAGCGTATTGACTCACCAGCTACACCGGGTGACCGCTGCTATTTACAGAATGCAGCGGTCGTTCTTTTTGGAGAATCGCCCATGAAGTTTCGTTTTCCCGTCGTCATCATCGACGAAGATTTTCGCTCCGAGAATATCTCGGGTTCCGGCATCCGGGCTTTGGCCGAAGCCATCGAAAAAGAAGGCGCGGAAGTCCTCGGGTTGACGAGCTACGGCGATCTGACTTCGTTCGCGCAGCAATCGAGCCGCGCGTCGTGCTTCATCCTGTCGATCGACGACGACGAACTGCTGCCGTACGTCGATAACGTGGTGGTGGAAGGCGAGACGCCCGAACTGGCCGCCGCGATCGTCGCGCTGCGCGCGTTCGTGACCGAAGTGCGCCGCCGCAACGCGGACATTCCAATCTTCCTGTACGGCGAAACGCGTACGTCGCGGCACTTGCCGAACGATATCCTGCGCGAACTGCACGGCTTCATCCACATGTTCGAGGACACGCCGGAGTTCGTCGCGCGCCATATCATCCGCGAAACCAAGGTGTATCTGGACTCGCTCGCGCCGCCGTTCTTCAAGGAACTGGTGCAGTACGCGGATGAAGGTTCGTATTCGTGGCACTGCCCGGGGCACTCGGGCGGCGTGGCGTTTCTCAAGAGCCCGCTCGGCCAGATGTTCCACCAGTTTTTCGGCGAAAACATGCTGCGTGCCGACGTGTGTAACGCCGTCGACGAGCTCGGTCAGCTGCTCGACCACACCGGTCCGGTGGCGGCCTCCGAGCGCAACGCCGCGCGCATTTTCAGCGCCGACCACGTGTTTTTCGTGACC
This sequence comes from Paraburkholderia sp. BCC1876, assembly GCF_902833695.1. Lineage (NCBI taxonomy): Bacteria > Pseudomonadati > Pseudomonadota > Betaproteobacteria > Burkholderiales > Burkholderiaceae > Paraburkholderia > Paraburkholderia sp. BCC1876. The sequence continues at coordinate 5,573 of NZ_CADFGI010000007.1, read as the reverse complement.
AACGGCACGTCCACGTCGAACAAGATCGTCTGGCACGGCACGGTCGCGCCGGGTGACATCGTGCTGGTGGACCGCAACTGCCACAAGTCGATCCTGCACGCGATCACGATGACCGGCTCGATTCCCGTGTTCCTGACGCCGACGCGCAATAACTTCGGCATCATCGGTCCGATTCCGCGCAGCGAGTTCGAGCCGGAAAACATCCGCCGGAAGATCGAAGCGAACCCGTTCGCCCGTGAAGCGCTGGCGAAGAATCCGGGTCTCAAGCCGCGCATTCTGACCATCACGCAGAGCACTTACGACGGCGTGATCTACAACGTCGAGATGATCAAGGAAATGCTCGGCGACTGGCTCGACACGCTGCACTTCGACGAAGCCTGGCTGCCGCATGCGGAATTCCACGAGTTCTATCAGGACATGCACGCGATCGGCGCGGGTCGTCCGCGGATCGGCGCGCTGGTGTTCGCCACGCACTCCACGCACAAACTGCTGGCCGGCATTTCGCAAGCGTCGCAGATCGTCGTGCAGGACTCGAAGAACAGCCGCTTCGACAAGCATCGCTTCAATGAAGCGTACTTGATGCACACGTCGACCAGCCCGCAGTACGCGATCATCGCCTCGTGCGACGTGGCCGCGGCCATGATGGAAGCGCCGGGCGGTCCCGCGCTGGTGGAAGAATCGATCGCCGAAGCGCTCGATTTCCGCCGCGCGATGATCAAGGTCGACACTGAATACGGCGACGACTGGTTCTTCAAGGTGTGGGGCCCGGAACAGTTCGCCGAAGAAGGCATCGGCTCGCGCGAAGACTGGGTGCTGCGACCGAACGAAGCGTGGCACGGTTTCGGCCCGTTGGCCGAAGGCTTCAACATGCTCGACCCGATCAAGGCGACCATCGTCACGCCGGGTCTGGACATGGACGGCGGCTTCGGCGAGACCGGCATTCCGGCCGCGATCGTCACGAAGTACCTGGCCGAGCACGGCATCATCGTCGAGAAGACCGGGCTGTATTCGTTCTTCATCATGTTCACGATCGGCATTACCAAGGGCCGCTGGAACTCGATGGTCACCGAACTGCAACAGTTCAAGGACGACTACGATAACAACCAGCCGCTGTGGCGCGTGCTGCCCGAGTTCGTCGCGCATCACCCGATGTACGAGCGCGTCGGTCTGCGCGATCTGTGCCAGCAGATCCACGGCGTCTACCGTGCCAACGACATTGCGCGTCTGACAACCGAGATGTACCTGTCGAGTATGGAACCGGCGATGAAGCCGTCCGACGCGTTCGCCAAGCTCGCGCACCGCGAGATCGACCGGGTACCGATCGACGAACTCGAAGGTCGCGTCACGTCGATTCTGTTGACGCCGTATCCGCCGGGCATTCCGCTGCTGATTCCGGGCGAGCGCTTCAACAAGACCATCGTGAACTATCTGCGGTTCGCGCGCGAGTTCAACGAGCGCTTCCCGGGGTTCCATACGGATATCCACGGGTTGGTGGGCGAAACGATCAACGGGCGCATCGAGTACTTCGTCGATTGCGTGCGCGGTTGAGGATGCGGAAGAAGGTGGTCGAGGTGGTCGGCGGCGGCGACGCGATTGGGTCGCCGCGCGGCGGATGGCGGCGTGCGGTTGCGGCCCTGTCGTTGTCGCTGCCGTTGCCGATTGCGTTGACTTCGGCGTTGACGTCGACGTTGACCTCGGCGCTGGCCGCGGCCACTTTGTTCGCCGCGTTGTTGGGCGCTGCGCCTTTGTTGGCACATGCCGAAGTCGCCGCCGCCGATCCGATCGATGCGTCGATGCGCGCGTGTCTGGCGCGCAGCGACATGTCGTCGACGACCGGGCAGGTGCAGTGCATGGACAATGCGCGGATCGGCTGGAAGACCGCGCTCGACAACGCGTGGCAGCAGCTTCAGCCGAAGTTGCCGGCCGCGCGTCGCAAGCAGTGGGAAAAGAGCCAGGCAAGCTGGCTCGCTTCACGCGACGCCGAGAAACAATTGCTCGCCGCCGTATTCGCGACGACGCAAGGCTCGATGTACATACTGGCCGAAGCGGATATGCAGTTGCAGCCGGTGCGTGATCGCGCGCAGGCGCTACGCAGCGCGGTGGCTAACGCCGGCAGCGTTCCGCCGGCGCGGTTGCGGGCGTGCCGATCGGACGCGCAATGCGAACACGCTACATTCGATCTGAACCGCTATTACCGTCGTTTGCAGGCCAAGATGCCCGCGCGTTCACGGCCGACGCTGGTGCGCGCGCAACGCGCGTGGAATGCGTATCTGGATGCCACGACGCCGTTGCTCGACGAGCGTGGGCGGATCGATATCATCGGGGCGCGGGTGGCGACGCTTAAGCGGTTGTCGGAGACGGTGGGGAATAGCTGAGCGTTTTGTTGAGCGTAGGCCGGGCGCGTCACGCGGCGTGCAACGCGCCCAATGCGAATCTCGCGCTGGACACCGTATTCGCCGACGTGGACCGCGCTCAGTGTTCAGTGCCTCGTGCGAATCGATCAATCTAGCGCGTAGTCTTCGGGTTGTGGCTTGGGCATCGGCAGAGACGCTTCGCCTAGCAGATCGCGTGTGGCGTCTTCGATCGTCGCGGACATCGCGTTGAGTGCGAGGTCGTTGTCGTCGGTGCCGAAGGGTTCTTCGATTTGCGATGCGATGGCTTCGTGCGCCATGAAGGTGTACGCGACGAACACCGCGAACACCGGCGTGAAGATGCCGATGCTGTCGACCAGACCGAACGGCAGCGACGCGCAGAAGAAATAGACCGTGCGGTGAATCATCACCGAGTAGGCGAACGGCAGTGGCGTCGAGGCGATGCGCTCGCATCCGCCGATTACATCAGAGAGTCCATTCAGATTTCGATCGAAGGCGATCACGGCCATCGGGTCGATGGCGCCTGCGCGCGCCTGGCGGTGAACCCATTCGCCGAGGTAAAGCATCAGGGTTGCGGGTTTGTAGCGCGACACTATGACGCGGTCGAAGAGGGCTTGTGGCAGGCGTGCGGCGAGGTCTTCGGTTGGGTCGCTCCTGCGGAGTTGGTGGCGCAGTGCGTGCGGGAGGGCGCTTAGGGCGGCGAAAAATTCCTGCGTGTCTTCTTTTGGGAGTTGCCGGGTTGGCAGGGTAAGGACTTCGCGGGTTAGCGAGCGTGACTCGTTCAGCAGTTGGCCCCACAGCTTGCGCGCCTCCCACCAGCGGTCGTAGCTGGCGTTGTTGCGGAAGCCTAGAAATACCGCGAGGGCTATGCCTATCAGCGAGAAGGGGGCGGTGGTGTTCAGGTTCAATGTCACCGGGAGCAGGTGGTCGTGCGCTGCTACTGCGATGATTGAAATGCAGAAGATCAGGAATAGGCGGGGGAGTAGTCGCGGGAGGACCGAGCCTCGCCAGGCCAGCAGCATTCGGAACCAGTGGAGGTGGGGGCGGATGATCATCAGGGGCTCGGTTTTGCCTTCGGCGATGGGGGTTTGATTTTATCGCTTTCGGATGGGCTGGCTTGAGGGTTGTGGTCCTTGGGTGTTGGCCTTTCCTTGTGGTCATGGTGGTCTATTAGCGTTGCCCCTGTGCGGGGCGGCACTAACTTCTCTTTGCCGCGGCAAAGAGAAGTCAGCAAGAGAAAGCCGCTCACACCGCTAATTCTTAAGCGGGGCCCTCGCGCAGTTCCGGTAGTGGCTCATCTGGAATTTGTGCTCTCGCACACTCCGCGTTCGTGACACAGCAGTCATTCTTCCGGCGACGCTGCGCGCGCCGCAGCGGTCGTTCACACACGGCCGCTGCTAAGCGGGTTCCTCGCGCAGCCACGGTAGTGGGGCATCTGGAATCTGGGTTCTCGCGCATTTCGCGTCTGTGGCACAGCAGTCATTCTTCCGGCGGCGCTTCGCGCGCCGCGGCGGTCGTTCACGCACTCCCCTGCTAAGCGGGGTCCTCGCGCTGCGCGCTCGCCGGAATGGTCGGCGTTGAAGTCGGGGGTTGGGAGCTCGCGCCGCGAGGGCCGTCGGCTTCGTCTCGCCTCCGCGAGGTGCCGCACACCACGCGTGATTTCTTGTCGTGCTGAGCGGGAATTGCAATTTGTCGTGCGTGCGGAACATGCCTGCGTTTTCAAATTCGCCTGTTGCGCAGGGCAACGAATTAGCGTTGTTGAGGCCGTGCTGCGTTGATCCGAAAATAGTAAAAGCACATTCGGCGACTCGGGCATCCAATGCTGGATGCCCGGTCTTGCTTTCGAGTGCAGGTCATGGTCGCGTCTGTTCTATCGCGGCAAAGTGGCCGTGAGTTCGTGTCAGTGCGTCACGGCCGTCCGTCGTGAGGATGATTTGGAGCGAGCTCGCCTGGTCGGCATCGAACCGCTTGCGCAGTCAGTCTCGTTGCTCTTCGACGCTTCCTGTTTCTCTGTCAAAAGCTCTGCCGCGTGACGCGCTGTGAGTTGCATTTGAGGAACGCCCTTCGCACCCAGCGCGATGATGCCGTACAACTCCCGATCGGCCTCGGCCTCCAGCCGGTAGTCTTCGCCGGTTTCGACCCACAGCCCCAGTAGCGTTCGCTGCCGCGTTCTTTCATCAAGCGTTATCGCGGGGTTCTGGTAAATCGACGTCGCAAGCGTCAGTAGTTTGTCCAACTGCGCTGTGTACCGTTCAATGAGTCCGAATGTGGATAGTGCAAGTTTCTCGTACTGAATGGCATCGACAGAAGGGCGCGGGGCGCGTCGAGAATTCTTGGGGGATTTACTCATATGCGATCTCCAGATGCTGACTCGGATCGCCCGACACGCGTTCGAAAATACAGGGTGAGCGGGCACATTGCCGGGTTTCGCAGACCGGTGCGCGATACCAAGAACCGGCGAGCCGTGAGGCTCCCCCGCCAAGGCCCGCCCATAGAAAAAGGACGTTCAGAAGCGACCGCACTGCTGCGTGCGGTGGCTCGCGCTTCACAGGCTGCGACACCCGTTTGTCGTGACGTGCACGACAAAACGAGTCTAAAACCAGCAGCGCGGCAAGTGATCACCCGGGCAGGCTAAATAGCACGCGAATGCCCCTCTTCTGAAATTTCCCAACGAGCGTGTCAGAAACACAAGTAATTAGTGATGCGGAGCAGATTTGCGCTGTCCATACTGCGTTGGCTACTTGATGCTGAGTTGAAATACGTCGTGGGCATGGCGGTGCGACTCGTTGATATCGAGCTGATCTTCGTCGTTCAGGGGCCGGCGCGAGCCCGGCGAGCGCGCAGCGCGAGGAGCCAGCTTAGCCGCTGCCGTGGGTGAACGACCGCTGCGGCGCGCGCCGCGCCGCCGGAAGAATGACTGCTGTGTCACGAACGCGGAGTGTGCGAGAACCCAGATTCCAGATGCACCACTACCGGAACTGCGCGAGGGCCCCACTTAAGAATTAGCGGTGTGAGCGGCTTTCTCTTGCTGACTTCTCTTTGCCGCGGCAAAGAGAAGTTAGTGCCGCCCCGCACAGCAATGCTCTCAACTTAAGCCCCACTGCATCAAGCGAGTTTGTACGCGAGATGGAAGTGGGGCTTGGCTTTTCTGGGTGGTCTTGGATAAGAGCGTGACGGCTGTACCCGGCATCGGGTCAGGCG
>NZ_CADFGI010000006.1:0-487500 GCF_902833695.1 Paraburkholderia sp. BCC1876 | reverse complement strand
CAGGAACTGGGCGTGAGTTTTTCGCAATGGCGTCAGCAGGCGATTCTCGCACGCGCGATTCCGCTGCTGAGTCAGGGCCGGCCGCTTTCTCACGTCGCGCTGGAATTGGGCTATCAGAGCCAGAGCGCGTTTTCAGCCATGTTCCGACGCGCCTTCGGTGAAAGTCCGCGCGCGTTTATCGAACGGGGATCGGAGCATCGCGCCGAAACGGGCGATCACGAAGATAGAGAGACGGATTAAAAGCGGAATGTGAGATCGCGCTGTGCAACGTGGTGCGAGGCAACACGACGTAGAGCGGTGCTACGTGGTGCGATGCGATACGAAGAAAAAAATGCTCAGCAGCAGCCCTACGCCTTCAAACCCGCCGCGCCAGATGACGAATCGCGCCGAGTTGCGCCAGACGCGGCCCGCTCAGCTTATAACCCTTGCGCTGATAAAGCCGCGCGGCCGGATTATCGACGAACACTCGCAATTGCAACTCGTGCAAGCCGCGTTCGCGCGCCCATTGATGAGAGATATCCAGCAGATACGTGCCCGCTCCCAGCCGCCGATGCCCTTCCGCAATCTGCACGTCGCGGATATGCAGCGAATCGCCTTCCTGCGTGATGCGCAACACGCCGATCGGATGGCCGTCCTTCTCGAGAATGAAATTCTCCGACTCGCGCCAACTGCCGAGGAACAGATCGCCCCGCCACACCAGATGATGCCGCCGGTAGTAACCGCCCATATTGGCGCGAGTCAGCGCCTCGGCGAATTCGAAATCGTCCATGCTGGCATTGCGCAGATGAAACGGTGACGGAGCTTCGGATGGATCGAACATGGTGGGGCGGCAAAGATGAGTCGGGTCAACGGTAAAACAGGCTGCGCGTGCTGGCAATGGCTGTTTGTCCCGAGCATACCCAGGCGGCGTGGATCGTGGAAATAAATGCGCGCAACAATGACGAGGGATCCGCGCGAGAATAAAAAAAGCCCACTTCTTTCGAAGTGGGCTTTCTCAAATCTGGCGGAGCGGACGGGACTCGAACCCGCGACCCCCGGCGTGACAGGCCGGTATTCTAACCAACTGAACTACCACTCCAGTTTGCCCATCTTGGCTTGCGAGCGTTGGTTTTTTCTCGCAAGCTGCGCTGCCTTACTGCTACTCGAATTACTTCGAACACTAAAGCGACGCTGATGTTTGGCGTCCCCTAGGGGATTCGAACCCCTGTACTCACCGTGAAAGGGTGATGTCCTAGGCCTCTAGACGAAGGGGACATAATCTTTTCAGATCTGTCTTTAACTCGCTGCTAACTTACGCTAACTTCTCAGTTATTTCGTTTCGTCAACTGCGAAGACCGCTATTCTAACTACATAACAACTGTTTGTGAAGTTTTTTTTGCTACAAGTTCCAGACTTGGGAACAACTTCACTCTGCTCTGATGGTGGAGGTAAGCGGGATCGAACCGCTGACCTCTTGCATGCCATGCAAGCGCTCTCCCAGCTGAGCTATACCCCCCTTGCAGAACAGAAACGAGATTCTAGAGGCCAATTTGCGCTTTGTAAAGACCCTTTGAGCAATTGCATGCGACTTTTTTCAGAAGTCGCATGCAAACCCTCTCAAGGTCCGCGCGAACGCGCTTATCCCAGCGCTTTTTCGATACGGCCCACGACGACATCGCGACCGAACAGCATCAACACACTGTCGATCGACGGCGTATGGGTGGTGCCTGCCACCAGCAGACGCACCGGCATGGCCAGTTGCGGCATCTTCAGCTTGTGCGCGCCGAGCGTGGCCTTCAGCGTGGCGGCGATCGCCTCCCTGGTCCACTCCGCGGTCTTCAGCCCGGCCGCCAGATCGGCCAGTGCCGGACGCACCACGTCGGTGACGTGTTGAGCCAAGGCTTCGGCCTCAGGCGCCGGGGTGCGATAGAACATCGAGGCGTTCTCGGCAATTTCCTTCAACGTCGACGCACGGTCTTTCAGCAAGCCCACCACCGACGTCAGATCCGCGCCCTGCGCCAGCGCGGCTTCGTCGATACCCAGTTCGGCGAAGAACGGCTTGACCAGCTCCGCGAGACGCGCGTTGTCCGCTTCCTTGATGTAGTGCGCGTTCAGCCAGCTCAGCTTGTCGTGGTCGTACTGCGCCGGGGACTTGCCCAGGTGCTCCAGATCGAACCATTCGACGAACTGCTCGCGCGAGAAAATTTCCGCGTCGCCATGCGACCAGCCCAGACGCGCCAGATAGTTGACCACGGCTTCCGGCAGGAACCCGGCGTCGCGATAGGCCATGACGCTCATCGCGCCGTGGCGCTTGCTCATCTTCTCGCCCTGCTCGTTCAGCACGGTCGGCAAGTGCGCGTACACCGGCGGTTCGGCGCCGAGCGCGCGCAGAATGTTGATCTGCCGCGGCGTGTTGTTGACGTGATCGTCGCCGCGAATCACGTGCGTGATACGCATGTCCAGATCGTCGACCACCACGCAGAAGTTGTACATCGGCGTGCCGTCCGGACGCGCGACGACCAGGTCGTCGAGCTCTTCATTCGAGATCTCGATATGCCCCTTCACGGCGTCGTCCCACGCGACCACGCCGGTCAGCGGATTGCGGAAGCGCAGCACCGGTTGCACGCCGGCCGGCGGCTCCGGCAGCACCTTGCCCGGCTCCGGGCGCCACGTGCCGTCGTAGCGCGGCTTTTCGCCCGCTTCACGCTGACGCTCGCGCAATGCGTCGAGTTCTTCCGTGGACATGTAGCACGGGTAGACGAGGCCGGCTTCGCTCATCTGCTGCAGCACTTCGCGATAACGGTCCATGTTCTGCATCTGGTAGAACGGACCTTCGTCGACGTCGAGGCCAAGCCACTGCATGCCGTCGAGAATGGCGTCGACCGCCTCGGTGCTGGAACGCTCGACGTCGGTGTCCTCGATCCGCAGCACGAAGGTCCCTTTCATCTTGCGCGCGAACGCCCACGGATAGAGCGCGGAGCGAATGTTGCCGAGGTGGATGAAGCCGGTGGGACTCGGTGCGAAACGGGTACGAACGGAGGTGGTCATTAGCGGTTACTCGGAAGACAGGCGCCGGCGCCTTGACGGGCCAAACCCGTGAAGCGCGGCAGCGGACCGCGCCCATGCGGCGAACAGACGCCGCGCATGGACACGAAGGAAATAAATACGAGAGCGGAATTATACCTTTGCTCCTCGCGTTGCCTGCCCTCGTCCGAATGGCCAACGGCGCGACGACGCGCGCCACCCGAAGCGGCCCTCTGCAACGTTTCATTACCGCGCCGCCGCGCGCCCCACGCTTTGATTTATGATGTGCGCGCGCTGCGACTCGTGATCGAACCACAGCGCATGGAATCGCCGCCGGCGACCCTATCCGTCTGACTCTACCCGCCTGATCGCGGACCGGGGCCACGCTGTTTGCGTCGCCCGTGCCGTTGCTGGAGAACCCGTTGAAATCCACCCCGCCCCGCCTCGCCCGCCGCAATTTCTCACTGGCCGCCGCTTCCGCCGTGCTGGCCGCCTGCACCACGACCGGCAGCAAGCTCGAGGGCTCGCCGATCACCGCTACGCCGACCCCCTCCACGCCGCCGCTCGACAAGCCGCAGCGTCCTGTGCGCGTCGCGCTCGCGCTGGGCGGCGGCGCCGCGCGCGGCTTCGCGCACATCGGCGTGATCAAGGCGCTCGAGGCGCGCAACATCAAGGTCGATCTGGTCGCGGGCACGAGCGCCGGTTCGGTGGTCGGCGCGCTGTACGCTTCGGGCATGAACGGCTTCGCGCTCAACAAGCTGGCGCTGACCATGGACGAAGCGTCGATCAGCGACTGGGCCATGCCGTTTCGCACGCGCGGTTTCCTGCAAGGCATCGCGCTGCAGAACTATCTGAACACCACGCTGAACAACCGCCCGATCGAGAAGATGGTCAAGCCGCTCGGCGTGGTCGCCACCGACCTCAACAGCGGCCAGCCGATCCTGTTCCAGCGGGGCAATACGGGCATCGCGGTGCGGGCGTCGTGCAGCGTGCCGTCGATCTTCGAGCCGGTCAAAATCGGCGGCCATGAGTATGTGGACGGCGGTCTGGTGAGCCCGGTGCCGGCGTCGTTCGCGCGCAAGATGGGCGCGGATTTCGTGATCGCCGTGGACATCTCGCAGCGCCCGGAAAGCGGCCAGACCTCCAGCTCGTTCGACGTGCTGATGCAGACCTTCACGATCATGGGCCAGTCGATCAAGGCTTACGAACTCGACAAGTACGCCGACATCGTGATCCGGCCGAATCTGGCCGCCATGAGCGGCAGCGATTTCTCGCAGCGCAACGCGGCGATTCTGGCGGGCGAGGAAGCGGTGGCGAAAATGATGCCGGAGTTGCAACGCAAGCTGGCCGCGGCCCGGCCTGTCGGGCAGGCGATCGGGTAACACGGCGCGGGTTGGGCGGCGCCTTGCCGTCCAGGTGGTCGCCCAAACGCCGCCCCAAACCCGCCGCCCAAACGCAAAAAGCCTGCTTCATTCGAAGCAGGCTTTTTTACGAGACCCCAACCACCAAATCAATTCAAAGCAAAATCAGTTGTTTCCGCCAATCGCCGCATTCACACGCTTACGTAGATCCTCGCCGTCCTGGTAGGACGTTTCGATCCGGCGTGCACCGGTGTAGCGCTTTTCCCAGTAGCCGCTATCCATGTCGTCGACGCGGATCGTGCTGCCCGTGGAAGGCGAATGCACGAACTTGTTGTCGCCGATATAGATGCCGACGTGCGAGAAAGAACGGCGCATCGTATTGAAGAACACCAGATCGCCCGGCTTGAGGTCGCTGACGCGGACCTTCTCGCCGACGCGGCTCATTTCTTCCGCACGGCGCGGCAGCGCCATACCGAGCGTGTCCTGAAACACATAGCGGACGAAGCCGCTGCAATCGAGCCCCGAATCCGGCGTATTGCCGCCCCAGCGGTAGCGCACACCGATCATGTTCAGTGCGCCCACCACCACGTCGCCCGCTTTGCCGGCCATGCCGGACAGGAACGATTTGGCGCCGCCGTCGCTATCCGGCGTGCTGGCCTGGGAACTCGGGGAGGACAAAGAATTCGACCCGCTGGGGGTCGAAAGTGAGGCATTCGGATTAAAACTGCTGACTTCGTCGGCGAACGCGCCGGGAGCTGCTGCCATCATGACGCCAATGAACATCCCGGCGACGACGCGCGTGCAAGCCTGGGTAAGGTTTCTGTGCTGCATTGGTCGGTAGTTTTTGCCTAAAAATCAGTGGTCTACGGAAAAAAGTTTGGTCGATACTAGCCAGTAAGTATTCACGTGTCAAAACAAATAGAAAAATACAATCGACACACGCACCCAATTGGTGAAAGGGTGAAAAATCAATGATCAAGCGCTGCTTTCAGCAGCTTTCGAGTGTACGGGTGCGACGGCGTCGCAAAAATCTGCTCAACGTCCCCGCTTTCGACGATCGAACCGTTTTGCATCACCGCGACACGGTGCGCCATGGCCCCGATCACGGCCAGATCATGACTGATGAAAACGAAGCCGAGGTTGTACTTCTGTTGCAACCCGGCGAGTAGTTTCAGCACCTGCTGCTGGATCGACACGTCGAGCGCGCTGGTCGGTTCGTCGAGGATCAGAATGCGCGGTTCGAGCACCAGCGCCCGCGCGATCGCGATCCGTTGCCGCTGGCCGCCCGAGAACTCATGCGGATAGCGGTACAGCACCGTGCGGTCGAGGCCGACTTCGCGCAGCACGGCGACCACCTTGTCGCGCCGCGCTTCCGGCGTCATGGTCGGGCGGTGCAGCGCGAGCCCTTCGCCGACGATCCGCTCGATCGTCTGGCGCGGCGACAGCGAACTGAACGGGTCCTGAAACACCACCTGCATGTTCGAGCGCAACGTGGTCTGTTCCGCGCCGCGATAACTGCCGAGCGCCCTGCCCTGGAATTCGATCTCGCCGTGCGCGGTGCGTTGCAGGCCGAGCAGCGCCATCGCCAGCGTCGATTTGCCCGAGCCGGATTCGCCGACGATCCCCAAGGTCTCGCCCTGGCGCACCGACACGCTGGCCTGTGCGACCGCGCGAAAACGTCCCGTGCGGAACCAGCCGCTGAAACCCGGCAGCTTCGCTTTGAAATCGACCGAGACGTCGCGCGCTTCGAGCAGCACCGGCGAGATCGGCAGCACCGGCACTACCGTGCGCTCGGGTCGGCTCGCGAGCAGCCGCTGCGTGTAGGGATGCTGCGGCGACGCGAACACCTGCTCGACCGGTCCGCACTCCACCAGCACGCCCTGCTCCATCACCGCGATGCGTTGCGCGAAATGACGCACCAGGTTCAGATCGTGTGTGATCAGCAGCACGGCCATGCCGCGTTTTTCTGCCTCGTCGCGCTGCAACTCCAGCAGCAGTTCGACGATCTGCGCGCGGATCGTCACGTCGAGCGCGGTGGTCGGTTCGTCGGCGAGCAACAGCCGCGGGCGGCACGCCAGCGCCATCGCGATCATCGCGCGCTGCCGTTGCCCGCCCGACAGTTGATGCGGATAGCTGTTCACCCGCTTGCCCGGCTCCGCGATGCCGGTACGGCCCAGCAGCGCGACGGCGCGCTTGCGGGCCTCGTTGGCCGTGACACCGTCATGCACGACGATGGTTTCCGCAATCTGGTCGCCGACCGTGTAGAGCGGATTGAGCGCCGTCATCGGCTCCTGAAAGATCATCGCGATGTCCGAGCCGCGCAAGCCGCGCATCTCGCGTTCGCTTTTCGCGAGCAGATCCTCGCCGTCGAAACGGATCGCGCCGCTCACCTGCGCGTCGTTCAGCAGACGCAGGATCGACAGCGCGGTCACGCTCTTGCCCGAACCCGATTCGCCAACCAGCGCGACCCGTTCGCCGCGCGCGATCGCGAGCGTGACATCGTTCACCGCGACGGTGTCGCCGAACGTGACATGCAGATGCTCGAGTTCCAGCAGCGGCGGCGTGGCGGCCTGCGCGCCGTTCTGTGTGGCTGGCGTGGCGCTCATTGATTGCCTCCGGCGCGCATCGCATCGGCGATCCGGGTGTCGAGCGCATTGCGCAGCGCGTCGCCCATGAAGGTCAGCAGCAACAGCATCGCGACCAGCACGCCGAAGGTGGACAGCGAGATCCACCACGCGTCGAGATTCGCCTTGCCTTGGGCGAGCAGTTCACCGAGGCTCGGCGTCGGTGACGGCACGCCGAGGCCGAGAAAATCGAGGCTGGTCAGCGCGAGAATCGCGCCGCTCATGCGAAACGGCAGGAACGTGATCACCGGCGTCAGGCTGTTGGGCAACACGTGCCGCCACATGATCTGCCAGCTCGACAACCCCATCGCCCGCCCCGCCCGCACGTAGTCCTGCTGGCGATTGCGCAGAAATTCCGCGCGCACGTAATCGGACAAACCGATCCAGCCGAACAGCGACAGCAGCACGATCAGCAGGAGGAAACCCGGCTCGAAAATCGACGAGAAGATGATCAGCAGATAAAGCTCAGGCATCGCGCTCCAGATTTCGATCAGCCGCTGGCCGACGATATCGATACGCCCGCCGAAGAACCCTTGCACGGCGCCCGCCGCGATGCCCACCACCGTGCCGATCAGCGTCAGCACCAGGCCGAACTCCACCGACACGCGAAAGCCGTACAGCAGCCGCGCGAACACATCGCGGCCGCGGTCGTCGGTGCCGAGCCAGTTATCGCGCGACGGCGGCGCCGGGTTCGGCGCCTTCGAGAAGTAATTCAGCGTGTCGTAGTAATAGCGGTTCGGCGGATACACCGCGAAGTTGCTCGGCGCGTCGAGACGACGCATGACGTACGGATCGAGATAATCCGCGGGCGTCGGAAAGTCGCCGCCGAAGGTGGTCTCGGCGTAGGTCTTGACCATCGGAAAATACAGTTGGCCGTCGTAGCGCACCACCAGCGGTTTATCGTTCGACCACAGCGGGCCGGCGAGGCTCGCCGCGAACGCGACGACGAACACGATCAGGCTCCAGTAGCCCAGGCGCTGCCGGCGAAACCGCTGCCAGACTCGGCGCGCGGGCGAAGGCGAGACGAACGCGCGAGCCGGTTCGGTGCGCGCCGCCGCATCGGTGGAAAGGCGGGCTCGATTCATCAACGCTCCAGTTGTTCGAATTGGATGCGGGGATCGACCCACACATAGCAAAGGTCGGAAATCAGCTTGGTCGCGAGACCGATCAGCGTGAACAGATACAGCGTGCCGAGCACGACCGGATAGTCGCGGCGCACCACCGATTCGTACGACAGCAGGCCAAGACCGTCGAGTGAAAAAAGCGTCTCGATCAGCAGACTGCCGGTGAAGAACGCGCCGATAAACGCCGACGGAAAACCGACAATCAGCGGCAGCAACGCGTTACGAAACACGTGCTTCCACAGCACGCGTCGTTCGGACAGCCCTTTGGCACGCGCGGTCAGCACGTATTGCTTGCGGATCTCGTCGAGGAAGGCGTTCTTGGTCAGCATGGTGACGACCGCGAAGCTGCCCACCACCGAAGCCGTGATCGGCAGCGTGATGTGCCACAGATAGTCGACGATCTTGCCGCCCATGCTCAGCTGCGCCCAGTTGTCCGACGTGAGGTTGCGCAGCGGAAACAGTTGCAGGAAGGTGCCGCCGCCGAACAGCACGAGCAGCAGCACGCCCAGCACGAAGCCGGGAATCGCGTAGCCGATCAGCACCACCAGACTCGTCGCGATATCGAACCGCGAGCCGTTGCGCACCGCCTTCGCGATACCCAGCGGCACCGATATCAGGTACGTCAGGAAGAAGGTCCACAAGCCGATGCTGATCGACACCGGCAGCTTCGACACGATCAGCGACCACACGCTTTGATGGCGGAAATAGCTCTGGCCGAGGTCGAAGGTCGAGAAGCGTTTGAGCATCAGGCCATAGCGTTCGAGCGGCGGTTTGTCGAAGCCGTACAGCGCCTTGAGCTGCGCGATCTGCTGCGCGTCGACGCCGGTATGCGCGCGCAGCCCGAACGGCGCGCCGTTTTCCGCGCCCTTGCGCAGCTCGTGCTGCATCTGCTCGACCGGACCGCCGGGGACGAACTGGATCACGACGAAGGTCAGCGTCAGCACGCCGAGCAAGGTCGGAATCATCAGCAGCAGGCGTTTGAGGATGTAGCTCCACATGGCGGTGTGTCCGGTGCGAATACGGTGAGTGGATCACGCGTCGGCATGGCGACGTGATCGGCTAGGGCTGCGTTGACGGCGCGGTTTGCGCTGGTTTTTGTGCGGCCGTTTGTGCGGCCGTTTGTGCGGGCTGATACCACCACATCGACGTAATCCAGCCTTCCGCGCCATAGTACAGGGGCAAGGTTTTCGGCCACGCGAGGCCGCGCTTGAACGCCACCCGATGCGTCGCGCTGTACCAATGCGGCACCACGTAGTAGCCATGAATCAGCACACGGTCGAGCGCGTGCGTCGCGTCGAGCAGTTGCTCGCGCGTCTGCGCCTGCACGAGCGCGCGCAGAATCGCGTCGACGGCCGGCGACTTCAGGCCGATCACGTTGTCGGAACCCTGCGTGTCGGCGGCCTTGCTGCCGAAGCGGTCGATCTGCTCCGAACCCGGCACCTGGACGTCGCCCATGCGGATCGTCGTGGTGTCGAAATCGAATGCATCGAGCCGCTTCTGATAGACGGCGAAATCCGACACGCGGAACGTCGCCGTAATGCCCAGCTTCTGCAGATTGCGGATGAAGGTCGCGACGATCGGCTCCATCTGCGCGGACGAACCGGAGTCGTCGAGAATCTCGAACTGGAACGGCTCGCCCTTGGCGTTGCGCAACGCGTTGTCGCGGTAGGTCCAGCCCGCCTCCTGCAACAGCGCGCGCGCCTGCAGCAGATTGGCGCGCAACGAGCCCGGCGGATCGGTGTCCGGCTGCTTCGGCGGCAACCCGAACACGGCGGGGTCGAGCTTCGCGCGCCACGGTTCGAGCAGCGCCAGCTCGCCCGGCGACGGCAAGCCCTTGGCCTGCAGATCCGTATTAGCGAAGTAGCTGTCGATGCGCGTGTACTGATTGAAGAACAACTGGCGGTTCAGCCATTGAAAGTCGAGCGCGAGATCGAGCGCCTTGCGCACCCGCACGTCCTGGAACAACGGCCGGCGCAGGTTCAGCATGAAGCCTTGCATGCCGGTGCCGTTATGTTGCGGAAACTCGCGCTTGATCAGCTCGCCGCTGTCGAACTTCTTGCCCACATCGCGCCGCACCCAATTGCGCGCGACATATTCGACCAGCGCGTCGTACTCCCCCGCCTTGAACGCTTCGAGCCGCGCGGTGCTATCCGAATAGAGCTTGTAGACGATCCGGTCGAAGTTATTCATGCCGATCCGCACCGGCAATGCCGCGCCCCAGTAATTCGGGTCGCGCCGGTAGGTTATGGTGCGGCCGTTGTCGTACTGGTCGATCAGATACGGCCCGCTGGCAATCGGCTTTTCGAACGCCATCTGGTCGAACGGAATCCGGCTGCCGTCGGGCTTCATCCCCCACTTGCGCGAGAACACCGGCATGCTGCCCGCGAGTAAGGGCAACTCGCGATTGCGCTGACGGAACTCGAAGCGGATGGTCTGCGGATCGACCACCACCGCGCGCGTGATCTCGCCGAAATACGATGCGAACTGCGGCGCGGCCTGCGGACTTTTCAGCGTGTCGAGCGAGAACTTGACGTCGGCGGCGGTGACTGGATCGCCGTTCGAAAAGCGCGCGCGCGGATTGATGTGGAAGGTGGTCGACAAGCCGTCCGGGGCGATCGCGATGTCGTCGGCTAGCAGTCCGTAGGCGGACGCGACTTCGTCGCTGCTGCCGATGGTCAGGCTCTCGAACATCAGATCCACGCCCGGCGCCGGGTTGCCACGCAGCGTGAACGGATTGAATTTATCGAAGCTCGTGAGGCGGCTCGGGTTGGCCAGCACCAGCGTGCCGCCCTTCGGCGCGTCGGGGTTGACGTAGTCGAAATGCTTGAAGTCCGCCGGGTATTTCGGCTCGCCGTATTGCGCGATCGCGTAGACCGCGTGTGCCGCCGGCGACATCAGCAAACCGCAAAGAGTGAGCACGATGCTCATGGCCGCGACGCATGCCGTGCGCCCTACGCGCAGCGGGCGTGACGCGCCTCGATCCGGCAACGCGAGCGACGATCGATGCGCCATCGGCGGCAAACCAGCACGCGAGAGTTTTTGAATCACGCTGCACCGAAGTGCATGAGGCGTCGGAACTCGGCGCGAGCCAGTTGTCATGGGGGCCTTGACGGTGACGGAACAATTGAAGGGCAATCGCAATGCGAGGGAATTCTACCCAATAAAAGCGCGCCGACCGCAACATCCCGATAACGCACGAGCCAATGAAAAAACCGCCCGAAGGCGGTTTTTCTTTCTACGCCTGGCTCAAGCGCGGCGCGAACCCGGCTTGAAACCGGCGTGAAACCTTAGTGCCAGCCGCGACGATTGTCGTAGTGGTCGCGACCGTAGTCGTAGCGGCCCGGGGGATGACGGCGATACCAGTCATCGCGGCCCCAGTAACGACGGCCGTCCCAGTAGCGGTCGCCATGCCAGCCGATCACGATTGCCGGACCGCCGTAGTACACGGGAGCCGGTTGATACACGACCGGCGGCGGAGGAGGTGGCGGCGGCGCATAGTACGGAGCCGGCGCGACGTACACCGGCGCGGGAATGCCGATATTGACCCCGACGTTAAAGCCACCGGCCATAGCAGCACCTGATGCACCCAACGCGAGAACCCCGATCAGAAGTGGAACAAGACGAGTGGACTTCATGGATCACCCTTTTGATGAATGTGTGTTGTTGGCCGAAATATAGCGCAAGGCTGCGCGCCGCGTATTTCAACTTTGTAATAACTGATGCATAACATCGCAAGCCTCGCGACCTGGTTACGTCTCGTTACATTGGACAAGGTTTTGGTGAAAAACGGCGGCGTTGTAATCGAGTCGCGCGCTGCGTTTTCATCCACGAGCCGGAACAGATGGCAATGGTGTGACTCCATCGCCATGTCCGGCAAATCAGTAGGATGTCGAAGCATATTGGGGGATGCGCGCCCTCGCCCCCTCGCCCCTTCCTCTACCGCTTCCGCGCGCATGCCGGTACGACGACCGCTGTCGCCTGCCTGCCCGCCCAGATCAGATCATCCGTGACGCATCCGCGCACGCCGCCCTCGACCGTCTTCATTCGAAAAACGAACATTTCCATGTTCGAAAGAACATCGCCCCAACCTCAAACAGGTCAGCGGTCATCAGACGTCTAAGAAAACAGCGCACCGCCGCACCCCTTGTTTTATCGACTATTTCTCACAATTCAAGTGTTAAAACTATGGTTTCCCCTAGTGCCGCTACCACCATCAAGTGATACGATGACTGACACGAAACGAAGAAAAATGTTCGAATTCGAGCACGCCAGCCCGATCAACGACCAAGCCGGCGTACATCCTGGGTACGGAGACAGATTTTGAAAACAATCATAGGTTTGCGCTGGTGGATCATCGCCCTCGTGTGTATGGGGACGATCGTCAACTATCTGTCGCGCAACGCGCTCGGCGTGATGGCGCCCGAGTTGATGAAGCTGCTGCACATGAGCACGCAGCAATATTCCTACGTGGTCGGCGCGTTCCAGGTCGGCTACACGATCATGCAGCCGATCTGCGGACTGATCATCGACCTGATCGGCTTGCGGCTCGGCTTCGCGCTGTTCGCCTGCCTGTGGTCGCTCACCGGCGTGCTGCACGGCTTCGTCGGCAGCTGGCTGTCGCTCGCGGCGTTGCGCGGCTTGATGGGCCTGAGTGAAGCGGTGGCGATTCCCGCCGGCATGAAGGTGGTCGCCGAGTGGTTTCCCAATCGCGAGAAATCGGTCGCGGTCGGTTATTTCAACGCGGGCACCTCGCTCGGCTCGCTGCTCGCGCCGCCGCTCGTCGTGTTCCTGTCGCTGCGCTACGGCTGGCAGAGCGCCTTCGCGGTGACCGGCGCGCTCGGCTTTGTGTGGGCCGCCGCGTGGTATCTGCTGTACCGCTCGCCGAGCGATCATCCGCGCATCGGCCAGGCGGAGCGTGAAACGATCGTCAGCGGCCAGACGCCGGCCACGACCCAGCGCCGTAGCATCCGCGAGGTGCTGCGCACGCGCCGCTTCTGGGCGATCGCGCAGGCACGCTTCTTCGCCGAACCGGCCTGGCAGACGTTCAGCTTCTGGATTCCGCTGTACCTCGCCACCCAGCGTCATATGGATCTGAAGCAGATCGCGCTGTTCGCGTGGCTGCCCTTTCTCGCCGCCGACCTCGGCGGTCTGTTCGGCGGTTATCTGTCGCCGTTCCTGATGAAGCATCTGCGCGTGCCGCTGGTCTGGTCGCGAATCGCGGGCGTCGTGCTCGGCGCGTTCATGATGCTCGGGCCGGCGTGCATCGGCCTCGTCGCGTCGCCGTATGAAGCGATCGCGCTGTTCTGCGTGGGCGGCTTCGCGCACCAGATGATCTCGGCGCTCGTCAACACGCTCGCCGCCGATGTCTTCGACCCCAGCGAAGTCGGCACCGTCGCCGGTTTCGCCGGCATGTCCGCGTGGATCGGCGGCCTCGGCTTCTCGCTGCTGGTCGGCGCGCTGGCCGACAAGATCGGCTACACCCCGCTATTCGGCGCCCTCGGCGCTTTCGACCTGATCGGCGCAACGTTGCTGATCATTCTGATGCGCGGCGTATCCAGCGACGCGCGTCCGCGGCATGCCGACACCGGCGCCGGCACCCCCGCCTGACCTCACCCGACGACCCATCATGCGTTCATTGACAAATCTGAAACATCCGCCGCGTTTTTCGCTGTCGTCTCATGTCGACAATCATCTTGTTCTGACGGCGCAGGCGCCATGCCGGATCGAGCTGTTCGTGCTCGCGGAAGACATCATCCGCGTGCTCGTGCTGCCGGACGGCGAGATAAACGGACCGCGCAGTTGGGCCATCGCCCCCGGCATGGACGACGTCGCGCTCGAAGGCCGCGAGCGCCGCGACATGAGCGGCTTCACGCCGCCGCCGTTCGCGGTGTCGGACGACGCCGCGCAGCTCGTGGTGGAAACCGCGCGCATTCGCCTGACCGTCACGCTCGACGGCGGCTTCTGCGCGTGGGACATCCTGCACGAGGGCGTGTGGCAGCGCGTGATGAGCGACCGCAAAACCCAGGCCTACAACTTCGGCTGGTGGGACCAGCGCGTTTATCACTACGTCGAGCGGCGCAAGGACGAGATTTACGTGGGCCTCGGCGAGCGGGCCGGCTCGCTCGACCGCGCGAACCAGAGCTACGAGATGCGCAATATCGACGCGATGGGCTACAGCGCGCGCAGCACTGATCCGCTCTACAAGCACATTCCGTTTTACGTGACGTGGCAGCCGGAGACGTCGACGGGATTCGGGTTGTTCTACGACACGCTCGCCGACTGCCGTTTCGACATGGGCCGCGAGCTCGACAATTATCACGGCCACTACCGGCACTTCGTCGCCGAGCACGGCGATCTCGACTACTACTTCATCGCGTCGCCCGGCACGCCTTTGCACGCCGTGCGCCGCTTCACGTGGATGACCGGCCGGCCCGCGTGGATGCCTAAATGGGGCCTCGGCTATTCGGGCTCGACGATGAGCTACACCGACGCGCCCGACGCGCAGCAACGCATGGGCGAATTCATTGCGCAATGCCGCGAGCACGACGTGCTGTGCGATTCGTTTCATCTGTCGTCGGGCTATACGTCGATCGGCGCGAAGCGCTACGTGTTTAACTGGAATCACGAGAAGTTTCCCGACATCGACGGTTTCGTGCAGAGCTATCTCGACCATGGCGTGCGGCTGTGCGCGAACATCAAACCGTGTCTGCTGCAGGACCATCCGGCATTCGAGGCAGCCGCGCGCGACGGTCTGCTGATCGAATCGCGCGACGGCGATCCGGCGTGGGTGCAGTTCTGGGACGAGGTCGGCGCCTACCTGGATTTCACGAATCCGGACACGATCGACTGGTGGAAGTCGCGCGTGAAAGACAGCCTGCTGAAACACGGCATCGCGGCGACGTGGAACGACAACAACGAATTCGAAATCTGGTCGCCTGACGCAATCGCGCACGGCTTCGGCCACGCGTATCCGGCGCATCAGGCGAAGGTGCTGCAAACGCAACTGATGATGCGCGCGTCGCACGACGCGCAGCGCGAACACGCGCCCGAGCGGCGGCCGTTTCTCGTGTCGCGCGCGGGCGGCGTCGGCATGCATCGTTATGTGCAGACGTGGTCGGGCGACAACTACACGTCGTGGGAAACGCTGCGCTTCAATCTGAAGATGGGCCTCGGCCTCGCGATGTCCGGCGTATCGAACAGCGGCCACGATATCGGCGGCTTCTCGGGCCCCGCGCCGGGTCCGGAGCTGTTCGCGCGTTGGGTCGCGTTCGGCATTTTCCTGCCGCGCTTCAGCATTCATTCGTGGAACGACGACGGCACCGTCAACGAACCGTGGATGCATCCCGAAGTCACGCAGCAGGTCGCCGCGCTGATCAAACTGCGCTATCGCCTGATTCCGTATCTGTACGAGTTGTTGTGGCAATCGCATAGCGCGTACGAACCGGTGCTGCGACCGTTGTTCGCCGAGTTTCCGCACGATCCGCGCTGTCTGGTGGACGGCGACGACATGATGCTCGGCTCGCAGATGCTGGTCGCGCCGGTGGTCGAAGCCGGCCAGACCACGCGCGACGTGTATCTCCCCGACGGCGCGCGCTGGGTGTCGTACTGGAGCGGCGAACGCTTCGACGGCGGCCAGACGGTCACGCTGCCCGCGCCGTTCGAGCAACCGGTGGTGCTGCTGCGCGAAGGCTGTGTGATTCCGCTGAACGTCGCGGAACAGCACTTCGGCCACGCTGCCGACGAGCGCGCGTTTATCGCCGTGCCGCCCGTCGGCGCCGGCATCGCGCGCGGCGGCTGCATCGAGGACGACGGCGAAAGCGAAGCATGGCGCGACGGCGCGCAAGGCCGCTGGCATGTCACGCTAACCGGTGACGCGAACACGCTGCACATGGCGATCGAACGCGAGGGGTGGATGCCGCAAGCGCAGTCGCAAGTCCGCCTGTTTGTGCCGATGAGCGAAGCGCGCGCGATCGTCTGCGCCGCGTCGACCCACGCGACGCTCGTGGCCGATCACACGGCGGACGGTTGGCGCTGCGTGACGATTTCGATCCCGCACTGAGTTCGCACTGAGCACGCATCGAGTCCGCACCGACAACACACAAAACCCAGCCCGCAGAGCAACGAACACAGACCCATCAGGAGACCTGCAAGCCATGAAGTCACTCAAGCACCCGCGCACCCGCGCCCTCGCCCTCTCGTGCCTGCCGATAGCCGGCGCCCTGCTGTCGGCCGGCGCGTCGGCGCAAAGCAGCGTGACGCTGTACGGTGTCGTCGATAATGCGTTCGCCTATTCGAGCAACCAGCGCGGCCACTCGAACTTCTATATGAGCCAGGGCAATCTGCAGGCGAGCAAGTTCGGCCTGCTCGGTTCGGAAGATCTCGGCGCCGGCACCAAGGCGATTTTCCGGCTGGAAAGCGGCTTCAATTCACTGACGGGCGCGCAGAGCAGCGCGGGCTATATGTTCAACCGGCAAGCGTACGTCGGTCTCAGCAACGACCACTACGGGACGGTAACGCTCGGCCGCCAGTACACGCCCTACTTCCAGATGGTCGGCGCACTCGGACCGACCGGCGTGCTGACCGGCGCGACCGGCGCACACCCCGGCGACCTCGACGCGCTCGACACCACACTGCGCCTGAACAACTCGGTCACCTATCTGTCGCCGACACTCGCGGGCCTGCAGTTCAGCGCGCAATACGGACTGGGTGGCGTGCCGGGCAGCGTCGCCAACGGCAGTCAATTCAGCGCGGCGATTCGCTACGACTACCAGCCCTTCGCGGTGGCAGCGGGCTACGTGAAGCTGAAGGACATTGCGACGAGCGGCGCGCTCGGCACCTTCGCCGATAACTCGCCCGTGAATAGCGGCTACGCGACGGCGCGCAGTTCGCAACTGTTCGCCGCAGCGGCACGCTATACGCTCAAAGACCTGATGATCGGGATCAACTACTCGAACGTGCAATACGCGCCGGGCTCGGGTTCACTGTTCACCGGCGAGGCCGTGTTCAACACGTATGGCGTGATTTCGACTTACCGGATCGCGCCGGCGGTGACGATCGGCGCGGGGTATAGCTACACGAGCGCCAGCAAGTCGAACGGCATGAGCGACCCGGCGCGCTATCACCAGATTTCGCTGGAGCAGACGTATAACCTGTCGACGCGCACCACGATCTACGCGCTGGAGGCGTATCAGCACGCGCAGGGCAAGACGCTGATCGCGGCCGGCACCACGGGCACGACGATCACCAATGCGGTGGCGGTGGTGGGCGATTCGCAGAATACGACGCCGTCGTCCGGGCCTTCGCAGTTTGTCGGGATGGTGGGCTTGCGGCACGCGTTCTGAGTCGTGCAAAACTGGCGGCCTGTGGGCTGCCGGGCTGTGTGCGATAGCGCCTGTAGCCCGGCGGCAGGTTGTCCGCGTCTTGCTGATCCGGTGTCCGTTCTACGGGTTACGCTGCCAGGGCGGTATCAGATCCTGAAGGACGAGACTGATTGGCTGATCGCCGCCCGTTCTGCTCACTAAGATCGGAACCGTCAACCTGCGCGGCTGTTGAAGCATGGCTCGTATCGTGAATAAGGTCGCGGCCCCGGCGGGAAGACCGCCCACTTTGACAATGACGTCACCGACCCGGATCCCTGCTTTTGCCGCGGGTCCATTCTCCGTCACATCCATGACCCGAAGCCCTCGTGGTTGAGCGAGACCTAACCACATGCCGCTTCGATCATAAAGATCGGGCGCATCGAATACGGCACTCTTCGACAGCCACATCACGCGACGACCATAATCGAAAGAGACCTTAAATCGCTTCAGGATTCCCATGCCGATGCTCCCTGCACGATCGGCCCGGGTAAAAGCACCGGCCTTCTGAAGCGAGAGGCGCGTGACAGGTGCCGGCACGGCAAGATCGCCGATCGCAAAGCTCGTTGACCGCCCAACCCTCCCGCGGATCGGCCCGCCACCGCCGTAGCCGGTCATGGCTTCGACGGTCGCCCCCATTTGCTGGTCCAGGCGATGCGCCCGCCAGAAGTCACCGAACAGCGTCAGACTGAACCGGTCACCGGTATCGATCTGAAACTTGGCGGCTATACCCGCGACCGAGGCTTTGACGACAGGCATATCGTTCTCGTCCAGAGAAAACGGAATCGGGATCGCATCCGCTGCCGGCCTGAATTGATCCTCGTCCTGAATGGTCAACTGGCCTTGCGCGGCATCCAGCGTCAGGACGCCTTTGTGGAATATTTCCGCCCCGAGCACACCGTCGACATGCTGAAATCCAATGACGCGGTTAAGTGGGGACGTGTCCATCGTCGGGATGTCCAACGCGCCGACTGAGAACGAACCCACGCTCAGATCGTTCAGGTGAACGATCCTGAACGAGAGTTGTTGCTCGCCGGCACCCGTTCCTGTCCCGGCACCCGTGGGGACAAGCTTCAGTTGTGCCGCCAGCGCGGTACTGACGGTCGAACTGGACGATCCCGTATCCAGGATGAAAGAGAACGGGCCTTTTTCATCGACCGTCGCCGCGATGAAGGGGCGGTTATCGACGATCGAAAGCGGAAACACCTGGGTTCGAGGAGCCTGGTAGGCGAATGCAGAACCGGCGACAGCGCCACCTAACCCAAGCAGCGCCAAACGTACGAGACGCATGTTTGCTCTCCCCTGATCGTCACGAAAGCTGACTGCGGATTGGCATCGTAACTGCAACGCACCCATACGTCAGTTTCAACCGGCTGCGGCGCCCGACCCGGATCAGAAGCCGCCAGCCCCGATGCCGCCAGGCCCGACGGTGTAATGACCGATAGTTGCGCCTAAGCCACCGGGACCGACCGAGTAATTGACGCTGTCCCCTTGTCGTGCCGGCGACGCCGCACACGTGTTCTTGCCCATGGGCGACAGGCAAGGATCAGGCTTTCCATTACCGAATGAGTTGGCGATGGCATTGTTCCTGGCGATTGCTTTGGCCGCGAACTGTTCCGTGGCCTTGTTTCGCGCTTCGACGATAGCATTCATTTTTTTCGCCCAGGCGTGCGCCTTGGCCTGATCGTGAGAGGCCAGGATTTCCTGGCTCTCCGGAATCATCTTTTCTATCTGAAGGTCGTACTGGATCACCTCTTTCGGCAACTGGCCCGCGCGCACCGAGGCGCGATCATTGTCGATGACCTTGGCCCAGTCCGCCGTGGTCAGCGGCGCATCGGATCGCGCGCCGACCGTGGCCCGGTTTTGCGGCGGCACCATGCACCCCGCCAATGCGGTCGCGATGAACCAGGCTGCGAGACATCGGCATACTGTCGCTGTCATAGTGCCCTCCCCGTCATCACCGTGGATGACATTCCCAGTCGTTGTAGGTGGCCGGATTGATCGGCGTGAGTCCCGGAATCATGAAAACCGTGCACCTGAAGTGCCGTCCTTTGCCGGTCGTCGCGTCGTACTTCACCTCCTGCCCACCGAGCGCGTTCTTTTGTCCGTACTGGATATTGTCGATCGTGATCTCGTCCGACGAACCCAGCCCCAGCGTCTTCGCGGTCGAGTTCTGGACATGGATCATGTTCATCTGCGTGGTCCCGCAGGCCGACAGGATCAGACCGCTGGCGACGATCCCCACGGCGGTTCTGACTGCTTTGTGAATATCCATTTATTTGTTCCCGTTTCTTATTGATTGGGTCGGCGATCGACCTCACGCCGCGTCGCGATAAAGCGGCTTACGAACCCGGCGTATAGAAGCTCGACTGCAGCAGGTCGCCCACGGTGTCGTCCTTGTAAAGCGCCCAGACGAGCGCCGTCAGGCCCGATGCGTTGACCGCCAGCGCGGGCCAGGTCGCATCCTGCGGCTGTTGACCGAACAGCACAGGCGTGCCCCACGCACCGTTCGCGTAGCGGTTAGCGACGATGTCAGTGGAAGTCGCGGTGCTCGAATCCTGCCAGGCCACCGTCGCATTGCCCGCTGTATCGACGGCGATCTCCGGCTGCCGCGCGTTCAACTGGTATACGTGTGCGGTCAGTTGTTGTGTCAGCCCCCAGGCACCGTTCGCATCAGCCACGCTGGCCTGCAACGTGCCGTCCGGCCGGATCCACGTCACGGCCGCAATGCCTTGGTCGTTGATGGCCAGCTGCGGGGAATAACCGGCATCTGTCGTATCGACGAAGGGCGCCACCGGCTGCGCGGCCTGCCAGCCGGTGCCCGCGACATAGCGCTCGGACATCGTCGTGGTGTGCGCCTTGCTGTCGATATCGACCTCACCCCAGACCAGCGTGATGTTGCCTTTCGCATCCATGCCGGCGGCCGGCGCGAAGACCGACTTGCCTGATGGACTGCCCGGTTCGAGTACCACCGGATTCGCATTGGCCCAGCCGTTGGACGGGTCGTAGGTTGTCGCCCACAACGCCGAATGCGTTTTGTCCGTCTGCCGCCATGCGAGCACCGCATTCCCCGACGAAGTCACCGAGAGATTCAACTCGACATTGTCGATGCCCTCTCCGCTGACGCCGATAACCGCCCCGGGGCCCGTCTGCACAGGCTGCACGATCTGCTCGGGAGACGACCACATACCGCCGACGGTATAGCGGCTCGTGAAGACGGCCGTATCGGCGACACCGGCCTTCTGCTGCCAGGCGACGATCGCGTTGCCCTTGCCGTCGATCCCCGCTGACCAGGCGTAGCTGGTCTCGTCGGGCGAGAGCTCCACCGCCGTGCCCCAGCCAGTCGCCGGATCGTAGGGCCGCGCCCACAGCCCGTACCCAGTGCCCGCAAGGAACTGTTGCCACAGCGCCACCGCATGACCATCGGCGCTGCCGACCAGCAGCGGCGCACTGGTCCCGGGAGCGTTCATGGCGTACGTGCCGTCGGACGTGTCGACGCGTGTCGGTGTCGCCCAGCCGGTGCCGGGGACATAGCGGCTCGACCACATCTCGTTGCCGAGGGAGCCATTCGGGCCGTTCGTCATCCATAGGGCGAGCGCGTTGCCCTGCGCATCGACGGTCACGGAGGGCAAAAATTCAGGACCCTTGCCGTCCACAGCGGCCGCAGCGGACCAACCCGCCTTGACGGTGCTGCCACCACTCGGGTTGGACGGAGTACCCGGCGTCGAGGTCGTGCCGGTCGACCCCGATGCGGGACTGCCCGTCGGGTTGGACACATCGTCGCCGCCACAGGCGGACAACACGAGACAGGTCGCAACCGCAACCGCTGCGATGGATTTCATGGCTATCCCCAGATTAAAAAGGTCATACATCGTGCTGTCGAATCGACACAGCAGCGCACGCACGCCTGCCGCGCCTCTGCTGCGGCAACATTCGACGACGGGTAGGTTGTGCAGGTGATAAAACAATAAGCAATCGGCGGCCCCCATTTAAACAAGCCCACCGGTTATAACAATCCGGCGATGGGTAACTGTTGCCGATTTTATTTTTTGTTAAATCCCACTTTCACAAAAAGAGCATTCCAGATAACTGTTAAATCAACGATGGATAATCAGTTAATGCAGGCCACATCTTAAGTTGGCCGCCGATTGGACGGGGTGCCATGGCGTCTCTATTTTGAGTGGATTTGCGTTGCGCGAGAACAGTATCGTCTATGCCACTCGTATAAACCCCGGTTAATTGATTCAGACCGTTAAATGACAATACAGGCAATTTCTCTTTTAACGTTCGACGCCAGTCGCGACTAACGAACGCCGTGCCAGGAGCTGCAACATGTCCGACCTTTCCCGTTTGAGCATCCGTCGCTTTTCGACGGACTCCGCGCCCGCCGACGAACGTTTCGACGCCTGGGCCGCACACAGTACCTATTGCGATATGGCGACGACCTATCAATCGGCTCTGCCGTTCGACGCCCGCCGCGAACGCGTCTCGATCGGCCCGCTGATTCTGGCCGGAAGGACCTGGCGGCACCCCGATCCGTCCGTCGCGTACGATTCAAAACGTACGCCGGCGCGCATCCGTGCCGATCAACGTGACTTCCATAGTTTCAGTCTGCAGATGAGCGGCACGGCCGTGCTGCGATCCGCCGCGTCGACAACGCTCAAGCGGCCCGGGGATCTGTATCTGCTGGATTTCGCGAGCCCGTTCGAGCGCATCATTACGCCAGGGAGCGAGATTTCCCTGTCCGTGCCCAGGGAATGGCTTCCGGCCGACACCGGGAGGTTGCACGGCTGTTCATTGACGCGGGGCGTCGGATCATTGTTCAGCGACTACCTCACGTCGCTGTACAACACCCTTCCCCAACTCACTCGCCGCGATGTACCGCACATTGTTCAGGCGACCACAGCGCTGCTGAAGGCGAGCCTTCAGCCGGAACTGGACACGCTGGTCGCCGCGCAGACACCGATTCGGGATCTGCTGCTTCATCGCGCCCAGCGCTATATCGATGACCACCTGCTCCAACCCGATCTGACGCCCGAAAAGATCTGCAGGGACGTGGGCCTGTCGCGAGCCATGCTCTATCGACTCTTCGAAAGCACCGGCGGGGTCATGCGCGAAATCCGCCACAGACGGCTGCAGCGGGTCTATCAGGTGTTGTCGTCGCCTGCTTGCCCCACGGAATGCATCCGGGAAATCGCATGGCGTCATGGCTTCACGGACGAAAAATACTTCTACCGGATTTTCAGGGCAGAGTTCGGCCATACGCCGCGCGAGACACTCGAACAGCAACGGCGCGAGACACGGACCACGCCATGTGGGGCGCCCCCGTCGCCCCACATGGACTGAATCTCTCCCTGAATCACGGTGTCAGGTCAGATGGCCTGGAGGACGTGCGCAACCCGGCGACCCGTTGAGAGAGCGTCTGACGAAGGGTACTCGCGGAGAAGGCGAGCAGGCCCCAACGCGTGTTCGCGATCTGCATGCTCCACACCGCCGTAAAGTTATCGCGGCTCCAATAGCCCTTGAAGTTCTCCGGCCCCACACCCATGTCGAGATCGAATCCTTGCTCGAACACCCATTTGACACTCGCCTCCATGGCGATGGTGCCCGGGGCGAACTTGCCGTGCTTCGGATCGAAGCTTCCAATGACGCCGTCGATGCAACGCTTGCCTAGCCCGAGCACGTTGACGGCGACCGCTGCGCCATCGAGAGACACCACCAGCAGGCGCGCGAGGACGTCATCCTGTCGCTGGTTCAACAAGTCGATGAGGAAATCGCGGTAGTCATTCGAGAACAGCCACTCTCCCTTCTTGCCGACACGATCCGCCCACTCGCGCTTGCACGCCAGCATCCAGTCGACCATCTTTTCGTTCTCGGCTGCGTCGTCGGGACCCAGCACACGTATTTCCACCTCGCCCTGTTTCTCAAGACGACGTTGGCGTGCGCCGGGCTTTCTTCCCGAGAGCATGCCGAGCGAAGCGCAATAGGCACCCCAGTCGTTTTCCGAGCGCAACTTTGCGACTGCGGAAAAATGTTGTCTCGCGACCATGACGCGTCGGTGATGCGACGCAAGGCTGTGCAGATCGGAATTTACGCTGAGGTAAGGCAACAGAATGATGTCGGAATCGCAACGTTGATGCGCTGCGCGCCACAACTGCTCGACGACAGCGAATGTCGAAGGCCCATCCTCCACAAGAACGCTCGTGTGATCGGTGGCTTCAGGACTCAGCGGGCGAAGAACGGTCCAGAAAAATTTCCTGTAGCTCACAAGCGGCCATACGGCGACAAGCCGCCCGTTCTCACGCAAAAGGATAATGCGCAGTTTTCTCGCGCGCGGCCTGGCGATGCGTAGCCAGCAAAGCCAGCAAACCGTGAAGGCTTGATGATGGCGGCCGTTTGCTCCCGACCAGAGCGCGTCCCACTCCTCTCGCAACGCGTAGAACTCCGTGGGATTCGTGATTACCTTCAATTGCAGAGTGGCGGCATTCATAAAGGTTCGAGAAATGTTATCCAGATCGATCGGCGTTCAGCAGCGACTGCCGGACACGCCGATCCCCTCGCCACCCGCCAGCCCCTGCCTCGTGCTTGCCTCGGTGACCGCACTCCCTTGCGTCACGAACACGTTGTCGATTGGGATCGACGCACTGTGTTCTAACTCATCCAGACTTCCTCACTCCAACATGCCGCACGCGCACGATATCGTTCGAGCACGCGTTCGAGCGTCGACAAGCGGTCCTCGTCATCGAGGCTCGCAAGACGCCGCTTGCCACGCGCGATCATCTCCTGGCGTAACGCGGGCTGCTCGATCAGCCTGTAGAGCGCGTCCGCCATGCTGTCGGGTCGAGCCAGATCGATCAGGAGTCCCGCGTCGCCGACCTGCTCGCGCAGCGTCTCGAGGTCCGGGTAAAGCACCGGTACGCCCAGGCTGAACGCCTCGAGCGGCGGCAGATTGGTTGGGCCGAAATAGGTGGGCATCACCAACGCGATCGACTGGCGATACAGGTAGGGCACGTCTTCATCCGGAACGAACCCGAGGAAGAACACGCGGTCGCTCAGACCGAGATCGGCGGCGACCGAACGCACATATCGCATATTGCCGAAATCTCTTCCGGTGAAGACAGCGCCTACACGGATGCCGTAGCGAGATTCCAGCATGTGCAGCCCCTTCAACAGAAACACGTGGTTCTTGTGCGACCAGAACTGCGCCGGATAGTAAACGTATTGAAAATCGCGCGGCATGTCGTACTTCGTCCGAACATCGATGAAGTTCTCCGCGTACGCCTCGTCGGAAAGTACGGTGGCGCGCGCAGGCGAGAATGGCATCAAATGCACGCGCTCGCTGTCGACGCAATATCGCCTGACCACATTCTCGCGGCCTGCCCGGGAATCGACAAAGATGCCGCTCGCCTTCTTCAAGGCGGATTCGTAAAGCAATTCGCGGCGTTCGAATTCGTGCCTGATCCGGACTTCGGGAAATTCGACTTCGTCACGATGCGACAGATCCCAAACAGTGAACAGGTAGTTGAATCGGTCGATCTGCAGTGCAAGGTAGGATGGCGTTGTAAAGTACACGATATCCGCGCGCATCAGCGAAAGCAGGCGGTCTACCGAAGTAATCCTGCCCGGTTGCCGCAGCAACGCGCGCGGGCCTCCCAGGTTATAGATCGAACCGAGTCTCGCCGCCAGCCCGCGCAGGCGATGCACTGGAAAGAAGACGGCTTCGATGCCGCTGCGTCGCAAGTCGTCGATATTGGATCGCCGCGTCGCCACGAATTCAACGGCGCAAAGTTCCGAAGGAAGTTTCTTGAGCAGCAACGCAGCGTTCTTGGCCTGCTGATACCCCCCGCCAAAGCCCTGGTCGTAGTCGATGAACGCGACTATACGAATCGATCTTTCCAAGAAACCGTTCAAATTCTTCACTCCGGGCTCCTCATTCTTAATCTCGGCACAACCCTTACCGCGCAAACCGTGATTGCTCGTCCCAGGCCCTTGCCTCCGTCTCCATCGCGGGATCAGCCAGA
This sequence comes from Paraburkholderia sp. BCC1876, assembly GCF_902833695.1. Lineage (NCBI taxonomy): Bacteria > Pseudomonadati > Pseudomonadota > Betaproteobacteria > Burkholderiales > Burkholderiaceae > Paraburkholderia > Paraburkholderia sp. BCC1876. The sequence continues at coordinate 462,011 of NZ_CADFGI010000006.1, read as the reverse complement.
TCGCCGCCTTTCTTTCTATGGCGGAATTCCGTCGCCGACATCGAAAATTGCCTCCTGAACACTTTCGAAAGACGCTCGCCATTGGTCAGTCCGACCCGGCGAGCGATCTTGTCTATGGGCAGGTCGCTTTTGGCCAATAGTTCGCAACTGAGATTGAGGCGCGCTCGCAGAAGATGTTGCGATGGCGTCAGTCCCATCTCACGTTTGAAGAGCCGCAGAAAGTTGCGCTCGCTCATCGCCACCGCCTGCGCCGCGTCGCCTATTGAAATGGGGCGTCCGCAATTTCGCTCGATCCAGCGCGCGGACTCCTGTGCCTTTTCCGCCAGCGTGGTCGCGCCGACCGTGCTGAGCATGGTCGTCAGATGCTGATCATTGGAAGAGGCGAAGCGATCGGCCACCGCGGTCGCGATGTCGTGTCCGAGATCGCGCTTCACGAGCGCGAGCGAGTTGATGAGCGCATCGCCGCGTTCCGTCGACGGCGCGACGTTAGGCGTTTCCGGACTCCAGATAACGCGATCCACTGAAGCCCAGTCACGCCGCGAAATACCCGCCGCCGCGAGAAGCACGTCGCCATTGCCGAGCGGGTTGACTACGCTGCTTTGCGAACATGCGATGGTCAATAACTCGATGAGCCCCTCGTCCGCGGCCGCGCGCATGGCGCCGGTTCCGCCCGCGATATACAGCACGTCGAAGCTTTGAAACCGCTGACCGCCCAGCCGTTCGGTCCACACGCAAACGGATGACGAGCAGGCTATCACGCCACCGCAGGCTGAGACGAGACGGACGCTATACGTCACGTTTCCTCTCAGACTGGAAGACTGAAGTTCGTTGGCAATATGCAGCGCCTCGGCAAGCGTGCCCGCTCCAAGCAGAGAGAAACCGTCGTACAACAGGATGCCGATCAGCTTCACCGCGCGTTCGCCAGGTGGGCGATAGCGGCTGCTGATTGCTGTATCGCCCACGGTCGTCGCGTAAGACATGCTGTCACCTCCCTTTTTCCGGCTTCAGATGCCCTGCCCTGGCAAGCGTTGGAAAACTATTGAAAGCGCATGACTTTGGGAGCTTAGCGTCCGCTTCGACCCATCCTTATGGCAGTGGCGGGCAACACCATGCTTTTGGCCGAGAACGCCATCCCAGGAAAAACTGCCCGGAAGATCTTCTGAACTCGCCGGCGGGAAGAAGAATCACGGCGGCACGCAGTTCGCACCTGGCACCTGGCGTTTCAACCCGGTCGAGATGAATAAGGCCTTCTCATACAGTTGCACGCGCAACAGAGCATCAGACCCGCCAACACCTTGCCGAAATCAGTCATGCGCGTAGCCCTGAACTGCTCGACGGCTACGCTCGGACATGAACGCGCACCGTTGGCATGGCTGCATTCGAAGAAACACCAGCTAGCTCGCGGCACGCGCGGATTTCGGCACCGCGACACGACGAAACATGGAGTCGCTCTATGAGCTTCGGCACGAAATACTCGCGGTATTACGACGTTTTCTATCGTGATAAGAACTACAAAGCTGAAGTGGCGTTTGTCACCGAGTTGCTCGGCCGGTACGGAATAGTCGGGGGTCACCTGATGGATCTCGGCTGCGGCGCGGGACGCCACGCCGAGGAATTCGCAGCCGCGGGGTTCTGTGTTTCCGGCGTTGACCTGAGCGCCGATTTGCTTGCGCGAGCGGACGCCAGGCGCACCACGCTGTCCGGCGCCGTGGCGAAGCGACTGAGGTTCCAGCAAGGCGACGCGCGGACAGTCCGTACGGATGAGCTCTACGACGCGGTGGTCTCGCTGTTGCATGCCGCCAGCTATCAAACGACCAACGCCGACTTCATGGCCATGTGTCACACCGCGGCGACGCACCTGCCACGTTCCGGACTATTCCTGTTTGATTGCTGGTATGGCCCCGCAGTCCTCGCGAATCCGCCCAACATCCGCGTTAAACGCGCCTCCCACGAAGAGGCCGATCTGATACGAATCGCGGAGCCCTCGATGCGTCCTCACGACAATACTGTCGCGGTCAATTACACCACCCTGCTGACGGACTGGAAAACGCAATGCGTCGAGACCGTTCTGGAGACGCATGTCATGCGCTATATGTTCCGGCCCGAAGTCGAACTGATGCTGGACCTCAGCGGGTTCGAGGTTCTGGACAGCGTGAAGTGGATGGGCGGCGAGTTGAGTGCCGGCGACCTGTCGGCAACGTTCGTCGCGAGAAAGCGGTGATGCCTCGCCTCGCGTGCCCGCGCGAGCAGCCGCCGCCCCTTGAAAAGCCGCGGCGATGATGATTCGCCTGTCGCGGCTGATGCGACGCAGGAATGCGCAGATCATTGCGCATTAACAGCCTGCAGTTACGGTATGGTCAGATACGGCCGTAGCAGTCGTCGAGACGCACGATATCGTCCTCGCCGAGATAAGTGCCCGACTGAACCTCGATGATTTCGAGTTCCACCTTGCCCGGATTTTCCAGCCGATGTCGCTCGCCAACCGGAATGAACGTCGACTCATTCTCTGATAGAAGAAACTGCTCTTCACCCCGTGTGACGAGTGCCGTGCCGCGCACGACGACCCAGTGCTCCGCGCGATGATGATGCATTTGCAACGACAGGCGCGCGCCGGGCGCCACCATGATCCGCTTCACCTGGAAGCGCTCGCCGTGTTCAATCGAATCGTAATAGCCCCACGGACGGTGCACCTTGCGATGCATCTCGGCTTCGGGCGCGTGCTGTTCGCGAATACGCGCAACCAGTCGGCCAATGTCCTGTGCGTGCGATCGCTCGACGACGAGCACTGCATCGTCGGTGTCGACGACAACGACGTCGGACGTGCCGACGCAGGCGACCAGTCGCCCGCCCTCCGCTCGTGCATAGCTCGACGTCGCCCCTTCGAAAACAACGCGCCCGCTCGCGACGTTGCCGAGTCCGTCCTTCTCATTCGCCTCCCACACCGCGTTCCACGAGCCGAGATCCGACCACCCCGCCACCAGCGGCACGACCACACCCTTGCAAGGCGAGTCGGCTTTGCCGATGTGCCCCATCACCACATCGTCGATGGAATCGGAGGGCACGCGGCCGAACTGGATCGGGCAAGGACGAATGAGGTTGCCGTCCGCCGTTCCTTCCCTGAGCGCCGCGGCGCACCTCGCCTGCATGTCACCGCCGAGACGCTCGAGCGCATCAAGCCACACGCGCGCCCGCACGATGAAGATGCCGCTGTTCCACCAGTAGGTGTTCGACTCGACGTATTGCGCGGCGAGTTCCGCCGTGGGATGTTCAACGAACCGATCGATCGAATAAGCGCCATTCGCAAGCGCCTCGCCGATGCGGATATAACCGATGCCGGTATCGGGCCGCGTGGGCGGAACGCCGAGTGTCACGATCATCCCGCTGTCGGCGTGTTCCGCGGCAACCGCTATGGCCCGATGTAGCGCGCCACGGTCCGGGATGGAATGACACGCCGGCATCGCCACCAGGATCGCATCTTCATCGTCACTGATGGCCGCAAGCGCGGCGAGCGTGAGTGCCGGCGCGGTATCGCGGCGAGCAGGCTCGACGATGATCTTCGCCGCGACGCCGCACAGTCGCGCCTGCTCATCCGTCGTGAAACGATGTGCCTCGCCGCACACGATCGTCGGCTGGTCCTCGACGTCGAAGTCGAAGTCGCCTGCGAATCCCGCCATCCGCGCGACAGTCGCCTGTAACAGCGAGTCATGTTCCAGCACACCGACCAACTGCGGCGGAAACTGCTCGCGCGACAACGGCCAAAGGAGTGTGCCTGACCCGCCTGGGAGAATAACCGGAACAATCCGACGGCAGGACAAGGCAACCGGGACCTCCTCGCTCGCTACGGCCATTGCGCCTTCATAACTCACTACGTTTTGCATGACTGCACTCCGTGATCTCGTGTCGCATCTCATCGTTATCGCCGCGTGCCTTGAATGTAGATGGCATTCAGGTTGGACGACCTGCCTGACCGAATGTGGCAAGACATTGGCGCGAACGGCATCGCGACGTTTTGCAAATCGTTGCGCTCAATAACGCCATCGCCGACCTGTCTTCGGGACAGTCGCCACGTCCTCATGCTGAGCTCGTGCCTCGCTCGCCCGGTGCAACGGTGTGAGCGAATATGCGCTTTCTGAACAGGCTAAGGTAGAAGGTGTAGGACACGACGCTGGCTATCACGGTCGACCACACCACCCATGCGACTTCACCGAAGGTGGAAACCAGCCATAGCTTGAGTGAAAGTGCGATCACGCAGAACGGCACGACGACGACCAGTTGCGATCTCAGTTCTCCGACGCCATTGAGGAACATCGCGAAGGAATTGCCCAGCGCATCGGAAACCGACAGGACCGCGATCGCACAAAGAAGCGCGAATGGAACATTGAGACGATTTCCAACCCATTCCTTCAGCAACCACGGCGACGCTGCCAGTATCAACCCACTGGTCACGATCGCGATCGAGCCGGCACCCAGCATGGAAAACTTCAACGTCATGGATATGAAGCCCCGGTCGTCGCGTGCTTTTGCATCGGCATAGAGGCCCCATAGCGGGACCGTGAGCATCGCAATGCCTACGGTCAGGAATTGGAACAGACGTTGCGCTACCGCCAGTTTCGCGACCTCCGACGCGCCGAGAAACTTTGAAACGATAACGGCATCGAAGCCGCTTGCGCACATGACGCCAATCTGTAAGACAAAGAACAGCGTCCCCATGCGCAGTAGCGTTTTCGAATCGCGCCACATCGTCCCCGGCTCCGCGCGTAACCGGGTTCTGAACAGCCCTCGTCGATTGAGCCGAAGCACCAGGCACAAGCCTATGCCGACCTGCACGCCGTACGTGCTGCACACGAGCCACGGAATCGACACCTGATGTGCCGAACCCCAATACAAAAGCGGCAGAGAGATCAGATACCCGATGGAGTTCACAATATGAGGCTCCCACGCTCGCTGAAGACCGTGGAAAGCCCGCTTGACTCCTCCCAGGGGAATGTTCAGGCACGAAAGACCAAGGAAGATCGTCACGGCCAGGAGCGTCTCGTTGGCGGCGCCTTCGGAAGGGTAGTTGATGAGGGTTCTCAAGTTGACGAAGTGCAGTCCCGCGAACAGGCAGACTGCCGCTAAGGTACCGACCGACACCAGCAGCCACACGCCATGCGTGATCAACTCGCGGATGCGACGGACGTCGTCGTTCGCCCGTGCCGTCGCAACCAGGTTGACCAGCCCGTTGCCAATTCCAAAGTCCAGCATCGATAGCGTGACGGCGAGACTCGAGATCGTCATCCAGACACCGAAGCGTTGCTGGCCGAGGTACGGAAGCGTCCAGGATACCGACGCAATCAGGACGAAGAAAGCCAGACCCGAGCTAAAGACGTTGCAAAAAGTGGTGAGCGCAGCGCGTCGGTAACGGTCCCGGTCCCGTCCCTCGGACTTGCCGACGCCGAATGGCAGCATGCCGAAAAGACGCGATGACATGCCGAAAAGTGCACGGCGCGGAGCGGCCGGTCGTTGCATCATCGCCTAGAGAAACCTGGCCAGCAGGTTGCGCACCGCGGCGACCGCGTGGTCCTGCTGCGCTTCGGAAAGCGCAAGACCACTCGGCAGATAGAACCCCCGGCGGCTCATGCGCTCGGCAATCGGAAAACGTTCTCCGTCGAATAACGCCTGCTTGAGAAAAACCGGTTGCTCGTGCATAGGCCAGAAGAAAGGCCGCGTACTGACACCAGCCTCCGCCAGGAGGGAGCGCGCCTCGTCGGCGCCAATGGGCAAGCTGTCTTCGAGTATCAGGCCGAAAACCCAATAGACATTGTCGGCATAAGACTGCGTGAGCGGCGCCAGTTCGATTCCCCGGACGCTGTGCAAAAGGGATTCATAGCGCCGTCCCAACTCGCGCTTTCGCGCAATGTGCGCATCGAGCTTCTCGAATTGCGCCAACCCGACTGCGGCCTGGAGGTTGCTCATTCGATAATTCCACCCGAGCTCTTCATGGACGAATCGCCTTTCCGGCTTGAAACACAGGTTTCGCAAACCTCTCATGCGTGCGGCCAGCGCGTCGTCATCGCAGACGATCATGCCCCCTTCGCCCGTCGTGATGTGTTTGTTGGCGTAGAAGCTGAAGCACGAGACGTCGCCGAAACTGCCGCATCTCGCGCCGTTGTATGTCTGGCCGATCGCCTGAGCGGCATCTTCGATAACAGTGAGGCCGTATTTCTTCGCGATATCTAACAGGGGCGCCATGTCCACTGGCAGACCGAATGTGTGCACCGCCATGATCGCGCGCGTCCGACTCGTGACGGCGTCCTCGATTTTCGTCACGTCCATATTCCATGTATCCGGACTGGAGTCGACCAGCCTCAATCGGGCACCGGTGCGAACGATGGCCGATGCACAGGAAATGATTGTGTGCGTGGGAATGATGACTTCGTCGTCGGGGCCGAGCTTCAGACCCGCGGCCGCCACGTCCAACGCCGCGCTGCCGTTGGCGACGGCAATCGCGTGTTTGCGGCCGACGTAATCCGCCATGGCCTGTTCGAAACGTTCGACGAATGCGCCGTCCGACGAGATCCACCCGCTCTCGATGCACTCGTTCAGGTAGATTTTTTCATTCCCGTCGAGCAGCGGTTCATTCACAGGAATCATAGCGCGCCCTTCTTGATTTCAAGCTCGGCGCCTCGGCCATTGGTCGCTTCGCTGCACCGGCTCAGTCCAGCGGGCGTGAAGCGCACCTTATCGTGCTCACCGAAATAGGGGCCCTGTTTGACTTCGATAAACGAAGCGTCCTCCAGCATCTCGAACCCGTGGCCGCCCGATGCCAGCAGGATGACATCGCCCGCGTATAGCACATGGCTCGACAGGTAGTCCCGATCAGCCGTGTAGAGCTTCACCAGGATGCTTCCACGTTTGACGAAAAGCACCTCTTGCGTGCACTCGACGCGCCGCGCCAACTTATTGTGAAGATGCGCCTCGATCAATTTTCCGGCGGGATGTTCGATGTACGCGACCTGCTGAGGGAACTCCTTCGGTGTAAGAAAATTCACGCCGCTTCTAGAGAACGAATCCCGGATGATCAGGGCCAGCATCTCGCCTGCAAACGAGATCACCTCCAATTCCGATTCCTGGACGACTTCTGCGTTACCCGCTAACGATAGAGCTTCCATTTTTATCCCCGAAGAGAGCCAATCGCATGCGCCCGGCACACCGGACATTCCGGGAGAGAGGCGGCGTACGGCAGAAGATGGCCCGCGGACCTCTTTCACGCGTCCACAAAGAATAGGATCGATTCGACGGTCACACGACGGGATGGCCGAATATGGCATGAGGTTGGCTGATGCGGCTTTCAACTGGCCACGTCACGACCGGACCACCTTCACATCCTGCAGGACGGCCGCACGGAGGCGCCCGTGCGTCGCGCCAATATCTTGGCAGCGTCCGCCATGAACGTCGAATGAGTCGTAGGCATGACTAAGCTGGAAAACCGCACGCGTCTTCGCTCCTTTTCTGTTTAGCCCTGGTGGCAGCCCACCTTCCGACCGACGCTTCTCTATCGACTATTGAGCACTGTCATGAAAGAAAGCTCCCGAATCTTTGTTGCCGGGCATCGAGGCATGGTCGGCTCGGCCCTGTTACGGCGCCTTTCCAGTTGTGGATATCACCACGTAATCACAGCATCGAGACAGTCTCTGGACCTGCTGGACCAGCGCGCCGTGATGGCGTTCTTTGCCCGTGAGAATATCGACGTCGTCCTGCTGGCCGCCGCCAAGGTGGGGGGAATTCACGCCAACTCGACGCTGCCGGCCTCGTTTCTCTACGAGAACCTCGTCATCGAAACTAATGTAATTCATGCCGCATTCAAGAGCGGCGTGCAGAAGTTGGTCTTCTTCGGTTCATCGTGCATCTACCCAAAGTTTTGCCCTCAACCGATCAAAGAGGAATACCTGCTCACGAGCGGTTTCGAACAAACCAACGAAGCCTATGCCATCTCAAAGATCGCAGGCCTCAAGCTTTGTGAAACGTATAACCAGCAGTACGGAACCCGCTTCATATCCGTCATGCCCACAAATCTCTATGGCCCGAACGACAACTATGATCTGCAAGGCGGCCATGTGCTCGCCGCCCTCATCCGCAAGGCCCACGAGGCAAAGCTGAACGGACTCGAATCGATGTCCGTATGGGGTTCTGGATCGCCGAGACGGGAATTCCTTCATGTCGACGATCTGGCATCCGCGGTACTCGCCCTGTTGAATATCGACCCGTCGGAAGACGTATTTAATGTCGGATATGGAAAGGACATAGCGATTGCTGACCTTGCCCGATTGGTTTGCGATGTCGTCGGCTTTTCCCGACCACTGAAATTCGACTTGTCGAAACCCGATGGGACGCCGAGAAAGTTGCTCGACGTATCGAAGCTGGCCGATCTGGGCTGGTCGCCCACGATTTCCTTGAGAGACGGTATCGCCGCAACTTACGCCGACTTCGAGAAAAACCTGCAGCATACGGGGTTTGCCAGTGCCTGACAGATTCACACAGTGCCCGGAATGCCGACTCGAGGCTAGCGGCGCTGGTAGTCCGTAATCTCCCAATAAGTGATCGAGGACGGCTCCGCGATCACACTCGGAAGATGCAACGCGCCGTTGACCACCTTCGCTATTCCCTGTTCCGCGGATTGCAGTTCCGCCTTGACGCCCCGAGCACCGGGCTGCCGACTGCGGTAAACGTTGCTATGAATACGGTCGATCACATACCGGACGAAATTGACCCGATCACTTCGCGAATGCCAGGGGCGCACGGTCACGCTGAGCCGGGTAGGGGTAGCTTCGTCGACGGATCGACTGAAATCCCACTGCTGGTTGACCACCATGACGGTGACGCGCGACCCTGAACTGCTTGCAAGAACAGTCGTAGCATCATCCCCCCCTGACGCGGCCCATCGCCGGTCCCCCATTCGCCTGAAGAGCCGAGCCACGTTGTACAACGCTTTCGGGGTTTGGCCGTCCGCCAGCAGAAAGGCGGGCCACGAAAGATTGTCTCGCGTGCCGTCTTCCGTAAGGTGATCGCGCAGTATGAGCGCTATCCCCTCATCGACTCCATCACCCGCCATTTCAATGACGAATCTGGCGGCCCAGGCCGCGCCGGCTTCGTCTGCGTTGGTCGCCCCGCAAGGGCTGTCACCGGTATCGGAGCATGCACCCCATTCGGTCACATAGAGCGGAACACGCGCAAGACCACTTTCCTTCAGCAGACGTCTGTAATGGGCCAATCCGTCCGCCAGGCTCGGATAGGGGCTGTTCGGCGGCGCGCCCCGCAACGCCTGCTGATCGCCATAAAGATGCACGGAGAAAAAATCCAGCCGAAGTCGTCGTCGCGCGACGTCCGCGATGAACTGGCGAGCCCATTCGAGTTCGCCGTAGTGAAGCGTGAACGGTGTCAACGCCGGGCCGCCCAGCCTGATATGTGCGTCTGGAAACGCTCGGGTGAGCCGATCGGCGGCCTTCGCCCATGTCTCGTAGAGCGCCAGATACGCGTCGTACATTTCCGGCGCCCCGCTCGCATGCGCGCCTTCCAGGAGCCACGCCGCGCCATTCGTGTCGGGTTCGTTCGCCACTTCAAAATCCGCGTTCGACAAGCCCTGGTCCTCGACAACGAACTTCATCAACGCGAACGCATAGTCCTCGTACGCCCGCCGGTCGGCAATGCCGTAATCGGCGAGCTTCCCTCGTATCGCAAGGCGGTCCTGCATTCTCTGGCCGACCACGATGTGTGGGATCAACCTGTATCGTCTGCAGTCAGCCAGCGCTGGTAACAGCAAGCTGAAGTCGAACGAAAGCGTGCCGTCGGCCCTCACCGAGCGCACAGCTCTATTGCTCTCCACGTTGATCAACCGGACACCGCGAAGTCCAATGAGTTTTAGTTTCTCCGATGTTATTCGCGGGATGGGGTACTCCCACGATGCGGATTGAAAGTAACTGCGCATGCGCCCCATTTCGTCCTGCCGCAAGGCGTCGAATGGTCTGGATACGTCGACATCGATTGATTTCTGCGCGAGATTCGGATTGTCGGTTGCAACGCCGGGCGTTGCAAACACGACACCGATCACGATGATCCACGCTTCTATTGCGTATCGAACGCGATTCGACCCGCTTCCAATCACAACAAGGTTCCGGCCGTGGCAGCGTCATCTCTTTGAACGACCCGGTCATAAAGCCGCAGATTCGCCTGTGCGAACGTCTTCCAGTCATATTTCTGAAGCACGGGATGGCGCGTACAGAACTCGCGGTAGGCGTCGTCGACAGACTCGATTGCGTCGACAAGTTCGACGGGCGAGTTGCTATCGAAATATCTGAAGCCGGCCCCGTACACCTCGGTCAGAACACTTGAGCGCGCCAGCAGGACAGGTTTGTCGAACCTTAGGGCCTCGAGTGGCGTCAGCGCAAAGCCTTCGAACAAGGACGGACACACATAAACCTTGCACTTCTGATAGAGATACGCGAGCGTTGCATCATTGATTGTGCCGACGATGTGCACCGGCGCATCCAGACGCTTGATCAATTCTGCGCACTCGTCAAAGTAGTCTGACTGCGCCGGTGAACCTGCGAGAACGACTTGCATTCCTTTCAACCGGGCGGCGGTCTCGATAAGGAGCTTCTGATTCTTAAGTCTGTAGAAACTCGACACATAAAGAATGAACGGCGTTCGCCCGATTTCCGCCACAGCGGGCGATACTTCCGACTCCTGGTCGGACAGGGTCGACACGCCGCAACCCACGACGGTCAAGGGCAATGTGGAACCGACGTATTGTTCCAGTTCGCTTCCCGTTGTTCTCGTCGTCACGGCGACCTGCCTCGATGACACAGCGGAGCGCCGGATAATCCAGTTCGTTAGCTTTGTCGCAACGGCCCCTCGTCCATGCATGCGCCTCGGCAGCATGAATGTCGTCGACGTATGAAAGAACAACAGTTGGGGTTTCAACGGGAAAACGGTCCCCAGCGTCGCGGGACAATGGATCAGGTCGCAGCGATGCTTCAGCGCGAAGAAGTTCGTGGCCACTTGTTCCAGTAACACCCTGATAGGCGTACTAAGCTTCGGAAAAATGATGAAATGTATAAGGCCATTTTTTTCGAGTTCGTGGTCGGGATCGACGTTTTGCAGCGCGGGACGCTGTATCAGCACATATAGTTTGACATCTCGCCCTCCACCGCCGTCGCCCTCGTTCAAGGCCCGAAGGTATTCCCGGATGACCGTCGTATAGCCGGCAGGCCGCTTACCCAATACGAGTGCATTGAAGAGAATTTTCATCATTGCTTCCTAAGAAGATTGAGTCAATCACGTCATGCCAGTCGTGAGAGAACATTCGCCTTCTGTTCCTCGCGTTGTCGGCAAGTCCTTGTTTCACGTCCGGTGTCCCCAGTCGATCTATCGCGTGCACGGCACCCACGACATCGTTCTGCGTGAAATAGAGCGCGGCATCCCCGCAAACCTCCCTCGAGAAGTCGAAGTCCGTCGTGATGATCGGAACGAGTGCGTTGATCGCTTCAACATAGGGAAAACCGAAGCTCTCCGAATACGTCGGGAAGAAAAGTCCATCGAACATCGAATACAGCGAACCGATCACCCGATGATCGATATATCCAAGATTGCAGATCGACGTGTCGAGACCGGCCGCCTCGACCTGTTTGAGAAAGTCGCAGTCGTGTTCGAGCGTGACGAAAAATCGGACGGACAGGCCGCGATCCTTGAGCGCCTTCGCAAGCGGCACCAGAAGCTGGTGGTTCTTGTTCCAGTGAAATTTCGCCGGAAAGAAAAGATTGAGCGACGGCGGCTCACTGCGCGCCAGTTCGCGCGCGACTTTCTCCCGCGCCTGCTGCACGTCCGCCGCCGAAGCCTCCGAGCGGACAGGCACCATGGTGATGATGGAGATGTTCTCGGGAACGACCGGGTATCGACTTGCCAGTCGCTCCTTGATGCAGCCTAATTGAACGACATAGCGCGCGCGTAAAAGCGTGGTGGCACGAAACAGGGCACGCTCGAGCAGGAACCGGAGAGACGCTCCTTCGAAACGTTCCGTCGGACCGTCCTCGAGATAGTGCGGGTTATGTTGCAATACGATCTGTTTGCGACCGAGGACAAAAAGCGAGGCGAAGTTCGCCGTCATGAATAAGGTGTCGACTTTCCGCCTGCTGCAAACGTAGGGAACGTACAGATGATCGAAGAACAGCTTGGTGACGAATCTCAAACGCTTCGTGGGATAATTGACGAACGCGTACTCTACATTTTCCGCTTGCAGGCTCGACGCCCGCACCCGTTCCTCGAACCCTACTCCGGACGGCAGCAACAGAATCCAGTGATAGTGCCTGCACTGTGGACTCGAAATTCCGTCCAGTAGGCCAAGCCCCACCATCTTGGGTCCGCCTTGAAACAGGCTCGTCATATTGACGAGAATGATCCGCTCGGTATTCATGCGTGATCAGCTCCGTGCGACAGGAATGCGACACTCATGGATCATGGACCGGCAGCGCTCCTGCTGACCAAGCGGTATGCCGCCACACCACGCTCGCATTCAGTCTGACCGCCATCGTTCGCAACAGGATTGCCGATTTATCCGGCGCCTCTATTTCATGACACCCCTTCCCGAACCCTTCTCACGCGCCATTTCAAATGCGCGAGGAAACGTTCCACACGCGCGGCGACTTTTAGCCGGCCGCCCGATTCAACCTTTGCGCGATACGTTTCGAGGAATACGCCGACGTCACGTCGGCTGACACCACCCGCCGCCAATCGAACGGTGACCTGAGGAATAAAGGCCGCCGGCAGCGCATTGCGCGCACGCAACAGCAAGTCGTAGTCGCCGCATATCCGGTATCGGGTATCGAATACCCCGTACTGGGTGAACAGGTCACGATGATGCAAGGCACCCACATGGACGATATCCATTTTTCTCGAGAAGGCGGGCCACGACCACGCGTTGCCTACGACGCGTGTCTTGCCCGACTCGGGAACCAGTTCGGCTAGCGACGAAATGAACAACAGAGGTGGATCAGGATGATCCCGGATGAACCTGATGTAGTTCTCGAACGCGTCCTCAAGGAGTAAATCGTCCGCGCCTAGAAAGCAGATCCAGTCTCCATGAGCTAGTCGCAGTCCTTTGTTCCACGCGTCGTAAATGCCCTCATCGGGTTCGCTTATGGCCGTCGACACGATGTCGCTCATGTCGCGTATCACGTCCAGCGTGCCGTCGACGGAGCCGCCATCGACAACGAGAAGTTCCACGTTGCGGTACGACTGGGCGGCAACGCTCTCGATCGAGCGGCGTAGAACGTCCGCGCTATTCAAGGTCGCAATGACGATTGTGATGAGCGGGTTATCGCGTGTCTGATTCATCAGCGACGCACCTCTGAAGGTAACATGTGCGGAAACTGACGCTGCGTGACGCGAGCGACATGCTTCACGGAGGCTGACGCCACGATGCCGAGCAATACATAAAGCAGCGGATCGAAGTACTGGCCAGCCCGTAAGAAATACATGAGGAATACGGTTAGCAGGGACACGCCAAAGCAGAGTTGAAGCAGCGGAACAGGGTCTGACATACCGCCTTCCAGCCGTTCCAGGCGTGCGAGAGCCGCGGTCCTTGCTGCCAGCACCACGCTGAGAAAGAGCCCGGTGAGACTCACTAGTCCAATCCATCCGGTCTCCGATAGCAGCCTTGCCCCGAGACCCGCGGCGTCGACGGAATTAAGGCCGTACAGGTTCGGATGGCGATAGACGACTTCGGGCACGTAGATTTCGTACGCAAACGCGTGAGATCCAAGTCCACCACCCAGCAAAGGGCTCGCGTGCATGTTGTCGATGGCGACCTTGAGGTTCCAGCTAACGGCCAGCATGCTGATTTCCTCGGTGTCGATCGTTTTTTCGACTGAATCCGGGTTCCACAGCAAACTAATAGAAGCGATCTTTGCAGTAAACGGCGGCCCTGCGAATACGACGAACAGGAACATCGTCATCCCTGCGATCGCTACCATGGAGACGCCGATCAGAAGCGCTTTTGCACGAACCCGTCGCGTAAATGGAACCAGCAGAACGAGTGTCATACAGACCTGTATCAGTCCGAGGAGCGAAATCGCCACGGCGTATGCCGCAACGATCGATAAAGCAGCCCACAAGGGGATGATGCTCTTGAGTACGTTCTTGAAACGGATGCCCAGACACCCGCTTCGCACGAGCGCGAGGCTCAACGCGAAGCCGAGATAACGCGTAAAGTGCGCAGGCTCCGTCGCCCAGGCGCTCGCTCGAAAGAGCGGCCCTATCATTCCCCCACCTCTCCATATCTCGCCGCCCGCGATATCGTCGAGAAAACCGAATGTCAGGAACGTTTGGAACGGCGTGGTGTTCCAGACGATGAACTGCGCGATCGCGACAACCGCGAATAGTCCAAACGAAATCGCGGCGCATCTCGCCAGGGATACCAACACCTCGGGACGGCGCGACAATTCCATCGATACGAAAGCTGCCAGCATCAGCGCCGTTAGAATCCCGGCGAATTGAACCAGTCCCTTTGAAAGAGATTGAGCGCCGAACGGGCTTGCGATCATGCCTTCGACAACGCTTATAACGAAAACAAACAGGAACACATTGGTCGACAGGTCGAACGCCGGAATCCAGTGGCCGGTATGGAGTACTTTAATCGTCCCTGCTACGACGACCAGAACCATCAGCAACTGCGTCACATTCACATAGGCGCCACCGTCCGTGAATCTTCCGATGGTGTACATCGGAATACTCATGACGAGGAGTCTGATCAGTGTGAGCATGTCGGATTCCGATCCCAGGGATAGTCTGGCTATTCGTTGTGAGCGAAAGCGCGGAACCCGGCGAGCGTAATGAGCGCATCACGCTTCGCAACCTGAAAATCTGCCATGACCATTTCTTTGACCAACGAATGAAATGAGGTTGTCGGCGCCCAGCCGAGCTTCTCGTGAGCCTTTGAAGGGTCGCCGAGCAGTGTCTCCACTTCGGTCGGCCGGTAATAACCGGGATCCACGCGAACCACGATGTCGCCAGGCGCCAGTCTGAGCTCCTTGTTACTCACCCGCTCCACCACCGCCACTTCGTCTACCCCTGTTCCCTGAAATCCTAGCGTGATTCCCAACTGATCCGCCGCGCACTGCACGAAATCACGCACACTGTACTGAACCCCGGTCGCGATCACGAAGTCTTCAGGCTGCTCCTGCTGAAGCATCAGCCATTGCATCTCGACATAGTCGCGCGCGTGCCCCCAGTCCCGGCACGCTCCCATATTTCCCAGATAAAGACAGTCCTGCAAGCCGAGCGCGATACGGGAAATGGCTCGCGTGATCTTCCGCGTGACGAAGGTTTCGCCCCGGACAGGCGATTCGTGGTTGAACAGAATGCCGTTGCAGGCGTACATGCCGTACGCTTCGCGATAATTGACCGTTATCCAGTAGGCGTACAGCTTCGCCACGGCATACGGACTTCTCGGGTAGAAAGGCGTTTTCTCGTTCTGGGGCACGGTCTGGACCAGACCATACAATTCCGACGTCGAAGCCTGATAAAAACGTGTCGTCTCTGCCAGGCCCAGAATCCGCATCGCTTCTAAAATTCGCAAAGCGCCTAGCGCGTCGGCGTTGGCGGTGTACTCGGGTTCTTCGAAAGACACAGCCACGTGACTTTGCGCCGCGAGGTTATAGATCTCGTCCGGCTTCACGCGCTGAATGATCCGCAAAATGCTGGACGAATCGGTCATATCCCCGTGATGAAGATGCAGCCGCCGCGCCGCGGCATCATGTTCGTCCTGATAGAGGTGATCGATGCGATCGGTGTTGAACAACGAGGTGCGTCGCTTGATTCCGTGAACGTCGTATCCCTTGTCGAGCAGGAACCCGGCAAGATAGGAGCCGTCCTGTCCGGTAACGCCGGTTATCAACGCAACTCTTTTCGACATACCCATCTCCACGATTTAGGGAAAGCGTTGCCGGGGCCGATCCGGCGCCGGAAGGACTCGACGTCGCTCAGGTCCCGTTGGCCTGCAATTTGCCGTCTTTCGGCCCATATCCCAGCGTCCCGGACGGAACGTCCGTGAAAAGAATGCCTGTCACTTCTACGCCGCCCGTCGCCAGGCGACTCAGCGCTTCCGACACCTCGGCCGCGGGATGCTTGCCGTGGCGAACGGCGACCATTGTCGTGTCGCAATGTTTGCCAATAATCGTCGAATCCGTAACGGCCAGAATCGGCGGGGAGTCAATGACGACAAGATCGTATCTATCGCTTGCAGCGGAAAGGATCTCTCCCAGACGTGGCCCCATCAGCAGGTCGGCTGCATAGAGGGTCTGCGTGCCACGAGGAATGAGATCGAGTCCCGTCACCACGTCACGCCGCAATGCGTCGCTGAGTGAGCCGCCTTGCAAAAGGTCAGAGAAGCCCGGGCCTTCCGGCACGTTGAAGCAGGCGTGAATTCTTCCATTGCGCATGTCACCGTCGATGAGAAGCACACGCTTGCCGCCGACGGCGAGGACGGTCGCGAGGTTGACAGCGAGGAAGGATTTCCCTGCACGTCCACTGGAACTCGTAACCATC
Source organism: Paraburkholderia sp. BCC1876 (assembly GCF_902833695.1). NCBI lineage: Bacteria > Pseudomonadati > Pseudomonadota > Betaproteobacteria > Burkholderiales > Burkholderiaceae > Paraburkholderia > Paraburkholderia sp. BCC1876. Next base: position 445,433 of record NZ_CADFGI010000006.1, on the reverse strand, counting down.
GAGATATTGTTGAGGCCAACGACCTTGCTTGCTTCCATCGCGGTACGCACGCCTCGAATTCCCTCGATGGCGGCGTCGGTCGGTGAGTCGAGCGCCAGCACCCGTTTTTCATTGGTCCTGCTTCTCGACTCGCCCTCCAGATGCGCCTGCTTATTGCTATGAGGGATAACCGCGACAACACCGATGCCAAATGCCTGTTGTATCTGGGTCGATCTCTCGAGCCCCGGAGACAGACCGCGTCGAAGCAGAGCGAGTCCTGCTCCGAGTACGGGACCCAGAATTGCGCACATCGCGACGATGACCGCCGGACGCGGCTTTACCGGACTGTCCGGAACCATTGCGCGGTCCACGATTCTCGCGTTGCCCACGCTTCCGGCTTTGACCACACTAAGTTGCTGGGCGTTATTGAGCAGGTTCGTGTACAACTCGGTATTGACGCGGACATCGCGCGCCAGGCCCAACGCGACACGTTCGCTGTCGGGTAAGGACTGCACCCGCCGGACAAGCGCGTCGTGCTCCTTCTTCGCCGAGGCAATTTTCGCGTCGATAGAGGTGAGTAGCGGAAATCCGTCCTTATAGCGCACGACAAGATCATCGCGTTGCTGCTGAAGTACCCTCATCGTGCTTTCGATCTCGACAATCTGCGTCAGCAGCGTGCGACTTTCCAGGTCGAGATCTACCGATCCGATTTTGTTTCGGAACACGTTGTATTGCAACTCGGCCTGCTCCATCTTTGCTCGAAGCGTAGGCAACTGTGCATCGAGGAACGACAGCGATTGCTCCGCCTGCGACGAACGATAAGCAACATGCTGCTGCACGTATTGCTGAGCGATCGTGTTCAACACTTCCGCGACGTGCTTCGGATCGTGGCCCTCGAGCGATACACCGATCATTCCCGATTGGTTCTTCCTCTCCGAGATGGCGAGCGCCTTCTGAAGCGCTTCGATGGTTCTCCACATGGATTGCGCCCGAACGACAAAGCGGTCGCCATTCGCGCCGACCAGCCCGGAGACGAGCAGATGGACGTCGCCCGATGCAAGACGAACTGTTGTTTCTTCGCCTGCCCTGCCGTTGCCCACCAGATTGCCACCAGGGTCAAACAACGAAAACGTCGAATCGGGGCCGGCCTCGATCGAAAACTCCTTGTTCAGAAAGTCTTCCGGAACATCGAAACGCGTCACCGTGATCGAACGTGGGTGTGGCCGAAATCCCAGACGCCCCAGGAGCGAATTCTGCCCTTCGCTTTGTCTCTCGAGGCTTGCCAGCATCGGGCCGATCACCGGAACATAGTAGGGATGCGCGGTGATATCCAGATGCAACTTCTTCACCGCCTCACTCACGACCAGACGTGAGCGAATCAATTCCATCTCGGCATCGGCGTCACCCTTTACCTTGCTATCGAAGATCGCCGAGAGCCGCCCCAGTGATTCGGTGTCAGTCGGGTTCGTGTCGCCGGTCTCGATCTGAATCAGCGAATCGGCGCGATACACGGGCGACTGAAGCACCGCATACAGGACCCCGATGCCGACGACGATCAGCGTGACCATGACGATAAGGCGCCAGCTCCTTTGCAAGGTCCGGGCATAGTCCGCCAGATAAACCGTGTCGGCGTCCAGAGAATCGTTGTACGAAGTCTTCGTCATAGCCACCATCGACGGTTCATTGATGGGTTAGCAGAGCGTGCTCACGCGATCGCGCGTGGCGAATCTGATTCTCGCCAACGTGAAAGGAATATAAGCGCAGGACCCTGATGAATTCGGTCGAGACGGAAATCGGCAAGAAGTTGTCGGCCTTCGCCCATCGCGAGTGAGAAGAGCCCGGCTTCAGGTCTCCCGCGCACCCGCACACCTGAAGACATGTGATCAGACAGGCCGGCTCGCCGACCTTATCCAGGCGCGGCTCGACAAGCATTTGTCCGATCGGGCAAGCAGATCTGCGATCCTGGAATCGACAACCGAACGCGCGGCCCAAATACGACGCGCTGACGAGTGTGGCTGCAACGAGGCCACGGAGTGAACGCTACTGCCGGAATTAGACGGTATGGGTCGTCTATTCCCGGGTCCAACGCAGACTCGATCTTCCTGGTGCTACCGCGGGGATAGCGCCATGAAAATGGCTAATTTGGCCACGGGGCGTTGGCCGCCCTCTACCCGGGCAATCTCGGACTCAAACAGAGCCGGCAAATCATTGCGGACGCGGCAAAGCTTCTCACGTGGCGTGCGGAAATGCATGACCGGCCACGGCTTGCGGGTGCCGCGGATCTCGTCATGCCGTCGAAGCCCGGTCCAATGCAGTCGAGCAGCCGACCTTCACGTGTCAACTTTTTCGTCGACTTCGTGCCCGAAACTCGGTAGGAGACATTGAGAGCTCTTTACGGAAAAGCTTCGAAAGCCTCTCTCCGTTACTAAGGCCGGTTCTACGAGCAATCTTGTCCACCGGAAGATCGCTATTCGCGAGCATTTTGCACGTCAGGTCGATCCGCGCGCGAAGGAGGTACTTTGAAGGCGTGACGCCAATCTCCCGTTTGAACAGGCGCAGAAAATTACGCTCGCTCATCGACGATCTCCGCGCCGCGTCACCCACCGAGAGGGAATTTGTGCAGTTCTCGGCGAGCCAGCGCGCCGACGCATGCGCCTTTTCGGTGAGCGTCTTTGCATCTGTCTCTTCGAACGCGGGGGCCAGCGAGTGGTGACCGCCCGAACCGAGACGATCCGCCACGCGCACGGCGAACTCCAGGCCCAGATCCGTCTTGAGCAGTGCGAGCGAGGTCATCAAGGCCTGATCGCGATCGTGCTCCGGCGCACTTGCGGATGAAGACTTGAGGTGAATATCCTGCTTCAGGGAAGGCCAGTCGCGCCGCGTCACGCCGGCAGCCGATAAAACCATATGGCCGTTTCCGATCGCAGCCACGCGAACGCTTCTCGCACAAACCAGTCGCAGCAGGTCGATGAGGTTATCGTCGGCTGAAGCGCGCGCGACACCGCTTCCGCCGGGAATAAATAGGATGTCGAGAGAATCGACGTGACGTGCGGCCAAATGCTCTGTCCAGACCGACATTGACGACGAGCACAAAACCGCCCCGCCACGAGGCGAGACGAGGTTCACGCGATACGTAAGTGATTGATCAGAATTTTTTGATTGCAGGTCATTAGCGGCTTGCAGAGCTTCGGCAAGCGTACCCGCGGAGAGCAACGAAAATCCTTCGTACAAAATGATACCAACTTGCTTCACCACGTTCGAACGCTGCACGCAGAGCGCGCTTTCTCGGGGACAAGCCGTCGGTGCGAGCGCCTCGGATGAGGTTGGCGTCATGGAGCCTCCAGGTCGATACGTTTTAGTTCGTCACATGGAAAGAAGGCAGGACTATACGTTTTGGCGGGACTTCGCTTTTTGCGTCTTCAGCGATATTATTGCTTTGAGTAATAAGGCTACACGTACAAAAAAGAACGCGTTGTGACGGTAATAAAATTAGGTTTCCATATAAGTCACGATTTTCTCTTGGATGACGAATGACGTCACACTTCAGATGGAAAATCCTCAGTCAAACGACTGAGGATTGACCCACACGAAAATCTACGCGTTTTGACTCGCGATGTAAGTCTTCATTGTGTTGTACCGGGGTTTGGCACTCGACGGGTTGCTCAGCAGGCCATATCCGGGATCGCTCGGCGAATCATACAGTTCGAACCACGAGACGCCGATAATGTTGTACTCCGCGAGGTTTTTGGAGAACATCGGCATGCCGACAGTATCGTTCGTAATGAACGCCTGAACGTTGGCTTCCGTATCTGGCCTCGATCCGAACTCGGTGATCCAGATGGGTTTGCCGAACGTGTCGCGTAACGTCGCCAGAACGTTGGTGGTCCCGTTGGCGTTGGTGATGTCGCCCATGTCCGAGTACCAGTGATACATCGTGACGTCCCAGCGGACGGTTGGATGACCACTCGTTCCGTCGGGTTGCTGCCCGAACCATAGCGCGATAGAAAATGCAGTGTGCAACCAGCCTGCGGTTGCAGCGCACATGATCGGCGTTTTCGCGTCGACCGTTTTGATGCCATCGATCAACCCGCGCAGCGCACCCCGGCACAGAATGAACGCCGTCTGGTCATACTGGTCGATCGTGCTGCCGTCGTAGGTTACGTTGCAGAGCGCGTCGAATTCGCCGCCCAGTTCATAGTAAGGAACTTTGCCTGCCAGGAGCTTTGCCACGCCCGCGCCAAGGGTGAAGTTGTCGCTGTATGCCGCAGTTTCGTCGGCGTACTGAAGCGGCGAATTTCCAACGATAGTAGGCAACACAGCGATCCCGGACATGTTCGGGATGTTGTTTGCAATGGTCTGGGCGTGCGCCAGTTCGAAGATTCCCTGCCGATAGTGAGTGAAGCCGAGGTCCTTGAGCGTCGCAACCTGCGTCGAGAGGGCGGTGTTATAACTCCCGCCTTCGCTCCAGTGTCCATTCACGCCCCAGGTCATCGACCCGTTGGATGCAGCGGGGGTGGCAGCGGGGGTGGCACTCGATTTCGGCTTGCGGGCTTTGTTCTGAACCGCAGCGGTATTGGCCGGCGAGGAAGAAGAACCGCCTCCACAACCCGCCATCAGCATGCTTCCGGCGCCCGCTGCCAATGCTTGCAAGAATCCGCGACGGCCTAACCAATTCTCACGCGGAAGTTGCGTTTCTGTTTTGTGCTGCGACTGCTCTACATCGTGCCGCGAATCCGATTGCTTAGTAATACGTATTGATTTCATTTTAAACGTAGAAAATCCACATGCTCGCTGCGAAGCGCATGCGGTGATCGAACTATGCTGCTATCGATTGAGTTAAAAGACAGTGCAAAACGACATCGGCCCGCACTGGTAAAGCGTGCGATCCGTGCAGATATCCCAATGAATTGCCGCGAGTTGAATTGCCCGGATTAGGGCCAATACGGCTAAAGGGACGGGACAGACAGAGCCTATTTTTCCCGCAGGATCTGGATCTTTTATCGGAGTATCAGTCAGAAGTCCTTGACAGATATTCTTGCAAAAAATGGGACCAGAGTCGCTTTGCGTTTAAGTGACCATCTTACCATATGAGGAAGAGCGCTTCCTCGGCGGCGGCGCCCCAGGAAGGCTTCTCATGAGCGTCATTTCGGCCTGCGCGTGGCCCATCAATGGCCAGGCGGTTCAATGGCACGTTCCTCGCGATCGAACCACGTACTCGGGGAAAACCAGTGCTTTGCCCGGTTGCTGGAGTGATGAGGATCGAGGTATTCCGTTAGGTATGCGATGCGTCCATTTACATGGGTCGCCGGTTGGAGGAGATGTTCATAGTGGACGTATTGCGGCTTGAACAAGCGTACTGGATTACGGCAATGTGGCATACGTCTGGACCAGCTTTTTCGCACGTACGCACGTCGTCCGATTTGAAACGCAACGACATCTCCCGCCGAACGAACGGCGCGGAGAATTTCCGCAGCAAGCGCCGACGAGACCCGCTCATCGGCGTTCACGCACAACACCCAGTCATGTTTGAAATTGATGTCACGCAGGCCCCATTCCCGGCGAGCGGGCCAATCATCGAATCGTCTCGAAGTTACTTTAGCACCGACCAATTGGGCGAACGCGACAGTTCGGTCCGTGCTCGACGAATCGAAGACGTGGATGTCGTCGCACCATTCGACAATCGTTTCAAGACACTCAGGCAGCCGTTGCTCCTGGTTTCTTGTCAGCACGAGTACGGAAATTTCGCTCATCTTGCCTACCCGAGCTTGGTCGCGGTTGGAGAATTTATCCTAGTGCGCCCGTCGCAAGATCGACCGCCATGGCGGATTCTTTCAAGCTTTTGGCGGATCGAACCCCAGAGATCGTGGCCGGCGTCTCGCTGCGACGTCGGCACTATCCGACAACGGGTCGCGGATTTCACCGGAATTGAGCCTTGGGCAGCTTGAGCAATTTGTCTTGCCGCACGTCCCGGCAGGAATTTCGACCGTCGATCCATTATCGAAAACCAGGTCGGCGAAAGCAGCGTCAATCAAATCATCCGGAAGCAGCCTTCCGGCAGAGTGATTTGCTGCACGGTGAGATTTCGATATGACGGCATCGTGGTGCGTCGACGTCATCCCGCCGTCTCGCGGTGCGCGTGGTCGACTACTGCGCAAGCCGGACCGCATCTGCCCTGATCGGGCTTCGGGCTACGACAAGTATCTCCGGGATCCCCAGATCGATTACCCGACGCGACGAACCTCACGGTAGCGGTCTCGGGAAAGTGTGTTGGCTTGTCGAACGCAGCCATGCAGGCTGCACGGACGGCGCCGTCTTCGCACGCGATTTGAGCGTCAAGCGGGAAACAGTCGGCCTGTACGAACAAGCTCTGCAAGAAACCGCTGCATTGGATGGCCGCACTGTAGACCGCACAAAACAAAAACCCCGCAGAGCCTAGACTCTGCGGGGTTCTCTCTACCACTTCTGGCGGAGACGGAGGGATTCGAACCCTCGATCCAGGTTTTGGCCCAGATGCTCCCTTAGCAGGGGAGTGCCTTCGACCTCTCGGCCACGTCTCCCAAACTTTCGGTTGCGCAGGGAGTCAGCGCAACGAAGCCAAGATAATAGCGGGCCGATCCGGGAAGGTCAATGTCTGGCGAACATTTTTTGTGCCAATTTCGTCATCGGCGACTTGATCTGTTCACATTGGCCGCGCAAAGCAAACGGGGCGCTTCTCAGCGCCCCGTTTTTCAGCAGATTACGCCTGATCCAGTTCGAATGCCTTATGCAGCGCGCGCACGGCGAGCTCCATATACTTCTCGTCGATCAGCACCGAAATCTTGATTTCGGAGGTCGAGATCATCTGGATGTTGATGCCCTCTTCCGACAGCGTGCGGAACATCGTGCTCGCAATGCCCACATGCGAACGCATGCCGACGCCGACCACCGAGACCTTCGACACCTTCAGATCGCCCAGCACCTGCTCAGCCTGCACGTGACCCTTCACCTGGGTCGTGAGGATGTCCATGGCGCGCTGATAGTCGCCGCGGCCCACGGTGAACGTGAAGGCCGTTTTGCCTTCGACGCTCTGGTTCTGGATGATCATGTCGACGTCGATATTCGCGTCCGCCACCGGGCCGAGAATCTGATACGCGATACCCGGCTTGTCGGGCACACCCATCACGGCGATACGAGCTTCGTCGCGCTGAAACGCGATGCCCGAGATGACTGCTTTTTCCATGGTCTCGTCTTCTTCAAAAGTAATCAGGGTGCCCGACTTCATTTCGGCGTCGAGCGGGATGAGCGGATCGGTCAGGCTCGACAGCACGCGCGTCTTGACCTGATATTTGCCGGCGAATTCCACCGAACGGATCTGCAGCACCTTCGAACCCAGGCTGGCCATTTCCAGCATTTCCTCGAACGTCACGCGATCGAGCCGGCGCGCCTCTTCGACCACGCGCGGGTCGGTCGTGTAGACACCGTCGACGTCCGTGTAGATCAGGCACTCGTCGGCCTTCAACGCAGCCGCGACCGCAACCGCCGACGTATCCGAACCGCCGCGGCCGAGCGTGGTGATATTGCCGTCCGGGTCGATACCCTGGAAGCCGGTGATCACCACCACCTTGCCTGCTTCGAGATCGCGCAGCACGCGCTCGCCGTCGATCTCCATGATGCGCGCTTTCGTGAACGCGCTATCCGTTTTGACCGGCACTTGCCAACCGGCGTAGCTGACCGCGTCGACGCCAGCTTCCTGCAGCGCGATGGCCAACAGGCCCGAGCTGACCTGCTCGCCGGTGGCGGCGATCATGTCGAGTTCGCGCGGGCTCGGCTGCGTGGTGATGTCTTTCGCGAGACCGAGCAGGCGGTTGGTTTCGCCGGACATTGCCGACGGCACGACCACCATCTTGTGGCCGGCCTTATGCCATTTCGCGACGCGCTTGGCGACGTTCTTGATGCGCTCGACCGAGCCCATCGAGGTGCCGCCGTATTTATGTACGATGAGTGCCATTGTCGTTCTGAACTGAAGGAGAAACCGCGCTGGCGCGCTGGAGACGACCGCACAAAAGCACAGGGGCGCAACGTCTCGTGAACGGCGGCGAAGTGTGTGGCGGCGTAGATGCAGCGCGCGTGCAGCACGCGCGGATTTGCCCGTGATTGATCGCTAATGGCTTACCGGGAATTTCGGATCACGATCGGAAAACCGACACAAGCGACGGCAAAAGCGGGCCGGGCAAACAGGTTAACGTACCCGATCGAGCGCAAAAAGACAAGCCGGAGAGGCCGTGGAAAGGCGTCGAATAGCGGCTGCAAAGGCTTGTCCGGGGCGGATTGGCGTGTTGGCGCGCGATTCACCGGTTGGATAACCGGGTTGTCCGACCGGTCGGTCAGGCGATCGTCAGATCTTCGCGCCAATCGATGCGAATGCGGGGTTCGGTCGCGTTACCGGGATCCGCGAGCGTCGCGCGGTTGACGCCGAGCAAGGGCACGAACAGCAGGTCGTCGCCGAGGTAGAGCAAGGGCACGTCACGCTTCCATGCCGGAATGCCGCGTTCCTGGAAGAGGTTTTTCAGGGTGCGGCTCGGCGCGTTGGGCGACGCATTCACCCGCATGCGTTCGCCGCCGCTGCGGGAACGGGCAGTCAGTAGCGCGCGTTTCAGTAGGCTCAGAGGGATCGTGTCGATCTCATAGGCGGGTGCGGAAGCTTGAGCGTCGAAATCGGATTGGCCGTGAGACTCGTCAGGAACGCCGTCGCGCGGGCCGGGTGCGGAATCGCCTTCGTGTGGATGTCGAGGCGCTTCAATCCCGCCCGGCTCCACCACCGCAAACACAAACGTCCCGCGCCATTGCGGCAAACGCCAGATCGACTCGCCCTGCCACACCAACTCACTCACCTCACGCGCGACGAGCGCTGTCTCGTCGGCGGGCTCGCGACTATCGCCCGCCTCCCAATACACGAGCCCGCGATAACTGCGCAACGCCTGCCCCGCGTGTTCGATCCGTAAGCGATGACCGTCGTCCGCGATCCCGACTTCGCGCAATTGACGCAATGCATCGCCGAGTCGCGCCGTCGATGCTGCGACGAAGCCCAGCGTGCGCATCCAGTAACGCAGCAGATTGAGCGCGCGATCGTCGTCGAGCGCGAGCAGCGCGTCGTGCGACAACGCGTGGCCTTCATCGCGCGAGATCGTGTCCATATCGACGCGCGCGAGATCGTCGAGCAAGCGCTGCGCCGACGCCGCATGCGCCGCCGTGCGCGCGAGCGCGTCGCGGAATCCGGGAAAGTGAACGGCCAGCGCGGGCGTCACCTCGTGACGCAAGGCATTGCGCGCGTAGCGGGTATCCGCATTGGACTCGTCGTCGATCCAGCGCAACGCGCGTGCGCTCGCGTACTGCTCGAGTTGCGCGCGCAGCAGATGAAGCAGCGGCCGCACCCGCACCGCTGCCGCGCCTGAAGGCGTGTACTCGGGCGCCATCGCCGCTAACCCAGCGAGACCCGCGCCACGCAGCAACTGCAGCAACACCGTTTCCGCCTGATCGTCCGCGTGTTGCGCGAGCCACAACGTCTGAACGCCGTGTGCCGCGCACATCGCATCCAGCGCGCGATAACGCGCGTCGCGCGCGGCGGCTTCGACACCGACACCCGCGTCGCGCGATATCTCGACCCGACGCGCATCGAATTCAACGCCGCGTTCGCGCGCGAACGCTTCGCAGTGCGCGAGCCACGCGTCGGCATGGGCGCTCAAACCATGATGCACATGCAGCGCGATACAACGCGACGCATCGGCCACCCGCACCGCAGCGTCGAGCAGTACGCTCGAGTCCACGCCGCCGCTAAAGGCGATCGCAATCCGCGCGTCGCCCGGCAGCGGCAGTGGCAGTGACAACGGCCGTGCAGATAAAGAAACGCCGACCGCCTCGAGAACGAGGCGGTCGGCGGATGAATCGGCGGGGGTGGTCACGTCGCTAGCGCGTGCTGCGCTTCTGGACGAAAGAAAACACGCGCGGGCTTACGCACCCGGCGTCGTTTCCTTGAACTTGCCGTACGCCATGAGCCGATCGAAACGGCGCTGACGCAGGTCGCTGATGCTCATGCCCTGGAACTGACGCAGCGAGTCGGCGAGCGCACGGCGCAACATGGCGGCCATGCCCTTCGGATCGCGATGCGCGCCGCCGAGCGGCTCGTTGACGATCTTGTCGATCAAGCCAAGCGCCTTCAGACGATGCGCGGTCAGGCCCAGCGCTTCCGCGGCTTCCGGTGCTTTCGCGGCGCTCTTCCACAGAATCGACGCGCAGCCTTCCGGCGAGATCACCGAATAGGTCGAGAACTGCAGCATCAGCACGCTGTCGCCCACGGCGATCGCGAGCGCGCCGCCCGACCCGCCTTCACCGATGATGGTGGCGATCAGCGGCGTCTTCAGTTCGGCCATCACGTACAGATTGCGGCCGATCGCTTCCGACTGGCCGCGCTCTTCCGCGCCGATGCCGGGATAAGCGCCCGGCGTGTCGATGAACGTGAAGATCGGCAGGCTGAATTTCTCAGCGAGGCGCATCAGGCGTTCGGCCTTGCGATAGCCTTCCGGACGCGGCATGCCGAAGTTGCGCAGCGCGCGCTCTTTCGTGTCGCGACCCTTCTGATGACCGATCACCATGCAGGCCTGGCCATTGAAACGCGCGAGACCGCCGACGATCGACAGGTCGTCCGCATAGTTGCGGTCACCGTGCAGTTCGTGGAAATCGGTGAACAGCTCGCTCACGTAGTCGAACGTGTACGGGCGTTGCGGATGACGGGCGATTTGCGAAACCTGCCACGGTGTGAGGTTCGCGTAAAGATCTTTGGTGAGCTGTTGACTCTTCTTGGACAGCCGCTCGATCTCTTCCGAAATATCGACGGCCGAATCGTCCTGCACGAAGCGCAATTCTTCGATCTTCGCTTCGAGTTCAGCGATCGGCTGTTCGAAATCCAGAAACGTGGTCTTCATTGGTTGTAATCCTTGGACTTACCGGCAGCGCGTATTCTAACCGCGCGCGCCAATGTCTAAACCCCCTCGCAACTATCAGATACGAATGACCGATAGTTTTCAAGATGGCTCGTTCTTGGGTTCAGTATTCGACCGGCAACGGATCGAGACTACGCCACATATACCAGGTCGCAACGGTTCGCCACGGCTCCCAGTTTGCCGCGACCTCACGCGCTTCGCTGCGCGTGACCGGCTCACCGCTGAAATAGTTGACGCTGATCGCGCGGATCAAACCGAGATCGTCGAGCGGCAGCACGTCGGGACGCGACAGATTGAAGATCAGGAACATCTCCGCAGTCCAGCGGCCGATGCCGCGAATCTGCGTGAGTTCGGCGATCACCGCCTCGTCTTCCATCGTGGTCCACTTGCCGACGTGCAATGCGCCCGACACGAAGTGCTGCGCGAGATCGAGCACGTACTCCGCTTTGCGCCTGGACAAACCGCACGCGGTCAGTTTTTCCTGACCGAGCTTGATGAATTGCTGCGGCACCAGCTTCGGACACGCGGCTTCGACCTTGGCCCACACCGCCTGCGCGGACGCGACCGAAATCTGCTGCCCGACCACCGAGCGCGCGAGCGTGACGAACGGATCGCCACGACTCAGCAGATGCACCGGACCGAATTTCGGAATCAGCTTCTTCAGGATGCGATCGCGCTTGACGAGGTCCGCGCACGCCTTGTCCCAATACGCGGGCCGAGTCTCTTCAGGCGTGAGCCCGCCGATCTGCACCGGCACCGCGACTTCGCTCGCGCTGCTCCCTTCCCCGCCCGCGCTCGACGACGCACGCGTCTTGCGCACGACTTCGCCTTCGTGACCATCTTGTGTGACGCGCGCGAGTTCCTGCACGTCGCCCGCGAGTTCGGCAGGCAATACGCCATTGCTCTTCGCACGCGGCGCTTTGGCGCGCTTGGCAGACGCAGACGTCGGCGCCGACGCCGACGCATGTGCAAGGGCCGATGCGCCATTGAGCGCACGCTTCGCAGCCGGCTTTTTCGCCGTGCCCGATGCCACGCCCGTTGCGCTCTTAGCCGCCGCCCCACCGGCTTTCGACGATGCTTTTTTTACCGCGCCGCTGCCGCTACGAGCCGACGTTCGAGTCGACTTTGCGGCGGCTGCCGCGCCTGTTTGAGACGTGGCTCGTTTAGCCGGCGTCTTCGTGGCCGTTGCCATCCTGCCTCCTGCCTGGCGAGTCGATCAGAGGGATGTACGAGGTGCGCTCACACGCGCCGCCACTCGGTCAACCCGCCGGGTTTGTCTTCAAGTGCAACGCCGGCCTCGAGCAATTCGGCCCGGATCCGGTCTGCTGCCGCATAGTCCTTCGCCTGCTTGGCGGCCACGCGCGCCGCGATCTTCGCTTCGATCGCGGCGGGCTCGAGCGCGCCTTCGGCGGCGACGCCCGCGGCCTGCTGCAGGTATGCACGCGGCTCACGGCCGAGCAGCCCGAGCACCGCGCCCAGCGAGCGCAGTTGACGGGCCAGCGCGGGGTCGCGCGTGCGGTTCACTTCAGTAGCCAGTTCGAACAACACCGACACCGCGACCGGCGTGTTGAAGTCGTCGTTCATGGCAGCCTGGAAACGTTGCGCGAACGCTTCGTTCCAGTCGAGCTCAGTGCTGTCGGGCGTGACGTCTTTCAACGCGGTGTACAAACGCGCGAGCGCGTTGCGGGCGTCGTCGATATGCACGTCGCTATAGTTCAACGGCGAACGGTAGTGCGCACGCGCAATAAAAAAACGCACGACCTCGGCATCGTACTGCGCCAATACTTCGCGGATCGTAAAGAAGTTGTTCAACGACTTCGACATCTTCTCATTGTCGATCTGCACGTAGCCGTTGTGCATCCAGTAATTCACGAACGTTTGTCCGGTCGCGGCTTCACTTTGCGCGATTTCGTTTTCATGGTGCGGAAACTGCAGGTCCTGCCCGCCGCCATGAATGTCGAAATGTTCGCCGAGCAACGTGCAGCCCATGGCCGAGCATTCGATATGCCAGCCGGGACGGCCGCGGCCAAATTTCGAGTCCCAGCCGGTGTCGGCCGGTTCTTCCGGTTTCGCTTTTTTCCACAGCACGAAGTCGAGCGGGTCCTGCTTCGCTTCGTTCGCCGCGACGCGCTCGCCCGCGCGCAGATCTTCGATCGATTTGCCCGACAGCTTGCCGTAGCCCGCGAACTTGCGCACCGCGTAGTTCACGTCGCCGTCGCTCGCCTGATAGGCGTAACCGTTCGACTCGAGCTTCTCGATCATGCCGAGCATCTGCGGAATGAAGTCGGTTGCGCGCGGTTCGACGTCGGGTCGCGCGATGCCCAGCGCGTCTGCGTCTTCATGCAAAGCGGCGATGAAGCGATCGGTCAGCGATTTGATCGTCTCGCCATTCTCGACCGCGCGCCGGATGATCTTGTCGTCGATGTCCGTGATGTTGCGCACGTAGGTCACCTCGTAACCGAGCGTGCGCAGCCAGCGCTGCACGATGTCGAACACGACCATGACCCGCGCATGACCGACGTGACAATAGTCGTACACGGTCATCCCGCAGACGTACATCCGCACGACGCCGGGCTGCAGCGGCACGAAGTTTTGCTTGTCACGCGCGAGCGTGTTGTAGATGCGCAGTGATTCCATAGAGAACGGTGCGTGGGCCGAAAGAAATCCGCAATGTGTTTCATGCGCGCCGCGCCCCGCGAACTGACGGCGGGTGCGTCGCGTACAGCAAAACCGGTGCAGCGGGTGCGGCGGTCAGGCTGCGATCAAGGCGGAGACGACCACGAGTGGCGAAAAGACAGTTTGCGGTTCGACGGAACGCGCAGACCTTTTGTTAGAATGGGTCGGAGTATAACATCCAGACCTGAGCCTATGAAACCTTCCAGCGGCCGCGCGCGCAGCGCTGCGACCCTCGCCGCGACAGCCTTTGGTGGCGTCGTGCGCGGCATGTCCCGTGGCGTTGTTCGCGACTCCACGCGTGCCCTCGCCTTGCGCGTCACCCTCGCTGCCGCGCTGGCGATTGTGCCGGGCGCCGCCGCGTTTGCGCAGAAGGCGTCGACCTTGCCGCAAGGCCCCGCCGTGCGCGACAACACGCCGGAAATCGACACGACCATCGCGCAGAAAAACTGGCAGGCCGCGCTGACCCAGCTCGACGCGCGCATCGCGTCGAATCCGCGTGACGCGCAGGCCAAATTCAAGCGCGCCACGGTGCTGGCCCACCTGAATCGCGACGACGAGGCGATCACCGCGTTTACCGAACTCACGCAGTTGTACCCCGAGCTGCCCGAGCCGTATAACAACCTGGCGGCGCTCTACGCGAAAGAAGGCCGTTATACGGAAGCACGCGGCGCGCTCGAAACGGCAACCAAGGTGAATCCCAGCTACGGTCTCGCCTACGAGAACCTCGGCGACCTCTATCTGCGCATGGCCAATGAGGCCTACCGTCGCGCGCAAAGCCTGGGCAAGGCGAGCGCCACGACCACGCAGCGCCTCGCGGACATCCAGAAGATCGTCTCGCCGCCGCAGAGCAAAACGCCCGCCGTGAAAAAGGCGGCCGTCGCGCCGGACGATTACACGGCCCGCGCCACCTCGAACATGACCGACTCGTCCAGCTTCCAGTTCGGCGGCTCGAACGGCTCTCTCGCCATGCCGCCCTACATGGCGCCGTCGAAGTAACGCCACGCTGTTTTCGGCACATCGTTTTTTCCAACCCTGAGGATCTTCATGAAATGGTTGATGTTGGCGCTCGGCAGCGCCGCCCTGATCGCAAACGCCCCCGCTTTTGCCCAGTCCGGTTCGCAAGCCACGCATCCGTCCGTCCTCTTCAAGACGTCGGAAGGCGACATCCGCGTCGAGTTGTATCCTGAGAAAGCGCCGAAGACGGTCGCCAACTTCCTCGACTATGTGAAGTCCGGCCAGTACAGCGGCACGATTTTCCATCGCGTGATTCGCGGCTTCATGATTCAGGGCGGCGGCTACACGCAGAGCTTCGCCGAGAAGCCGACGCGCGCGCCGATTCCGCTCGAAAGCCGTAACGGTCTGAAGAACGCCGCCGGCACGCTCGCCATGGCGCGCACCAGCGATCCGAATTCGGCCACCGCGCAATTCTTCATCAACACGGTGGACAACGCCGGCCTCGACTATCCGAATCCGGACGGCAACGGTTACGCGGTGTTCGGCAAGGTCACGAGCGGCATGGACGTCGTGAAGAAGATCGAAGGCACGCCCACCACCTCGCGCGGCCCGATGAGCGACGTGCCGGCCAAGGCCGTCGTGATCGAGTCGGCCACGGTAGTCGGCAAGTAACGCGAGTAGCGCAAGTAACAGCAAGCAACAGCAGGTAGCAATCAGCAGCAGGCGCTCAATCTACGCCCCGGCGCGGACCGCCGTCATCGCATCACGTGACGGGCGGCCGCGCTTTTTACCCACCTCGTTCATCAAAGGATTCCATCATGGTTGAACTGCATACGAACCACGGCGTCATCAAGCTCGAACTGGACGCTGAGAAGGCGCCGAAGTCGGTTGAGAACTTCCTCAACTACGTGAAGGCCGGTCACTACGACAACACGGTGTTCCACCGCGTGATCGACGGCTTCATGATCCAGGGCGGCGGTTTCGAACCCGGCATGAAGCAGAAGCCGACGGCTGACGCGATCAACAACGAAGCCAACAACGGTCTGAAGAACGTCAACGGTTCGGTCGCGATGGCTCGCACGAACGACCCGCATTCGGCGACCGCGCAATTCTTCATCAACGTGAACGACAACGACTTTCTGAACCACTCGTCGCCGACGCCGCAGGGCTGGGGCTACGCCGTGTTCGGCAAGGTCGTCGACGGTCTGGACATCGTCGAGAAGATCAAGAAGGTCAAGACGGGTTCGAAGGGCTTCCATCAGGACGTGCCGGTCGACGACGTCGTGATCGAAAAGGCTGTGATCGTCGACTAAGTGGCCATGGCGCGCCCAACGCGCGCCGTGCACGCGTCGACTCGTTCGAACTGATATCAGGCACCTTCAATGCTGCAAGAAACGCCGCTGCGAAGCGTCGCCGCGGGCGTGCCTGGCGAGGGCAAACGCCCGCACGCCGCACGCCCGTTTTTTTTCCTCTCCGACATTCACTTGAGCGAGGCGATTCCGCACACGGTCGCCGCGTTCGAGCATTTCATCCGCGTCACGGCAGAGCAGGCGGATTCGGTTTTCATTCTCGGCGATCTGTTCGAGTACTGGATCGGCGACGACATGCTCGTCGAGCCGTTCGCCGGCCGCATGGCGACGCTGCTGCACACGCTGTCGGAGCGCGGCATCGCGCTCTACATCATGCATGGCAATCGCGATTTTCTGCTGGGCAAGCGCTTCATGAAAGCGGCCGGCGCGATCTGGCTGCCCGATCCGTTCGTGATCACCGCGTTCGGCACCCGCGTGGTGCTGGCGCATGGCGATGGGCTGTGCACCGCTGATCCTGGCTATCAGGCGTTCCGCCGCTTTGCACGCAGCCGCTTCGCGCAGTTGCTGTTTCTGGCGTGGCCGTTTCGCTGGCGTCAGTCGCTCGCGGAGAACATGCGCTCAAAGAGCGAGCAAGGGCGTGCGCGGCCCGTTTCGCCGAAGTACGACGTGACGTCGAAGGCCGTTGCGGCACTGTTCAAATCGTCGAACACGGCGACGCTCATTCACGGCCACACGCATCGGCCGGCGCGGCACCGCGAAGCCGCGGGCACGCGCTGGGTGCTGCCGGATTGGGATCTCGACCACGGCGAGCGCCGTGGCGGTTATCTGCGGATCGATGCAGAAGGGATTCGGGCGCTGCCGCTGGATTGATGTGAGCTGGTCGAGCCCGTCGAAACGTTGTGTACGACCGGCGCCACTAGCCGACGCCTGCCTGATTTGATCGTGCAATGACCGGCACGCACCGGCCTCTTGCCTCCCGCGCGGACTAACGCTCCGCTGCTACGCCTTCCACCTTCCCCGCGATCGCGGCCGACAAGCGCCGCAAATCGAGCAACGCCGCGTCGGCGCCTTGCAGCCCTTCCAGACTCGTGCCCAGCCGCTCCAATGCGCCGACGATTTCGTCGATGCGTTTCGACTGCGTGGCCGCATGATCGATCAGCCCGTGAATGGCGAGCGACACCGGATCGTCCGCGTTCGGCGTGATGCCGTAGGCGCAGAACGCACTGCTTGCGCTCGCGCGTTTCGCTTCCTGCGGCGCGGCGCCGGTCGCAACACCTGCCGCAGCCACCGCGGCCGCCGCCGGCACGATGATCCGCGCCGGATTACCCACCGCTGTACCCCGCGCGGGCACCGGTTTGGTGACCACCGCGTTCGAACCGATCTTCGCTTCCGCGCCGATCGTGAAACCGCCCAGCACTTTCGCCCCCGCGCCGACGATCACGCCGCGCTCGAGCGTCGGATGCCGTTTCGCGCCGCGCGTGAGCGACGTGCCGCCGAGCGTCACGCCCTGGTAGATCGTGCAGTCGTCGCCGATTTGCGCCGTCTCGCCGATCACCACGCCCATGCCGTGATCGATGAACACGCGCCGCCCCACCGTCGCGCCCGGATGAATTTCGATGCCGGTCATGAAGCGCGCCATCTGCGACACGAAGCGCGCGAGCCAGCGGCGCCGCGCCTGCCAGCACGCATGTGCGAGCCGGTGCAGCACGAGCGCGTGCAGGCCCGGGTAACACGTGATGACTTCCCAGGCGCTACGGGCGGCGGGATCGCGCTCGCGGATCGTGGCAATGTCTTCGCGAAGTCTCGTGAACATGGCAGGGATTGTGTCGTGGGAGGAAAGATCACCGGCACAACGCCGCGGTGGAACACCACACGCGACGGCATGCTTGCCGCATAGCAGACCGGCAGCTTTGCTTAGAACGTTTCGAGCGATTGTAGGGCGATTGCGCGAAACCTGCCGGAAGCCCACGCTGCCGGCAAGGTCGTCGATTGCGACGCGCGACTTGACGCGGCCTTAAGACGCGTCGCCGTTCGGGTGGCGGGTTTTCAGCAGAATGTGCTTGGCGATGCCGCGCACGATATTCACTTCCTCGCGCTCCAGACCGGACCGCGCGAACAGCCGCCGCAGGCGCGACATCAGCTTCTTCGGATTGGCCGGATCGAGAAACTCGAGCGCGACCAGCGCACTTTCCAGATGCGTGAACATGTTTTCGATTTCGTCGCTGGCCGCGCGGGGTTCGGCTGGGTCGCTGTGCGCCGCGGACGCTTGCGCGGCCGTTTGCATGGCCGTGGACGCCGCGGTATCCGTCGACAGATACGAAGTGCGCAACTCATACGCGAGCACCTGCACGGCCTGCGCGAGATTGAGAGAACTGTAGGCCGGATTGGCCGGAATATGCACCAGCGCGCTACAGCGTTCGACGTCCTCGTTCGACAGGCCCGTGCGCTCGTTGCCGAACACCAGCGCGATCTCGCCGTGTGCCGCCTGCTCACGCGCGACGCCGGCCGCGGCGCGCGGCGTGCCTTGCGGCGGCCCGTATTCGCGCAGCCGCGCCGTTAGCGCGACCGACCAGTGCACGCCGCTCAGCGCGTCGGCGAGCGTAGGCACGACGTGCACGGAGGCCAGCACGTCGCCCGCGCTGCTCGCCATGGCGATCGCTTCCGGATCGTTTTGCACGTTCTGCACGCGCGGCGACACCAGCACGAGGCGCGAGAAGCCCATGGTTTTCAGCGCCCGCGCCGCCGCGCCGACATTGCCGGGATGACTCGGCTCGACGAGCACGAAACGGGTCGAGGTGAAGCCGCCGCGCAACTCGGCCACGGCGGGATCGGAGGAATGGTGGGTGTGGTCCACGATGGCGTTCTGCAAGACTAAAGACGCGTATGGTAGCGCCAAGGCTGGCAGCGGTCCGATTTACCTGTAAATACGGGCAAACCATGCCTCGCCGCCCGGGCTCACGCAAAACTCAGGTAAAATAATGAGATTCGCGTCCGGTTTTCGTCTGCCTGCCAAAGACACCGAAAGGTCCGGCGCCTCGTTCTTATCCAATTCGTCTCCGTCGGCGGAATGCGCACCGGTCCTGTACCGGGCGAGCGTTCCGTGCTGTTTTCGCGCCTCGCAGGCGCCCTGTCAGCGCAGGTTTAGCGCTTATTTACCGGCCAGCAGCCGTGCTGCCCCGGCACAAGGATCCAGTCTCATGCATCCCATGCTCAACATTGCTGTGAAGGCCGCGCGCCGCGCAGCCCAGATCATCAACCGCGCGTCGCTCGACCTCGACCTGATCCAGGTCAGCAAGAAACAGCACAACGATTTCGTCACGGAGGTCGACAAAGCGTCTGAAGCGGCGATCATCGACACGCTGAAGACCGCCTACCCCGATCACGCGATCCTCGCCGAAGAATCCGGCAAGTCGGATAACGAATCCGAATTCCAGTGGATCATCGATCCGCTCGACGGCACCACCAACTTCATTCACGGCTTCCCGTACTACTGCGTGTCGATCGCGCTCGCTCACAAGGGCGTCGTGACGCAGGCCGTGGTCTACGATCCGACCCGCAACGACCTGTTCACCGCTTCGCGCGGCCGTGGCGCGTTCCTGAACGACCGCCGCATCCGCGTCGCCAAGCGCGACCGTCTGGCCGACGGCCTGATCGGCACGGGCTTCCCGTTCCGCGAAACCGACGGCCTCGCCGCCTACGGCCGCCAGTTCGCTGAAATGACCGAAGCCTGCGCGGGCCTGCGCCGTCCGGGCGCGGCCGCGCTCGATCTGGCCAACGTCGCCGCCGGCCGCATGGACGGTTTCTTCGAGCAAGGCCTGAATCCGTGGGACGTCGCCGCGGGCAGCCTGCTGATCACGGAATCGGGCGGCCTGGTGGGTAACTACACGGGCGACTCGGACTTCCTGCACATCGGTGAAATCGTCGCGGGCAACCCGAAGATCTACGCGCAGATGATCCCGATCCTGTCGCGCTACAGCCGTACCCGTCAGCAAGCGGGTTAAGCGGGACACGGCTGCGATTCTGGTGGAAAGGCTGAAGCCGGGACCGTCAGATTCACGTGCCAGATTCACGAGTCAGGTCCGCGTCATTGCGCGACCGAACGGTCTCAAGTGTCGGCTCAGGCCACACCCAAAGAAACACGAAAAGCGGCTTCGGCCGCTTTTTCGTTTGGCTCGCCTGCATCGCGCAGGCGTTCGTGCTACAAAGCGGGATGCCGCGCCGGCCCGCTCGATCGCCGGTTGCGTTTTGCGCGTCTTTCGCTGCGCCCTGCCGTGCGTCAAACCTGATGCACCGCTTCCGATCCGCTTCATGAAAAAAGGCTTCTACACAATCATCGCGGCGCAGTTCATTTCGTCGCTCGCGGACAATGCCCTGCTGATCGCCGCCATCGCGCTGCTCTCCGTGATTCGCTCGGCCGCCTGGGTCACCCCGCTGCTGCAGATTTTCTTCACCGTCTCCTACGTGTTGCTCGCGCCGTTCGTCGGCGCCTTCGCCGACGCCATGCAGAAGCGGCACGTGATGTTCGTCTCCAACGCGTTGAAGGCAAGCGGCTGCCTGATGATGATTGCGGGCGTGCATCCGATGATCGCCTACGGCGTGGTCGGCTTCGGCGCGGCCGCGTATTCGCCCGCCAAATACGGCATCCTCACCGAGCTGCTGCCCGCCGACAAACTCGTCAAGGCGAACGCGTGGCTCGAATCGGCGACGGTGCTGTCGACCATTGTCGGCACGATGGTCGGCGGTGCGCTGATCAGCACGGTCGCCGATAAATTCGTCGCGCATGCGCATTGGCCGCTGATCCGCTCGTCCGCCGATCTGGCGATGTTCGCGACCATGGTCACCTACGCGATCGCCGCCGCGATCAACATTTTCATTCCCGACACCGGCGCGCGTTATCCGAACCGCCTCACCGAGCCGAAGAAGCTGGTCGGCGATTTCTATCACTGCTTCAACGTGCTGTGGGCCGACAAGCTCGCGCAGATCGCGCTGTGGGTCACCACCTTGATGTGGGGCGGCGCGGTGACGCTGCAATTGCTGGTGCTCAAATGGGCCAACGTGAATCTTGGGCTGACGCTGTCGAAAGCGGCGGTGATGCAAGGCGTCACGGGACTCGGCATCGCGGTCGGCGCGGCGGCCGCGGCGGCGCTGATTCCATTGCGCAAATCGCTGCGGGTGCTGCCGGTGGGGATTCTCACCGGCGCGGTGGCGATCGCGGTGGCGTTCTACAACAAGGATCTGTTCCCGGCGGGCTCGGGCATTCGGATCGGCACGTACGTGCTGCCGTTTTACATTCTGTTCGCCTATCCGCTGATGATCCTGCTCGGCGCGTTGTCGGGCTTTTTCATCGTGCCGATGAACGCGATTCTGCAGCATCGCGGCGCGACGTTGCTGTCCGCGGGGCATTCGATCGCGGTGCAGAACTTCAATCAGAATCTGGCCGTGCTGCTGATGCTTGGGGTCTACGCGTTGCTGCTGACCGCGAAGCTGCCGGCGCAGTGGATCATCGTCGTGTTCGGCAGCTTCATCACGTTCATGATGTGGCTCGCGAAACGGCGTAGCGCGGTGAACGAGCGCAAGGTGGATATGCGGGCGATGGTGGAGGAGTGAGGGCGGCGCATGGGCGCGGGTTAAACGCCGTTTAAGGCCTCGTCCAGCAGCGAGAGCGTGTGAAGCGCCCCGCTCGCAAAACCGATTCCGCGATGCGGCGCGATGCCCGGATCTTTGGGATTGATGCGGATGACGCGGCCGCCAACCCGCTCACTGAAATTCCGAACAGTCGGGATGGTCTTGCCCGCGCCGATCTCCACAACGACAGGCCGTTCGACGGACGCAAGCCAGCCGTTCAGTCGCGCCTCTTGCGCCTCGGTACGCAGCGCAATCCAGTCGAAGTCGCCGAACATCAGGATGTTCGGTCGCGCAACGGCGCCGCAATGCGGACAGGCTGGAAGTTCGTTGAGTAAGCGGCACTCGGCTTCGTCCACAACCGGCTCGAACGCCGCCGCTGACCAGATGGCGTCGGTGCAGACTTCCGAGCATTGCATCATGTGGATGGAGCCGTGGCATTCCGCTATGACATCGGCGGAGAATCCGGCTTTCTGAAACTGACCGTCGACATTACTGGTGAAAACAGTGGCGTGTTCCGGCATATTGTCGGCCCAACGGCGAAGTATCTGAAAACCGTGGTGAGGCACGGTTCGCCGGTAGAGGTGGAGCCGGTGGCCATAAAAGCCCCAGGATAAATTCGGTGCCTTGACGAGCGTGCGTGGATTCGCCATGTCCTGGAACGTCAGTTGATGCTTGCGCAACGCAGGATAAGACCGCCAGAACCCTTCCGCGCCGCGAAAATCCGGCAGACCCGAGTCGATGCCCATGCCCGCCCCTGCGGTGATGAGCAAACCATCTGCGTCACGGAGCCACGAAACTGCTCGCTTTAATTTCTCGACTTCGGTCATGGATCGGTTTTTTCTGGAATCGGAGCACGTTCTAGCGATGAGCGGAGCTTAACCTGAGCGGTGCGCTCCGACAGTGAGCATGATCCGATGCAGCGATTTATTGAGCAAGGGCGTCAAATTCATCGTGCCCGGGAATGGCTTGAATGCGGTCGTATGCAGTCTTATGCTGACGCGACGCGCGGGTGAAGCGGGACTCGTTGAGCCGGCGCGAGTCACCCATACGTCGTGCCAGGCTGCCGCGCGCGATCGACCGCGCGGATTGGCCATCCGGCCAGGGTCCATTCGCCCCATCGGCGGGTTAAACTCACGCCCTGAACAGCTAACGCAAAAAGACACCACGGATGGGTATTCAAAGCGCAGCGGCCGGCGAGGTCGCACAACATACGCCGATGATGCAGCAATACCTGCGCATCAAAGCGGATCATCCGGGCACGCTGGTGTTCTACCGGATGGGCGACTTCTACGAACTCTTTTTCGACGACGCCATCAAGGCCGCCCGTCTGCTCGATCTGACGCTCACGCAGCGCGGCGCGTCGGGCGGCAATCCGATCAAGATGGCCGGCGTGCCGTATCACGCGGTCGAACAGTATCTGGCCAAGCTGGTGAAGCTCGGCGAATCCGTCGCGATCTGCGAACAGATCGGCGACCCGGCAACGTCGAAAGGCCCCGTCGAACGTAAAGTGGTGCGCGTGGTCACGCCGGGCACCCTCACGGACGCCGCGCTGCTGTCCGACAAGAGCGACGTCTACCTGATGGCACTGTGCGTCGCGCACAACCGCCGCGGCGTCGCGACCAGCGTGGGTCTGGCCTGGCTGAATCTGGCGAGCGGCGCGTTGCGCCTCGCGGAAGTCGCACCCGACCAGGTGGCGGCCGCGCTCGAACGCATTCGTCCCGCGGAAATTCTGGTGGCCGATTCCACCGCGGACGCCGCGAGCTGGACCCCGCCCGTCAATGCCGGCGCCCTCACCCGCGTGCCGGTGTGGCACTTCGATATCGCGTCGGGCACGCAGCGTCTTTGCGATCAACTGGAAGTGGCGGGCCTCGACGGCTTCGGCGCCCATTCGCTGACGGCCGCCTGTGGCGCGGCCGGCGCATTGCTGCTGTACGCGGCGGCCACGCAAGGCCAGCAATTGCGCCACGTGCGCAGCCTGAAGGTGGAATACGAGTCCGAATATATCGGCCTCGACCCGGCCACGCGCCGCAACCTCGAACTCACCGAAACGCTGCGCGGCACCGAGTCGCCCACGCTGTGCTCGCTGCTCGACACCTGCTGCACGACCATGGGCAGCCGGCTACTGCGTCACTGGCTGCATCACCCGCCGCGCGAAGCCACGGTGGCTCAGGCACGGCAGCAAGCCATCGGCGCACTGCTCGATGCGCCACCCGGCTCAAGCGTCGAAACGCTGCGCGGCGCGCTCCGGCAAATCTCGGATATCGAACGGATCACCGGGCGTCTCGCGCTGCTGTCCGCGCGGCCTCGCGATCTGTCGAGCTTGCGCGATACGTTCATCGCGTTGCCCGAACTGCGCACGCAACTCGCGGCGGTGTCGTCAAACGCGGATTCGCTCGCGCGTATCGACGCATCGCTCGTGCCGCCGCAAGACTGCGTCGAACTGCTCAAGCGCGCGGTCGCGCAGGAGCCGTCGGCAATGGTGCGCGACGGCGGCGTGATCGCACGCGGTTACGACGCGGACCTCGACGAATTGCGCGATATTTCGGAGAACTGCGGGCAGTTCCTGATCGACCTCGAAACACGCGAACGCGCACGCACGGGGATCGGCAATCTGCGCGTCGAATACAACAAGGTGCACGGCTTCTATATCGAAGTCACGCGCGGCCAGACCGACAAAGTGCCCGACGACTATCGCCGCCGTCAGACGCTGAAGAATGCCGAGCGCTACATCACGCCGGAGCTGAAGACTTTCGAGGACAAAGCGCTGTCGGCGCAGGAACGCGCGCTGGCGCGCGAACGCTCGCTGTACGACGCGTTGCTGCAGGCGCTGCTACCCTTCATCCCCGATTGCCAGCGGGTCGCTTCGGCGCTCGCCGAACTCGATCTGCTGGCGGCGTTCGCCGAACGCGCCCGCGCGCTCGACTGGGTCGCGCCCACGTTCTCGCCTGATACGGGCATCGAAATCGAACAGGGGCGTCACCCGGTGGTCGAGGCTCAGGTCGAACAGTTCATCGCCAACGACTGCACGCTGACACCCGAGCGCAAACTGCTGCTGATCACCGGCCCGAACATGGGCGGTAAATCGACCTTCATGCGGCAGACCGCGCTGATCGCGCTGCTGGCGTATGTGGGCAGCTACGTGCCGGCGAGGCGCGCGGTGTTCGGACCGATCGACCGCATCTTCACGCGGATCGGCGCGGCGGACGACCTGGCCGGCGGCCGCTCGACCTTCATGGTGGAAATGACCGAAGCCGCCGCGATCCTGAACGACGCGACGCCGCAAAGTCTCGTGCTGATGGATGAAATCGGCCGCGGCACCTCGACCTTCGACGGGCTCGCGCTGGCCTGGGCGATCGCGCGCCATCTGCTGTCGCATAACGGTTGCCATACGCTGTTCGCCACGCACTATTTCGAACTCACGCAGTTGCCGGCCGAGTTTCCGCAAGCGGCCAATGTGCATCTGTCGGCGGTCGAGCATGGGCACGGCATTGTGTTCCTGCACGCGGTCAGCGAAGGTCCGGCGAATCAGAGCTACGGCCTGCAGGTCGCGCAACTGGCGGGTGTACCCAACGCGGTGATTCGCGCGGCTCGCAAGCATCTCGCGCATCTCGAACAGCAATCGGCGGCGCAGCCCGCACCGCAACTCGATCTGTTCGCCGCCCCGCTGCCAATGCTGGTCGAAGACACGGACGACGAACGCTACGACGAGCCGCGACCCGCCACGCTGCCGCCGGCCATGCAGGCGCTCGCCGAACGCCTGCGCGCAATCGACCCGAACGACTTGCGCCCGCGTGAAGCGCTCGACCTGCTGTACGAACTGCACGAGCTGGCTACCGCGCCAGATGCGGATCATTGACGCTCCCAGACCCCGGCAGCGTCCGCGCACGTTTCGCGCGGCGCTGACCGTCGCCCTTCTGCTCGCGGGCGGCTTCGTGCCGCTCGTGGGTCTGCTCACGGGTGGTCTGCTCCTGTTTGCCCAGCCGGCGCACGCCGAAGCGCAGCGCTACGCGTTCGCGGTCATCGCCAACACGTTGCAAAACACCGCCGACGAAGCCGCCACGCAGCGCCTGATCGACGCCATCGGCCGGGAACGCGACATCGCGTTCATCGTGTACGACGGCAATCTGAAGGGTGCGAAAGAAGCTTGCCGCGACGCGCTTTACGAGCGCCGTCACACGTTGCTCGAAACGTCGCGGCCCGCTCTGTTCTTTATTCCTGGCCAGCATGACTGGGCCGATTGCGGCACGGCCGAGGCCGGCGGCTTCGATCCGACCGAACGCCTCGACCAGTTGCGCCAGACCCTGTTCGCCGATTCGACGTCGATGGGCCAGAACCCCATCACGCTGACGCGCGAAAGCGAAGTCTCGCGCTTTCGTCCGTTTCGCGAAAACGTGCGCTGGCAAGTGGGCGATGCGGTGTTTATCGGTCTGAACGCGCCGAGTCCGAACAATCACTACCTGACCGCGGGCGGCCGCAACGGTGAATTTGAAGACCGGGCGATTGCCAATGCATTCTGGCTCGAGCACGCAGGCGAATATGCGAAACGCCGCGACGCGCGCGCAATCGTCGTGTTCATTCAAGGCGACCCCGACCCGGAGCGTTATGAACGGCCGGACCGCTTCGCCTGGCTGCGTTTTGCACGCAGCACGCGCCGCGATGGGTTTCTGGAGTTCAAGCGCAGCCTGGTCAAACTCGCGCAGACTTTCCGCGGACCCGTGCTGGTGATTCATTGCGACGACGAACGCGCGAGCGGCGGCTTCCTGATCGATCAGCCGTTACGCAATGACAAGGGCGCACTGGTGACGAATCTCACGCGGATCGCGCTGGCGCCGCATGATCGTCTTAACCAATGGATTCGGATTGAAGCAGATCTCGGCAGGAAACCGCCGTTCCGCGTGAGTGTGCGCGACGTGCCGAAGCAAATACCCTTGCCCGTGCCACCGCCGTTGCTGCCGCATGAAGAACCGGCCGCGTCGATGCCGGCTGTGCCGGCGCTCGGTCCGGCTTCGGAATTGCCACCGCTGTTGCCGACGCCCGGAGAGTCGCAACTGGATCAGCAGCCGCAAATTCCGGCCGATCAGGGCGGCGGCGGTTACGGGCCTGCGACTTCGGTCCCGCCCGCCTCCGCTACCTTGCCGCACATGCCGGGCGCCGCGTCAGGTTCGAACTCGAACGGCGGCGTGCCCGCCAGCTCAGTGCAGCGTGGGCCCTGACTTGTCGTCGTCGGCTTCGTCGTCTTCGTCGAGGACTTCGAGGCCGTCGGCGCCATGCGCGTGTTCGTGCTGGATTTCGTCTTCAGTCGCGGGACGCACGTCTTTGACCGTCAGCGCGAAACGCAGCGCCATGCCGGCGAGCGGATGGTTGCCGTCGAGCACGACTTTGTCTTCCGCGACGTCCGTCACGACGTAGACGAGCGAATCGAGATCTTCGTCGCCCTCTTCCGGCGTGCCTTCGAATTGCATGCCGACTTCGAGCGGTTCAGGAAAACGATCGCGCGGCTCGATCTTCACGAGGTCGGGGTCGTACTCACCGAACGCGTCGGCCGGCTCAAGCTGGATCTGGGCCTCGAAGCCGGCCTCGTGGCCGTCGAGCTCTTCCTCGATCTTGGGGAACGTGCCATCATAGCCGCCGTGCAGATAGACCATCGGCTCGTCGCTTTCTTCAATCAGATTGCCCTGCGCATCCGACAGCTTGTAAGCGACCGACACGACGGTGTTCTTTGCGATTTTCATTCGATTCTCCAGAATACAACTCACATTATACGATGCCCAAGCGGCCCACTGACCACCCGGCCGACATAGCTTCGGCACGAAATTCTTCATCGGCGGCGAAGCCGGTTCTGCCGCCTTCGTCCGATACGCCGACACCGTTGCTCGGCAATCTGACGCCGTCGCAATTCATGCGCCGCTACTGGCAAAAAAAGCCGCTGCTGATCCGTCAGGCGATCCCGAACGTCGAGGCGCCGCTCTCGCGCGACGAATTTTTCGAGCTGGCCGATCAGGACGAAGTCGAAGCCCGTCTGATCACCCATTTTCGCAACAAGTGGCAACTCGAGCACGGCCCGTTTGCGCCGGACGAACTGCCGTCGGTGAAGCAGCGCGCATGGACGTTACTCGTGCAAGGCGTCGATCTTTACGACGACCGTGCCCGCGCGTTGCTCGACCGCTTCCGCTTCGTGCCGGACGCGCGGCTCGACGACCTGATGATCTCGTACGCAAGTGACGGCGGCGGTGTCGGCCCGCACTTCGATTCCTACGATGTGTTTCTTTTGCAAGTAAAAGGTAAGCGCCGCTGGCGTATCAGTGCGCAGAAAGATCTGACACTGCGAGACGGTCTGCCTTTGAAAGTTTTACAGAATTTCCAGGCCGAAGAGGAATGGGTGCTCGAGCCAGGCGACATGCTTTACCTGCCGCCGCACATCGCCCATGACGGCATTGCCGAAGGCGAATGCATGACCTGCTCGATCGGTTTCCGCGCGCCCTCGGCGAGCGAGTTGACCGCGCAGTTCCTCTATCATCTGGCCGAGCGCGGCGAGTCCGCAGGCAGCCCGGTCGCGTTGTACCGCGATCCGCAGCAACCCGCTGTCGAGCGTCCGGCCGAATTGCCCGCGGCGCTGGTCGAAAGGGTTGGATCGATCCTTGCGGGTATCAAATGGAAAGAGCAGGATATTGCGTCGTTCCTTGGCACATACCTCAGCGAACCGAAGCCGAGTGTCGTGTTTGATCCGCCGCAAAGGCCGCTTAATGAAGACCGTTTTATCAGTCGCGCATCAAAGTCAGGCATTCGGCTGAACCGCAAGACTAATTTGTTGTACAACCGCCGTTTTTTCTTCGTAAATGGAGAAGAAACGTTATTTGATGGCGCAAAAAAGTGGTTGATTGACCTCGCTGACCACCGGTGTATGAGTGCGAAACGCTTTGTAACACTCTCACACGATTCGTCGGTGACAGCATTGCTACACGAGTGGTATTGTGCGGGCTGGATAGAAGTGGGCGAGCTCGCGTAACTGTTTGCGCAACTCTTGCTCACCTGCTATACCGTACTTTCAAATTTTGTATGAGAAAGACAACGTATTGACCCCGGATTTATGGATTGTCAGTACGAAAGTGCATATAATTTCCGCCCAAGCCGTAGGGAAGATTCCAGCTCGTTCAAAGAGCTTCTCCACCAACGGCCCAGGTCGGTGTTGGAGCACATTACCGGTTTTATTTTGCGCTGTTGCTTACCTTTAATCCATAAAAGGACGTGATCATGAAGAAATCCCTCCTCGTAGCATCCCTGTTGGCAGCTGTGGCACTGGCTGCATGCAACAAGAGCAACGATCAAGCCGCTGCCCCGGCTAGCGACGCAGCTGCTGCTTCGGCACCGGCTGCTGCAGCTTCGGATTCGGCGATGGCTGCTTCGGGTGCTGCTGCTGCTGCGAGCGACGCTGCTGCTTCGGCTACGACGGCTGCTTCGGACGCAACCGCTGCTGCTTCGGACGCTGCTGCTTCGGCTGCTGCTCCGGCTTCGGGCGCAAGCCAGTAAGCTGTCGCATAGGGTTCGCCTCTGGGCGAATACTGCATCGGGAAATCCCCTCGATTTCCCGGGCAGTAAAGCAAAACGCCACGGATTCACATCCGTGGCGTTTTGTCATTTGGGCGCCGTTTTTTACAACAGCGCCGACTTAATACCGACCGGCATCAACTATTCAGCCGGTGTCGCGCTCTCTTCGAAAAACTCCCGTACGACCTCGATCTCACGGGTGCGCTTGAATGGCGGCAGGCTCTGCCATATACGGCGCCCATACGGTTTGTCGACGAGACGCGTGTCGCAGATCATCAGCACGCCGCGATCGGTCTCAGCGCGAATCAGACGGCCTGCGCCCTGCTTCAGCGTGATCACGGCTTGCGGCAATTGATGCACGGCGAACGGGCTCAAGCCTTTCTTCGTCAACGCGTCGAGACGCGCGGACAACACCGGGTCGTCGGGCGGCGCGAACGGCAGCTTGTCGATCACCACCAGCGACAGCGCGTCGCCGCGCACGTCGACACCTTCCCAGAAACTCTGACTGCCCACCAGAATCGCATTGCCGTACGAGCGGAAACGGTCGAGCAATTCGGTGCGGCTCGCATCGCCCTGCACGAGCAGCGGATAGTCCCAGCCGCGCGATTCGATCGTGTCGCGCAATCTGGTCGAGATGCGGTCCACCGCGCGCAGCGTCGTGCACAACATGAAGACGCCGCCGCCCGACGCTTCGATCGCGGGCAACGCGGCGTCGAACACGGCGTCGGTGAACATCGGCGAGGACGGCTGCGGCAGATTGCGCGGCACGTACAGCAGCCCTTGCGTCGGATAGTCGAAGGGACTGGGCAGCGTCATCGAGCGCCTGGCGTTCAGCCCCATCTGCGCGGCATAGTGCGTGAAGTCGCCGCGCACCGACAACGTGGCCGACGTGAAGATCCATGCACGCGGCACGCCGGCGCGCTGCTTTGCGAAGATCGGCGCGACCGACAGCGGCGTTTCGTGCAACTGCACGGTATGCGAGAAGACTTCGATCCAGCGCACCTTTTCATTCGGATCGGCGCGTTCGCTTTTGCCGTCGGCCGAAGCGCCTTGAGCCGCGTTGTCAGCCGCTGCGCGTTCGGTTTCGGTGGGCGGCGTGGTCCAGCCGGCGAGCACGCCTTGCAGCTCGCGTGCGCGGCGCAGACACGCGCCGATCGATTCGGCGCGCTCGGCCTGGCTCGCGAGCGCCGAGGTCAATGCATCGAGTTCGGTTTCGAGCGTTTCGAGCGCGGCAAACAGCGGATGGTCGTCGGGCAACTGCCCGATCGACAAACGCACCGAGTCTTCCTTGAACGCGAGCCGCACGTCGCGCGCCGCGCGTTCGAGCGTCGAGCCGAGCTTCACCCAGTCGATGGTTTCGCGCGCATGACCCAGGCCTTCCGCGACAGAATCGCGGGCCAGTTCGAGAAACTGCGTGGTGGACAGCGTTTCGCCGAAAAACAGCGTGGCGGTTTCCGGCAACTGATGCGCTTCGTCGAAAATGACCGTATTGGCAGTGGGCAGCAACTCGGCCATGCCGGTATCGCGCAACATGATGTCGGCGAAAAACAGATGGTGATTCACCACCACGATATCCGCCTGCTGCGCCTCACGGCGCGCCTGCATGACGAAGCAATCCTTGTAGTGCGGGCACTCCTGGCCGAGACAGTTTTCGCGCGTCGACGTCACCATCGACCACACCGCCGCCGTTTCCGGCACGCTCGCGAGTTCGGCCTTGTCGCCGGTGCGCGTGATCTTCGCGAAGCGCACGATGTCCTGCAGATATGAGGTTTCCTGACGCGACGGCAGACGGCCGTTGTCCGCCGTACGCTGCAGATAGTAGTGGCACAGGTAGTTCGCGCGCCCCTTGAGCATGGCGACCGACACCGGCACCGCGAGCGCGTCGCGCACGGTCGGAATGTCGCGCTGAAAGAGCTGGTCCTGCAAGTGCTTGGTACCGGTGGAGACGATCACCTTGCCGCCCCACAACATGGCCGGCACGAGGTACGCGTAGGTCTTGCCGGTGCCGGTGCCCGCTTCGACGATCAGCGTGTTTTCGCTGCCGTCGAGGCTGCTCGCTTCGTCGCTTTCGACAGCTGCCGCCTCGGTGCCTGACGGCGCACCGAGCCGCCGCGCCGGACGCTTCTGCGCCTCGAACATCGCGGGTTCGGGCATGGCTCGGCCTGAGGCTTCCATCGCCGCGGCAACCGCGCGCGACATCTCGATCTGCGACGCGCGCGACCGATAGCCGTCGATCTGCCTCGCCAGTAAACCGTTTTCGGCGAAGATCTCGTCCAGCTCGGCGGCCCGGCGCGGATTCAATGACGCGCTCAGTGCGGACGCGGCCGCGCGCGGCGCCGGCGTACCGGTTGCCGATGCGGCGTCGCCCGAGGCGGCGCGGGGTGAAGGTTCAAGCGATGAATTCAAGGCAAGCGTTCCTGCAAAGTCCGGCTCGCGCGGCGCGCGCCCGGCGCTTCTTGCCAGGCCGCGAACTCAGGCGCGTGTGTCGGGTTCGAGCTGCAATTGCAGCAAGATGATGGTGTCCTTGACTTTGAGTTTGCGCTTTTTCAGGCGCTGCAACTCGAAGTCGTCGATGCCGGGCTCATCCGACATTCGGTCGATCAAACGATCGAGCCCACTGTGCTCCGATTCCAGTTGCAGAATACGGTCGCGAAGTGTGTTCGCGTCGATGACGTGATGTTGATCGCGCATGCTCGCCTCCTCTCGTCGACGGCACGAACCGCGTGTGCGGCTCGATGCCTGAGGTTGCTGTCCGGCTTAAAACGCGTTACGGCGACTGCGACGCCGGCTCCGGTCAGCTATTGCGACTGCGAACCGGCCCGAGGCATTACAGCAAGCAAACACGGTGCTCAACGACAGCACACTTACTGTTGCTCCTGTTGCAGTTTCTGCTGTTGTTCGAGTTCCTGCTGCTGTTTCAACTGATCCTGACGTTTCTGCTCGGCTTTCTCGGCCGCCTGCTTCTGACGCGACTCGACGTCGGCTTTGTGCTGCGCCGCGTCAGTCTGTTTCTTCTCGAAGCTCTGCTGTTTCTCGACGCGCTCCTGCGCCTTTTGCGCGCCCTGCTGATGGGCTTCGTCGAGCTTGCGCTGGAAGTCGCCCTGCTTCTGATCGTACGCCTGCTGATTGGCGGCTGCCTGCGACGGACTCACCCCGCGCTGCGCCTGATCCAGCGCGTGCTGGCGCTGCTTGTCCTGATACGCCTGCGCATTGGCGCTGCGCTGCGGCGCCTCGGCGGTGCGCTGCGCCTGATCGAGTTGATGCTGACGCTGCTTGTCCTGGTAGGCCTGGGTGTTGCGGGCGTCGTCGGCGGCGCGCTGCGGGGCGCTCGCTTCGTCTTGCGCGCGTTTGATCGCGGCCTGCTCGTCACGCTCGCGGGCGCGCTGTGCGCGCTGCTCGCCGTCGAGCGCCAACTGTTCCTTGCGGATGTCGGCCTGCACGACGCGCATGCTGTCGCGCGCCTTGTTCAGGCAATAGTTGACGAAGAACTTGCTATAGCAGTCGTGTTCGGCGACTCCGTAGCGGTAGTTGTTTTCGTCGCTGCGCTGATCCAGCACCTTCTGGCGCGCGTCGAACGCATTGTCTTGCGCCGCGATGCTGGCGGTGCTGTCTGAGTTGCCGGTGTTCATGCCGCCGCTTGCATCCACCGCCCGAGCATCCGACGCGGCCGACCCAGCCGCCGTGGCGCTGCTGCCCATCATGGGCGCCGAAGCCTGCCCAGCGGTCTGCGCCATGGCCGGCGCGGACAGCCCCAGCGCAACGGCCAGCACGCCCGCTGCGCACGACGCGGCGAACACTCCGTTGGGAACGGGCACGGACTTGAACACGGAGCGCGTTACCCGCGTGAGCGACACGAGCGGCGAACGCGAAAACAGCGGCGATTGTGGCAAGCGAGAGACCAAGCGGGAGCCCAGGCAGTTGAGGGACAAGGAGATCGGCAACGTCGTAGGAGGTCAACGGAACATGCCCGAAATTCTATCACCCTGCGGTTGAGCCCTTTGGCATTTATGGCAAAATGCCCCGCTCTAGCAACCTGGTCGCAGCGCGCACGCCCGGCGTGCTTCACGGCATGCTGCACGGCGTGACCCACACCGTGCAGCATGTGCCCGAGGAGGCTCACTCCGTGCCCCAACGGGTCATCAGCGCGCGGCCTTAGACTGAGTCCGCAGGAACACCAAGACCTTATGACGGAAAACGTAGCACTCAAGATCGTACAGCGCATCGCCGCCGAACTGTCCGTCCAGCCGCGCCAGGTCGCGGCCGCGGTGCAACTTCTCGACGAAGGAGCGACTGTTCCGTTCATCGCCCGCTACCGTAAGGAAGTGACCGACAATCTCGACGACACGCAACTGCGTAATCTCGAGGAACGCCTGCTGTATCTGCGCGAGCTGGAAGACCGGCGCGCGGCGATCATCGCCAGCATCGACGAACAGGGCAAGCTCACCGACGAGCTGCGCGGCGCGATCGAAGGCGCGGACAGCAAGCAGGTGCTGGAAGACCTGTATCTCCCGTACAAGCCGAAGCGCCGCACGCGCGCGCAGATCGCCCGCGAAGCCGGCTTGCAGCCGCTCGCGGACGCGCTGCTGGCCAATCCCCTGCTCGACCCGCAAACCGAAGCCGCCGCCTACGTGGACGCCGAGAAAGGCGTCGCCGACGTGAAGGGCGCGCTCGACGGCGCGCGCGACATTCTGTCGGAACAGTTCGGCGAAACCGCCGATCTGCTCGGCAAGCTGCGCGATTACCTGTTCAACCAGGGCGTGCTGTCGTCGAAAGTGGTCGAGGGTAAAGAAAACGCGGAAGAAGAAAAATTCCGCGATTACTACGACTACGCGGAAACCATCCGGACCGTGCCGTCGCATCGCGCGCTGGCGCTGTTCCGCGGCCGCAATGCGGGCGTGCTGATGGTCAAGCTCGGTCTCGGCGAAGAACTCGACGCGCTGGTGCCGCATCCGGGCGAAGCGCTGATCGCGCGTCACTTCGGCATAGCCAACCAGAACCGGCCGGCCGACAAATGGCTCTCCGACGTGTGCCGCTGGTGCTGGCGCGTGAAGGTGCAGCCGCACATCGAAAACGAACTGCTCACCAACCTGCGCGACGAAGCCGAGCACGAAGCAATCCGCGTGTTCGCGCGCAATCTGAAGGATCTGCTGCTGGCCGCGCCCGCGGGCCCGAAGGCCGTGATCGGTCTCGATCCGGGCATGCGCACCGGCGTGAAGGTGGCCGTGGTCGATCGGACCGGCAAGGTGCTCGCGACCGACGTGATCTATCCGCACGAGCCGCGCCGCGACTGGGACGGCTCGATCGCCAAACTCGCGCGCCTCTGCGCGCAGACGCAGGCCGAGCTGATCAGTATCGGCAACGGCACGGCGTCGCGTGAAACGGACAAGCTCGCGAGCGAACTGATCGCGCGGCATCCGGAATTCAAGCTGCAGAAAATCGTCGTGTCGGAAGCCGGTGCATCGGTGTACTCGGCGTCCGAGATCGCGGCAAAGGAATTCCCGGACATGGACGTGACGCTGCGCGGCGCGGTGTCGATCGCGCGCCGTCTGCAGGACCCGCTCGCGGAACTCGTGAAGATCGAGCCGAAGGCGATCGGCGTCGGCCAGTATCAGCACGACGTGAATCAGCGCGAGCTGGCGCGCTCGCTGGACGCGGTCGTCGAAGACTGTGTGAACGCGGTCGGCGTCGACGCGAATACCGCGTCGGTCGCGCTGCTCGCGCGCGTGTCGGGATTGAACGCGACGCTGGCGCGCAATATCGTCGACTATCGCGATGCAAACGGTCCGTTCCCGTCGCGCGAACATCTGCGCAAGGTGCCGCGTCTGGGCGACAAGACGTTCGAGCAGGCCGCCGGCTTCCTGCGTATCAACAACGGCGACAATCCGCTCGACCGCTCGTCGGTTCACCCGGAAGCGTATCCGGTCGTCGAACGGATGCTGGCGAAGATCAGCAAGCATGTCGGTGAAGTGCTGGGCAATCGCGACGCGTTGCGCGGCCTGTCGCCGGCGGAATTCGTCGACGAACGTTTCGGCTTGCCGACCGTGCGCGACATTCTGCTTGAGCTTGAAAAGCCGGGCCGCGATCCGCGTCCGGAGTTCAAGACCGCGACCTTCCGCGAAGGCGTCGAGAAGGTCAGCGATCTGACGCCGGGCATGGTGCTCGAAGGCGTCGTGACGAACGTGGCGGCATTCGGTGCGTTCATCGACATCGGCGTGCATCAGGACGGTCTGGTGCACGTGTCGGCGCTGTCGACGAAGTTCATCAAGGACCCGCATGAAGTCGTCAAGGCCGGCCAGATCGTCAAGGTGAAGGTGCTGGAAGTCGACGTGAAGCGTCAGCGTATCGCGCTGACCATGCGACTGGACGATGAGTTCGGTGCGGCCGCGGTCCGCAGCGGTGGCGGCGCGCAGCAGGATCGTGGCGGCGCGCCGCGCTCGGGCGGCGGTGGACGCGGCGCGCAGCAACAGCGCTCGCGTGAACCGGAAGCCGGCGGCGCAATGGCGGCGGCGTTCGCGAAGCTGAAACAGAAGTAAATGCAAAAAGCCCACGCAATGCGTGGGCTTTTTGTTTTTCGAGGCGCTCCGGCTCCGCTCAAGCGAAGCGCCCGACAACGCACACGGCGTTGTCAAATCTCGATCTTCGTCCCCAACTCCACCACCCGGTTGGCCGGAATGCTGAAGAAGTCCGTCGGCTTCGCGGCGTTCTGATGCATCCACGCGAAGACCCGTTCGCGCCACACCGACATGCCCGGCAATTGCGTCGGCACCACCGTCTCGCGCGCGAGGAAAAACGACGTGTCCATCAACTCGAACGTCATGTCATTCGTGCGGCCGACCTCTTGCAGCACCGCCTTCACGTCCGGCGTTTCATTGAACCCGTAGACCGCCTTGACGAGATACAGACCACCGTCGATATCCTTCACCGTCACACGTTCCGATTCATTCACGTACGGAATGTCGCGCGTCACGAAGGTCAGGAAGATGGTGCGTTCATGCAGCACCTTGTTGTGCTTCAGATTGTGCAGCAAGCTCACCGGCACCAGCGAATCGCTGCCGGTCAGATAGATCGCCGTACCCGACACGCGATGCGGCGGATGCGCGAGCAGCCCCTGCAGGAACGGCATCAGCGGAATACCGTCGGCGGCCGTGCGCTCCTTGACGATCATCCTGCCCTTGAACCAGGTCATCAGCAGGAAGAACAGCAGCGCGCCGATGCCGAGCGGCAACCAGCCGCCCTCCGCGACCTTCAGCAGATTGGCGCCGAAAAAGCCCAGATCGACCGCCATGAACACGCCGATGATCAGCGCCACCAGCAGCTTGTTCCAGTTCCACACCTTCACCATCACGACGCAGGCGAGGATCGTGGTGATCACCATCGTGGCCGTCACCGCAATACCGTACGCGGCGGCGAGATTGTCCGAACTCTTGAAGGCGATCACGATGCACAGAATGATGAACAGCAGCATCCAGTTCACCACCGGCACATAGATCTGGCCGATCGCCAGGTCTGACGTGTGCAGGATCTTCATGCGCGGTACATAGCCGAGCTGGATCGCCTGGCTCGTCAGCGAATACGCGCCCGAAATCACGGCCTGCGAAGCGATCACGGTCGCCACCGTCGACAGCACGACGAGCGGCAACAGCGCCCAGTCCGGCGCGAGCAGGAAGAAGGGATTTTCGATCGCTTTCGGGTCGTGCATCAGCAGCGCGCCCTGGCCGAAGTAGTTCAGCACCAGCGACGGCATCACCAGCACGTACCACGCCATCCGGATCGGCTTCGCACCGAAGTGGCCCATGTCGGCGTACAGCGCCTCGGCACCGGTCAGCACCAGTACGACCGAGCCGAGCACCACATAGGCCTGCAGCACGTGCGCGGCCATGAAGGTGTACGCGTAGTACGGGTTGAGCGCGCGAATCACGTTCGGCGCCTGAACGATGTGCCACAGGCCGAGTGCGGCGATCACCACGAACCACAGCACCATGATCGGCCCGAACAGGCGACCGACGGTGGCCGTGCCGTGCCGCTGAATCCAGAACAGCAGCACGAGAATCACCATGGTGAGCGGCAGCACCAGATGCGACAGATTGGGCGCGGCGATCTCCAGACCTTCGACGGCCGAGATCACCGAGATGGCCGGTGTGATCACCGCATCGCCATAAAACATGCAGGCGCCGAAGATGCCGAGCATCATCAGCACGCCGGCCATTTTCGACTTCTGGTCGATGGAGCGTAGCGCCAGCGCCATCAGCGCGAGCACGCCGCCTTCGCCGTTATTGTCCGCGCGCATCACGAACAACACGTACTTGATGCCGACCACGATCACGATCGCCCAGAACAGCAGCGAGATCACACCGAGGATGGATTGGTCGGTTAGCGGAATGCCATGCGAGGGGCTGAAAGCCTCTTTCAGCGAGTACAACGGGCTCGTGCCGATATCACCGAACACCACCCCGATCGCGGCAATGGCGAGGGACGGCAGAGGCTGTTTGTGCACGTGATTGTTATCTGTCATAAACGCGAGGAAATCCGTTCCCTGAGCGGAAAAAACGACCGCCATTCTAAACTGCCGGCATGGCGCCGCCCGGCTTGTTGTGGATACACCACGTGGCTGGTCCGCGCAGTGTAGCACTGCGGTATGGGCGCGTCTGCCGTGCAAGGTGTTTCGTTTGAAGCGCGAGTTCGCGCTTTGCCGGACGTGGTGTCGACGGTGCGTTCGGGACGCGCAAATAAAAAAACGGAGTCCGTTGGGACTCCGTTTTGCGTTACTACACGGGATAAAACCGGGCCAAAGCCAGCACAACGCGCTGGCTCCGAAGCGACAGTTCGGGCGCCGAAGCGGGCATCACTGCCCCGACGACTCCTGCGCTTGCGCCATACCGCGCTTGATCCACGCGCCGAGGTTATGCGGACGCACCGTGTCCCATTCCTCGAACGGCTGATGAATCCACGGATTGGTAGGCAGATACTGCACGCTGTAGTCGGGCTTCACTTTCGAGCAGCCTTTGTACCAGAGCACCGCCGAACGCACCGCGGTGATCGCCGGATAGCGTTCCTTCAGATGCTGCTGAACCCGCGCCAGCGTCACGCCCGAATCGACCAGGTCGTCAACCAGCAGCACGTTGCCGTGCAACTCGCCGCGCGTCATGGTGATGTATTGCGCGATGTCGAGATCGCCCTGCTCCGTGCCGGCCGCTTCTCGATACGAACTCGTGGCGAGAATTGCCAGCGGCAGATCGTAGATGCGCGAGAGTTGGTCGCCCACGCGCAAACCGCCGCGCGCGAGGCACAGGATCTTGTCGAACTTCCAGCCCGACTCATGCACCTGCAGCGCCAGCAGTTCGATCAGCCGGTGATATTCGTCCCAGCCGACCCACAGGTTCTTGTCGTCGTTGCGCGGGTCTTTCATCGCAATCATGGGTACACCTTGAACCATCGCTTAAACCTTGAACGGATGACGCAACAGAATGGTCTCGTCGCGATCCGGACCGGTCGACACCATGTCGATCGGAATACCCGCGACTTCCTGCACACGCGACAGATATGCGCGCGCCTTCGCCGGCAGCTTGTCCCATTCCTTGATGCCAACCGTGCTTTCCTTCCAGCCCGCGAAGGTTTCGTACACCGGCTCGCAACGCGCGACTTCCGACGCACCGCGCGGCAGCAGGTCGACCGACTGACCGTCGACCGTGTAGCCGACGCACAGCTTCACTTCGGCGAGACCGTCGAGCACGTCGAGCTTGGTCATGCACAGACCCGACACACCGTTGATCTGGATCGAGCGGCGCAGCGCGGCGGCGTCGAGCCAGCCGGTGCGGCGCGGACGGCCGGTGACCGAGCCGAATTCCTTGCCGACCGTGGCCAGTTCGAGGCCGATCGCTTCCTGACGGGCGGCGTTGTCGGCGTCGTACAGTTCGCTCGGGAACGGGCCCGAACCGACGCGCGTGCAATACGCCTTGGTGATGCCGAGAATGTAGTTCAGCTTTTGCGGACCGACGCCGGCGCCCGCGGTGGCGGCGCCCGCCACGCAGTTGCTCGACGTGACGTACGGATACGTGCCGTGGTCGATGTCGAGCAGCGTGCCTTGCGCGCCTTCAAACAGCAGATTGCTGCCGGCGGCGTTCGCGTCGTACAGACGGCGCGACACGTCGGTGACCATCGGCTTCAGACGGTCGGCATAGCTCAGCATCGTGTCGAGCGTTTGCTGGAAGTCGACAGCCGCGACGCCCAGGTATTGCGTCAACACGAAGTTGTGATAGTCGAGGTTTTCACGCAGACGTTCGGCGAAGATTTCCGGCTCGAACAGGTCCTGCACGCGCAAGCCGCGACGCGCCACCTTGTCTTCGTAAGCCGGGCCGATGCCGCGGCCGGTGGTGCCGATCTTGCTCGCGCCACGGCGCGCTTCGCGGCCCTGGTCGATGGCAATGTGATACGGCAGGATCAGGGTGGTGGCTTCGGAAATGAAGAGGCGATTCTGAACATCGACCCCGGCGGCTTCGAGCTCGCCGATTTCCTTGAACAGAGCTTCCGGCGACAACACGACGCCATTGCCGATGTAGCACGCGACACCGGGATGCATGATGCCCGACGGAATCAGACGCAAGATCGTTTTCTTGCCGCCGATGATAAGCGTGTGACCGGCATTGTGACCGCCCTGGAAGCGAACGACGCCTTGAGCGTGGTCCGTCAACCAGTCGACGATCTTGCCCTTGCCTTCATCACCCCATTGGGTCCCCACGACGACGACGTTACGCCCGGGGTTCACATTCACTGCGCTGGCAGACATGTTGTTTCGTAAGCTGGTTAAAAACGTATTCTACCTATGTTCGCGGAACCTTCCGAATTTTTCCGTTTCCGCTCAACGGTATGCACGTTATGGTGGGTATATCAAAAACAGCGCGGCGGATGACCGCGCCGGGAGTCCGGCGACACTTTGGACGCCTTCTGAGTTGCGCTGAGGTGAGACCTCAGGCGGGTCCGACGAAGCGCGCGTGAGCGCGCCGCAACGCGCTCACGCGCGCGGTTCGACGACCCATGCGCCGTTGTGCTCGACCAACACGCGATCGAAAGCGAATTCATCGAGATCGTGTTCATGACCCGGCAGCGCCTGGATCACGACTTCGCCGGCATCGCGCAATGCGGCGACGCTGACGCGCAGCGCGTCGTCGTGCTGCCACGGCGCGAGGATCGCGCTGCTGCGTGCTTCGACCGGCGAGATCCGCGCCACTTCGCGCAGATCGAGCGAAAAACCGGTTGCCGCGCGCGCACGACCATAGGCCTGCCCGACGTGGTCATAACGGCCGCCGCGCGCCACCGCGTTCGGCACACCGTCCACGTACGCGGAGAACATCACGCCGCTGTGATACGCATAGCCGCGCAGATCCGCCAGATCGATCATCACTTCGGCGCCATCCACCTGGCTCGCGAGGAACGCGAGGTCGTCGAGCGCGCGCGAAATGGCCGGCGCGTTCGGCAAACGGGCACGCGCTTCCGCGAGTACCGACGCGTCGCCGTACAGCGCGGGCAGCGCGCGCAACGCGTCGCGCGTGACCGGCGTGAGATTCGCGGTCAGTTCGACGAGCCGCGGCACGTCCTTGCCGGCCAGCGCGTCGTAGAGCGACTGGCCCAACTCCGCGGCGGCCGGTTCCGCTTCGATCAGCGCGGCCAGCACGCCGGCGTGGCACAGGTCGAGCCGCACTTTCGCGAGGCCGGCCAGACGCAGCGCGTCGAGCATCAGTTGCTGGATTTCGAGGTCGGCTTCGAGGCCGGCGTGACCGTAGATTTCCGCGCCGATCTGGATCTGCTCACGCGTGGCATGCAGGCCGCGCGGCCGCGTATGCGCGACGTTGCCCGCATAGCAAAGACGCGTCACGCCCTGACGGTTCAGCAAGTGCGCGTCGATACGCGCAACCTGCGGCGTGATGTCGGCGCGCAGACCGAGCGTGCGCCCGGACAACTGATCGACCAGCTTGAAGGTGCGCAGATTCAGATCGTGCCCACCGCCGGTCAGCAGCGACTCGATGTATTCGAGCAGCGGCGGCATGACCATCTCGTAGCCGTACGAGCGGAAACGGTCCAGCAGATGGCGCCGCAGTTCTTCGATCTTGCGGGCTTCCGACGGCAGGACGTCGGCAATATTCTCGGGAAGTAACCAGGTCGACATCGATACAGTCCTACGACGTTGAACACGGCGACTGGGTGCGCCGGTAAGTGAATGTGAATGGCGGGCGGCGGCTCGATTCTGGCGGCTATCGCAGGCGTGGGTGCAGCCCGCGACAGGCATTTTCGGCCAGCGTACCGACTGATCGAGTCGGCAGGCCGGTGTCCGCGAAGCAAGGACGCGGTCACGACACGGCGAGCGCACAGCGCGCCTAAACCTTCTGCGCCTGCTTCGCCGGACGGACCGCTTCAGGTCACGATAAACAGCAGGATCAGCCCAAGCGCCATCACGATCAGCCCGCCGACGCGAATCTGATGCGGCGGGCGTTCCGCTATTTTACGGAACGTGTCGCGCCAGGCGCTCGGAAAAACGAAGGGAAACATCCCCTCGATAATCAGCATCAACGCAATCGCGAGCAGTAACGAGCCGGCTATATCCATGCGAATCAAGAGGCCGCGATGCGGATGCCGCGGCCTTCCGGTTATCAGTGTTTGCGCGGGACCGCGGGAGCGTCCGGGGCAGTGCCGCCGGTCGGGCTACGCATGAAGCGGAAGAACTCGCTGCTCGGGTCGACCACGATCACATCGCCCGGTTTGAAGGTGTTCTTGTACGCCTGCATGCTTTGATAGAACTGGTAGAACTGCGGGTCGGCGCCATACGCTTCGGCAGCGATCTCCGCGGCCTTCGCATCGCCCTCGCCCTTGATGGTCTGCGCCTGACGGTAACCGTCCGCGAGAATCGCCTGCTGCTGGCCCACCGCTTCCGCCTTGATCTGGTCGGCTTCGGCAGCGCCCTTGGCGCGCTCGTCGGCCGCGATCTGCTCGCGGGCGGCGATCATCCGCTTGTAGACCGAGTCGGCCATGGTTGCCGGAAAATCGACGCGCGTCAGTTGCACGTCGACGACCGACACACCCAGCGAAGCCGCGGCCTTGTCCATCGCGCCACGTGCTTCGTCGGCGACGGCTTGCTGTTTGGCCAGCGCGTCGGACAGCGTGACCTTGCCGAACGCGTCGCCGAGCGCGCTGCGCGACAGCAGCGCCAGACGGTCCGGCAGGCTTTGCACGTCGCCCCTGGTTTCGGCGATCAGCTTCAGCGGATCGGTGACACGATATTTGACGACCGGATTGGCCAGCAGATCGGTTTTGTCGGACGTGACGTAACGGTCTTCGTCCGGCGCGTCGAGCGACTGGATGCGGTTATCCACCAGCGTGACGGTTTGCAGTGGCGGCGGCAGTTTGACGTGCAGGCCCGGGCCGAGCAGCGTCGGTGCCGAGTCGCCATGCGACGACAACACCGCCATATGCCGCTGATCGACAACGAATACCGTTGACGACGCCGCGAACAGCACGATGACGACAGCCACGACGAGCGCAATGATCTTGTTCATGTTGTGCGCTCCTTATTGAACGTCGTCTTCGCGCATACGGCTGCGGAAGGAGTCGCGTGAACGCAGCGCATCGCTGCTGGCTGCGGCCTGGCTGGCGGGCGTCGCGGCGACGGCGGGCGCGGAGGCCACGCTGCCCGGCGCGGCGGCCGACGGAGCAACCGACGGCGCGGCAGAAGGCGAAGTGGCACTACCCGCCCCTTGCGATGCGGCAGCCGGCGAAGCGCCCGACGCAGCGGCCGCGGCGTCGGCCACCCGCTGGCGGGT
Source organism: Paraburkholderia sp. BCC1876 (assembly GCF_902833695.1). Taxonomy (NCBI): domain Bacteria; kingdom Pseudomonadati; phylum Pseudomonadota; class Betaproteobacteria; order Burkholderiales; family Burkholderiaceae; genus Paraburkholderia; species Paraburkholderia sp. BCC1876. Next base: position 402,560 of record NZ_CADFGI010000006.1, on the reverse strand, counting down.
CTGCTCGACTAGCTTGTCGAGCGGCAGATACAGCACGTTATTGCCGCTCTTGCTGTCCACAAACACCTTGGTCGTATTCGAATAGATCTGCTGCATGGTTTCCAGGTACATGCGCTCGCGAATCACAGCGGGCGCTTTCGAGTACTGCGCGTAGACCTGCTTGAAGCGCTCGGCATCGCCTTGCGCCTGAGCGACGGTTTTGTCGCTGTAGGTTTTCGCCTCGTCGATCTGACGCGCCACGTCGGCTTGCGCGCGCGGCAGCAGATCCGCCGCATAGGCCTGCGCTTCACGTTTGGCGCGATCGTTTTCCTGACGCACCTTGGCGGCGTCGTCGAACGCGGCCTGCACCTGGTCGGGCACCTGCACACCCTGAATCGTCACGCCGGTCACCGCGAGGCCCGACTGATATTCATCCAGGGATTGCTGGATCGACGCCATCAGTTGCTGGCGAATCGTTTCGCGATCCTGATCGAGAACCTCGCTGGTGCTGCGCGCACCGACGATACTGCGCACCGCCGCCTGGGCGGCCTGCATCACGCTCTGATCGGGATCGGTGCTGCGGAACAGATAGTCCGTCGGCTTGCGCACCTGGTACTGGACCGCGAAGCGCACGTCGACGATATCCGCGTCGTGCGTGAGCATCGACGCGTCTTTCACATTGGCGAGACGCACCACGTTGTTGCGGCCGATCTCGACCTGACGGATCTGGCCGATATTGACGAGCTCATGCGCTTCGAACGGATACGGCAGACGCCAATGCACACCCTGCCCCGCGGTGTAGCGATACTTGCCGAATTGCATCACGACGCCGGCTTGTCCGTCCTGCACGACGAACACACCGCTGCCGAGATAAACAGCCACCAGCACGCCGATCACGATGCCCACGCCGATCCGTGCGCCGCGGCCATTATCCGGCCGGCCACCGCCCGTACCGCCGCCCTTGCGGCCGAACACGCGGCTCAGACGACGGTTGAAATCACGCCACATTTCGTCGAGATCGGGCGGACCTTCGCCGTCTTTGCTCGGAGGACGCTTGGGTTCATTCGGCCGTTGCCGGTCGCCATTGCCGTCGCCCCGGCCCCAGCGCGGATCGTTCAGTGAAAGCATGGCGCGCATGCGCAGCCAGATACTCCGCTCGTTGTAATCGTTCACCTGTGTTCGTTCACCAGAGTAGACAGCGGGTCAGTGCAATTGGAACGGGTCAGTGCCCGAGTTCTGGGACCTTGCGGTCGTCGCGTGGGGCTGCCGACCGGTCTTCTTCCGACAGATCGAGATGCGTGTCGGGAAGAGGTTCGGCAGTAGCGATCTCAGCGATAGCAGCGCGCAATGTATCCAGACCTTGCCCCGTGCGCGCGCTCAAAAAGACGCGCGAAATATTACCATACTCATCCCGCTCAACCGCGTCGCCACGGGCCGCCAACTCCGGCACCGCATCGATCTTGTTGAACACCAGCACCTGACGGACGTTGTCCGCGCCGATGGCGTGCAACACCTCGTTCACCTGATCGATCTGATCGAGGCGCACCGCGCTCGACGCGTCGACCACATGCAACAGCAGGTCGGCGTGAATGGTTTCCTCGAGCGTGGCGCGGAATGCCGCCACCAGTTGGTGAGGCAATTCACGGATGAAGCCGACCGTATCGGACACCACCACCTGCCCCGCTTCATCGCCCAGATAGACGCGCCGCGAGGTGGTATCCAGCGTTGCGAACAACTGGTCGGCGGCGTAGGCCTGGGCCTTCGTGAGCGCGTTGAACAGCGTGGATTTACCAGCGTTCGTATAGCCGACCAGCGATACCGACATGGTCTGATTACGGCTGCGCGCGCGGCGCTGCGTGCCATGCTGACGACGCAATTTTTCGAGCCGCGTCTTGAGCGCCTTGATGCGCTCGCCGATCAAACGGCGGTCGGTTTCGAGCTGCGTTTCACCAGGACCGCGCAAACCGATACCGCCTTTTTGCCGCTCGAGGTGGGTCCATGCGCGGATTAGCCGCGTCGACAGATACTGCAACTGCGCGAGCTCCACCTGCAGCTTGCCTTCGTGGCTGCGGGCGCGTTGCGCAAAAATGTCGAGGATCAGGCTGGTGCGATCGATCACGCGCCGATTAAGCGCTTGCTCCAGATTGCGCTGCTGCGCAGGCGCCAGAGCATGATTGAAAATGACGAGTTCGATGTCGTTCGCCTCACACGCGAGACGCAGTTCTTCGGCTTTACCGCTACCGACGAACATCTTCGCGTCCGGACTGGAACGGCGCCCGGTGAGGGTGACTAAGGGATTCGCGCCCGCGCTTTGCGCGAGCAGGCTGAGTTCTTCCAGGCTGGCTTCGAAATCGATCTTACCGAAGTCGATGCCGACAAGCGCTGCATTGATCAAATTGGAGGGTATCAAAATTGAGGCGGCCGGGAGTGATCGCCAACGGGCGACGCTACGCCGGCCGCGACGAGGGGTTAGGACTGTTCGGAATCCGGGTGGAAATTCACCGGACGGGCAGGCACGACCGTGGAGATTGCGTGCTTGTAGACCATCTGGGTGACCGTATTCCGGAGCAACACGACGTACTGGTCGAACGATTCGATGTTCCCTTGAAGCTTGATGCCGTTGACCAGGTAGATCGACACCGGCACATGCTCTTTACGCAGTGCGTTCAAAAACGGGTCTTGTAACAATTGCCCTTTGTTGCTCATAGCAAACTCCGTATTTTTTTGCAGGTTGACTGAATTGACGACGAAGAAAAAGAGATCCGCCGTCAACCGCTACACTATAGCCGATTTTCATTTTTGCGCGACGGGCCTGGCCAGGCGGCCAAACCCAGTACACACGCGGCTTTCAGCCTGAGTTCAGCCTTTGTCCGCGTAAGGGTTCGTCGACGATCTGAACTCTATGCGCAATGGAGTCCCAATCAGCTTGAAAGTTTCCCGGAAGCGGTTTTCGAGGTAGCGTTTATACGTGTCGGTGATCGCGTCGAGCGCGTTGCCGTGAATCACGATGAGCGGCGGGTTCTGTCCGCCCTGGTGCGCATAGCGCAGTTTCGGACGCACCGGACCGCGACGACGCGGTTGCTGGAACTCCACGGCCTCGATCAACGCGCGCGTGAGCTTCGGCGTCGGCAGCTTGGCCATCGCAGCCTTGTACGCGTCGTCCACCGAGCGCATCAGCGGGCCAATCCCCGTGTTTTCCGTCGCGGAAATGAAGTGGAATTTGGCAAAGTCGAGAAATTTTAGTTTGCGCTCGAGGTCCGCCTTGGTGCGCTCGCGTACATGCGAATCGAGTCCGTCCCACTTGTTCACGCCCACCACCAGCGCGCGGCCTTGCTCGACCACGAAGCCGGCAATGTGCGCGTCCTGTTCGGAGATGTCCTGGCGCGCGTCGAGCAGCAGGATCACGACGTTCGCGTCGGAGATCGACTGCAGCGTTTTCACCACCGAGAACTTCTCGATCGCCTCGAACACTTTGCCGCGACGGCGCAGGCCGGCCGTGTCGATCAGCGTGTACGGTTTGCCCTGGCGTTCGAAGTCGACGTAGATCGAATCGCGCGTGGTGCCGGGCATGTCGAACGCAATCACGCGTTCTTCGCCGACCAGTGAATTGATCAACGTCGACTTGCCCACGTTCGGGCGGCCGACGATCGCGATCTTCACGCCATGCGCCGCTTTCTCTTCGTCGCTCTCTTCCGGCTGGCCGGCGTACGCGACCTCGAGCGCTTCGTTGATCATTTCGGTCACGCCGTCGCCGTGCGCGGACGAAATTGCGCGCGGGTCGCCGAGGCCGAGTTCGTAGAAGTCGGCGGCGACGTTGCTGTACTTCATCCCCTCCGCCTTGTTGACGACGAGGAAAATCGGCCGGCCGACCTTGCGCAGGTAATCGGCGATGGTCTTGTCCTGCGGCGCAAGGCCGTTACGACCGTCGCAGATGAACACGACGATGTCCGATTCCTCGACCGCCTGGCGGGTTTGACGCGCCATCTCGTGCATGATGCCTTCTTTCGCGACCGGCTCGAAGCCGCCGGTATCGACGACCAGATACGGCCGGTCGCCAGCGCGCCCTTCGCCATAGTGGCGATCGCGGGTGAGACCGGGCAGGTCGGCAACCAGCGCGTCACGCGAACGCGTGAGCCGGTTGAATAGCGTGGATTTCCCCACATTGGGGCGCCCGACGAGGGCAATAACGGGTTTCATCAGATGTTGTTCACGGTGAAACGCGGGATCGAAATCGACCGCCCGCGTAGCGACGCCATGCGGCCGCTACACGGCAGCGTTTGACGAAAATTAGCACGAATTCGACCGGCCCCGGATACGCTGTCAATTTGCGCACCCGGGCGGACGGGAGTTTGGCTGGTTGGGGCGGCGCTAATGGGCCGCCAGGTTCAGTCTTTCCTGCTCGACGGCTCGCACGCCTGGGAGCTGACGGTGCTCTGCGAAATCTCTGACGACCTGCGGAGCAACCGCCGACGGTGGCGCCGCAAGCAGCCACCGATGGCCACGCACGCGATGCCTCTGCGGCGCGTTGACCATTTCCTGATCCGACTTGCCGGACCAGCCAGTCCGGCGCGATTCTTCTACTTGCTCTACGACTCGAGTTCTACAGAAACGCGCACGGCCGGCAAAGCCGGCCTGCGCGCTGAACGGCAACTTCGCCGACTTGCCTGCGCGCTTAGCGCGGGCGGTAGCCGTACAGATCGCCGTCGTGCGTCAACACGACCAGCGTGTCGCCGGCCAACACCGGCGCCGCGGTGATCGGGCTGCCGTCGGTCTTCACACGGGCGACGAGCGTGCCGTCGTCGCGCGACAGGAAGTGCACGTAACCCTGATAGTCGCCCAGCACAGCGGCGCGGCCCAGCAGGTACGGCACGCTGAGTTCGCGATTCTTCAGCTTGTCGTTCTTCCACAGCGGCGCGCCGCTGGTGACGTCGAACGCCGAGACGACCGACCAGTCGTCAGCCGCGACGACCGCGCGATCGTCCTGCGCCAGACCGCTCGTGCTCGAGAAGGCTTTTTCCCACAGCGCACGGCCCGAGTTCGCGTCGAAACAGCCAATCTGGCCCTGGAACGTCACCGCGCAGGTTTCCGAACCGACCAGCGTGGGCGGACCGGTCACGTCGTTGATGCGCTCCACTTCCGTCACGCCCTTCGGATACGACACCGGCGTTTGCCAGTAATTGTCGCCGGTTTGCAGATTGATCGCCGCGAATGAGCCGCCCGGGAAACCGGCCAGCACCGCCGCGTCGCCCGCGAACGTCATACCCGACGACACCCGCAGATTGAGCGGCACCGCGCGGTTGCGATAGTTCCACTTCTGCTCGCCGGTTTGCGCGTTGAACGCGACGATCTGACCGTCGACCGTACGCACCACTACGAGGCCATTGCCGACTAGCGGCGGCGAGATGATTTCGCCCGGCGCTTTAGCGGTCCACAGCTGCTTGCCGTCCGCGCCGAGCACGTAGACGTCACCCTTCAGACCGCCGACCGCAGCCAGCGTACCGTCGCTACCGACGCCCGCCGACAGGTCGTCGTGCAACTTGACGCGCCAGATGTCTTTGCCGGTTTGCGCGTCGATCTTCGCGACCGAACCGTTTGCGCCCGCCGCGTACACCGCGTTGCCGACCGCGACCGGCGAGAACAGGTAACGGCCCGCCTTGCCCACGCTTGCCTTCCAGGCCTGCTGCACGTCGAGCACGGGTTTGAACTCGGTCAGCGGCGTCGGCACGCGGCGTTCGTCTTTCGTGGATGAGCAAGCCGCCAGGGTGAGCACGGTCATCGCACAGGCAACGGGCACAGCGTAACGTTTCAGCAGATTCATCGGTGGACGAAGCATTCAGGAAATGGATTAAAGGAGACCGGTTGGTCGTGGCATGCGGCGCGATCAGCCGCCTAGTGCATCCAGCTTGAACTGGATCAACTGACGTGCCGAGCTATCGGTTTTCGACAGCGTGTCGAGCGCGAGCTTGTAGGCCGTGCGTGCATCGTCACGCTTGCCCTGGGCGGCCAGCAGGTCGCCACGGCCATTCGCCACGAGACCCTTGAAGGCGTCGGACTGAGGTTCGGCGAGCAGCGCCAGGCCCTGGTCGTAAGCCTTGTCGTCGAGCAGCAGCGAAGCAAGGCGCAACCTGGCGATCTGCTTGAACTCGTCGTCTTTCGCGTGATCGATGGTCCATTGCAACTGGGCCTTCGCACCGGCTTCGTCGCCCGCGGTGTACAGCGCCTTGGCCGCGCCCAACGCGGTCATCTGCGCATATGCGGTGCCGCTGAACTTGTCTTCCATGTCGGTGGCGACGCGCGTGACCTTCGCCTTGTCGCCCGAGGCCACTGCTTGCTGAACCTGGTCATACAGCACGGCAGCTTCCGCCGCCTGGCGCCGTTGCCAGAAATTCCAGCCGTTCCAGCCGGCAGCCGCAACCAGGACCACCAGCACGATCCATGTGGTTGCATTGCCCCATTGCGTCCACCATGCCTTCAGACTTTCTATCGATTCTTGTTCGTCGTGGTAACTCATCGCCCGGCGATTTCCTCTTTCTTGATACGTGTGCTTGTCGAGCCAATCAGGAGCCAACGGGCTCGACGACATCGCGATCAGTCGTCGCCGTCTTCGGCGGTTGCAACCATCGCATTGATTAGAAATTCGGTCAAGTCTTCGGCGGGCACGTTCTGTTGCTCGCTCTTACCGCCGTTAGCCGCGCCGTTGCTCGTGTCGCGCAGCGCTTTGACGCCGACCGTACCGTTCGCGATTTCGTCTTCGCCGAGCACCACCGCGAAGGCGGCGCCGCTTGAATCCGCGCGCTTCATCTGCGATTTGAAGCTGGCGGTTTGACCGTCGGCGCTGCAATGCAGAATGACGTCGAGACCCGTATCACGCAAACGTTCGGCGATGATGAAGGCCTGCTCGCGCGCCGCATCGCCCTGATGGACGACATAGACGTCGCAACCTTCGTCGTCCGGCACAAGCTGATCTTCTTTCAGCAACTCGAGAATCCGCTCGACGCCCATTGCCCAACCGCACGCGCCGGTCGGCTTGCCGCCGAGCTGTTCGATCAGCGGATCGTAACGGCCGCCAGCGGCAACGGTGCCTTGCGCGCCCAGCTTGTCAGTCACCCATTCGAACACGGTCAGATTGTAATAATCGAGACCGCGCACCAGACGCGGATTGATCTTGAACGGAATGTTGTTCGCTTTCAGAATGCGCTGCAGTCCCTCGAAGTGCGCGAGCGATTCTTCGCCGAGAAAATCGATCAGCTTCGGCGCGTTCTGCGCGACTTCCTGCATGGCCGGATTCTTCGTATCCAGCACGCGCAGCGGGTTCGTGTACAGACGACGTTTCGCTTCTTCGTCGAGCACGTCCATGTGCTTTTCGAGGTAGGCGATCAGTTCGACGCGATGCGCCGCGCGTTCATGCGCCAGACCCAGCGAGTTGAGTTCGAGCTTGATGCCCATCAAGCCGAGGTCGTCCCACAGACGCTGACACATCATGATGATTTCAGCGTCGGCGTCCGGGCCGGCAAAGCCCAGCGCTTCCACGCCCACCTGATGGAACTGGCGATAACGGCCGCGCTGCGGACGCTCATGGCGGAACATCGGACCGACGTACCACAGGCGCTTCGGGCCGTCGTACAGCATGTTGTGTTCGATCGCCGCGCGCACCACGGCCGCGGTGTTTTCCGGGCGCATGGTCAGGTTCTCGCCGTTCAGCGCGTCGGTAAAGCTGTACATCTCTTTTTCGACGATGTCGGTCACCTCACCGATACCGCGCTTGAACAGCTGCGTATGCTCGACGATCGGCGTACGGATATTCTGGTATCCGTACGAACGCAGCATCGACTTGACGGTCATTTCAAAAAATTCCCACAGCCCGGCTTCCTGCGGAAGGATGTCGTTCATGCCCTTCACGCCGGACAACTTTTCGAGCTTTTTCTTCTGTTCAGTCATCTGTCTTTCGATAGCCGATATTTAGTTGAGTGCCTCGGCGCGGCCATAGCGGCGCTCGACGTAGTCACTCACGATTTGCTGGAATTCTTGCGCGATGTGCTCGCCGCGCAGCGTCTTGACCTTCTCGCCGTCGATAAACACCGGCGCGGCCGGATTCTCACCCGAGCCCGGCAAGCTGATGCCGATATTGGCCTGCTTCGACTCGCCCGGACCATTGACGATGCAGCCCATCACCGCGACGTGCATCTTCTCGACGCCAGGATACTGGTCGCGCCACACCGGCATCTGCGTGCGCAGATAGGTCTGGATTTGCGACGCCAGCTCCTGGAACAGCGTGCTGGTAGTACGGCCGCAACCCGGGCACGCGATCACCATCGGCGTGAACGAGCGCAGACCCATGGTCTGCAGAATTTCCTGGCCGACGATCACTTCGCCGGTACGCGGGCCGCCCGGTTCCGGTGTCAGCGAGATCCGGATCGTGTCGCCGATACCTTGCTGCAACAGCACCGACAGCGCCGCCGTCGACGCGACGATACCTTTCGAGCCCATGCCCGCTTCCGTCAAGCCAAGATGCAGCGCGAAGTCGCAACGGCGCGCGAGTTCGCGATACACGGCGATCAGGTCCTGCACGCCGCTGACCTTGCACGACAGAATGATCTTGTTACGCGGCAGGCCGATTTCGACCGCGCGTTCGGCCGAGCCGATCGCCGACTGGATCAGCGCTTCGTACATCACGCTTTGCGCTTCCCACGGCGTGGAACGTGCCGCGTTTTCGTCCATCATTTTCGCGAGCAGGTCCTGGTCGAGACTGCCCCAATTGACGCCGATACGCACTGCCTTGTCGTACTTCGCCGCCGCTTCGATCATCTGCGCGAACTGCGTGTCGCGCTTCGCGCCGTGACCGACGTTGCCCGGATTGATCCGATACTTGGACAACGACTCCGCGCACCCGGGATAGTCGCGCAACAGCAAATGGCCGTTGTAATGGAAGTCGCCGACCAGCGGCACCGACACGCCCATGCGGTCGAGCTGCTCGCGCACGGCCGGCACGGCCGCAGCCGCTTCCGGCGTGTTCACCGTGATACGCACCAGTTCCGAACCGGCTTGCGCCAGCTCCTTGATCTGGATGGCTGTGCCGATTGCGTCCGCAGTGTCCGTGTTGGTCATGGACTGGACGCGCACGGGTGCGTCGCCACCGATCGTGACGATCTGCCCCCCCCAACGGACGTCGACCGCGTGCGACTTGCGCCGCGCCGCGTGGCCGCCGAACACCGGTTCATTGGAAACGATCTTGCTACTGGATTGGGATTGAGCTTCGGATTGCATCGAAAAACCCATTTACGCCGCATGCGCCACACAAAGACGTAGCGCCTGAATTGAAAAAGCGCCGCGGACCGGTTTGGCCGCGGCGCACACCGTATCTGTCAAGGCAACGCGAAGCGCGCCACGTTACCTTTAGCTGCCGAATATTTGGCCGGATCAACCGGTTGGCCGTCGAGCGTCAAAGACTCAAGACCGGCCTTGTTGCCCAGCGTGACCTTGAACGGCGCCACGCCCGTCACTTCTTTAGTGTCGCCCGCGTGGACGAGGCCGGAGAACACTTCCTTGCCGTCCTTGCCACGCACGCTGAACCAGCTATCTTGCGTCACGCGCAGTGCGACGATCGCCTCGCCGCCGCCCGCCGTGTCAACTGCCGCCGACGATGCGTCAGCAACGATCGCCGCCGGCGCGCTTGCAGCCGGTGCGACAACAGCCTCCGCCTGCGAAGCCGCCTTGGGTGCAGCCGCCGTTGCCGTCACGGCCGATGCCGACGACGGCGCGGCGCCCGTAGCCAACGGCGCGGGCATCGGCGTACCCGACGCTGCGCTGTCTGCCGCGGCTTGCGTGTCCGGTGCGGACGCCGCCTCTTCCGTCGTGGCGTCGGAACCCGCCGCCTGACTCTGTGCCACCGCGCCCGATGCACCGGTCGCGCCACCCGCGGCGCCATTCGCGCTCGCCTTCAACCGAGCAAGCCACACCGACGAATCGCCGCCGTTGGTATGCCACATGCCCAACGCGATCACCGCGACGATCACCGCCGCCACGCCCCATAACCACGAACGGCTCTTTTGCCCACTTCCGCCGAGCGACAGCGACACCTTGCCGCGCGGCAAATCTTTGCCCGACGATGCAGGCATCGACAGGTCCGGCGCAGGCACACCCTTCTCGCGACGCAAGGCCTGCGTGAACGGCGTGGGATCGGCGCCCAGCATCTTCGCATAGCTGCGCACGACGCCGAGCGCGAAGGTCGTATCCGGCAAGTGGCTGATGTCGCCCGATTCGAGCGCACGCAACTTGACGACGGAGACTTTCAGACGCGCGGACACGTCCTCGATCGTCCAGCCTTTCGACTCACGCAACTGGGTCAAGCGCGCGCCAACTGCCGCCAACGAATCCAAGCCCGGCTGCACAACGGGCTGCACCACCGCCCGTGCGACCGGCGCCGGATGGCCTTCGTTCGTGTCTGTGTCCTGCGGCTGCGGGTGCTGCGGCTCACTCATCCCAAATCCTTTCGCGTCGATTCTTTTTAACTCGTGCCATTCGGACGGGCTCACGCCTCACGCCCGAATCGCAGACCGTTTATAACAAAATGTGCGGCCTTGTGTGCCGCTTCCGATCGCTTCTGCAAACTTTCTTTTCAATCGTGGGTGGCAAGGCCCCTTTCTGCACGTTCGAGGAAACACTCCACCGAACGCCGGCACCCTGCCCGCCCGAACGATTACACGGCCCGAACCTCGATAATCTTCGCCGCCTTCCCGGTGCGCTCAGCGAGGCGCGTGCGGTCTTGCACCGCACCGGCCAACTGACCGCAGGCTGCGTCGATATCGTCGCCGCGTGTTTTGCGCACCGTGGTGACGACGCCCGCGTCCATCAACACTTGTGCAAACCGTTTGATCTGTTCCGGCTTCGAGCGGAAAAGGCCCGATTCGGGGAACGGATTGAACGGAATCAGATTGAACTTGCACGGGACGTCGCGCGTGACGGCCAGCAATTCGCGCGCTTGCGCCTCGCTGTCGTTCACACCGTCGAGCATGCAATATTCGAACGTAATGAAATCGCGCGGCGCGACTTTCAGATAGCGCTGACAAGCGGCCATCAGTTCGCGCAGCGGGTACTTCTTGTTCAGCGGCACCAGCATGTCGCGCAGCGGATCGCTCGGTGCGTGCAACGACACGGCGAGCGCTACCGGCAGATCGGCGCCGAGCCGGTCCATCATCGGCACGACGCCCGACGTGGACAGCGTGACGCGCCGGCGCGACAGGCCGTAAGCGTTGTCGTCGAGCATCAGGCGCATGGCCGGCACGACTGCGTCGTAGTTCAGCAGCGGCTCGCCCATACCCATCATCACGACGTTCGTGACGACGCGATCGCCCTTGCCGTCACCACCCGTGGCGCGGCCGCCGTCCCCACCGCGCGTGGCGCGCAGCGCGAATTCGGCCATGCGTAACTGGCCGATGATTTCAGCGGTAGAGAGATTGCGGGAGAAACCCTGCTTGCCGGTCGAACAGAAACGGCAGTTGACCGCGCACCCGGCCTGCGACGATACGCACAACGTGCCGCGCGTTTCTTCCGGGATGTAGACGGTTTCGACCGCGTTGCTGTTGCCGACGTCGATCAGCCACTTGCGTGTGCCGTCGGTCGAAATATGGTCGCTGACGATGCCCGGCATCGAGATCGTGGCGCGCCCTTTGAGCTTTTCGCGCAAGGACTTCGCGAGATCGGTCATGCCGTCGAAGTCGGCAGCGTTGTACTGGTGAATCCAGCGCTGCAATTGCTTGGCGCGAAACGGCTTCTCGCCCAGGCTGTCGCAGTAAGCGACGAGCCCTTGGGCGTCGAGGTCGAGAAGGTTGACGGTGGAACTGCTCGTCATATCGAATCCTGCCATTTCAGTGCGAGACTACGTTCATGCAACAAGCTGCATGAACGCAATGCCGTTCGCGCCCATTCCTGCTGCTTTTACCTTACTACTTTGCCGGACGATTCGTGCGATAAATCAGTTTCGGCTGCACGGACCGCCCGCAACGGCAGGACTTAACGCGAGTAAACGTTCACTTGCGGGAAGAAGAAAGCGATTTCAACTGCTGCCGTTTCCGAAGCGTCCGAACCGTGCACCGCGTTAGCGTCGATGCTGTCGGCGAAATCGGCGCGGATCGTGCCCTTTTCTGCCTTCTTCGGGTCCGTTGCGCCCATCAGGTCACGGTGCTTCAGGATCGCGTTTTCGCCTTCCAGCGCTTGCACGACCACCGGGCCCGAAATCATGAAGTCGACGAGGTCCTTGAAGAACGGGCGTGCAGCGTGCACAGCGTAGAACTTCTCAGCGTCGGCGCGCGACAGATGAACCATGCGCGAAGCCACGATCTTCAGACCAGCGTTTTCGAAACGGCTGTAGATCTGGCCGATCACATTCTTGGCCACTGCGTCCGGCTTGATAATCGACAGGGTGCGTTCGATCGCCATAAAAACTCCAAAAAATTAAGAGGTTACAGATTCAAATGAATCCGCTATTGTAGCATGTTCCCGTGTATGATTGCGATTGAACCCTTACAGCATTGAAAGACTCCAGGCAGGAGTTTCCGAATACTGGTAGCGTTGGTTGTGCGGGTATTTTCTGGGCATTGAAACTCCCCGCCACGGCGCCAATCTTAGGATTGGGTACTTCGCGACCGGCGGCAAAAATCCCGCCTTCGCTGCACGACCGGCTGCAACCGCTGCACCGCCGTTACCACCGCTTCACAACCATACGCAACACGCTTCTGAGGTAAGGAGAGACCATGAACGATCATCCGTATAGCTTTGGCCGCAATGGCGCAGTCAGCACGGTCGAAACGCGTAACCGCGTGCTACGGAACACCTACTGGCTACTGGCGTTGTCCATGATTCCGACCGTGCTCGGCGCATGGGTTGGCCTCGCCACCGGCTTTTCACTGTTCGCGGCCACCAGCCCGGCCATGAGCATGCTGGCGTTCTTCGCGATCGCATTCGGCTTCATGTTTGCGATCCAGAAGACCAAAGACAGCGCGGCGGGCGTGTTCGTACTGCTCGGCTTCACGTTCTTTATGGGCCTGATGCTGTCGCGCATCCTGAGCTTCGTGCTCGGTTTTTCTAACGGCCCGTCGCTGATCATGCTCGCCTTCGGTGGCACTGGTGTGATCTTCGCGTCGATGGCGACCATCGCCACGGTCAGCAAGCGCGACTTTTCGGGTCTCGGCAAGTGGCTGTTCATGGGCGTGATCGTGCTGCTGCTGGCTTCGGTCGCGAACGTGTTCCTGCATCTGCCGGCGCTGATGCTCACCGTGTCCGTGCTGGCCATCGTGATCTTCTCGGCCTACATGCTGTTCGACGTCCAGCGCGTCGTGAACGGCGGTGAAACGAATTACATCACCGCCACGCTCGCGATCTACCTGGATCTGTACAACGTGTTCGTGAACCTGCTCGCGCTGCTCGGCATCTTCGGCGGCAACCGCAACTAAGTTTGACCCAGGGCGTGGCGCCTCAGGCGCCCGTCTTGAAGAAAAAGCCCATAACGAGCGATCGTTATGGGCTTTTTACTTTGCCGCGTTGGTTGCGACGCTATCGGGTTGGCGCTACAGGTTCAACCACGCAAAGCCTTCGTCCTGTGTAGCGACCACCACTTCCGTCGGCGCCGCGCCAAGCACGCCGGCCATCGCGGCCTGCGCCAGTTCCGGCGAATTGTTCTGCTGGCTCAGATGCGCCGCGACCAGATGTCGCAAACGCGAGCGGTCGAGCGAAGCCAGGATTTCAGCCGCCGCCTCGTTGTTCAAATGCCCATGATTACCGCCGATGCGCGCCTTTAGCGACTGCGGATAGCGGCTGCCCGCCAGCATCTGGACGTCGTGATTGCATTCAAGCACCAGCGCATCGCAACCGCTCAACACGGAGCTGATATGCGGCGTGGACGTGCCGACATCGGTCAATACGCCGAGCCGGCTCGCGCCGTTCGAGAGCACATACTGCAGCGGCTCGCGGGCGTCGTGAGGAACGGTATAGGGAAGGATGCTGAGGTCGCCGATTGCAACCGCTTCGTCGCCCCACAGCACCTGCAAGTCGATGTCAGCTTCGTCGGCGCCTACCGCACGGGCGGTGCCCCAGCTCATGTACAGCGGAATCGACCACTTGCGCGCCAGCGTCAGCGCGCCGCCAATGTGGTCACTGTGTTCATGCGTAATCAGAATGGCGTCGAGACCTTCGGCGCTCGCGCCAAGCCGGTTCAGACGCCGCTCGACTTCCTTGGCCGAAAAGCCGCAGTCGAGAAGCACGCGCGTGGTGGTCGCGCCGCTTTGCGCTTCCACCAGCAACGCATTTCCTTCACTACCGCTGCCGAGACTTGCGAACCTCACGGTCCGCTTAGTTCAGCTGCGCGTGGAGCAGCGTCACGATGCGCTGCGCGTCGGACGAATTGTCCACCTGACCGTTCGCATCCAGCACGGCCACCTGCGTCACCGCGTCGCCCTTCGAGCGTACGTTGACGAGGAATTCCTGACCCGGCTTCTTCGCCGAATTGCCGCTGTAGAACAGCTTGCCGAACAGGCCTTCTTTCTTCAATTCCTGCATCGAGTCGGCGTAGCGCACATAGTAGATGCCCTTTGCGCGATCGCGGTTGTCGACAGCGAAGTTGGTGCGGTCGAGCGCAAGGCCCACACGCAGCCAGGCACGGTCAAACGACTCCGGCAGGTCGAGCGTCGACGTGCCCGCGCTCTGGTCGATCGTGGCCGGTGCGACAGCCGGACGCGCATCGGTCAGCAGTTGCTTCGACTGCGCTTCGGTCAGGCCGAACTTCTGCATCAGCTTGGTGAGGAACAGCGCTTCGAGCGCCGGGTCACGCGGACGCTCTTCCCAACGCGACGACGTCTTGTCCTGCCCCGTCAGCATTTCTTCCATCGCGCTGTGCGTGATCGAGATGTCCGTGGTGTCCCCCGGTGCGCGCGACACGAGCGTGCGGAAGCTGTCGCGGGTGCCCGACGAATACGCGAAGTCGATCACCTTGCCGACCGTACGACGGAACCAGTCGTCCGGAATATTGGCGCGGTTTTCCGCCCAGTCGGTCGTCATGATGCCGGTGGCCGGCGCGTCGGTTTTCAGCGCGAAGCCGTTTTCCTGCCAAAACTCCTGCAGTTGCGGCCACAGTTGTTCCGGCGAGCGGCCGTCGACCACCAGCCAGCGGCGATCGCCGTCGCGCTCGATATGCATGCCGAGCGGATCTTGCGCGCTCGGCTGACCTTCGGTGGCATTGCCCGCCGCCGTGATTGCGCGCGTCGGCGCGCCGCCCAGGGCCAGATTGGTCGGCGGCGCGACGTAGCGCTCGTCGGTCTTGGTGGTGCTGAGATCGTTCGGAACGGCGAGCGGCGGCGCGCTGCCGGCGCCCTTGTAGTTGACGCGGTCGGAAGCGAACCAGTCGTTCAGCGTGTCACAGCCGGCGAGCGTCACCAGGGCAAGCGCCAGCGCCGCCATGCGGGTTGCGTGGAGGGAAAGTGCGGAACGTTTCATGAGGTCCTTCGTGATGCTGGAACGCGGTGCCTGGTTCTGTGTGCAGGGAACGTGGGCTGGATCGACGTCGGTTAAGGGAGTGCCGGTAGCAGGCTTTCGTTGGCGCTGGTGGGTGCCGCGGTCGATCCGCTTAGCCCAACAGACCCGCTTCGCGCAGCGCGCCACGCACCACTTCGTGGTATTGCGCGTCGAGCGGCGTAAGCGGCAGGCGGATTCCGCCCTGCACACGACCCAATTGCTGCAACGCCCATTTCGCCGGAATCGGATTCGATTCGATGAACAGGTTCTTATGCAGCGACAGGAGTTTCAGATGAATTTCGCGCGCGGTCTTCGCGTCCGCGGCGAGCGCGGCCTTGCACAACTCACTCATGGCGCGCGGTGCGACGTTCGCGGTGACCGAAATATTGCCGTGGCCGCCGAGCAGCATCAGCGCGATCGCGGTGGGATCGTCGCCGCTGTAGATGCCGAAGTGCGCGGGCGCCGACTTGATCAGATGCGCGGCGCGGTCGATGTTGCCGGTCGCTTCCTTCACACCGATGATGCCCGGCACCTGCGCGCAACGCAGAATCGTTTCGTTGCTCATGTCGGCAACGGTACGGCCCGGCACGTTGTACAGGATCACCGGCAGATCGACGGTTTCGGCGATCTTCGCGAAGTGGCGATAGATGCCTTCCTGAGTCGGCTTGTTGTAGTACGGCACGACCTGCAACGTAGCGTCCGCGCCGACGTCTTTGGCTTGCTGCGTGAGTTCGATGGCTTCGGTGGTGGAGTTGCCGCCCGAGCCCGCGATCACCGGAATCCGGCCCGCTGTGTGCTCGACCGCGGTTTTAACCATCAGCACGTGTTCTTCGACCGACAAGGTAGCCGACTCACCGCTCGTGCCGACCACGACGAGTGCATTGGTGCCCTCGGCGACGTGCCAATCGATCAGTTTGCGAAACGCCGGCAAATCGAGGCCGCCGTCTTCGAGCATCGGGGTAATGATGGCAGGAATGCTGCCGCGAATCTGCACGCTGTCGTTGCTGCCGTGGGTGCCGCTGTGATTGCCGTTAGTCATGAAACGCCATGAATTTGATCAGGTAAACCGCGATTGTAGCGGATTAGCCAGCCAACTCGTAACAAGGCGGGGGTGCCGCCTGCGCGGGGTCGGCTGAACGCTCCGCCTCCAGAATTGCGCAGATGCGCTGGACGTAAGCCGGGCGCGGCTGCGCGAGAAAACCGTCTTGAAAAGCGACGACCCGGAGCCGGCCGCGCACGACCTCGAGCAGCTCGCCGGGCACGAGTAGAAACGCCGGATTAGAGGGTTTGCCGACGCGTTCGTTTCCTTGCGCGAAGGTCTCGTAAACCAGTACGCCACCCGGTGCGAGCGCATCCAACAACTGCGGAAACAGTGCGCGATGCAGATAGTTGGTCACGATCACGGCGGCGAATTTCGCGTTGCCGGGTAACGGCCAGGCGGCGCCTTCGAGGTCGGCCACGAACGGCGTGATCAGCGGCGCGTCGCGCATCGTGTCGAGCGCGGCCGCGTCGCGATCGACGGCGGTCACCGGATGCCCCAGCGACGCAAAAAGCCGCGCATGCCGCCCCGCCCCCGACGCGACATCGAGCACCGCGCCGCCCGCCGCGACCAGATGCGCCCAATGGCGCACCCAGCGCGACGGCTCGCCCGATCCATGCATGGCTGCGACGGGAGTGCTCATCGGTTCGACGTCCGCTCAGTTGTACGACAGACCCATCGCCTCGCGGACGTCGCGCATCGTTTCCGTGGCGAATCGGCGGGCTTTGTCGCAGCCGTCGGCGACGATCGCGCGCAACAGCGACGGGTCGTCCATGTACTTCTGGGCGCGCTCGAGCATGGGTTGCTGTTCGCGCAGAATCCCTTCGATCACCGGCTGCTTGCACTCGAGACAACCAATGCCCGCCGTCCGGCAACCCTGCTCGACCCACTGGTGCGTGGTGTCGTTCGTGTAGACCTGGTGCAGTTGCCAGACCGGGCACTTGTCCGGATCGCCCGGATCGGTGCGGCGCACGCGGGCCGGGTCGGTCGGCATGGTGCGGACTTTCTTCGTGATGGTTTCCGCGTCTTCGCGCAAACCGATCGTGTTGCCGTACGACTTCGACATCTTCTGGCCGTCGAGGCCCGGCATACGCGACGCCTCGGTCAGCATGGCCTGCGGCTCGACGAGGATGATCTTGCGCGAGCCTTCGAGATAGCCGAACAGACGCTCGCGATCGCTCATCGACAGGCTCTGCGATTCCTGCAACATGGCGCGCGCCTGTTCGAGCGCTTCGTCGTCGCCTTCCTGCTGATACGCGTTGCGCAGCTCGTGATAGAGCTTGGAGCGCTTGCCGCCGAGCTTTTTCGCCGCCTCGTTGGCCTTCACTTCGAAGCCCGGTTCGCGGCCGTACAGATAGTTGAAACGGCGAGCGATTTCGCGCGTCATTTCGACGTGCGGCACCTGATCTTCACCGACCGGCACCAGCGAGCCGCGATACAGCAGAATGTCCGCCGCCATCAGCACCGGATAGCCGAGAAAGCCGTAGGTGGACAGGTCCTTGTCCTTCAGCTTCTCCTGCTGCTCCTTGTAGGTCGGCACGCGTTCGAGCCAGCCGAGCGGCGTGCTCATGCCCAGCAACAGCGCGAGCTCCGCGTGCTCGGGCACCTTGCTCTGGATGAACAGCGTAGCCTGCGCCGGATCGATGCCGGAAGCGAGCCAGTCGATCAGGACGTCCCACACGTTCTTCTCGATCACCTCGGGCGTTTCGTAGTGCGTGGTCAGCGCATGCCAGTCGACCACACAGAAGAAACACGGGTACTCGGATTGCAGCCGTACCCAGTTTTTCAGCACACCGTGATAGTGGCCGAGGTGCAGCGATCCGGTGGGCCGCATGCCGGAAAAGATACGGTCTGGGAACATGGTTCTTTAAAAAAGCGAAACGAGTGGGGACATGATCGCCGTAATCGCGCCGTAGCCAATATTCACGAGCGGATTCAGCCAGTAGCGCGACAGCGTGCCCGTCATCACCAATGCCATCACGATGAAGAAACCGTACGGCTCGATTCGCGACAACGCGATCGACTGGCGCGGCGGCAACAGCGCCAGCAGCACGCGGCCGCCGTCGAGCGGGGGCAGTGGGAACAGGTTCAGCACGCCGAGCACGAGGTTGAAATAGACACCGGCTTTCGCCATACCGATGAAAAACGCCTCGTCGACATTCAGACCGAGCAGCGTCACGAACACGATGTACCACACCAGCGCCTGCACGAAATTGCACGCCGGCCCCGCCGCCGCGACCCACAGACTGCCCCAGCGCGGATTGCGCAGATTGCCGAAGGCGACCGGCACCGGCTTCGCGTAGCCGAACATGAACGCACCGCTGGTGGCGAAATACAGCAGCAACGGAATCGCGATCGTGCCGAGCGGGTCGATGTGCCGCATCGGATTGATGGAGACGCGGCCGAGCACGTACGCGGTGTTGTCGCCGAGCCAGCGCGCGACGTAGCCATGCGCGGCCTCATGCAGCGTGATGGCGAAAATCACCGGCAGCGCGTACACCGCAATGGTTTGTATCAGGGAAGAATCCATAACTCGCTATTGTAACAACGCGCTGGCGGGCGTCTGTCCGCTTTCCATCATGCCGTTTCTTCGAGCCCGAACGGCGCGAGCGAGCCGCGCCCGGGCCGCACCAGCACCGGCGCCGCGCCGGTCAGGTCGATCACGGTCGACGGCTCGCAGATGCAGGGGCCGCCGTCGATCACCAGGTCCAGCTGTTTTTCCAGCCGCTCGCGGATTTCTTCCGGCTCGTTCAGCGGCTCGGTCTCGCCAGGCATGATCAGCGTGGAGCCGAGCAGCGGCTGGCCGAGTTCTTCGAGAATCGCCAGCGTGATCGCGTGATCCGGCACCCGCAGGCCAATGGTCTTGCGCGATGGGTGCGACAGGCGCCGCGGTACTTCTTTGGTGGCTTGCAGCACGAACACGTACGGACCCGGCGTCACCGATTTGATCAGCCGGTACTGGCGGTTGTCGACCATCGCGAAGTTCGCCAGTTCCGACAGGTCGCGCACCAGCAGCGACAGCAGCTGCTTTTCGTCGAGTCCGCGAATGCGGCGCAGACGCTCGACCGCGTCCTTGTCGTCGAGATGACAGGCAAGCGCGTAGCTCGAATCGGTCGGCAAGGCGACCACGCCGCCGTCTTTGATGATCTGCACGGCCTGTTTGACGAGGCGCGGCTGGGGATTGTCAGGATGAAGCCGGAAGTATTGGGACATGATCGCTAACTGTGGCTACTTGGGGACGCGCGGAATCCACGGGAACACGTCGTGGAAACCACGTTGGAAAGCGCGGCTGAGTTGCGAAATGCGGGTTGCAAGCGAAGGGCGGACTGAGGATCGGACGACCGCGCCGGCGGAGGAAGCGAACAGTGCAGCGAACAACGCAGTGAACAGCGCGGCGAACCGCGGAACCGGACGGCAGCGCACCCGGGCCGGCTCTCGCGGACGACGTGCCGCCAGGGCACGGCGCGCGATCACAGCCAGCGTTCCCAGACGGGCTTGAGGTCGGAAGGCAGCGGCGGCAGCGTGCCGAGGTCGACGCGGCCTTCGCCGGGTGCGTGGAAATCGGACCCGCGCGATGCCTCGAAACCGAAGCGGCGCGCGACGTCCGCATATTCGCGGTACTGATCGGGCGTGTGGCTGCCGGTCACCACTTCGATCGCCTTGCCGCCAAGATCGATGAATTCGGCGAAAAACGCGTCGAATTCGACCGGCGAGTACTCGTAGCGACCCGGATGCGCGACCACGGCCTCGCCGCCGGCGGCCTGGATCCAGCCGACCGCATGGCTCAGCCTGGCCCAGCGGTGCGGCACGAAGCCCGCCTTGCCGTCGCCGAGATAGCGGGTGAAGACGTCTTGTGTGGAAGTGCAATAACCGCTTTCGACCATGAAGCGTGCGAAATGCGTGCGCGAAATCATGTCCGGGTTCGACACGTATTTGAGCGCGCCTTCGTAGGCATTCGGCACGCCGAGCGTGGCGAGTTGTTCGCCGATCGCTTCGGCGCGCGCGGCGCGCCCGCTGCGGGTGCGCGCGAGACCGTCGATCAGGATCGAACTGGTCGGATCGATACCCAGCCCGACGATGTGCACCGTGCGCGACGCCCACGTCACTGAAATCTCGACGCCGCTCAGGTACTTCATGCCGAGCGCCTCAGCCGTGCTGCGCGCTTCGCGCTGGCCGCCCAGTTCGTCGTGATCGGTCAGCGCCCACAGCGTCACGCCGCCCGCGTGCGCGCGGCGCGCGACGTCGGCCGGCGCGAATTGGCCGTCGGAAACGGTGGAGTGACAGTGGAGGTCGGCGTTCATCGTCGTATTCAAAGGGATCTACGACTATTTTACTGCAACGCAGTAAGTGGGCGCAGCGCTATCTCGTGGGCGGGATGCCTCGCCGCCTACGCCCTTGCGCCCTCACGCCCTACGCGCAGAAGCCCTCGATCAGCGCGGCGACCTGCTCCGGCTGGTCGTGGTGCACCATGTGCCCCGCTTCGTCGATGATCTTTTCCCGCCAGTTCGGGAACGCCTGAAAACGCGCCTTGAATTCGTCGAGCGGTATCTCGCCGGCAATCTGCGCGAGCGTCGGCGAACCGGCGGCCTCGACATGCAGCACCTTCGCGCTCACCTTGCGCCAGACCGCCATCACTTCATCCAGGCGGTACAGCGTCGGGCCGCGCAGCTTGTGCGCCGGATCGGCGAGCAACATGAAGCGCCCTTCGCCATCCGGCTTCGACCAGTGCTGGGCGAGAAACTGTGCGCGCTGCGGCGCGAGCCGCGGATTGGTCTTGATCAGGCGCGCGGCGACGTCGTCGAGCGACGCGTAGCGCTTCAGTTGCGGCGGATCGCGCAAGTCGTCGAGCCAGTTGCGCAAGCGCTTCGGTGCTTGCGCCGCGTGCGACGGCGCGAGTCCGAAGCCCTCCAGGTCGATTACCCGCCGCACCCGCTCCGGCCGAACACCCGCGTACAGGCACACGATATTGGCGCCCATGCTGTGGCCGACGAGATTCACCTCGCCGGTCGACGCGTAGTGATCGAGCAGCGCGTCGAGATCGGCGAGATAGTCCTGCACCCAGTAGTTGCCGCCGCCCTGCTCCGCGACCGGCCAGTCCGACAGGCCGAAGCCGCGCATGTCGGGCGCGATCACCTGCCAGTCGCCACCCAGCGCGTCGACGACGAACTGGAACGACGCCGCCACGTCCATCCAGCCGTGCAGCATGAACAGGATCGGCGCGTCCGGATTGCCCCAGCGGCGCACATGCAGACGGATGCCGCGCACAGCGACGAATTCAGACTGGGAGGTGGTCATGAGCGGCTCGCCCGAAAAAAGAATGGTCGTTCGATTATAACGAGATAGCGGGATTATGCGCGGGGCATGGGTTGGAAGAAGCGCTCGGGGATGTGGCGGTGGCGGCTGGGATTGCCAGCGGGGTTGGCGGCGGCGGCGTCGCCGTGGTTGCCTGCGGCGTTGTTGGCAAGGTTGCTGGCGCAGTTGCCTCCGCAGTTGTCTGCGTGGTTGTTGGCGTGGCTGCCGGTAAGGCTGCCGGCTTCACCGTCACCCCTCCGCCTCAGGCCGCTCTGTCAACACCACCGCTTCCGCAGACGACCCCGAACTCGCATCGAGCCCCGCCAGCACCGTCAGCGCGGCTAGCTCCGCCTCATCGAAACCGGCCTCGCGGCGCGCTTCGAAATTGAACGGACCGCGTAATTTCGGTGCGTGATACTGGTCGGCAAGGCGCGCGTAGGTCTCATGCGGATCGAGCGCCCCGCCCTCGCACAAATGACGGAACCAGCGGTTGCCGATCAGTACATGGCCAATCTCGTCGCGCAGGATCACATCGAGAATCGCTGCCGATGCCTGATCGCCCGCCTGCTGCAGTCGCGCGCGGATCGGCGGCGACGCGTCGAGGCCACGCGCCTCGAGGGTGCGCGGCACCAGCGCCATGCGCGCCAGCACGTCGCCGCGCGTGCGCTCGCACATGTCCCACAGGCCGTCGTGCGCGGGAAAATCGCCGTACACGTGGCCGTATTCCGCGAGACGCGCGCTCAGCAGCGAGAAGTGATACGCCTCTTCGGCGGCGACTTTGAGCCAGTCGACGTAAAACGCGGCCGGCATGCCGGAAAAGCGCCAGACGGCGTCGAGCGCGAGATTGATCGCGTTGAATTCGATGTGCGCGAGCGCATGCAGCAGAACGGCGCGACCTTGCGGCGATTGCATGCTGCGCCGCTTCAACTGACGCGGATCGACCAGTTCGGGCCGCGCGGGACGGCCCGGCAAGCCCTCGGGCTCGGTGAGTTCGAGGTGCGCGGAGCAAGTGGCGCGGCCTTCGAGCACGTCGGTGTAAAGCGTGCGAGCGGCTGCGGCCTTGATCACAGGATCGGCTTCGCGCAGCGCGGCAAGCGCCGCGGTGCGCGCGCAATACGCCAGAACGCCGACGCATGCCTCGCCGGCCTCCGGAGCACCGTCATGAGCCGCAGACGGTGCACCAGACGACTGAGCGGGCACCAAACCCGGTGAAACCAGCGGAATGGACGAAGCAGACAAAGCGGACGAGGCGGCAAACATCATGGCAAGCGGATCGGCAGACGGACAGGTGATCGGAACGACGGACGACAACGGCAAAGCAACGGGCCAAGCGCGCTTCGACGCACTCAGGCACCCCAACCACACAACCGTTTACAATACTCGATTCGACAATCCAGCGCGCCCACCGCGCTGGCGAAGCGGCACGAGCCGGGCAAACCCGGCATGCCAGAAGGCTTGCGGCCCATCCAGCGCGCGCAGCGACCGATCAACAGCAACGATGCATGGGACCGGCGTCAGCGCGAACGCGCCAACGCCGGCCCGACAGGAGACACTGTGACCATTTACAAGCTCGGCGACGCCGCACCGACCATCCACGAAAGCGTGTTCGTCGCGGATTCGGCGAACATCATCGGCAATGTGACGCTCGAGGCCAATGCCAGCGTCTGGTTCGGCGCGACGCTTCGGGGCGACAACGAGCCGATCACGATCGGCACCGGCAGCAACGTGCAGGAGAACTCGGTGCTGCACACCGACCCCGGTTTTCCGCTCACCATCGAGCAGAACGTCACGATCGGCCATCAGGTCATGCTGCACGGCTGCACGATCAAGGAAGGCTCGCTGATCGGAATTCAGGCGGTGGTCTTGAATGGTGCGGTAATCGGCCGCAACTGTCTGGTCGGAGCGGGCGCCATCGTCACCGAGGGCAAAGTGTTTCCCGACAATTCGCTGATTCTCGGCGCGCCCGCCAAAGTGGTGCGCGAACTGAACGAAACGGATATCGCCAATATGCAGCGCGGCACGGCAAGCTATGCCGAACGCCGCGAGTATTTCAAGGCGCAGCTCGTGCGCATCGGCTAATCAGCCGGAGCGCGCGGCGCGCAAGGCGCGGCATCAGGCCGCGTCATTCGACCGAGGAAAAGTTGTGAGCGACCAGTTGCAAAAATTCATGTTCAGCGCGGCGCCGGTGCGCGGCGAGATCGTTTCGCTGCGCAATACCTGGCAGGAAGTGCTGACGCGCCGTGATTATCCGGCGCCCGTGCGGACGATTCTGGGCGAAATGATGGCCGCGTGCGCGCTGCTGTCGGCGAACCTCAAGTTCAACGGCACCCTCATCATGCAGATTTTCGGCGACGGCCCGGTCAAGATGCTGGTGGTCCAGTGCGGCTCCGATCTGTCGATGCGCGCCACCGCCAAGCTGTCGGGCGAATCGGCCGAAACGATCGACGAAACCACCAGCATGATCGACCTGCTCAACGCGAGCGGCCACGGCCGTTGCGTGATCACGCTCGACCCCGCGGAGAAGCAGCCGGGCCAGCAGCCGTATCAAAGTATCGTGCCGCTGTCGGGCGTGGACGGCCCGCTGAAGTCGATGGCCGAAGTGCTCGAGCACTACATGCATCACTCGGAGCAGCTCGACACGCGCCTGTGGCTCGCGGCGAACACCGAGCGCGCGGTCGGCATGCTGCTGCAAAAGCTGCCCGGCGACGGCGGCATCGTCCCGCATCCGGGTGAACTGGACGCCGATACGTGGGAACGCGTCTGCACGCTCGGCGGCACGTTGTCGCAAGACGAGTTGCTGAAGGAAGAGCCGGAAACCGTGTTCCGCCGTCTATTCTGGCAGGAAAACGTCCAGCACTTCGAGCCTGCGCAGGCGCGTTTCGAATGCACCTGCTCGCGCGAAAAAGTCGGCGCGATGCTGAAAATGCTGGGCCGCGAAGAGGTGGACAGCGTGATCGAAGAGCGCGGTCACGTGGAGATTCATTGCGAGTTCTGCAACCAGCGCTATGAATTCGATCCGGTCGACGTGGCGCAACTTTTTGTCGCCAATGCGCTCTCACAAGGGGTGTCGCCGGCGGCCGACCAGCGGCACTGAAACGGCTGACCGACGCGGGCTTTCATGCCCTTTCGAGCGATGAGCCGGTTCATCGCTCGTGCATCACGGCAGGAAAATAGCGCGCCGCCCGTCGCCTTCATGGGGTTCCAGCGGCGCGCTATTTTTGATCATTGTGTTGAATCATTGGCTGGCCACGCTGCAAATCATTCGCCCCGCATCCGGCCGATGGAGATCGAACATGAATAAAACCGTTTCGTTGAACCGCTACGCACGACTGTTCGCGGTGTCGGCCGTCGTGGCCGGTAGCGCCGCATTGACCGGCTGCGTGATGGACCCGCCGGGGCCGTCGCCAATTTATAGCCGTTTGCCGGCCGATCAGTCGGGCATGGCCGCCACCGCGCAGCCGCTCACGCCTGAAGAGCGCCAGCGCTACGACGCGATCGATCAACAGGTCATGACCGAGCAGAATCAGGCCATTGCCGCCGAAAACGCGGCGCAGGCGTGGTCGCGTTACTACTCGCCGCAACCGGTTTCCGTGTATGGCAGCTATTACGGCGGTGGTGGTTGGGGCCGTGGCTGGGGCACGGGTGTCGGGGTCGGGTATTCGCCGTACTGGGGTTGGTGAACGCCTCGCCTGGCGGCGCCCACGTGCAGAGGCATCGCCCAAAGAAAAAGCCGCTTTTTAAGCGGCTTTTTTAGTTCTCATGCGACTCACACTCAGCAGGCATTGATCGCGCGTTGCACGACCCGACTCAATGCGCGGGCTTCTTCTCTTTCGCCGCGCTCTTCGCACCGTGCTTGCGATCCGGCTTCGCACGCGACTCCGGATTCGGCACCATATGCAGCGGCGCCGCCGAAACCTCGCCGCGCGTCGACGTCGTCACCGACGGCGTGTTCGCGGCCGGCAACGGCGCGTTCGGCGACACGAACTGCACGAACACTTCGCCGTCTTTCACCATGCCCATTTCGTAGCGCGCCCGCTCTTCCACCGCGGCCGTGCCGTTCTGCAAATCCTGGACTTCGCCCTGAATACGCTCGTTGCGCACTTTCGAATCGGCGTTCTTCTGCAGTTGCTGCGCCAGTTGCTGCTGCAACTCGTGCACGCGCAACCAGCCGCCGTGTCCCCACCAGAGCGGGTACTGGATCAGCGCCAGCAGAACGATCAGGACAGCAGTGACAAGCCGCATGAAGTAAGCACAATAAATACGCGCCGCCCTGCGCTATACGCAGGGCGGCGAGGTGAATCAGAAACGAAGGGTAACCGGCTCATCGGTTAGCGCGGGTGGCGTGACCAGAAGTTTGGCCAGAACACACATTAGCGCAGATTGTAGAACGCCGACTTGCCCGGGTAGCTTGCGATATCGCCGAGGTCTTCTTCGATACGCAGCAACTGGTTGTACTTCGAGATGCGGTCCGAACGCGACAGCGAACCCGTCTTGATCTGACCGGCATTCAGGCCGACCGCGATGTCCGCAATCGTCGAATCTTCGGTTTCGCCCGAACGGTGCGAGATCACGGCCGTGTAGCCGGCGCGCTTGGCCATTTCGATGGCCGCGAAGGTTTCCGTCAGCGTACCGATCTGGTTGATCTTGATCAGGATCGAGTTGGCGATGCCCTTCTCGATGCCTTCCTTCAGGATGCGCGTGTTGGTCACGAACAGATCGTCGCCGACCAGCTGGATCTTCTTGCCGAGCTTGTCGGTCAGCGTCTTCCAGCCAGCCCAGTCGCTTTCGTGCATGCCGTCTTCGATCGAGACGATCGGGAACTTGTCGGCGAGGTTCGCCAGGTAGTCCGCGAATTCCGTCGACGACAGTTGCAGGCCTTCGCCGGCCAGTTGGTATTTGCCGTCGTGGTAGAACTCGCTCGCTGCGCAGTCGAGCGCGAGCAGCACGTCTTCACCGGCGCGGTAGCCCGCTTTTTCGATCGCTTGCAGGATGGTCGACAGGCATTCGTCGTTGCTGCCGAAGTTCGGCGCGAAGCCGCCTTCGTCGCCCACCGCCGTGCTCATGCCGCGGTCCGACAGGATCTTCTTCAGCGCGTGGAACACTTCGGCGCCGCAGCGCAGTGCTTCGCGGAAGGTCGGCTGGCTGACCGGCACGATCATGAATTCCTGGATGTCCAGGCTGTTGTTCGCGTGCGCGCCACCGTTGACGATGTTCATCATCGGCACCGGCAATTGCATGGCGCCCGAGCCGCCAAAGTAACGGTACAGCGGCAGGCCGGCTTCTTCAGCGGCAGCCTTCGCGACGGCCATCGAGACAGCCAGCATCGCGTTCGCGCCGAGGCGCGACTTGTTGTCGGTGCCGTCAAGTTCCAGCAGGGTCTTGTCGAGGAAGGCCTGCTCGGAAGCGTCGAGGCCCATGATCGCTTCGGAGATTTCGGTGTTGATGTGCTCGACAGCCTTCAGCACGCCCTTGCCGCCGTAACGGCCGGTTTCGCCGTCGCGCAGTTCGATGGCTTCACGCGAACCGGTCGACGCGCCCGACGGCACCGCCGCGCGGCCCATCGTGCCCGACTCGAGCAGCACGTCGCATTCGACGGTGGGGTTGCCTCGCGAATCGAGAATCTCTCGACCGATGATATCTACGATAGCACTCATGGTTTCCTCAAGAAATGACGTTGAATTCTTTACTGTGACACTGTACCAGGCGCATATCGCGATGCAGAAAACCGGTCTCCCCGGCAAACTGCTTGCGCGCCGATACGTTCGACGACCATTGCGTGCACTCCCCGCATGCCGGCGACCGGGCTCATTATGCAAGCCGATCGTGACACGCGACGAATGCCTGAATCAGTTGAAATTGCTTTCGAGGAACGGCGCGCGCTTGACGGCCTGATCGAGCGTAACCAGCGTCTCGAGCAGATCCGCCATGCGATGCAACGGCACGGCGTTCGGACCGTCCGACCTGGCTTCGGCCGGATTCGGATGCGTCTCCATGAAGAGCCCCGACACACCGACCGCCACCGCCGCACGCGCCAGCACCGGCACGAATTCGCGCTGGCCGCCCGAGCTCGTGCCCTGCCCGCCCGGCAACTGCACCGAGTGGGTTGCGTCGAACACGATCGGCGCGTGGGTTTCGCGCATGATCGCCAGCGAGCGCATGTCCGACACCAGGTTGTTATAGCCGAACGACACGCCGCGTTCGCACGCCATGAAGCGGTCTTCCGACAAACCGGCTTCACGCGCGGCATCGCGCGCCTTGTCGATCACGTTCTTCATGTCGCCCGGTGCGAGAAACTGGCCTTTCTTGATGTTGACCGGTTTGCCCGAACGCGCGCAAGCATGAATGAAGTCCGTTTGACGGCACAGAAACGCGGGCGTTTGCAGCACGTCGACCACCGACGCGACCTGCTCGATCTCGTGCTCGGCGTGCACGTCGGTCAGCACCGGCAAACCGAGCTGGCGCTTCACTTCCGACAGAATCCGCAAACCTTCGTCCATGCCCAGACCGCGGAACGACTTGCCGCTGCTGCGATTGGCTTTGTCGTACGACGATTTGTAGATGAACGGAATGTTCAGCTTCGCGCAGATTTCCTTCAGCCGGCCCGCTGTGTCGATCGTCATCTGTTCGGATTCGACGACACAGGTGCCCGCGATCAGGAAAAACGGCTTGTCGAGCCCGATTTCGAAATCGCCCAGTTTCATGCTTTCTCCCCGACTTCGGCTGCCGCGCGGGACTGCTGACCCGCGAGCGCCGCTTCGACGAACGACTTGAACAGCGGATGGCCGTCACGCGGCGTGGACGTGAATTCCGGGTGGAACTGCACGCCGACGAACCACGGGTGCATGCTGCGCGGCAATTCCATCATTTCCGGCAGATCTTCACTCGGGGTACGGGCGCTGATGATAAGGCCGCCGGCTTCGAGTTGGGGCACGAAGCGGTTATTGACTTCATAACGGTGGCGATGGCGTTCGTTCACATCCTTGCCATAGATCTCTTCGGCCATCGTGCCGGGTTTGATCGGGCAACGCTGCGAACCGAGGCGCATCGTGCCGCCCAGATCCGATTCTTCGGTGCGCTTTTCGACCTTGCCTTCGCGGTCGTACCACTCGGTGATCAACGCGACCACACGGTTATCCGTTTCCGGATCGAACTCGGTGCTGTTCGCGTTCTTCAGGCCGACCACGTCGCGGGCAAATTCGATCACGGCCAGTTGCATGCCGAGGCAGATGCCGAGGTACGGCACCTTCGCTTCACGCGCATAGCGGATCGCGGCGATCTTGCCTTCGGTGCCGCGACGGCCGAAACCGCCCGGCACGAGCACGGCGTCCAGATGCCGGAGGCCGTCGACGCCGTGCGTCTCCACTTCTTCCGAATCGATGTACTCGATGTTGACCTTGGTCGACGTATGCATCGACGCATGGCGCAGCGCTTCGATCAGCGACTTGTACGACTCGGTCAGGTCGACGTACTTGCCGACCATGCCGATCGTGACTTCGTGCTTCGGATGCTCGAGCTTGTCGACGAGGCCCGACCACATGGACAGGTCGGCGGCCTTCGGCGAGAGCTTGAGCTCTTCGCAGATGATCGCGTCCAGGCCTTGATCGTGCAGCATTTGCGGAATCTTGTAGATGCTGTCGGCGTCCCACACGGAGATCACCGCGTCTTCCGGCACGTTCGAGAACATCGAGATCTTGGCGCGCTCGTCGTCCGGAATGCGGCGGTCGGCACGGCACAGCAGCACGTGCGGCGAAATGCCAATTTCGCGCAGCTTCTGCACGCTGTGCTGGGTGGGCTTGGTCTTCAGCTCGCCGGCCGTGGCAACCCACGGCACCAGCGTGAGGTGCACGAAGCACGCGCTGTTGCGGCCCATGCGCAGGCTCATCTGGCGCGCGGCTTCGAGGAACGGCAGCGATTCGATGTCGCCCACGGTGCCGCCCACTTCGACGATCGCGACGTCCGGCTCGCCGCAGGTGGCCGACGCTGCGCCACGTTCGACGAACGCCTGAATTTCATTCGTGATGTGCGGAATGACCTGCACCGTCTTGCCGAGATAATCGCCGCGGCGTTCCTTGCGGATTACCGATTCGTAAATCTGGCCTGTGGTGAAGTTGTTGGCCTTGCGCATCTTCGTGCTGATGAAGCGCTCATAGTGGCCAAGGTCGAGGTCAGTCTCTGCTCCGTCTTCCGTAACGAACACTTCGCCGTGTTGAAACGGGCTCATCGTGCCGGGGTCGACGTTGATGTACGGATCGAGCTTGAGGAGGGTGACTTTAAGACCGCGCGATTCGAGGATCGCGGCGAGGGAAGCGGCGGCAATACCCTTGCCGAGGGAAGATACTACGCCGCCGGTGACGAAAACATATTTGGTCATCGCTGGATGCTCGCGGGAAAAACGGATTATACCGTAAAGCAGGGTCTCAACCCAGCAAAATCCGAGCGACATCTGTACGTGACTGTGTCATGGCGGCGGCACTTGCGCCGCGCCGATCATGCACCGTTTTTCCGTCACGGCGTTCTCGAGGCCCACGGCCTCACGTCGAGCTCACCGCTCCAGCTCGCGCAACATCCGCTGCACGGCGCGGGCGGTTTCGAGCGGTTTTTCCATCGGATACAGATGGCTGCCCTCGATCCACTCCACATGACCGCCGGTCGCGCGGCGGGTCGCATCGAGACCGGCCTGGCGGATTTCCTTGGACCGCGTGCCGGCGATAAACCCGACCGGCACCGGCGCGCCCCGGGCGAGCCGCGAGCCGAGCGTATGCGGCAAGGTCTTGTAGATCTGATATTCGGTACGGCGATCGAACGCCAGTGCGCGGGCGCCGTCGACCGAAGTTTGCGGAATACCGAAGTCGATGTAATCGGACAGCATGCGTTCGTCCCAGCGCGCGAACGCCGGCTTCGAATGAAAATGCCGCCACGCCTCGTCGCGGCTCGCCCACTGGGTGCGCCGCGTGCGGGTGGCGGCCGCGGGCGACAGGCGTTCGTCGAGGCCGGTCCATTGCGACACGCGCAACATGCTGCTGCGCCAGCCGGCGATCACCGGCGAATCGAGCATCACTACGCCCCTCACCCACTGCGGCTTTTTCAGCGCGGCCATCAGCGACAGATAACCGCCGAGCGAATGGCCCACCAGCCAGACCGGCTGCTCGTACGCGCGACCGATGTCGTCGAGCAGTTGCTCGACCAGATGCGGCCAGTCCTGGGTCACCGGGTAACGCGCGTCGTGACCGATGCGCTCGATGGAGCGCAGGTCGTAGTCGTCGGCGAGTTCGGCGAAGATCGTCCGATAGGTCGACGCCGGAAAACCGTTCGCGTGCGAGAAGTGAATGATGTTTTTCAACTGCGGCTATCTCCGTTCTGTTTTTTTCGAGCGGGGCCGGTGGTCGCCCGTTTTTTGACGATCGGGCCGGCGATCCAGTCAGCGATCCATCCAGTAGCGGCGCTGTACGTCGCGATAACGCTCGAGCGTCAGCGTGACGCCTTGCGTGCCCGAGCCGGTTTGCGCGCCACGCGCCGGATCGACCTCGACTTCAACCCGCACCGCACCGTCCGCATCGCTGCGCCCCAGCTCGATCCGCCTTGCCCGGTAGCGCTCGAACACGCCCGCGTCCGGATGATGAAAACGGTTGCGATAGCCTACCTGAAATAGCGCGATGAGCGGCTCGATAGAGTCGAGGAACGGCTCGGTCGACGAGGTCTTGCTGCCGTGATGCGGCACGACCAGCACCTGCGCGCGCAACGCGTCGCGGGCGCGCGCGAGCAGCACGCGTTCGACCGGCGCCTCGATGTCCGCCGTCAGCAAGGCCGCGATGCGCGGGGGCGGCGTTTGAACGGGCGCGAGAGGTGGGCTCGTGGATAGGTCGGTTGCGGTGTTGGCTGAGGCAACGAACGGCGCAGCCGATCGCGGGCCACCGCCGGAACCGCTCAACGAATCCGATCCTGACCCGTCTGCAGCCCCCAACGTACTGACCCGCAGCACACAACAATGCGCATTGGGCTTACCTTGCAGCGGCCCGGCGTCCGGCCACAACATCGCGAACTCGACGCCGTCCCACTGCCAGCGCTGCCCCGCCGCACAGGGCAGCGTCTCGGCGCCGTGCTGCTTCGCGTTCGACCACAACGCGTTCTCCGGCGCCAACGCCGCCACCATTTGACGAACCTCGATCGCGTCGAGCACGGCGGGCGCGCCGCCCGAGTGATCGGAATCGGCGTGGCTGATGATCAGCGTATCGAGCGCGTTCACGCCACGCGCCTGTAAAAACGGCACGACCACGCGCTCGCCCGCGTGGGTCGATTCCGGTCCCGGCCCGGCGTCGAACAGCAGCCTGTGATGGGCCGTTTCGATCAGCACCGACGTGCCTTGGCCGACGTCGAGCGCGGTTAAACGGAAACCACCAGGCAAAGGTCCGTTGGACGGCGGCAGCAGCAGCGGCAACCAGGTGAGCGGCGCGGCCCAGCGCAACGGCCAGCCGCGCGGCGCGAGACACCAGAGCACACCGACCGTCGCCGCGGCGAGCGTCCAGGCGTCCGGTTGCGGCAACCGCCACAACGCCCACGCAGGACCGGACAGCATCTGCAAACCCGACGTCAGCCAATCGAGCAACGCATGCGCGCTTTGGAACGCGTAGGCATCGAACGGCGCGGGCAGCACGACGCCGGCCAGCACCGCCGGCGTGACGAACAGGCTCACCCACGGAATCGCGAACGCGTTCGCAAGCGGGCCGACCAGCGGAATCTGCGCGAACCAGTAGACAGTCAGCGGCGCGAGCGCGACGGTCACCGCGAACTGCACATGCGCGGCGCTACGCAGGCGTTCGACGAAAGCCCGAGCACGGCGACGCAGATCGGCGCGCACGCTCGACCACCGGCTCGACGCGGCGTTGGCTTCGGCGTCGGCTTCGGCGTCGGCGTCGGCGTTGGCTTCGGCTTCGGCTTCGGCTTCGGCTTCGGCTTCGTCGCCCTCTTCCCCATGGTGCTGTTCGTGATCCTGCACGCGCGGCCGCCCCGACACCGCGAACAGAATCGCCGCCACCGCGCAGAACGACAGCCAGAATCCCGCCGACACCACCGCCCACGGATCGATCAGCAGCACCAGTCCGAGCGCCCACACCAGCACCACCGAACGGGCGACATGCCGGTCACTGACAAACGCCAGCGCGAGGACACCGGCCATCCATAGCGCGCGCTGCGCCGGCACGTTGAAACCGGCCAATGCGGCATGCAGGGCCGCGAACAGCGCGCCGCCCGCCACCGCGACAATCTGCGCGGGCAGCCACAACGACCAGTCACGGCCGATCCAGCCCGAGCGCCGCCACAGCGCGCCCGCCAGCCATCCGGCGAGACCGGCGGCGAAGCCGATGTGCAATCCCGAGATCGCCACCAGATGACTCGTGCCCGTGCCGCGCATCAGCAGCCAGTCGGCCGCGCTGACTTCGTCCTGCGCGCCGATCGCCAGCGCCACGACGATGCCCCGATGCGGCGCGTCGGCGAGCACGGCGTCGATCCGTGCGCGCAAGGCCGCGCGCCAGCGATCCACAGTGACGCTCACACCGTGCGCGGCACCGGGCAATCGAGAAGCCAAAGCCGGTGCGCTCACGTAGCCGGTCGCTCGCACGTTGCGGGCGAGCAGGTTCGCTTCCGCGTCGCGCACGCCGAAGTTCGCGTTGCCGTGCGGACGTTTGAGACGCACCGTCAGACGCCAGCGCTCGCCCGGTTCGAGCGGCGGTGGCGGCGCTTCCTGGGCGATCCACGACAGTTGAATCACGCGCGGGAAGGCGGCGATCGGCGCGTCGGCCGACTCGACCTCGAATAGAAACCGGGCGCCGTTTTCATCGCGCGACGGCAGGCCTTTGATGCTGCCGGTCACGACAATGTCGCGGCCTTCCCAGTCGTTCGGCAGGCCCACGGCGAGCCGTACGTCCGCGCGCCACGCGGCATAGCCGAAGCCTGCGCAGATTGCCGCGCACCAGATGCCGGTCCAGATGGCAAAGGTCCTTAGACGCCGGTTGCAACAGATGGCGCGTATGCGGACGCTCCATGCGCGAACAGACGCCGCGACCCATGCAGAAGTCCGCCGCCAAGCCGTGGCCGTGGCCGTGGCCGTGGCCTTGGCCGTGGCCGGAGCCGGAGCCGCGGCGATATGGGCGGCCGCAGCGAAACCGGCAGCTGCGTTGGTGGCCCTGGCCCCACCCTCACGCGCTCCCCAAACCGCAACAGCCACCCCCACTCCCCCAACCACCACCAACCCAAGCCACCCCCACCACCCCGGCAACACCGCCTGCCGCTGCAACCCGGCCACACCCAACGCAAACCCGCACCACCACGCCCGCATACCGCCTCCGCCCAGCCATCGCCGGACAGCACAACGTCCAACGAACAGGCGTCAGCAAGCCCGCCGGACGTGGATATCGCCCGGCGCGAACCCTTCAAACCATCGAGTCAATTATGCAGAGGAAAGCGCCAGCCGCGGCAACGCGGCGAGCGCGTTAGCCGTTGTGCCTAGGGCGGCTTCGTCGGCGCTCATGCCGCGCAGTTGCGCGAGGCCCGCGCCGATCGCCGGAATCTGCTCCGGCGAGTTGCGCTGTTTATAGATCCACGAAGGCGCGATGTCCGGCGCATCGGTCTCGACGACCAGCGCATCGAACGGCAATTGCTCGGCGAGCCGGCGGATCTGCCGCGCGCGCTCGAACGTCAGATTGCCGCCGAAGCCGAGATGCATGCCCTGATCGAGATAGGCTTGCGCCTGCTGAAAACTGCCGTTGAACGCGTGCGCGATGCCGCGATGAATCTGCTGCCGCCGCAGCCCCGCGATCACCTGATCCTGCGATTTGCGCACATGGCAAATCACCGGCAGATCGAATTCGCGCGCGAGCTGCAGTTGTCCGTTATAGAAAAACTGCTGGCGCGCGTCGTCGAGACCGTCGACGAAATAATCGAGCCCAATCTCGCCGATGCCGACGAACAGCGGATCGTCCAGACTCGCCTCGATCTCCATGCGCAGCAAATCGAGATCGCTGTCCAGCGCGCCCGGCGTGAACAGCGGATGAATGCCGAGCGCGTACGCGCCGCCTTCGACCCGATGCGCCAACTCACGCACCGCCGCGAAATTCTGGCGGCCGATCGCCGGAATCACGATCCGTCCGACGCCCGCCGCGCGCGCCGCCGCCGCGACGGCATCGCGGTCGGCGTCGAATTCGGAAGCGTCGAGATGACAGTGGGTATCGATCCACATGGCGTGTCCGGCTATGCGCGCAGCGTTAGACGATCAGACGATCAGATCGCCGGTGTAATCAGGCCGCTCAAACCGGCACCGCCGGTTCTTCGTAGAGCACGCCTTCGCGCAGCCGCATGATGCGGTCGCAACGTCCGGCCAGCTCGGGATCGTGCGTGACGATCACGAAGCTGGTCTCCATGGTTTGCGACAGTTCGAGCATCAGATTGAACACGGTATCCGCAGTGCCGCCGTCGAGATTGCCGGTCGGTTCATCGGCAAGCACGCAGGCGGGTTTGGTCACCAGCGCCCGTGCAATCGCCACCCGCTGACGCTCGCCGCCCGACAACTCGCCCGGACGATGTTTCGCACGATGCCCCATGCCGACCCGCTCCAGCACTGCGAGCGCTTCGCGGCGCGCGACTTCGGTCGGCAGGCGACGAATCCGCAGCGGCATCGCGACGTTGTCGAGCGCGGTGAATTCCGGCAGCAAATGGTGGAACTGATAGACGAAACCCAGCGCGCGATTGCGCAGGTCGTTGCGTTCGCGCTCGGAGAGTTTCGTGAACGGCTTGCCCATCACGGACACCTGACCCGTGCTCGGATCGTCGAGCCCGCCAAGCACATGCAGCAACGTGCTCTTGCCGGAACCCGACGCGCCGACGATCGCCAGTTTTTCGCCGCGCCGCACGCTCAGTTGCGTGTTGTTGAGCACCTGCACGTTCAAGCCGCCCTGCACGAACGCTTTGGAGATGCCGGTCGCTTCGAGCACGTACGGATACGGCACGTTGTCCTGAGAAGTCATGGGTAAAGTTGCGGTTCGGTCATTCATAGCGCAGTGCCTCCGCAGGGCGGACTTTCGCACCGCGCCAGCTCGGGTAAAGCGTGGCCAGCGCCGACATCGCGAAGGCGATGAGCCCGATCCGGGCGACGTCGGCCGGAATCAGTTCGGACGGCAGTTCATTGATGAAGTACACCGACGGCGGCAGGAATTGCACGCCGAGCACATGCTCGATCATCGGCACGAGCCACGGAATGCTCCACGCGATCAGGCAGCCGAGCGCGACGCCCGTCGCCGTGCCAATAAAGCCGATCGTCACGCCCTGCACCACGAAAATCTTCATGATCGAGCGAGGCTGCGCGCCGAGCGTGCGCAGAATCGCGATGTCGGCCTGCTTGTTGGTCACGGTCATGACCAGCGACGACACCAGATTGAACGCCGCCACCGCGATGATCAGCGTGAGGATGATGAACATCATGCGTTTTTCGATCTGCACCGCCGAGAACCAGGTCTTGTTCTGCTGCGTCCAGTCGCGAATGTAGAGGTCGCCGGACAAGGTCCGGGCGAGCTGGTGCGCGACCTCCGGCGCGCGCTGCATGTCGGTCAGGCGCAAGCGCACGCCGGTCGGCGCGGGCAGCCGGAACAGCGCCTGCGCGTCTTTGATATTGATCAGCGCGAGCGTGCTGTCGTACTCGTAATGCCCGGACTCGAAGATGCCCACCACCGTGAACTGCTTCAGCCGCGGCAGCATGCCGGCAGGCGTGATGGTGCCTTCGGGCGCGACCAGCGTGATCTTGTCGTTGACCTGCACGCCGAGATTGGTGGCGAGATCGGCGCCCAGCACGATGCCGAAGTCGCCCGGCACCAGCGCGTTCAGCGTGCCGCCTTTCATCTCCTTACCGATGTCGGACACTTCCGGCTCCAGCGACGGCTCGACGCCGCGCAGCGCCACGCCGCTCACGGCGTCCTGACGCGTGAGCAGCGCCTGCGCCTCGACATACGGGGCCGCGCCGATCACTTCCTTGTTCTGGCGCGCTTCCTGGGCAGTCAGTTGCCAGTTGGGCATCGACCCGGTCGGCGAAAAAATTTCGACGTGCGCGAGCACCGACAACATGCGGTCGCGCACCTCTTTCTGGAAACCGTTCATCACCGACAACACGACGATCAACGCCGCGACGCCGAGCGCGATGCCGGACATCGACACCAGCGCGATGAAGGAGATGAAGCCGTTACCGGTCGTGCGTTTGCCGGCGCGGGTGTAGCGCCAGCCAATCTGCCATTCGTAGGGAAATTTCAAGCGAATCCTTTTCTGCGTTCTTCGGCTTCGTGCCGCGCACGCGGGCGTGAAGCGCCTGTCGTGCGGCCCGAGCGTCGTGATCATTGGTGTCGCGGCGACGCGGATGGTTCCGGTGCGGCGCGCCAGCTCGTAGCAATGCGCGCGCCACGGCTCACCGCCGCCGCACAGCGCCACCTCTCATTGAAAAGCCGGCCACTGCGGTCGTCACCGCCGATCAAGCGCGAAGTTTGCCATACAATCCCGCGGACTCGCGGACTGCAGCCTTGTTGTCGCCGCTGAAGCAGGTCGCGGCCGCCGCTAAAGCAGGTTATAGCGCTCGCGCAGCCCGTTGATAATGTCCGCGGCGGCCTTGCTGGCCACCCCGCGCGCATCGGCGTCGCGGCGGTCGCGGTGCAGATGGCTGATGTCCCAGTTGCAGCCCCGCTCGTCGTCCTCGGTCTCGTGAAAGCCAGTTGGAATCCAGCCGGCGGTGGCCGGATCGGCATCGAGCGCCTTCACGACCAGCGCGAGCAGTTCCTGCTCGCTTTTGAGTTCACGCGGCATACCCGTCTCCCTCTTTATGAGCGCGGTTCCGCCGCGCGCGGCTGCTGCGACGCCTGGACGGCGGCGCACCGGTCGACCGCCCGCCGCGATCCGTCGAATGGGCAGGCGATGTCAGCTATGTCTGGTCTGCGATGGTCTGAATACTCGCACTCTTTGCCCTACAATGCGCAGCATCATGCACGCCAACCGTCTCCATCTTCTTCTCCCCTTCGCGCTACCCGCCGCAGCGGACGCCTCCACCGCGCTACACGACATACAGAGTCCCGCTCTCGACCGGCTGGTCGCCCGCGCGACGCTGGTGGAACGCGTGGTCGGCGAAGACTTTCAGCGCACGCTGCCGCACGAACGTTGGGTGGCGCGCCAATTCGGCGCGCTGCCCAGCGGCGCGGCCGCCGCCGACGAAGCCCCGCTCGCCCCGTACATGCTGCGCGCCGACGGCGGCGACCCCGGCACGGCGACGTGGGCGTGCGTGCAGCCGGTGCACGTACGCATCGCGCATGATCATCTGGTGCTGATCGATCCCGCCTCGCTCGATTTGTCCGACGACGAAGCCGGCGCGCTGCTCGCGGTCGCGCGGCCGCTGATCGAAGAACTCGGCGTGCGCATCGAGGCGCCGCGACCGGCGCGCTGGTATCTGTCCGGCGACGGTTTCGGCACCTTGGCGGGCGCGTCGCCGCTGCGCGCGAGCGGCCGCAACATCGAAATCTGGCTGCCGCACGAGGCGCATTCCGGCGAACGGTCGCGCGCGTGGATGAAGCTGCAGAACGAAGTGCAGATGGCCTGGTTCGAGCACCCAATCAACGAAGCGCGCGAGGCGCGCGGCCTGCCGGCGGTGAACTCGATCTGGTTTCACGCGCAAGGCGCCGTGCAGCCGGTGCGCAGCCCGTTTGCCCGGGTGCTTTCCGACGCGGCGGCCACGCGCGGTCTGGCCATGACGGCGGGCGTGGAAACCGGCGCGCCGCCGGCGTCGTTCGCGACGCTGCGGGCAGCGAGCGCGGGCGGCGGCATGACTCAGCCGGCTAACGCGGCGGGTTCGGCCAACGTGAACAACGTGACCAACGCGCCGTCCACGCCGCACACCGCCGGCACCGACGGCATTACCCTCATCGAACTCGATCCCTTCTCCGCGCCCTACATCGAGCAGGACTGGGCGCGCTGGAACGACGCCTTCGCCGCGTTGCAAACCGACTGGTTCGACCCCGCGCTCGCCGCGCTGCAATCCGGCGAACTCAGCGAACTCGGCCTGACCCTGTGCGGCGACACCGGCTCGGTGACGCTCACGGTCACGCGCGGCGACCTGCGCAAATTCTGGCGGCGGCGGGTGCTCGCGTCGCTCTTCATCGAATGATTGATTGCACGAGATCGATCGCATGACCCACGGCCTCTCCGAATGACTCGAATCGTTACGCGCACCTGCTCCCCCGTCGACGCCGAAGTGCTCACCCGCCACGGCCTGCATCCGGTGCTTGCGCGTCTCTATGCGGCGCGCGGCGTGTGCATGCCGGATGAAATCGAAACCGGCCTCGCGCGGCTCGTGCCGCCCGCCGGCCTCAAAGGCTGCGAAGAGGCCGCCGCGCTGCTCGCCGACGCAATCCAGCAGAAGCGCCGCATGCTGGTGGTCGCCGACTACGATTGCGACGGCGCCACCGCCTGCGCGGTCGCGGTGCGAGGCCTGCGCATGTTCGGCGGCCAGATCGACTATCTGGTGCCGAACCGCTTCGAATACGGCTACGGCCTGACGCCGGAGATCGTCGCGCTGGCCGCGCGCAACCCGGCGGGCAAACCGGAACTGCTGATCACGGTCGACAACGGCATTGCCAGCGTCGACGGTGTGGAAGCCGCCAACGCGCTCGGCATCGACGTGCTGGTCACCGACCACCACCTGCCCGGCGACGAACTGCCGGCCGCCCGCGCGATCGTCAATCCGAACCAGCCGGGCTGCACGTTCCCGAGCAAGTGCATTGCCGGAGTCGGCGTGATGTTTTACGTGCTGCTGGCGCTGCGCGCGGAATTGCGCCGCCGCGGCGCGTTCGGCGACGACTTTCCGGAGCCTCGTCTGGACGGCCTGCTCGATCTGGTCGCGCTCGGCACGGTCGCCGACGTCGTCAAGCTCGACGGCAATAACCGCGTGCTGGTCGCGCAGGGCTTGCAGCGCATCCGCAAAGGCAAGATGCAGCCGGGCATCGCCGCGCTGTTTCGCGCCGCCGCGCGCGAGGCGCGCAGCGCGTCGGGCTTCGACCTCGGCTTTGCGCTCGGGCCGCGGCTGAATGCCGCGGGCCGTCTGTCGGACATGTCGCTCGGGATCGAATGCCTGACCACCGACGACATCGGCCGCGCATGGGACCTCGCGCAGCAGCTCGACACAATGAACCGCGAGCGCCGTGAAATCGAAGCCGGCATGCAGCAGCAGGCGCTCGAGGACCTCTCGGCAATCGACCCGGAGGGCGCGAGCACCATTACGCTGTTCAATCCCAGCT
This sequence comes from Paraburkholderia sp. BCC1876, assembly GCF_902833695.1. NCBI lineage: Bacteria > Pseudomonadati > Pseudomonadota > Betaproteobacteria > Burkholderiales > Burkholderiaceae > Paraburkholderia > Paraburkholderia sp. BCC1876. Next base: position 362,441 of record NZ_CADFGI010000006.1, on the reverse strand, counting down.
GGCATCAGGGCGTGATCGGCATCGTCGCGGGCCGCCTGAAGGAGAAATTCCACCGGCCTTCGTTCACCTTCGCGCTCGCCGACGACAGCGGCCAGACCGTCAAGGGCTCGGGCCGCTCGATCGCGGGTTTCCATCTGCGCGACGCGCTCGATCTGATCTCGAAGCGCGAGCCGGGCCTGATCGCCAAATTCGGCGGCCACGCGATGGCCGCGGGCCTGACGCTCGCCGCCGCCGACGTGCCGCGCTTCACCGCCGCGTTCGAGGCGGTCGGCCGCGAATGGCTGTCCGCAGAGGCGCTGTCGCGCACCGTGGAAACCGACGGCGAACTCGAAGACGCCTACTTCACGCCGCAATTCGTCGAAATGCTCGACGCCGCCGTGTGGGGCCAAGGCTTCCCGGCGCCGGTGTTTTCGGGCGAATTCGATATCGCGTCGCAGGCGCTGGTGAAGGACAAGCATCTGAAGCTGCAACTCGTTCGCGGCCGCCAGCGCTTCAACGCGATCTGGTTCAACCACACCGACACGCTGCCCGCGCGCACCACCGTCGCGTACCGGCTCGCCAGCGACACGTGGAACGGCGTGTCGCGCGTGCAGCTGATCGTCGAGCACGCGGCGAGCTGAACGAGCGGATCGAAGCTCGGGCGGGTCGCTCGCGGTCCCGCCCAAAGCGGCGAAATTCTCCGCAAAATCAACCCCAAACCCGCGCCGGATCGCTCAAGAGTGATCGGCGCGGCACGCCGATCGGCTATAATTTCCCCTTTTTACGAAGCTATAAAAGATCGACATGGAAGCGGAACGTCTCAACGCGATCGAAGCCTCTCTGGTGGACCTGCGCACGCGCGCGGCCGACCTACGGGGGTATCTTTGACTACGACGACAAAGCACTGCGTCTAATCGAAGTCAACCGGGAACTCGAAGACCCGAACGTCTGGAACGACTCGAAACACGCCCAGGCCCTCGGCCGGGAAAAGAAGCTGCTCGACGACACGGTCGGCAAACTCACCGCACTGCACGACGACTTGCGCGACGCGCTCGACCTGTTCGAGATGGCCCGTGAAGAAGCCGACGACGAAACGCTGATCGCCTGCGAAACCGACGCGCAAGGCCTGGAGGCGCGCGTCGGCGACATGGAATTCCGCCGCATGTTTTCGCATCCGGCAGACCCGAACAACGCGTTCCTCGACATCCAGGCCGGCGCCGGCGGCACCGAGGCGTGCGACTGGGCGTCCATGCTGCTGCGCCAGTACCTGCGGTACTGCGAGCGCAAGGGCTTCAAGACCGAAGTACTGGAACAGACCGACGGCGACGTCGCGGGTATCAAGAACGCCACGATCAAGATCGAAGGCGAATACGCGTACGGCTTCCTGCGCACCGAAACCGGCGTGCACCGCCTCGTGCGCAAGTCGCCGTTCGACTCGTCGGGCGGCCGTCATACGTCGTTCTCGTCGGTGTTCGTGTACCCGGAAATCGACGACTCGATCGAAGTGGACATCAACCCGGCCGATCTGCGTATCGACACGTACCGCGCGTCCGGCGCGGGCGGTCAGCACATCAACAAGACCGATTCCGCAGTGCGTATCACGCACATGCCGTCGGGCATCGTCGTGCAGTGCCAGAACGACCGTTCGCAGCACCGCAACCGCGCCGAAGCCATGGCCATGCTGAAATCGCGCCTGTACGAAGCGGAAATCCGCAAGCGTCAGGAAGAGCAGGACAAGCTCGAAGCCGGCAAGACCGACGTGGGCTGGGGTCATCAGATCCGTTCGTACGTGCTGGACAACAGCCGTATCAAGGATCTGCGCACCAACGTCGAAATCAGCAATACCAAGAGCGTGCTCGACGGCGACCTCGATCCGTTCATCAGCGCAAGCCTGAAACAGGGCGTTTAAGCGCACACGGCGCGGCGGTGCCCTGGGTCATGCCCTGCACTGCCGCGCCGCCTCTTTTTACCGCCTGAGGTTTTTACACTGACTGGCCACCCGCATGTGGGGCGTTCCCCGCGGGCCACCGAATACCAAATCATCATGACCGAAACGACCCAGCCGAGTGCGGCGCCCGAAGGCGACGACAACAAGATCATGACCGAGCGCCGCGAAAAGCTGCGCGAGTTGCGTGAGCAGGGCGTCGCCTATCCGAACGATTTCCGCCCCACCCACCACGCCGCCGATCTGCAAACGCAGTACGCCGAGACCGACAAGGAAACGCTCGAAGCGAATCCGCTCGAGGTCGCGATCGCCGGCCGCATGATGCTCAAGCGCGTGATGGGTAAGGCCAGCTTCGCGACCGTGCGCGACGGCTCGGGTCCGATCCAGTTCTTCATCACGCCGGCCGACGTCGGTCAGGAAACGTACGACGCGTTCAAGAAGTGGGACATGGGCGACATCGTCGCCGCGCGCGGCGTGCTGTTCCGCACCAACAAGGGCGAGCTGTCGGTGCGCTGCACCGAACTGCGTCTGCTGTCGAAGTCGCTGCGTCCGCTGCCGGACAAGTTCCACGGTCTCGCCGACCAGGAAATGAAGTACCGTCAGCGCTACGTCGACCTGATCGTCACGCCGGAAACGCGCGCCACGTTCGTCGCGCGCACCAGGGCGATTTCGTCGATCCGCAAGTTCATGTCCGACGCCGACTTCATGGAAGTCGAAACGCCGATGCTGCACCCGATTCCGGGCGGCGCCGCGGCCAAGCCGTTCACCACGCACCACAACGCGCTGGATATGCAGATGTTCCTGCGTATCGCGCCGGAACTGTATCTGAAGCGCCTCGTGGTCGGCGGCTTCGAGCGTGTGTTCGAGATCAACCGTAACTTCCGCAATGAGGGCGTCTCCGTGCGCCACAATCCGGAATTCACGATGATCGAGTTCTACGCGGCGTACACCGATTACAAGTGGCTGATGGATTTCGTCGAGCAACTGATCCGCCAGGCGGCGATCGACTCGCTCGGCACCGCCACGATCAGCTATCAGGGTCGTGAACTGGATCTGGCCAAGCCGTTCCATCGCCTCACGATCACCCAGGCGATCCAGAAGTACGCACCGCAATACACGAACGAGCAACTGGCCGACGGCGACTTCCTGCGCACCGAACTGAAGAAGTTCGGCGTGGACGCGTCGAAGCCGCAGTTCCTGAATGCGGGCGTCGGCTCGCTGCAACTGGCGCTGTTCGAAGAAACCGCCGAGTCGCAATTGTGGGAGCCGACCTACATCATCGACTACCCGGTCGAAGTGTCGCCGCTGGCGCGCGCGTCGGACGCGGCGCCGAGCATCACCGAGCGTTTCGAGCTGTTCATCACCGGCCGTGAAATCGCCAACGGCTTCTCGGAACTGAACGATCCGGAAGACCAGGCCGCCCGCTTCAAGAAGCAGGTCGACCAGAAAGACGCCGGCGACGAAGAAGCCATGTTCTACGACGCGGACTACATTCGCGCGCTGGAATACGGCATGCCGCCGGCCGGCGGTTGCGGGATCGGCATCGACCGGCTGGTGATGATGCTGACCGACAGCCCGAGCATTCGCGACGTGATTCTGTTCCCGCATCTGCGTCGCGAAGACTGAGCGTCGCGCGCCCGGCGCGCCGATGTTTGCGTGTGGTATGCAGCAAAAAACGCCCGGTCGATGCCGGGCGGTTTTTTATGCCGCAACGGAAAAATCGCAGAAATCCCGCTGAAAGCGGCTACCGCAGCGGCCAACGCTTTGTAACCGTCGGTAAAAGCTGCGCATAGCGCGCTATGCGCGCCGCCCTGCCAAGCCCGGCAAACGCTGAAGAATCAAGGCGCCTGGCAGCCGGCGCGCGCCTTTGACGCGGTTTGGGTACGATGATTGCGTGTAGCTCGTTACAAATTGAAACCCTGCCGGAATCGATTTGCCCGACACTGAGTCTCAATAACAGTCGACTCTGCAAGACGGAGGCCAATATGGACAACCCGAACCCAACCACGCAATCACGTCGTATTCACCCGCTCGTCGCTACTGCGGCGGGCGCAATCATCATCGCGAGTCTGGCCGCCACAGCCGCCGTCACGGGTCTGTTCCCCAAGGCGTCGAGCAACGGCGCGCAGAACGACCAGACTCAGGCCGCGCAGGTCACGACCCAGCCGGGCGTGGTCGACTCGGCGGCGCCAGCTAACCCGTCGGCGCAACAACAGCAGCAACAAGCGCAGCAAGCTCAACAAGCGCAAGCTGTGCAGCAGGCTCAGCAACCGGCGCCAAGCGCACCGGTGCCCTCACCCGCCCAGCAGCAACAATATGCTCAACAACAGCAAGGCCAGGCCGCGCCGCAATACGCGCAGCAGCAACCGGCACAACCGGCGTACTGCTCGAGCTGCGGCACGGTAGTCGCGATTTCGGCTGTGCGTCAGGAAGGTCATGGCACCGGTATCGGTGCGGTCGGCGGCGCAGTGGCCGGCGGGCTGGTCGGCAATCAGTTCGGCGCCGGCGGCGGACGTACCGCGATGACGGTGCTCGGCGCGCTCGGCGGCGGTTTCGCGGGTAACTCGGTCGAGAAGCATATCCGCAGCACGACCGCGTATTCGGTGCGCGTGCATATGGAAAGCGGCAAGACCCGCTACTTCACGTACCACGAAGCGCCGCCGTTCCAGCAAGGACAACGCGTGCGGATCGAGAACGGTACGCTGGTGGCAAGCTAGCCGCAGACGGCCTGAGCTTTTTTGGGCTTTTCAGCCTTTCCGGCAGGCGTAAAAAAAGGCGATTCCAGATGGAATCGCCTTTTTCTGTTTACCGCCAGTAGGGTGAAGCGCGATCAATAATCCGCGTCTTCAATCCATGCAGCCTGAATTGCCTCGAGGATCTTTTCGTTCGACCGGTCAGGATCGTCGTCGAATCCTTCCAGCTCCATGACCCAGCGGTGCAAATCGGTGAAGCGCACCTGCTGCGGATCGATGTCCTGGTGCTTGTCAGTCAGGGCCATCGCGATGTCTTGCGTATCGGTCCACTTCATGGCTGCAACCTCCTGTTAGTGGTTTTCCTTCGCGTGATTGATCGAGTAGCGCGGGATCTCGACGACCAGATCCTGCTCGGCCGGCATCATCGCCTGGCACGACAGACGCGAGGCCGGTTCGAGCCCCCACGCCTTGTCCAGCAGATCGTCCTCGTCTTCCTCGGACGGCGTCAAGGCGGCGAAACCCTCACGCACGATCACGTGGCAAGTCGTGCAGGCGCACGACTTCTCGCACGCGTGCTCGATTTCAATGCCGTGTTCGAGCAGGTTGTCGCAAATGCTCTTGCCGGGCACGGCATCGATCACCGCGCCTTCCGGGCACAGTTCGACGTGAGGCAGCACAACGATTTGAGGCATACATTTTCCGTTTGGGTCTGAGGCACGGCGGCGGCCAGCAGGCTCCGCGCCATTTTACTGGCGTCGCGCGGAGTTTTTAAGTCCACGCGACGCGCTTCGGTTGTGACGTGCGCATGCCGGCGGCCTGCAAGCCGGCCGGCATGCGCGTTGATTCAGATCTCGTCGAGCTTGCGGCCGGCCAGCGCTCGGCGAATGCCCTTGTTCATGCGACGCGCGGCGAATTCGTCGGTGCCTTCGGCGAGCGTTTTGGTGGCGGCTTCGATCGCGTCGGCGTTGTCGCTGCCGGCAATGTCGCGCAGCGCGGTCAGCAACGCGTCGAGCTCGGCGCGTTCGCTGTCGTCGAGCAACTCGGCGTCGGCGACCAGCGCCGCGTCGGTCGCTTCGACCAGACGGCGCGCTTCGACCTGCGCCTCGCGCAGCGCGCGGGCGCGCATGTCGACTTCGGCGGTCGAGAAGCTCTCTTCGAGCATTCTGGCGACGTCGTCGTCGGCGAGACCGTAGGACGGCTTGACCACCACCGACGCTTCCACGCCCGAGCCCTGCTCACGCGCGAACACGGACAGCAGACCGTCCGCGTCCACCTGATACGTGACGCGAATCCGCGCCGCGCCGGCCGCCATCGGCGGAATGCCGCGCAGCTCGAAGCGCGCGAGCGAACGGCAGTCGCTGACGAGCTCGCGCTCGCCTTGCACCACGTGGATCGCCATCGCCGTCTGGCCGTCCTTGAAGGTGGTGAAATCCTGCGCGCGCGCGACCGGAATCGTCGAGTTGCGCGGAATGATCTTCTCGGTCAAACCGCCCATCGTCTCGACGCCGAGCGACAGCGGAATCACGTCGAGCAGTAGCCACTCGTCGCCGTCCGCGCCGCGGTTGCCGGCCAGCAGATCGGCCTGAATCGCCGCGCCGAGCGCGACGACCTGATCCGGGTCGAGATTGGTGAGCGGCGGCTGGCCGAACAGCGACTCGACCGCACGGCGAACCACCGGCATGCGCGTCGCGCCGCCGACCAGCACCACGCCGTTGATCTCTTTGGTGGTGACCTTGGCGTCGCGCAGCGCTTTCTTCGTCGGACCGAGCGTGCGTTGCACCAGCGCCTGGGTGATCGACTCGAAAGTAGCCTCGTCGATCGTCAGATCGAGGCGGGTGCCGTTCGAGAGCGTCGCCGCGAGGGTTGCATAGGGCGCGCTCGACAACGCCTCCTTGGTCACGCGTACGCTGTCCAGCAGCAGACGCACGTCTTCGGGGGCCAGCGTTTGCGGCGCGATGCCCGCCTGCTCCAGCACGTGGCGATACAGCGCGTGGTCGAAATCGTCGCCGCCGAGCGCGGAATCGCCGCCGGCCGCCAGCACTTCGAACACGCCCTTGGTGAGCTTGAGGATCGACAGATCGAAGGTGCCGCCGCCGAGGTCGTACACCGCGAACAGGCCTTCGGAGCCGTTATCCAGGCCGTAGGCGATCGCGGCTGCGGTCGGCTCGTTCAGCAGACGGAGCACGTTCAGACCGGCCAGACGCGCGGCGTCTTTGGTGGCCTGGCGCTGCGCTTCGTCGAAGTAAGCCGGCACCGTGATGACCGCGCCGACCAGCTCGTCGCCGAGCGTGTCTTCGGCGCGCTGGCGCAGCGTCGCGAGAATTTCCGCTGACACTTCGACCGGGCTCTTCACCCCGTCGACGGTGCGGATCTGCACCATGCCGGGAGCGTCGACGAAATCGTACGGCGCGTTTTCGGCGCCTTCCACTTCCGCCTTGCCGCGGCCCATGAAGCGCTTGACCGACACGATCGTGTTACGCGGATCGGTTGCCGCTTCGGCCTTGGCCGTGCGGCCGATCCGGCGGCCGCCCTTTTCCAGGTAGCGCACCACCGACGGCAGCAGCGCGTGGCCGTCTTCGTCGGGCAGCACGTCGGGCACGCCGCTGCGCACGGCGGCGACGAGGGAATTGGTGGTGCCGAGATCGATACCGACCGCCAGACGCCGCTGATGGGGCGCCGGCGCCATGCCGGGTTCGGAGATTTGCAGTAGGGCCATCTGGATCTTCTCGGGGCCGTTTCGCCCCGTCCTGAATTTTCGCGTTGCTGGATGTATTGCTACGACTGCGTATGTGTCTGGGCGGTGGGTCTGCGCACTCTCTGCGCGGCGCCGGCTTGCACGGAACGCCGCCGCGCTGGAGCGCCCTGCCCGCCTGTGCGACTAGTTCTCGAGCCGCTCGATCTGCGTGCCGATTTCCGACGCCACCCGCTCGATGAACATCAACTGCCGCACCGCCTCGCCCGCCGCCTGATTCGCGCCGCTGTCGAGCAACGCGCCGAGCTTGCTGAAGCGCACGCGCTCTTCGTCGCGCAGTTCGGTGAGCAAGGCCTCGAGCGCGTCGACGTTCTTCGCCGCGGCCGCGTCTTCAATGCCTTCGCGCCATTCCATCTGCTGCATCAGGAACGCCGGCTCCATCGCCGTATTGTTCTCCGCGCCGACATCGACGTCACGCAGCGACAGCAGATAAGTGGCGCGCTTCAGCGGATCGCGCAGCGTCTGGTACGCCTCATTGGTGCGCGTCGCCCATTGCATCGCGATGCGCTTTTGCGCGTCACCGGCTGCCGCGAAGCGGTCCGGATGCACTTGCGCCTGCACCGTGCGGTACGCATGGTCGAGCGCTGCGGCGTCGAGCGCGAATTGCGCCGGAAGATCGAACAGGTCGAAGTGGCTGTCGTTCAGCGAGGCCATCGGATAGAAGGAGTCCGTTCAGGAAAGCGCACCGGGGTGCAGTCTAAAAACGCGGCTCGAAGGCGCGGTAAATGGCAAGCGGCGCTCGGCCCAGGGCGAATGCGCGGATCAAACTAAAAAGGCGGCACGCGCCGCCTTTGATCCGCTGCACGCGGCAATGCCCGGATTTACACCCGGAACGACTCGCCGCAGCCGCATTCGTCCTTCACGTTCGGATTGTTGAACTTGAAGCCTTCGTTCAACCCTTCGCGCGCAAAGTCGAGTTCCGTGCCGTCGATATACGCGAGGCTCTTCGGGTCGACAATGATCTTCACGCCGTTGCAGTCGAACACTTCGTCTTCGGGCGCGAGTTCGTCCACGTACTCGAGCTTGTAGGCCAAGCCGGAGCAACCGGTGGTGCGCACGCCCACGCGCAGGCCGACGCCTTTACCGCGACGGATCAAATACTTCTGGACGTGCTGTGCTGCCTTTTCGGTCAACGTAATTGCCATAGCGTTTCTCATTGCGCGGCGCCTGTCTGTCTGCTTGCGTGGACGTTTGATGGCCCACGCGGCAGTTCAGGCGCTGCGACCCTGCCTGCATCAAATATCGCTCATACCGGACGGCGCGTTCCACCTTTGCCGCCCGCTTCGATTCACTCAGACGCGACCCAGGCGTGAAACCCGGCTCGCGCCGCAACCGCTTTACGCGTGTTGCTTGTCGCCTGCGACGACTGCTTCGCCATGACGCTGCTTGTAGTCGGCGACCGCTGCCTTGATCGCGTCTTCCGCGAGGATCGAGCAGTGGATCTTGACCGGCGGCAGCGCCAGTTCTTCGGCGATCTGCGTGTTCTTGATCGACATGGCCTGGTCGAGCGTCTTGCCCTTTACCCATTCGGTGACGAGCGAGCTCGACGCGATGGCCGAACCGCAGCCGTACGTCTTGAACTTCGCGTCTTCGATGATGCCGTCCGCGCCCACGCGGATCTGCAGCTTCATCACGTCGCCGCAAGCCGGCGCACCGACCATGCCGGTGCCGACCGCGTCGTCGTCTTTCGCGAAGGAACCGACGTTGCGCGGGTTTTCGTAATGGTCCAGCACCTTTTCGCTATAAGCCATGATTACACTCCTTGATCCATTTCAACCTGCAATTTGCAATTCGATAAATTCGATGTCGTCCAGCACGGCGCGTCAGTGCGCTGCCCACTGGATGGTCGAAATATCGATCCCGTCCTTGTGCATTTCCCACAGCGGCGACAGATCGCGCAGCTTCGAAATCTTGGTCTTCAGCAGGTTGATCACGTAATCGACGTCCTGCTCGGTCGTGAAGCGGCCCACCGTGAAGCGGATCGAGCTGTGCGCGAGTTCGTCGTTGCGACCCAGCGCGCGCAACACGTACGACGGTTCCAGCGAAGCCGACGTGCATGCCGAACCCGACGACACCGCCACATCCTTCACCGCCATGATCAGCGATTCGCCTTCGACGAAATTGAAGCTGATGTTCAGGTTGTGCGGCACACGCTTTTCCATGTCGCCGTTCACATACGTTTCCTCCATTTCCGACAGGCCGCGCAGCAGACGGTCGCGCAGCATGCGGATGCGTTCGTTTTCGGTCGCCATTTCTTCACGCGCGATACGGAACGCTTCGCCCATACCGACGATCTGGTGCGTAGCCAGCGTGCCCGAACGCATGCCGCGCTCGTGACCGCCGCCGTGCATTTGCGCTTCGATCCGGATACGCGGCTTGCGACGCACGTACAGCGCGCCGATGCCCTTCGGACCATAGGTCTTGTGCGCCGAGAACGACATCAGGTCGACCTTCAGCTTTTGCAGATCGATCTCGATCTTGCCGGTGGCCTGCGCCGCGTCGACGTGAAAAATAATGCCCTTTTCACGGGTGATCTCGCCGATCGCCTCGATGTCCTGGATCACGCCGATTTCATTGTTCACGGACATGATCGACACCAGAATCGTGTCCGGGCGGATCGCCGCCTTCAGCTTGTCGAGGTCGATCAGACCGTCGTCCTTCACATCCAGATACGTCACTTCGAAGCCTTCACGCTCGAGTTCGCGGCAGGTGTCGAGCACGGCCTTGTGCTCGGTCTTCACCGTGATGACGTGCTTGCCCTTGCTCTTGTAGAAGTGCGCGGCACCCTTGATCGCGAGGTTGTCCGACTCCGTCGCGCCCGACGTCCAGATGATTTCGCGCGGATCGGCGTTCACCAGCTTCGCAACGTTCTCACGCGCTTCTTCGACTGCGCGCTCCGCGTCCCAGCCATACGAGTGGCTGCGCGATGCGGGGTTGCCGAACTGCTCGCGCAGGTACGGAATCATCTTGTCCACCACGCGCGGATCGATCGGCGTCGTCGCACTGTAGTCCATGTAGATGGGCAGATGGAGAGAGTCGTTATTCATCAATTGCTCCGGGGACGTCATATGCTCTGGCTTCTTGGGTTCTTTTATCTCGCTGCGATGCTTCGCTCTACTGCAAGCACCGCGCGCTACGAACCGGCCATGTTGAAAACTGAGTTGGGCCCTTTCGGCGCCACGCGCACCGGCTCGACCGCCTGCGCTTCGTTGCGCCGGTCGCGCAACACCGCCGGCGCGCCTTCGCGCGAGCGCTGCTGATCGACCAGGTCTTTGAGCGACACCGAGTCCAGGTACTCGACCATTTTCTGATTCAGCGTGGACCACAGTTCATGCGTCATGCAGTGGCCGTCGTGCTGCTTGGTGCCCTCGCACGAGCCCTTGCCGCCGCACTGGGTGGCGTCGAGCGGCTCGTCGACCGCGATGATGATGTCGGCCACGGTCACGTCTTCAGCGCGGCGGGCCAGATTGTAGCCGCCGCCCGGTCCGCGCACGGACTCGACGATTTCATGACGACGCAGCTTGCCAAACAGCTGCTCGAGGTACGACAGGGAGATGTGTTGGCGCTGGCTGATACCTGCAAGCGTCACCGGGCCCTGCTCCTGGCGCAGTGCCAGGTCAATCATCGCCGTGACGGCGAAACGGCCTTTCGTGGTGAGTCTCATATGGTGTGGGGACCGCAATTCTCGACAAGTTTGGTCAAGTATAAATACATGAGCGATTTAGTCAAGTATCCCTACCGCGATTTGGGTCATTTGCTTAATTGCTGGATACGCCTGGACGCCATGTCTGGCGCCCCGGCGCGGGAGCTATCTGAGTTACGTGAGCAACTGGGGACGCAACGCGGCGATCAGCCCACGGCACGCGGCTTCACATTGGTCCAGCACCTGCTCGAAACCTTCCGCACCGCCGAAATACGGATCGACGACCTCGCGGGCGCCACCCCAGCGCGCATCCGTTTCTGGCACGAATTCCATCAGCAGGCGGATCTTCTCGCGCTGCGCGGGCGCGCTGACCTGGTGGAGCGCGGCAACGTTTTTGTCGTCCATCGCGATCAGCAGGTCGAAACGCTCGAAATCCGCGGCGCCGATCTGGCGGCCGCGCAACGCGGCCAGCTCGTAACCTCGCCGGCCCGCGGCCTGCTGCGCGCGCTCGTCAGGCGCCTGGCCGATGTGCCAGTCGCCCGTGCCGGCCGAATCGATCAGGATGCGCTCCGCCAGTTTCGCCTCGTCGACCAGACGCCGCATCACGCCCTCCGCGGTCGGCGAACGACAGATGTTCCCGAGGCAGACGAAGCAGATGGACACGGTTTTCATCAGAGGTTTTCAGGCGCTTCAGGGCGCGGTAGTGAACGCGTGGAACGGCCGTTGGAAAACGGTGGCGCGATTATACAAAGCAGGGAGAAATCTTGCCGGAGGCGGCTCAGGCGCGTCAGCCCCGGCTGGCGGGTTCATGCAAGCGTGTTCCCGCCTCCCCGGCAGTGATGCGATTTACCCAGTGCTTACGACGCTTCCGCCATCGGCATCGTCGTGACCGCGCGCAGCGGTTTTGCCGGCAGCGTCGAGGTGTCGTCGATCATGCCGTAGGACACAGCGCGTGCGAGTTCAGCGGTCAACTGGTCGGCCGCGAGCGGCGCCTGCTTCGCGCGCGACGCGGCGTCGCCGCAAATATGCAAATAAGCTGCCACAGCGAGGGTTGCGACGAGGGCAAGGGGCCAGTACACCGATATTGTCTTTTTCATGATGTCGTTTCTTCCGATTAGGGGCGGATGAGCTTGCGGCTCACTATGCCCAGTCGAAATCCTATAGGAATACGCAATCGGGAAAAACCCAGCCAACCGAGATACAGCGTTGCTCCAACTGGAACAGTGCATTGACGCGCCTGTCCCTCACCGGCTTGACGCAAGGCGCGCGGCGAGAAATATTCCTTACAAACACATACAAAGCTTTGGCGACGACTGGCGATAATGGCGGTCTTACAAACATGACAACCTCGCGCCGGCTCATCACATGAAACGCATTGCTCCACTTATCGGACTCGCGACCGCGGCCTTGCTAGGCGGCTGCGCGGTCTATCCGGACGGCACGCCGATGGTCGGCAACGGCTACGGCGGCGGCTACAGCGGCTATGACAGTTACGACGGCTACGCGCCCGGCGTGCCGGTCGTGCCGCAAAGCAACGTCTATCTTGGCTATGGCAGTTATTCGGGGCCGGGATACTACGACGGACCCGGGCGTTACTACGGGCCGGGGCCGGGTTATCGCGGCAATCCAGGAAATCGGGGCGATTGGCCGAACAATGGCAACGGCAATCGCGGCCAGGGTGGCGGCTGGCATGGCCAGCCCAATGGCGGCGGGCAAGGCGGACCGCCGCCGCGCGGCTCAGCGGGCGGCCCGGGTGGGCCAGGTGGCTCGAGCGGACCGCGACCGGGTGCCGGCGGGCCACCGCCGTCACCGCCACAACAAGCGGGTAACGGCGGTGGACGAGGTAACGGAGGTGGCGGCGGTAATCAGAGCCGGCCTCGAGGCGACGAAGGCCGAAACCCGTCCGGGATGACGAATCATTGAGGCGGGTGGTGACCAAGTCGGCAACGAGTGCAGGTCGGCCCTGATTTTCGACCGGCACTCTTTCCTCAGATTCGGCGCCTGAAGGCCAAACAGCTTAAAAGTTGCAGGCGCGGTGGCGAGCTACGGAGCCCCGTCTCACCCAATATGACTGCGCTGCGCCGCGTACAACTCCCTGAACGTACGCCCGACCGGCGCAGGCATATCGCGGGTGTTGGTCCAGCCGGCGCCGCCCAATGGCAGCTTCGCGATCGAACGATTTCTGCCGCCCATCCGCTCCAGCACCCGCACGGCCAGCTTGGTGAACAGCGCATAGGCGTCCGGATGCAGCGCCAGAAAACCCCACACCGCCAGCCCCGCCCGCTCCTTCCACGGCCGCAGCCGTCGCTCCACCTGTTTCTCGCGCAATTTGCGCAGCAGATCCGACAGCGGAATGCCCACCGGACACACGCTATTGCACTCGCCGCATAACGTCGCGGCCTGCGGCAAATCGAGCGCCTTGTCGATGCCGACATAACTCGGTGTCAACACCGAGCCCATCGGGCCGGGATAAACCCACCCGTACGCGTGTCCGCCCACCTTCTGATAAACCGGACAATGGTTCATGCACGCGCCGCACCGGATACAGCGCAGCATCTCCTGAAAGTCGCCGCCGATCAGCCCCGTGCGGCCGCCATCCACCAGCACCACATACATATGCTCGGGGCCGTCCTGGTCGCCGTCGCCGCGCGGTCCGGTCAGCAGGGAAAAATAGTTCGACGTAGCCTGCCCGGTCGCGGAGCGCGGCAACAGACGCATTGCCGTCGCGAGATCCTCCAGCGTCGGCAACACTTTCTCGATGCCCGTGACGGCAACGTGCACGCGCGGCATCACCGTGCACATGCCCTCGTTGCCCTCGTTCGTGACGAGCACGACCGAGCCGGTTTCCGCCACCACGAAGTTGCCGCCCGTCACGCCCATGTCCGCCGTCATGAAATGCGGACGCAGCACCTCGCGCGCTTCCCGCGTCATGTCGGTGACTTCAGTCAGACGCGGCCGACCGTGGGTCTTCGCGAACAGATCGGCGATCTCGTCCTTATCCTTGTGGACGACCGGCGCGATGATGTGGCTCGGCGGCTCGTTGCCGTTGATCTGCAGGATGTACTCGCCGAGATCGGTTTCGATCGACTCCACGCCCATCTGCCCGAGTACCTCGTTCAGGCGCATTTCTTCGGTGACCATCGACTTCGTCTTGATCACCTTCTTCACGTCATGCCGGCGCGCGATATCGCCGACGAGCCGCGCGGCCTCCTGCGTCGTCTCCGCGAACAGCACGGTCACGCCGCGCCGGCCGGCCTCGCGCTCGAACGTTTCGAGCCACACGTCGAGATGCTCCAGCGCGCGGTCACGGCGCTCCTTGAGCGCGGCGCGCGTGGCCGGAAAGTCGATCGCGTTCATGGACGCGGCGCGTGCCGAGACGAACTTGGTCGACAGCTTGGTCAGGTTCTGCTGCAGACGCTGGTCGGCGAGCTTTTGCCCGGCGCGCGCCTTGAATTGCATCGTTTGAACTTGCATAGCCGCCTTATGCGTAATCGAATCAGAACGCGAATCGGAACGCGCGCACCAACACGCGCGAAACGATATGCATGAAAAGAACGATGCGAACCGGCGTGGTGCGCAGCGCGGTCGATCACACGCTGCGCCGCCGACGCCGTTACACGTCGCCGGCCAATACCTGCGCGATATGCAGCACCCGCGTGGTGGAATCGCCGGTGCGCCGCAGACGGCCTTCTATATTGAGCATGCAGCCGAGGTCGCCGAGCACCACCGTGCCCGCGCCGCTCGCGCCGATATTCGCGCATTTTTCGTCGACGATCGCCGTAGAAATATCGCCGTACTTGACCGCGAACGTGCCGCCGAAGCCGCAGCAGTGCTCGCAATCCTTCATTTCCGTCACGGCCACGCCCACCTGCTTGAGCAGCGCGCGCGGCTGGGCCTTGACGCCGAGTTCGCGCAAGCCGGAACAGGAATCGTGATAAGTCACCTGACCCGCGAATTCGCCCGGCTGCAACTGCACCTTAGCCACGTTGACGAGAAAATCCGTGAGTTCGAACACCCTGGCGCGCAGCCTGCCGAAGCGGTTCATCATCTCGGGATCGTCGGCGAAGAGGTCGCCGTAGTGCGCGCGGATCATGCCGCCGCACGAGCCGGACGGCACGACGACGTAGTCGAACTGCTCGAACTCGCGCAGCGTTTTTTCGGCCAGATCGCGTGCGATACGCCGCTCCCCCGAGTTGTAAGCCGGCTGTCCGCAGCAGGTTTGCGCGGGCGGCACGATCACCTCGAAACCGGCGCCTTCGATCAGCTTGATCACTGAAAAACCGATTTCGGGCCGCATCAGGTCGATCAGGCAGGTGACGAACAATCCGACTCGCATGAGCCCTCCTTCGGGAAAACGTGCCTGATTATCCGCTGTTTGGCGGACAATACCAACGGCCGGAAGCCATAAGACGAACGACGCGCTAAATTGGAATAGGTTTTCCAACCGCGTTCGCTTTTTTCACAATACGAGATACAATCAATTTCCGCTGTTTGACGCGTCAACCGATTCCTCCCATGAGCGACACGAACCCGGATCCCAAAACTTCGATCCAGGTGATCGAACGCATGATGCGCTTGCTCGACGCCCTCGCCGCGCACAGCGACCCGGTCAGCCTGAAAGAACTCGCCATCCGTACGGAACTGCATCCGTCCACCGCGCACCGCATCCTGAACGATATGGTGATGTGCCGGCTGGTCGACCGTTCGGACCCCGGCACGTACCGTCTCGGCATGCGCCTGCTCGAATTGGGCAATCTGGTGAAAGCGCGCCTGTCCGTACGCGACGCGGCGCTCACGCCGATGCGCGAACTGCATCGCCAGACAGGGCAAACGGTGAATCTGTCGGTGCGCCAGGGCGACGAGATCGTGTATATCGAGCGCGCCTATTCCGAGCGCTCGGGCATGCAGGTGGTGCGGGCAATCGGCGGGCGGGCACCGCTGCATCTGACCTCGGTCGGCAAACTGTTCCTCGCCGCCGACGAATCGACCCGCGTGCGCGCTTATGCCACACGTACCGGCCTGTCGGGCCACACGCAGAACAGCATTACGGATCTGACGAAACTCGAACGTGAGTTGTCGATCGTTCGCCAGCAAGCCTCCGCGCGCGACAACGAAGAGCTTGAACTGGGCGTGCGCTGTATCGCGGCCGGCATTTACGACGACACCGGCAAGCTGGTCGCCGGGCTGTCGCTGTCCGCGCCGGCGGATCGTCTGCAGGACTCCTGGCTCGGCCAGCTCAGCCAGACCGCGCTGCTGATTTCCGCGTCGCTCGGGTATCGGCCGCAAATCCCGCAGGACCATTCGCACGGCCATCACGCGTGAGTCTTCGGTAACGAGAGTTCGCGCCGAAACGCAGGATAGAAAAAAGCCTCGCAGCACATACATGCTGCGAGGCTTTTTTCATGGCGCAGCCGGTTCACGAAGAACCGGCCGCTGAACCGCTTCAGGTGCCCGGACCGCCGGCATCCGCGCTGGTAATACGCGCCTGATCGCCGCCATTGTCGAGCCACGTGCGCAGACGCGTCGCGTCCGCGAAACGCGAGTACTTACCCGACGAATCGAGCAGCACCATGATCATCGGACGGCCGTGAATGGTTGCCTGCATCACCAGACACTCGCCTGCTTCGTTGATGAAGCCGGTCTTCTGCAGACCGATGTCCCACGTCGGGTTACGCACCAGCGCATTGGTGCTGTTGTACGCCAGCGAACGCTTGCCGGTGTACACCTCGTAGCTGTGATCGGTCGAGAACTTGCGGATCAGCGGATATTGATACGCCGCGTTGACCATCTTCACGAGGTCGCGCGCGCTCGACACGTTCTGGCTCGTCAAACCCGTGGGGTTTTCAAAGTGCGTGTCGGTCATGCCGAGTTGCTTGGCCTTCGCGTTCATCGCCGCGAGGAACGCCGGACGGCCGCCCGGGAAGTAGCGCGACAACGCAGCGGCGGCACGGTTTTCCGACGCCATCAGCGCGATGTGCAGCATGTCTTCACGCGACAGCACCGAGCCCACCGACAGACGCGAGCCGGTGTTCTTCTCGTAGTCGCGGTCTTCGTCCGTGACTTCGATCTGGTCGGTCATCGGCTCTTTCGAATCGAGCACGACCATCGACGTCATCAGCTTGGTGATCGACGCGATCGGCACCACGGCGCGCGAGTTCTTGTCGAACAGCGATTCGCCGGAATTCTGATCGATCACGTACGCGACGCTCGAACGCAGCATCAGCGCGTCCGGCGTTTCGTGCAGACCGAATGCCTGGCCGACGGTCGGCTGACGCGGTTCGTACGCGACGCGGCGCACCACCGTATGACGGCGGCCGTTCGACGTGTATGTCACGCGCTTGCGCTTGACGCTCGCGCGGGGCGCGTCGTCGTCCGCGGCGACGGCCTTCACGGCCGCGCCTTTACCGGCCTTGGCCGACTTGCTCGCTACCTTGGCGGTAGCGGCGGCCGGCTTTTTGGCGGTTTTAGCGTGTTTGGCGGTTTTTGCGGGTGCTGCGGCGGGTGTGGCGGCAAAAGCGCTGACGGGCGTGGCGAACGCCGCTGCGATGACCATGGAGGCGGCCACCGACAGAGCGGTGCTGCGGGCCGCGCCGTGGATCACTTTTAGCGACGAAAACATGTCGGTTTTCATGGGTGTTCGGTAGGGAGCGGCGAGAGGTTTCCGCAAGTGTAGTAAAACAACGAAAAATTAGCAATTTTAAGCACTTATACGCGCTCCTTAAACCGGCTTGTAAGCTCCGATCGCAAAAACACAAATAAGTGCCACCGGTCGATCGAAAAAAACAATCGCTACCGGGCATCGCCCCGTCGTCGCCGCCATGCAATCGAATCGAGATGATTCTTCCAGCATAACGGCAATATCGAGACAACCTTGATCAGGGGAAATACGGTCAGAGCACAGGCGGGTGACGCATTGCCCGTGCCATGGAACGTCGCTGGGGTCTCGCTGCGCCGCTGTTAAACGCCTGCTGGAAACCGCCAACGCGCATTCGACACGCATAGCGCATTAACGTTCCGTGACAGTTTCCGGTTTACATCGATTTGTCGATTACGGATTTTTTGTCACAGATCAGATGTTACCGCCTCGCACCATTTCTCGCTGCCGGATGGTCAAAACACCTCATGGGATCGGTAACAAATGCGGATCTATCGCGCACCAGCGCAGTGCGACAGTCAATTTAACTTGCGTCATACGATCGTCATGCTGGCTGCATAAGGTATTGTTTTATCAACACTTTCTTAATATTGTGCGGCGCACAAAAAGCGCTTGACATTCCTCACAGCCATCCTAAAATGGGAACCATTGCTGCGATGCACAATACATCGCGGTTCGGCGGGACGAGCTTCAAGGCGTCTCGCCACTTACCCAAAGCGGTCCGCACAGACAGACCGCAATCCAGGAGCGTAAACCATGACTCTGCTGACCCCTGAGCAATTCGCTGCAGCCCAGAAAGCCAACTTTGAAACGCTGTTCGGCCTGACGACCAAGGCATTTGAAGGCGTCGAAAAGCTGGTTGAGCTGAACCTGCAAGTTGTGAAGTCGACGATTGCGGAAAGCCAGGAAAATGCCCAACGCGCGCTGTCGGTCAAGGACGGCCAGGAATTGCTGGCACTGCAAGCCAGCCTCGCGCAACCGGTTGCTGAGAAGGCGCTGTCGTACGGCCGTCACGTGTATGAAATCGTCTCGGCAACGCAAGGTGAATTCACCCGCGTCGCTGAAGCGCAATTCGAAGAGCAAAACCGCAAGGTTCAGTCGCTCGTCGAAAACGTTGCGAAGAACGCACCGGCTGGTTCGGAAACGGCTGTCGCCGTGATCAAGTCGGCGATCACCGCCGCTAACACGACGTACGAAACGGTTCACAAGGCAACGAAGCAAGCTGTTGAAATCGCCGAAAGCAACTTCAATGCAGCCGCAACGGCCGCTTCGAAGGCTGCTTCGCAAGCCGCTGCACAAGCATCGCGCTCGGCCAAGAAGGCCGTCTAAGTTTTTAGACAGCACTAGTTTCAGGCAGCATTCGTAGCACTACACGCCGGCCCCCGCTCTTTCGCGGCGCCGGCGTTATCTTAAGCAACAGCGTCGCGCCGTTGCCGCTCACACGGTGTTAATTGGCTGGACGCTCCGATACGTTGAACGACGTATCGTTTGCCCGGCGAATGGCCGGGATTTTTTTGGGCGCCGGGCCTGATGTGTCCTGCGTCGAACGGTGTCACGGCAGTTGGACGGCAACGCGGTGCTGGTGGGTGGCTTTTGGTTGGTACGTACGTGCGTAAAAGAAAACGGCGCGCCCTTTGCGGGGCGCGCCGTTTTTTCATGGGCTCGAGCTCTGTCGAGCCGCCTGCATGAAGCAGGCGAGCCGAACCGCCCTACTACTTCTTTTTCACCGGCGGCAGATCCGTACAGACGCCTTCGTACAACTCGGCGGCCATGCCGACCGATTCGCCGAGTGTCGGATGCGGGTGGATCGTCTTACCGATATCCGTTGCATCCGCACCCATTTCGATCGCGAGGCAGACTTCGCTGATCAGGTCGCCCGCATTCAGACCGACGATACCGCCGCCGATCACGCGATGCGTTTCCTCGTCGAACAGCAGCTTCGTGAAGCCTTCGTCGCGGCCGTTGGCGATCGCGCGGCCTGACGCGGCCCACGGGAACACCGCTTTACCGAACTTGATGCCGGCGGCCTTCAACTGGTCTTCCGTCTTGCCGGCCCACGCCACTTCCGGATCGGTGTAGGCCACCGACGGAATCTGCAGCGCGTCGAAGTACGCCTTTTCGCCATGAGCGGCTTCGGCGGCGACGTGACCTTCGTGCACGGCTTTGTGCGCGAGCATCGGCTGACCGACGATATCGCCGATTGCGAAGATGTGCGGCACGTTGGTGCGCATCTGCTTGTCGACGTCGATAAAGCCGCGATCCGTCACCGCGACGCCGGCCTTATCCGCGCCGATCTTCTTGCCGTTCGGCGTACGGCCGACGGCGACCAGCACGAGGTCATAGCGCTGCGCTTCGGCCGGGGCTTTTTCGCCTTCGAACGACACGTAGATACCGTCGTCTTTCGCTTCCGCCGCGGTGGTTTTGGTCTTCAGCATGACGTTGGCGAAACGCTTGCTGTTGTACTTTTCCCAGACCTTGACCAGATCGCGATCCGCGCCGGCCATCAGACCGTCGAGCATTTCGACCACGTCGATTTTCGCGCCGAGGGTCGCGTACACCGTGGCCATTTCCAGCCCGATGATGCCGCCGCCGATCACCAGCATGCGTTGCGGAATCTGACGCAGTTCGAGCGCGCCGGTCGAGTCGATCACGCGCGGATCTTCCGGAATGAACGGCAGCTTCACCGCTTCCGAGCCCGCCGCGATGATCGCCTGCTTGAACTTGACGACCTTCTTGCCCGCTTCCGTCTGCACTTCCATGTGATTCGGATCGACGAACGCGCCGGTGCCCGTCACCACTTCGACCTTGCGCATCTTGGCCATACCCGCGAGACCGCCGGTGAGCTTCTTGACGACGCCTGACTTGAAGTCACGGAGTTTGTCGAGATCGATCTGCGGCTTGGCGAACGTGATGCCGTGCGCGCCGAGCGCTTCGGCTTCGTCGATAACGAGCGCCGTATGCAACAGCGCCTTCGACGGAATACAGCCGACATTCAGACAGACGCCGCCGAGCGTCGAATAACGCTCGACGAGCACCGTCTTCATACCCAGATCGGCGGAGCGGAACGCGGCCGAATAACCGCCGGGGCCCGAACCGAGCACGAGCATGTCGCATTCGATATCGGCGCTACCGGACAAGCTACCCGCTTGCGGAGCGGGCGCAGCGGCCTTCGGTGCAGCAGCAGCTTGCGCTGCCTGCGGCTTCGCTTCGGCTTGAGCCGGAGCCTTTTCGGGTTCTTTGGCGGGCGCTTTGGGCGCATCTTTCGCGGGCGCCGCATCGGCCGACGACTCGACCAAAGCGATGACAGTGCCTTGCGAGACTTTGTCACCGGCTTTGACGCGGACTTCCTTGACGGTGCCGGCGATATCGCTGGGCACTTCGATGGAGGCCTTATCGGACTCCAGGGTCATGAGAGCTTGTTCGTTCTCGATGACATCGCCCGGTTTGATATTGACTTCGATGACATCGACGTCTTTGAAGTCACCGATATCCGGCACTTTAACTTCGACGAGACTCATAGTGTCCCCTTCTCTTATTGATCGGTGATGGAAAGAACAAGCCACAAAACAGCCTAAAAGCTGGCAGAAACAAGGACAGAATCAGCCTTTGCTGTCCGCCCAAGGACGCGCCTTTCTTTTGCTTACTTTTCTTTGGAAGACAAAGAAAAGTAAGTGCCGCCCCGCACAGGGGCGACGCTAATAGACCGCCATGAAATCAGGTTCTACAGCGAGACGCGGATAACAACCAAACCCGCGCCCCCGCCCACAACATCACTCGATCAAAGAATCACACGCCGAAAATCGGCAAGAATCGCACCCAGATACGCATTAAACCGAGCCGCCGAAGCCCCATCGATCACCCGATGGTCATACGACAAAGACAGCGGCAGAGTGAGACGCGGAACAAACTGCTTCCCATCCCAAACCGGCTTCATCGCACCGCGCGACAACCCGAGAATAGCGACTTCAGGCGCATTGATAATCGGCGTGAAGTTGGTACCGCCAATCCCACCCAAAGACGAGATCGAGAAGCACCCACCTTGCATCTGATCCGGCTTCAACTTGCCATCACGAGCAAGCTTCGACAGCTCGGCCATTTCCTTGGCGATATCGATCAACCCCTTCTTGTCCGCATCGCGAATAACCGGAACGACCAACCCATTCGGCGTATCAGCAGCAAATCCGATATGGAAGTACTGCTTGAACACCAGGTTATCGCCATCGAGGCTGGCATTGAACGTCGGGAACTGCTTCAACGCGGAGACGACCGCCTTGATAACAAAAGCCAGCATCGTGATCTTGACGCCCGACTTTTCGTTTTCCTTGTTCAATTGCACGCGCAGCGCTTCGAGGTCGGTGATATCCGCTTCGTCGTTATTGGTGACGTGCGGAATCATGACCCAGTTGCGGTGCAGGTTCGCGCCCGAGATCTTCTTGATACGCGACAGCGGCTTCGGATCGACCGGACCGAACTTCGTGAAGTCGACCTTCGGCCACGGCAGCAGATTCAGCTCGCCGCCACCTGCGGCAGCCGGTGCAGCCGCACCCGCCGGCGCAGCACGCTGACCGGTCATCACACCCTTGATGAAAGCGGTGACGTCGGCCTGCGTAATACGACCCTTCGGCCCCGTGCCTTGCACCTGCGCGACATCCACGCCGAGTTCGCGCGAGAACTTGCGCACGGACGGCGACGCGTGGCTCGCGTGACGCGAACCTTCGCCAGCCTGAATCACCGGTGCCTGAGCCAGCGCCGACGGTTGCGCCGGTGCGGGCGACGGCGTGGCCGGCGCGTCGGACGGCTTCTCGACGGCCTGCTTCGGCGCGGGCGCCGCAGCCGGGGCAGCCGCGCCGCCTTCGGCTTCGACCACCACGATCACCGAGCCTTCCGACACGTTGTCACCGACCTTGACCTTCACTTCCTTGACGACGCCGGCGACCGAGCTCGGCACGTCCATGGTCGCCTTGTCGGATTCGAGCGTCACCAGCGACTGCTCTTTCTCGACGCGATCGCCGACCTTCACCGAGACTTCGATCACGGGAATGTCTTTGTAGTCGCCGATATCCGGCACCTTCACGTCCTGCAGACCGCCACCGCTTGCAGCAGGCGCGGCGGCCGGCGCAGGCGCAGCAGCCGGTGCGGGCGCCGGAGCCGGTGCAGCAGCGGGAGCCGGTGCCGGTGCCGCCGCACCACCTTCAGCCGCTTCCAGCACGACGATCAACACGCCTTCCGACACGTTGTCGCCGACCTTGACCTTCACTTCCTTGACGACGCCGGCGGCCGAGCTCGGCACGTCCATGGTCGCTTTATCGGATTCCAGCGTAACGAGCGATTGCTCTTTCTCGACGGTATCACCCGCCTTCACCAGCACCTCGATCACAGGAATGTCCTTGTAATCGCCGATGTCCGGCACCTTGACTTCGATCGCTTGACTCATTGTTAGTGTCTCCTGGGCCGCGCACGCAGCCTGCTCCCGGCAATCGGGAGCAGGCGCGCACGCCGTGGCACACGGGGAAGGATGCCTTAGACGGTCATCGGGTTGGGTTTGGCGGGATCAAGGTTGTACTTCTTGAGCGCCTCGGCGACGACCTTGCGTTCGATCGTGCCTTCATCTGCCAGTGCATTCAACGCGGCAACCGTGACCCAGTAGCGGTCGACTTCGAAGAAGTGACGCAGCTTTTCACGCGTGTCCGAACGACCGTAGCCGTCCGTGCCCAGCACGACGAATTTCTGCGGCACGAACGCGCGGATCTGCTCGGTCAGCGCGCGCACGTAGTCGGTCGATGCGATGACCGGGCCTTGTGCGTCCTTGAGCAGCTTCTCGACGTGCGAGAGCTTCTTTTCTTCGTTCGGGTGCAGCAGGTTGTAGCGCTGCACTTCGTGACCTTCGCGCGCGAGTTCGGTGAAGCTCGGCACGCTCCACAGGTCGGCGGCGACGCCCCAGTCGTTCTTCAGCAGCTCGGCGGCGGCGATCACTTCGTTGAAGATCGTGCCTGCGCCCATCAGTTGAACGCGCGGCGCCTTCGCATCGGCTTCCGCCTTGCTGAACGCGTACATGCCCTTGATGATGTCGGCCGCTACAGCGTCGCCCTGCGGAATCGCCGGGTGCTCGTAGTTTTCGTTCATCACCGTGATGTAGTAGTACACGTCTTCCTGATCCGCGACCATGCGTTGCAGGCCGTCCTGCACGATAACCGCGAGTTCGTAACCGAACGTCGGGTCATAGCTGATGCAGTTCGGCACCGAAGCGGCCCACAGCAGCGAGTGGCCGTCTTCGTGTTGCAGACCTTCGCCGTTCAGCGTCGTACGGCCCGCGGTGCCACCCAGCAGGAAGCCGCGCGAACGCATGTCGCCCGCTGCCCAGCACAGGTCGCCGATACGCTGGAAGCCGAACATCGAGTAGAAGATGTAGAACGGGATCATGGTCTCGCCGTGCGTCGAGTACGACGTCGCGGCAGCGATCCAGTCCGCCATACCACCGGCTTCGTTGATGCCTTCCTGCAGAATCTGACCGGTTTCCGACTCGCGGTAGAACATCAGCTGGTCGGAATCTTCCGGCACATACTTCTGGCCGTCCTGATTCCAGATACCGATCTGGCGGAACAGGCCTTCCATACCGAAGGTACGCGACTCGTCCGGCACGATCGGCACGATGCGCTTGCCGAGGGCCTTGTCCTTCAGCAGGATGTTCAGGATCCGCACGAACGCCATCGTCGTGGAGATCTCGCGGCCTTCGCCCGTGCCTTTCAGCAGCGGCTCGAATGCCGTCAGTGCCGGCACCGGCAGCGACTCAGCCTTCTGACGGCGCGCCGGCAGATAACCGCCCAGGTCCTGGCGGCGAGCGCGCATGTACTCGAGTTCCTTCGAACCTTCTTCGAACTTGAGGTACGGCACGTTGACGAGGTCTTCGTCGGTGATCGGCAGACGGAACTGATCGCGGAATTTCTTCAGCTGATCGACATGCAGCTTCTTCTGCTGGTGGGTGATGTTCATCGCCTGGCCAGCTTCGCCCATGCCGTAGCCCTTGATCGTCTTCGCGAGAATGACGGTCGGCTGGCCTTGCGAATTCGACGCTTCGGTGAACGCAGCATAGATCTTGTGCGGATCGTGGCCGCCGCGGTTCAGGTTCCAGATGTCCTCGTCGGACCATTCGGCGACCAGCGCCTTCAGTTCCGGCGTGTTGAAGAAGTGTTCGCGCACATACGCGCCCGACTCCGACTTGTACGTCTGGTATTCGCCGTCGACGACGTCCATCATGCGGCGCATCAGCGCGCCCGACTTGTCGCGTTGGAACAGCGCATCCCAGCGGCTGCCCCACACCACCTTGATGACGTTCCAGCCGGCGCCGCGGAATTCGCTTTCGAGTTCCTGGATGATCTTGCCGTTACCGCGCACCGGGCCATCGAGGCGCTGCAGGTTACAGTTGATCACGAACACCAGGTTGTCGAGGCGTTCGCGGCCGGCCATACCGATCGCGCCGAGCGATTCCGGTTCGTCCGTTTCGCCGTCGCCGAGGAAGGCCCAGACCTTGCGGCCCGTGGTCTTCGCGATACCGCGCGCGTGCATGTACTTCATGAAGCGCGCCTGGTAGATCGCCATGATCGGGCCGAGGCCCATCGACACGGTCGGGAACTGCCAGAAGTCAGGCATCAGCCACGGATGCGGGTACGACGAGATGCCCTCGCCGCCCACTTCCTGACGGAAGTTGTCGAGCTGGTTTTCGGTCAGACGGCCGAGCAGGAACGCGCGCGAGTACACACCCGGCGACGAATGACCCTGCACGAAAATCAGATCGCCGCCATGTTCGGGCGACGGAGCGTGCCAGAAATGGTTGTAGCCGACGTCATACAAAGTGGCTGCCGACGCGAACGAAGCGATGTGGCCACCGACGTTGGTGTCCTTGCCGGCGCGCAGCACCATGGCAATGGCGTTCCAACGGGTGTACGAACGGATACGGTGCTCGATGTCCTGGTCGCCGGGGATCTTCGCCTGGCGCGCAACCGGAATCGTGTTGATGTACGGGGTGTTAGCCGAGAACGGCAGATGTTCGCCATGCACGCGGGCGAATTCGATCTGTTTCTCGATCAGGTAGTGGGCGCGATCGGGGCCCACAGCAGAAATCACGCCATCCAGCGCTTCCAGCCATTCGCCGGTTTCCTGGGGATCGTCGTCTTTTTCGGCGGCGACATATTTCATGACTTCGTCGGGTACAGCGGACATGCTCGTCTCCTGGATTTAGAGGAACGCTCTTTGAACAGACGACGCGGACGAAGCACGGCCGCGGCAGCTTCGGCCGATTGTAAAAGGGGTCCCGACGTCCGCGCAACAAAATTTTCGAATTGCGAGATCACTTCTCATAATGCGGAAAATTGCTGCGGCGCAACCTGAATTGACTGCCCTTCGACGGATACGTCGGCTAGTTTGCGCCGATTAATGGCACTTTCAGCGCTTTTTTGCGCCATTTGCTAGCGACCTGCTGCGCTACAATGCCACGCATGTTGACCGAACGGCTTTTCGCTCGCTCGGCGCGCACCGCTGGTTCGCCGGCGGATTCGACGCCGTCCTCCCGCTGGCACCATGGACCATGGTGGTCGAATTCCTATTTGCTGACGCCGCTCCTGTCGATCCTGGTGTTCCTGGTCGTCATGAGTCTGATTTTGTGGAGCCTGAATCGGCGCGAACAGCAACAGCAGGAAGACACGCTTTACCGTAATGTCGCGTGGGCGCAGCAGCAGATCCGCCTGTCCATGACGGGCGCGCAGGAACAGATTCAGGCGCTGGCCCGCGATCTGGTCGCCGGCCACGCCGATCCGCATTCGTTCCAGGTGTCCACAACAGACATCATGCAGGGGCATCCCGAGATCCTCTACATGAACTGGTATACGAGTCAGCAGCAGCCGCGCTGGCCCAATACTGCATTGCCCGTGTTCGGCCAGCGTCTCGCCAAACCGAACGACGCGCAAATGGACGAGGCGGTCAAAGCCGCCTTCACCGAGGCGCGCAACACGCGCCGCCAGGTCTACTCCCCGCTGATCTACGACGACGTCGGCAACGGCTACATCACGCTGCAAACGCCGGTGTTCCGCGACCGCGACTTTCTCGGCACGATTGCCGCCGTGTTCTCGGTGGAAGGCATCCTGAAGCACGACATTCCGCCCGAGTTATCGGCTAAATACAAAATCTCGATCATCGACGTGAACAACCGCGAGTTGACCACCACGTCGACCCGCCCGCGCCTGCCGCGCGACATGTTCTACGATCTGCCGCTCGACCCGCCGGGCCAGGGCGTCTCGGTACGCGTCTACGCGTTCCCGCAGATGACCAACTTCACCAACAACACGCTCGTCTGGCTGGTGGCCGGCCTGTCGTGCTTCGTGCTGTGGAGTCTGTGGAGTTTGTGGAAGCACACGCGGCAACGCTTCGAAGCGCAGCAGGCGCTGTACGCCGAAGCGTTCTTTCGCCGCGCGATGGAAAATTCCGTGCTGATCGGTATGCGCGTGCTCGATATGCACGGCCGCATCACCCACGTGAATCCGGCGTTCTGCCGCATGACCGGCTGGGACGAAAGCGATCTGGTCGGCAAGAACGCGCCGTTCGCCTACTGGCCGCGCGATTCGTACCCGGAAATGCAACGCCAGCTCGATATGACGCTGCGCGGCAAGGCGCCGTCGTCGGGCTTCGAACTGCGGGTGCGCCGCAAAGACGGTTCGACGTTCCACGCCCGCCTCTATGTGTCGCCGCTGATCGACAGTTCGGGCCGCCAGACCGGCTGGATGTCGTCGATGACCGACATCACCGAACCGAAACGCGCGCGCGAAGAACTCGCCGCCGCGCACGAACGCTTCACCACGGTGCTCGAAAGCCTCGACGCGGCCGTGTCCGTGCTGGCCGCCGACGAAGCCGAACTGCTGTTCGCCAACCGCTACTACCGTCATCTGTTCGGGATTCGTCCGGACGGCCATCTGGAATTGGCGGGCGGCGGGTTCGATAGCGCACAGGCCTCGTCCGATTCGATCGATATGGTGGATACCTATGCGGGCCTGCCCGCTGCGGCGCTGACCGAAAGCACCGCCGACGCACAGGAAATCTACGTGCAAAGCGCCCAGAAATGGTTCGAAGTGCGCCGCCAGTACATTCAGTGGGTGGACGGCCACCTCGCGCAGATGCAGATCGCGACCGACATCACCACCCGCAAGCAGGCGCAGGAACTGTCGCGCCAGCAGGACGAAAAACTGCAGTTCACCAGCCGCCTGATGACCATGGGCGAAATGGCCTCGTCGCTCGCGCACGAACTGAATCAGCCGCTCGCCGCCATCAATAACTATTGCTCCGGCACCGTGGCGCTGGTTAAATCCGGTCGAACCACGCCCGACAATCTGCTGCCGGTGCTCGAAAAGACGGCCCAACAGGCGGTGCGGGCAGGCATGATCATCCGGCGGATTCGCGAGTTCGTGAAACGCAGCGAGCCGAAGCGGCAAGCCACGCGCGTCGCCGATATCGTCGCGGATGCGGTGGGCCTGGCCGAGATCGAAGTGCGCAAGCGGCGGATTCGCATCGTCACCGATCTGCGCTCGCGTCTGCCGGTGATCTACGTCGACCCGGTGCTGATCGAGCAGGTGCTGGTCAACCTGCTGAAGAACGGCGCCGAAGCCATGGCCGAAGCGCGCCCGAATGCGGTCGATCCGGTGATCCGCGTGGTTGTGCGGCTGGAGAGCGGGTTTGTCTGCATCAGTGTCGTCGACCAGGGTCCGGGCGTCGACGAAGCGACAGCCGAGCGGCTGTTCGAACCGTTTTACAGCACCAAGTCCGATGGTATGGGCATGGGGCTGAACATTTGCCGTTCGATTATCGAATCGCACCGCGGTCGTCTGTGGGTGGTCAACAACGTCGAGTCCGACGGTCACATCACAGGCGCCACGTTCCATTGCAGTCTGCCTATTGGAGAGCCTGACGGCCCGAGCAACGGCGGGTCAGAGGCGCCGACACCACAAACCGTTACGGGAGAGCTATGAACAGCCCAGTCACCACACAGGAAACCGTCTTTGTCGTCGACGACGATGAGGCCGTACGAGATTCGCTGCGCTGGCTACTGGAGGCGAACGGCTACCGCGTGCAATGCTTCTCCGGCGCCGAGCAGTTCCTCGACGCCTGGCATCCGCATCAGCAACCGGGCCAGATCGCGTGTCTGATTCTCGATGTACGGATGTCCGGCATGAGCGGACTCGAATTGCAGGAACGCCTGATCGCCGACAACGCTGTGTTGCCGATCATCTTCGTGACGGGCCACGGCGATGTGCCGATGGCGGTGTCGACGATGAAAAAAGGCGCGATGGACTTCATCGAAAAGCCGTTCGACGAAGCCGAGTTGCGCAAGCTGGTCGAGCGCATGCTCGACAAGGCGCGCAGCGAAAGCACCAGCGTCCAGCAACAGCGCGCCGCCGCCGAGCGCCTGGGCAAGCTGACCGCGCGTGAGCACCAGGTGCTGGAGCGCATCATCGCCGGCCGTTTGAACAAGCAGATCGCCGACGACCTCGGCATCAGCATCAAGACGGTCGAAGCGCATCGCGCGAACATCATGGAAAAGCTCAACGTCAACACGGTCGCCGATCTGCTGCGACTGGCGCTGTCGAACAAGCCGCAACAGGCGTAGTAAGACCGGCAGCGGCGCTCGCCGCTTCACGCCGATCTGAAATCTGAACTGTGGAACACGGCCGGACTCGCAACAGGGTCCGGCCCAAGGCGCCCTCGCCCGCCATGCGTGCGCGCCGCTTTGCTTGCCAGCTTCCCGCCGCTTCTCTGCCCGCTTCTCCGCCGCTCTCCCGCACTGCAGTAAAAATTCAGCGCCTCGCGTCGACACGCCACCTCGTGTGAATCGTTACGCATGACTCAGCCATCGCTTACACCCGTTTGTAACCACGTTTTCCTCTGACGTGATTGACAAGCCTCGCTGCGCGCCCTAATTTAAACAGAGCGCCTTAACGGGAATGGCTGATGCACGATCAACACGGAATGACGTGCCGCGAACGCCGCATGCAGGGTCGACCGACCGTGCAAAGCAACGGCCATCGCACATTCGGCCTATTCGTTCCCTTCCCGCGTCTCACCCGCCTTGCCGTCGCAACGCTAAACGCGTGCCGTCCCGCCTCGCCGCTGCCCGTTTTTAGGCAGTCGGTTGCTCCGCTGTTTGCTCCGCCGTTTGCACCGTCATTTGCTCCATTGCCGTGAACCGGCGCAGCTTTAGCTGCGCATCGACGTCTCGCGTCTTATACAACCGGGAGGATTTCATCGTGAAACGATCCGGAGCACACCGCTCGCGTGTGATGCTGGTTTGCGCCGCTCTGGCCGGGGCGCCACTCTTCGTCGGACTGCTCGCGCCGAGCGCGGTCCACGCGCAAAGCGCGCCGAAGATGTCGAACCAGCAACTCGACTCGCTGACCGCGCCGATCGCGCTGTATCCCGACGCGCTGCTCGCCCAGGTGCTGATGGCCTCGACCTTTCCGCAGGACGTGCAGGCCGCGGCCGCGTGGTCGAAAGCGAACTCGAAGCTGCAAGGCGACGACGCGGTCAAGGCGGTCGCGTCCGAACCGTGGGATCCGAGCGTGCAGTCGCTGGTCGCGTTTCCGCAGGTGCTCGCCACGATGGCCTCGAAACCCGACTGGGTCGCGCAACTGGGCACCGCTTTTCTCGGCCAGTCCAACGACGTGATGGACTCCGTGCAACGCTTGCGCAAGCAGGCGCAGGCCGCCGGCAATCTGAAGACGAGCTCGCAGCAGAAGGTCGTGGTCGAACAGAGCACGATCCAGATCGTGCCGGCCAATCCGCAGGTGGTCTACGTGCCGACCTATAACCCGACGGTGGTGTACGGCACCTGGCCTTACCCCGCGTATCCGCCGGTGTATGTGCCGCCGCCGCCCGGCTATGCGATCGCGAGCGGTCTCGCCGCGGGGCTTGCGTTCGGCGCCGGTGTCGCCGTGGCCAATTCGCTGTGGGGCGGCTTCAACTGGAATACGCATGACGTCAACATCAACGTCAATCGCTACAACAACGTCAACGTGAACAACCGGCTCAACGTCAACAGCAACACGACGAACTGGAACCGCAACGCCAACGTCAATCGCAACGTCAACAACGCGAATCTGAATCGCAACGGCAATAACAACCTCGGCGGTGCGCAGCGCGATGCCTACCGTGGCCGCGACGACGCCCGCGCCCAGGCGCAGCAAACCCTGCAGAACCGCACCGGGCAAAATCTGAGCGGCAATGCGAGCCAGCGCGTGCAAGGGATCCACCAGGGCGGTACGGCGAACGCCGATTTGCAGAATCGCGCGCAGAACGTCAATCGAGATAACGCGCTGCGCGGCGCCGGCGACGGCAACAACGCCCGTCAGGATATGCAGCGTGGCCAGTCGAGCCGCGATTCGCTCGCGAATCGCGGCGGTCAGCAACGCACGGGAGGCGGCGTCGGTGCCAATGGCGGCGGTCAGCAACGTACGGGCGGCGGGCTCGGCGCGAATGGCGGCGGCGTCCAGCGTGGCGGCGGCGGTGGCGGTGGTGGCGGCAGGCTCGGTGGCGGGGGTGGGGGCGGCGCTGGTGGTGGCGGTGGACACCATTTCGGCCGCGGCCGTTGAACGATCAAGAGGAGTCTCTGATGATGCGCTTATCCCCACGCGGCGCGTTGCGCGCCCACCTTGCGACACTTGCCGCCGAGTTCGGCACGGCCGGCACGCTGCTGATGGCGTCGGCCTTGCTGATGGGCGCGCCGGCCGCGCACGCTCAAGCGGTCTACCCCAGCGCCGACGCCGCCGCCAACGCGTTCGTCGACGCCCTCTCGCGTAACGACGAAGGGGCGCTCAAACACGTGCTCGGCAGCGACTACCATCGCTTCATTCCAACCGAAGGCATTGGCCAGGACGATATCTACGAGTTCCTCGGCGCATGGTCGAAGGGTCACCAGATCGTCGACGACCCGGCCACCGGCAACGGCCACCCGACCGCGCATCTGGCTGTCGGCGACAGCGGCTGGACCCTGCCGATTCCGCTCGTGCAGGCCGCACACGGCTGGCGCTTCGATCCGCCCGCGGCGCGCAACGAGATGCTGACGCGCCGCATCGGCCGTAACGAGCGCGCGGCGATCCAGACCTCGCTCGCCTATCTCGACGCGCAAAACGATTATCACAACCTGACGCAGCGCTACGCGGAGCGCTTCGTCAGTACGGCGGGACAGCACGACGGCCTGTACTGGGCGACGGCGCCCGGCGAAACGGAAAGCCCGCTCGGCCCGCTCGCCGCAACGATGCCTAACGGCACGCTGCCCAAAGAGGCCTATCACGGCTATCACTACCGGATCCTGACCGCGCAGGGCGCGCACGCGAAGGGTGGCGCGCAGAACTATGTGGTGAACGGATCGATGACCGGCGGGTTCGGGCTGATCGCGTCGCCGGCCGAGTATGGCAAAACGGGCGTGATGAGCTTTATCGTCAATCAGGACGGTCAGGTTTATCAGAAGAACCTCGGTCCGCAGACCGCACGAACCGCGGCCGCGATCCGGGCGTTCGATCCGGACGATAGCTGGCAGGCGGTGCAGCAGCCTTAAAGGTGGCCATGGGTTGCGGTCGGGCACCTGCCGGCCGCAGCCGCCGCTCGCGGTCGGGCCGCCGGGCCGCTCGCTGTCGAGTCGCTGGGCCGCCGGGCCCGCTCGAACCCCTCAAGCGTGCAACGCGTGATCTACGTCGCTTGCGACCGGGAATCCGTCCACGGCGCGTCATGTAGGGCCGGTATAATGTCGGACTTCGCAGTGGCGCCTATCTCCGATTCGCGCCGCGCGCTTTTCATGCGGCGACCCGCTCCCGTCGAAACGCGCCATTGCGTGGCGCGCTTCCGCGCCCGTGCCCTGCCCCGCTTTTCAAACTGCCCATCTCGACCCGACCATGACAGCCAAACTGATCGACGGCCTAGCCCTTTCCCAGACCCTGCGCGCCGACGTCGCCACGCGCGCCGCCGCGTTGACCGCTCGCGGCCATCAACCGGGCCTAGCCGTGGTGCTGGTCGGCGACAACCCGGCTAGCGAAGTGTATGTGCGCAACAAGATCAAGGCCTGCCACGACAACGGCCTCGGTTCGTCGTTCGACCGTTATCCGGCCGATCTGCCGGAAGCCGATCTGCTCGCACGCATCGACGAACTGAATCGCGACCCGCGCATTCACGGCATTCTGGTGCAACTGCCGTTGCCGAAGCATATCGACAGCCACAAGGTGATCGAGGCGATCGCGCCGGAGAAAGACGTGGACGGCTTTCACGTCGCCAATGCCGGCGCGTTGATGACCGGCCAGCCGCTGTTCCGTCCGTGCACGCCCTACGGCGTGATGAAAATGCTCGCCGCCTACGAAATTCCGCTGCAAGGCGCGAACGCGGTGGTGATCGGCCGCTCGAACATCGTCGGCAAGCCAATGGCGCTGCTGTTGCTCGAAGCCGGCGCAACCGTCACGATCTGCCATAGCAAGACGCGCGATCTGGCCGCCCATACGCGCAATGCCGACGTGGTCGTCGCCGCCACCGGCCTGCGCAACATTCTGACGGCGGAGATGGTCAAGCCGGGCGCGGCGGTGATCGACGTCGGCATGAATCGCGACGAAAACGGCAAGCTGTGCGGCGACGTCGATTTCGCGGGCGTCAAGGAAGTGGCCGGCTACATCACGCCGGTGCCGGGCGGCGTCGGCCCGATGACCATCACGATGCTGCTGGTCAATACGATCGAAGCCGCCGAGCGCGAAGCGGCCGCGAACGCGTAACGCTGAAGGGGAAAGCCGGCGGAGTGGTTTCGCCGGCAAGTGGGCGAAACGGCTGCCGCGAGTGCCGATTTCAAGATCCGCGCCATGGGTTCGGTATCGATGCCTCACCCCGCCTGATCCCCCGCCGCCATGCCCGTGGCAAGCGGCGCCTCACGGCGCGCAAGCCTTGCGCGGCACCACTTCAGCACCGGCCGCTCCACGCAGTGCCACGACAGCGCCGCGCACAGCAGGATCAGCGGCGCGGCGATCAGCACCGCCGTCACATGGCTCAACTGCGGCGCGATATTCGCAATGCATTGCTGAACCATGAAGCCGTACAGATAGATCCCATACGAGTAATCGTGGCGCGGCACCAGGCGGCGCAGCAACGGCGTCGTGCCGACCCACAGCACGCCGTACACGAAGGCCAGATAGAACAGCGGCTGCGCGCCGGCCGTATCGCGGAACACGAGAAACACCATCATCAGCCCAAGCGCCGTCAGGCCGCTAATGTCGATCCGTTCGCGCCAGCCGTAGAGCAGCATTCCCAGCATGAAGAACGGCTCCGGCCAGAACGAATAGCCGCCGGGCGTTTCACTGAAATCGCGCAGCCCGATCTGCAGATGCGGCACATGCACACGCAGCACGAACGCCGCGCAACCCAGCGCCGCCGCCAGCGCCACGCCGCGCGCGCTGGACAGCAGTCCCAGCAGGCCGGTCACGAGCACGATCAGGTAGCAGCGCACTTCGAGTGGCAGCGTCCACAGCGGGCCGCAGATGTCGACGGGAAAGCGGTTGTGCTCGAACACGCCGGGCAGCGCCCAGCCGGTTTTCAGCACGATGGTCGAGAAGTTGTCGAGGTTGGTCCACGTCATGCCCGACGCGAAATAGTCGCGCAGCGGCAGCGTGGTGAACAACGGCCCGATGATGAACACCGTCACCAGCGAGCCCAGCGCCACCGCCGGCCACAAACGCGCGATGCGCAACGCCGCGAAGCGCGGCACCGAGCGCTGCCGGTCGAAGCTCGCGGTCACCAGCATGCCGCTCAGCAGGAAAAACGCATACACGCCGAGCGCGCCGAAACCGTCGAAACCGAGCGCGTTCTGGATCCAGTCCGTGGTGCCGTCGGGCGCCTGCAGCAGATACGAGTGGCCATACACGACGGCCACGGCGGCCAGAAGCCGCACGAGGTCGAAGTTGTTGCCGTTGCGCGATAGAGCGTGCGAAAGCGGGTTCATCGATACCTCTCAGGCAGAAAGCGTCGCCCACCGGTAACTGATGACCGGCAGCGACACGTCACTTTGCGGCACGGCAGCAATTTGCACCGTTCGCTGTCGCACAAACGCGCGGCGGCTCTGCTCCGCGCGCGTGGGACAAGCTGATCTGATAATTTGTGTGCCCACGGATTGGAATCGGCGTGCCCTGCCCCAATAATGTCCATATCGGGTGTTTATCGCCGTCCCCTGAAGGGACGCCCGCCGATCCACCGATTCGCCGATGCATCGATTACCCGTTCACTCGCGTCAGACAGGAAGCCTTATGTCCACTACCCCCTCGAAGCACGACAATCCGCTCCTCGATTTCTCCGACCTGCCGCGTTTTGGCGACATCCGCCCCGAACACGTCACGCCCGCACTCGACGTGTTGCTCGCCGACGCGGCCGCCGCCGTCGAACGCGCCGCGCAGCCGATCACCCCCGCTTCGTGGGCCGACGTGGTCGAACCGGTCGAGCGCGCCACCGAACCGCTGGCGCGCGCCTGGGGCGTGGTCGGCCATCTGAACGCCGTCGCCGATACGCCTGAGTTGCGCGCCGCGTACGGCGAGAACCTGCCGCGCGTCACCGAATTCTGGTCGAGCGTCGGTCAGAACCTGGCGCTGTACGAAAAGTACAAGACCTTGCACGCCAGCAGCGACTTCGCGTCGCTGACCGGCGAGCGCAAGAAAATCCTCGGCAATGCGCTGCGCGATTTCCGTCTGTCCGGCGCGGAACTGCCGGAAGACCAGAAGCCGCATTTCGCCGAATTGCAGGAACGCCAGGCCGGGCTGTCGAAAGCGTTCTCCGACCACGTGCTCGACGCGACCAACGCTTACGCGTATCTCGTCGAAGAAGGCGCCACCGAGCAACTGGCCGGCCTGCCGGAAGACGTGATCGAAGGCGCGAAGGAAGCCGCCGAACGCGACGGCAAAACCGGCTACAAATTCACGCTGCACTTTCCGTCGTATTTCCCGGTGATGCAGTACTCGGAAAATCGTCCGATGCGCGAAACGATGTATCGCGCCTACGTGACGCGCGCGTCCGAACTCGGGCCGCAATACGGCGGCGGCAAAGCGGAGTGGGACAACACCGCCGTGCTCGCCGACCAGTTGAAGCTGCGCGCGGAAGAAGCGCACATGCTCGGCTACAACAACTTCGCCGAAGTCTCGCTCGCGCCGAAAATGGCCGAGTCGCCCGCGCAAGTCATGGCCTTCCTCGAAGACCTCGCCACGCGCGCGCGTCCGCATGCCGAACAGGACTGGAAAGAGCTGCGCGAATTCGCCGCGAACGAACTCGGCATGAGCGAGTTGCAGCCGTGGGACATGACGTTCGCCGCCGAACGTCTGCGTCAGAAGCGCTATTCGTTCTCCGAGAACGAGGTCAAGCAGTACTTCCCGGAAGACACGGTGTTCAAGGGCCTCTTCAAGGTCACGGAGACGCTGTTCGGCGTGCGCATCCGTCGCGACGAAGCGGCCGTGTGGCATCCGGACGTGCGCTTTTTCCGCGTCGAGAATCAGGACGGCGGGCTGGTCGCGCAGTTCTACCTCGATCTGTACGCACGCGAAGGCAAACGCGGCGGCGCCTGGATGGACGACGCGCGCGGCCGTCACCGGCACGCGCAAGGCGGCCTGCAGACGCCGGTCGCGTATCTGACCTGTAACTTCTCGGCGCCGGTCGGCGGCAAGCCCGCCTGCTTCACGCACGACGAAGTCATCACGCTGTTCCACGAGTTCGGCCATGGTTTGCATCACATGCTGACGCGTGTCGATGAGCTGGGCGTGTCGGGCATCAACGGCGTGGAGTGGGACGCGGTCGAGCTGCCGTCGCAATTCATGGAGAACTTCTGCTGGGAGTGGGACGTGTTGAGCGACATGACCTCGCACGTCGACACCGCCAAGCCGCTGCCGCGCGATCTATTCGACAAGATGCTGGCCGCGAAGAACTTCCAGAGCGGCTTGGGCACGTTGCGCCAGATCGTGTTCTCGATGTTCGACATGCAACTGCATACCGGTTTCGATGCGTCCGGCACGCAGAACGCCACCGAACTCGCAAGCGAGATCAACGAGCGTTTCCACGTGGTGCCGCAGGCTGCGTTCTCGCGTTGGCCGAATACGTTCAGCCATATTTTCGCGGGCGGTTACGCAGCGGGCTACTACAGCTACAAGTGGGCCGAAGTGCTGTCGGCGGACGCGTACGCCGCGTTCGAAGAAGCGGCGCAAGCTGCGAGCGGCAGCGTGCTCGATCAGGCAACCGGCATGCGTTATCGCAAGGAGATTCTGGAGGTGGGCGGCAGCCGTCCGGCGATGGAATCGTTCAAGGCGTTCCGCGGGCGGGAGCCGAATATCGACGCGCTGCTGCGTCATAGCGGCATGGCGCCTGGCGCGGAGCATTGATTGCGCGATTGCGCAAGCGCTCGAGCGGTCCGCTGAGCGTTTGCATGCCTGATCGCGTTCGATAAAAAGCCGGTGATTTGCGCGAGCAAATCACCGGCTTTTCTTTTCCCGTACCACGTACGCCTAGCCGCGGTGCAGCTTGAAGTCCACCTGCTCAGGCCGCC
Organism: Paraburkholderia sp. BCC1876; assembly: GCF_902833695.1. NCBI lineage: Bacteria > Pseudomonadati > Pseudomonadota > Betaproteobacteria > Burkholderiales > Burkholderiaceae > Paraburkholderia > Paraburkholderia sp. BCC1876. Next base: position 325,198 of record NZ_CADFGI010000006.1, on the reverse strand, counting down.
CTTCGAGCGACAACGCCGCACGCGCAGCGGGCGCACGGCTCACCACCTTGCCGCGGCTCACCACCGCGAGCCGCGCGGCGCGCAAGCGGATCGCCTCGACCGGATCGCGCGCATCGAGCAGCACAAGATTCGCCGCGCATCCCGGTGCGACGCCGTAACCCTCCAGACCGAGAATGCGCGCCGCATTCACCGTGACCGCGTCGAAGCACTTCTGCATGCCGTCGACGCCTGTCATCTGCGCGACGTGCAGGCCCATGTGCGCGACGTCGAGCATGTCGCCCGAGCCGAGGCTGTACCACGGGTCCATCACGCAATCGTGGCCGAACGCGACCGTGATGCCGGCGGCCATCATCTCCGGCACGCGCGTCATGCCGCGCCGCTTCGGATACGTGTCGCTGCGGCCTTGCAGCGTGATGTTGATCAGCGGATTCGCGATCGCGGCGACGCCCGCTTCGCGCATCAGCGGCAGCAGTTTGCTGACGTAGTAGTTGTCCATGGAGTGCATCGACGTCAGATGCGAGCCGGTCACGCGCCCTTGCAAACCAAGCCGGTGCGTTTCGGCGGCGAGCGTTTCGATATGGCGCGACATCGGGTCGTCGGATTCATCGCAATGCATGTCGACGCGCAGGCCCTGCTCCGCCGCGTATTCGCACAGCAGCCGCACGGACTGTGCGCCGTCGGCCATGGTGCGCTCGAAATGCGGAATACCGCCGACCACGTCGACGCCCATCGCGATCGCGCGCTTCAGGTTCTCGAACGCGCCCACGCTGCGCAGCACGCCGTCTTGCGGAAAGGCCACGAGTTGCAGGTCGAGATACGGCGCGACGCGGCGTTTCACTTCGACCAGCGCCTCGACGGCGAGCAGGCGTGGATCGCACACGTCGACGTGACTGCGGATCGCTAGCAGCCCGCGGGCGACGGCCCAATCGCAATACTCCAGCGCGCGTTCGATCAACGCTTCCTGCGTCAGGTCCGGCTTCAGCTCGCCCCACAGCGCGATGCCTTCGAGCAAGGTGCCCGACGCGTTCACGCGCGGCAAACCGTACGACAGCGTCGCGTCCATGTGGAAGTGCGGATCGACGAACGGCGGCGTGACGAGCGAGCCGGCGGCGTCGATTTCTTCGGCCGCGTTGGCGGCCAGATTCGGCTCGACGGCGACGATACGGCCCGCTTCGATGCCGATGTCGACCGTGTGCTTGTGCTGCGGCGCGGCGCCCGGCGGCAGCGTCGCGCGGCGGATGATCAGATCCATGTGTCGCTCCTCGGGTCTCATGCAACTTGTTTGTATTGACCCAATTCTATCGGCGTCAGAAACCCCGTGCCGGCGTTTTATCGCCTGGCCGTACCGGCGAGCAGCGGGCAATGCGTACCGGCTGACCACACCATCCGCCGCCTATACTCGGCCATTCAAACGGAGTGCGCGGGCGTGCCTGGCCTGCGCGCTGCCGCATCCGTCATCTACTCGCGGAGCAGGACTATGAAAACGATCGGTGTGATCGGCGGGATGAGTTGGGAATCGTCCGCCGAGTACTACAAGCTTATCAACCGCTACACGAAAGCACGCCTGGGCGGCCACCACAACGCGCGCAGCCTGATGGTCACGGTCGACTTCGCGCCGATCGAAGCACTGCAGCGCGCGGGCGACTGGCCTGCGCTCGGCGAGCAATTGGCCGATGCCGCGCGCCAGCTCGAACGCGGCGGCGCCGAACTCGTGATACTCGCGACCAACACGATGCATCGCGTATGCGAAGCGATCGAGCAGGCAATCGACGTGCCGTTCCTGCACATCGCCGATCCGACCGGCGCTGCATTGCGTGCCGCGGGCATCGAGCGGGTCGGTTTGCTCGGCACACGCTATACGATGGAACAAACGTTTTACACCGGCCGCCTGCGCGAGCGTCACGGGCTCGACACGCTGGTGCCCGATGAGGCCGAACGCGCGGACGTGCATTGCATCATTTACGACGAGCTGTGCCACGGCACAGTGAAGGACGATTCGCGCGCGGTGTATCAGCGTGTGATCGAAACGCTGGCCGCGCGTGGCGCGCAAGCGGTGATTCTCGGCTGCACCGAGATCTCGTTGCTGATCAAACCGGAAGATTCTGTGTTGCCCGTGTTCGATACCACGGCGCTGCATGCGCAGGCGGCGGTGGAATGGGCGATTGATGCAGCGTAGAGAGAGGTGATGACAGGCGGGCGTTGCCCGCCTGCAGTTGCCTATGACGCGCGTTTGCGTTCAGCAATTCACACGCCGAAAAGTCAAAAAGCCTGCATGACTTTCGTCATGCAGGCTTTCAACAATACTTGGTTGCGGGGGTAGGATTTGAACCTACGACCTTCGGGTTATGAGCCCGACGAGCTGCCAGACTGCTCCACCCCGCGTCAGAGAAAAAGAGTATATCTTGCTGTCATCTAAACGTCAAACATTCGTGCGAATTATTTCACTCAAGTGCTTCGCGCGACTGCCTATATGTCCGTGCAACGCTTAAAGATCCTGCACCGTGGCGCCTTCCACTTTGCCGTCGATGATGTCCGCGCCGTACTGGCTCGCGCTGCGTTTGGCGACGCCGAAATCGGAGAAGGTGGCAGGCAACACGAGACGGAACACACGGCTCGCTGTCGAGCCGCTGATCGCGCCCGGCCGACACACGCGGACAGCGACGTCGTAGCCTTCGGCATGACGCTTGTGGCCGTCGAATTTGTCGAAGGCCCGCGAGAACACCAGCGGGTGCACTTCGAAGTCCTTATAAAGCGCTGGATACCGTTCCGCCATGATGCCTCCCCGATGCGCATGATCGCGCGTATGTGGTGTCTCACTATACGCCGCGCCTCAAGTCGGCCGCGCTTTTATTTTCCGCTCGCCGCGCGGCATTTTTTCACTGCGCCGCCTTCACCGCCGGTTCTGCCGCACGATAAGATGCGGGACTATCGGAATCCCGCAGGAATGTGAGAGAAACATGAAAATCGCAACGTGGAACGTCAACTCCCTGAAAGTGCGCCAGCAACACGTGATCGACTGGCTCGAAGCCAGCGGCACCGACGTGCTGTGCCTGCAGGAACTGAAACTGACCGACGACAAATTCCCGCGCGCCGAACTCGAAGAGAAAGGCTACCGAAGCTGGTTCGCCGGCCAGAAGACCTATAACGGCGTCGGCATCGTGGTGCGTGCGGGCCTGAACGTCGACGAAGACAGCGTGATGCGCAACATTCCTGCCTTTGAAGATCCGCAGCAGCGCGTGATTGCCGCGACGATCGAAGGCGTGCGCATCGTCTCCGCCTATTTCCCGAACGGCCAGGCGCCGGGCACCGACAAATTCGCGTACAAGCTGCGCTGGCTCGCCGCGCTGCACGACTGGGTCGCGAGCGAGATGGCGCTGTATCCGAAGTTCGCGCTGCTCGGCGACTACAACATCGCGCCCGAAGATCGCGACGTGCATGATCCGAAAGCGTGGGAAGGCCAGAATCTGGTGTCGCCCGAAGAACGCGCCGAGTTCGTGCGGCTGATCGCGCTCGGTCTCACCGACGCGTTCCGTCAGTTCGAGCAGCCGGAGAAGATCTACTCGTGGTGGGACTACCGGATGATGGCGTTCCGCCGCAACGCGGGAATGCGTATCGACCATATTCTGCTGTCGAAGGCGCTCGCGGGTATCTGTACCTCGTGCGAAGTCGACAAGGTGCCGCGCAAGTGGGAACAGCCGTCGGATCACGCGCCGGTGGTGGCCCAACTCGGTTGAATCCGCAGCCGAATGAATCAGGCTGACTGTTTTCGGGCAGACGCAAAAACGCCCGGTGTAGAGACTTCGCTAACCAGAAGTCCTGCACCGGGCGTTTTCGCCTGACAACCGTTCTTTCAGACCTTTATCGCGCCGCCGACGCACCGCTCAACGTCCGCCACAGAAACTCGAACACCATCGCATCGTGCTCGGCCTGCTCCAGCTCATCGGAGCCGCCGTGGCCGCCCTCCGTATTCTCCCGATACCAGACGCGCTCATGTCCCTGCGCCTGCATGCGCGCGGCCATCTTGCGCGCGTGTCCGGGATGCACACGGTCATCGGCCGTCGAGGTGGTGAACAGCACCGGCGGGTACACCGCCTCCGCCGATACGCGGTGATACGGTGAATACGCGGCCAGCACGCGCGCTTCGTCGGGCTCGTCAGGGTCGCCGTATTCGTCGATCCACGACGCGCCCGCGTGCAGCAGGTGATAGCGGCTCATATCGAGCAACGGCACTTCGCAGACCACCGCGCCGAACAGTTCGGGACGCTGCACCATGCACGCCGCCACCAGCAAGCCGCCGTTGCTGCCGCCTTGAATGCCCAGTTGCGCGGCGCTCGTCACGCCGCTGGCGACGAGCGCTTCGGCCACCGCCAGAAAATCGTCGAATGCGCGCTGGCGCTGCGCGCCCTGCGCTTCCGTATGCCAGCGCGTGCCGAACTCGCCGCCGCCGCGAATATGCGCGACCACGTACACGCCGCCGCGCGCCAGCCAGCCGATGCCCTGCCCGGTCAGATAGCTCGGCAGCAACGGAATCGCGAAACCGCCGTAGCCGCTCAGCAGACAGGGGCGAAGCGACGGTTGCCCGTCACGCGGGCCGATCACGGTGTACGGCACGCGCGTGCCATCCGCGGAGACCGCATGGCCGCGCGTCACGGCGTACTGCGTGGCGTCGAATTGCGTCGGCCAGCGGTCGAGCAATTCCCATTCGCTCAGGTTCTCGCGCGTGAGGTCGGTGAGCCAGTAGGCCGGCGGTTGCAGATAGTCGTCGGTGTCGACGAACACTTCGTCGTTGAGGGTCGGCTCAACCGGTGAAACGTCGGCTTGCGTATCGTCGTGCGATGGGAAAAGACGTTGTGCCCAATGCCACGTTTGATCGCTGTGCTGCGACGGCGTCCACAACAGCGTCCGGTTCTGCACGTCGTCCAGATACGAGACGATCAGATGGTTGCGCGTGTGCGTCCACTCGCAGGCCGACGTGAGCGGCGTCGGCGTGAACAACGGCACGACCTCGCGCTCGCCGCGCAGGAATGCGTCCTCGCGAATGGCCAGCAACGACCCGCCCGGATGCTGCACGTCGTTGCAATCCCAATCGAGGCGCGGTTCGAGCAAGAGCCAGCCGTGCCAGCCACCGACCCCGACGTGCGACGGCACCTCGAATCGATGCCACACATCGGGCGCCCCGGCGCTGTCGAGGTAATACGTGTGCGAGTCGAAGAAATCGACGCTGCTCGCCACTGTGTGGCGTTGTTCGATCGGATCGTAATGCGCTTCCACGCCGATATCGCCGAACGCGGCCTTGAAGACGACGGGCGCATCGGCCAGTACTGTGCCGCGGGTCCAGCGCCGCACCTCGCGCGGATAGCCGGAGCGCGTCAGCGTCTTGCGGCCGTTGTCCCAGCCGACGTAAAGCGTGTCCCGATCGATCCACGACGCCGTGTGCTTGCCGGCCTTCGCGATCGCGAAACCGCCGTCGACGAACTGCTGCGCGTCGATATCGAACTCGCGCACCACCAGCGCATCCGAGCCGCCCGGCGACAGCGTGATCAACGCGCGATCGCCATCGGGATAAAGAATGTCGAGTTCAACGCAGACCCATGGCGTGCCTTCGGCGCCGCCGAGCGCGTCGAAGTCGAGCAGGGTCTGCCAGACGGGCGCGCCGCTGCGCCAGGCCGCCCATGTGGTGCGTCGCCAGATGCCTTTAGGGTTGCGTTCGTCCTGCCAGAGGTCGTACGCCCAATCCTTCCAGCGATCGGGAATCACCGGACGTTCGCGCGGCAGATAGGCGTCGGCGAGTTGCTGTTTGAGCGCTTCGAATTCGGCGCTATCGCACCACGCGGCGCGCGTGCGCGCGTTTTGCCGCTCGACCCAGGCGAGAGCGTCGGGATCGTCGAGGTCTTCGAGCGACAGGAAAGGATCGGGGGAAAGCGGCCAGGAGAAAGAAGCGGGGGAAGCGGGCATCGTCGGCTGTCGGAGGAAAACAGCGTTGATTATGCCTTGTGGGGCGTGGGGGACGTCGGAACGCGTGGAGTACGTTGCTACCAGGTGACCGCATTCGCTACGATCAACTTCTCAACTCATTGCTCATTGCATCAATTTCGTCACAAAAGTGTGATGTTGTTGAAAATCTCAAGACGTGCATGATCTAATCGATCTTTCGATTTAACCGAATCCGACCAAATGCGAATTGGATATTCCGTTTGAGCAAGCATGCACATAACCATCGTCAAATCAAACACAGCAAGAAGGGATGGCTAACAAAAAATCCCGCCGCGGTCCCCGTTACTTCTCAAAACGCGCTGCGCACCGCGATGTCACTTGAGGGCGTCCCGCTCACCGATTTCAACGATTTACTCTGGATCATGGCTCAAGAGTCAAGCGGCGTTGTCGGTACCCGCAATTCCGAATCGACTGCCCGAGGCCTCTTCCAATTGCTTCGCCCGCAATATGGACTGAATCCAAATGGTGAAAAATCATTTGGCAACGCGGTTGAAGAATGCCAAGGTGGAATTCGCTACTTGCCAGGCCGTTACCACACGGTTCAGGTCGCTCGAAAATTCTGGGAAAAACATCACTGGTATTGAATATGAAAAGGCTATTCCTCGCGTTATTTGTTTTGGCAATGTGCGGCATCGGCCGAACCTTCGCGGACGAACCTTTGCCCCGCTTCGACGCTTTTCCGGTCGAAAACGTATTCAACGGTCAACCCGCAAAAGTGAAGATTATTTCGGCGCGGGATCGCAAATTCGCCACTCGCCTGCGTCAGTTAAGCGGCCAGAAACCAAACTACGCCGGGCACTACACGCTGGCGAGCTGGGGATGCGGTGCATCCTGCATTATGACTGTCGCGATCGACGCGAAAACCGGCGGTGTTATCTGGCTGCCGTTCACGGTCTGTTGCTGGGATGTCGACGTCAACGAACCGATTGAGTTCAGACGCGACAGCAGTCTGATCGTCGTGCACGGCAGTCGGAACGAGACCGGCGGCGGCACCTACTATTACCGGCTGGAGGGTTCGGAATTCGTTCTGGTGAAAGCCGTCGAAAAGACCGCGTCGTAGCGGCAGCGGCAAGACGTCAAAGGCCAAGGCGGTGTACGTACCGCCTTGGCCGATCAAACTATTCACGCATCACGGCTCGAGATTCAACTCCTGAATCTTCCGCGTAATCGTATTCCGTCCGATCCCCAACCGTTCAGCCGCCTCCACCTTGCGGCCTCGCGTGAAATCCAGCGCCTCGCGAATCACCGCCGCTTCAAAGCGCCGCGCGAGTTCGTCCATCACGTCCGCGGCGTTTTCACGCAGCATGCGCGCGACTTCGGTACGCAAGCCGCCTTCCCAGGCGGCCACCGTCGACGCGACCGGCACGCCGCCCGCGGCCGGATGCGCCGCCGCGCTGACGCCGTTGATCGGCGCCGTGCCCGCCAGCCCCGCTTCGCCCGCGCCGAGCACCCCGCCACCGCCGCTCAGATCGGAGATACCCGCTTGCGCCGGACCGAGATCGGGCGGCAAGTCCTTGATCTCGATAGTCTGCGCGGGCGCCATCACCGTCAGCCAGTTGGCCAGATTCTCCAGTTGCCGCACGTTGCCCGGAAACGGCAACGACGCCAGATAAGCGAGCGCCTCTTCGGACACGCGCTTCGGCTCGACGCCGAGATCGCGCGCGCTCTTCTGCAAGAAGTGACGCGTGAGCAGCGGAATGTCTTCGCTGCGCTCGCGCAACGCCGGCAAGCGCAAACGGATCACATTGAGCCGGTGATACAAGTCCTCGCGGAACAAGCCCTGACGTACGCGCGATTCGAGATTCTGATGCGTCGCCGCGATCACGCGCACATTCGCGCGCAACGGATTGTGCCCACCGACCCGATAAAACTGCCCATCCGACAGCACACGCAACAAACGCGTTTGCAGATCGAACGGCATGTCGCCGATTTCATCGAGAAACAGCGTGCCGTTTTCGGCCTGCTCGAAACGCCCCTGGCGCATGGCCTGCGCGCCGGTGAACGCGCCGCGCTCGTGACCGAACAGTTCGGATTCCAACAGATCCTTCGGAATCGCCGCGGTGTTCAGCGCGATGAAGGGACCGTTCGCGCGTGGGCTATGCCGGTGCAACGCGCGCGCGACCAGTTCCTTCCCGGTGCCTGATTCGCCGGTAATGAGCACGGTGGCCGCCGAATGGGACAAGCGGCCGATCGCGCGAAACATGTCCTGCATGGCCGGCGCCTGGCCGAGCATTTCCGGCGCCTCGGCGGGACGGTCGTCCCACGTCTGCTCGCCGCGCATGCTTTCGTCGACCGCGCGACGGATCAGCTCGACCGCCTTGTCGACGTCGAACGGCTTGGCGAGATATTCGAACGCCCCGCCCTGAAACGCGGCGACCGCGCTGTCCAGATCCGAGAACGCAGTCATGATGATGACGGGCAAGCCCGGCACCTTGTCACGCACGGTTTGCAGCAATTCGAGGCCGGAACCGCCCGGCATCCTGATGTCGGACACCAGCACCTGCGGGCTGTCGTGATCGAGCGCGGCCGATGCCTCGCGCACGTTCGCGAAGCTGCGGGTCGCGAAGTTTTCGCGGGCGAGCGCTTTTTCAAGCACCCAGCGAATCGATTGATCGTCGTCTACTATCCAGATCGGCTTCATATAGGTCGGTCAGAAGTCTAGAGATACATTTTGGTTTTAGCAGTCGAGCGGCAGCAAAATCTGAAACTCGGTGTGGCCCGGCCGGCTGTCCACTTCGATCAAACCGTCGTGCTGCTGCACGAAAGTCTGCGCGAGCGTCAAACCGAGACCGCTACCATCCTCGCGCCCCGACACGAGCGGATAGAAGATACGGTCACGGATTTCCTCGGGAATGCCTGGGCCGTTGTCAGTGATATGCAAGTCCAGTGCCAGCTTACATAAGCGTTTCGACACCGTGATCTTGCGGGCAATGCGGGTGCGCAATTCGATCCGCGCATCGCCTTGCGAAATGCGTTCGCGCAGCGCTTCGGCCGCATTGCGCACGATGTTCAGCAGCGCCTGGATCAGTTGTTCCTTGTCGCCGCGCAAGTCGGGCACGCTCACGTCGTAATCGCGTTCGATCGTCAGGCCGCGCGGAAACTCCGCGAGAATCACCTGGCGCACGCGCTCGCAGACTTCGTGAATATTCACGTCGCCGACAATATGCGGATGACGGTGCGGTTCGAGCAATCGGTCGACCAGCGTCTGCAGCCGATCCGACTCCTTGATGATGACCTGCGTGTACTCGCGCAACTCGTCGCGCTGACGCTCGCCGAGTTCGAACTCGAGCAGTTGCGCCGCGCCGCGAATCCCGCCGAGCGGGTTCTTGATCTCGTGCGCGAGATTGCGGATCAGTTGCTTGTTGACCGCCGTGAGGTCGTTGATGCGCTCTTCACGATCGGTGCGCAGATGCCGCTCGTTCTCGAACAGTTCGAGCAGCACATAATCTTGCGCGCTTTCCAGAAAGCCGACGATCGCATGCACATGCAGCGGCTCGTGGCCAGGGCGCTCGAGTACGGCGTCGAGATGGGTCGCGTGAAAACGGTTGGCGGCGATCGCGGAAATGGTCGCGACCAGTTCGTCGCCGTTGGAGAAGATGTCTCCCCACGCCATCTGCGTCAATTGCTTGCGCGAGAGTTCGAGCATCGACTCCGCGGACGGATTCGCAAACGCGACGCGCAGCGTGCGCTTGTCGAGCACCAGTACGACTGTGGGCAACGCCTCGAAGCCCGGCAACAAACCGGAGCCGACGAGTTGGACGTCGTCCGACAGCGACTGCTCGTGCCCTTTCCTTGCCTTGATCAGATTCTTGAGAACCATCTTGCAGTCTGGCCGATAGGAGATGGTGATAAAACGGGGTGTCAGCTAATTCTCCTGCTTGTGCTGCTTGTGCTGCTTGTGCTGCTTGTGCTGCTTGCGCTGCTTGCGCTGCTTGTGTTGCTTTTGCTACTTGTGTTGCTCCAACCATGACGCTACATGCAGGCCACGCCCATTGCGACGAAGCCGCAAACGTTGTGCGCGATCTAACAAAAAAGGGACGGCGCCGCCGTCCCTTCGTGACCGATCGCGAGCGTCGGGTCAAGCGCTTCGCCGGGTGAAGGGCGAAGCGCCATGGCCGCTTACAGCGAGTAGTACATTTCGAATTCGATCGGGTGCACCGACTGACGATAGCGTTGCAGCTCGCCCGTCTTCAGTTCGATGTACGCGTCGAGCATCGAGTCCGTGAACACGCCACCGCGCGTCAGGAATTCGCGGTCCGCGTCCAGCGCGTCGAGAGCCTGGTCGAGGCCGGCGCACACGGTCGGGATCTTGGCATCCTCTTCCGGCGGCAGGTCGTACAGGTTCTTGTCGGCAGCTTCGCCCGGGTGAATCTTGTTCTGCACGCCGTCCAGACCCGCCATCATCAGCGCGGAGAAGCACAGGTACGGATTCGCCATCGGATCCGGGAAACGCGTTTCGATACGGCGACCCTTCGGGTTCGACACGTGCGGAATGCGGATCGATGCCGAACGGTTGCGCGCCGAGTAAGCCAGCTTGACCGGTGCTTCGAAGTGCGGCACGAGGCGCTTGTACGAGTTCGTCGACGGGTTCGTGATCGCGTTCAGCGCGCGAGCATGCTTGATGATGCCGCCGATGTAGAACAGCGCGAATTCCGACAGACCTGCGTAACCGTTGCCCGCGAACAGGTTCGCGCCGTCTTTCCAGATCGACTGGTGAACGTGCATGCCCGAACCGTTATCGCCGACCACCGGCTTCGGCATGAACGTTGCCGTCTTGCCGTACGTGTGCGCCACGTTGTGGATGATGTACTTCATTTGCTGCAGCCAGTCGGCGCGTTGCACCAGCGTCGAGAACTTCGTGCCGATTTCGTTCTGGCCTTGGCCCGCGACTTCGTGGTGATGCACTTCGACCGGAATGCCGATCTGTTCGAGCAGCAGACACATTTCCGAACGGATGTCCTGGAACGTGTCGACCGGCGCGACCGGGAAGTAGCCGCCCTTGGTGCCCGGACGGTGGCCGGTGTTGCCGCCTTCGAAGTCCATCGACGACGACCACGGTGCTTCTTCCGAACCGATCTTGACGAACGTGCCCGACTGGTCCGTGCCCCACTTGATCGAATCGAAAATGAAGAATTCGGGTTCCGGACCGAAGAAAGCCGTGTCGCCGAGGCCCGTGCTCTTCAGGTACGCTTCAGCGCGCTTGGCGAGCGAACGCGGGTCGCGTTCGTAGCCCTTGCCGTCAGCCGGTTCGACGACGTCGCAGGTCAGTACGAGGGTCGATTCTTCGTAGAACGGGTCGATGAAGGCCGTGTTCGCGTCCGGGATCAGCAACATGTCCGATGCTTCGATGCCCTTCCAGCCGGCAATCGACGAACCGTCAAACGCATGGCCGCTTTCGAACTTGTCTTCATCGAATGCCGACACCGGCACCGAAACGTGTTGCTCTTTGCCGCGCGTGTCGGTGAAACGGAAGTCGACAAACTTGACGTCTTCGTCTTTGACGAGTTGAATGACGTCGGCCACGGATTTACTCATAACCTATCTCCTGATTAACGAATTCGGCGGATTCAGCCGCCGCCCAATCTAGCGGACCCGCCCCGGCACGTCCACCCCTCTATCGATGAGGAGGACCATAAGGAACTGCTGGAACAAATCGATCGGCACCAATAAAGCAGCTTCTGTGCCACCTATGCGCCAAGCCGGCGCAAAACCACATTGCACGCGCGTTTGCGGGGAATGGCCGCACCGCGCGATGAACCCCGTTGAAATCTTCAGGCCAAACGACGCACCAAAGACGTGCATCAGGTCGGCCGCATCCGACACCATCACCTATTTTGGTGCAGACACGACATTCTGCACCATGATTGCGCGCGCGACGGTTGAACGGCGATTGCTGCCGAACACGCGCTGCCCCGGACTTGCTACCCCTGCGCACCGCACGCCGCGCGCTAGAATGATCATTTGGTCCGAAGGAGACTGACGCTCATGGCCACGCTCGACCAACTGTACGCTTTGGCGGACACCCGCCGCACCGACAACCAGTTGCCCTACGCCGGCGCGGTGTTGCCCGCCGAGGCGTTCGAACTGTTGCAACTCGATCCGCGCACGCGTCTTGTCGACGTGCGCACCCGCGCGGAGCTCGACTGGGTCGGCCGGCCGGTGATCGGCGACGGGCAGTACGCACATGTGGAATGGACCCGCTATCCGGGCGCGGTGCCGAATCAGGCATTCCTTCAGCAGTTGAGCCAGGTGGCGTCGTCGGATACGCCGGTGCTGTTCCTGTGCCGCAGCGCCGCGCGCTCGAAGCTGGCCGCGATCGCCGCCACGCAGGCCGGCTTTACGAAGGCGTATGACCTGCTGGAAGGCTTCGAAGGCGACAAGGACGGCCAGGGGCATCGGAAGACGGTGTCGGGCTGGTGCTATCGGGGCTTGCCGTGGATCGGCGCGTGATGGCCGTGCGCTGCGCTCGTTGAGCGCGCCGCGGGTCGTAGCGGGAACGGAGTCTCATCGTCGGCGCTGAATGTGACAGGCGGATGATCCGCCGAGGGCGCCGAGCGCAAGGCCGGTCGCGAGCACAATTGAAAACGGGCGCCGCAGCGCCCGAATCGGGTCAAACTTCAAACGCCAAACGTGAAACGTGAAACCAACCGCGCGTATCAGTCGCGCGGTTTAGCCGCAGCCACCGCCGCCGCCGCCACCTCGGGCTCGACGATATCGCCGCCCAGCAGATGCACCCCTTCGCGCAGTTTGACGAACGCCGCCGCCACCGCTTCCGGCTCGCCCTTCACCCCCAGGTCGATATGATGGCGCGCGTACACGCCGCCGCGCTCCGCGTCGCCGACGCTCGGCAGACTGAACACCCGCACGCTCGGGAAATCGTGTTCGATCTTCTCCATCAATGGCGTCAGACGCGACTCCGGCAACTCGAACACTAGAAGCGATTTCTCCGCATGCGGCATGGCGTGATGCAGATCCGCGTACTGCGTATCGAGCACCCATTCGATCATCGGCCAGGCCATCACCGGAAAGCCCGGCACGAAGTGGTGCTGGTTGATCGAAAAGCCGGGAATCTTGTTGTAGCCGTTCGGAATGATCGACGCGCCCTGCGGATACGTGCCCATATTCAACCGATGCCGGTTCTCGGGCGAATCCAGGTCGAGCGGCGTCGCCGCGTTTGCCGGATACATGTCGCGAATGCGCTCCTGAATCAGCGTGGCGGCTTCCGGATGCAATTCGAGCGGCACGCCGAGCGCGGCCGCCGTGCATTGCCGCGTGTGATCGTCCGGCGTGGCGCCGATGCCGCCTGTCGAGAACACGATATCGCCCGACGCGAACGTGCGTCGCAGCGTCGCGGTAATGCGCTCGGGATCGTCGCCGATGTACTCCGCCCAGCCGAGCGACAATCCGCGCGCGCCCAGCAATTCGATGACCTTCGGTAGATGCTTGTCGACCCGTCTGCCCGACAGAATTTCATCGCCGATGATGATGACGCCAAATGCCATTGCCGCCTCTTTTGCCTAGTCAGTAATTCATCAATCAATAAGTAACCGGCGCCGTGTGCCGCACGCCGCCGTGCTCTTCCGCGCGCATGCGCTGCAGCGCGCGCAAACAGTAGTAGCCGAACCACAGCGCCGAAAACACGAGGATGAACGCGTAGATCCAGATCGTCACCGCGGTGATCACCGGAAACAGCACGATCAGCCACACCGACGACGCCCACAACAAAGTGGGCAGCGAACCGAGCAGGCCGCTGGCCACGCCGATCAGCAGCAGCGGCAAGCGGAAGCGCCGCACCAGCGCGCGCCGTTCCTCGCGGGTGGCATGCAGCGCGAGCGCGTCGTAACTCATCACCCGGTAAGTCAACCAGCCCCACAGTAGCGGCGGAATCAGCGCGAAGAACGGCGGCACCAGCCACAGCGGTAGCGTGACGATCAGCAGCACCAGACAGACCAGCGTGGTCCACAACGCATGGCCGAGGCTACCGTACCACGTTCCGCCGTGGCGCATTTCGAGCCCTGCGAATTGCCGCGCCGCCAGGAAGCGGATCACGGACGGCATCGACAGCGTGACGATCAGCAGCAACACCGTGACGACGATCAGCGGAATCGCCATCGCGATCACGATAAACGGCGCGACCGCCGTGTGCAGCGCCGAAAAGCCGAGCCAGTCGAACAGCCGGTACAGCGTGAGCGTGAACGACCAGCTATCGAGCCAGCCGCGCGTGGCGCCGATCAGCGTCTGCCACGAGAACCACAGAATCACGCCCCAGCCAACCGTTGCCGCGAAAAACGGCATGAAGGTCAGCCAGAGCATGCGCGGGTGGAGCGCGCTTGCCAGCGCGCGCCCGAACGAGCGCAACAGATCATTCATGCGAGCCAGTGCCGGTAAACATAACGATGGAATAAGGAAAGCCGCGCGCCGCGCCCCAAGCTTTTCTTCGGGGCGGGCGAAAACCTGAACAGGATAAACCACGTGACACGCCGCCGGGGAACCGGCGGCGCAAAGGAAGAGAGACTCAAACGGCGCTGGCGTCGCTACCCGTGCCGCGTTCACCGTCGCGTTTCGACGCGAGGCGCCGGGCAATCCGCACGAACGCGAGCCCGTGCTGCGCCCAGAAGCCGTCGCCGTAGCGCCGGCCTTGCAGTTGATCGCTGATGCCGGTCGGCTCCATCACGCGGCTCCAGGAGGCGCTGCGAAACAGCATGTCCCACCACGGAAACAGCACGCCGAAGTTGCACCCGTACTTCAGCCCTTCATGGCCGACTCCGATTGCATGATGGCGGCGATGGAAAGTCGGACTAACCAGCAGGCGCTCGCCGAGCCAGCCGAAGTACAGGCGGATGTTCGCGTGCTGCACGCTCTGTGCAAGATTGGTGATCGCGACCAGCACGACGAATTGCGACGGCGGCACGCCGATCACCAGCGCGATCACCGCGAAGAACGACGCCTGAAGCAGATCGTCGAGCAGATGGTTGCGGTCGTCGGACCATAGCGACATCTGCTGCTGGCTGTGATGCACCGCGTGCAGCTCCCACCACACGCCGATACGGTGCTCCCAGCGGTGATACCAGTAGCCGGCGAAATCGAGCACCAGCAGATACATCACGAACGTGACGAGCGGCTGCGTGGTGACGCCGGGCCACAGATTGTCGAACTCGAGATTCGCGATGTTATGCAGCCGCAGCCACGCCTGCACGTTGTCGAACAAAGGCTGCAGCGCGAAGAAGAAAAACAGGTTGAGAATCCCGAGCTTGGCGATCCACGTGTAGATCACGTCGACGCGCACCGCACGCCGGTCGGGCCACCGCTCCACCGGACGCAGCGCCTCCAGCGGGCGCAGCACCGCGTACATGGCCAGCACTTCCAGTACGCCGACTATCACCCAGTAGAGGCTGTCGTAGGTGTCTTCGTCGTAACCCATCAGGTCGAAGCGGAACAGCAGCGGCTGCACCACGTCGACGTACAGCAACGTCTGCACGGCGGAGACGAAGCTGTCGAGAGAGGCGAAAATCAGATGGAACATGGTGCTGGCCTGGTTACTTCATGCGTCGTTGCGCGCCTCGGCGGCAGGCGTCAAGCGCCGTTCGGCGCCGTGACCGGTGCGCGATTGTAAAAATAGATTCCGTGCGGCGAACGGCCCACGGCGATCGTCTGGATCAGCTTGCGCGTGGTCAGGTCGATGATGCCGACGTGCTTCGCGAAGCGGAACGTGACCCACAGATAGCGTTTGTCGGCGGTCAGTTCCATGTCGTCCGGTCCCGGCATCAGACCGGTGATGTCGCCGACGTTGGTGAGCGTGTCTTCGTCGATGATGCTGATCGTGCTCGCCACCCGGTTCGACACCGCGACGTGTTTGCCGTCGGCAAGCGAGCGGAAGTTGTGCGCGCCCTTGCCGGTCTGGATGGTCTTGACGATCTTCTGGTTGCGCCAGTCGACCACCGCGACGTAATCCGAGCCGGTCATGCCGATCAGCAGATATTTTTCGCCCGGCGTCATCCACAGGCCGGCCGGCACCTTGCCGACCTTCATCTTCCACTTGACGGTTTGCGTGGCCAGATCGATCGCGGCCAGCTCGCCCGACACCTGCAGCGTGACGAACACCGTCCTGCTGTCGTTCGTGAACGCCATGTGGCTCGGCATGACCGCGAGCGGCAGGCGCGAGGCCAGCGTCATCTGGTTCTTCTGGCCGTCGTAGTGATAGATGTCGAGCCGGTCCAGACGCAGGCCGGTCGTGACCAGCCACTTGCGGTCAGGCGAAAAGCCGATCTGGTACGGGTCTTCGATGTTCTCGACCCAGCGCTGCACCTGGCCCGTTTTCGGGTCGACGAACATCAGATTGTTGGACACCGAATTCGCGACGATCAACGACGAATTGTCCGGCGTGGCCATCAGATGGTGCGGTTCCTTGCCGGTCGGCACCGTGCCGACGACCTGGTGCGTGGTTTCGTCGATCAGGCTGAGCGTGGCTTCGCCGGAATTGAGCACGATCACGTTGTTCGCGTGCGCCGCGGGAGAGAAAAAACCTGTTGCCGCGACCACTGCCGCGCCCGCCAGGACCGTGCCGGTCAAGCCGGAGAAGGAAAAATTGCGCATGAAAACTCACTTCGGGAGAACGTTCGTCATTGTAGAACGTTTACTGTGATGCAAGGTTGACATGGGTCGGGGGTTGGCTGGTTTGGCCCGCAGCGCCGCTGAAAGGCGCGACGCATTCGCGCGGCGGATTTCGAAATATCGTAGGGGATGTTTCTTATTTCCTCTTGAAATAATGCGCCATCGATCACCGCAATTTAAATTCAGCATAAGTTAATTGCGAATTGCCAGCCAAAACCATCATCACCCAAGCCTTCCGTCCTAATCAATTCTCCTTTAATAAGAATTAAAAAAATATCGCGGGCGAGGCAAAATTTTATTTTCGGATTTGTCCCATCACGGTTTTGGGCCAACATTATCCAAAATGACAACAGCTTGAGGCTCTTGCCACTGAGACAAAGGCCTGATCCGACGTCCGTTCGCGCGAGACCCACACCATTTCGCATGATTTTATCTCGCAGGCGATGAAAGCTCGCCCACTCCATTAAAGAGCGAATTAAATCAGACCGGATTGCCACCCCTCATTTCCTTTCCGATATCTGGAGCAAGGTAAAAAATGACCCAATTGATTGCATCGACATGGCAAGACGAGACCGGAAAATCGACCGGGTTAATACAAAGCGTCCCGTTTAAAATCGGCACGGCTGTCGCGGTCCGATTGACGCTGTCTAGTGCCGCGCTGCTCGGCGGCATGACTGGCGCGCAAGCCGCCGTGCCCTGGGATACGGCGGAGCATTATCTCGACGTCGGCGCGCCCGCCACAGGCGCCGACGACGCTGCGGCAGCCGGTGAGAACGCCGTGGCTGTCGGCCCGAACGCCCAGGCGAGCGCTACTGCGTCGATCGCGGTTGGCGACCAGGCCAGCACGACGACCGCCGGTTCAATCGCCATCGGCTACCTGGCCAGCGCATCCGGTTGGCAAAGCATGGCGCTCGGCGCCAAATCGAACGCAACCGGCGGTGCAGCCGTGTCACTAGGCCCCTACTCGGTGGCTAGCGCGGAAGAGGCCACGTCGGTCGGCTACGCGGCACGCGCCACCCGCGGAGGCGCGTCGGTCGTCGGCAGCAATGCCGAGGCTAACGGCATGGGCAGCATGGCGTTCGGCGCCTATGCATTCGCCATCGAAGACGCCGACGTCGCGTTAGGTTTTCACGCAAGTGCGAGCGGCGGCGCCAGCATCGCGACAGGTCCGAGGTCGCGGGCGGCCGGTGCGCAAAGTATTGCGCTCGGCGCGGGCACGGTCGCCACCGCCGACCAGGCCGTCGCGTTAGGCGCCGGCGCTTTCGTCTCGGAAGCCAACAGCGTCGCGCTCGGCGGCGCCTCGATCGCGGCGCGGCTGGGCGGGCTCGCGTACGTTCCCGCCGGCGCGGACGCTGCGGCCATTCAGGGTGTCAATGCGGTGGGCCAGGTCTCGATTGGCGCCGTGGGAAGCGAGCGTCGTCTGACTCACGTCGCGGCCGGCGCCAACGACACGGATGGGGTCAACGTCAGCCAGTTGAAGGCGGTGAACGACCGCGTCACGGCAGCCGCGAACAGCGCCGCGCCGCGCTACTTCAGCGCCACCGGCACCGACACCGGCGACGCCCAGCCGCTCGCGACAGGCAACGCCGCGCTGGCCATCGGCGTCGGCGCGATCGCGGACACAGACGGCACCATTGCGATGGGTCGCCGTGCGCTCGCGAGCGATCCGGGCTCGATTGCCATCGGCGACCTCGCTACGTCGACGGGCGCCAATGCGAGCGCGATTGGCACCAGCGCGCTCGCAGGCGGCACCGATGCGTTCGCGTTGGGCACGTGGGCCCGCGCCGCCGGCTCGGAGGCCGTCGCGATCGGCGGGTCCTCGGCGGCTACCGGCACGCAAAGCACCGCGATCGGCGCGGCTGCCGGGGCGACCGCCAACCAGTCGGCAGCGTTCGGCGCCGGCGCCTTCGCCTCGGAGGCCAACAGCGTCGCGCTGGGCGCCGCCTCGGTCGCGGCGCCGCTAGGCGGGGTCGCTTACGTTCCGCCCGGCGCGGACGCCTCCGTCATCCGAGGGTTCAATGCGACTGGGCAGGTGTCGATCGGCTCGGCGGGCAACGAGCGCCGCCTCACCCATGTCGCCGCCGGCGCGAACGATACCGACGCCGTTAACGTGAGCCAGTTGAAGGCGCTGCAGACCCGGATCGACGGCAGCACGGTGGCGCTCGATGGCGCGCTGTCCTATGCGCGCAATGCCGACGGCAGTGTCGACCGGCATAACGTGACGCTCGGCGGCGATCCGGCCGCGAGCGGCACGCTGATTCACAACGTCGCGAACGGCGTCGAATCGAGCGATGCGGTCAACCTCGGGCAATTGAACGCGGCCATCAGCGGCGCGGTCAATAACGTCGCGGTGAACAGCGCGGGGGCTAATTCGCTGTTCGGCGCGGCGGGCGATCCGACCGCAAGCGCCCTGGCGTCGGGCACGCTGTCGGTGGCGGCCGGCGCGAGCGCGCAAGCGTCGGGGACCGGCGCGGTGGCCGTTGGCGCAACGGCTAGCGCCACCGGCAGCAACGCCGCCGCGCTGGGCGTGAATTCGAGTGCGGGTGGCAGCGACGCCATCGCCCTCGGCGCCACGGCGAACGCGAGTGCGGATAACTCGGTGGCATTGGGTCAGGGCTCAGTGGCCGACCGGGCCGGCACTGTGTCGGTCGGTACTGCCGGGCAGGAGCGGCAGATCGCCAACGTCGCCGCTGGCGTGCAAGGCACGGACGCGGTCAACGTCAACCAGTTGCAGCAGAGCATGGGCGGCGCGGTCAGTCAGGCCAACAGCTATACCGACGACCAGGTCCGTTCCGCCCGCCGCGACGCCTACGGCGGTACAGCGGCCGCGCTCGCCGTCGCGGGCCTGCCGCAAGCGGTGCTGCCGGGACATGGCATGGTGGCGATGGCCGGCGGCACTTACGGCGGACAGTCGGCGGTTGCGATCGGTGTGTCGCAACTGTCGCCAACCGGCAAGTGGGTTTACAAGGTTCAAGGCACGACCGACTCGCGCGGGCAAATCGGCGCGTCGCTTGGCGCGGGCATGCATTGGTGAGCGGAACAGGGCCGAGCCGGGGAGCCGGCTCGGGCTCGGCTAGCGCGGGGCGCGATTGACTCAGTCAAAACGGTCCGCCGCGTTGACCAGCGCCAGCACGGCGTAACCAGCCGAAACCGCCACCGCTAAACCACTACTCAACGCTGCATCGACTCCCACACCTTATAAAGCCGCTTCACCGAGACCGGCATCGGCGTACGCAACTCCTGCGCGAATAGCGAAATCCGCAGTTCCTCCAGCAGCCAGCGAAACTCCGACAACCGCGTATCCAGCACGCCGCCGCGTTGCGCCACCGCGCGCTGGTAGTTCTGCAACAGCGGCTGAAACTCGACGAACTGCCGTGCGTCGCGTGCAGGGTCCGCTCGCAGCTTGTCGATACGCAGCACGATGCCCTTCAGATAGCGCGGAAAGTGCGCCAACTGCGAATACGGCGTGTCGACCACAAAGCGCTTGCCGATCATCGCATCGAGCTGATTCTGAATGTCGGCGTGCGCGGCCGTGAACGTGCGGGCCTGCACCAGCTTCTTCGTCACCGTCGCGTATTCGGTGAGAATCTGCCCCACCAGACGCGCGATCTCCTGGGCCAGCAAGGTCAGCCGGCTACGGCCTTCGTCACGGCGCGTGTGGAACGACAGATCGTCGGCGGGCAGCGGGTCTTGCAGACACGCGCGATCCAGCGCGGTATCGATCAATTGATCGCGCAGCTCTTCCTGCGTGCCGCGCGGCATGAACTGCATCGCCATTTCGCGCAAGCCCGGCAGGTTCTTTTCCAGATACTTGATCGGCTCCTTCAACTGCAGCCCAAACAGTCGACGCAACCCCGCACGATGAATCCGCGCGGCTTCTTCCGGCGAATCGAACACTTCGACGTCGCAATGCGTGCCGCGATCCACCAGCGCCGGATAGCCGAACAACGTCTGGCCGCCGCGACGAATTTCGAGCAACTCGGGAAGCTTGCCGAAATTCCACGTGGTCAGTTTTTCGTACAGCGCGGTGCCGGCCGTGCCGCCTTGCGCGGTTTGCGACATAGCAACGCCAGGCACACCCTTCCCACCGCGCTGCGCCGCCGCGCCTGCATTTCCTGCCGCCCCAGACTGCGCACCGGATTGGGCACCCGATTGCGCACCTCGCCCACCCAACTGCGCGGCCGCCGCGACGCTGCCGCCGCCCGCATCCGCCAGCGCCGCGCCCGCCGCGCTCGACGCGATCTTCTGGAAATGCTGCTGCGCCTGGCTGCCCAACTCCGAGCGCAATTGCGCCATGTTGCGGCCCATCGCGAGCTGACGGCCGTGTTCGTCGACGACCTTGAAGTTCATGAACAGATGCGCCGGCAAGGTCTCGAGCTTGAAGTCGGCCTGCTTCATCGCGATCTGCTTCTGCTCGCGAACATCGGCGATCAGCGACTCGAGCAAACCGCCCGCGCCGTAACGCGGCCCGCTATGCCGGTCGACGAAACCCGCCGCGTACTCGGGCAACGGCACGCAGTGACGTCGCAATTTCTGCGGCAAGGATTTCAGCAGCAGTTGCGCCTTCTCTTTCAGCATGCCTGGCACGAGCCACTCGCAGCGTCGCGCGTCGACCTGATTCAGCGCATACAGCGGCACGGCGAGCGTCACGCCGTCGCGCGGCGAACCCGGTTCGAAGTGATAGGTCAACGCCATCTCGACGCCCGACATCGTCATCCGCTTCGGGAACAGATCGGTCGTGACGCCGGCCGCCTCGTGACGCATCAGATCGTCGCGCGACAGGTACAGCAGACGCAATTTGTCTTCGGTCTGGCCGGCCGCTTTCAACTCGTCGCGATACCAGCGCTCGAACGCCGCGCCGGTGTGGATGCCCTGCGGCACCGCCTGATCGTAGAAGCCGAAAATCAGCTCGTCGTCGACCAGCACGTCCTGCCGGCGCGACTTGTGTTCGAGTTGCTCGATGTCGGCGAGCAGCTTGCGGTTGTGCGCGAAGAACGCGAGCTTCGTGTCGAACTCGCCTTCCACCAGTGCGCCGCGAATGAACAGCTCACGCGCGCGCGCCGGGTCCTGATGGCCGAAGCTCACGCGGCGGCGGTGATAGATCGGCAGGCCGTACAGCATGGCCCGCTCGAACGCCGACACCTGCGCCGCGCGCTTCTCCCAATGCGGCTCGGACAGCGACTTCTTCAACAGATGCGCGCCGATCCGCTCGATCCACTCCGGCTCGATCTTCGCGATACAGCGCGCGTACAGCCGGCTTGTCTCGACCAGTTCGGCGGCCATCGCCCACTTGCCCGCCTTCTTCACCAGCGCCGAGCCGGGCCACAAATAAAACTTGATGCCGCGCGCGCCGAGGTAATACGGCTCGTCGTCGGCTTTCAGGCCGATGTTGCCGAGCAGGCCCGTCAACAACGCGAGGTGGATCTGCTCGAAGGTCGCTTCCGCCTCGTTCAGACGCCAGCCGTGTTCGCGCACCACGGTCAACAGTTGCGAGTGCACGTCGCGCCATTCGCGCAGACGCATTTGCGACAGGAAGTTCTTGCGGCATTCCTCGTGCAACTGCTTGTTCGACTTCTTGTGCGTGATCGCTTCTTCGAACCAGTTCCAGATTTTTAGCCACTGGAGGAATTCGGAGCGCTCGTCGGCGAACCGGCGATGCGCCTGGTCGGCCTGCTCCTGCGCTTCGATCGGCCGGTCGCGCGGGTCCTGCACGGACAACGCGCTGGCGATGATCAGCACTTCCTTCAACGCCTGCTGATCGCGCGCGGCCAGAATCATCCGGCCGACGCGCGGATCGAGCGGCAGGCGCGCGAGTTCGCGGCCGAGCGGCGTGAGCTGGTTGTCGTCGTCGACGGCGCCGAGTTCGTTGAGCAACTGATAACCGTCGGCCACCGCGCGGCCCGGCGGCGGTTCGATGAACGGAAACGTTTCGATCGCGGTCAGGTGCAGCGACTTCATCCGCAAAATCACGGACGCCAGCGACGACCGCAGAATCTCCGGATCGG
This sequence comes from Paraburkholderia sp. BCC1876, assembly GCF_902833695.1. NCBI lineage: Bacteria > Pseudomonadati > Pseudomonadota > Betaproteobacteria > Burkholderiales > Burkholderiaceae > Paraburkholderia > Paraburkholderia sp. BCC1876. The sequence continues at coordinate 302,588 of NZ_CADFGI010000006.1, read as the reverse complement.
TGAAGCGCACGCGGCCCTGATAATCGCTTTCTTCGTACAGACGGATGCAGATACCGTCGGCAACCCGGCCGCAACGCCCGGCCCGCTGATTCGCAGCGGCTTGTGAAATCGATTCCACCTGCAACTGCTCGACCTTGTTGCGGTACGAATAGCGTTTCACGCGCGCGAGGCCGGTGTCGACCACGTAGCGAATGCCCGGCACGGTCAGCGAGGTTTCGGCGACGTTGGTCGCCAGCACGATGCGGCGCGTATTCGAAATACGGAACACGCGTTCCTGTTCCGCGGCGGAGAGGCGCGCGAACAGCGGCAGAATTTCCGTGTGCGGCGGATGGTGTTTGCGCAGCGCTTCGGCGGCGTCGCGAATTTCGCGCTCGCCGGGCAGGAACACCAGCACGTCGCCGGGGCCATCGCGGCACAGTTCGTCCACGGCGTCGACGATCGCGTCCATCAGGTCGCGGTCGGTTTCGCGCTGGGTTTTCGGACGATCGGGCCGATCGCGCCCGCCGGCCTGCGAACCCGCCGCGCTCTTCGTGCCTTCTGCGGCCTTCACCGCCGGACTGTCTTCGACGACCGGACGGTAACGCACTTCGACCGGATACAGACGGCCGCTCACTTCGATCACCGGTGCGGGTTTTTCGTCGCTGCCGAAATGGCGCGCGAACCGATCGGCGTCGATCGTCGCCGAGGTCACGATCAGCTTCAGATCGGGACGCTTGACGAGAATTTCCTTCAGATAGCCGAGCAGAAAATCGATGTTCAGGCTGCGCTCGTGCGCTTCGTCGATGATCAGCGTGTCGTAGGCCTTGAGCAGCGGATCGGTCTGCGTTTCGGCGAGCAGAATGCCGTCGGTCATCAGTTTGACCGACGCGCCCGGCGACAGATTGTCGGTAAAGCGCACCTTGTAGCCGACCACTTCGCCGAACGGCGTGCCGAGTTCTTCGGCGATCCGGCGACCGGTGGCCGAGGCGGCGATCCGGCGCGGCTGCGTATGGCCGATCAGACCGGCGCCGCCCGCGCCGAGGCCGCGGCCCAGCGCAAGGCAGATTTTCGGCAGCTGGGTGGTTTTACCGGAGCCGGTTTCACCGCAGACGATCACGACCTGGTTTTCCGCGATCGCTTTGGCGATCTCCTCGCGACGGCCGGAAACCGGCAGCGCTTCGGGGAAGGTGATCGGCGGAATCGGGTTCGGTTCGACGACACGCGGCGGGCGTGGAGCGCGCGGTTCGCGGCGCGGATGGTCGCTTCGGCCTTCACCGCGTTTCGGCTGATTCGGCGCCTGCGCGCCACTCGCACCACCCTCACGCGGCGGATTTTTTTTCTGCGCGTTCGCCTGCGCGCCCTGCTCCGGACGACGCGTTTCGCGCGCCTTGTGCGGCGTGTTTCGGTTGGCGTCCTGCGCAGGACGGCGCCCGGCGTCGCCGGTGTTCAACTGATCGGCGGCCGGCGCCGGATTCTCGTTCGCCGCAGCGGGACTTTTGGGTACATTCGACATGGGGGCGCATTATAATCCCCGGCATGAATTCCCAAACCGACCTCGTCCCCGCGCCCGCGAGCGTTCCGGCCCCCGCCGGGGCAACGGAAAACCTCGCCCAGCATGCGCAATTCGTCGACTGGATGCGCTCAGTCGCCCCTTACATCCATGCATTCCGTAACAAGACCTTCGTCGTCGGTTTCGGCGGCGAGGTGGTGCATCAGGGGCTCCTGAATGCGCTCGTGTCCGATATCGCGCTGTTGCAGGCCATGGGCATCCAGATCGTTCTGGTGCATGGCTCGCGACCGCAGGTCGAAGAGCAGATGAGCCTGCACGGCGTGGAGTCCGAGTTTTCGCACGGCATGCGCATTACGGATGCCCGCGCGCTCGAGTCCGCGAAAGAAGCGGCCGGCGAAGTGCGTCTGGATATCGAGGCGGCGATCAGCCAGGGCTTGCCGAACACGCCCATGGCGCACGCGCACATCAGCGTGGTGTCGGGCAACTTCGTGACGGCGCGGCCGGTCGGCATTCTGGACGGTGTCGACTTCGCCCACACCGGCGTGGTGCGCAAGATCGACGCGGATTCGATCCGCCATTCGCTCGCGAGCCGCAAGCTGGTGCTGTTGTCGCCGCTTGGCTTCTCGCCCACCGGCGAAGCGTTCAATCTGTCCATGGAAGACGTGGCCTCGGCGGCGGCGATCGCGCTGCGCGCCGACAAGATCGTGTTCCTGACCGAAACGCCGGGCCTGATGGAAGAAGGCGAAGAAGGTCCCGAACTGGTGCGCGAACTGTCGCTTGACGACGCCTACAAGCTGCACGAAAGCGGCGAAGTCACCGGCGACGCGGGCTTCTACCTGAAGCACTCGATTCGCGCCTGCCGCGGCGGCGTGGCGCGGGCGCACATCATCCCCTACGCGCTCGACGGCAGCCTGCTGCTCGAACTTTTCCTGCACGACGGCGTCGGCACGATGATCTCGTACGAGAACCTTGAAAGCCTGCGTGAAGCCACGCCGGACGATGTCGGCGGTATTCTTGCGCTGATCGATCCGCTCGAGTCGGACGGCACGCTGGTGCGGCGCGGCCGCCATCAGATCGAACGCGACATCGACCATTTCTCGGTCATCGAGCACGATGGCGTGCTGTTCGGCTGCGCGGCGCTGTATCCGTACACGCAGGAGCGCATCGGCGAAATGGCGTGCCTGACGGTCGCCCCCGAAGCGCAAGGCACCGGCGACGGCGAGCGGCTGTTGAAGCGCATCGAGCAGCGCGCGCGGGCTCGCGGCCTCACGCGTATTTTCGTGCTCACCACGCGCACCGAACACTGGTTCCTCAAGCGCGGCTTCGTCAAGGCAACGGTCGACGACCTGCCGGAAGATCGCCGCCGACTTTATAACTGGCAGCGCAAATCGCTCGTGCTGATGAAACAGCTCTGAGCAGCGCGCGATCAAGCAACTGCCCGCCCCCCACATCGACAACAGGATTCAAGGAGAAGCACAGCATGACTCGTATGGTTCAATGCGCGAAGCTCGGCAAAGAAGCCGAAGGCCTCGATTTCCCGCCGCTGCCCGGCGAACTCGGCAAGCGGATCTACGAAAGCATTTCGAAAGAAGCCTGGCAGGCGTGGTTGAAGCAGCAAACCATGCTGATCAACGAAAACCGTCTGAACATGGCCGATCCGCGCGCACGCCAATACCTGATGAAGCAGACCGAAAAGTTCTTCTTCGGCGAAGGCGCGGATACCGCGCAAGGGTATGTGCCGCCGACGGCGGAGTAAGCCACACCGAAGTAAGCCACGCTCCGCGCTGCAAAAAAGGGCTTAAAGCAGCCCGTGAAACCTGCAAAAAATCCGCGCCGCGTGCGCGGATTTTTTTCGCCCCAAAACTCTCCAGATGGTCCATTTCAGGGCCACTTTTAAGCCGTCTTTACATACCGTTTCAATTCGCTCAATCCCCCGCCCTGTAAGGGATTGAGTCGGTCCGCCAAGGCTTGCGCCGAGCCTTGGGTTTGCACGATCCTCTGTCATCGTGCTAATATGTGCGTCGTTCCAACTGCATTTCACCTTCATTCGCGTTCTTTTCAACATGGCCTTGCGAGCAGATTTCGTGCTTATTTTTGTGCACACGCAGACCTGAATCGAACAGTTTTTATACAAGAAGGCTCGTCGGTCGTTTCCCCGTCTCATGTCACTCAGTGAGCGGTGAATTTACACCGGCCTTTTTCGTTTCAAGCCTTCCAGCGGCGCGTGGGCCAGCTTCCAGCCACCCCAGCGTCCTCATGTACCTGCCCCCCTTCCACGGCCACGCAGGTACAACAGCAAGCACAATCTAGACGAGTGTTTTTTCGCGAGATGTCTCGCGAGGCACGGGCGTTTTCGTTTTGGCGCCCATTTCGCTCCTTCGCCGGTTCCGGCGACGAGCGCCGCCTTCGCTTTGGCTCGCGAAACGGCACTTCCCCAGCACCCGTGGCGGAACGTTCATGCGCATCATGAGTTTCGTCGCAGTCATTGGAGTTTTTACCTTGACCGCTTCCAGCAACGGCTTCTGGCGACACCATAAAGAAGAACAGCGCCTTTCTCTCGACGACATCACCGTCGTCGACAAATCTCTCCTCAAGCGGGCCGTCGGCGCCATGGCGCTCGGCAACGCGATGGAATGGTTCGATTTCGGCGTGTACAGCTACATCGCCGTCACGCTCGGCAAAGTGTTCTTCCCGTCGGCGAGTCCGGCCGCGCAGTTGATCGCCACGTTCGGCACGTTCGCCGCGGCGTTCCTCGTGCGCCCCGTGGGCGGTATGGTGTTCGGGCCGCTGGGCGACCGGATCGGCCGGCAACGCGTGCTAGCCATGACCATGATCATGATGGCGGTCGGCACCTTCGCGATCGGCCTGATTCCGAGCTACGGCACGATCGGCATTTTCGCGCCGATGCTGCTGCTGGTCGCGCGGCTGGTGCAAGGCTTCTCGACCGGCGGCGAATACGGCGGCGCGGCCACCTTCATCGCCGAATTCTCGACGGATAAGCGCCGCGGCTTCATGGGCAGCTTTCTCGAGTTCGGCACGCTGATCGGCTACGTGCTCGGCGCGGGCACGGTTGCCGTGCTGACCGCGACGCTCTCGCACGACGCGCTGCTCTCGTGGGGCTGGCGTGTGCCGTTCCTGATCGCCGGTCCGTTGGGTCTGGTGGGTCTGTATATCCGCATGAAGCTCGAAGAGACGCCCGCGTTCAAGAAGCAGGCCGAGCAACGCGAAGCCGAAGACAAGGCGCTGCCGAAGCAATCGTTCGGCCAGTTGCTCGCGCAACAGTGGAAGCCGCTGCTGCTGTGCGTCGGCCTCGTGCTGATTTTCAACGTCACCGATTACATGGCGCTGTCGTATCTGCCGAGCTATCTGTCGGCCACGCTGCACTTCGACGAAACGCACGGCCTGTTCCTCGTGCTGCTCGTGATGGTGCTGATGATGCCGATGACGCTCGCCGCCGGCCGTCTGTCGGACACGATCGGCCGCAAGCCGGTCATGCTGTTCGGTTGCGTGGGTCTGTTCGCGCTGTCGATCCCCGCGCTGCTGCTGATCCGCATGGGCACCGTGCTGCCGGTGTTCAGCGGGCTGATGATTCTGGGCGTGCTGCTGTCGTGCTTTACCGGCGTGATGCCGTCGGCGCTGCCGGCGCTGTTTCCGACCAAAATCCGTTATGGCGCGCTGGCGATCGGCTTCAATATTTCGGTGTCGCTGTTTGGCGGCACGACGCCGCTGGTGACCGCGTGGCTGGTCAACAGCACCGGCAATCTGATGATGCCCGCGTACTACCTGATGGGCGCGTCGCTGATCGGTATCGTGTCGGTGCTCGCCCTGCGTGAAACGGCGCGTAAGCCGCTGCTGGGCTCGGGTCCGTGTGTGGCGACGCGTGCGGAAGCGCATGCGGTGCTGCGCGGCGAGCGTGAAGCGGCGGAGATGGATGAAGGCTACGCGGCGGCGGCAACGGCACGTGCCTGATTGATTAATCCGATTGCTCGATTGATCGATTGATCGATTGAAAATCGTACGAAACGGGTCGACAGACAGGTCGGCCCGTTTTTTTATGTCAGCAGCAAATCGAACGTCGCGCTGGCGTGCGCGCCGTCTACCCGCAATATGCCGGCGGAAATCGGCAGCTTGAAGCGCCGTGGGCCCGCGCTGCCGGGATTGACGAACAGCACGCCGTCACGCTCGCTGATCGACGGTTTGTGCGAGTGGCCGGTCACCACGACACCGATCCCTTCGCTGCGCAGGTCGGCGGGTACGTCGGCGATATCGTGCACGACGAGAATCGTCACCTGATGGACGGTTAGCCTGGCGTGCGTCGGCAGCGACGTGGCCCAGTCGCCCGTGTCGTTGTTGCCGCGCACGGCCGTGACGGGGGCGATTTGCATCAGCGCATCGAGCACGGCCTGATTGCAGATGTCGCCCGCGTGGATGATCGCATCGCAACCCTTGAGATAGGGCAACGCCTCCGGACGCACGAGGTTATGCGTGTCGGAGATCAAGCCGATACGAGCGACTGCGGATGTTACGAGCTTGAGTGTGGCTGAAGACATCATCGATTCCTGAGCGCCACCGCGCCGCCCTACGCTTCCAGCACGTGTTCGATGCGCCGGTCCGGCACCAGCCACCATGCGGCGGCGAGCGTATAAAGCGCCGCGGAAACCCACGGCGCGACAAACGCCAGCACGATGCCCGCGAGGTAGATGACCACCGAAACCTTGCCCTTGAAGTCGTTGCCGATCGCCTTGGCAAGCGTCGAGTCCCGCCCATGTTCGCGGATCAGCACGAGCGTCAGAATGAAATACGCGATCGCCGACATGAACAGCACGACGCCGTACATCGCGGTGGGCCACGACGCCAGATGATTTTCGCCGACCCAGTGCGTGACGGCCGGCAGCAGCGACAGCCAGAACAACAGATGAAGGTTGGCCCACAGCACCGCGCCGTTGACCTTCTGCACGGTATGGAACAGATGATGATGATTGTTCCAGTAGATGCCGACGTAGATGAAACCCAGCACGTACGCGCAAAACACCGGCACCATGGGACGCAGCGCCGCCAGATCGAAACCGTCCGGCACCTTCAATTCGAGCACCATGATCGTGATGATGATGGCGATTACGCCATCGCTGAAGGCTTCGACGCGTCCTTTGCCCATCGCTCGGGTTCCTGATGATGAATACGGTTGGGCGCACAACCCGCCAGTGTGTGACCCGTCACCGGCGGCTCGCGCCGAAGGCGATTATCGGCGATGGGGGAAGGCTTTGTCGAATGCGGCCGGCCAGTCGCAACCACGGCGCGCGGCAATCGTTAAATACCGCGCGCGGGCAGGGTTCAGATCGACGCGTCTTCGGGACAGTACACCGCGAGCCACACGCTCGGCTCCGCCTCGCTCGTCCATGCCACCCGATGCCTGCGATGCGCGTCGATCAACACGTGATCACCGGGCTTCATCCGGTGCGGCTTCGCGTCGTCGTCGAATTCGAGCGTCGCGGCGCCGCTCAACAGGGCCACCCATTCAGCACGCGGACTGTCGTACCAGAAACCAGGCGGGCTAGCGTGGCCCCGCGACACGATCCGCTCGATGCTCACGCCGCTCTGCTCGACCAGGGCGTCGACCTGCTCGTCCGGGGACACCGTCGCGCCGAGTTCGAACACATTACCGCTGCTGATTGCGTGCTTCATCGACGGTCCCTGGTTGGTTGCGTCGTTCGCCGGGCTTTCGGGCGTGAAGTTCGCCGCCATCGCTCACCCCACTCACTCCGTTCACTCCATCGTCTTCAACCGGTCCAGCAATGTCGGCACCAGCTCGCTCACCGTCGGATGCACATGCATCGCGAACTGCAACGTCGGATACGCCGCCCCGGCCGTCATGATGTCGATAAACGTGTGGATCGCCTCATCGCCTTCAATTCCGTGGATCGCCGCGCCGAGAATCTGCTTGCTGTGCGCGTCGACCATCACCTTCATGAAGCCGTCCGTCTCGCCGCGCTCACGCGCGCGGCCCACTCGCGACATCGGCATCGTCGCGATCAACGCGGCCCGCCCGTCCTGGCGCACCTCCGCCTCCGACATCCCCACCCGCGCCAGCGGCGGATCGACGAACACCGCGTACGCCATGATGCGCGTGTCGACGCTGCGCGAACCCGCATCGATCAGATTGGCCGCGACGATCTGAAAATCGTCATACGACGTATGGGTGAACGCACCCCGGCCGTTGACATCGCCGATCGCCCAGACGCCCGGCACATTGGTGCGCAGTTGTCCGTCGACGGGAATCGTGCCGTGCTTGTCTACAGCAATGCCCGCAGCGGCGAGACCGAGGTCGTCGGTATTCGGCTCGCGCCCGGTCGCGAACAGCAAGTGCGACGCCTCCAGCGCGGGCACGTTCTGCTCGAAGCCGATACACACGTCGTTTTCGCGATGCGGATGCGGCTCGACCCGCGAAGGCTGGACGCCGAAGCGAAACTCCACGCCTTCCCGCGCAAGCACCTTGCGCACGGACTCGGCAAAATCCGCATCCTCGCGCGTCAGCACGCGTTCGCCACGCACGAGCAGCGTCACCCGGCTGCCGAAGCGCCGGAAGATCTGCGCGAATTCGAGCGCGATATAGCTGCCGCCGACAATCACCAGATGCTCCGGCAATTCCGTCAGTTCAAGCAGATTGGAGTTGGTGTAGTAGCGAATCCGCTCGAGTCCTTCGAGCGGCGGCACGACGGCGCGTGTGCCGGTGTTGATGAAGATGTCGTCGGCGCTGATTTCGTCGATCACCGCGCCGTCCGGCCCGCTGATGGACAGCGTATGGGCGCCGGTAAAACGGGCGTGGCCGTTGAATACCGTGACGTTGTCCGCGCCGCGCAGCCATTGTTCGACGCCGTCGCGTGACTGGCCGATGATGCGGTCCTTGCGCGCCTTGACGGCCGCCAGATCGACGCTGACGGTCCCGCTCACCTGCACGCCCAGTTCCGCGGCATGACGCGCCACATGCGCCGCGCGGGCGCTGGCCACATAAGATTTGGTCGGCGTACAGCCGACATTCACGCAGGTCCCGCCAAAGGCGCCCCGCTCGATCACCGCCGTTTTGCGGCCGCTTTCACCAAGGCGTACGGCCAGCGGCGAACCGCCTTGTCCCGTACCGATCACGACCGCGTCGAAGTGCTGTGGCATGGCAACGCTCCTGGGGCTTGAATGCAGGTCGTAGCATCTTACCCTCAGCGCTTCAGGTTGCCTGTGCTGGGTGCGCTTAAGCTCTTAAGCCCTTACGCGCTCAAGCCTCGCAATGTGCCGCGGCGCAAATCAACCGGCGCGAGCGTTGCAACGCCGCCTGCGCACCGCGCGCCGCCACGACCCAGCCGACCTGGCCGAGATTGAAGTCCTGCGACACCATCACCTGCATGAGCGCGACCATCGGCAGAACCACCGACGGCCGGTAAAGCTGATCTCTGATTAAAGCCGGCATAACCACTCCCATCGCCCGGCGTCGCTTCGACGCCATGCACCATTTACGTTTCGATGGGTGAATTGTAGGGAGACCGCGCCTCCGGATAAATACCAGGAAAGCGAAGTCAGTTGTTTGCCAAACAGAACAATCGGCTTCAGCGCGGCTTAAGTGCCGCTACAGCGCGTATGAATCGCACCCCGGACCGCGCCGTCGATCATGCCCAGCTGCGCTTCGCCCAACCCGCGGGCGTAGGCGCTTGCGCCCACGGGTCGGCTGTACAGATAGCCCTGCTGCTTGTCGCAATGGATCGACCGCAGAAACGCCGCCTGTTCGACGGTCTCGACGCCTTCGGCGGTCACGTTCATGCCGAGCGAATGGGCCATGGCCACCACCGCCTGCGTGATCGCGATCGAATCGCGATGATCCGGCAAGCCGGCAACGAACGACCGGTCGATTTTCAGGTTATGCAGCGGGAACCGCTTCAGATACGACAGCGACGAATAGCCGGTGCCGAAATCGTCGACGGAAATCCGCACGCCCATGCCGTTCAGCGCGCTCAGGATCGGCAGCACGGAGTCGCTGTCGTGCATCAGCAGCCGTTCGGTGATTTCCAGCTCCAGCGCCGCCGGATCGAGCCCGGAGCGCGTCAGACAGCGTTCGATGCGCTCCAGCAGGCCGTCGTTGAACTGCCGCGGCGACAGGTTCACCGCGACGATCAACTCGGGCGCCAGCGTCTGCCGCCACAGTGCGGCCTGTTCGCAAGCGCGCGCCAGCACCCACTCGCCGATCTCGGCGATCAGGCCCGAATCTTCCGCGACCGGAATGAATTCGACCGGCGACACGTTGCCCAGCTCGCCGTTGTACCAGCGCAGCAAGGCTTCCGCACCAATCGTGCGGCCGTCCTGACTGTCGACGATCGGCTGATACACGAGGCTCAGCTCGTTGCCGGCGAGCGCGCGCCGCAACGCCTGCTCGATCACGAAGCGGCGTTGCAGATGCTGATTGAGCTCGGCGGTAAAAAACTGGAAGTTGTTCCGGCCGCGCTGCTTCGCGTGGTACATCGCGGAATCGGCGTTGCGCATCAGCGTGGCGACGTCCTGGCCGTCTTCGGGAAACAGGCTGATGCCGATCGACGCCCCCAGGTAGTACTCGGTATCCGCCACCGCGAACGGCAGCGCGATCATGTCGAGAATGCGACGCGCGAGGCCGATCAGATGCGCGGAGTTGTCGTACGCGCTGACCACGATCACGAACTCGTCGCCGCCCACGCGCGCGAGCGTGTCGTCGCGGCCAATGCAGGCCGACAGGCGCTCCGCGACGCTGCACAGCAAGGCGTCGCCGGCTTCGTGACCGGCGGTGTCGTTGACCTTCTTGAAGCTGTCCAGATCGACGAACAGCACCGCGACACTCGCCAGTTCCGGCATGCCGGGCGCCGAGCCCGGCTTGAACAGGTCGCGCATCCGCTCGGTCAGATAGGCGCGGTTATAGAGACCGGTCAGCGAATCGCGGGTGGCGAGAAACTTGAGTTGCCGTTGCGCCTCGCGCACCGGCCCGATGTCGGTAAATGAAATCAGCACCGAGGCCGCCACGGTGTCGCCCGGCTTGAAGATCGGCACGACGTTTTCGGTGAGCCAGACCACGTTGCCGTCGACCAGCTCCAGACCGATCGTGACGCCCAGCATCGGCTTGCCGCTTGCCAGCACCCGCACGGTCGGACGCTCGGCCTCGGTCACGAGCGCGCCGTCTTCGTGATAGGCGCGCTTCATGACGCTCTGGATGCTGCGCCCGACGAGTTGCGAGGTCGTGCGCAACATGCGCTGCGCGCTCGGATTGCAGGCCAGCACAATACCCTCGCGCGACTGCACGACGATCCCCTCGATCAGATGATCGACCACCAGCCGGTGATGTTCTTCGCTTTGTTCGAGACGTTGCGAGATGGCGTCCTGTTGAACGGCCAGACCGACGCTGCGGCTGATGTCGCGCAGCATGGTTTCTTCTTCGGCGGTCGGCCGGCGCTGCGTGCGGTGATACACCGCGAACGCGCCGAGCACGACGCCGGCGTCGTTGTCGAACGGCACCGACCAGCAGGCGCGCAGGCCGAGCGGCAACGCCAGGTGCCGGTAATCCGCCCACAGCGGATCGGTTTCGATATCGTCCACCGCGACGAGGCGACGCTCGTACATCGCGGTGCCGCAGGAGCCCACCTGCGGGCCGATCACGATGCCGTCGAGCGCGGCGCTGTAGTGCGCCGGCAGCGAAGGGGCGCCACCTACCCTGACATGCACGCCGTCGGGGTCCAGTAGCAGGATCGAGCACAACGCGCCGCCACCGAGCAACGCTTCCGCGTGACGGCAGACTTCGTCGAGCAGTTCGGGCAGCGGCGTATTGCGCGAGATCAGCCGCAACACGCTGCGCTCCGACGCCAGCACCTCCTCGGCCAGTTCCGGCCGATAGTGAGTGCTCTCAGGTGTGCTCCCGGATGTGCTCTCAGGCCTGGTTTCCGCCGCGCTACCAGATGTCGCTTCACAAGTCATATGTGCGCTCCCCCCAATCCAACATCGGCAGCTTAGTGTACGCGGCGCACCGGGGTTTACGCGAGTCTGTCGCGATTTAATCGCGACGCATAAATTTTGACGGGACTTGGCGGCTGACGGGCCGGTTATGGGCGGGTGTGTGCCGTGTTGTGTCGAGCGAGGTGTTGGCTGGCGGCTGCCGGTGTCTGAGCGGGTGCAGGACACGCGGTTGAGCGATCCGCGTTCGCAGGAGACGCTGCGGGCGGTGAGTTCTGCATTTGTGAATGGGGCATATTGAACGCACCGCGGCTTACGGAGATCGACGGGGGCGAGTCGACGGCCCGCTAAGAAAGGGGCCGTCGCAGGTCTTCTGGTTGAGCGAGCGCGTCGAGTCGTTGTGTTCCACTCGCGAGCGCCGCTCCCGCATTCAGTGCTGATCGGGTGGACGGCCACCGCCACCGCCACCGCCACCACCACCACCGCCGCCGTTGCCGCCGCCCTGTGGCCGGCCTCCGCCACCTTGCGGAGGACCGCCTTGAGGACGGCCACCCGCATTGCCCTGAGGACCGCCTGGACGACCGGCACCCCCATTCCCGGGCTGAGGCCCACCCGGTCGACCACCACCTGCATTCCCCGGCGGCGGACCACCCGGTCGACCACCACCCGCATTCCCCGGCGGCGGACCACCCGGACGACCACCACCCGCATTCCCTGGAGGCGGACCGCCCGGTCGACCACCACCCGCATTCCCTGGCGGCGGACCGCCCGGCCGACCACCACCTACATTCCCAGGCGGCGGACCACCCGGTCGACCACCACCCGGCGGCCGTCCCGCACCAGGTCGCGGCGGAGGCGGCGGCGGATGATGCGCCCAGCGCGACTGCTGCCCATACCACGGCCGGCCGCGATAGTAATTCCCCCAGTAAGCGCCAATCGAAAACGTCACGATCGGCAGGCCGATCACCGTGCCGTAGTTCATCACCGGCACGTTGCCGCCCTGGTACGGATACGTGAGACGTCCCGCATACACCCAGCCGCGCAGATTCGGCGCGGCGACATCGCACCATTGATAGTTGCTGAGACACCCCATCACGGTCAGCGGCACGCCGCCGGGCAACTGCGTCACGACCGGGTAATCCGACGCGGGACCAGCACGCACGTTAACCGTGCTGCTCGTATAAGCCTGCGACTGCGCGTGGGCCCCCGCGGACACAGCGAACAAACCGGCCGCTGCATAAAGACATCGAAAATGTCGAACGAGGTGTTGTTTCATTCTGTCTCCCGTTGCCTGCTGTTTTTCCTGCTTCTCAACGGCCGCGTTCCGACTGCCGGCCGATCTGCGCGGGTGATGAAGACCGTGGCATCCACCCATCCCCGTCCGCTGCTCCGTGAGTTGCACGGCGCATGCCTGAAAGCGTTCCGTCAACGCGCGGCGCCAAGTCGTTTAAGCCTTCGCATTCGTCTCGACCGGCAAGATTTTGTAATCACCCACCCGAACTCACGCGTTGTTCCGACGTCCGGGTTGCGGCGACTCGACCGATCATCGACGGCATGAAAAAGCCATGCACTGCCGGGACCGCCATGAAGAACCTTCGCCCTTGCCTGATCGCCGCGCTGATGCTCGCCAGCCTGTCCGCGCATGCGACCAGCTTCGACTGCAACAAGGGACGCTCGCTGACGGAGCGCATGATTTGCAACGACCCCGCGCTCTCGACGCTCGACGACACGCTAGGCCAACTGTACTGGAAAGCACGACGGCGAGTCGTCAACCGGCGGGCCTTTCTCAACGACAGCGACAGTAAATGGGCGTGGCGGGAAGCGAACTGCCGCGATGCGGCGTGCCTCTCGACGTGGTACGCGACGCGTATCGAGGAACTGCAGCGTTTGAACGCGAGTTTGCAGGCGGGCACGCAAGCGCCGCTGCCACCCGCGCAAAAAACCACCACGGCGATGCTCCAATGCACCGCCGCGAATCCCGGGATCGTGGTGAACGATCAGTGTTCCACCGTGCTCAGCGAGAACGGCAGTCGATGGAAATACAAGCCGCATGGCGGCGACTGGTTCTGCGGCGTCGCGATGCTCGAACCCACCGCGACAACGGAGGTGGCAGCGGCCGCCGCGCCGTGACGCGGCCGCTCACACCAGGGTCTGCCTTCACTTAGGCAGCGACCCGTCCACGCCTTGCACGAACCAGTTCAGGCGCAGCAACTCGGGATCGCTCAGCGACTTTCCAGCCGCCACCTTCACCGCGCCGGATTGATCCATGATCGGTCCCGCGAACGGATTGAAGCGGCCCGCGATGATGTCGTCGCGCTTCTGGCTCAACGCCTTTTGCGCGACCGGCGACACGGCGTCGGTGTTGATGTCGGCGAGGTCGATCGCTTTCTCTTTGAGCCCCCACCAGACCGGCGTGTTATTCCACGTGCCCGCCATCACCTGATCCACCAGATGCGTGTAATACACGCCCCAGTTGCTCACGCACGCGCCGAGTTGCGCATTCGGCCCGAACTTCTTCATGTCGGAATCCCAACCGAACGCATGCACTTTCTTCTGCTCGGCGGTCTGCATGGTCGCGGTCGAATCGGTGTTCTGAATCAGCACATCGGCGCCCTGACCGATCAGCGTTTCGGCGGCCTGTTTTTCGAGGCCCGGATCGAACCAGCTATTGATCCACACCACCTTCACCCGCACCTTCGGATTGACCGAGCGCGCGCCCAACGTGAATGCGTTGATGTTGCGCACGACTTCGGGCACCGGCACCGAGCCCACGAAGCCGAGCGTGTTCGACTTCGTCGTATAACCCGCGACGAGACCCGCGAGGTACGCGCTCTGATAGGTGCGCACGTCATAGGTGCCGAAGTTGGCCGCCTTCTTGTAGCCGGTCGCGTGTTCGAACACGGTGTCCGGGAAATCTTTCGCGACCTTCAGTTCGAAGTCCTGGAAGCCGAAGCTCGATCCGACCACGATCTTGTTGCCCTTGGACGCCAGATCGCGAAACACGCGCTCCGAATCCGCCGATTCCGGCACGTTCTCGACACGCGTTACCTTGACCTTGTCGCCGAACTTCGCCTCGACCGCTTTAACGCCCTGTTCGTGCGCGTAGGTCCAGCCGGCGTCGCCCGGATTGCCGAGGTAGACGAACGCGATGCCGAGCGGCTGCGCGGTGGCCGCGACCGCGACATGTACGGCGCTAGCCGCACCTAACGCAAGCGTCGCGGCCAGCACGGCACGGACGCCTCTAATGCGCAATGAATGATGGAGGGCTCGCGCCAGCTTTGTTTTCATGGATTCTCCGAAGATGGATAAAGGTGCCCGCCGCAGCGCCTGGCGTGGCTCGACATCACCAGGCAAGGCTCCAGCATAGGGGGCCATATTCGGAGGTCAATTTCAGCGCGAAAATTTTTTTGCGGCTTTTTGCCGTTTTTTTGCGGCTGTGGCGCGCATCAATTTTTCGCGTATTGGCATGGGGCAAATGCGTTTTGGATAAGCCCGAATTGATAGGCGCGGGGCCTGGCATCGCGCTCGTGGAGATGACTTAGTGGATCTTCGGCGGCGGGTCCATCTGATCCTGATCGGGCGCATCGTCATCGCCATCGTCATCATCGTCATTGCCCGCTCTCTCGCTGAACAACTCCGCGCACAACCCCTCGCCGACCTCGCTCAGGCGCGCCGTGCCGGTGCCTTCCTCATTGAAGGTGGTCTCAACCAACCCGCCATCGGCTAACGCTGTCAGTTGCCGGCGCAGGCCGCTCATCGGCACGCCGGCCTGCTTCGACAGTTTGGCGAGCGACCACGCGCCGCCCGGCGTTTCGCGATGCGCCCGCCACAACTGCGCCAGCACGGCCACCAGCACGGGATCGATTTCGTCGTCTTGCATGGTTTGTCTCCCAGTCTCTCCGCCTAATCCGTCAATCTCATCAGATGCCGCTCCGTGGACTCACGCCATCTGCGTGACCAGTTCGCCCAAAGTCTTCAACGCCGCTTCCGTCTGCGCCGTCCACGGATAGCTGTAGTTCAGCCGGATGAAATGCCGGAAATCGTTACGCGTCGAAAACATCATCCCCGGCCCCACCGTGATGCTACGCGCGAGCGCCGCCTGGTAGAGCCGCATCGAGTCCACCCGCTCGGGCAATTCCACCCACAGCACATAGCCGCCCTGCGGCGTCGACATCCGCGTGCCGGTCGGAAAAAACCGCTGCACCAGCGCCGTCATGATGTGCGCCTGCTGCCGGTAAACCTTGCGCACGTGCCGCAAATGCCGATCGTAACCATCGTTGCGCAGATAATCCGCCACGGCGACCTGCGGCACCGACGGCGTGGTCAGCGTGTTGAGAAACTTCAGCTTCTCGACCTGCGCGCGATACCGTCCCGGCAGCGCCCAACCGATCCGGTACGACGCGGTCAGACTCTTCGAAAACGACGCGCAATGCAGCACCAGGCCGCGCGTGTCGAAGCTCTTCAGCGTCGAAGGCCGCGTGTCGCCGAAATACAGTTCCTGATAGACGTCGTTCTCGATCACGGGAATGTCGTGCGCGCCGAGCAGTTCGACGAGTTGCTGTTTGCGCGCGTCGGGCATCTGGAAACCGAGCGGATTCTGGAAGTTCGGCATCACCATGCAGGCGGCGATCTTCTGTTCGGCAATCACTCGCGCCAGCGCGTCGATGTCGATGCCGTGCACCGGATGCGTCGCCACCTCGATCGCGCGCATGCCCAGACGTTCGATCGCGTGCAGCATTGCGTAGTAGGTCGGCGATTCGACGGCCACCGTGTCGCCCGGTTTGGCGACCGCTTGCAGACTCAGGTTGATCGCCTCGGTTGCGCCGAGCGTGATGACGATCTCGCCCGGATCGACCGGCACGCCGTTTTCGGCGTAACGCCGCGCGATCTGGCGGATCAGTTCGGGGTTGCCCGGCGGTAAATCGTCGATCAGATTCCAGCTCGCCTGACGTCGCGCGATCGCGTTCGCGTACTGGTTGATGCGCCGCCAGGGGAACAGCGAAGGATCGGGATACGGCGAGCCGAACGGCACGGCGTCGTGCGCGCGAATGCTGCGCAGCGTGGACAGCACCAGCCGGCTCACGTCGACCGCGGCGGCTACCGGCGACGCCTGCGGCGCGGGCTGGCGGGTCAGGCGCTGCTGCTCGAAGACCGCTGAGACAGCGGACACTGCCGAAACAGCCGCCCGGTCGAGCGCGGCGGCCGTGGCCGCGGCGTCGCGTACGAAATAGCCCGACTGCGGACGGGTCTCGACGATCCCCAGGCTTTCCAGCAACGCATACGCATGCAGCACCGTCTTGATGCTGACGCCGTGCTGCTGGCTCGCTTGCCGCACCGACGGAATCCGCTCGCCCGGCGCGAACACGCCACGGCGTACGGCCTCCGTCATTTCCGCGGCAAGCTTTTCGTACAGTTTCAAGGATTGGGCTCACAGAAAACGCCGGGGCGTTCAAAAGAACACGCAGAGAACATTCAAAGAACGCTCACGCCGGCATGGGCTGGGACGCCAGTCTATGCCAAAAGCCCCGCAACTGTATCCCTCCCCTTTCCAATTTTCTGTATGCTGCGCGCTATTTGGAACACAGTAGGCTCACGGTATCGGCTTAAAAGCCATGTCGAGGCCCATCCGGCGGCAAGATCATGAAGAAACCCGAAGCTCGCATCGAACCCTACACGCACCCCGCCGCCGGCTGGGGCGCGCTGAAATACGTCGCCATCAACCTGCTCAAGGAAAAGGTCGCGGGCGGCAACTACCGCACGCTGCTCAAGCAGAATCAGCCGAACGGCTTCGACTGCCCGGGCTGCGCATGGCCGGACCGCGAGCACGCGTCCACCTTCGAGTTCTGCGAGAACGGCGTGAAGGCGGTCGCCGCCGAGGCGACCAGCAAACGCGTCACGCCCGCGTTCTTCGAAGAACACACGGTCGAAGCGCTGATGGCGCAGTCCGATTTCGAACTCGAACAGCACGGCCGCCTGACCGATCCGCTCGTCTACGACGCGCTGCGCGACCGTTACGTGCCGATCGGCTGGGACGAAGCATTCGACCTGATCGCGCGCCATCTGAACGCGCTCGACCATCCCGACGACGCCGCCTTCTACACCTCCGGCCGCGCCAGCAACGAAGCCGCCTTCCTCTACCAGTTGTTCGTGCGCATGTACGGCACGAACAACTTCCCCGACTGTTCGAACATGTGCCACGAAGCGACCAGCCGCGGTTTGCCAGGCACGGTCGGCATCGGCAAGGGCACGGTCACGCTCGACGATTTCGAACACGCCGACACGCTGCTGATCTTCGGCCAGAATCCGGCCACCAACCATCCGCGCATGCTCGGCGAACTGCGCGAATGCGCGAAGCGCGGCGCGACCATCGTGTCGATCAATCCGCTGAAGGAGCGCGGGTTGGAACGCTTCGCGAGCCCGCAGCATCCGGTGGAAATGCTGACCATGGGGAGCACGAAGATCAGCTCCGTGTTCATTCGCCCGAAGGTCGGCGGTGACTTCGCGCTGATCAAGGGCGTGGCCAAACGCGTGATCGAACTCGACGACGAAGCGCAGGCCTCCAGTCTCGAACGCGTGCTGGACCTCGAATTCCTCGCGCAACACACCGTGGGCTTCGACGCGTTCGCCGACGACCTGCGCGCCGAAAACTGGGACACGATCGTCGCCGAAGCCGGTGTGCCGTTCGACGAGGTGCTGAAACTCGCCGACATCTACGTGAAGGGCCGCGCGGTGATTTCGACGTGGGGCATGGGCCTCACGCAACACAAGAATTCGGTGCCGACGATTCAGTTGCTGTCGAACCTGATGATGATGCGCGGCAATATCGGCCGGCGCGGCGCGGGTCTGTGCCCGGTGCGCGGCCACTCGAACGTGCAGGGCGACCGCACGGTCGGCATTGAAGAACGGCCGACCCAGGCGTTTCTCGACCGGCTCGGCGAGGTCTACGATTTCGAGCCGCCGCGCGAGCACGGACTCGACGTGGTCAACACGATTCAGGCGATGCTCGACGGTAAGGTGAAGGTGTTCATCGGCCTCGGCGGCAACTTCTCGATCGCGACGCCCGACACGCCGCGTACGTGGGACGCGATGCGTTCCTGCGCACTGACCGTACACATCACCACCAAGCTGAACCGCAGCCATCTTATTCACGGCCGCGACGCGCTGATTCTGCCGACCCTCGGGCGCACCGAGATCGATCTGCAGAATGGCGTGGCGCAAGGCGTGAGCGTCGAAGACTCGATGAGCATGGTGCACATCTCGTACGGTATGAACAAACCGGCGTCGGAGAATCTGCTGTCGGAGATCGCGATCGTCGCGCGTATGGCGAAGGCCACGCTCGGCAGCGACAAAGTGGACTGGCTCGCGCAGACGGCGGATTACTCGCTGATCCGCGACGGCATCGCGCAAGTGATCGAAGGCTTTCACGATTACAACGAGCGGCTCAAGACCCCCGGCGGCTTTCACCTCGGTGTCGCGTCACGCGAGCGGATCTGGAAAACGCCGAGCGGCAAGGCGCAGTTTCTGGTGCATGCGATTGCGGTCGACACGCCGATTCACCAGGCGCGCAAGCAATACGGCGAGCGTCTGATGACCTTGATGACGACGCGTTCGCACGACCAGTACAACACGACGATTTACGGCCTCGACGACCGTTATCGCGGCGTCTATGGACAACGGCGCGTGCTGTTCGCCCATAAGGACGATATCGCGATGCTCGGTTTCTCGGTCGGTCAGCGCGTGGATATCACGAGCGTGTGGGCCGACGGCATCGAGCGTCACGCCGACGGTTTCCTGCTGGTGGAGTACGACATTCCGCGCGGTTGCCTCGGCGCTTACTATCCGGAGACGAATCCGCTGGTGCCGCTCTCTTCCGTCGCCGACGGCGCGGGCACGCCGACGTCGAAGTCGATTCCGGTGCTGTTGAAAGCGTCGAAAGTCACTGTGAGTGAAACGGGCGAGTTGCTCGAAACGCACGAGGCCGTGGCGGCCTGAAGCTTAAGGCTTGGAGCTTGCGGGCTAAAACCTAAAGTACCGGGCGCGCGACCTGGCTCTTCGCCAGGTCGCGATGCGTCAGATACAGACGCAAATCGAATTCGATCTGGTGGTAACCCGGCTGCATGAACTCGCACAAGCGGTAGAAAGCCTTGTTGTGATCGCTTTCCTTCAGATGCGCGAGCTCGTGGACGACGATCATTTTCAGAAACTCCGGCGCCGCCGCCTTGAACAGCGACGCAACGCGGATTTCCTTCTTCGCTTTGAGCTTGCCGCCCTGCACGCGGGAAATGCTGGTGTGCAGCCCGAGCGCGTGACGGACGACGTCGAGCTTGCTGTCGTACGTGACCTTGTCGATCTGCTCCGCGCTGCGCAAATGTTCTCGCTTCAGATCGGCGCAGTACGCATATAAGGCCCGGTCGGTTTGCACGTCGTGCGTGTTCGGATAACGCTCGGCGAGATACGCGCCAAGCTGCTCGTCGGCGATCAGCTTCTTGACCTTCTCCTGCAGCGGCGCCGGATAACCGGTCAGGTATTTCAGATGCGACATGGCAATGCGCGGCTCAGGCGGAGCGAACGTTGTCTTCGCAATCGTCCCAATAGCGGAGCGGGTCGCGGTGGGCGGGGTATTGCGTGTCGAGCCAGTCGGACAGCACCTTCCACTGCGGATGATTCGGGCCGCTGCGCGTGTCCCAGAACGATTCCTTGAGGATGGCGTTGTTACGCGCGCGGTCCCGCACGACGATCCGGCAGTGTTCGTTCAGGTCGTGGAACTCCGCCTTCAGGTAGTAACGCGGCAGGATCAGCAGCGTGGCGCCTTTCACCAGCCGGCCCTCGGCACGCACGATGCCGGCGCCCTTGATACGCAGCACGCCGTCCACCGATTTATCCGCGATCCAGTCGACCGGCAATCTGACCACACACTCGTCTTTCCCCACCTTGATCCAGTCCATCCGCCAGGCGCGCGTGAGCGCGTCTCGCATGGCCGCCGAATCGGCATAGCCGGGCGGCAGTTCCATTTCAGCCGGCAAGGTGATCAGCAAGTCGTCTGCGGGCACGAAACTGGTTGACTTGGAGAACGGGTCGCCGAAAGGGTTCGACGGGCGGCTCGCGGCCGTGGAACCGCTGGCCGGCAGTCCGCCGAAAAGGTCCTCCGCGGCGCGACGCGCACGCTTCGATTTTTCACTGCTCATCTGCTTCTCCGTTGAACGTCCACACGTCTTCATCAGCCGGCTTGCCGGCAATGAATTGCGTTCCCGGCGACAGCCGACGAACCACGCTGGTTAGATCGATGTTTTCCATCCACGAAGTCTAACCTGGGATGCGCGCCCCGCCCGCTTCGCGGCGTGCCGCGCTACTTCAAACCGAGCCGCTTCGCGAGCCGGTTGAGGTTCGCGCGATCGAGGCCAAGCTCACGCGCCGCCGCGGCCCAATTCTGCTCATGCCGTTCCAACGTCTCGACCACGATGCTCCGTTCGAACGCCGTCACCGCGCTGCGAAAATCCTTCTCCACGACGGCCGGCGCGGACGCGGGCACGGCTTCCTGCGGTTCGCCGCCAAGCGCGCCGGAAAAAGCGAAATCGGCCGCGTTCAACGTGAGAATCCGCCGACGTTCGCGATTGCTCGCCAGCGCCTTGAGCGCGCTACGTCCAATCAGATGTTCGAGTTCGCGCACGTTGCCCGGCCAGGGATAACGCAGCAGCGCGGCTTGCGCGTCGGCGGCGAGACGCAGACTCAGCAAGCCGAGCCGCGAGCGGTTTTCTTCGAGGAAAAAGCCCGCCAGCAACAACACGTCCCGGCCGCGTTCACGCAACGGCGGCACACGCAGCGGATAAACACTGAGGCGGTGATAAAAGTCGGCACGAAAGCGGCCCGCCCTCACCTCTTCGGCGAGATCGCGATTCGTCGCGGCGATCAGGCGGACGTCGACGTTGTGTTCGTGATCCGAGCCGATTCGCTGCAACTGGCCGTTTTGCAGCACGCGCAGCAACTTGGCTTGCACGGCGAGCGGCAACTCGCCGACCTCGTCCAGAAACAGCGTGCCGCCATCGGCGAGTTCGAATTTGCCGCGCCGGTCCGACGACGCGCCGGAAAACGCGCCCCGCACATGCCCGAACAATTCGCTTTCCACCAGCGTATCCGGCAACGCCGCGCAGTTGAGACTGATCATCGGCTTGCCGGCCCGCGACGACAGCGCATGAATCGCGTTCGCCACGAGTTCCTTGCCGACCCCGGTCTCGCCGGTAATCAGCACGGTCAGATCGCTGCCGGCCACCACTTCGATTTCTTCGATCAGATGCTTGTGCGACTCGCTGCTGCCGACCATCTCGCGACGGCTCTGCCCGCTCGCCTGCCGATACGCTTCGGCACGCCGCCGTTCTTCTTCGCCCGTGCGCGCCAGTGTGTCGATTCGCTCCACCACGCTGACGGTCGCCGCCGCGAGGCTCAGGAAGGCCTGCAACGACGCCATGTCGATCGCGTCGAAGCGCGCCGGGTTCAACGCGTCGAGAGTGAGAAGCCCCCACGGGCGGCCGCCGATCAATAGCGGACAGCCCAGGCAATCGTGGACCTCGAGATGCCCCGCCACGCCCTGCACCAGGCCGTCGTAGGGGTCGGGCAAATCGGAGTCGGCGGCGAACCGGGTCGGCTCCGGCCGCGATAGCAATTGCGCGAAGCGGGGATGCTCGCTGACACGAAAGCGCCGCCCGAGCGTATCGCTGCTCAGGCCGTCGATCGCGAGCGGCACCAGCGTGTCGCCTTCAAGGCGCAACAGCGCCGCGGCGTCGCCGGGAAACAGCGTGCGCAGACTGCTCAACAAGCGGCGAAAGCGCTCGCTGTCGGACAGCTCGCGCGACAGATCCTGGATCAGTGGCGTCAGCGCATCCAGCACCACCCGCGCAGTCAATCCGACTGCAGACGGAGTCTCTTTGACCAGAGTCGAATCGACCATATTTAAAATTAGCTCATTGATTTGTTTGAATTTTACACCTGGCACGAAACATGGATAGAGAAGGCATCGGCCGAGGTCCGGCCCGTCACCCACTCACCACGAGGACTCTTCCATGCTTTCCCCCGACCATCGCGCCATCGTCAAAGCCACCGTGCCGCTTCTCGAAAGCGGCGGCGAAGCGCTGACCACGCACTTCTACGACCTGCTGATCAACGAGCATCCCGAGGTGCGCCCGCTGTTCAACCAGGCGAATCAGGCCAGCGGCGCGCAGCAACGCGCGCTCGCCAACGGCGTGCTGATGTACGCGCGCCATATCGACAAGCTCGATCAACTCGGCGGCCTCGTCGGACAAATCACCAACAAGCACGTCGCGCTGAATATCCTGCCCGAGCACTATCCGATTGTCGGCCAATGCCTGCTGCGCTCCATCCGCGAAGTGCTCGGCGCGGAGATCGCCACCGACGCGGTGATCGAAGCCTGGGCCGCCGCGTATCAGCAACTCGCCGATCTGCTGATCGGCATCGAAGAAACGATGTACGCCGACAGAGAGGCGGCGCCCGGCGGCTGGCGCGGTACGCGGCGGTTCCGCGTGGCCCGCAAGGTGCGCGAGAGCGACGAGATCACGTCGTTCCATCTGCGCCCCGACGACGGCGGTGAATTGCTCGCGTTCGAGCCGGGCCAGTACATCGGCGTGCGGCTCGTGATAGACGGCGTCGAAGTGCGCCGCAACTATTCGCTGTCGGCCATGGCCGATGGCCGCGAGTACCGCATCAGCGTGAAGCGCGAGCCGAATGGCAAGGCGTCGAATTACCTGCACGAGCAGATCGCCGAAAACGATACGCTGAACCTGTTCGCGCCGGCCGGCGATTTCAAGCTTCAACCCGGCGACAAACCACTCGTGCTGATTAGCGGCGGCGTCGGCATCACTCCGACGCTGGCGATGCTGCAGGCCGCGCTCGGCAGGGGACGTCCGGTGCATTTCATCCATGCCGCGCGACACGGTGGCGTGCATGCGTTCCGCGACACGATCGATCAACTCGCCGCGCGTCATCCGCAACTGAAGCGCTTCTACTGCTATGAGCAGCGCCGCGCGCAGGACGCCGACGCGCACGGGATCGGCTATCTCGACGAGGCGCGGCTCGATCGCTGGCTGCCCACAACGCGCGACGTCGATGTCTATTTTCTCGGCCCGATCGCCTTCATGAAGGCCATGAAGAAGCATCTCAAGGCGGTCGGCGTGCCCGAGTCGCAAAGCCGTTACGAGTTCTTCGGTCCGGCCACGGCGCTCGAATAATCGAATAATCGAATAACAAGCCGCTTCGCACAAGACCGATTCGGGAGCGAGCCCCCTCGCTCCCGAACTGCGTTAACCCCCACGTCCAAACCCGCGCGCTCTGCGCTGGTCACCTGAAAATCGCCGGAACCGGCTATTTGCCGCAGCCGACGCACCGCCTACTCTGTGCCCTGCCGCGTGAGGCGTACCGAACCGGGCGCCACCACGGCCAAGCAACACTGTGTTCCAGGAACCTGGGGTTGCACCCGAGGCCAAAGTCGATTACATTTCTAACTACGATATCGTGAGTCGGAGTTAAGGAAATGTCACACATCAGCACAGGTGTCGAGTATGGGTTGCATTGCCTGCTCTATCTCAGCGATCCCGCCGCTGGCGTGAGCGACGCCAGCGCGAAAGATCTCGCGGAGCTTCAGGGCGTGCCGGTGGAGTACGTCGCCAAGCTGTTCACCAAGCTCTCGCGGGGCGGCATTGTTGCCGCGACCGAGGGCGTACGGGGTGGTTTCCGGCTGGCGCGGCCGGCGGCCGAGATCAGCGTGCTCGACGTCGTGAATGCAATCGACGGCAACAAGGCGCTGTTCGATTGCCGTGAAATCCGCGCGAATTGCGCGGTGTTCGGCGATAAGCCGCCGGCATGGGCCACGCGCGGCGTGTGTTCGATCCATGCCGTGATGCTGGACGCCGAAAAGCGCATGACCGAATCCCTCGCCGCGCATTCGTTAGCCGATCTGGCAACGCGCACGGTCGAAAAAGCGCCCGCCACCTACGGGCATCAGGTCGTCAAGTGGCTCGGGCACCGCTCGTCCACACGCCGCAGCGAGAGCAGCAATCCTCATCGAAATTCCCATCAAGGAGAGAAGTCATGAAAGTCCTGCACGTCGACGCGAGCGCCAAGCGCGAACGTTCCAACTCGCGCGCGTTGAGCCGCTATTTCATCGAACGCTTGCGCAGTGAAGGCGTGGAGTTCGACATCGATTATCTGGACGTCACGGTCGATACGCCCGCGCACGTCACCGAAGCGTTCGCGATTGCCACCTACACGCCGGAGCACGAGCGCACACCGGCCATGAAGGCAACGTTGGCTGCTTCGGACGCGTTGTGCCAGCGCCTGCTCGATGCCGACGCACTGATTTTCGCCATGCCGATGTACAACTGGTCGATGCCGTCCGCGTTCAAGGCCTATATCGACAACGTCACGCGCACCGGGCTCACGTACGTGAATACCGCGGACGGTCGGATCGAAGGGCAACTCCAGCGGCAGAAAACCATCTTCATCACGAGTCGCGGTGCGGATCTGCGCGCCGCCCCGTTCTCGTCGATGGACGCGCTCACACCGGCATTGAAAGCCGCGTTCGGATTTATCGGCGTAGCGAACCCCACCTTCGTCGATGCGCAGCCGCTGCAGTTCTCGGATCAGCAAGCTCGCATCGAAGCGCTCGAACGCGCGCATCGTGAGCTGGACGCCGTCGCCGCGCAATGGGCGAATGAGCTGTCGCCAGTCGAAGCTGACGAAGCATCGCTGACTGCGTAATCGCAGTCGAATAACTTCCCTTACTGACGTATTGGGCGATTGGTCATCCGAATCGTCGGGAAGCGTGTCGCCGTTAAATCGGTTATTGAAATCATCCAGGCAGGAAATCCGTCATGAATCTCCGATCACTCATCACGGCGACGACGTTCGCCGTTCTCTCGGTCGCCACCGCTTCGCAAATCGTCTACGCCGCGGAAGCCTCGGCCCCCACCGCTGCCACTGCTGCTTCCGCTGCGCCGCGCGAAACCATCGCGCCGGCCTTCGTCGAACCGATCGCCAACGTGCCGGGCAAGACAATGACCGCGTTGATCGTGGACTATGTGCCCGGCGGCAAGACGCCCGCGCATCGGCATGGTCAGGCGTTCGTGGTCGGCTATGTGCTGTCCGGCGCGATCCGCAGCCAGGTCAACGGCGGCGAGACGCACGTTTATCACGCCGGTGAACACTGGACCGAAATGCCGGGCGCCCATCACACCGTGAGCGAGAACGCGAGCGACACCGAACCCGCCAAGCTGCTCGCTATTTTCGTCGCGGACAGCA
Source organism: Paraburkholderia sp. BCC1876 (assembly GCF_902833695.1). Classification (NCBI taxonomy): domain Bacteria; kingdom Pseudomonadati; phylum Pseudomonadota; class Betaproteobacteria; order Burkholderiales; family Burkholderiaceae; genus Paraburkholderia; species Paraburkholderia sp. BCC1876. Next base: position 276,847 of record NZ_CADFGI010000006.1, on the reverse strand, counting down.
AGGACAAGGATCTGGTGACGGTGGACAAGAAGTAATCAGGAAGAAGCCATACGGAATATGGCTGCCGGGAGGATTGTCAGCGCGCGCGTGCGCACCGGCAATCACCGGGCGCTGCTGAACAGGCGGCGTTGTTACGCGGTTAGCCTCGCGCCCGGTCGATCGCGGCGAGCGCGACTTCCCGCACCAGATCCGCATAGAGTTCGGCCCACTTGCCGAGCAGACTCGGATCGTTGATCAGAAACAGCGGATGCTCGGCCCATGCACTGACCTGCGGGCCTTTCCACGCCAGCTCGAAGATCCGCATGTCTTCATCGTCGCTAACGCCGATGTCGACCAGTTCGCGAAACGAAGCGAGATTGCTGAGCGTCACCTCCGGGACCTCGAGGCGATGAATCGCGGCCAGCGCGGCGGCCGCGCGCGCTCGCGCGTCGTCGCGGCTGTCGGCGCTCAGAAACACGACGCTATCGTCGCGATCATGGCTGAACACGGCCCGATACAGGGAGGTCTTGCAGAGGTGACTGAGTTCCGTACCCATGGTGGCTCGCGCTCCTGTAAGGATTTTGTTATCTGGAGCCGCCAACTGGGCGACGCTTTTTTGCGCGGCGCGTCGCCGCTGCCGATTGCGATATCGGTCGCTGCCCCAGTACACATACACGCCGCATACGGCGAGGCAAGCCAGTGCGAGAACCCCGACTCCCCCAAGTACCGCCAGATCGGTGTACGCCATGTCAGGCTCCCTTGAGTCTCGCGGCCCCTGTACCGGCGTTGCCCTGAATCTTGCGGGCAAACCCGCATAAGAACCGGGAACGCGCGGCGTCGAATAGGTCTGCTCTCATCGTTGGCATGGCCATGATTTTTATGAGCGAGGGGACGTTAAGGCGAGTATCGGACTGGCGTCGCCGATGAGCAATTGAGCACACTTCTCTATTGACCAATCGGTGCGGCTATAGGAGTCTATTGGGCTGGACGGTTTGCCTCGTTCAGCCTGAAGCCACGCCAATCCACCCCGGCTTGATGCAGGATCAGATTGCACACCGTGCCGTCGCCGTCGAGTTCGAATGTAATGGCGGCGATATTTCGACCTACCAGCTCGAATCGGCGCATGCCGCGATAAACGGTGGCCAGCTTTTCCTGACCGGTGGCCTGAACATGGATCTGCCCTGCCTCGCAGGTCACTTCAATGTCCATATACGCGCTGAGTCGATACCATCCGGCATATTGGGCGAAGTTCTCCGTTTCCGCCCCGGCATGGTCGGCGCTCTGCAGGGGCGCCTGTTCGATCTGCCGGGCAAACGCTTCTTCTACCCGATGAGCCACGAAGTCGCAGCCGCGCTCGCGGTCTAGCAGCGCGACAATGCCGCCTTCGTCGGCGCGCTGGAAATCGATCTGCATGTCCCGAACCTGGCAGAAGAAGCTATCGGCGCCGGCGTACGCCAGCCGCAACGACTCCTGTCCGCGAGCGTGAATGTTCAGCGCGCCCGCTTCGATCGTCACCCGCACAAAGTACTTCGGTCCCAGTCGATAGCAGCCCGTGTACGCCTCCAGCAGCGGCGAATCGATCGGTACGCTTGCGCGCGGTTCATGGCGTCCGAAATGCAGGTTCGCCAGGCGCTCCGCGATTGCGGGAATAATGGCATGTTGAAGATTCGACAGAACGACGACCGTCAGTTCGTCGTCCAGGTAGCGGTCCAGCGCGCACACGAAGCCGTTGATTCCTCCGCCGTGATGATGCAGACGACGGTCGGATCGATTGACAATGAACCAGCCGTAACCGTACCCGTGGCCATGATCGCGCAGCATCTCGTCCAGCGAGGCCGCGCTGATGACGTTGCCGTTTGAAAGTGCCTCGGTCCAGCGCAGAAGATCGTCGGCCGTCGAATAAAGGCCACCTGCGGCGTATGGGACGCTCATCGCGGAGTACAGCGCGTTGATCCACTTTCCGCCGTGGCGCTCATATCCCGCCGCCCGCCGCGGAAGAATTGCGCGAGTCTCGTCATAGCCCGTATTGCTCATACCGAGTGGATCGAAGATTTCACTCCGCAGAAATGCGGAGTAAGTCTGGCCGCTGAGCTTTTCGACGATCAGGCCGAGTAGTGCATAGCCGCTATTGCAATAGGAGAAACGCTCGCCGGGTGTGAATTCCAGGGGCAAGTCACGCACCAGATCGAGAATCTGCTCGGGCGTATGGTCAATCCGCCCAATTTTCGAAACGAAGTCCGGAAAACCCGTGTACGAAGGAATGCCCGATGTATGTGTCAGCAACTGATGAATGGTGGCCTCATGCCAACTCTCCGGCGCATTCGCGTAGTGAGTTGAAACCAGATCTGTGACATTGAGTTTGCCGCGCTCGGCAAGCATAACGATGGCCGCCGCCGTGAACTGCTTGGTGATGGAACCGATCCGGAATCGGGTATCCGGCGAGTTGGCGATCATCCATTCTCGATTCGCCAGGCCGAATGCCTCGTGGAAGATCGGCTTGCCACGATGCGCGACCAGAATCAGGCCGGAAAACAGGTTGGCGTCCACGAATGGAGCGACGACAGCGGCGGCTTTAAGGGCGTACGCGTTGGAAGGGTTTTCGGCAGCCACTGACGACATCTATTTGCTCCTGATGGAAGCACGCAGCGTTTATGGGTAGGTGTCGGATGATCGCATGACATGCCGCGAACGCATTGGATCACGCTGAATCGTCATCGCGTCTTTGCGGTTCTGCTTGGCGCCCCCACGGCGAAACAACGCATTTCGGGCGCAAATACGTTGCTCGAATACGGCTTTGGGTCTTTCAGAGACAATCCCGCTGAGGGTGTGCGTCACCAGATAACGACGCAGCCATTGCAAGCCGATGCGACCGTCTCGCACCGGACCTGAAGTCAAAAGATAACCGGCGGCGTCACAGCCGCAGCCGCCGGTCAATCCACCGCTTACGACACCGCCCCCACCTTCCTCGGCTGCGTCAACATCGCAGGCTGCAAAATCTCATCGAGTTGCGCCTGACTCAACAGCCCTTTCTCGACCACGATCTCCGCCACGCTGCGACCGGAAGCGAGCGCTTCCTGCGCGACTTCCGTCGCATGCGTATAGCCGATGTACGGGTTGAGCGCGGTCACGATTCCAATCGAGTTCTCAACGATGGCACGCAACCGGTCGCGATTGGCGGTGATCCCGTCGACACATCGGGACGCCAGCGTCAAGCACCCCGCCCGCAGATGGGCCACGCTTTTAAAAAGACTGTGCGCGATGATCGGTTCGAACGCGTTGAGCTGAAGCTGCCCGGCCTCCGCCGCAAAACTCACGGTCACGTCGTTGCCGATCACCTCGAACGCGATCTGATTGACCACTTCCGGAATCACCGGATTGACCTTGCCCGGCATGATGCTGGAGCCCGCCTGCACCGGCGGCAGATTGATTTCCCCCAACCCCGCGCGCGGACCGCTCGACAGAAGCCGCAGATCATTGCAGGTCTTCGACAGCTTCACGGCAACCCGCTTCAGCACGCCGGACAATTGCACGAACGAACCGACGTCCTGAGTCGCCTCCACCAGATTCGGCGACGTGGTGAGCTCAATGCCCGTCACGCTGCTCAAATGAGTACAGACGAGCCCCGCGTACTGCGGGTGGGTATTGATGCCCGTACCAATCGCCGTCGCGCCCAGGTTGATCTCGCAGATCAGTTTCGAGGCTTCCCTGAGGCGTTCCTCGTCTTCACCGAGCATCACGGCGAAGGTGCTGAACTCCTGCCCTAACGTCATCGGCACGGCGTCCTGCAATTGCGTCCGCCCCATCTTCAGATCGCTTCTGAACTCTTCCGCCTTGCGTTCGAACGACGCCCGCAGCACGCCCATCGCGTCGATCAATTGCATGATGCCCGCATAGGTGGCGATCTTCAGCGCCGTGGGGTACACGTCGTTGGTGCTTTGACCGAGGTTGACGTCCTCATTGGGATGAAGAACGCCGTACTCGCCTCGCTGATGCCCGAGGTGCTCAAGCGCGAGATTGGCGATGACTTCATTGGCGTTCATGTTGGTGGACGTACCCGCGCCGCCCTGAATGACGTCCACCACAAAGTGCTCATGCGCAACCCCGGAGCGGACCTGTCTGCACGCTTGAACGATGGCCGACATCTTGAGCTCGCTGAGCAGTCCGAGATCGTAATTCGCCAGCGCGGCCGCTTCCTTGACGCTCGCCAGCGCATTGATGAGATTCGGATACACCGAAATAGGAATACCGGTGATCGGGAAGTTCTCCAATGCGCGCGACGTGTGCACACCGTAATAGGCCGACGCGGGCACGGCGAGGTCGCCGAGAAGATCGTGTTCGATACGTTCGTTGGCTGTGAGCATGAATTCCTCGATAGTTGGACATGACAGGCGTAGTGCGTCGCCCGGCGCTCGTGCAGGTCACGAGGCCGGGAGAAGAGGTGAAGAGGTGTTGAGGTCGATTAGACGCAGAGTGTTTCCGCTGTAACGGCAGCGCCGGTGGCAGCGGCCGTGGCGTACGCAACGCATTGCCGCGCAAGCACGTCGGTGGGATCCACAAGGTGGACCGACTTGCCATTCGTCGCCACGTAATCCGATTGTGGAAGCAGAAGCGGCAATTCGGTGCAACCGAGAATGACAACTTCTACGCCTTGCGCGATGAGTCCATCGATCGCGGCGGCGATATCGAGCTGGCACTGTCCACTAGTGAAGCCCGCCTTCACGCCCTCTTCGCCGTAAATGGCATCCATCACGCGAGCCTGCAAAGCCGGGCCCGGCAGGACCTGCTGCAAGCCTTGCGACATCAGCGCCTTTTCATAGACGCCGCTTTCCACGGTCCCCGAGGTCGCCAGCACGCCGACCGAACGCAACGACGGAAAGTGCTCGCGCAGATAGCGGACCGTCACCGTCAGCATGTTCACGATCGGTATGCTGAGATAAGGCTGGATACGTTCGACGAACGCATGCGCGGTGTTACACGGAATCGCGATGAGATCCGCGTCGCCCGCTTCGAGCTTCTTGCAGGTCGCGTAAAGGGAGATGGTCGGATCGGGACCATCGCCAATCAGACTCTCCGTGCGATCCGGAATCTGCGGGTTCTGTTCGACCAGTAGTTTGATGTGATCCTGATCCCGTTTGGCGGGCGTATTGCGCACGATCTTGTGAATGAAGTCCACCGTCGCCGCCGGACCCACGCCGCCCACCACGCCCACCTTGAACAAGGTTTCCGGCGACGAGTACTGCCCCGACACCACGTACTGCGCGTACGCCAGATTCGAATCGAGCAGCGGCACCGGCAACGACCCGATCTCTCCGGCAACCAGTGCGATTTCCGTCAGCCCCGGAACGATGATCGTCGCGCCCTGCGCGATCAGGTCCTCGCATGCTTCGCGTAACAGCGTCGCCGGCCGGCCATTCAGGTTCCCGCTCTTCACCCCCTCCGCGCCGTACACCGCCTCGGTGACGAGATCCAGGCCGTTCCGCGGGCGCGGATAGACCACCTCGAATTCGGGCGACGCAAAATACCGCTCGAACAGCCCTTTGCGACGCGTGTAGTCCGAGGCAAGCACGCCGATGCGACGCACCGACGGAAAGCGCCGTCGAACGTGACTCCGTACGGCCTCGACCATATCGACGATCTGCAGCGGCGAGTTGGCCCGCAGTTCATCGATAAAGGTGTGACTGAGAAAGCAAGGCAGCACGACCGTCGTCACGCCCTGCTTCTCGAAACGGCTGATCAGATCGAAGATGTACAGCTTGCGCTCCGTCGTCGCCTCCGTTCCCGCACCGGAGGTTCGGAACGGGTGCTGCTCGAAGACCACGTCGAAGTGTTCGGCGTCGCTCGTGGCGGGCGTCGATTTGACGAGTTTGAAAAATACATCCGCGCTGGCGAGCGGTCCGAGTCCGCCCACCACGCCAAACTTACGCGCGCTCTTTACCAGCCCTTCGGTCATTTCGTCTCGCCTTGCAATTGCACGAAAGCCGGTTCATCCGCAACAGTCACCGTCCCCCGCTTGAGCGCGCGTTTGTTTTCCCACTTCGCAATCACCGCCGTCGCGATACTGTTGCCGATCACGTTGGTGGCGGTTCGGCCCATATCGAGGATCTGGTCGATCGCGAGGATCAGCACGACACCGGAAGGCGGCAGGTGGAACATCGGCGCCACCGCCGCGACAACCACCACGGAACCGCGCGCCACGCCCGCCATGCCCTTGCTGCTCACCATCAGCACCAGCAGCATCATGATCTGCGTGCCCAGCGGCATATCCATGCCGAAAGCCTGCGCGATGAAAATCGCCGCGAACGCCTGGTACATCATCGAACCGTCGAGATTGAACGCGTAGCCGAGCGGCAGCGTGAAGCCGACCACCTTCTTATCGACGCCGAATTCCTCCAGCTTTTCCGTCAGCCGCGGGTACGCCGCTTCGCTACTCGCGGTCGAGAACGCGAGCATGGCGGGTTCGCGAATCGCCTTCAGCAACGCCCAGATCTGCTTGCCGAGAAAGACATAGCCGACCGCCACGAGCAGCGTCCACAGCAGGACGAGGCCCACGTAGAAGCTGCCGATCAGCTTGCCGTAAGTCGTCAACACATCCAGCCCATGCACGGTGATCGCCGAGGCCAGCGCGCCGAACACGCCGATCGGCGCGAGGCGCATCACGTAGTCGGTCAGCTTCAGCATGGCGGGCACGAGCGCGTCGACGCCGGCCACCAGCGGCGCGACACGCGGGTCGCTCTTGATCACGCTCAGCACCACGCCGAACAGCACGGAGAACACGAGGATCTGCAGAATGTCGTTGCGCGCCATCGCGTCGATGATGCTGGTCGGAAACGCGTGAGTAACGAAATCCTTGAAGTTCAGACCGGCGGTATTCAGCCCGGTGCTGACGTCGGCGCTGGTCTGCACCAGATTGAGCCCCGCGCCGGGTTGAAAGACATTCGCCAGCACCAGACCGAGCGCGAGCGACAACAGCGACGCGCACAGGAACCATCCCACCGAGCGGAAGCCGATGCGGCGCACGTCGCTGGTTCCCGCCATGCCCGCGAGTCCGGAGACGAGCGTCGCGAACACCAGCGGCGCGATGATCATCTTCACGAGCCGAAGAAAGATGTCGGTGATGATTGAGAAGTAGCCGGCAACGGCCTTTGCTTCGTCGGCATTCGCCACCGAGCGGTGACAGATGTACCCGACGACAACGCCGAGCACCATGCCGACAAAGATGTAGAGAGTGAGGCGATTCTTCATGTGAATCCGTCCAGGGGTAGTGCCGGTGAGCGAGTCGCACACCACGCGCAGGAAAGGCAGAAACCGCGCTGTGTTAGCCGGTCTCTGTGTCTGAACGGATATTAGGGAACCTCAAAAAAACGTCGATGCTAGTACTGCATGCGCCTATGCTGATTTCGCATAACCCGTGAAAACCCTATCACGAAGGCTGGCTGGTCGCGCGAATATGCCCCCACAGCGTCTCCAGAAACTCGCTGCGATTCGACGCGTCGCGGTAAACGCGCAGTTCGACTTCGAGATGCCATTCGGCGCGCCCGGCGGGAACCAGCTCGCCGGATTCGAGTTCGGCCGTGATCGAACTTTTCGGCAGCCACGCGAGGCCCTCGCCTTCCATGACGAGTTTCTTCAACACTTCGGCCATGTCCGATTCGTAATGCAGTTGCAGCACCGGCGCCGCGCTTGCGCGACCGAGAAGCAGCGCGAGGCAGCGGCCGAAGTAACTGGTTTCCGTGTACGAGATGAGCGGCAGCGGACGGTTCGCGGTTCCCGGCAAGCGGAATGCGGGCGCGAGGCGCTCGTTGGGCCGGCACACCGGCATGAAGGTATCGACGCCGACCGTCAGATGCTGATAACGCACCGGGTCGAGATGCAGCGGCAACTCGGGATGGTGATACGCAAACATCAGCTCGCAGTTGCCGTTGACGAGCATCAGAATGGAGTCGTGCACGTTGGTCGGAATCACCCGCGCGCGCACCTCGCCGACATGCGCGGTCAGCGCCTTCAGCCAGCCGGGCAGAAAGCTCAGCGCGATGGTGTGGCCGGCTGCAATCTGCAGGCCTTTGCCGGCCATTCTCTGCTCGGTGCGGATAATCGCGCGGGTGTCGAAAAGCTTCTCGAGGATGTCTTCGGCGGCTTCGCGGAACAGACGGCCCGCCGGCGTGAGCGACGGCGGAAAACTGCTCCGGTCGATCAGATCGGCGCCCACCCATTGTTCAAGTGACTGAATGCGCCGGCTGAAGCCGGACTGCGTGACGCTCCGAAATTCCGCTGCCCGGGAGAAGCTTTGATATCGGGCAAGCGCAATGAAGTCTTCGATCCACTTGATTTCCATGTCGGTTCCGCGTGTGTTGCAGTGACAAGCCAGCAGCGCTTCGAGAGAGCCGGGATTCTACGCGCGCGGACAACTTGCCGCGCGCGCCGCGATCCACGGGTCGATCTAATTCTGCGCAGTTCAGCGCCGCTTGTCGTACTTCTTCAGGCGATGGTCGCGCTCGATGCCGCTGTCGGTGCAAACATCACGCCGCCGGTACGGCCGCTCCCACCTGCTGATAGACCGCCGTTTCGAAACCGATCAGCGTCTCGATCACCGGCATGTCGAAGAACGGCAGCAACTGTGTCATCAGCACCGCGCCGATGCCCTTCGCGCGATCGATCCAGTAGAACGAATTGAACACGCCGGCCCAGTCGCCGGTGCCGTTGCTGCGCATGCCCGGCAGATCGGTGAGCGTCAGGTGGAAGCCCAGCCCCCAACTCTGCGGCCACGGCGCGCCGGGCGTGTCGTTCGACAGTTCGGGCATCGTGGATTTCATCAACTCGGGCAACGTGATTTGCCCGATATGGTTTTGCAACGCCATCCGCACGGTCGCCGGTTCGAGGATGCCGGCGCCGTCGTTGAGCCATGCCTGCACGAAGCGGCCGTAGTCCTGCACGGTGCCATACGAGCCATGGCCGGCGGCGTCCCATTCGGAAACGGGCGGAAGATCGATCGTTGCGGGCGCAAGTGTGCCGCTGGCCTGGCGCTGCATCACGCGCAGCAATCTGCCGCGCTGATCCGCGTTCGGTTCGAAGGTCGAGTCGTTCATACCCAGCGGCTCATACACGTGCTGCCTGATGTAGCTGCCCAGACTCTGCCCCGCCAGTTTCTCGACGACGAGCCCGAGCCAGTCGGTGTTGGTGCCGTATTCCCAGACGGTGCCGGGATCGTTGACGAGCGGCGCGGAGAAACTCTGCTTCTGTCCCGACAGCGGGTGAGGCACACCCGTCACCTCGTGATAGCGCATCAGCTTTTCGCTGAGGAAGAAGTAGCCGAGACCGGCGGTGTGCGTCATCAGTTGGCGCACGGTGGCTTTGCTGGCGGGCGCGCGCAACCGCGGCGTGTCGCCGTCGAAACCGTCCAATACCTGCAACTCGCCGAACGCCGGCAGAATCGATTCGACGGTGGCGTCGAGATTCAGCAGCCCCTTCTCCACGAACTGCAGCGCCGCCGTGGTGGCTACGGCCTTCGTCATCGACGCGTTGCGGAACATCGTATGCTCGCTTGCCTCGCCGGCCGCGTGATGAAACAGCGGGCCGTTACGGTCGACGACCACGGCCGCGATGCCGTGAATGCCGCCGGTCGAAACCGCGTTGTCAAGCAACGTCTTGATGGCCGAACCGTCGAATGTCATGGTTGTCTCCTGCGTTCGTGATGGGAAGCCCGTGGACGGAATGGTTTCCGGCACGGGGCGTCCATTTTGCGCCAGGAAGACGAAGGCTGCTGCGAGGGCTACAGAAAACACTGAATCGGCCGTTATCGCAAAGATATCCTTTCGAATAAGCCCCTCGTTTCCCGCGCCCTATGGAGAAAGCAACCACGCATAAAGTTCTGCCGCTTCTGGCATCGCTCGCGTTGCTTGCCCATTCGGGTCTCGCCAACACGGCCGGGACCACGCCCGACTCGCCCAGCGCGCCCCTCAACGAGCGCATCCTGACAGTGCCCATCGACACGTCGCCACCGGTGCGCCTAAAGGTCACCGTGTACATGCCATCGCGCGGCGGCCCTTTCCCGCTCGCGCTCATCAATCACGGTGCGTCGCACGATCCGGCGAACGCGCCGTGCATTGCCGATAACTTCATCCCCTACTACTTTCTCTCGCGCGGCTACGCGGTCGCCATGCCGATGATGCGCGGCTACGCGGGCTCCGAAGGCACCATGCGTCCGCACGGTTGCGATCTCGTGGCGACCGGCATGGACGCAGCGCGCGACATTCGCAAAGTACTCGACTACGTGAAGCAGCAACCGGGCGTGGATGCTTCGCGGATCGTCATGGTCGGCAAAAGCATGGGCGGATGGAACACGCTGGTGTTTGGCGCGCAGAACCCGCCCGATGTAAAAGGACTCGTCAGCTTTGCGGGCGGCCTCAAGGAATCCGATTGCCACGCGCCGGACGCGAGCCTGATCAGCGGCGCCGGCCAGCTCGGCGCTCACACGAAACTGCACTCGATCTGGTTCTTCGGCGACAACGATCAAACCTTCGCCACCTCGACCTGGCGCGACATGTTTCGACAATACACGGCGGCGGGCGCGCCCGCGGAACTCGTCGACTACGGCGTGTTCCAGAAGGATGCGCATGCCATGACGGCGTCGGCGGCGGGCTTGCCTCTGTGGGTAAAGAAAGCCGATGCGTTCCTCACCGGCATCGGCATGCCCGGTCGCGAGGTCAACCCGGAGTACCTGCCGAATCAGGCCTACATGACGAGTGCGTATGCCGATCTCAATGACGTCGGCGCACTGCCCTATCTGGACGCGAAACAACGGGAGACGCTGTATCGCGGTTTTCTGGCGGCGCCGCTGCCGCGTGCGATCGCAATCGGGACGACCGACGCGGTCTGGTCATCGGGCGGGTTCGATGCCGCCGCGAGCGCCATGCAGCACTGTTCTGAACGCACGCACTATTGCCAGTTGTACGCGGTCGACAATAAGGTCGTCTGGCCTCGGCTCGAATCGGAACCGCCGAGCACGCACTTTGCGGCGCTGACAGATGCGTCGGCCGTTCCGTATCTGAATGCTCAAGGACGCAAGGCCTATGGCGCGTTTCTGACGAGTCGCCGGCCACGAGCGTTCGCGATTGCACCCGATGGCGCGTGGGGCGTGGCTTCAGGTTTGGATCCGATGAACGATGCGCTCGTTGCGTGCGCAAACGGTCATAGCGGTTGCCGGCTTTACGCGGTGGATGGGGATGTTGTGTGGGCAGCGAAGACGGCTGGCGGCGCGCTGGGGAAATAAACCCAGCGCACCGAACGCGCGTCGGCGCGTCGAATCGTGAAGCCAACTGGGTGGCACAGGTTTCTATGCCACCAGTCAGTTCCTGAACTTGATCTTGAATGCCGCGCGACGGCGACCGCAAGCAATCACGCAGACAGCGTCTGCGTGTAGTCCGGCATATTGGGCATGTTCATCGACAGATCGAGGTTCATGTCAGGCAGTTTGGACGTGCCATCGGACACCATCTGGTCGAGCCCGCCTTGCGCTGCCCACTGGAAGTTGCCCACGCCGGACTTGCCGTCCGCGCCGGACACGTCGTGCGTTTCGATCTGCTGGTAGACGTCCGGATTCTGCAGCATGTACGACGCCGCCGCGGACACGTCCGACGGCGTGCCGGCGGGGGGATTATTGGCCAACTGGTAGAGCTTGTTGGGATCGAGCGACTTGATCCCGTTCTGGCTCATATAGCTCGACAGCGTGCCCGCCGCGTCTTGCGCGCCCATCATTGCGCCCTGCGTCGACGTTGAATCCATCGAGTCGGTCGTGCTCGACGACGGCTCGCTGTCGAGACCGCCCTGCGCCGCCCACTCGAAATTGCCCACGCCCGAAATGCCGTCCGCGCCGGACACGTCGTGCGTTTCGATCTGCTGATAGACATCCGGATTCTGCAGCATGTACGACGCCGCCGACGACACCTCGGGCGGCGTGCCGGCCGGCGGATTATTCGCGAGCTGATACAGCTTGTTCGGATCGAGCGACGAGATGCCGTTCTGATTCATATAGCTCGCGAGCGTGCCGGCCGCGTCCTGCCCGGTCTGGTTTTGACCGAGCGACGACGAACTCTGCTGCAGCGCCTGATTGATCATCTGATCGACCTGCTGCTCGAGTTGCTTGATATTCTGATCCTCCGACGAGAACGAACTGTCGGTGCTGGGCATGGAGAAGCTGGAAACGGTGTCGTTGGCGATTGCGGTCATGGCGTCCTCTGCAAGGGAAGATCGACCGCCATCGGTGAAGCGGATGCGAAACACACACAGCGGCGGTCCGGGGTCGTCTAATGCTAGGGGGTCGCATCGAGACCATGGCGTGCCATCCGAAAAGCGCGCTGGAAATGCGAAGCGACGATCACGTCGCAACGCGCCGCGCATCTGTGCGTCACTGCACCTGGGCGGCACCGCGCGCGGCCTGGCCTTCGCAATAGGCGAGGTACTTGTCGTAGGCTTGCTGCGGCGGTGTTTTGGCGTAGCGTCCGTACAGACGTTCGACAAAGGTCGCCAGTTCCGCTTCCGCGTAGACCTGTCGTTCGATCGGCATCGCCGCCGCCACCGCTTGCGTCTTGCGCAATTCGTCCTGTTTGCTGATGCCCGCGTCACGGTCCTGCGCGATCAGCTTGGCGTTGTTCGCGCGCATCGCGCAGATCTGCGTCATCGCCGCCGGGGCTTGTGGTTGTGGTTGCACCTGTGTTTGCGCTTGCGCGGTCAGCGGATTCAGCGACGCGGCCGACGCCAGCAGCGCCGCCGCGCACGAGCGGTGGATCCACATCGGAAAGCGCGCGCGACGCGAGCCGCTTCGGGTTGCATCGTTCATCCAGTCCTCGCAGTGTTCGTGAGTTTCGATTGGGAAACCGTATCGTCGCGCAGCATCGCAGCGACGGTGGCATCCGCGGCATCGGCGGCATCGGCGGTGAAGCGGCTGATGGACAGCACATGATCCAGCGCCCACACACAGTGATACCAGCCGGTTGGAATCACCAGCAGGTCGCCCGGTTCCAGCACGAGATCGACGCCTCGCGCCTGGGCAAAACGCGGGAAGCGCGTCAGATCGGGCGACGCCACGTCGACACGGCACGGGCGATACGTGTTGAACGAATCGAACACGTAGAGGGCGGCTTCCTGAGCCGGCGCGTAAAGACGCACGCGTTTGCGGCCGTGAATCTGGGCCAGAAACGAGTTCGCCAGATCGCAGTGCAAACGCGTCACCAGCGCCGCCCCGCTGGCTCGGCCAAACCAGAGCTGACCCGCGCCGAATAGACGAGCCGGCAAGCGTGGCAACGCAAAGCGCGCTTCCCATGCCGGTGGCAGCAGGCAGCCTTCCGTGTAAGTCGCGGCGCCGGGTTCGGCCACGCACTGCTCGGCGATTCTGTCGATGAAGCCGGCCACGGTCTGCGCCGCGCCGCTCGATGGGTCCGGGCGCAGCACCGTCGAGCCTTCATGGCGACGCCAGTCGTCGAGGGTCCACGCGACTTCCGGCCAGTCGATCATATCGCGCAGAACGAGTGGAACCGAGGCGTCGAGCGCGTCGGCAAGCGCTGTGCAGAGGTCGTTGTGATTGCAACCTTGCGTGCTCATCACGCGCACCGTCGCGAGGGCGGCAGGCGCGCGTTGCCTGGCCCGCTCGAGCGCCGCGCGGCCCGCTGTTGAAGGACGCTTGAGCAATTGCAGCCAGTACGCCGCGAGCCGCGCGGAGCCGTCGATTCGCATGCCGCCGAGAGCGAGGGAGGTGGCGCTGCGCGGATCGAAACCGGTTGGGTCGTCGAGCATCGCGCTTAGTAGCGCGTGGTTTAGGGTGATGCGCGCTGCGGCGGGGTATGCGCCGCTAGAGGGGGGCAGAACTGGAACTGGAGTCGCGGTCGCGGTCGGAGTCGGCATCGACGTAGGCGTCGGCGTCGGCATCGACTCAATCGAAGGGCCAAGCAGAAAGCGCCGCGAAACCTCGGCGCAATCGCTGACGATCAGATCGACCGCTAACGCCTGCGGCGGCGCGACATAGTGCTCCGCGAGCCGCGCTTCCAGCAGCGCACTCAACGCCGCGTGCGCGTCACGGCTCACCATGGCTTACGCCAGTAGACCGCTTGCCCGTTGACACGCGTCAACGGCGCATCGATCCCATGCGCGGCGCGATATTCATCGACGGCACGCGCGCAACCGGTCGGCAAGCCATAGTCATCGACGATCACGAAGCCGCCCGGCGACAAACGCGAATACAGAGCGTCGAGCGCCACACGAGTCGACTCGTACCAGTCGCCGTCAAGCCGCATCAGCGCCAGCCGCTCGATCGGGGCAGCGGGCAGCGTGTCGGCGAACCACCCCGGCAGGAAGCGCACGCGGCGGTCGAGCAGTCCGGCTCGGGCGAACGACTCGCGCACGCTGGCCAGATCGCTGCGCAGTCCGCCGACCGCGCCCATCAGGTGATGCCAGATGGCCTCGCGCAGATCGACCGCGGGGTCCGGCGTCGGCAGTCCCGCGAAGGAGTCGGCCACCCACACGCTACGGCCTCGGTCGCCGAACGCGTTCAACGCGGCGCGCAACAGAATCGTCACGCCGCCGCGCCACACGCCGGTTTCGATGAAGTCGCCCGGCACCTGTTCGTCGATCGTCACGCGCGCCAGCTCGACGACGTTGTCGAGCAACACGGAATCGCACATGGTCAGACGGCGCGACGCGTGATGCATGTGATTGAGCGCATCGGCCATGCGCGACGGGTCGACGCCAGCGACCTCGGCCGCCGTGCGATGCAACGGCCCAAGCCAGTCGGCGAAGATGCGATCCGCTTCGGCTAGCCGTTCGCGACAATCGGCGGCGGTGATGAGGGCGTCGGGCGTGGCGGGCGTGTCGGGCGTGGCGGCAGGTGCGGGCGTATCGGTGTGCACGTCGGTGTGCGCCTTGGTATCCGCCGCGCCGCCGATGTAGCGGCGGATCATCGCCAGATAGGGGTACGCCCCGTCTTGGTCCGCGAGCGGCACGAGAGGCATCGGCTCGGCGTCGAGCCACGAGACACGGGGCAAGCCTGGGAAGTTCGAAAGAGTCGATTCCATCGCGGGTTCGGGTGGCGCTCGGGCCGTTGGTCAGAAGAGAGGCGAAACCGTTGGTGTCACGCTACGTTGAGCGTGGCGGCAAGCCCGAGTCAGTATCGACCGCCATCCGAACGCGTTTGGCCGAAGCGCGAACCACTGCATGCTCAGGCGAACCGTTGCGCCTCGCTGTCCCGCTGTCCCGCTCCTTCGCTCCTTCGCTCCTTCGCTCCTTCCCTGTGCAGGTGACTTGCCCGATCCCATCGCGTGCGGTTTTCGATCCAGTCTTTCGTGTCGGCGCCCACGACACCTCACAGGATCAGGTGTGATGCCAGCATCGCTCGCCTTCCCTTTCCGCCGATGACTGCTTTCCCGCCCCGCCCCGCACTATTTGCGCGACTAGCACCATTCGCGCCATTCGCCCGACTCGCGCCTTTGTCGCGCCCGACGCTGACCTGTCTCACGGCAGGCTGCCTGCTCGCGCTCGCCGCCTGCGCGACGACGTCCAGAACGCCGCCGACCGCCAACGAGTCCCTCCCTCTCGATCTACGCGCCGGCCAGAACGAAGTGCTCCAGGAAGTGATGACCACCCACGGCGATGAAACCTACGTCTGCCGACGCATCAAGTCCGACGTGCCCGCCGCCGGCGCCGCGTTGCAGCCCGGCATCGCCCGCGACGGCACGCAACTGCTGTGGGATCCGCTGGGATCCGAAGCCTTGCTGGTCGACGCACGCGGCCAAAGCGTGGGCACCATCGCACCGGGCCGTTACTTCCTCGCGTACGACGGCAGCTACGTGATCGGCAAAGTGGCCGGCGAAAGCCAGGTCGGCGCGAACGCGCTGACCTGGGTGCGTTACACCGCGCGCTTCGTCGCGGCGCGACGCCCCGGCGAGGGCCGGCTGGCCGACATCAGTTCGATCCAGCGCATCGACACTTCGGGTGGCCTGCCGCCTCTGCCCGCGTGCGAACTGGAAGGCGCTCATCTGCTGGTGCCTTACGGCGCGACCTATATGTTCTATCGCGCCAAAGGGCTCGCGCCGGTCGCCTTGTCGGCGAGCCAGCCACTGCATTGATACCCCGGAGTCGACCATGCAATTCGGTTTGTTCTTGACGCTACCCGCGCCCGAACCCAAGCCCGCCGCCGAGCTCTACCAGCGCGCGCTCGACATGGCTGAAGCCGCCGATACGCTCGGCTTCAGCCATCTGTGGCTCGCCGAGCATCACTTCACGAACTATTCGCACTCGTCACGCCCGCTGATGCTGCTCTCGCATATCGCCGCGCGCACGCGTCATCTGCGTCTCGGACCGGCGATCGTTCCGGTGCCGCTGCATCATCCACTGGTGATCGCGGAAGAGTTCGCGACACTCGACGTGCTGAGCGGCGGCCGTGTCGAAGCCGGTCTCGGCAGCGGTTATCAGCGCTATCAATACGAGCGCTTCCAGCTCACCAAAGGCGCAAGCACGGCACGCGACGACGAAGCGATCGACGTGCTCCTGAAAGCATTGCGCGAACCCGTGTTCTCGCATCACGGCGAGCACTTCCACATTCCCCGCACCGGCCTCGTACCGCAGCCGCTGCAACGCGCGATACCGCTGTGGCTCGTGGTCAATTCGAGCCGGCGGGCGTCGGTCGAACAAGCCGTGAAGCGGCGCGCCAATCTCTTCACCGGCGTGCTCGAACCGATTTCGAAGCTGACCAATGTGCGGCGCCACTATCCGGATCTCGCCGCTGCGCTGTCGATGGTGCGTATCGGCACGCAGCGGCCTGTGTTCGTCGCCGAGAACGAAGCGCAGGCGCGCGAGGCCGTCGAGCATGCGCGCTGGAACGGACGCGCGACGCTGCGTCTGCGTCACGATTGGGGCGACGTCGTGGACGGCATCGTGCCCGCGGCGCCTCTACCCGACGAGCCCTCGGACGACGCGTTGCGCAACGATTTTCTGGTGATCGGCACGGCGGACGAATGCATTCATCAACTGCGTCGGATTCAAGCCGGGCTCGGTTGTGACTACTTCAGCGCGAGCTTCTGGTTCGGCTCGATGCCGCATGACATGGCGATGGAATCCATGCGTCGTTTTGCTCGGGACGTGATGCCGGCATTCGCGCGCGAAACGGCGACGGATGCATGCGAGGAGGCGTCACCGCGTCCGCAGTGGGAGTCAACGCTGGCGTGGTGAATTTGGCCGTGGTGCGTGGTGCGTGGTGCGTGGTGCGTTCTGCGTTCTGCGTTCTGCGTTCTGCGTTCTGCATGCTAAGTGCTAAGTGCTGAGTGCTGAGTGGCAAATGGCAAGCGACAAGCGACAAGCAGTGAGCAGCACTAGCGCACCGCGCCCGACCTCAAGCGATCGAGCGCCGGCATGTCCAGCGCTCGACCTGCAGCGAACACTCAAACCGCCGGTGGGTCCTTCGGCTTGACGGCTTCGAAGTGACCGCCCTGATCCCAGATCATCACCTCGCGCACGTTTTCAGCTTGCTGATCCGCGCCGATGTGATCCAGGTGCGTTCTACCCGCCACCTGCGTGACACCCACCACATGCAGCGGCTGCTGTGTCTGCGGGTCGTCGTTGATCATCACCACCAGACGCTTGCCGGCAGCGCCGGTGAATGTCATCGGTTGGCCGTTCAGGACGTGTCCTTCGCCCACCAGTTTCTGCCGATACTCGTCCACCCGCTGCGTGTGAGGCTGGCTGTAGTCGCCCGTCGCATGCTGGACCATGGAAATGAGCAGACAGTTGTTCATGTCGCCGTTGTTTTTAACGACGCTGAAGCCGCTCTTCTCGAGGCTCGCTTGCGTTGGAGCGAAATCGGTGGCGGCCATGGTCGCTTGCTGTTCGTACTCCCACTGCTGATTGCCGTAGACCGCCTTTATGTCGTCGGGCAATCTGTTCCATGGCGTGATCGCGGGCGCGCTCTGCGGCAGTACCTTGAGCGCACTCAGCGCGTCGTTGATCCGGTCGTCGTGTGCCTCGCGCTCCGGCGCTAAGGGCGCGACCAGCGCGGCAGCGGAGCTTGACGATGACGCGGCGCTTGAAGCGCTTGACGCGGCCACGGAGTTTAACTTGGGCGTGGGCGTTTGCGGCGTGGTCATCGACGGCGACGACGGCGAATTGAGCGGCTGCGACACGCTCGCGCTGATCGGCGGCTTCAGCGGCTTCGGCGTCGCCGACGTATTCGTCGACGCCGGCAGCGTGTTCGGCGGCGATATGCTCGCGGTGATCGGCGGCGTAACCAGCGGCGTGTTCGGCTGCAAACCACTCGTAGCGATCGAAGGCGCAATAGGCGACGTATTCGGCAGCGACACGCTCGCGGTAATCGGGGGCGTAGCCAGCGGTGTGTTCGGCTGCAAACCGCTCGTAGTGATCGAAGGCGCAATAGGCGACGTAACCACCGGCGTATTCGGCGGCAACCCACTCGCCGTCACCGACGGCCTAACCTGCGGACTAGCCATCGGCATCGGCCTCGGCCCAGCCAACCGACTCGACGAACCCGAAGCCAAAGCCGCCATCGGCTGCATCTCCATCGCGCCCGTGGCGTTAAGGTCGAGACCGGAACCCCCGACATTTTGCAGCGGCCTGAAACCGGACGCCGGCGGGCTCACCGCTGGCGTCGGAGCCGGTTTCCCGCCGTGCAACGTGAATGTGCGTTTCGACTGACTGTCGTAGCAAAGCACGGCAGCAACCGGCGCGGCCGCGTTGCCATTGCCGCCAACGCGTTGATGCGGCTGCGCGCCGGTAGCATCCACGAGTTTGACCGCCGCGCCCGGCTTGCCATAGACCTGAGCCGCGACCTGTGCGATCACGTCCGCATGCTGCGCCACATCGATGGGCAGCAGCGGCGACGCGCTGGCACCCGGCGCCGTACCCGCACCCGCACCCTGACTCTGACTCTGACGCAACGTCTGAATCACTTGCGCGCGCGCCTTCATCACCTGCCTGTTCATCTCGCTCGACGACGCATCGCTCTTACCCGAGAAATTCTGATGCAACGCGTACAACATCGAATCGAGGCCCGGCGTACCCGGGTTGTCGATCACATCGACGCCAGCCTCTTCGAAATGGTTGCGCCACTGCAACGGCTCGGCCGCATCCGAAGGCTGAAGCTGAACCCGTTCGACGGCGTCCGCCGCGCGATTGCGGCCCGCCTGATCGAGCGTGACCGTAGAGAAACGCCGCCGCACGTTTTCGCCGAACAGATGACCTTCGAGCCACTTGCACGCGTCCTTGCGACTCATACCCTGGAGGCCCGCGATATCCTTTTCGGTGAAGCGGAAATCGCGCAGCATGTTCCTCGCCGCGACCGCGCCCTCGCCGCCTTCGCGCCACCCCGCCACGAACTGGCGAACCGCGAACGGCGGATTGTCCTGCGCGAAACGTGTTTTCAGATGCTCCGCGACCGCTGCGGGCGTTTTGCCCTGATAGCCGGCCTTATCGAAACCGAGATCGCCCGGGGCGTGTCCCGCCGACAGTTGTTCGGACAGCGTGCCGATTCCGGCGGCCGGATCGTAAGCCGCTTCATCGAGGAAATGCGTCTTGAGCGCGGCAAACGACTCGTCCGGATTCGAGTCGTCGTCGATCGCGCGCAAGGCGTCGGAGTTATGGGTCTGCGCCTCGGCATCGATCATTTGCCGTGCCTGATTGCGATGAAAATGCGAGGCGACGCCGCCGCGCTCGTCGGCCAGCACACGCAGCGCGACCAGCACATTGTTCTCGGGGTTTTTAGACGCCAGAAACTCGCGGGCGCCCGCATGATTGCCGGACCGTTCAAGCCCGTCGAGCTTCTTGATGTCCGCGTCGCCGAGTTTCAGTTCGTTGCGCAGGAACATATCGCGATGCTGCAGACGCTGCGTCGACCCCGCGCCTGATTCGATCCGTTCGCGCACCCGAGGCAGCGCGCGCATCAGCGCTTCCTCGCGCATCTTTGCGTCGATCGGCCGGGCGTTATTCTGCGTGATATAGCTGACGATCCCCCGGCGGCCCGCATAGATCAGATACACCGGACTCAGCACCGCGCGCGACGCGCTCACCTGGCCTGCGGTCGCCGCGGCGACCGGATTCACCGCCAACTCGGCCACGCCCGCTGCCATGTTGACCGCGCCGTAGGCGACCTGCACCTTCGCGTGCCGCTTTTCCTCTTTCAGATTGTCGAGGTTGAGTGCCTGGTAAGCCGACAGATGCTGCTTCAGCATCTCCGGCGGCGCGGCGGTCTGCGGTGTCGTGCCGCTCGGCTTCAAGGGCACGACTTTCGCGTTGTAGCGCGTCTTGAGCTCCTGCATCCGCTCGATCGTCGCACCACCGATGAAGTGCTTCGCCAGCGCCTGGCGAATATCGCCGCGCTGATATTTCGTCGTGGGCAAGGTGGCGTCGCTTTTCCAGAAACGCCATGAGCCGAAGTGCAGCGTGTCGCGCACGCGCGAGCGATCGGTCTCGGAGAGTCCTTTGTAGCGTTCGAGAAACGCATCCGGATCGCCCGAGCGGGCAATCGCCGTCAGCGCGTTCTTGTCGAACTCGCTCTTCGGCACCCCGTGTGCCGCGAAGTGCGGGTCCAGCTTGCCCAGATCGGGACCGGCCCGCTTGCCGCGCGACGCTTCACGGACCGTCGCCAGATGCGTGAACAACGAATCGGTGCGGCCCGGCCTCACGTCGGCGGCGATGAAGGCGTCGATCACGTCTTCGCGAATCGCGCGCCGCGTGCTCGCCGTATTCAGATTGGTCTTGCGGTTGAAGTTGAGGACGTTGAGCTTGATCCGCTCGCCGGGGAAATGCAGCATCTGGTTCAGCCGCGTCTGTCCGCCGCCGCCCACCGACGCGAAATTCTGCGTGAATTTCGTGACCTCGGCATCGCTGCGTTGCCGCAGGATCGAATAGACGTTCGGGTCGATCCTGCCTCGCGCGTGCAGATCGTCGAGCGCTTGCAGGCCGGGGCTCGTCGCATCCTCACGCGCGCTCGCCGGATGATCGAGCGCGGTACTGAACGCGTGGGTGCGCTGCACCTTGCGGTCGACCGCCCGGCTTTGCAGCGCGCCGGCCGCCGTGTACATCGCGCCGGAAGCGATGGCGAGCGCGCCGTCCGCATACACCGGCC
Source organism: Paraburkholderia sp. BCC1876 (assembly GCF_902833695.1). Classification (NCBI taxonomy): domain Bacteria; kingdom Pseudomonadati; phylum Pseudomonadota; class Betaproteobacteria; order Burkholderiales; family Burkholderiaceae; genus Paraburkholderia; species Paraburkholderia sp. BCC1876. The sequence continues at coordinate 255,753 of NZ_CADFGI010000006.1, read as the reverse complement.
CCGGCGCCTTGCCGTACAGCGAGGTGCCCGGATGCGTGACCGATTCCATGCGGCTGGTCATGTTCAGCGCGCCCAGCCCGACATCGCGAAACGCGCCGGGCGCGGCGCGCTGGAGATTGCCTTTGTCCTGAGCCAGCACCCGCCGTGCTTCGTCGCCGTCGAGCGTGCCCTTTTCCGTCGTCTTGACCTTGTTCGCGCTGTTCGCGACCTTGAAAGCCTTGTTCGCGGTGCTGACGGTGGTAGCGACGATGTCGAGTGCCTGAGGCACGGCGCCCAGCGAGCCCGCGACTTCGGCGAGCGTTTTCGTTCCGTCGGAGGCGTGGCCGGCGGCGCTCGCCAGGCCGCCGCCGGACGACGCCGCGTTGTTCACGCCCCACCCCAGATAGCCGCCGGACGCCGTGGTGCCGAGCGGCGATTCGATGGCCGCGATGCCTTGGCCGGTCTTTTTGGTCGTCTTCGACAGCTTTGCCTTCAGCTTGCCGAGCGTCGACAACTGGGCGCTGCCTTGCTGCGTCGGCGTGGGCGTCGTCGATGCAGGGGTCGGGTGGGAGGGATCGGTGGACGGGTGCTCGCCGTTGGCCGGGTCCGGCACATGTCCAGCACGGGGCGAACTTGGAATGGACGGTGTCGACATGCTGGTCTCCGTGGCGATCGGGCTCGATTCGTCAGTACAGCGGAAATCGATGTGTCGACCCAACGCAAAACGGAACTGCCGAACGGCCAGGCGAAGTTTTTGTCAGCCTGATGACGGTTGTGGGAAGTTTTGATGCGGTACGGGTGGTTGTGGTGTGGATGGGTGTGGCGCGGATGACTGGACTGGACCGGACCGGACCGGACCGGACCGCGTCGCGTCATGGCATGGCACGGCAATGCGCGTGCATCTGTGCACTCGCGCGATCAGCGTTCAGCCTTCGAGTGCAGCGCGCAGCCTCTCGCCCATCGCGTCGATACGGACGCGTTGCGACGTTGCATAGTCCGCGTAAGCCGCGATCAGCGCGGTGCGCACCTCATCGCGGCACAGCGATCCGATCGCCGTCAGTGCGGCTTGCGCGCCGTCCGCGTCGTCACAAGCCGCGCTCCATTGCGGGCATCCCACTTCGCCAAGCAAACGCTCGATGCGCGTGTCCATTGACAATCCGAACACCGGCACACTGTGCGATATCGCGAGCACGGCCGCGTGATAGCGCGTCGTCACGACGCAGGCGGCATGCGCGACCGCCGCGGCCACTTCGTCGAGCGTCCGCGGGCCACGCGTGACGAGCTCGATCTCGAACGGCAGCCGCGCGGCCAGATCGACGCAGGCGCTGTGGTCGAGTTGCTCCATGCCCACGAGTACCGGCGTATAACCCTGCTCCCGCAAGCCGATGGCGATCTGCGCGAAGCGATCGAGATACGCGTGATAAGCCTCGGCACGCGCCGCGTCCCAACTGTGGAAATGCAGCGGCCCGTAACGCAGCGGCGATGTTTCGCCGCGCGCGTCGAGCTCACGAGCACGTGCGGCATCGGCACGCACCGGCCACCAGAACGGATTGTTCGGACACAGCGCGACGCGTCGCGCGGCGGGCGATGCGGCGCTTGCTTCAGGCCGCGCCCGATAAGTCCATGCCGTATCGGCGCCGGCCTGCGCGAGCACGCCGAGCGACGCGAGTTGTTGTCGCGCCGCGTCGTTGCGGCAGATGATCTCGCCGCCATCGGCGTTACGTTCGACGAAGCGCGTCAGCGCGGCGCTCATCGTGCCGCTGTCCACGCCATAGGCAATCGCCGGCCGCCCATGCGCATGCGCGAGCGCGAGGCCACCGATCAGTACGCCTGCCAGCGAATCCGAAAATTTCGACGTGTAAGTCGAGCCTTCGACATTCAGCACGAGGTCGGCTTCGCGCACGGCGGCATCGAGCGCATCGGGCAGATAAGGCAGCGCCGGGGTGAGGCGCGGCGTGTCGGCCAGCAGCGGATGATCGAAGCAGTCGCCGAGCGCGAACAGCGTGATCTGCGGCACGCGCGGCGCGAGCACACGGCGTAGCTGCGCGATCGTTTCGATCGTGCGCAGATCGGCGCCGGTGTTGCCTGCGCCGGTATAGCCGAGCAGCAGCACGCGCGGTGCGGTGTTTGGGGCGCTTGGGGCACTTGGCGAACTTGACGCGCCTGGCGCACTCGACGTACTTGCTGCGCTTGGCACACCCGGCACACCCGGCGAGCTTGACGCTCCTGACACACTCGGCGCACCTAGCCCCTCGCCCGACGCACGCGGACCGCCACGCGCCGACGCACGCCGCGCCGCGCCAATACGTTGCTGCAGATCGTCGAGAAAAACTTCATCCGGCGCGCTCGCGCTCGCATACCGGTTCAAGGCCGCGAGCGAACGCTCCAACGGACTGGCCACCACGTCCCAATCCATCATGCCGCCCCCAACGTTTGCGCGAGCTGATTCATCTGCATCGCGCCGGAGTACGGTTCGACGGCGATTTCCACGATCGTCACACCGGCGTGCTCTTTGGCATCGGCGAGGGCCGCGTCCAGTTCGGCGTGCGTGCCGACCCGTCGATGCGCCAGCCCGAATCCTTGCGCGAGTGCGCCGAGGTCGAGCCGATAGGGATTGCGGATCGTGCGCCGATAAGCCGGCGCTTGCGCGATGGGCAGGAAATCGAAGATCGCGCCGCCGCCGTTGTCGACCACGCAGACGCAGGCGGGCGTCTGCACACGCTGCGCGCTGGCCAACGCGGACAGATCGTGGACCAACGCCTGATCGCCGAGCAGCAGCAGTCCCGTGTCGCCACGCGCGAGCGCCTCGCCGATGAACGTCGACAGCGTGCCGTCGATACCGCTCACCCCGCGATTGACATAGATGTCCTGACGCGCGGCGCGCACGTCGTAACCGATGTCGGCATGGCGCATCGACATCGAATTGCCGAGATGGACGAACGCGAAACCCGGCGCAGCCAGCACGCGATGCACCGCCGACACTTCGCCCCATTCGAGCGACGCGACGTATGCGCGTCGCTCGCGCGCGCCGTAACTGGCGACGCTGGCCCAGCGGTCACGCCACGAGAAGGCAACGGGCGCGGCGGGTTCGTTGGGGCGGGTGTTTGCTTCGGTATTTGCTTCCGCGCACGCATGCAAATCCATCCGGCCACGCACCGCTTCGCGCAGCGCTCGCCCCATCTCCAGCAAAGCGCTAACCGAAGGCGCCACCACCACATCGCGCGGATCGAGCGCCTGATGCAGATAGTCATACGCCACACGGCACGGCGCGATCTTGATGGTGGGCACGTCGGCCTGCGTTTCGAGGTAGGCATGCAGCACCGGCATCACCGGCGCGAGGCCGAAGCGCACGATCAATTCCGCACGCGTGTTTGCAAGTCGCGAAGCACCGCCGAATACATCGAAGGCGTTGACGATCAGCGCGCCCGGCGCGCCGCGTGCCGCCGTCTGAGGCGCTAGCGCGGACGGCCCCGAACGCAGTCCGCTGCCGGCATCGGCGAGTACCGGAAAACCGCTCGATGCCGCCAGCGCGAAAATCGCTTCGAGCGGCACGCCAGGTTCGGGTCCGACGACGATCAAGCCGTCGAGACCTTCAGTGAGCGGCCGATCGCCGCGCTTCGCCAGCACACGAGACATAACACGCGCAACGACCTGTTCAAGCTCGTGCGCGTGCTCTTTCGCGTGATCGCTCGGGCGCTCGTTCGCGTGCTCGTTGGTGCCGTGATCGTTGGTGCCGTGATCGTTGGTGCCGTGCTCGTACGAGCCGTGCTCGCTCCCGTGCTCAAGCACTCGTTCAACCACATGCTCATTCATGTGCTCGCCCGCACTTGCGGCGTGCGCGTCCAACGCCTGAACTTCAGCCACGCCAGCAACATCGCGCTGCGTCACCATCCCGCGTACGACACCGGCCACGTCACCGGCCCCTCGCACCGCACGAACCGTTTCGCCCGACACCGGCTGCGTCTCGACCGCATCGTAGACACCCGCCAGCGGCACATTCACATGCACCGGCCCACGCGTCGGCCGCCGGGCGGGCGGATGCGCATCGGCGCGCGACAAGCCATCGCCGATGTCTTCCACACCCTCGACCATCGCCGCAAGCGCCGCCGCTACCCTGCCCCTCGCCTGCTCCACCGCGTGCGGCGAATCGACAGGATCATCCAGATCCGCCTGGGCGCGCACGAACGCGCGCGTCGCGCCAAGGTGATCGGCCATCTGCCCAAAGCCCGTGCCGCGCAAAGCCCGCGGACGATCGCAGGTCAGCACCACGAGCGGCACATCGGCGGCGTCCGCTTCGGTCAGCGCCGGCAACACATTCGCGACCGCCGAGCCGGAAGTCGTGACGATCGCCACCGGCGACCCGCTCGCCTTCGCGAGCCCAAGCGCGACGAACCCGCCACTTCGCTCATCGGTGCAGACCATCTCGACGGCGATATGCGGATGCGCATCGACCGCGAGACACATTGCACTGGCACGTCCACCGGGGCACAACACCGCATGACGCACGCCGGCCGCGCTCAGCATCTCGACGATGCATTCCACCCAGACCGCGTTGAGCGATTCGTCATCCGCAGCAGCATCGTCGCGAAGCGCTTCGCCGCGCAGCGTCGCCTCATCGAAAACGGCCGCCATCACGCGAGCGCTCGCGAAGCATCCGCCACCGGCGTGATCGCGATCGTGCGCGCGGGCGCTTCGCCCGCCGCCCGCTCCGCCGCGATCAGCCGCTCCATCACGCGCCGCGCGCGAATCGCGCCGGCATCGATCGGCAGCAGCGCCGGTTGCATCGCCCAGAAGTCGTTATCGCCGAGATTCTTCTGCTGCGCTTCGAGCATCGGCAGGTCTTCGCACTCGAACGGCTTCATCAACCCGTCGACGGCATAGCGCACCAGGTCATGCGCAGCCTCGCCCATCTCCCTGGGCAAACCGAACGCGAAGAAGTAATGCGTCGTGCGCTCCGTCTCCGGCGTCAGCCAATGCGCCGACGGCGCGATCAGCCCCGCTTCGCGCGGCATGCCCGCGGCGGTCACGCCGACCACGATCGACAGCAGACCCGGCGGCGTCCAGCGCACATCCATCCAGCGGTCCACCCGCGTCCCCGGCGGAATCCCGAAGCCTTGCGCGACGAACGGCTGCAGCGCTTCGTCGTACGCGCTGCGGCGCACCCAGACAATGTCGCCGAGGTTGCCCGACTGCACGTCGCCGCGCGCGATCGCCTCGCTGCCCAACGTATCGGGATGCAGAAACTGGAAGTGGCTCAGATCGAGCAGGTTGTCGGCGCTCAGTTGATAGTGCGCGCGCGTGTGCAGATAACCATCGTGGGTGACGTGCGTGGCGGGTTCGACGAACGGAAACGACGGCAGCAGCGACTCGTCGGCGCGCAACGGGTCGCCGGGCCAGAACCAGATGGCGCCGTAACGTTCGAGCGTGGGATAGGTGCGCACCTTCGCGCCGGCCGGCACCCGGCCGTCGCCGTGCGGATTGTGCACGCACTGCCCGCTCGCCCCGAAGCGCAAGCCGTGATAGGGACATTCGAGCGCGCCGTCGACGACCCGGCCTTGCGACAGCGGCGCGAAACGATGTGCGCAGCGATCGTCGAGCGCGATCGGGCGTTGTTCGGCATCGCGATACAACACCACGGGCCGGCTCAGCAGCGTGCGCGAAAACGGCGTGCCGGGACAAACCTCGTGGGAGAACGCGGCGACATACCAGGCATTGGACAGAAAGGACATGGACGCACTCGCAATGGAATCGGCATAGAAAAAAATAGCGTGGCGCCGCTTTCCGGCCGCCTCATGCGAGTCTAAGTAGCCGGCCGTCCCACAGTTTCAAAAAAACTCATGCCAATCCGAAGCTATGGGCATAAAACGCAGTCGCGCGATTCTCAACAAAAGTAAATAGGCCTTGCAACGCTGAAAGGTGCTGCGAACCTTGCTTCGCGTGCGATTCCGGCCGATTTGAGTCTCTTTTACCGGCCTCATTCATATTGAGTGAAATTGATACCGCAAACCGGTTCAGCCATTCATCTCCACTCAACGTGCGCGATCTCCAACCTTATTAGCCGGCATAAAGCGATTCGAAACCCTTCGCCTGAATTTCATGCACTTTCTCTACTTCTTACAGCGAAACAATTCGTTACAGCCCTGATATTTTAAGGGCCGTAATTTTCGGGGCACGCCAGATGGTTTGGGAAGCAACCTTAAGCATCAGTCCCGGGAGGGCATGTTGAAATTCGCCGTGATGACCACCAGCAGCAGTCTGTTCAATCTGATTTGCCAATGCTTTCACGACGAGGCAATCGAATGCTGCCGTTTCCTCGATGACGTCGCGCTATCCCGGGCGATCTATCGCGAGGACTATCACGCCATTCTTGTCGACGCCGCCACGGGGATCGACGCGACGCGCGCCGTGTTCGCACGTCGCGCCTGCTACGGCGACCGCCGCGCGCCGTTGATCGTGATCGGCGCGTTTGCCGATCGCGACAGCATCGAGCGGGCCTTCGAAATCGGCGCCGACGACGTCGTCCTCTCGCCGATCGACCGCGGCGAGCTCGAAGCACGCACCTACCAGGCGCTACGCCGCTTCCAGTCGCCTACACCGGTGCAATCCGAAGACTGGGTCGAACTCGGACCGTACCGGCTCGACCGGCGCACGGGCACGGTGCTGGTCGACGATCAGGAAATCCGCCTGACGGTGCGCGAATTCGCGATTGCGTGGCTGCTGTTCTCGCGGGCCGGCGAGTATGTGAGCCGCCGGCAGATTGCCGGCGCGATCTGGAGCAGCACGGAGGATATCGTCGGACGCACGCTCGAACAGCACATCTACAAGCTGCGCAAGAAGCTGGCGTTGAATGGCGCATCCGGTGTGCAGCTCCGCACGATGTATGCGCACGGTTATCGCGTCGAGTTGTGCGACGGCCGGGCCGAGAGCGACGCGATCGCGACAGATCTGACGCGGACCACCCAGGACACGCAATCAACGCGAACCACGCAGAGCACGCGAGCCGCGCGCACTGCGGATGCGATTGTCGCGATCACCCAGGCCGTGGATAGCGCACGCGAAGAAATCGCCGACGACTGCACAACACAAACGACACGCCCGGTGCGGACGCTGGACATCCACGCAAAAGACAGCGAGACGGCACGCAACGCGCAGCCGTGGGGCCAGTATGCCGCCATGTGGCACAGCGGTACGACGCACGTCGTGCATCGGCTGGCGGGCTTTACGGCGGCCGGCGTGGAGGCTTCGGACGGTGACGCATCGGTCGCGCTGACCTCGTTCTCGATTCCCGCCGCGCTGCTGGGCGGCAACGCACGCCGTCGCTAGGCAGCGGCTAAAAAGGGGCAAGCGCGGCCATCACCGCCTTGCCCCTGTCCTGCATCAATCCAGACTCAACCCAGCCGCCTACAGATCCAGCACTCGCGGCGACAACAGGAAGACCCGCTCCATATGCGAGCGCTCGTCGTTGTTGTAACGGAACAGCGCACCAATCAGCGGAATCTTCGACAAACCCGGCACACCGGTCATACCGTTCGAGTTGTTGTCCACGCTATAACCCGCGATCAACAGACTCTCCCCCTGGCCGACAAACGCCTGCGTATTGATCTCGCTGCTGGTGATCACCGGAATGTTGTCGACCTGCTGCCCCGTAAGCTGACCGTCCTCGATATGCACTTCGAGCTTGATGCGCGTCTGGCCGTCCTCCTGCACCACCATCGGCAACACGCGCAGCGACACGCCGGTCGACACGCTGTACAGATCCGCCGACGTATAGCCGGACACGCGCACGAAGAACTTGGTCTTGTTGTCCATGACCGCTTCGACGTTGTCGAGCGTCGCGACTTTCGGCGACGCGTCGATCTTCGCCTTCGAGCTGCTCTGCATCGCATTGACGCGCGCCATCAGATAACGCCCGGCATCGCCCAGCACCGCGGTGATCGACGCGCCCACCGGCGTGGCCGAGACGACCGTGGTGCCGTCGGCGAGCGTCGAGGTGCCGAAGTTCGGATTGATCGAACCGTTCGCGTAGCTGTTCTGCTGATACGTGCCGCTGCCGGTCTGAAAGTCGAGATGGCTGTTATGCGCCCGCCAGTCCACGCCGATCTGCTTGAGCAGGTCGTCGTCGATTTCGATGATGTGCGCCTCGATCTCGATCAGCTTGGGCCGCGTGTCGAGCTGAGCGATCAGCGACGCGTACTGGTCGATACGCTGCGGCGTATCGCGGATCAGCACCGAGTTCGTGGTGGGATCGGGCTGCATGATCGGCAACGTCAGATCGCCGCCACTCGGCTGGCTCATCCCCGACGAGCCCGGCGTATTCGCGTAGCCCACGGCGCCGCCGCTGCCGTAACTGGACGGCTGCGCATTGCCGACCAGACCGCCGAGCGCGGAGCCGTCGCCGCCTGCCATGTTGGGCGGCAACGGCGGATTGTTCACCTGACCGCCGCCGTTGTTGCCGCCGTTGACGTCCGTCATCGGCGGCACGCGCTGCAGGTTCGGCGACACCGAGGTCTGCGACTGGCCGCCACCGCCGCCCTTCTCCTGCTTCGCGTGATACATGTTCGACAGCACCGTCGCCACGCCCGGCACCGTGATCGTGTTGCCGTCGATCTGCACCTTGTGATCGGCGGCCCACGCATGCTTCAGTTTGAACACGCGAATCACCGAGCCGGTGCGGCGGCTGGCGTTCTCGTCCAGCCGCTTCGCGATCTCGCCGACCATCTGCACATATTGCGGCGGACCGTTGACGATCGCCGTCCCCGCGCTTTCGTCATAAAGCACCGGGAAACGCGGGTCGTCGACGCTCATGGTGTGCAGGGCGGCGCGCAGATCGCTGGCGGACGCGTGGTCGAGTTTGATCACCTGGTGCGTGACGTCGTTGGCGCTGCTGATCGACAGCACGCTGCCGTCATAGAACCAGACGAAGCCGAAGGTCGACGCAAGCGTATCGAGAAAGCGTTGCGGCGACATATCGAAACGCCCCGTCACCGCGCCCTGCACGTTGCCCGCAATCGATGCGGCCACGCCCTGGCTGGCGGTGAAATCGCGCAGCACGTCTTTCAGATCCTTGCCTTCGACGGCAATGTGTACGGTCGTGCCGCGCCAGCGCACCGGCGCAGCGCTCGCGGGTTGCAGCGCGCTCAACGTGAGGGACGCCGCGAGCCACGCGGCGCAGAACAGCGTCTTCGATTTCATGGAGTCGACTGTGTGAAGGTGAAGGAAAAATGACGAAGGCCCGCTCGCACTGCCGCGGTCAGCCGCAGTGCGCCGTTGCAGCAGGGGCCGCGCTATCGTTCGAGCGTCTCGGACGGGGCTTCGTGAAACTGTTTGCGATAGCCGTTGACAAGTGTCGAGCGGTTTTGCACGCCCCATTTGCTGGCCGCGCCGAGCACGCCGCGCTCGCTCGAATAGGAACGGTCGGTGAGTTCCGCACGGATCCGTTCCATGCGTTGACGGCGGATCAATTCGGTCGGCGACAGTCCGAGGAAATTCTTGAAGGCGCTTTGCAGCGCGCGCTCGGTCACGCCGATTTCGGCGGCCACTTCGCGCACCGACAGATCGCGCCGGTCGAGGTTGTCCAGCACGTAGACGTAGGCGCGGCGATACTTGGCCGGCAGACGCGCGCCCACGTCGTCCAGTTGCGGGGAGGCTTTCGCGCTGCGCTGCAGGAACGGCGCGCGCACCTGCGAGTCTTCGCGCAAACATTGCATTGCGACCAGCGCGTAGCGGCTGTAAAGCTGCAGCGATTCCTGCGCGCGTCCTTCGGCCTGACGCGTTTTCGCGCTGCAGTAGAGGTATTCGAGCTGACGGTGGCCGGTCGTGCCGTTACGGCCGACCTGATGCAGCGGTTCGAGAATCGAGCAGGCCAGATGCGGCGCCGCGCCGGCCAGTGTCGCCAGGGCGATTTCGAGGCGCAGCGTGCGTTGATAGTCGGCGAGTCCCTGCTCGCGCGACCATTGCAAATGCCGCTGCAATTCGCCGATCGCATCGCGATCCGCGCAGGCGGCCAGCCGCAACTGCTGCAGGTAGTCGATCCGCGCACGCAGCAACGGCGAGCGCACGCCGAACACGGCGCGCGCGAGACCGTCGACGCTCGCATCCGTGCCCTGACCCGGGCGCGGCGCACGTTCGCTCGACAAACCGGAGTGCCAGTAGACATGATCGCGCAGCGCCGTTGCGCCCCGCACTTCCGCCTGCACGGCGAAGTCGAAACGCAGCGTGGTGAGCAGCGCGTGCCAATGGCCCTGCGTATCGTCGAGATCGCGCCCCACCCGTTCGATCAGATCGTCGAGCGCGTCGGCGGCTTCGCTGGTGCGGCCCAATTCATAGAGCACGCAGACCATCCCGAAGTGGGCCTCCACCGCACGCGCCGGCTCGATTTCGGGTTCGTCGGCGACACGCGAAAAACACGCGAGCGCCGTGCCCAGCCGATGACGAAAAAATGCCTGCCACGCGGCATTCCGGCAGGACGCGGCACGGATCGCATGCTTCGACGAGCGAATCAGTTTCTGTGCGCGGCGGTAGTTCTCTTCCGCCTCGACTTCGATACCCAGCATCAGTTGCAGGTCGGCGTGCAATTGCAGCGCGTGAGGCGCGAAATCGGCGTTGCCGGCTTCGTCGGTCCAGCGGCTCGCGAGCTGGCTCGCGGCGTTCAGTTTGCCATCGAGCAAGGTGTCCAGGAAGCGGCTGGCCGGCGCGGTGTCAGCACACGGTGTCGGTGTCGCGAGCGCGGAGACCACAGGGAAATAAAGCATCGAAAGCATGGACGACTCCTCTGAGTGCGGGAACGCGTCGCAGGCGGCAAGCGCGTTGCGTCGGGTGGAGTCAATGTAGCCAGGCGGATCGAGCAAAATTTCAATTAATCTGACATTCCCGGCGTGTTTGAGAAGGTTTGAGTTTTGCCGCGATCTCGCTGCGATGCAGCGATTTATGCGGTACGTCATGCAACATTCTCAACGCAAGCTCAAGGATGGTTCGTCGGCGCAGCGGTATCCGGCGTGTGCGGTGTTGGCGATGCATCCGGCGTCTTCGTCGAATCCGACAGCACGCGAAACTCCGCAGCGAGACCGCGCAAGGTGACCTGGTCGCGCACCTGATCGACGAAGACGCCGACGAACAGCGCCAGCATCAGTACTGTGACCGCGCCCTTGACCGGCTGACTGAGCGTCATCAGGTCGAGCTTCGAGGCGGACTTCGCGGCAAAGCCAAAAGCGAAGTCGATCAGCAGCAGAATAAACATCATCGGCGCCGCGAGCTTGGCGACGGTTTGCATCAGCGTATCCGTCTGCGCGAGTACGAACGATTCGAGAATGTTCGACACATTCGGCGCCGCCGAGACGATCGGCCACCAGTGATACGACTCGTACAGTGTGCCGAGCAGAAACGTCATGCCGCCGAGCGCCCAGAACGCCACCGAGGCAATCTGCCCGAGCAGCGTGGCGGTCGGCGTGGATTGTTCCTGGCGCGTGGGGTTGGTGATCTGCACGTTGTTGTAGCCCGTCAGATCGTCGATATACGTGCCCGCGCCTTCCGCGACCCAGAACACGATTGAAGCCGCAAAGCCGATCACCAGTCCGATCAGCGCCTCGCGCAAACCGACTTCGAGCAGCATCACGCCGTGCAGCGATTGCATGAACGCGACGGGCTGACCGTAGGCCACGTAAGAGCTGAACAGCAGCACGACCGCGTTGCGCACCACGCCTTGCAGCAGACCGTCGGCGGTCGGCGGAAAGATGAACATCACGATAAACAACCGCAGCGAGCACACGCCGATCAGCGTGATGTAGCCGACCAGCAGCGCGCCGAGTTGCGGCAGCGCGGAGGCAATGTCGTTCATGCGTGCGCCCCACGTGCGTTAAAGCGTCGGGCGAGCGCGGTTTCTTCGGCCTCTTCGTCGCTCGCGTCGCTCTCGGCGTTGTCCTGCGCGCGGCGAATCTCACGAATGCGCTCGCCGCACAGATCGATGCGGCCTTGATTCAACGCGATCTCGCGTTGCGTCTGCGCAATCGCGGCAAGATTCGCCTGCACGGCGGCTTCCGCCTGCGCGAGTTCCGCGTCGAGCAGGCGCAGCCGGTCGTTCACCACGCCGAGATACAAGCGGCAATTATTGAGGTCGTCGAGCGAGAACGGCTCGGTGCCCGTCATCATGCCGTCCACGCGATGCTCGTAAAAGCGCAGCACGCCGGTTTCGTGCGCGAGCTGTTCCTGCTTCGCGTCGCGCGCGGCTTCGAGTGGCGCCTGGGCATGACGCTGCGCTGAGAGCGTCGCCCGCAAGGTCTCGTCGAGACGGCGACGCCGCGTGCACGATCGCTCCAGCGCGACAATGCGCCGCTGCTGCATGCCTTTCGATGCGCTCATCGGCCGAACCCGCTCAGGTCGTAGAGCTGCGCCTCGGTGTCCTGCGGCGCCGCGTAATCGCCGGTGCGCTGCGACAGGAACGCCTTGATCGCGTCGGCCTTGGCAATCGCCTCATCGGCCAGCGCGTTCATGCCCGGCTGGTATTCGCCGATCTGCAACAGCATCTCGACTTCGCGATGCTTCGCCATCAATTCGCGGATCCGCGCGGCCGCCTGCACGTAATCGTCCGGCACGACCTGGGGCATCACACGCGACAAACTGCCGAGCACGTCGATGGCCGGATACTGATTCTTCGCCGCGATCTCACGCGACAGGATCATGTGGCCGTCGAGAATCCCGCGCACTTCTTCGGCGATCGGATCGCTGCCGCTGTCGTCTTCGGCGAGCACGGTGTAGAGCGCCGTGATCGAACCGGTTTCGCCCATCCCCGCGCGTTCCAGCAGGCGCGGCAATTCGGCGAAGATCGACGGCGGAAAGCCGCGCCGCGCGGGCGGCTCGCCGGCGGCGAGGCCGATCTCGCGGCCGGCGCGCGCGAAGCGCGTCAGCGAGTCCATCATCAGCAGCACGCGCTGGCCGCGGTCGCGAAAGTATTCGGCAATCGCGGTCGCGACATAGGCCGCCTTCGCGCGCTCCATCGACGAGCGGTCCGAGGTGGCGCACACCACCACCGAACGCGCCATGCCCTCCGGCCCGAGAATCAACTCGACGAACTCGCGCACTTCGCGGCCGCGTTCGCCGATCAGCGCGATCACGTTGACATCGCACGAAGCACCGCGCGCGAACATGCCCAGCAAGGTACTTTTGCCGACGCCGGCCGGCGCGAAAATCCCCATCCGCTGCCCTTCGGCCAGCGTCATCATGGCGTCGACCACGCGCACGCCGGTGGGCAACGGCGCGTCGATCATGCGACGGCTCATCGGCTCGGGCGGCGCGGCGAAAATCGGCCGCAGCGTGTCGGACTCAATCGGCGGGCCGCCGTCCACGGGTTCGCCGAGGCTGTCGATCACGCGGCCGAGCAGCATGTCGCCCACTTTGACGGAGAGCGGGCGGCCGAGGCCGATTACCTGGGTCGAACGCGAAATGTTTTCGAGCCGCGAGAACGGCGACAACAGCGCGACGTCGCGGGTAAAACCGATCACCTCGGCAAGCTGCAGCAAGGTGCCGTTCGCCGCGCGCAACTCGCACAGTTCACCGAGCGACAGATCGAGCCCAGCGACCTTGATCAGCGTGCCGATCACTTCGAGCACTTTGCCGGTCCGCGTCACGCCCGGCTCGGCCAGAATCTCGCGCTCGATCTCGTCGGTGAGCCGGTCGAAATCGACCGTGCCCGTCAGCCACGGCGTGCTCATGCGGCGTCCTCGTCAATGCGCGCGTCGGCCACGCTGTCGGGCGGCGGCGCTTCACCTTGCGCGTCGGCCACTTCCACCGAACGCTTCAATGCACGCGACACCGCGCTGCGCATGGCGCGCAATTGCGTGTCGAGACTGGCGTCGACGGTGCCGAAGTCGGATTCGCAAACGCAACTGCCGGGTTCGAGCCGTTTATCGGCGATCACCGACAGCGGAATCGGCTGGCCGAGATCGCGCCAGCGCGAGGCAAGCCGGTCGAAGGTCGCTTTGGCTTCGGTGTAGTCGTCGGGGTGCACGGCCACGCGCAGATAGGTCGCGCCTTCCACGATGCGATCGACCGTGGCGAGCGCCCGCTCGAACAACGCTTCGTGACGCTCCACCCGCACGATCTGCTCGACCGCCGACGCAACGATCTGCGCCAGCCGCTCGCGCATGCGAATCTGCAACTGGCTCTGCGCATCGGCCACGTCGGCGAGGCGCTGCATCCAGTCGGCCAGCGCACGATCGCAGCCGTCGCGATAGCCCTGCTCGCTGGCGGTGTCGTAATCGCGCTGCGCCTGCGCCGCGATCTCGGCGGCCTGCGCATGCCCGGCGTCAACGATGCGTGCGGCTTCGTCGCGCGCGTCGGCCAGCAAGGCCTCGCGCTCGACGGCGAGCGCGGCATAGGCTGCGTCGATCGAGACCAGTTCACCGAAGGTCGCGCGCGGAATCACATCCGTCGACGCGCCGACGCGCGCGACCCATCGCTCGGCATCGTTCTCGCCAAAAGCGGAGCGCGCGTGCTTTAACCAAATAGCCATGCAAACTCCGGTAGCAGATCGGACAGACGCGCGAAGAGGCGCGCCGAGCCGGGGGCATCGAGCGCCGCGGGCACGGCGGCGAGCCAGGCCGGCGCGGGCAGCACGCGCGGCAACGCGAGCCGCAGTAACGGGAACGGCAGGCGGTTTGCCTCGCCGACCACGTGCCGCGTGTGCCCGGTGTGCCCCACCTGCCCCGCGTACATTCCCTGCGTGTCATGCATGCCTTGTACTGCACTCGCGCTGCCCAGATCGCGCAATAACAACGCGCAGCCTTCGACGGCAAGCGCGTTCGCATCCAGCGCGGTCAGCGGCGGCATCGCCGCGCGCGTGGCGAGACGCGCGATATCGGGCGCGTCGGCCAGATGCGCGTCCTGCGTGAGACGGTCGACGCCGACGCCGGTCCACTCCGCCAGCAGCGAGCGTGTGCGTTTGTCGATCAGACGGCGTGCTTCCGCGCGCCGGAACGACAATGCGCGCATGCACAGCACCTGCAACGCGTGCCGCACCGGCAACACGTCGAGCAGCACGGCGTTCGGTTGAGCCGCGCCGGAGGCCGACGGCTTGAGCGCGGTGTGCGTCAGCGCGGCGAATGAAGGGGGTTTAACGCCCGCGGCATCGGCGAGCGCCAGCGAACAGGTTTCGACGGCCGCTGCACCGGCGCGCTCGAGCGCGCCGCGCCAGGCTTCCAGTTGCGTAACGTCGGCGTCGAGCAACGCGGCGCTCCACGACGGATCGGCCCAACGGGCCACGCTGGCAAGGTTACGGCGGTACGCATCGAGCGCCGCGGCCATGCGTTGAAAAGGCAGATCGGTCGGCGCATTCATCGTAGCCGCGTCGCCCGCTCAGTTCGCGGGTCGCAAGCGGCGCAGACGCGCCAGCAATCCGCCCAACCGGCCGCTCGCCGCACCCTCGCCACCGGCCGCGTCGGCACCCGGCCGCCCGGCCAGCACGCCACGACGCGCCAGCACCAGCAGCGCGGTGGCAGCCAGCACCACGGCGCCCGCCAGCACGCCCAGCAGCCATGCCGGCATGCCGTTGCTCTGCGGCTGTTGCGAGTATTCGACCGGGTCGGCCGCGACGGCGGTGACGCTGACCTGATCGTAGGTGAGGCCCTCGACGCTGTGCATCACCAGCGTCTTGATCTGCGGCACCAGGGCGCCGATATCGGAATCGCGCCGGTACTTGATGAACACCGCCGCCGACGAAGGCTTGATGGTCTGCGCGAGCGGATCGTTGTTCGGCAGCACGATCTGCACGCGCGCGACCAGCACGCCGTCAATCTTCGAGAGCGTGGACGACAACTCCTGCGACGTGCCGTAGATGAAGCGCACGCGCTCCTCGGTCGGCGTCGAGACGAGGCCGTCCTTCTTGAACAGCGCGCCGAGGTCGTCGAACTTGCTGTGCGGCAAACCGCGCGCGCGCAATGCCTCCATGGCACGCACCATCTGCGTATCGTCGACGTCGAGCGACCAGGTCTTGCCCGCGTCCGAGGTGTCCTTGGACGCGTCCACGCCGCGTTCGAGCAGCGCCACCACCATCTCGTTGACGTCCTGTTCCGACAGATTGCCGTACAGCTCCTTCTTGCAGCCGCTGAGCGCGATGCACAGCGCAAGCACGCAAAGCAACGGCGCGGCGCGGCGGCTGGCTCGCGCAGTGGGCAATCGGTCGAACATGGTGGCGGCGTCCGTGGCAGCGTTACTGGTTCTTCATCAGCGTTTCGATCGCCGACTTCGACGAATCCACCACGCCCATCTTCGCTTCCAGATCGAGCTGCGTGCTGGCGAGTTCGAGCGTCATGCGAATGGTGCCGGCGCTCATCTCGTTCATCGTCATGGTCGGCGCCTGCTGCGCCAGTTGCAGCGCGTCGTTGACGGTGTGTTGCAGCTCGGCGTCCTGGCTCGCGACCAGCTTCGAGGCGACCGCGGTGCCGTCCTGCTGCGGCGTGGCGGGCGCGCTCATCTGCCCCTTCTGCATCAGCGACTGGAACTTGTCGGCCAGTTCGGGCGAAGTCTGCGCGGCGGGCGCGGCCGCGCCTTCCGACATCTGATCGAGCGACGCCTGCAAGGCGGTCGTGGTGGCATTGACGGTCATGTGCGACTCCGCGATCAGGCGCGCAGGAAGGACTGGCTCGCGTAGTCGAGCGGCGCGGGCGTGGCCGCCACCGCGGCATGCGCGACCGGCTCCGCAGTGCCGGCGGCTGGCGTGGCTTCGGCGCCTTCAGCGGTCTCGGCGTCGAACTCCGCCAGCGCCTCGCACGATTTCGGCGTGACGAACTGGCCGCCCGCGCGCTTGACCTTCATCGCGTTGAGCAGATCCTCGCGGGCTTCGAGCGCGCGCACCAGCGACTGCGTATCGCGGGTCGGATTGTCGGCCATGGCTTCGGCCGCGCACTGCTTCCAGTCGGGGTCGCCCTTGGCGGACAGACAGAAGGCGAGCAGCGCCTTGGCGTAGCCGAAGCGCGGCGCGTTTTCGCCGACCTGGCGCAGCACGTGAATGGCGTCGTCCCAGTGGCCGCGCACCATGTGCAGGATGCCGTCGAGCGTATCGATTTCGGCGACGCGCGGACGCAGCACGCGCAGCGCGTCGAGCACGAGCTCGATGTCGTACGGATCGGCCGACACTTTCGGGAAGTGGCTAAGCAAGGCGGTCGAGACGGTTTCGATCAGGCCGCCGACGACATCGGGGCTGCAGTTCAGGTAATCCGGCGTGCTGACGGTCATGGCGATGGGCTCCTGACGGAAGCGTTGAAATCGACCCTGCGGGTTGCAGCAGGTCGGGAAGGATGACGCAAACATAGCAACCGCCGCGCGGCGGGCAACGCCCGGATGCGAAGTCGCCGCACCGGATGCGAAGCCGCACGGGTGCTTCGCGCTGCGTGCGGCCGCTTCGCCTCGCCCGGCGCGCGTGAGCGGCGCGAGCGCTATCGTCAGGCGGGGTCTCAAGCGCCCTCCCACGGCACGCGCAGCGTCCGCCCACTGCCCTCTCCCATCGCGACCGAGCCGACATGAGCGACGAAAAAACCGAAGAGCCAACCCAGAAAAAGCTGCGGGACGCGCGCAAGGAAGGACAGGTGTCCCGCAGCAGCGATCTGACCGATTCGATCTCGATGTCGGCGGTCGTGCTGTTGCTGATGGCGGGCGCGAGCCACTTCAGCGACGCGATGCGCGAAGCGGTGCTGATCGCCACGGGTTTCGTGGACGGCGATCATTCGCTGACCAATATGCAGACCCAGTTGTACACGCTCGGCGGCCTTGCGCTCTCGGCGATCGTGCCGTGCGTGTGTATCGCGGCGCTCGCCGCGATTGCCGGTTCGATCGGCCAGGTCGGCATGCAGATCGCCACCAAGCCGATCACGCCCGACCTGAAAGCCGTCAGTCCGATGGGGGGCCTCAAGAAGATCTTCTCGGTGCGCACGCTGATCGAGTGCGCGAAGATGATCGTCAAGGCGGCGATCGTGTTCTGCGTGATGTGGCAGACCATCAAATGGCTGTTTCCGCTGATCGTCGGCTCGCTTTATCAGCCACTGCCGGGACTGGTGCGGATGTTCTGGGCGTTGCTGATCAAGCTGTTCATGGTGGCCGCGGCGGTGTTCGTGCTGGTCGGCGCCGCGGACGTCAAGCTGCAGAGCTTCATGTTCCTCAAGAAGATGAAGATGTCGAAAGACGAGGTCAAACGCGAGCACAAGAATCAGGAGGGCGATCCGCGCATCAAGGGGGAACGGCGGCGCCTTGCGCGTGAGATTCTGAACTCGCCGCCGCAGTCGAAAGTGGGCATGGCCAACATGATGGTGGTCAATCCCACGCACTACTCGGTCGCCGTGCGCTACGCCCCCGACGAGCATCCGCTGCCGCGCGTGATCGCCAAGGGCATGGACGAAAGCGCGGCCGCATTGCGCCGTGCGGCGCGCGATGCGGGCGTGCCGATCATCGGTAATCCGCCGGTGGCGCGCGCGCTGTACAAGGTCGGTCTCGATGAGCCGATTCCCGAAGAACTGTTCGAGACCGTCGCGGCGATTCTGCGCTGGGTCGAATCGATCGGCGCGCGGCGCTCGGCAGGCATGCCGGCGTTCGACGACGATGCCGCGTCGTCCGCTTCCTCGCACGACGCCAGCGCCCCGCCGCCCGCCCTCCACTGACGAGACCCACCATGCTGAAGACACTGAAACTTCCTGCCGGCGGCGAGATTGGCATCGTCGCCCTGATCGTCGCGATCATTTCGCTGATGATCCTGCCGCTGCCGCCGACGCTGATCGACATTCTGCTCGGCGTGAACATCGCGATCAGCGTGACCTTGCTGATGGTGACGCTGTACGTGCCCGACGTGGTGTCGTTGTCGGCGTTCCCCTCGCTGCTGCTGTTCACGACGCTCTACCGGCTGTCGCTGAACATCGCGTCGACCAAGTCGATTCTGTTGCATGCCGAAGCGGGGCACATCATCGAGAGTTTCGGCGAGCTGGTGGTGGGCGGCAATCTGGTGGTCGGGCTGGTGGTGTTCGTGATTATCACCACGGTGCAGTTCATCGTGATCGCCAAGGGTTCGGAGCGGGTCGCGGAAGTCGGCGCGCGCTTCACGCTCGACGCGCTGCCCGGCAAGCAGATGAGTATCGACGCCGACCTGCGCGCCAATCTGCTGAGCGCCGAGGAAGCTCGCCGCAAGCGCGCGACCCTCGCCGTGGAAAGTCAGTTGCACGGCGGCATGGACGGCGCGATGAAGTTCGTCAAGGGCGACGCGATCGCCGGCCTGATCATCACGATGATCAATATCGTCGCGGGGATTGCGGTGGGCGTGGCGTATCACAACATGAGCGCGGGCGAAGCGGCGAACCGCTTTTCGATTCTGTCCGTGGGCGATGCGATGGTGTCGCAGATTCCGTCGCTGTTGCTCTCGGTCGCGGCCGGCGTGATGATCACGCGCGTTGCCGACGAGCGGCAGGCGAAACCCGCTTCGCTCGGCGATGAAATCGGCCGCCAGCTCGGCTCCAGTTCGCGCGCGCTGTATTTCGCGGCGGTGCTGCTGCTCGGCTTTGCGGCGGTGCCGGGCTTCCCCGCCGCGCTGTTCCTGCTGCTGGCCGGCTCGCTGGCGTTCACCGCGTGGCGGCTGGACGCGAAGAAGCCGCAGCAAAGCAGCCACGAACGCGAGTCACTGCACGCCATGCAACGCTCGGGTTCGAAGATCGACGTGCCGGTCATTCTGGCGCGCGCGCCGCAATTCACCTGCCCGCTCGGCGTGCGGATCGCCCCCGACCTCGTGGCCCGGCTCACCATGCCGGCGCTCGACAAGTCGTTCGAAAGCGAACGCGCGCGGCTGCAGGAAGAACTCGGGCTGCCGTTTCCCGGCATCACCATGTGGACCTATGCGGCGCTGCCGGCGTCCACCTGTCAGATTCTCGTGCACGACGTGCCGCAACGGACTATCGAACTGCCCGCCGGCAAGGTGATGTTGCCCGAAGCGAGCCGCCTCGCCCATTCGGCCGCCGCCGTCACGCTGACGGCCGAGGAAAGCGCGGCGCTGGACGCGCTCGTCGCGCAAGCCGAAGCCGGTCCGCCGATCGATCCGAGCGGTGCGCCGACGCGCTGGCTCGAAGAGCGCGCGGTGCCGCCGAAAACGCCGGTATGGCGCGCGGAACAGGCCATCGCGCATGCGTGCGTCGCACTCATGCGCCGCCACGCGCCGCTGTTTCTCGGCATCCAGGAAGTGCAGTGGATGCTCGACCAGCTCGCGACCGACTATCCGGGTCTGGTCGCCGAAGTGCAGAAGGTCCTGCCGCCGCAACGGATTGCCGACGTGCTGCGCCGCTTGCTCGAAGAACAGATTTCGATCCGCAACGTCCGCACGATCATGGAAAGCCTGATCACCTGGGGACCGAAAGAAAAAGACATGCTAATGCTGACCGAGTACGTACGCGGCGATCTCTCGCGCTTTCTCGCGCATCGGGCGGCGAGCGGCGAGCGGACCTTGTCGGCGGTGCTGTTCGACATGCCAGTCGAGCAGCATATTCGTCAGTCGATCAAGCAGACGCCCACCGGCAATTTCCTCGCGTTGCCGCCGGATGAAGCCACCTTGCTGATCGACAAGATCCAGTCGTTCGTGGGCGCGACGCCGCGCGAGGGCGTGGCGTTGGTGACGTCGATGGATATTCGCCGTTACGTGCGGCGCATGATCGAGGCGCGCCTGAGCTGGCTCGCGGTGTATTCGTACCAGGAACTCGGCGAGCACGTCGAGCTGCGGCCGCTCGGCCGCGTGTCGATCTGAGGCCACGGCAATGACGCATATCGTGTCGCGCCACGTGCGCGTGATTCCAGGCGAGCAGGACAACGGCCCACCCGACGACGACGCGGCTGCGCGTTCGGCGTCACGCGGTCGTGGTTTCGACTACGCGTCGCTGCTCGGGCGCCGGCGTGCCGTGCTGCGGCTGAATCATCAGGCCGATTCGGGCACCAATACCGGCGCCGGCTCGCAGAACGATCACCCTGCGGACGATGCCGAAGCCGCCGGGCATGCATCGGCCCCAGCCGCGCCGCGCCCGTTCTTTTCTCACGAAGACGGTAACGGTCCGCAAGCGGCTGAAGACTCTGCGGGTTCCAGTGCGAATGGCATAGCGGGCGCTGGCAATACGCTCCAAACCGAACGCCTCGCGATCGGCTCGCGCGTCGAAGACGCCGCGCAGCCCGTGGTCTCCGCCGTCTATCGGCAGCAGCAGCGCTTCGTGCAATTGCTCGGCTCGCTGGCGCGCGAGATCGGCGCGTTCTGCGGCGATCCGTCGATTGCCGAAGCGGGCAACTGGGAAGTGCAACTGCCGCTCGATCAGAAACTGCTGCCGCAGACCACGCTGTATCTGACGCTTTCGCGTTTCAGTCTGCAGCTTCGGTTCGACACGACGGATACCGTCGCGAGGCAATTACTCTTGGAACACAGCGCACTGCTCGAGCGAGAACTCGACACCTTGCTGCGCGCGTGGGGTGAAGCCCGCGACATCGAACTCACTGTCTGGTGACAGATTCTCTGCGCATGATCTATCCGCTCGACGAGCCGACGACCGAAGACGAAGCCATCGCCGATCCGCACGCGGCCGGTGAGCGTGCGCGCACGACGGAATCGGCAGGGTTGTCGGGCGAGGCGGTGCGTGGTGAGACGCGGCTAACGGCGAGTGCTACACCTGCGGTCGCGGCGACAGCCACGGCGACGGTCTCGGCGCACGCTGCCGATTCCAATTCCGCTTCCGGCGAGACGCACGACGCGCCGATCGCGCCGCTGACCATGCCAGCTATCACACGCGCCGCTGCACGGGTTACGCGAACCGTCTGCGATACGCGTCTGGCCGGTCATCTGCGCACGACGCTCGGTATCACAGAATGGCAAGCGTCGCCGACCGACACGCGCAGCTTCGATGCCTCGTACGTGGACGCCGGTGTCGTCGACCTGACGCTCGCTTCGCCTGACGGCGGCGCACCGGTCAGCCTGCATCTGGCGCTCGATCTGCATGCCTATCCGGCGCTGTCGATCGCCGCGTGGCCGGACAGCGACGCGCTGAGCGCGAAGCCGCCCGCCGATGCCGCCTTGCGCCAGGCCGTGGCGGGCGTCGTGCTGGAGCCGCTGCTCGCGCGACTCACTAGCGCCGGTTTCAAGGACGCACGCGTCGCCGATGTGCGCCGTGGACGTCTCGACACTACGCGTCCGGTGCGCGAGCACATGGCCGGGACTCATGCCGCCCAGCCCGTCGCCGCACCGGTAATCGCGCTGTCGTTCGTGCTCGCCGGGCGCCACTATCAGGCCGCGCTGCGCGCGCCCACCGCGTGCTACGACCTGCTCGACCGACTACTGCATAGCAACGCTGCGGCGCAGGCTTCGAGCACCGCTAGCGTCTCCGCCGTCACCGCCAACACCGATCCGCGCACCGCCTTCGCGTCAGACGATCAGCCGCCTTATCCCGCCGTCGATCTCGACGTGCCGGGCAGCCTGATCCTCGGCGTCAAGCGCCTGCCGGTGGACACGCTGCATGCGCTCGAACCCGGCGACGTGCTGTTGCGCGCCACCTTTCCCTCGCTCGATGCGGCGCAGTCCGGCACATCGCACAACCTTTCTGCGCCCCGCGCGCGGCTGCGTGCCGTTGCCGCGTGGGGAACCCCCGGGCTCACCCGTGTGTGCGCCGCTGTGGAAATCGACGGGCAATCGCTCGTCATCGTCAAGGAGCCGAACATGTCAGAAGAGCTGGACCCGGCGAGCGCCGACGCCGGGCTCGCCATCGACGACCCCGCCGATCCGATCCGGATCGGTGAGCTCGAGCTGCCCGTGCAGTTCGAGATCGATACGGTGGCACTACCGCTCGCCCAGTTGTCGGCGCTCGGCCCAGGTTATGTGCTCGAACTGCCCGTCCCTGCGGCAGACGCCCAATTGCGGCTCGTCGCGCATGGCCAGACCATCGGCTATGGCGAGCTGGTGACGGTCGGCGAGCATCTCGGTATCCGCATCATTCGCATGGCGCATAGGCATGGTCCAATTCAGTGATATCACCGGGCTGCTGCTGGTCGTCGTCGCGATCAGCCTGCTGCCCTTCGTTGCAATGGTTGTCACCTCTTACGCGAAGATCGTCGTCGTGCTGGGGCTGTTGCGCAATGCGCTCGGCGTGCAGCAGGTGCCGCCGAACATGGTGCTCAACGGCATTGCGATTCTCGTCTCCATCTACGTGATGGCGCCGATCGGCATGCTCGCCGCGAAAACGCTCGAAGGCCAGCAACTCGCGACGCAGCCGTCGCAAGCGCTGATCCAGGCGTTCGGCGCGGCGCGCGAGCCGTTCCGCGCGTTTCTCGTCAAGCACACCAACGAGCGCGAGAAGCGTTTCTTCCTGCGCTCGGCGTCCGTGGTGTGGCCGAAGGAAGAAGCCGCGCAGATCAAGGAAGACGATCTGATCGTGCTCGCGCCCGCCTTCACGCTGACGGAAATGACCGACGCGTTCAAGATCGGCTTTCTGCTGTACATCGCGTTTATCGTGATCGATCTGATCATCGCGAACGTGCTGCTCGCGATGGGCCTGAACCAGGTCACGCCGACCAACGTCGCGATTCCGTTCAAGCTGCTGCTGTTCGTGGTGATGGACGGTTGGTCGACGCTGATTCACGGCCTCGTGATGTCCTACAAATAGCGCGGACTTGCCTTCGGAGATCCAGATGGAAATCGATTCGCTGATCCGCTTCACGACCGAAGGCATGTTGCTGTGCCTGACCGTGTCGCTGCCGGCGGTGATCGTCGCGGCCGTGGTCGGCCTCGGCGTGTCGTTCCTGCAAGCGATCACGTCGATGCAGGATCAAACCTTGTCGCACGCGGTCAAGCTGATCGCGGTGACGGTGGTGATCGTGGTCGCCGCGCCGCTTTCGTGCGCGGCGATTCTGCACTTCGCCAACGAAATGATGCAGGCCGCCGTGCCGCTGTGAAGCGGTCCGCGCGGCCCACCCTGTCCACCCGAGCAGGCCAATTTGCGAGGCGATCGATATGAGCCGCATCTCTCATCAGGGTAACGACGCGGCTGCGGCGCACGCGCAGCACACTGCGGACGCGCAGCAGAAATCGGCCAATGCGCAAGGCGCGCGCAACGGCGCGCAGTTCGCGGCGCTGTATCGCGGCACCACCAATTTCACGTATGGGTCGGACGCGCAGCGCGGACCCTCGGTCAGTTCGGTGCGCGCGAAACGCATGGCCGACCAGTTGGCGCGCAAGCGTCGCGCGGCCAAAAAACAGCGCAGCAATGGCGCCGGTCTCGACGACGACGGCCCGGACGACGCCGAAGCGAATCACGCTGAAGGCCACAAAGTGAACCGCGACGGCGGTGGACGCGGCGGCGGCGGTGGCCATTCGCAAGGCGATCACGGCGACGAGCACGGCACCGGCACGGCGCCCGCGATCAAGGCGCGCGGCGATCGCGGCGCGGTGCCTCCGCCGCCGTCCGGCCGGCTCGACGCGGTCGCCGCACAGTACGCGCAGCCGGGTCAGGAAGGCGCACGCGCCGCCGCGGTGCGCGACGCTTGGCGCGGCGACATGCTGAGCCTGCGCGAGCAACTCGCCGCGAATCCGCAGATGCCGCTCGACGCGCGCGTGCTTGAACAGTCGATCGATCTGCTCGGTGTGCAGCAACGCATCGGCGGTATTTCGGCGGCGCTGCCGGGGGCGAATTCCGGCGTGGCCGCATTGCGCGAGCATGCGGGCGGAGCGGGCGCTCAAGGGGTAACGCGGCTGCCGCCGCCTGAGCGCGTGCAGCGCTTCAACCTGCTGTTTCCGTTGTTGTGGCTGCACGCGGATAAACCTGCCACGGCGACGCAACGCGGACGGTCGATCGATACGTTGTGCGGGCTGCGCGGTGGTGTGCTTGGGCGGACGATTGGCGGGGCGGCGGGTGCATCTGGTGCATCTGGTGCATCTGGTGCATCTGGTGCATCTGGTGCATCTGGTGCAGCCGGTGCATCTGGTGCATCCGGTGCCTCTGGTTCATCCAGCACATCCGGCGCGCCGGGCGCAGCCGACCGGTCCGCCACCGACAGCAACGCATCCAGCATTGCCCCGCCGTCCCCGCGCCGCGCCTTTCCAGGCGGCCGCCGCTAGCCGTTTGCGGCGCGGCTTCGCATCCCATGCGACGCCTTCGCATCCTCCCGGCGGCACGCCACATCGCGCGGCTACATTAAAGACGATCGAGCCGGCCGAGCCGCGCAACCCGCGCGCTCCTCCGGCGTCCCTCCCACCCACCCTGTGCGAGCACGATGAAACTGCTGCGGATACTGACGGGCGTTCACGCGGGAGCGCAGTTGCAGCTCACGCCGGGCACGCATCGCGTCGGCGCCGACGACGATGCCGACATCCGCCTCACCGACTGGCGCGGCGCGGATGCGCTGCTGCACGTCGACGCGAGCGGCGTGGTCAGCGCGCAGCGCGTCACCGTCTCTGAAGCGCAGTTGGCAACGACCGCGGACGGCCAGGCCACCGCGCCGCTTGCGGGCGAGGAAGTAGTGCTGCTGGTGGACTTCGTACCGATGCAATTCGACGACATGATCCTCTGCATCGGCGCGGACGACGCGGCATGGCCATCCGATCTCGACCTGCTGTCGATGTTGCTGGCGCGTCCCGCCGAAGCGCGTTTCGCGGCCGAACGCAAGAAGCGACGCCGTTACGTGGGCGCCGTGGCGGCGTGCTTCGTGCTGGGTATCGTGATCGTCGCGGGCTCGCTGCTGACCACCACGCAGATGAGCCGCGCCGCCCTGCCGCGCAATGCCGACGACCGCGCGCAACGCGTTAGCGAGGCGCTGGCCGCGGCCCATCTGAGCGGCCTGCAGGCGCACGCGGTCGGCAGCACGGTGGTGGTCACCGGCATGGTCACGAGCCCCGCCGACGACGACGCCGTGCGCACTCTGCTGGCGCGCATCGCGCCGAGCGGCATGGCGCGCAACTACGACGTCGCGCAGAACGACGCGCGCAGCATCGAGGATTCGTTGGGCGTGGCGGGCGCGCATGTCCGCTATCTCGGCGACGGCAACTTCGCGATCACCGGCGCCGTCAGCAGCCGCGCCGATCTCGACGCCGCGCTCGCGCGGGTGCGCGCCGATCTGGATCCGAACGTGAAAAACATCGTGGTGCAGGTGGCGGAAAACGGCAATGTCGTCGCGGGCAGCGCGGCGCCCGCGTCGTATTCCGAAATGATTTCCTCCGACGACGTCCGCTACGCGCAGACACCGGACGGCGTCAAACATATTTACGCCGTCGACCCGCCCGCGTCGGATAGCGAGGCGAATGTGGGCGGTGCGGCGACGGCGAATGTCAATGTGAATGCGAGCGCGAATGCCAACGCCAACGCGAGCGTCAATAAAAGCGCCAATGCCAACGCGGCGCTGAACGGCAAGGCCAACCCGAACAACACCGCCAACGTCGCGAACACAACAAACACCACCAACACCGCAATCGTCGACAACGACACCGTCACCCGCAGCGCGGCCGGCGTCGTGCCGCTGCCGAACCCCGCGACATTGCCATCGGCTCAACCCCACGGTCCGGCAAGCTGACCCTAAGGTGACCCGTCAACCGCCCTTGCCCCGTTCAATCAGGAGATCGACATGTACGAGCAGCTCGAAGCCCACGCCAGCGAATTCAATGATTTGCAGAAGACCCTCGCCGATCCGGCCGGCGCGCCGACCGTGGACGCGATTCGCCAGTCGCTCGAAGCGACCGCGCAGCGGATCAGCGACACGCAGGGCGCCACCGACCTCGATCGCAACAATCTGGCCAAGCTGTATCGCGGCTTTCTCGCTGCGTCGCGCGTGATCGCGCGGCTGCAGGAAAAACAGGCCGGCGCGCACGCCTGACAGGGCGGCGCAATGGCTCACCGACTCACCGACGCACCGGTACAGCAGCGGCCGGCGCGACGGGCAACGCGCTTGTCGCGGCGGCATGGCTCTCCTGAGCAGCCGACGCGACGGCAGGTCTCGATGTAGGCCACTCCCACTCTTTATCCCTAGTCACTGGAGGTTCTTATGTCCGTAGGAAGCGCAGGCGGAATGATGGCTGGTCTCACGCAGGAAATGGACCAGATGACGATGCAGTCCGCCCAACTGCAAGTTGAGCAGAGCATGTATTCATCGGTGGCGAACATTGCGAAGAGCGGTGCGAGCAACGTCAAGGATGCGTCGCGCGGCAGCTAAGCGTCGCTGACGCGGGCCGCTCGCCGACGGCGGCGGTTCGCATGCGGCCGGTCCCGTTTCTGTTTTTGTTTACGACGGGCGCCGGCTGTGTCTTTTGCGCGTTTGCGTTTTTTCGCCTTTACGTTTTTTCGCTTTTTTGCCGGCGCCGCGATGCGGTTTGCCGGGACATCCGGTTGAGCCGCGCGCGCAACCGCCAAGCAGGGTACGAGGATGAGCAGCGAGCGTTACACCAGCCTGATCACGGATCTGTGCGCGGTCGTCGGTCTCGGCGACGCGGACCATGTGCTGCGCTCACGCTCGATCGAGGTTGAAGGCTTCGACGTGCGGCTCGATTATTTCGAGCGCGACCTCGACGCGATGTACGCGAACTTTCATTTCGGCACGGTCACTGCCGGGCGCACGCTCGTCGTATTCCGGCTGATGCTTGAAGCTAACCTGCTGATCTATGCGCAGGACCAGGCGCAACTGGGACTCGACACGGACACCGGCGGCGTCGTGCTGGTGCTACGGCTACCGTTCTCCGACGACCTCGACGGCAACGCGCTCGCCGATCTGCTCGCGCACTACGCGGAACACGGCCGCTACTGGCGGCAAAACATCGTGGAATCGAGCGACGAGATGTTCGAGGGAATCGCTTCGGGGGAGTTTTTCTGGCTGCGGGCTTAGTGTTCTGAGTGCGGGCCTGGCGTTCTTGCTGCAGCCCGGCTGTTCCGGCTGCGGGCCTGGCGGCACGCGCAGCGGACCCTGACGCGCACGTCAGCCCTTCGACGCCTCTTCGATATTGCGTGCGCCCTGCTTCATCAACTCCGCGATCTGGTTGACCGCCGCCTGCTCCAGTTGCATCACGCCACCGAGCACGTTCAAACCCGCCTCTGCCATCCCCGTGACGCCGTTCGCCGTATTAGCCGCGCCTTGCGAAAACGCGCCCAGACGGCCGGCGCGCCCTTGCATCCCGGCCGCGAGTTTCTGCGGCATAGCGGCCGCGGCGGAGGTGGCCGCCGTCGCCGCCGAAGACACCTTGGCCGCGAACGACGCGCGCGTACCCTTGCCCGCCGCCGCCGTCGATGCGCTACCACCGTTGCCGGCCAGCGCGTTCAGCTTGGCATCCGCCTGCGGACCGGCGTGCGGCGCACCGCCGCCCGCCTGGCCGCTGTCTGCCGCGGGCGATGGCGAAGTATGGGATTCGGTGAGCGGCAGCGCGCCACTGGAACGTCCGATCGAGGGGGAATTCGGCATGGTGCGGGCTCCTGGTGTAAATGTGCGCCGCACGAGCGAAGCACAGGACAACGGCATCGAAGAACGGGCGTCCTGATCGACGTTACAACCCGCATGCGAAACCTGCCGGCGCGATGCGAACCCGTGTGCGCGGATGCGAAGCGCAACGCGGCATCAGCCATCAGCCATCGACCCTCGCCGAGCCGACGCGGCACGCGGCGTTGGCGCTCGGTTGGCGCTCGGTTGGCGCTCGGTCGGCGCTCAGTTGGCGCGCTCCTGGCAATCCCAGCGCCTCCACCACCAACCCGTGTTCGCACGTCTTTACACCGGTTCGCGGCCGGTCGTGCGAGGGTCATACGGCAACGGCACACTGCGGGGACTCGTCGCTCAATCGGAGTCCGACTCATGCGCCTCACCCCACTCGACAGTATCGACACCCCGCTTCTGCGGCTGCGCCCATTGACCCTCGCGGACGCCCCCGCCCTGTTCGACCAGATGCTCGGCGACGCCGACACGATGCGCGACCTCCCCGTGTTACGCCAGAGCGGCGTGAGCCAGACGGAGGGTTTCATCGCCGAGGCGCTGAGCGGCTGGGACGACGGCAGCCTGATTCGCTACACACTCGAATGCAAGGAGACCGGCCGGCTGACCGCGCTGATCGAATTGAAACCGACGCTGCCGCGCGTGGAAATCGGCGTGATCATCAGCCGTCATGGCGGCGCGCGGCGACGCCGGGCCGGCGTGCTGGCGCTGCAGGAATTGATCGACTGGCTGATCGAACAGCCCGGCGTGTACCGCGTATTCGCGTGCTGCGCCGTGGACGGCGCGGCGCACAGTTCGATGGAGCGACTCGGCTTCGCCAGGGAAGCGCGGCTGACCAACCACGAACCCCGCCCGAATCGCGGCCTCGTCGCGGCCGACAGTTATCTGTTCGCGCTGACGCGGCCGGCGCCCGTGCCGCCGGAACCGGCCAGCGAAGGCGCCGCGTGGCTCCGCAACACCATGCAATGGAGCCTCGAGGATGCCTGACACGGTTGGACCGCTCGAACGATCGCCGCGAATTCGAAGAAGTGTTCGCAATACAGGCAATTGTTCACTTCTCAGGCGATAATGCAAAGGTCTGACGAATGGCCGCATCGCGGTAATTCGTTACGCATGCCTTGCGAGTACCCCTCGCCGGTGGACCGAAACACTACTACGCCGGAGACCCATCATGTCGCTACCGCGGCTCACTGGTCAGGTCATCGCTTTTTCGCGATTCTGGCTCGCACGCGACGTGGGCCTGCTGATATCCGACGGCGCCGTCATCGAACTCGGCGCCCGTCCGTTCGCCATGCTGGCGGCCCTGCTTGAGGCCCGCGGCCGCGTGGTGTCAACCGTTGAGTTGCGCGAACTCGTCTGGCCGGGCAGCACGATCGACGCGAACACCGTGCAGGCGCAAATTTCCGCGATTCGCCGCGCTCTCGACGACGCCCGCGATCTGATCGTCACCGTGGCCGGTCGCGGTTATCGCTTCGCGGGTGAAATCCGCGTGCTCGATACGCCCGACGCCGGGCTCGATCTCGCGGCGGCGAATGCAGGCAGCATTGCGGCGTCGCTCGCGAATTCGTTTGCGGCGAGCGAGGCGGCCGGCCCGTCGGCCACGGCAACGCTCGCGTCGAGCTCGGCTTCCACGTATGGCGCGACGTTCGGTGCGGCTGGGTCGGGCTTCTCGTCCGGCTTCTCCTATGGTGCTCAATTCGGCGCGCGATTCGGTGCGCAATTCGGTGCGCGATTAGGTGCACCACTCGGCACACCACTCGGCGCGCGCTCCGCATCGGCCCCCGCCGCCGCGTGGGACGCGCCTCTGGCGTCGCGCCTCGCCACCGCGTCCGCCACGCCGTCCACGCCAGCTTTCCCCGCGCTGATGCCAACCAGCGCGAGCGCTTCGCTTCGTTCGCAGAGCATCGATCCGTCACCGTTCATCGGCCGTCATGCCGAACTGTCGGAACTGCTCGCGCTGGTGCCCACGCGCCGCATCGTGACGCTGACGGGCGCCTCCGGCGTCGGTAAAACGCGTCTGGCGATCGAAGCCGCGAGCCACCTCGGGCCGCAATTTCCCGACGGCGATTTCTGTGCGGCACTCGCTTCGCTCGCGCAACCCGACCGCGTGGCCAACGCGATCGGTGCGGCCCTCGGCCTGGAGCCCGCCGGCGACCTCACCACCTCGGCCAACCTGGCCGCGCAGATCGGCGAGCGGCGCCTGCTGCTGATCGTCGATCACTGCGATCATCTGAGCGAAGCGGCGGCGGCGCTGATCGATACGCTGGTCGCCAACACCACGGGCTTGCATGTGATTGCAACCTGCGAGTCGCCGCTTTTCATCGGCGGCGAAGCGACGGTGCCGGTGGCCGCGTTGCGCGTGCCGCCCGAACAGACCGACGAGACGCCCGCCACGCTCGCCACTCTCGACTACGACGCGCTGCGGCTCCTCTTCACCCGGCTCGCGCACTGTCTGAAAGCGGCGGCATCGCACGCGCCGCTGGCCGACGTCAGCCAGCTCGCGCCGACCACCTTCGCGGCCGCCGCGCTGATTTGCCGGCGCGTCGACGGCGTGCCGTTCGCGCTCGAACTGGCGGCGGCGACCATCGCCGGCCAGGTGCGCAGCGGCATGCCGCCGGAAGATGCCATCGTGGCGTTCGCGCGCGAACTCGACACCGTCATGACCCATCGCAGCGGCGGCCGCCGCATCGTGCTGCCGCGCGCGGCGATCGTCCACGTCATGCTCGATCTGTCGTACGCCGCGCTCGAAGCGCCGACTCGCACGATGCTGCGCCGGCTCGGCATTTTCGCCACGGCGTTTTCGCACGACGCCGCCTACGAAATGCTCAGCGCGTTCGGCAGCGATTACGGTCTCGAACCGCCCGAAGGACACCAGCTGGAACACCAGCTTCATACGTTGATGGACGCGGGGCTCGTGAATGCGGTCGATTGCGACGGCACGTTGCGGCTGCGCCTGCCGCCCGCCGTGCGCCGTTTCGCGCTCGACGCGCTGGAGCGCAATCGCGAAAGCGCGGAGGCCGGCCTGCATCATGCGCAATTCGTCGCTCGCGACATGGCGCGCCGGTTCGGCGCGGGCGTTGCCATGGCCACCGCGCACAGCCGCTACGATATCGACGCGCTGCGCGCCGCGCTGGAGTGGGCCGTCTCCGTCGACAAGGTCGAGTTGTGCACCGAGTTGCTCGACAACACCGCGCCGATCTGGGCCGCGCTCGCGCTCGTCGACGAATACATCGGCTGGGTGCGTGCGGTGCTGGCGCGGGTGGACAGCGTGTCGATGCGGCGCATCCGCGACGAGATGCGGCTGCGCGCCGTGCTCGCGCGGGCGCTGACGCTCAAACGCAGCGCGTCGGCGGAGATCGTCGAGAGCTGGCAGCGCACCTACGACCTCGCCAACATCTGCGCCGATACGCCGTACCGGCTGCGCGCGCTGTTCTGCCTCGTGATGTGCGCGCTCGACGTCGGCGAGATCAAGCATTGCCGGTGGCTGTCCGGCCAGTTCAGCGAGATTGCGCCCATCGCGCACAGTCCGGTGGTGAGCATCAACGCGCGGCGCATCGAGGGCATCGTCACGGCGTATGGCGGCGACTTCGACACCGCGCTCCGCCTGCTCGCGCCGGTGGTCGGACTCAATGACGACGCCGACGGCGTCGATGAAGAGATGAGCCGCGAGGCCAATGCCGTCGCCACCAGTTATGGGCTGTCGCTACATCTGGTGGCCCGGGCAATTCATGCCGTGACGCTGTGGCTGGTCGGCGAACCGCAGACAGCCGCCCCGCTGCGCGTCACGATCCGCGACCCCGCCGACGAGAGCGAACCGCTCGCGTGTTGCATCGCGCTCAGCCTCGCCTGCGCGCTCGCCGCGCTCGACGACGACATCGCGCTGACCGAGTCCTGCGCCGCGGCACTCGTGACGCGGGCGCGCGCGGCGGGCGTCAAACGCTGGCTGCGCGTCGGACTCGATTTCCAGCTCTGGCTCGACGCCCGGCGCGGCGATGAAGAAGCCGCGCTGCGGCTGATCGGCGGCGCGGCGAAACGCATTGCGCGCGAACGCGTGCAGGTGCCCGACATCGCGTTCATCGCCACGCTGTTGCCGCGTATCGCGCTGCATGGCGCGCCCGAATTCGCGGCGACGCTCGGCGCGACGTTGCGTGACGCCGTGACCCGTAGCGAGCGAACCGGCGAGCTTTGGTACGTGCCCGAGCTGTTGCGTCTGGAGGCCATGGTGCGTCTGCGTAGCGGCGACGATCCGGGCACCGTGCGGCCGCTGCTCGAACGCGCGCTGCAACGCGCCCGGCAGCACGGCGCGCAGCGGCTCGCGCTGCGTATCAGCGTCGATCTCGAAGCGCTGGAAGCCTCGGCTGGTGTGGGGCTGCTTCGCGTGCGGTGACGTTGCTTCGCTCGCTGCCTGGGGTGTCATATGCGCGCTAGACCAGCATTGGTCTCGTAGCGCTCGAGGCTTCTGCCGGCGTGGGGTGCTTCGCGTGCGGTGACGTTGCTTCGCCCTCTGCCTGGGGGTGTCATACGTGCTGCATACCGTGGGTTCAACTGCCGCTCGTTGAACGCCACTCGCCATGTCCGACATTCATGCCGTACCGCCGCGCGTGCCCCGCACGCCCGAAACCGAAGCAGCCGAAGCGACCGCAGCGCCGGTTCATCGGCCCGGCGAAGCGCCTGCCGCGACGCCTGCCGGTGCGCCACAAGCGCGGCCACTGGTCGACGATACGCTGCTGGGCCGGCTCGGCAATACGCTATCGCGAACCGGTGCGCGGTTACGGGCAAGCAAGTTCGATGTCAGCACCGCCCTGTCGCAAGCGAGCCGGCACGGCAAGCCGTTCGCGCCGGCGGACTTCACGGCTAACGGCGAGCGGTATCCGGCTAAACCGGTGGCGGGGTCGAGCGCGGCGGCAACACCGTTGGCTAAGAGCGAACGGCAGAGCCGTCAGGCGCTTGGGAAGACGGCGCGTGCTTCGGGTGGCTCGGGTGGTTCGGGTGCTTCGGCGGCGGCTTCTTCGGGTGCTTTGGCTTCTTCGTCTTCGGCTGCTTCAACTCCATCCATCGCGGCGGCCGCGCATGCCGCTACGCCTGCCGCCGCACACGAGCAACCCGCATCGACGATCCCGCTCGACGCCATGGCCAGCGAAGCCGCGTTGCGCGAGTACGTCGGCCATCAGCTCCCCGCGCCTGCGAACGATCTGCTCGCGCAGGCCACGCTGTCGCATCGCCTGAGCGCATTAGGCGGCCCCGACGACGCGTTGCCGGCGAGTCGCGGCGCGCTCGTCGCCCAGGCCTTGCACGGCGCGACGATCGGCGACTCGCGCAGCGCCAACAACGTGCTCGACGCGCTCGACCACCTCGACTTCGCGCAGATGCACACCGCCCGCTCGAGCACACCGGCCGAAGCCGGCGCATGGCAGGTCGCGCGCACGCTGGCGCGCACCGATGCCGGTTTCGAAGCGCTCAACCAGTTGCGTCATGGCGGCCAGCCGGCGCCCGGCACCGCGTCGACCCAGCTCGCGCAACGCATGATGCTGCAAGCCGCCGACGCGCTCGATCCGCCACTCCACGG
Source organism: Paraburkholderia sp. BCC1876 (assembly GCF_902833695.1). Taxonomy (NCBI): domain Bacteria; kingdom Pseudomonadati; phylum Pseudomonadota; class Betaproteobacteria; order Burkholderiales; family Burkholderiaceae; genus Paraburkholderia; species Paraburkholderia sp. BCC1876. Next base: position 221,774 of record NZ_CADFGI010000006.1, on the reverse strand, counting down.
CGCGGGGCCCGCGCAGGATCCGGCGCCCGCGGCGGTCGCCGCACGCGCCGCGCCGGCAGCGGGCACGCCCGTCAGCGATGCCCCGCTCGCCTGGCAAGCCTACGACGCGGCAGCGACACTGACCACGCAAGGGCGCGGCGCGTTGAACGCCGATCAGAAAGGCGCGTTCTTCGCATGGCGTCAGAACTTCCGCGAGGACGGACGCGGCAGCGATTTGTCGCAGGCACGCGAGCGTCTGAACAAGTTCTCGGCGAAGACGATCGACCGGGTCGGCGAAAACCGCTGGAAGAGTTTCTTCCCTCGCCTCGTCGGCAAACGCAGTTCGCCGCTGTCGGCGCTGCGCTTCGGCACGCAAGGCGTGCCGCGCAAGACCGTCGGTGCCGAGCAGGCCAAACTCGAAGACGGCATGCGCCAGGCGTTGGCGCCGTTGTGCGAGCGCCCGGAAATGCGCGCCGCGGCGGCGTTGTCGCACGCGCGTCCGGAGCAGTCGATCGCCGAACTCGCCGCGCTGCATGTCTGGCTAGAAGCTGGCGGCTTTCCGAACGGCCGGCTCGACGCCGGCCAGTTGCATCAGGTCACCGAACGCGCGCAGCAGTTGTGCGCGGAACTGCAGCCGCGCGATGTCGGTTCGCCCGCCACGCTCGACCGCCTGCGCGCCGAGACCACGCGTTGGGCCAACACCGACCCGCACACGCTCGGGCGCAGCAAGCCGTTCAAATCGATCGCGAAGCAGCCGTTCAATCTGGAACGGCTCGCGTCATGGGGCAAGGTCGCCAAGGTCCCCGCCGATTCGCCGTTCTGGACCCAGGTGTCGTCGCTGAAGGATCGGGCGCGGCCGCCTACCCCGACCGCCGATGCGGAGAGCGCCGGCGCGGTCCGGCAAACGCTCAAGGACGTCGCGCACGATCTGCAATCGAGTTCGCGGCTGCGTCTGACCGACGGCAACCGCATCGGCGTCAGCACGCGCGGGTTGTCGGCGAATCTCAGCAAAGTCTTGCATGCGGGCGCCGTGCCGATTGCGCCGCGCCTCGATCTGCGCGCGTCGAAAACGCGTGAAGCCGTGGTCGAATTGAGTCGCGGCACGCATGGCGTCGAGATGTTCGTCGGCACCGCCAAAACGCAGGTGCGGCATGCGGGCGTCGGCTTGCTGGTCGGCTATGACGTCGACGTCGGCCTGACCCAGATGCGCGCGGGACTGACCACCCAGGCCGTGCTGCATTCGCAGGAGTTGTCCGAGCCGAGCGGCGTGTCGCTGCGCGTGGCACGGCGCGTCAATCAGAACGGCACCGGCTATGACGACGGCGCGATGCGCGAGAAACTCGAAGGCGTTATCGATCACGTTTTCGACGAGACGACCCAGACGCACGGGGCGAATTCGGGCGGCGCGCGCGGCACCTGGAACCGACTCGCCGAGCACTATTTCGACGATCCCGACGTGTCCGTCAGTTGGACCGATACGGTGGCGCGCACGGTCAAGCGCGGGGCCTCCGCCGACGTGGGCGTGTCGGTGAGCGTGCCCAAGGTCGGCTCGCCGTTTCGCGCGGGCGCCGCGCTCGGCATCGGCTATGAAAAGACCGCGAAACAGACGCTCGATTCGAACGAGCAAAGCGGCCGCGTGCAAGTCGAGCAGCATCGGGTGGGCGCCGGCTCGCGGCTGATCGGACGCTTGAGCGGGACGCTCAGTGCGACGCAATCGGTTGGCGCGCACGATTCGAGCGTGGGCGTGGGCCTCGTTTCGCTCGATGCGCCGTCAGCTAGCATGACCTTCGCCGACGACAGCCATCTCGCCAAGGTGCAGCTCGTGCGCGAGAACGGCGCGCTGATGCATCGCGCGTGTCTGTTCGACACCGAGTATTCCAGCGCCGAGACCTACACGCGCGCGGTCGATGCGAGTCGTGATCAGTGGGTCGATCTTTTTGCAGAGCAGGCGCTGGCGGAGCAGGATGCCGAGCGTCAGGACGCGCGGTTGAACGGTCGGCCAGCGCCGCAGCAACCGCCGGCGCGTGCGGTTGCAGAGGAACGGCTTGATCGGCATCTCGGTGATGTGAAGGCGAATCGGCGGCCGAATCAGACTTACTTCCATCGGTATCGGCTCAAGCGGGGTGCGGCCAAACAACTCGATTTGCTGGCGGCGATGTCGAAGCAGTTGCCGCCGGCGGAGACGGCGGCGGGACATCCGCAGATCGATGCGAAGGTAGATGGGATTCTGAACGATCCCGCTTCGTGGATGCCGATTGAGTTGAAGGTTAAAGAACGGACGACGAGCACGCGGAGTCCGGGGTTTAACTTCGCATTGCAGTTGAATACGCAGACGAGTGCGACGGGGGATCGGGAGTTGTTTGCGGAGAGTATTCCGTTTGCGTTGGTGGATCGGTTGGATGGGTAGCTGGGACGGTGCGATCCACGCTAATGCCGCCGCGCTTGCTGACGGGGACCCGTGGCGGCAGAATACAGCGTAAATTGAAACCACCGACTCGGGAGGGCAGATGGCAGGAAGACGTAATCACCGCCAACGCAAAAAATTGCGAATTGGCGAATATCAGGAACTGGGCTTCGAAGTGTCAGCGCAGTTCACGCATCCGCTTGAAACCGATCAGCGTGACGCGCTTTTTGATGCATTTCTGGCGGAGTGCATCGAGGCCAACGGCATGCTATTCGGCGGAGGTATGAACGACAGCCTGGGTGGCTTCATCGTGGATAATTCCGCTCGAGGATCGGCCACCGACGACCAGCGTGAACATGTACGCCACTGGCTAGAAGGAAGAGAGGAATTTGCCAGCGTTGAGGTGGCACCGCTTAGGGACGCCTGGTACGGGTACGATTGATAGGACTCATGGCGCGTGGTTTTCCACACGCGTCTTTATGGTCTTTCGGACCGACGCCTGGGTGACGGATCGTTTGACCATGGGTAAGCGAATAATGCCGTGGCGCCCAGCGCCGACGCGCCGTCTCACTTGCGCATGTATCGCGCTCCGATCGCACCGCCCCAATACTTTTTCCCGTCCTTCTCCATCGACCACGGGTTCGAATGCTCGCGGTGACTACGCGCGACGTAGCCCTCGGCCTCGGACTTAAGCCGTGCGCGCTCTTCACAACGATGGCGCCGATGCCACTGAGCCTTGCCGGCTGATTCGCTCTCTGCGGTGGTTATGCCCATGATGGGATTCTTTCTCCTGCTGCGACTCATTTTGCACCTCAGTTTTGATAGCTGAACGTGCAAAAGCCCGCACGCGGCGGGCTAAATGAGATTCGAGAGTGCTTCTGCCGGTCGCCATTGTCCGGGACTTGGAGCCTGGCACCCTCAGGCAGGCTCGGGATCAGTGAGAAGCCTGCCGGGTTCTGAGGTGTCGAATCAGCGTTGACGCCACCCAGACGACAATCGCCGCGATGATAAAGCTCGCGGTAAGCAATACGCCCAACAACACGTTTTCCTCCCCCTCGGTGCCGGCTGTTCGGAACAGTTGGAACAACGGCGCCAATGCCGTCCACGCCGCATCGCTACCGACCCAGCGCGCCAGAGGGCCAATCTGCGAAAGACCGATGAATACGAGCGGGGTAAGCAAGGCAGCGAGAGCCATGCGCAAGATGCTTTTCATCGCACTTCCACCGTTCCGTAGTACGGGATATCCGTACCGGGGATCATCGTAGCCGGTTGAGATAGCAGGTAGCCTCGCAGGCGATCAAACTGCGCCTGCGATGTGAGCGTGATGCATCCATCGCTGACATTCCAGCGGCCGGTAGGATGCAACCGGAAATTGCCGCGCCTCACGCCGTTGACGAACGTCCAATCGTCAATCTTGCCGTCGGCGCTGTACAGCGCGAACCAGGTGGCGCGCTCACTCTTAGACCAGATATCGAGAGCGAAGTCACGCAGCCGTCCGAGCCGGCCGCCGGGTTCGCGCGTGATGATGTAGTAGCGTCCCTTCGGAATTGGTCCTGCTCCGACAACTGCGGTATCAGAGGGATTGTCGATGTGTTGACTATTGCCTGAAAACGCAGCCACTCCTCCGAAACCAGAGCAGACTAGAGCGGACACTTTCTGATTGTTAAGTGTGAAATAGCAGGATGCAGGCATTACCAAGCCCTCAATTGCGATAGACGACGGTAATGTATGACGAAATAGATCGCGCAGGCAACGCAGGAAGTTGAACAGCAGTGAAGTTATGCGGACTGACTGCGAATAGCCCAGCGCTGTCCAACTGACTGTCCTCACATAACAGAATCGTCCCAAAAGCTGCCCACCCTGACGGGTGTCAATAGGAAACGTTGAGCAACGATGGGAGTTAAACCTGGTTAAACCCTGAACGCAGAGGGTTTCTTGCCAACTACGGGAAAAGCTGGGAGAACCCATGGTACCGGGGACCGGACTTGAACCGGCAAGCCGTGAGGCGGCGGATTTTAAGTCCGCTATGTTTACCAATTTCATCACCCCGGCAGGGTGTTGAATCTTACGTGGACGCGAATTCTACCATTGCCTGGCGAGCGCACCAAACCGGCGCAATCCGGAGGTCCACCCGCCCATCCCCGCCCCCGCCGCGCTGAATTTCGAAGTCATCCGCAAGTCACAAAGCTTCCCGATAATCCGCTCACGAAAACGTTTACAACCCGACGTTTACAACCGAGCGGAACCCCATGACCCCGACGATCAAAGATGTCGCCGCGCACGCTGGCTTCTCCATCGCCACGGTCTCGCGCGCGATCAACGCGCCGCACACCGTGAACCCCGTCACGCTCGACAAAGTGCGTCAATCGATCGACGCCCTCAACTTTCGCCCCAGCCCGCTGGGCCGGCAACTGCGCGGCGAGCGCACGCGTCTGATCGGCGTGATTCTGCCGACGCTCGCCAACCCCGTGTTCGCCGAATGCCTGCAAGGCATCGACGAACTCGCGTCGGCGCAGGGCTACCGGCTCATGCTGATGACCACCCAGTACGACGCCGACCGCGAACGTCACGCGATCGAAACGCTGCGCGAACATCGCGTGGAAGGCCTGATCCTGACGGTGTCCGACGCCGACACGCACCCGCTGCTCGACGAACTCGACCGCGACGGCCTGCTCTACGTGCTGATGCATAACGACACGGTGCGTCGCCCGTCGGTGTCGGTCGATAACCGCCTCGCCGCCTACGACGGCGTACGCATGCTGATCGCGCACGGTCACCGCCGCATCCTGATGCTGGCCGGTTCGCTGGCCGCATCCGACCGCGCCCGTCAGCGGCATCTGGGTTACTCGCAAGCCATGCAGCAGGCCGGCCTCACCCCGGCGCCCGCGCTCGAAGTCGATTTCAACGCCGACGAGCTGTCGCCGTCGGTGCTCGCGCATCTGACCAGCGGGCCGAATCGCCCGAGCGCGCTGTTCTGCAGCAACGACCTGCTCGCGATGGTGGTCATGCGCGGCCTGCGCCGCGCGCGTCTGCAAATTCCGCACGACATGTCGATTCTCGGTTTCGACGGCCTCGCCGTGGGCGATCTGCTGTCGCCGCCGCTCGCCAGCATCTGCGCGCCGAATCGCGAAATCGGCTGCGCGGCGTGGCAGCGTTTGCTGGCGCGCGTCGGCGGTACGTACGAAGCGTTGAACGAAACCTCGCTGACGCTGACCTTGCCGCACAGCCTGCGCCAGGGCGCGACCATCGCGGCGATTTCGAATCGCGATGCCACGTCGCCGCCGCATGCATCGGCGGCCACTGTGGAAAAACCGTTCGCCTGATCCGTCTTTCGACTCACGCACCTCGACCCCGAACCACCCGCTCTCGTCCTCTCCAGGAGACCCGCAGTGATCCGCTCGTCCGCCCGCTTCGCTTCACCGCTTAAGTCGCTTAAGTCGCTTAAGTCACCCCAGTCACTCCAGTCACGCCCGTCGCTCAAGCCGCTCTGGTCCCGCCTCGCGCGCGCCAGCGCCGCCGCGCTCGCCGCCGGCGCGGTCATCAGCACCGCCCTGGGCGCGCTCGCCCCGCAAGCAGCCTACGCCGACGAAACCGCGATCTGCTACAACTGCCCGCCCGAATGGGCCGACTGGGCCAGCCAGATCAAGGCGATCCAGCAAAAGACCGGCATCCGCGTGCCGTTCGACAACAAGAACTCCGGCCAGTCGATCGCGCAACTGATGGCCGAGCAGAAGAGCCCGGTCGCCGACGTGGTGTACCTGGGCGTGTCGTCGGCATTCCAGGCGAAGGACAAAGGCGTGATCCAGCCGTACAAGCCGGCGCACTGGGACGACATTCCCGCCAACGAGAAAGACCCGCAAGGCTACTGGTTCGCGATCCACTCGGGCACGCTGGGCTTCTTCGTCAATAAGGACGCGCTCGAAGGCAAGCCGGTGCCGCGTTCGTGGGCCGACCTGCTCAAGCCTGAATACAAAGGCATGATCGGCTACCTCGATCCGTCGAGCGCGTTCGTCGGCTATGCGGGTGCGGTGGCGGTGAACCAGGCGCTCGGCGGCACGCTCGACAACTTCGAACCGGGCCTCGACTGGTTCCGCAAGCTGAAGGCCAACGCGCCGATCGTGCCGAAGCAAACCGCCTACGCGCGCGTAATGTCCGGTGAAATTCCGATCCTGCTCGACTACGACTTCGACGCCTACCGCGCCAAGTACAAGGATCACGCGAACGTCGAATTCGTGATTCCGAAGGAAGGCACGATCTCGGTGCCGTACGTGATGAGTCTGGTGAAGGGCGCGCCGCACGAAGCGAACGGCAAGAAGGTGCTTGATTTCGTGCTCTCCGACGAAGGCCAGAAGCTGTGGGCCGAGGCTTATCTGCGTCCGGTCCGCGCCAGCGCGATGAGCCCGGAAATGGCCGCCAAATTCCTGCCGGCCGCCGACTACGCACGCGCCAAGCCGGTGGATTTCGGCAAGATGGCGGAGAAGCAATCGAGCTTCGGCGAGCGTTATCTCCAGGTGATGCATTGAACGACATTACGTTCCCACTGCGCTGGCGCATTGCGTTGATCGCGCCGGCGCTGGCGGTGTTCATCGCGTTCTGGCTGTTGCCGATGGGTGCGCTTGCACAACTGAGCGGCGACGGCCACGCCTTCGCCACCTATCGCGCGATGCTGACCAATCCGCGCTACATGTCGAGCCTCGGCGCGACCGTGCTGCTCTCGGCGGCGGTCACGGCGGCGACGCTCGTGCTGTCCGTGATCGCCGGCTTGCTGCTGGCGCGCCGCGAGTTTCCGCTCAAGCGCACGCTGCTCGCGCTGCTCACCTTTCCGCTGGCGTTTCCCGGCGTGGTGGTCGGCTTCATGGTGATCATGCTGGCGGGACGCCAGGGGCTGATCGGCGCGCTCTCGCTCAAACTCACCGGCGATCGCTGGGTGTTCGCGTATTCGATGAGCGGCCTGTTTCTCGGCTACCTGTACTTCTCGATTCCGCGCGTGATCGTCACGGTCATGGCATCGGCCACCAAGCTCGACGCGTCGCTCGAAGAAGCCGCGCGTTCGCTCGGCGCGTCGCCGTGGCGGATTACGCGCGACATCGTGCTGCCCGCTTTGTCGCCGGGTCTGATCGCGGCGGGCGCGGTGTGTTTCGCGACCTCGATGGGCGCTTTCGGCACGGCCTTCACGCTCGCCACCGACATCGACGTACTGCCCATGACTATCTACACCGAGTTCACGCTGAACGCGAACATGGTGACGGCGGCCGGCCTCTCGATCGTGCTCGGCATCGTCACGTGGGCGGTGCTGGCTTTCGCGCGCAGCGTGAGCGGCTCGGCCGTGGCGGCAAGCGCATGAGCGGCATCGTCAAACCCGGGGCAACCCGACAACCGGACCCCGCGTCTTCGATGAACACCCTCCCCGCTCCTTTCCTGCCGGCCGCGAAGCCGCGCTCGCGGTTCAAGCTGCCGACGTCGAGAAGCTGGCTCGCGGCCGGCCAATGGCTCGTCACGCTGCTGCTGTGCGCGTTTCTGATCGTGCCGGTCGTCATGTCGATCATGGCCGGGCTGACGGTCAACTACTTCAAAGGCGTGTCGAGCGGACTCACGCTGCGCTGGCTCGTCGAAGTGTGGACGCAGTATCATGACTCGGTGTTCCTGTCGCTCGAAGTCGCGGCGGCGACCTTGTTCATCACGCTGCTCACCGGCGTGCCCGCAGGTTACGTGCTCGCGCGCAGCAAGACGCGGCTGTCGCGCATCATCGAAGAATTTCTGGTGCTGCCGATCGCGCTGCCCGGGCTCGCGTCCGCGCTCGCGCTGCTGGTGGTCTACGGCGGCTTCACGATGTTCCGCATGAGCGTGGCCTTTATCGTGGTGGGGCATGTGGTGTTCACGCTGCCCTTCATGGTGCGCGCGGTCGCCGCGGTCTGCGCGAGCAGCGATCTGCGCACGCTCGAAGAAGGCGCGGCGAGTCTCGGCGCGAGCTTCTGGCAGCGCTTCGTGACGGTCGTGCTGCCGAATGCGCGGCCGGGTATCGTGGCCGGCGCGCTGGCGGTCGTGACGCTGTCCATCGGCGAATTCAATCTGACGTGGATGCTGCATACGCCCGACACCAAGACGCTGCCGGTCGGTCTCGCCGACACCTACGCGTCGCTGCGCATCGAGATCGGCAGCGCGTACACAATTCTGTTTTTCATCATGACGATGCCCCTGCTCGTCGCGATGCAATGGCTCGGCGTCGATGCGACCGGTCAGCGCAGCGCGGCGAAAAAACGCAGCGCGGCCTCGGCATCGAAGTCCATCATCAAGTCAACGCCCACGTCCACGCCATGAAACTCACCTCCGTTCCCATTACGCTCGCGCAGTGCGCGAAAACGTTTCGCGGCACGCGCGTGCTCGAACCGCTCGATCTGCAGATCGGCGCCGGCGAAACGCTGGTGTTGCTCGGCCCGTCGGGCTGCGGCAAGACCACGACGCTGCGCATGATCGCGGGTCTCGAAACACCGGACGCAGGCGGCCGCATCGCATTCGGCGACGAAGACGTCACCGCGCTGCCGATCGAAAAGCGCCAGGTCGGCATGGTGTTCCAGAGCTACGCGCTGTTTCCGAACCTGACGGTGCGCGGCAACATCGGCTATGGGCTGAAGATCCGGCGCACGGCCGCCGACACCGCGCGCCAGCGCGTCGACGAATTGCTCGCAATGATGCGTCTCACCGCGCACGCCGACAAACCGATCGACCAGTTGTCGGGCGGCCAGCGTCAGCGCGTGGCGCTGGCTCGCGCGCTCGCGGTGCAACCGCGCGTGCTGCTGCTCGACGAACCGCTCACCGCCCTCGACGCGCGTTTGCGCGACACCTTGCGCAGCGAAATGAATACGCTGTTGCGCGAGCTGGGCATTACCACCGTCTACGTGACGCACGATCAGGCCGAAGCGATGGAACTCGGCGACCGCATCGTCGTGATGAGCGCGGGGCGCATCGAGCAGATCGGCTCGCCGCGCGACATCTACTACCGGCCCGCGAATCGCACGGTCGCGCAGTTCGTCGGCACGATCAACCGGCTGGCGGGCGAACGCCGCGATGGCATGCTGACCACCACCGGCGGCGCGGTGCCGCTGCCGGCCTTATTAAGCACCGCGCAAGGCAACGCCGCGCACGAGATTTTCTTCCGTCCGGAAGACGCGTATCTCGCCGATCCGGCCAACGCGCAATTGCGCGGCCACGTGGAAAGCACGGCGTTTCTCGGCGAACGCACCCGTCTGACGATAGGCGGCGCCGCACCGGACGCGTTGCTGATCGATGTCGCGGGCCGCGTCGAATTGGCGCGCGGCACGCCGGTCGGCATCTCGATCGCGCAGGACGCGCTGATTGCGCTATCTTGACGACATCGCGCTGCCCGACTGAGCGCGTTAAAAAAAGGACTACCCCATGCTGCTAGCTCAAATTAGCGACCTGCATATCAAACGGCCGGGCGCGCTCGCTTACCGCCGCGTCGACACCGGCGCGCATCTGGCGCGCTGCGTCGCCGCGCTCAACGCGCTCGAACCGCGTCCCGATGCCGTGATCATGACCGGCGACCTCGTCGACCAGGGCGACCCTGAACAGTACGAGTACCTCAAAGCGCTGCTCGCGCCGCTTGAGATTCCCTACTTCCTGCTGGTCGGCAATCACGACGAACGCGCCGCCTTGCGCGCGGCGTTTCCCGATCGCGCGGAATTGCGGAGCGGCGGCGAGTTCGTGCACTACGCGGTGGATATTGGTCCGCTGCGTTTGATCGCGCTCGATTCGATGGTGCCGGGTCAAAGCGCAGGCTTGCTGTGCGACGCCCGGCTCGCGTGGCTCGCGACGCAACTCGACGCGGCGCAAGGCAAGCCGACGGTGGTCGCGTTGCATCACCCGCCGTTCGTGTGCGGCATCGGTCATATGGACGAATTGCGGCTCGACCCGGCGGCGGCCGACAAACTCGCCGCGTTGATCGCGCGTTATCCGAATGTGGAGCGGGTGATCTGCGGCCATGTGCATCGGCCGATGTTCGTCCGCTTCGGCGGCACGATCGCCTCCGCCGTGCCGGCGCCCGCGCATCAGGTCGCGCTCGATCTGCGCGACGACGCGCCGTCAGCGTTCATGATGGAGCCGCCCGCGTACGCGCTGCATCGCTACGATCCGGCGACCGGCATCGTCACGCATCACGCGTATGTCGAGGCCGCCGACGGGCCGTATCCGTTCTATGAACCGGAAGGCGCGTTGATCGACTGATCCGGTCGATTGATTCGATCAACTGATTCGATCGCCCCTGGGCCTTTCCGGCGCGGGGCGAACGCGTCACGCGGCCGCCGGCGCCGTCAGCACGATCGGCCCTGCTCCGGTATGATCGGCACGCTCAAGGACCGCGCATGGGCCGGTCCGTCGAACGTCGCCTCTCATGTCCACACCCAATCCGTCTTCTCCCGCCACCGCCGACCGGTCGTTGCGCGGTCTGCTGTTTCTGCTCGCGACCATCGCCGGTGTGTCGGTCGCGAACATCTACTACAACCAGCCGCTGCTCGACAATTTCCGCCAGTCGTTTCCGGCCGGCGCGTCGTGGGTCGGCGCGGTGCCGGCTGTCACGCAACTCGGCTACGCCGCGGGCATGCTGCTGCTGGCGCCGCTTGGTGACCGTTTCGATCGACGCCGGCTGATCCTGCTGCAAATCGTCGGCATGTGTATCGCGCTGGTCGTGGCCGCTGCGGCGCCGACGCTGACGGTGCTGATCGGCGCAAGTCTGGCGATCGGCGTACTCGCCACCATCGCGCAACAGGCCGTGCCGTTCGCCGCGGAACTCGCGCCGCCGGCCGAGCGCGGTCACGCGGTCGGCACCGTGATGAGCGGTCTGCTGCTGGGAATTTTGCTGGCACGAACGGCCGCCGGTCTCGTCGCCGAATACTTTGGATGGCGCGCGGTGTTCGCTGTGTCGGTCGTCGCGCTGCTGGTGCTGGCGGTAGTGATCATTCTGCGTCTGCCGAAGAGCCAGCCGACTTCGACGCTGCCCTACGGCAAGTTGCTGGTGTCGATGTGGCATCTGATCGTCGAGCATCGCGCGCTGCGCGAAGCGTCGCTGACCGGCGCGGCCATGTTCGGCGCGTTCAGTATTTTCTGGTCGGTGCTGGCCCTGCTGCTGGCCGGTGCGCCGTTCCATCTCGGGCCGCAGGCCGCGGGGCTGTTCGGGATCGTCGGCGCGGCCGGCGCGATGGCCGCGCCGCTCGCCGGCAAGTTCGCGGACAAGCGCGGACCGCAGTCGATCATCACCGTGTCGATCGCGCTGGTGGCGATTTCGTTCGTGGTATTTAGCGCCTCGGCGAAGAGTATTGCCGGGCTCGTGGTTGGCGTGATCATTCTCGACATTGGCGTGCAGGCCGCGCAGATTTCCAACCAGTCGCGCATTTACGCGCTGAAGCCCGATGCACGCTCACGCGTGAATACGGTGTACATGGTGGCGTATTTCATTGGCGGGGCGTTCGGTTCCGGCGTCGGCGCGTTCGTCTGGCCGATGTTCGGATGGCTCGGCGTCAGCGTGGCCGGACTCGCGTTCGCCGGGCTCGCGGCGTGGAATCATCTGGCGCTGCCGGCTCGTGCGAAACGTCAGGGTCTGCTTTGACCGGTTGAAAATTTGAAACGTTAGCCGCTATTTTCAGCGGCTTTTTTTAGCCGGCGTTCAAGCCGCGCGAGGCGCTCATTGACCGCCTCGCGCATACGCGTATTCATGCAGCGCGTCGATCACCCGGTCGAACTCGAACGACTTGTCGTAGAAGTGACGCACACCGTATTGCTCGCAACGTTCCCGGTAAGCCGGCAACGCGTGATTCGTCAGCACTGCGGCGAACACCGTGTCGATCAGCCCTTCACGTTGCAAATACGCCAGCACGGGAACGCCTGAGCCCTGCTTGAGTTGCAGGTCCACAATCACCGCGTCGAACGCTTCGTCGGTCAGCAGCGCGATCGCCTGATCGGCGGAATCGGCGTAAGCGCAGACGCGCAGCAAACCCGACGCGTCGATCGCTTCCACCAGGCTGCGGCGGATCAGCGGCGAATCCTCGATCAGCAGCACGCGCAACGGTGCGCGATTCGCTGATTCGGCAACAGGGTTAGGTTCGCTGTTCATCGGCTGGTCTCGATCGTCCATTATTCGATCAGGCCGTTCTTGATCGCGTAATAAGTCAGATCGGCATTGTTCGCCAAACGCATTTTCTCGAGCACGCGCGCCCGATAGGTGCTCACGGTCTTCACGGACAAATGCAATTCCTCCGCGATTTCAGTAGGAAGCCGGCCGGCCGCGAGCTTGCAGAAGATCTGGAACTCGCGCTCCGACAGCGCTTCATGCGGCCGCCCCGCAGCGGGTTTGTCGAGATTGTCGGCGAGCGTATCGGCAACCGCTTCCGATAAGTAACGATGCCCGCGCGCCACCGAACGAATCGCCCGCACGATCTCCTCCGGCTCGCAATCCTTGTTCAGATAACCGTTCGCGCCGGCACGCAGCAGGTTGATCGCGTACTGACTCTCCGGGTAGCCCGACAGAATCAGCACGCCCTGCTCGGGGCGCACCTGTTTGATCACGCGCAACGTGTCGATGCCGTTTTTATCCGGCATCGCGATGTCGAGCAGCACCACGTCGAACACCTGCTCGCGCACGAGGCTGATGGTTTCGTCGCCGGTGGCGGCTTCCGCCGCGACGCACATGTCCGGCTCGTCGGCGACGAACTGCCTGAAACCCCCTCGGACGATCGCATGGTCGTCGGCTATCAACACTCGAATCATCGGCTTGGTGTCCCTGCTGTGGAAACGCTCCAGAGCAGACATTGTAATGATCTCCGGCACGCTGGCGCACCGGTCATGCGGAGCGGTACGAAAGCCGGCGGCGCTTGCCATTCATGCTGCGTGCAACGGACGCGGGACCTTGCTTCTTTCCAGACCCACCCGCGCCCGGCACGCGCCGGCATAGCGTCACCGGGCTTATTCCCGTCCTTCGAGAAGATCCGCCATGTCGTCGGCATGCTCTTCTTCGACCGCGAGAATGTCTTCGAACATACGGCGCGTCGTCACGTCCTTCTCGCCGAGGTAACGAACGATCTCGCGATAGGTGTCGATGGCAATCCGCTCGGCGACCAGGTTCTCCTTGATCATGTCCGTCAGATTGTCGCCTTCCTTGTACTCCGAATGCGAGCGCGTCTTCAGGCCGTCCGGTGCAAAATCCGGCGCGCCACCGAGTTGAACGATGCGCTCGGCGATGCGGTCGGCGTGCTCCTGCTCCTCGGCCGCGTGTTCGGCGAACTCCGCCGCCACGGCCTCCGAGTTAATGCCCTTGGCCATGAAGTGATGCCGTTTATAACGCAAAGTACAGACGATTTCCGTGGCCAGCGCGTCGTTGAGCAGCTTCAGCACGGTCTCGCGGTCCGCCCCGTAACTCTGCGTGACCGGACCGTCGGACATATGCTTGCGCGCGTCCTCGCGAATCTTCTTCAGGTCCATCACGAACGGCTGGTTAGGCGGAGTTTGGGGGGCGGCGCTCTGGGCACCTGGTGACTTCGACATTTAATTTCTCCTTAATCCGTTTTGGGGGGAACAACGCATCCCGCACGAATCGCGCCTGATGCGCCGGTCAAAGAGGAATCGCTGCTCGTCTACGTTCGGAACACGCCGAGCAACAACGTGACCACAAACACGACGAGGAAAATGTAGAACAGGATCTTGGCGATTTCCGCCGCGCCCGCTGCAATGCCGGTAAAACCGAACACGGCCGCTATGATCGCGATCACGAAAAAGACAATGGCGTAGTGAAGCATGGCAACTCTCCTTTCAGTGGGGTTCCGCTCGATGTGCAAGCCGCGCTAATCGACGATCTTTTTCGTCACCACGAAGCCGAGCACGAGGAACACCACGCACAGAATCACGAACACGATAAACAGGAACTTCGCGATCGCGGCCGCGCCCGCCGCAATGCCGGTAAAGCCAAGCAGGCCGGCGATTATCGCTACGACGGCGAACAACAACGCCCATTTCAGCATGGTGGCTTTCTCCCGAAACAATGAATGAACGATCAAGGCTCATGCTATCGATCGGGGCACGAACGCGCATTCCGACGCACGCCGGTTTTCGTGTGAGAATCCGCTTACATTGGATTACGGCAGCGTTACGGCGGTGGACGTTACACTGATGCCCCATCCGAGGAGCCGAATGTGCCAAATGCACAGAACACGTCGAACCTGCAGACCCCGCGCGATCCAGCGGCCGCGACGCGACTGAGTCAGTGGATGCACAACCGCAGCTGGGCCATCGCGATGACGGTTGCGATCGTTATCACCGTAGGCGGCCTGGTGATTCTGGAAACCGCGCGCGAGCGCATTGCCGCCGAGTACGAGACCGCGCTCGACGCCCGCGACGTCACCGTGCAACTGAGCACGCTCGCCAGCCAGCTCTCCAATCTGAGCGCGCAGCAAAGCGATTTTCTTCTGACGAAGCAGGACGCCACCGCGCAAGCCTATTGCGCGACCGCCGCACGGATTCGCCAGAGCGAACAGCAGTTGAACCGCTTCTATCGCGGCGGCAAAGCGGATAACGCCGAACTCACGAGCTTCACGCAGATTCTGGCGCTGATCGAAGCGCGCATCGGCGCGGGCGCCGCCGCGCTGCAACGTGCGGCGCCGCATCCGCTGGATCTGGCCGCGTGTGGGCCGCTGAGCGCGGCGAACCCGGCTGACGCGTCGCTGGTGGACAGCACGCTCACGTTGCTACGCGACAACGAGGAACGCCGCGCGCAGCACGCGCTGGCCGCGAGCCGCGCCGATCAGCGTATTTCCACGCTGTGCGCGGCGGGTTTGTCGGCATTGAACATCGTGCTGTTCATTCTGCTGTTTCGCAATCTCGGCATTCAGATCGATCGCCAGGCGCGCGTGCAGCGTCAGTTGATCACGCAACAGGAAGAACTCGATCAGCTCGTCGGCGAACGCACCCGTCAGCTCGAAGCGCTGGGCTGGCATTTGCAGGCGGTCAGCGAAAACGAAAAGACCCAGCTCGCGCGCGAACTGCACGACGAACTCGGCGCGATTCTGACCGCCAGCAAGATGGACGTGGCGTGGGCCAACCGCAAACTGAAAGACAGCGCGCCGGAGATCTCCGACAAACTCAAACGCGCGCTCGCCAATCTCGACCAGGGCATTGCGCTCAAGCGCCGCATCATCGAAGACATGCGGCCTACCGTGCTGGCCAATTTCGGGCTCGTCACGGCACTGCGCACGCTCGCCGACGAAGCCGCGCAACGCAACAGCTGGACGCTCGATCTGCACCTCCCCGCCGACGATATCCAGCTCGACGAGCAGACCGAGATCGCGCTGTTTCGCGTCGCCCAGGAGTCGCTGACCAATGCCGCGAAGTACGCGCGGGCGTCGAAGGTGTCGATTGCACTGGAGGTCGGCGACGGCCAGGTCGCCCTGCATATCGCCGACAACGGCGTCGGCATCATGCCGGCCGATCTGAAGCGCACTCACACGCATGGATTGCTCGGCATGCGTCAGCGCGTCGCCGCGCACGGCGGGCGTTTCGATATCCGGCGCGGCGAACCGAACGGCACCGACATCGACGTGATGATGCCGAGCGTCAGTACCGCGACGCCGTCAGTCGATCTGCCGGCGGCGACGCCCACGCGCACGCCCGTCTAGCAAGGCGGCACGCTGCATCGTCACAACGCGTGTAGGAGTGCGCCGACGCAAACACCGGAGCACGCCTACAACAAAATCGCGACGCAACTGACAGCGCCGCCCCCGCCCTTTTTTTAACATGCAATCAGACCGGATCGACTGGCGATCTGACACAAGCCCCGGTCGCACGTGCCGGACAGAGTGGGCACGTCAACCGATGCATTCTCGACAAGGAGAACTTTCATGACTCGACTGATCGCTTTGCTTCTCATTGCAGGGACCGCTGCGCTCGCAGGTTGCAACACGATGGCCGGCGCAGGACAGGACATCTCGAAGGGCGGCAACGCCATCACGAACTCGGCGGATCAGGCGAAGTAAGCCGGTCGCCGGGCGACTCGCGGCGGCGCTTTAGCGGCGCTGCCGCGAGTCGCTGCTTTATGCTGTATTTGCAGGGGTATTCTGCTTTTCGCAGGTTTTGCAGGAACAGAAGGCCCGTCGCGAGTCATCTCGCGACGGGCTTTTTTCATGGGCGCAGGTATGTCAAAGACGTGCCAAAGTTGCGCGCACAATCCGCACCATCCGCACCACCCACACCAAACAAAACGGCGACCCACTCGCGTGGATCGCCGCTCCGTCCTCCCCAGGACTGTCCGCCACTCGCAGGCGCTGCACGCGCCTGCCAGCGCGGCGTGCTTACATGCCCGTCAGCGTGTTCGTGAACTCCTGAGCCGGCTGACCGGTATTGCCGTTCTGCGAGATCAGCAGATGGATCTGCCCCGGCAGCAACTGGCTCAGCGTGCCGCCGATCGGCACCGTCGTGATCAGCCAGTCCGCGTTGTTCGACAGCGAGAAGGCCACCGACTGGAAGATCGGCGTCTTGCTGCCGGCCACCGTTGCGATCAGTGCGTAGTCGCCGCCGGACACATAGATCGAATCCTGGCCGCTCGCCGGTATCGCGTTGTTGTATTGCACGCTCGACATGGTCGGGTTGAGGCTGGTCACGTCGGTGGTGCCGGCCGGCACGAGATACAGGTCAAGGTTGGTCGCGTTCTGCGATGCGTTGAAGCCACGCAAACGCGCGCTATTGGACAGCAGGCCCTTGTCGAACGGATCGTCGATCAGGCCGATCGCCGGCGCCGTTACGTTCGGCAAAGCTACGACCGTATAGTTATGGCCGTTCGCGACGTTCGGGAAATTGCCGCTCGCGAGTGCGGTCGTCGTGCCGGTCGCCGCGTAGGCAACCGTGGTCGAACCCGTGCCGATATTGGTGAGGTTGGTCACGCCTTTATAGGCGACGTTGGTTTGGCCCGAAGGCGCGGCACCGTTGACGAGAAAGTCGAGGGCCGGCGCGCTGGGATTCGCATTGATGAAATGGATTTCCGGATTGGTCAGCCCGAGTTCCTTGCCGACGTCGCTGGTACCGCCGCCACCGCAGGCACTCAGTAAGGACGCAACGGCAGCCATGGCCGCGATGGATCGGATCATTTTCATTGTGTTCACCTATATCGATGTTGGGCCTTTGGCCCATTGATTTATGGGTGCTTCGCTTCGAACCTCGGAACGTCCCGCACCGTATTCATCGCTGCTTCGAATGGTGTCTGGACGGCGTTCCGAAACGGAGCACTCCCTCCTTCCCTGCCGCACAACGCGCCTGTTTGGGGAGCGGCGCGGTCCGTGTCGATGGACGCTCGCTTTGAGCAATGCGCGTGCCGCGGGGGTCGAGTTGGCTCATGGCGACGGAAGAATGTCTTACGGCGCAACGATTTACGTGGATTAGAATTTTTCCTCGGCGGGTTGGCACGGCGTGCGGTGTATCGTTCGTCCGCGTCCCATACTTACACGGCCCCCCGCATGCCTTACCAACGCTTACTCGCCGAACTCGATCTCGGCTTCACCCGCTTGCGCAACCGCGTGGTGATGGGCTCGATGCACACTGGCATGGAAGACCGCTTCTGGCATTACCCGAAGCTGGCCGCCTATTTCCGCGAGCGCGCCAAAGGCGGCGTGGGTCTGATCATTACCGGCGGGATCTCGCCGAATCGCGAAGGCTGGCTGCTGCCGTTCGGCGGCACGCTGAACTCGGTGTTCGATCTGCGCAATCACCGGCAGTTGACCGACGCCGTGCATGCCGAAGGCGGCAAGATCGCGCTGCAGATCCTGCATGCGGGCCGCTACGGCTATCAGCCGTTCGTGGTGTCGGCCTCCGCGCTCAAATCGCCGATCTCCAAGTTCAAGCCGCGCGCGCTGAGCGTGGCCGGTATCGCGAAGACCGGGCGCCACTACGCGCGCTGCGCCAGGCTCGCGCAACGCGCGGGCTACGACGGCATCGAGATCATGGGCAGCGAAGGCTATCTGCTCAACCAGTTCCTGTGTCCGCGCACCAACCAGCGCACCGACGATTACGGCGGCAGCATCGAAAATCGCATGCGGCTCGCGCGCGAGATCGTCGAGCGGGTGCGCGCGGCGTGCGGCGAACGCTTTATCGTCGTGTACCGGCTCTCGCTGATCGATCTGGTGGAAGGCGGCAATACGTGGGACGAGACCGTGCAGGTCGCCCAGGCGCTCGAAGCGGCCGGCGTGACGATGTTCAATACTGGTATCGGCTGGCATGAGGCACGCGTGCCGACTATCGTGACCTCGGTGCCGCGTGCGGCCTTCGCCGAACTCAGCGCGCGCCTGAAGGCCTCGGTCAAGGTGCCGGTGATCGTGTCGAACCGCATCAATACGCCCGAGGTCGCCGAAGCACTGCTCGAACAGGGCGCCGGCGATCTGGTGTCGATGGCGCGGCCGCTGCTGGCCGATCCCGAGTTCGTCGTGAAGACCGCCGAAGGCCGCGCGCACGAAATCAACACCTGTATTGCCTGCAATCAGGCCTGTCTCGATCACACGTTCAAAAACCAGCGCGCGTCGTGTCTGGTGAATCCGCGCGCGGGACGCGAGACCGAGCTGGTCTATCGTCCGGTCGCCGGTCCGCAGGCGGCGCGTTCGGTCGCGGTGGTCGGCGCGGGGCCGGCGGGGTTGTCGGCGGCGACCGTGGCGGCCGCGCGCGGGCATCGCGTGACGCTGTTCGATGCGAACGCAAGCATCGGCGGCCAGTTCAATCTGGCGATGCGCGTGCCCGGCAAGGAAGAGTTCAGCGAGACCATCCGTTACTTTCAGAGCCAGTTGCAGCGACATCGCGTCGACGTGCGGCTCGACACGCGCGTCGATGCGGCGCTGCTAGCGGCCGGCGCTTACGACGACGTGATCGTCGCCACCGGCATCGTGCCGCGGCGGCCGGCGATTAGCGGCATCGACGGGCCGAACGTGCTGTCTTACGTGGACGTGCTGCGTGGCGCGCCGGTCGGGCGCCGCGTCGCGGTGATCGGCGCGGGCGGCATCGGCTTCGACGTCAGCGAGTTCCTGCTGCATCGCACCGGCGAGCCGCTGCCGACGCCGCGCGACACATGGCTCGACGAATGGGGCGTGGATCTCTCGGTGCGGGAACGCGGCGGGCTGAAAGCGCCGGTGATGCCGCAGCCGCCGCGCGACATCTGGTTGTTGCAGCGCAAGGCCGGCAAGCTGGGCATGGGACTCGGCAAGACGTCGGGCTGGGTGCATCGCGCGACGCTGGCGAAAAACGGCGTGAAGATGCTCGGCGGCGTGTCGTACCGGGAGATCAGCGCGCGCGGGTTGAAGATCGAGCGTGCCGGTGTCGAGGAATGGCTTGAGGTGGACACGATCGTGGTGTGCGCGGGGCAGGATTCGCTGCGCGATCTGCATCCGGTGGCGGCGGAGGGTGCCACCTCGCAGACTGGCGGCCCGCGCTATCACGTGATCGGCGGCGCCAAGCTGGCGGGTGAACTGGACGCGAAACGCGCGATCCGCGAAGGCGCGGAAGTGGCGGCGGCGCTTTAGTCAAGCGCGGTTTGCGAACGGTAGGCGACGCGCTCGCCGCTCTGCGAACCACGCCTCCCCTCGCACGCCTCAAGCGGCGAGCCCCTTCTTCCGGTAATCGAACCAGAACGACAGCCCCACGCTCGCCAGAATCACCACGGTCGCAATCACCGTGGAACGCGTGACCGGCTCGCCGAGCAGCAGCGCGCCGAGCGCCACGGCAACCACCGGGTTCACGTACATGCAACTGCTGGCAATGATCGGACTGGTGTGCCGGATCAGAAAACCGTACGCCACATACGCGGCCATCGTGCCGACCAGCATCAGGTAGATGAACGCCAGCACCGGCAGAAAATGCACGTCGAGCATCCGCTCGCCGGAGACCCACGCGACCATGCTCGACATCGCGCCGCCCAGACCGATCTGCAGCGAGGTCGACAGAAACAGATCGGACGGCAGCTTCAGCCGCCCGGCCAGATGCGCGCCGCCGGCCCAGAACAGCGCGCCGCACAGAATGGCCAGACTGCCGCCCGCCGAGCCCGGCGAACTGTCGCCGTGACTAAGAATCGCGATGCCGACGAGCCCCAGTCCGACCGCGAACCACTCGCCCCGGCCGATCTTGCGCCCCGCCACCGCCGCGATCACCGTGGCGAACAGCGGCACGGTGGCCACCATCACCGCCGCGGTGCCGGTGCCGACGGTGCGCATCCCGAACGCCAGCATGCCGCTCGACAAGCCGACCAGCATCGTGCCGACCAGCCCGGCATTGCGGATTTCGGCCACGCTCGGCCAGGCCGGCTTGCGACGCACCGCGAAGATAAAGAGGCCAATGCCGGCAAACAGATTGCGCATGCCCGACAGCAGCAGCGGCGGAAACGAGCCGAGCGCGACGTGCACAGCGAGATACGTCGAGCCCCACACGAGATAGACGACGCCGAGCGCTAGCGCGATCTGGCCGTTGCGCGATTGCGGCAGGCGGATGGGAAAACTGCGCGGAAAGCGATTGGGGAGTTGCGGCGACATGCGTTCAACCCGCCCTGACCGCTTGAGGTCCGACGCCCCCGCTGAAGACCCGATGGCGGGATGGCGGACACCGCATCGGCGATGCGGTCGGACGGGCGAGGCTGGCGGACATGTGGTGGAACGGAAGGACGATAAATGGCCAAAGGGCCACAGCGCCGCGGCATTCGAACGGAGTCGATTCGCGGCGAACACGCGCCAAATGCTCGGCGCGCATCGCATTATGCAGTAAGCGCCCACCGCGTCAGTCGAAAGAATCGTAACTTTTTAGCGTCCTTGCAACAAAAAAAGCCGGGGATTTCTCCCCGGCTTTGGCACCGCCTCGGCGCCGCCGCGTTCACGCTATGCGGGCGGCATCGACAGCATGCTTCAGTTGGCCATGGCGCCCGACGCTTCGTGCTTCATGCCCATCGCGTCGCCGCTCTTCTTCATCTTGTCGTGCTTCATCGTGTCCTTTTTCATCGTGTCTTTCTTCATGGTGTCTTTCGACATCGTGTCTTTGGACATGGAATCCTTCGACATCGTGTCTTTCGACATGGCGTCGTTGGACATCGCGCCGCTGGCTTGCGCGAACGCGGCGCCGCCGCTGGTCAGAAGAGCGACGGCCACTGCTGCGATTGCGAACTTTTTCATGGGATAACTCCGTTGTTGTGGATGATTCAAAACCGGTCGATCCGATCGCCTGTTGCACTGATCGGCTGATCGTTTGATCGCCGGCGTATTTCCGAAGCTTCTGCCGCCCGGGGGTGCGTGAGGGGCCTGGCGACCCTGCCGCTCGCCGCCCGCCGCGCGACCCGCGTGCGTCAGGAGCCTCCGAACCAGTTGTAGCCCTGGTCGACCCAGTAGCCGCCGGGGAACGTGTTGGTGACGAACATCTCGACGATGTGCTTCGGATTCTTGTAGCCGAGCTTGGTCGGCATGCGCAGCTTCATCGGGAAGCCGTATTTCGCGGGCAGACGCTCGCCGTCGTACTCGAACGTGAGCAGCGTCTGCGGATGCAGCGCCGTCGGCATGTCGATGCTTTCGTAGTAGTCGTCCGCGCATTTGAAGCCGACGTACTTCGCGCTGGTGTCCGCGCCGATGCGCCGCAGAAAATCGCCGAACGGCGTACCGCCCCAGCGGCCGATCGCGCTCCACCCTTCCACGCAGATGTGCCGCGTGATCTGCTCGGCATGCGGCAACGCGTACAACTCGGGCAAACTCCACGCGCGCTGGCCTTTGACGAGGCCGCCGATCTTCAACTCGTAATCGGCGCCGTCCACTTCGGGCACGTCGTCGATACCGTAGAACGCGTTGAACGGAAACGGCCGGGTGATCTGCGCTTCGCTGTAGGTCGGCGCGAGCTGCTTCGGATCGAACAGCGCGGCCTGCGCGCGGTCGTTCAGGCGCGACACGGCGGTCAGGAATTTGTTGACCGAGTCGTTGTCGGTCAGCGAGCAGCCGGTCAGCATCGACAGGCCGCCAAGCGTCAGCAGACGCTTGCCGAACAGACGCCGCGACGGCATGGTGAGTTCGCGGCGGGCGTCGATCAGGATCGACTCGCGGTCGAGCGAGTGGCCGATGGGTCGCGAGGGTTTTCGAATGGGCTTGTTCATGATTCGATATCCATAACTTTCGGTTTCGGCGGCTTGATGGAGACTCAGCGGCCGCGCAGCATGGCCAGCAGCGAGCGCGGTACGAGCGCCACCATCGCCAGATGCACCGCGATAAACGCGGCCATCAGCGACATCGCGCAGAAGTGAACGATGCGGGCGTTGTCGTAGCCGCCCATCAGGTCGCGCAGAAGCGGAAACTGCACCGATTTCCAGATCGCGAGGCCCGACAGCACCAGCGCGATCAGATCGCAGACCACGAACAGGTAGGCGAATTTCTGCACCGCGTTGTAGACGCGCAGATCGGCATGCGAGAGCTTGCCGGTCAGCGCGGCAAAGAAGTCGTGCAGCACCGCGCGCGGCGACACCGGCAGGAATTTGCGCACGAAGCGCCCACTCGCGAGATTCAGCGCGAGATACAGCAGACCGTTGAAGACCAGCAGCCACATCGCCGCGAAATGCCATTGCAGCGCGCCGCCGAGCCAGCCGCCGAGCGTGATGCCGGGAGGGAAGCGAAACCCGGGAAAAATCGGCGATGCGTCGTAGATGCGCCAGCCAGACAGCATCATCAGGATTGCCGCGAGCGCGTTGAGCCAATGCGTGACGCGCACCCATACCGGGTGAATCGTGCCGGGTGTCGGGACGGCGGGCGGTGCGAGGTGTTTGTCGCTCTCGCGCAGTACGTGAGGGGTAGCCATGAAAATCTCCTGTCGAACAGAGTGGGCGTGTCATTTAGAGTTAACGCTATCGCGCCGACTCGGGTCCCATAACGCTTACCCTGGTCCCCTTCAAGATCGTTGCGGTGAACGGCCGCACAGTGCTCACTGGCAGGCGGCCAGTTCGGCCACTTGCAGCACGTCGCCGGTCGCATCGTTTTCGACGAAAGCCACCACGCCGAAACGGTCGGCGTTGCCGCCGGCATCGGCGCCCGTCGCGTCGACGCGCACGTCGCGGTGAATCTGCGCATTGCCCCCGACCAGCGGCACCGGCCCGATCCATTGCCGCACCACCCGCTCGTGATGCAAGGTGGCGCCGCTGTTCTCGCCGGCGCCGACGTGCGAGCTCAGCGCGTTTTCATACACGGCGACGTAGGCGTTGAGTTGCCCGGAGGTGTCCGCGGCCTTGCTGGTGAATTGCGCGGAGACATTGAAGGCGCCCGGCGTCTGTGGATTCAGTTCGAGCGCGACGTTCGCTTGCGCCGGTTCGGCGACCACCTTGCCGATGCGGCTGTCGAAACTGTCGCGTTGCGACCAGCTACGCAGTTCGCGGCCCGACACGAAGATTTCCGGCGTATAGATGGTGTGGCCGCCGGCGAGGTCGGTCAGCGTCTGCTGCCGTTCGGTGAAGCGATGTTGCGAGAACCGGTCGGTCCAGCCGAGGCTGTTCCAGTAATCCACATGCAACGCGAGCGGCACGATGCTTTGCGTCGCGCCGCTGTTTTTCCACTGGCTCAGCCAGTTGTCGGCGGGCGGGCAACTATTGCAGCCTTCGCTGCTGTACAGCTCGACCAGCGCCACGCGGTGCGCCGGGCTGTGCGCGCTGCAGACGGCGGCGGCCGCGTTGGCGAGGCCGCTGGCCGCAAGCAGGCTGACTGCGGCCACGCACGCGATGGCTCGCGTGAACAGGCGGCGTAAAGGACGCGTGGTCGGCTGCATGCGCGGCCGAGTGAGCGGCCGAGTGAGCGGCCGAGTGAGCGGCCGAGTGAGCGGCCGAGTGAGCGGCCGAGTGAGCGGCCGAGTGAGCGGCTGCATGAGCGGCTGCATGAGCGGCTGCATTGCTGACTGCGTTAATAGCCGGTAACCAGCGCGGCGGGTACGAGTGGTTTGCATGACGTGCTCCCATCAGGGTCTGCACGTTTGTCGAACCGCCCGGCCGCTTATGACAGGCTTTTCCAAATTTATTTCTATCGGCCCAGCCGCCCGGCGCGAGGGGCTCAGTCGTAACTCATCACCACCGTCACGCGCGTGTCCGGCGTAACGTGTTTCGGCGACAGCGACATCACGCCGCCTTCACGGCCGACCTTGTAGTGACCGTCGCGAGTCGCCGCGGCAATCCGGCCGTCGCGCTCGACGAAGCGCGTGGTCACGCTGTCGCCCGAGTTCAAGCTCGAGCCCGCGCCGCCGTTCACCTGCAACGCGACGTCGGCACCCGCCGTCACCCCCGGCGGCCCGCTGAACGTCAGCGTCACCGCGGAACCTTGCAAGCCTTGCAGCGCCCCCGCAGTTCCAACCCGTGCGCCGGGCGCAACGGGCGCCGCCGACACTTCCAGTTGCGGCGCCACAATCGCGCCGGACAACGTGATCGTTCCGCCCTCTGACGCCGACGCCGCCAGCGGCGCCGTCGTCAGTGCCAGCGTTGCCGCCGCGCCGAGCGCCACAAACCGCCCAGTTGCCGTTTTCATCAGCCTCTCTCCTTAAGCCGCTTAGCCGCGTCGAATCGCAGCGCATCGCGTCATCGGCGGGCTGCGCAGCGCGACATCGTCACGCTGGGTACGGCCCGTCTGACAGGCGCGTTAACGGCACCGGCTCGCTCTGCCTTGAATGACGCGCGTGCGAGTGGCCGACCCCGGCGCCACGCAGACGGCTCGTCGCGGCGTCGAACGAAGCGATTCAAGACCCCGTGCTAACATTCTCCTTTCAAATGCGCCGCTTTCGATGCACCCGCGGCGCCGACCCATTCGATCCCGAACCCTGCCGGCCAACCCCATGCGCTTTCCGATTTCCCCTGCCCACACCCGCTTGCGCCCTTGCCGCGCAACCGGTTGCGCGCACAAGGAATTCGCCCCGCAGCGCAGCGGCGAGCCGGCCCGAATGCTTCGCCGAACGCTTCTCCGAACACTCCCCCGACTTCTCCCGCTCTCCGCCGCCCGGCGCCCGATCTAACGCTGCTCGCTCCCTTGCCTGAGCCGCGTTGTCGGGCTCCGGGCCGATCTCATCCGCTCGCTTTTCCCTTACCCGCAGATCGCACTGGAGTACCGTCGTGAAGAAGACGAAAACCTGTTACCTCACCGAACTCGACGTCGCCCGTCTCGAGAAGCACGCGGCCGCGCGCGGCGCCGACGCCCGGCTGCAGGACATGCTCGACCAGGTCCTCGAACGCGCCGTGATCGTCGACTCGCGCGAGATTCCCGCGAACATCGTCACGATGAATTCGCAGGCCATTCTCGTCGACGAAACCAGCGGCGAGCAGATGACGTGGACCGTCGTCTACCCGCCCGAGGCCGAGTTCGCGCGCGGCCGTCTGAACGTGTTCTCGCCGCTCGGCCTCGCGCTGCTCGGCGCCAAACGCGGCGAGAAAATCCGCTTCACGCCGCCCAGCGGCGCGGAGAAAGTGCTGAAGCTCGAGAAGATCCTGTTTCAACCCGAAGCCGCCGACGACTTCACGCTGTGAATCGGCCGCGCCGCGGCGCGAATCGTTGCGCCGCAGCATGGCTGCCGGGCTTATCTCTAGAAGAATAGGTCGCGGCCAGTGACAGTGTTAGCCGCGGTGATACCCGCGGTGATACCCGGTATCCGACTTTTCAAGACGGGTTGCCAAGCAGCGGCCGGCCGGTGTATCGTGTGCGCTGCTAACGCGGGGGTCCTGCGTCGCACGGAGGTTGGAGGTCCGTGCTGCGTGGGTGAGAAATACCCTTTGAACCTGATCTGGATAATGCCAGCGCAGGGAAGCGTACGGAATTCGCACCTGGTCTACTGTTTCATCTCTCGCGATTTCCGACTTCTTCCGTCTCGTCTCCTGCTTAGCCGCCCCACATTGCTTTGGCATGGGACCGGAATAGGCATTCAAGCGCCAACTCCGGTCAACCTAGGAGATAAACGCATGAACGCCAACCCGAAATTCCTTTCCGCCGACGCGCACGTCGACGAAGCCGCTGTCGCGCCGCTGCCGAATTCCCGCAAGATCTACGTGACCGGCTCGCGTCCCGACCTCCGCGTGCCGATGCGCGCAATCTCTCAATCGGATACGCCGGACAGCTTCGGCGGCGAAAAGAACCCGCCGGTCTATGTCTACGACACGTCGGGCCCCTACTCCGATCCGGACGCCAAAATCGACATTCGCGCCGGTCTGCCCGCGCTGCGTCAGGCGTGGATCGAAGAGCGCGGCGACACCGAAGCGCTGACGGGTCTGTCGAGTGACTTCAGCCGCGAACGCGCCGCTGATACCGCCACCGCTGAGCTGCGTTTCCAGGGCCTGCACCGCACGCCGCGCCGCGCGATCGCCGGCCAGAACGTGTCGCAGATGCACTACGCACGCAAGGGCATCATCACGCCGGAAATGGAATACATCGCGATTCGCGAGAACCAGCGCCGCGCCGAGTATCTGGAAAGCTTGAAGACAAGTGGCCCGAACGGCGAAAAGCTCGCCGCGATGATGGGCCGCCAGCATCCGGGCCAGGCGTTCGGCGCAAGCGCGTTCGGTCCGAACGGCCTCACTGCGATCACGCCGGAATTCGTGCGTGAAGAAATCGCCCGCGGCCGCGCGATCATCCCGAACAACATCAATCACCCGGAAAGCGAGCCGATGATCATCGGCCGCAACTTCCTCGTGAAGGTGAATGCGAACATCGGCAATTCGGCCGTGACGTCGTCGATCGGCGAAGAAGTCGACAAGATGACGTGGGCGATCCGCTGGGGCGGCGATACGGTGATGGATCTGTCCACCGGCAAGCACATTCACGAAACGCGCGAGTGGATCATCCGCAATTCGCCGGTGCCGATCGGCACGGTGCCGATCTATCAGGCGCTCGAAAAGGTCAACGGCAAGGCGGAAGACCTGACGTGGGAAATCTTCCGCGACACGCTGATCGAACAGGCCGAGCAAGGCGTCGACTACTTCACGATTCACGCGGGCGTGCGTCTGCAATACGTGCCGATGACGGCCAAGCGCATGACCGGCATCGTGTCGCGCGGCGGCTCGATCATGGCGAAGTGGTGCCTGGCTCACCACAAGGAAAGCTTCCTGTACGAGCATTTCGAAGACATCTGCGAAATCATGAAGGCCTATGACGTGGCCTTCTCGCTCGGCGACGGCCTGCGTCCCGGCTCGATCTACGATGCGAACGACGAAGCGCAGCTCGGCGAACTGAAGACGCTCGGCGAGCTCACGCAGATCGCGTGGAAGCACGACGTGCAGACCATGATCGAAGGCCCCGGCCATGTGCCGATGCAGTTGATCAAGGAGAACATGGACCTGCAACTGGAATGGTGCGACGAAGCGCCGTTCTACACGCTGGGACCGCTCACCACCGACATCGCACCGGGCTACGATCACATCACGTCGGGCATCGGCGCGGCGATGATCGGCTGGTTCGGCACGGCAATGCTCTGCTACGTCACGCCAAAGGAACACCTCGGCTTGCCGAACAAGGACGACGTCAAGACCGGCATCATCACGTACAAGCTCGCCGCGCACGCCGCCGATCTGGCGAAGGGCCATCCGGGCGCGCAGGTGCGTGACAATGCGCTGTCCAAGGCACGCTTCGAATTCCGTTGGGAAGACCAGTTCAATCTCGGTCTCGACCCGGACAAGGCACGCGAATTCCACGACGAAACGCTGCCGAAGGATTCGGCCAAGGTCGCGCACTTCTGTTCGATGTGCGGTCCGCACTTCTGCTCGATGAAGATCACGCAGGACGTCCGCGAGTTCGCCGCGCAACAAGGCGTCACCGACGACGAAGCGTTGAAGAAAGGCATGGAAGTGAAGTCGATCGAGTTCATGAAGAAAGGCGCGGAAATTTATCAGCGTCAATAATGGTTGAAGCGTTTGGCGGGTGATGCGGTTGCATCGCCCTTGAGCGCACGACTTTGTACTGCAGCACCGAAGCCCGCCATTGCGCGGGCTTTTTTGTTGGTTTTTTCGTTGGCTTTCTGGTTGATCGGTTCGTTCAGCGGCTTAACAGCAGGCACGCCGCATGCTGACAGAAGGGAAACGCTGGATTACGAACAACTCACTTTCCACGGGAGTCAGCATCATGAAATCGATCCGACAAATCAGTGCGATTGCCACACTCATCGCCGTGGTGGCCAGCCTTTCCGCCTGTGGCGACATGAGCCGGCAAGGCCGCGATACGGCCGTCGGCGCGGGCCTGGGCGGCGCGGCGGGCGCGGCGATCGGCGGCAATGCGCTGTCGACGGTGGGCGGTGCGGCGGCGGGCGGCATCATCGGTAATCAGGTGGGCAAGTAACGGCGGCACGCGAGCGGCGGCACGCGAGCGGCCGACATTGGCGACACCGGTCGGCCGCCTCGTCCATGTTTTGCAATGACCTGAAATAAGCCGTTACGGTTTTGCAATCCTGCATGCATCCTCGCGGCGTAAGCTCATGGGATCACGCCGCCGGCCGGCGTTCGATATAACCAGGAGCGCGTCATGAAGTCCCGCGTCGTCAATTCGTTCCGTGCGTTCGGCCAACGGCTGCCGCGCGGTCTTTACCGTTGCTTGTCCAGTCTTTCGCAAACCGGTATCGCCCTCGGCGGCGCCGTCTGCGTGCTGACGCTGTCTGGTTGCTATTACCCGTACGGCTACTATCCGGGCGCTTACTCGCCGTATTACGCGACGGTCCCCGCCGGCGCTACCCAGCAGGATCTGGGCGTGGCGCAGAACGATCCCGCCGCCATACAACAACAGCAGCAACTGCAGGCACAACAGGCGCAACAAGCGCAGTCGCAAGCGCGGGCGGCCCAGCAGGTACCGCCGGCCACCTACGCGACCGCAGTGGTTCCGCCTCCCTCGGTCTATGTCGCGCCGGCTTATCCCGCCTACTATGCGCCGCCGGTCTATCCGGCCTACCCAGCCTATTACGGCGGCTATCCGGGCTGGTATGGGCCGTCGGTGTCGATCGGCTTCGGTTTCGGCGGCTACTGGGGCGGCCATGGCGGCTGGGGCGGCGGCGGGCACGGCCACTGGCATTGATCAGTGCTGATGGGTGCTGATGGGTGCTGATGGGCGCTAATTCGCACGGGTTGGCGCCGGTCTTCTCCGCTTCTCCCTTTCTCCGCTTCTGCTCGCGTATCGGGTCGCCGGTTCCGTTCGTGAACCCTTAACCTACGCTCGCGCGGCCGTCTGAAGCGCCGCGCGACACCCCTGTCATGCTCAACGCGTCGCCCAAACCGTCAGGCGACGCGCATCCTTGTCCCGTCTCCGCCGCGCGCCCGTAGTTTCCCTTCTTGACCTGCCCCAGCCGAGTTCTATGCTTCTGTAGAACCGCACGCAGTACCCGTTTAAATAAGCGCCCCGGCCGACCTCACCGTTGCCGCCGACGCCATCCGTCCTAACGACGCGCCCCGTTGTGCGCAGTGCCGCGTCGAGTCCGAACAACAACGAAGGAGACGCGATGTTTCATCAACTACTCACTCCGGTCGGCAACTCATTGCTGCCCTCGTTCCTGGTCGCCGCGCTGCCGATCATTGTGGTGCTGCTCCTGCTCGGCTGGGCGCGACGGCCGGCCTGGCAGGCGTCTCTCGCGGGGCTGATTGTCGGTCTGATCGTGGCGATCTTCGTCTGGCAATTCCCGGTGGGACTCGCCTTCGGCTCGGTCGCCAACGGCGTCGTGTTCGCCTGCTGGCCGGTTATGTGGATCGTGTTCACGGCGATCCTGCTGTACAACATCTCGCAGCGCTCGGGGCGTTTCGCGGCCTTCCGCATGTGGATGATCGACAATCTGCCGAACGACCGGCGCGTCGTGCTGGTGGTGATCGGCTTCTCTTTCGGCGCGCTGCTTGAGGGCATTTCCGGCTTCGGCACGCCGGTCGCGATCACCAGTTCGCTGCTGATCCTGCTCGGTTTTCCGACGCTCGAAGCGCTCACCTTCACGCTGATCTTCAACACCGCGCCGGTCGCGTTCGGCGCGCTCGGCGTGCCGATCACCGTGCTCGGCGCGGTTACGCACCTGCCGGCCGATTCGCTCGCCAAGATGGTCGGCCGCCAGTTGCCGTTCTTCGCGTTCCTGCTGCCCTTCTATGTGATCGGCGTGTACGCCGGCTTTCGCAACATGCTGCGCGTGTGGCCGGTGCTGCTGGTGTCGGGCGCGAGCTTCGCGCTGACCCAGTTCGTCGCGTCGAACTATGTGAACTACAGCCTGACCGACGTGCTGTCGTCGATGGTGTCGCTGATCCTGACCATCGCGTTCCTGCGGGTCTGGCGGCCGGCGGTGGATCCCAAGTTCGCGATCAACATCGACCGGGTTGGCGAGGTGCGCGGCAAGATCGGCGGCGGCCAGGGGTGGTATCCGTGGATCATCGTGTCGGTCGTGGTGATCATCTGGACCATCGCGAAGATCTTCCTGATCGGCGACGTCAAGGTGCCGTGGCCCGGACTCGACAAGGCCGTGTTCATCACGCTGTACAACACGCCGTATGGCGCCGTGTGGGACTTCCAGCCGCTGGCCACCGGCACCGCCATTCTGGTCGCGGCGATCATCACCGCGTTCGTGGTCGGGCTGAGCGCGAGCGAGTTCGGCAAGGCGATCGCCGACACGTGGGTGCAGACGCGGATCGCGATTCTGACCGTGGCGACCATCGTCGGGCTGGCGTATCTGATGAACTACTCGGGGCTGACCTATACGCTCGGTCTGGGCGCGGCGTCGGTCGGGCCGTTCTTTCCGCTGGTGTCGGCGTTCCTCGGCTGGGTCGCGGTGTTTCTGTCCGGCAGCGATACGTCCGGTAACGCGCTGTTCGGCAACCTGCAGGTCGTGGCGGCGCATCAGTTGAATCTCAATCCTATCCTGATGGCGGCGACCAATTCGTCGGGCGGCGTGATGGGCAAGATGATTTCGCCGCAAAACATCTCGACCGGCGTGGCGACCACCGAACTCAAAGGCAAGGAAGGCGTGGTGTTCGCGCGGACCTTCAAGCATTCGATTCTGCTGACGGTGCTGCTCGGGGTGCTGGTGTGGCTGCAACAGAATGTGTTGCAGGGGATTATTCCGCATTAGGAAGATGGGAGGAAGTCGGCCGCTGGCCATTCGCGGCCTATCCGCTGCCGACTTCCGTGATTCCGTATCTCCGTATTCCCGTACTTCAGCAATTCGGCGATACCGCAAAATAATTCACGACCTCGCGGCACGTCCCCTTCCTGACTGCGGCTCCTCTATCTGCGCAGCCAATCACATCGTAATTTTTCTCACATCAGCGTGAGAATTGCTCGTTTTGCATACGCCTCGCCAG
The DNA here is from genome assembly GCF_902833695.1 of Paraburkholderia sp. BCC1876. Lineage (NCBI taxonomy): Bacteria > Pseudomonadati > Pseudomonadota > Betaproteobacteria > Burkholderiales > Burkholderiaceae > Paraburkholderia > Paraburkholderia sp. BCC1876. Next base: position 190,089 of record NZ_CADFGI010000006.1, on the reverse strand, counting down.
CGCTTACGCTCTCCTTATCCGACGCCCCACTCTCCTGCATCTTGCCGTTTCGTTCCAGGCTGAAACGTTTCGCGCGATCGCGCTGCTACGATGCGCTGGCGTCTCGACTCAACCGCGCGCGGCGCCACTTCGATGAATGCTAAAAACCTGCTCCAGTTGCTGATTCTCGCCGCCCTGTGGGGCGCGTCCTTTCTGTTTATCCGCGTCGGCGTGGCCGATTTCGGCGTCGCGCCGCTGATGGCGCTGCGTGTCGGCATCGGCGCGGCCTTCCTGATCATCGTGCTGATCGCGCGACGGCCGTTGCAGCAATCGGCCACGATCCTGCGCACGCGCGCCTTTCCCCTGCTGGTGGTCGGGATTCTGAATTCGGCGGCGCCCTTCTGCCTGTTCGCGTACGCCGAGCTGACGCTGTCGGCCGGCGTTACCTCGGTGATCAATGCGAGCACGCCGCTGTGGGGCGCGCTGGTCGCGTTCGTCTGGTTGCGCGACCGGCTGAGCGGGTTGCGCACGCTCGGTCTCGTGGTCGGCTTTCTCGGCGTGTTGATGCTGGTGTGGGATCAGATCGCCGCGCCGGGCAGTTCGGCGGCCACGCCGCTGACCACCGCGCTGGCGGCCGGCGCGGCGCTCGGCGCCACGCTGCTGTACGGCATCGCCGCCAACTACACCAAGCGCCATCTGACCGGCGTCGATGCGCTCACCGTCGCCGCCGGCACGATGACCGGCGCCACCATCGTGCTGCTGCCGCTCGCGGTGATCTACTGGCCGGCCGCGCCGATCTCGCTGCATGCATGGGGCGCGGTGATCGCGCTGGGCGTCGCATGTACCGGCGTCGCGTATATGTTGTTCTTCCATCTGATCGCGGTGGCCGGACCGGCGCGCGCTATCACGGTGACTTTCGTGATTCCGATTTTTGGCATCCTGTGGGGCGCGCTGTTTCTCGGCGAAAGCGTGTCGCCCGGCATGCTGGAAGGCTGCGGCGTGATTCTGGTCGGCACCGCGCTCGCCACTGGCGTCATCAAGCGGCTGCCGTGGGTCGGGCCGCGTCGCGCTGATACCTGAAGCCGGATTTTGGGTCGGGCTCGGGCTCGAACAAGGTTCGGCGCTCGTCACGTTGTCTTGTTTTTTGTTGTTTGCGTCTTCATCGGCCACGTTCAGCCACAGTCGGCCACGCTCGGCTACGTATTGCGCGTCGCCAAAAAAATAGCCCGCACTCTTTCGGAGTGCGGGCGAAACCGTCGCCCTACGAGGATAGGCGACGGGGCCACCGAGGCCGCGCGCGCTGCGCGCAGGCCATCATCGGGTTCAGCACTGGTTTATCGTCCGATGCTGGAATCGTCTGGAACCCCTGCCTGGAAAACCACGTCGGCTTAACAGTCCGGCCCCATGAGTCTATAAAAGCAGCTTGTGTGCCAGTTGCTGGAAGTCAGCGGAGAAATCTCGCAAGCGTTTGATTTCTATTGGAATTTATCGCGAGAGGGTGAGGCGAGGAAGGCGCTGGAACAGGCTTCGGCAGTTACGTCACCGGGGTAACGTCACGTTACACGCGGCCGCACATGGCGGCCGTATACGTTCGATTCATACGCGACCGGCACGGCGGCGTTCAATGGCCGGGCCACTTCGGACGCTGCGCCGTACTGTGCCGCAGACGCAGCCCCGCCGGCGGCCGCGATTCACGCGGGTTCAACGCTGCGCCGCACACGAGCGCCAGGACGAGCAAGCTCGCCGCCCACATCCAGTAAGGAATCACGTCGAACATGGCCAACTCCGGTTGATTGCCGGGCCATCCCGGTATGTCGGAGTCAAGCAAAACACGTGCTCGGTGCCAGGAGTGCCGTGGGGTCGGCGGTTAGATGCGGATTCACCCGGCGCTGGGTTAGTGCGCGGCAATACTCGCGGGCGAAAAAAAACCCGTCCAGGACGAATCCCGGACGGGTTTTTTGACTGCTGTGGCTGCCTGCCGTGCCTTACCGCGCTTGACCGCCGCTCGCGGCAGGCACGGCGGCTGAGACTCAGTGCAACTGGTCGACCATCAGACTCATGATCTGCTTGGCCTGCGGGCCCTGATCCACATCGCCCTTGTCGTTGACGACGGCAACGCGAGTCTGGTTAGGCGTCACCGCCCGCACGTTCACCAGATACTGCTTGGCCACCTTTTCCTTCTTGCCGTGGAAAATCTGGCTCCAGAAGCCCTGCTCCGCCGACGTCAGATCCTTCGGATCGACATAGCGCACGAAGTACAGGCCACGACTCGCATCGCGGTCGTCGACCGTGAAGTTGCTGCGGTCGAGCGCAAGGCCCACGCGCAACCACGCGCGGTCGTACGGCTCGCCCAGCGTGAGCTCGGTCGACGAGAACTGCGCCTGCGTGTTCGGCAAGTCCGCGTCCGGCATGGGCTGCTGCGCCGACAGCGCGACATTTTGCGCCGCGGTGGCCGCTGCCGCCGACTTGGCGCCCGCGGTAGCCGCGTTCGGCGCGGTTTGCGCGCCGGCCGGCGTCAGATCCGCGCTTTGCGTGTCGCCCGATTTGCGCGAGTCAGCCAGCGCCAGCGTCGCCATCAGGCGCTTCAGGTATTCCTGCTCGAGACCCGGATCGTTCGGCTTGGCTTCCCACTTGGTCGAATCGTTGTTCGGACCGGTGACCGCCTCGCGCAACCCCTTCTGGCTGATGAACACATACGTGCCGCCGCTCGGCGACGTTTCGAGACGCGTGCGGTACTTGTTGCGCTCCGAACTCACGTAGCTGTTGCCCATGGCTTTGGACAGCGTGTTGCGGATCAGGCCGTCGTTGATCTGGGCGTGGGTTTCGTTCCAGTCGGTTTCCATCACGCCCTTGTCGCGCTGGTCGACCACCAGCAGGAAGCCCTGCTCCTGCCAGAAGCGGCGAATCTGCGCCCAGGCCTGCGCGGGCGACTTGTTGTCGATCACCAGCCAGCTTTCCGTGCCGTCGCGCTGGATGTGCATGCCGGTAACCGGCGGCACCACCACCGTGGCATTCTGCGACGGCGCTTGCGCCTGAACCTGCTTGAGCGTGGACAACGAGGTTTCGCCGCCTTGCGGAGGCAACGAACGCTGATCGGCCGTCTCGTCGATCATGTTCGGCGGGACGGCAAGTGACACCTGCTTCGATTTCGAGTCGCTCTTGTAGTCGATTTTGGTCGGCGACGACGTGCCGCAGCCGGCGACCAGACCGCCTGCCATCAGCATTACTGCAAACCGCTTGGTAAGACGAAGATCAGTCATGTTCGGGGAATCCTTCCGCTACGCCACGGCAAGTTTCCGTGGATCAACCCAACATTTTACCGATCCCGGCGAGTCGTGTGCAAAAAGTGGGGTTTGCCCGAGAAATGAGCAGCTCGCGCGGGCTCGTCGAGCCTCGGTCGCAGCCCGTTTGTCCTGCGTCTTCGCGACGCTCGCAAGGCGTTTTCTGTCACGGGGAAAAACTCAGCCGCGATCGTTTTCAACCTGCTTTCGCGCGGCGTATTTAACAATCCGCCACGTTTCCTAATTCGTTGTCAGACGTATCCCCCATCTGCGTCAGATCCTTGTTTTAAAGGCTTTTTGCGTTCGGTTCGCACGTCAATTTTGAGACTACTCGATCCAGCGAATCGCCCGCCGGACGAAGATCAGGAAACCTCAGTGTTATCTTGAATTGGACGTCTCAATAAAGTTTGAGCGCTTCCCTCGCGAGATCGACTGCTATGCAAAAAACGCGTGTTTGTCAGGCCCTGAGCATTTCGACGCTGGCCATTCCTCTCCTCTGCGCGAACGTCCCCGCGCACGCCGAACTGGGCGGCGCGATGCCGCTCCAGGCCGATTCGACCGGCGCCGCGCCGCAAACCCTGCTGAACGGCGCGCTGCGCCTGCGCACGCTGACCGATGCCGGCGCGACGACCGTCAACGAGTACGCGACCAGCACCGGGCGGATCGTCGCCTATGCGTGGCAAGGCCCGACCATGCCGGATCTGCAGGCGCTGCTGGGCCCGTACGCGGAGTCGTACCGCAACGGCGCCGCGGCGTCGACGGCGAGCGGCAATCTGCACGCGTCGCGCGTGGTGCGCCCGGACGTGATCGTGGAATCCGGCGGCCCGATGCGCGGCTATGTGGGACGGGCGTGGCTGCCGTCGGCGTTGCCGGCCGGCGTCGCCGCTGACGATTTTCGGTGACGGGGCGTGGCGGACGGCGGCGGGCCATATCCGGCCACCGTGTATCAGGCCCCAACCCCCAAGCCAGCCCCCATCAAAAAATAACGCGCCGGAGACCTCTCGCACCATGACCCCGTCCTTCTCTTTGCTTACGCTGGTCCTCGTTTGCGCCGCGCTCGCGGGTTGCGGCGGCGGAGGCGGCGGCAGCAGCACGTCGACCAGCGCCACCCCAACGGGCGCGGTTGCCCCGCTCGCCGCCAGCGCACCCGCCGGCGCGTCCACGCCCGCCGCCAGCACATCGGTGCCGCAATCGACCCTTGCCAACGTCCAGCCGATCGCCGTCACCACCGCGCCGGGCCTGACGCGCAACATGCTGACGACGAGCGTCACCGTCTGCCAGCCCGGCACCGACAACTGCGCGACCATCGACAATATTCAGGTCGACACCGGCTCGCACGGCTTGCGGATTCTGGCCTCGGCGCTGCCGGCGAGCCTCCCGCTCGCGGCGATCGCGTCGGGCGGCGGCATCACCGGCGAGTGCGCGGTGTTCGGCGGCGGCTACGCGTGGGGCGCGGTGCGCAGCGCGGACGTGCGCATGGCCGGCCAACTGGCCGCGTCGATCCCGATCCAGTTGATCTCCGACCCGGCGGCGCCGACCGTCCCCGCCGATTGCGCCGGCTCCGGGCCGGCCATGCTGACGGTCGCGAGCCTGCGCTCCAACGGCATTCTCGGCGTCGGCCTGTTCGCAGCCGACTGCGGCGCCGGCTGCGTCAATGCCGCCTTGCCGCACTGGTACTACCGTTGCGACGCGGACGGCGCCTGCGTCGCGAGCGCTCAGGCCCTCGCGCAGCAGGTGACCAACCCGGTCAGCCGCTTCGCGCTCGACAACAACGGCGTCGTGATCGACCTGCCAGCCATCGCCGACAGCGGCGCGGCCAACGTCGCCGGCTCGCTGATCTTCGGCATCGACACCCAGGCGAACAACACGCTCGGGGGCGCCAGCGTCGTCAAGGCCAATTCGCAGACGGGCTACGTGGTCACCACCAGCGCCGGACAAACTTACTCGCAAAGCTATATCGACAGCGGCTCGAACGGGCTCTTCTTCAGCAGTACGCAGTTGCCGCAGTGCGGCTTCTGGTATTGCCCCAGCGCAACGCAAGCCGCCAATGCCGCGATTTCCGGCACGAACGGCACGTCGAACCCGGTGTCGTTCGAGATCGGCAATTCGAACGTGCTGTTTGCCTCGGCGAACAATGCTTTCGACAACCTGGCCGGCGTGGCCGGCAGCAGCTTCGGCTGGGGCCTGCCGTTCTTCTACGGACGACGTGTCTACACAGCCATCTCGGCACGCGTGACGTCAGCGGGACCGGGGCCTTATTACGCTTTCTGAACCTGAGGGCGGCTCTGACAGACTCGCCCTACATGCGGCATCGAGACGGCGCTTTCAGACGCGGAAACTTCTCGAATCCGCGGGACGGGTTAATTTGAACGCCATCGGCTGCGATAATCTTAGGCTTCGACTAACGTCGTTTCGATTTAGTTAGTCATGCGTAACTCGAGAACATCGCCTGATGCAAGAAACCACCTTTTCGCTCGACCACTTCGAGCAACTCGTCTACACGCGTCAGCATGTCAAGGCGTCGATCCAGCTCGTCGCCGCGCTGGCGCTGTTGCAGCAGAACGGCGGCAAGCTGGACCACCGCTTCGTGGCGTCGGGCATGCTCGACCTCACGCCCAGCGAGCAGCGCCAACGCTTCTGCAGCCGTCTCGCGAGCGCGTCGTCCACGCTGTTCGCCGACCCGGATTTCAGGTTGCCTGCCGAGTGCTTCAGATTGCTTCTGACGCTGCACGAATGGCTTGGCCTGGTGTTCTCGACCACACCGTTCGGCAATGCCGATCCGGTGAGCCGTCACCTGAACCCACGTGGCCCGGAGAACACGCAGTTTCTTGCCGGCGACTGTTTCGTCGAAAAACTATGCGTGCTCTATTCGACCGAGTCCGAACTGGAGATCGACTTCGCCGCACTGTGGGTGTACGACAAAACCCTCGCGGCCAGTCTCGCGCTCGTGCTGCTGGCGCCGACGTTCAAGGGCTCGCCGAGCGCGCACGTCAAACGCGAAGCGCTGATCGAATGGCTGCCCGGCAAGCTGCGGCAGATCGACGACCTCGACGACTTGCCCACCGCCCTGCTGCATAACGCCTACATGTTCTGCAGCTACGCGGACTCGCCACGACGGCATGAGATCAAGCGGGACATCAACGTGCTGGTGCGCCGCAAACTGGCGCAACTGGGACTGACCGATCTGCCGGCGAAGGTAGCGGCGGTAAAACCGGCGCCCGCTTTAGCGCCGGCGAAAAACCGCACGCGGCGCGGCAAGAAACCGCTGATGCTGGTCGTGCTGGAGTGGTTCGGCGGCGCGCATTCAATCTACCGCACGCACTCGCGCACGCTGGAAGCGGCGCGCGAACATTTCGAGGTGGTCGGCTTCGGTTTCGGTTACGCGATCGACGACATCGGGCGCGCGGTGTTCGATCGTTTCATTGAACTGGAGCAGCCGGAATACATCGGCGAATGCCTGAAGACGATTCGCGACTTTGCAGAGGCCGAAAAGGCGGAGGTGTTGTATATGCCGAGCGTGGGCATGTTCGTGCTGAGCGTGTTCATGTCGAATCTGCGCGTCGCGCCGCTGCAGATTGCCGGTCTGGGCCACCCGGCCACCACGCACTCCGACAAGATCGACTATGTGAGTGTCGAAGAAGATTACGTCGGCGAACCCGCCTGCTTTAGCGAGCGCCTGATGACGCTGCCGAAGGACGGCCAGCCGTATCGCCCTTCGGTGTCGCTGCCGGACATCGTCGCGCGGATTCCGCCGTCGCGCGAGACCCTGGAGATCGTCGTCACGGCCAGCGCGATGAAGCTGAATCCCGGCTTTCTCGACGCGTGCCGCGAGATCGGCGCGCGCGCCGCGACGCCGGTCGAGTTTCATTTCATGAGCGGCGTGCCGGCAGGTTTGCCGCTGGATCGAATCCGCGACGTGATCGGACGGGCGTTACCGCGCGCAATCGTGCATGGCTTCCACGATTACGCGGGCTATCTGGCGTGCGTCAATCGCGCCGATCTGTTTCTCAGCCCGTTTCCGTTCGGCAATACCAATGGCATCGTCGATGCGCTCACGCTGGGTTTGCCGGGTGTCTGCAAACGCGGTGCGGAGGTGTTCGAGCGGATCGACGGCGCGCTGTTCGAGCGGGTGGGCATGCCGTCGTGGACCACGGCTGACAGCGTCGAGGATTACATCGCCGCCGCGGCCCGGATGATCGACTCGCACGACGAGCGCAAGGTGTTGCGGCAGCAGTTGATCGATACGCGGGCGGTGGAACGTTGCTTCGAGGGGCGGCCGCAGGCGTTTGGCGAGCGTGTGCGGAAACTGATGCGGGAAAAGAAAAGCCATCGCGCGGAGGCGATGGCTTGAGGGTGGTTCAGTTGTTTGGGCTTAGCAGCGTTGGTGGCGAGTTTGCGGTTTGACTGGGCCCGGAGGCTGAAGCGGCTCGGCCGACACATCGGCTGGGAAGCCGGCTGGGGAAGCCGGCTGACAGGCCGACTGAGAAGCCGGCTGAGAAGCCGGCTGAGAAGCCAACTGACAAGCCGGCTAAGCGCCCACTCGCAAGCGACACGACTCGCCAACGCGCCAGAGCGATTTATTCCTCGGCGGCTTCGGCAGGCGGCGCGGCAAGCTTGGCAGGCGCCAGCCAGGTGAACACGCCCAGCGTCTCGCCGTGGAATGTGCATTCGGCGGCGGCAGCTGTTGTCGTCTTCTTCGGCTTGGCGTTTTTGGGCGCAAGCGCGTTGGCGCTCGAAGCAGCCTTAGCCACTGCTGCCGCTGCTGTTTCCGATGCCCCGGCGGCATTCGCCGCCACGACAGGCGGCGTAGCCGCCGCCACTTCCGACGCCGTCATCACGTGTTCGATCGTACCTTCGACCACCACGCGTGTACCGTCGATCGCGGCACCCGCGTGATCGATCTTCAGCGTATCCGTGGAAGTGTCAGCCAGCTTGCTTCGCATCAACTGCTCGCATGCGCTCGGGTTCTTATAGACGGCACAGCCGGCCAGCAACGTGGCGGCAGTCGTGACGCAGACGAGGGAGAGAATCCGAATCTTCATTGATGTTCCGTTTTTCAAGCCGTCGGCAATTGTAGCTTACGGGGCGGACACTCGACGTCGGCCGCTACGGTCTGTGTGACGCGCGGGCCGGCAACCCTGGACCGCGCGCAAAACGACTCGCGACACGTCAAAACCTTGACCTCGCCAGCGCGTATCGGCATCGTGTTGACGGGCCGACGCTGCTGCGCCGCGCGGCTTTCTTTCCCGCCTGCGTCCTTCAAGGGACGCAGCCCGGTTTCTTCACCCCGTATCGACCGGCTTTCCCGCATGCTCAGCCTCGCCCTGCTCGCCATTGCGGCTTACGTCGCCACCAACATCGACAACCTGTTCGTGTTGCTCGCCTTTCTCGCGGAAGCGGGACGCCAGCGGCGTCGTGTGATCGTGGGGCAATTCGCTGGCTCGCTGGCCTTGATCGTGGCGGCGATTCTGGTGGCGGCGCTGCTGACGCGTTTGCCCACCGGTTACGTCGGCCTGCTCGGCATTCTGCCGATCGGCGTCGGGCTCGCCAAGGCATGGGAACGGTTCGGCCCGTCCAGCGCCAACCCGGCAAGCGCATCCGGAACGGCCGCCACAGTGAGCGACGGCTCATCCTGGTGGACCGTCGCATGCGTGGCGGTCGCCAACGGCTCGGACAACATCGCCGTCTACGTGCCGTTGTATGCCAGTCATTCACATGCCGACGGCATGTTTATCTCGCTGATGTTTATCGTGATGATCGGGCTCTGGTGCGCCGGTGCGGTGTGGCTCGTCGAACATCCGTTGCTCGGCGCGCCGATCCGGCGTTACGGCACGGCACTGCTGCCGCTGATCCTGCTGGTAATCGGCGTGTCCGTGATCGTGCAGAACGACACGCTGCGGATCGTGTTCGGCCTCTGATCCGCGCAAAACTTCAATTAGTCAGCCGCAGTCAGAACAGTCAGCAACAGTCAGCAACGGCCCCGTGCGGAGATGCGCTGCACACCAGCGCGCGATGCGGCACGGCCGTTCTCCCTCTGAACCCTTAATTGGCCGGCATCGACGGCATGGCGGTCGGCTGCACATACGTGCGCACGCCCGCGAGCGGCGAACCGTAGCCGCCGGCATTCGTGTTGTTCGGCAAGCCGTTGACCAGTTGCGCACGCGGGTCGGTCGGATTCAGGTTCATCTCGCCGGCCTGCTGGTTGCCGTGCGTCGGGTATTCGCTGCCGCGCGCGGCGTTCGGCATCAGGCGTAAGCCGTTTTGCGGCGCGTTGACGTCGTCCTGCACACTCAGGCCCTGAGCGCCCGCCTGCACAGCGATCCCGCACGCGGCGGCACATAGCAAGATCCGTACTGCCTTCAATGTCCTCGACGTTCGTTTCATGGCTGCCTCCGGCAAAGTGAAAAGAAGTGATCCTGTCCGCGGTTTCCGATCCGGCTATCCGGCGATCCAGCGTGCGGCCAACGCTGATCCCTTTATTTATACGCGCCGCCGTCCGGTTCGGATTCGGCAACTTCGGCCACGTCAATATCAACCTCCCGCACTGCAATCCCCGCAACCCGCGCGCCCGCTCGTCCACCGCCTCAAGACAATTCACCCACCCTCCGACGCCGCAACATCAGCACCCAATTCCGCCAGCGCCTATCTTTATTCCGATTGCCGATTTCCCCGCGGTTCGAACGCCCTGATAATGGATCTCATGAACGCCAACTTCACTCCGAAAGCCCGCGCGCTGTCTGGCACGCTCGCGGCATTCAGCGCCGCACTGCTCATGGCGGCATGCGCCGGCCCGACTGCGGCAACGTCAAAGGCATCAGCATCGAACCCGGCCGCCACCCCAGCCAACGCGGCGCAACTGCAAGCCGCAGTCGCCGGCCCTCAACGCGGCGCCAAAGCTCGCCAGCGCGACCTCTACCGTCATCCGCAAGAAACCTTGCAGTTCTTTGAGCTGACGCCGTCGCAAACCGTGCTGGAAATCGCGCCCGGCGGCGGTTGGTACACGGAAATCCTCGCGCCGTACCTACGCGACCAGGGCAAGCTCTACGAGGCCGAATACGACGCCCCGCAAGCCGTGCCATCGGCGGAAACGCAAGCCAACCGGGCCGCGTACGCGCGCAAATTCGCCGACGCGCCCGCCGTGTACGGCAATGTGGTGGTCGGCACGCTGAAGGCCGGCCAGTTCAACGGCTTCCCGGCGGACGCCCGCTTCGACCGCGTGCTGACCTTCCGCAACATCCACAACTGGATCAAGGACGGCCAGATCGACGCCAACCTGCGCGCCTTTTACGCGGCGCTCAAACCCGGCGGCATACTCGGCGTCGAAGAACATCGCGCGGCGCCCGGTACTTCGTTGCAGCAGACCATCGACAGCGGCTACGTGACCGAAGACTACGTGATCGAGCACGCGCGCGCGGCCGGCTTCCAGTTGATCGGCCGCAGCGAAGTGAACAGCAATCCGCGTGACACGAAAGACTATCCGCACGGCGTCTGGTCGCTGCCGCCCACCTACGAGGGCGGCGACGTCGACCGGGCAAAATACGCGGCCATCGGCGAATCGGACCGCATGACCTTGCGCTTCCTGAAACCCGCGCAATAAATCCGTGGCGCCAGCAAGGCGTCCGCAGCGGCGTCCACACGAGCCGCCGGCGGGATGGCGCTTGACGCCATCCCAATAATATGTTCCTATGGCGCACTATGTACCGCGCCCAGACCATCCTATCGCTACTACTAGCCCCCTCTACCGGGCTAGGTCTGCTGCTGCGCGCTTCCATCTGAATCTGCTACACCCGAAGCACCGCTCAATTCCCCAGTAACTGACCCAGCCCCGGTTTCCGACCGGCGCGTTGTTACATCTGTTCGTCGTCCGGTCGATTCCCAGCTATCTGGTCTCACCCTCGGATGATGAAAATGTTGAAGAACCCTGCTACCAAATACCGCTCGTTCAAGCCCGTCAACTTGACGGATCGCCAATGGCCGTCGCGCACCATCACGCGCGCGCCGATCTGGATGAGCACCGACCTGCGCGACGGCAATCAGGCGCTGTTCGAGCCGATGAACGCGCAGCGCAAAATGCGCATGTTCAAGACGCTGGTGCAGATCGGCTTCAAGGAAATCGAAGTGGCGTTTCCGTCGGCATCGCAGACCGACTTCAATTTCGTGCGCGAGCTGATCGAAGGCGGCCATATTCCGGACGACGTCACCATCGAAGTGTTGACGCAAGCCCGCGACGACCTGATCGAACGCACCTTCGAATCCTTGCGTGGCGTACCGCGTGCGATCGTCCATCTGTACAACGCGACTGCGCCGGAATTCCGCAAGATCGTCTTCGGTCTCGAGAAGAGCGGCGTGAAGGAGCTCGCGCAAAAGGCCGCGCGCACGATGAAGCGTTTCGCCGATGCCTCGCCGGAAACGCACTTCACGCTGCAATACAGCCCGGAAGTGTTCAGCGGCACCGAACTCGACTTCGCGAAGGAAGTCTGCGACGCCGTGTTCGACATCTGGCAACCGACGCCGGACCACAAGGCGATCGTCAACCTCCCCGCCACCGTCGAAATGGCCACGCCGAACGTCTACGCGGACCAGATCGAATGGATGCACCGCAATCTCGCGCGCCGTGACTCGCTGATCGTTTCCGTCCACCCGCATAACGACCGCGGCACCGCGGTCGCGGCGGCGGAACTCGCAGTCATGGCCGGCGCCGATCGTGTCGAAGGCTGCCTGTTCGGCAATGGCGAACGCACCGGCAATGTCGACCTCGTTACGCTCGCGTTGAATCTGTACACGCAGGGCGTCGATCCCGAGCTCGATTTCTCGAACATCAACGAAGTCGCGCGCACCGCGGAAGAATGCACGCAGTTGCCGGTGCATCCGCGTCACCCGTATGTCGGCGATCTGGTGTTCACCGCGTTCTCCGGTTCGCATCAGGACGCGATCAAGAAGGGGCTCGCGGTACAGAAGCCGGACGCGTTGTGGGAAGTGCCGTATATGCCGATCGATCCGAGCGATCTCGGCCGTACGTACGATTCGGTGATCCGCGTGAATAGCCAGTCGGGTAAAGGCGGCATTGCGTATCTGCTCGAGCAGAGCTACGGCGTGGTGTTGCCGCGCCGCCTGCAGGTGGATTTCAGCTCGGCAGTGCAGCGTTTTACTGACGAAAGCGGCCATGAAGTCACGCCCGCACAGATCTGGGCGTTGTTCCAGGAAGAGTATGTCCAGAACGTCGCGCCGATTCATTACATGGGCCACAACCTGTCCGAGCGCGACGGACGTGAACACATCAAGCTCACGGTCGAGATCAACGGCGAGCGCCGCGTGTTGAGCGGCGAAGGCAATGGCCCGCTGGACGCGCTGATGCACGCCATCGGCGCACCGGTGCGGATCCAGCACTATGAAGAACGCGCGTTGACGCAAGGCGCGGATGCGCGCGCGGTAGCCGTCGCCGAAATGGCGGGCGCCGAGGTGGCGGGTAGCGCGTTCGGCGTCGGTATCGATGCCAATCTGGTGACCGCATCGATTCGCGCGGTGATCAGCGGCGTGAATCGTGCTTATGCACGCGCGAATGCGGAGGCGAAGGCAAGCTTCTTCGACGCGGCATTGAACGATGCGGCACAAGACGTAGCTGTGTGAAATAGCTAGCCTGCCATTGATGGCTAGTGTTGTTGAAGGGGCGTTCGATTCATTCCGGACGCCCCTTTTCTATTGGCCGCGATTGTGGTCCGCAAAGCACGTCGTGCTCGTTCTGCAATACCGAATTGCGCTCTACTCTCTTTCAGCGGCAAAGCGACCCTGCGATAGTTGCGCCGTCTTCTTCCTGAACTTTCGATTCGGGTTCAAAGGAGACTCAGGCAGTTTTCTATCGACATGAAAGCGAGAGTGCAAGCAATGAACGTTGAATACGCTAAAGCAAAAGGACGTGGCCTCGTCCTGTACAAAACGCTGGCGGGACTGGCGGGACTGGCGGTGTTGGTGGTTTCGGGCATCGCTCCGTCGATGCCCGTGAATGCGGCAACGCCACTCAATACCAGCGTACTCCCGCTGTCATTAGCAATGGACGCCGCGACCGAAACGATCCACGCCTGCGAAGCCAAAGGTTTCCGGGTCGCCGTCGCGATCGTGGATGCGGACGGTGTGATCAAGCTGCAACTACGCGGCGACGGCAGCCCAATTCATTCGCAAGGGTTCTCGTTCCGCAAGGCCTACACCGTCATGAGCATGGGGCCGATGATGGGCGCCGATACGAATGGCGCGTTAATCAAACTGATATCCGGCTTCGCGCCTGGGCTTCCAGCCGTCGCGACCAGTGGAACGCCGAATCTTCTGTTCCTGCCGGGCTCCGTTCTGGTGAAACAGAACGGCCAAGCAATTGCCGCCATCGGTGTGAGTGGCGCACCCAAAAGTGTCGATGACGAAGTTTGCGCGCAAGCCGGTCTCGACAAGATCAGGAATCACCTCACCGACACGTCGCTCAATTGAAATGCCACTAATGCGGGCTATCTGAAACCCGCAAAGCACTCGGAGAGAAACGCGAGGCAGACACGGATCTTCGGCACACGATTTCTCGGCGCGAGCGTCACGGCTGAAATGTCGAATTCGGTCGTGTCCTCGTAATCCGCCAGCACTTGCGTCAGCTTCCGTTGCACCACGAGTTCATCGCCAATGATCTTGTTGATGCGGCCTATGCCCAGACCCGCCTGCGCGAGCGAGACGATCGCCGAGGTATTGTCGGCAAGAATTCTTCCCGCCACTGGGAACGTGGGGAACTCATCGTCGCCGTCGAACGGCCATTGATTGTGCGAGGTCACCGCCGCGTTGGCGATCAGATCGTGGCGCGCCAGATCGCCAGGCGATCGAGGCATGCCGCGAGTGGCGAGATAACCAGGCGAGGCATATAAGGCTCTGCGATGCGATCCGAGCTTGCGCGCCACATGCGTGTCTCGCGGCGAGATACCCGCCCTGATCGCGACATCGATGCCTTCCGTCGACATATCTACCGGCCGGTCGGAGATGTGCAAACTCACGCTGAGGTCCGGGTGACGATCGATCAACACTCGCAAGTTTGGAATCAGCACGTACTCGGCCAGAATGCATGGCACGCTGATTCTGACCGAGCCCAATACCTTGTCGCCGCGCGACGCGAGATCGTCGGCCAGCCTGGCCGCATTGCCGGAGATCAGTTTCGCGTGTTCGAGAAAGAGCTGGCCGTCGTCGGTCAACGATAAACCGTGCGTGCTGCGGTGAAACAATCGCAGACCGCACTCCGTCTCCATTCTCGACAACGCGCGCGACACCTGGCTCGGATGTTCATCGCGTTCGCGCGCCACGGCGGCGACGGATAAAGATTCGGCGAGCCGCACGAACAGAGAAAAGTCCTGTAAAGAGAACTCCGTCACGGCTTCTCGCTTTCTGAAGAGTGGGTGCCGCTCTTGAACCTGGTACTCAACCTCGTTCAGTCCACGAGTCCGGCAGACTGTGCGTCAACGTCGACACGAAACGCGCCGTTTCCGGTTCACGCGGTTGCATGAAGATCTCACGCGACGGCCCCGCTTCTTTCACCACGCCGTTATTCAGAAACACCACGTCGCGCGCAATCGTCGCGGCGAGCCGCAGATCGTGCGTGGCCATCAGCATCGTCATGCCTTCGGTGGCGAGCTGCTTGAGCACTTCGACTACTTCGGCGGCGAGCCCGGGATCGAGCGCCGAAGTCGGTTCGTCGCACAACAGTACTTCCGGCGACGGCGCCAACGCCCGCGCAATCGCCACGCGCTGCTGCTGGCCGCCGGAGAGCGTGGCCGGCCACGCGTCCGCCTTGTGCGCAATGCCGACTTTCTCCAGCAATTCATCGGCGCGCGCACGCGCTTTTTCCTTGTCCCACTTCTGCACGGTCAGCAAGCCTTCCATCACGTTCTGCCGCACGGTCAGATGCGGAAACAACTGGAAGTTCTGAAACACCATGCCGGTGCGACGGCGAATCGTCAGCACCGCATCTCGCGACGGTTTTTCATCGCGACTGAATTCGAGCCGCTGATCGCCGAGTTGGAGTGAACCCGCTTCAGGAATTTCCAACAGGTTCACGCAGCGCAACAGCGTGCTTTTGCCGCTGCCGGATGGACCGATCAGCGCCGTAACATTGCCCGGCTCGAGTTTCAGATCCACCGAACTGAGCACGCGCAAGCCGCCGAAATACTTGTCGATTTTTTCCAGTCGGATCATCAGTTACCTGCCTGGAAAAGTGCGTGACGGCCGAACTTGCGTTCGAGCCTGACTTGCGCCGACGACAACACCGAACTGAACACCAGATACACCAGCGCCGCTTCGGTATAGAGAATCAGCGGCTCGTAGGTGACCGAGGCGATCCGCTGCGCTGCCTGAAACACTTCGGGCACCGTCAACACCGCCGCCAGCGAGGTGTCTTTGACCAGCGCGATAAACGAGTTCGACAGCGGCGGCAGCGCCACGCGTGCCGCTTGTGGCAGGATCGCGCGACGCAGTGCCTGGCTGCGTGTCATCCCCATCGAATAGGCGGCTTCCCACTGCCCTTTCGGAATCGATTCGATCACGCCGCGAATCACTTCGGAGTTGTACGCGCCCACATTCAGCGAAAAGCCGATGATCGCCGCCGTCAACGGATCGAGCACAATCCCCACATTCGGCAAGCCGTAGAAGATCACGAACAGTTGCACGAGCAACGGTGAGCCGCGAAACAGCCACACGTAAAAACGCACGATCGCCACCGCCCACTTCGGCCCGAACAGCCGCACCAGCGCGACGACGAACGCGAGCACAATGCCGATCGCGAACGACGCCAGCGTCAGCGGCACGGTGAACACAAGCCCCGCATACAGCAGGGGCCACAGCGAATGCGCCATCAGATGCAACCATGCCGGCATGATTCAGACTCGCGGTGGGGGCTTACTGGGAAACGTCTTTGCCGAAGTACTTCTGCGAGATCTTCTCGTAGGTGCCGTCTTTCTTCATGTCGGCCAGCGCCTTGTTGATCGCCGCCACCAGTTCCGGGCTGCCCTTGCGGATCAGCACGGCGGATTTGTCGCTGCTGTCCGACGCGGTATCGAGCGCGACGATCTTCACTTTGGCGTCCGGCTTGTGCTTCTTGAAGTCGAGGAACGACAGCGAATCGTTGACGGTTGCGTCCACGCGGCCCGAGGTCAGCAGATCGATCGACTCATTGAAGCCCTGCACGGGGATCACTTCCGCGCCATGCGCCGCGGCGATCTTGCCGAAGTTGCTGGTCAGTGTATTGGCCGACTTCTTGCCCTTCAGGTCGTCGAAATTCTTCACCGTGGTGTTGCTCGACTGCACGATCAGCGCCGCGTGCGACGTGATGTACGGGTCTGAGAAATCGTATTTGACCTTGCGCGCATCCGTAATCGCCACTTCATTGATCACCGCGTCGTAGCGGTTCACGTCGAGACCGGCGATCAATCCGTCCCATTTGCCTTCCACGAATTGCGGCTTGACGCCCAGACGCTGCGCGATCGCGGTGCCGATCTCCACGTCGAAGCCGGTCAGCTTGCCGGACTCGTCGTGAAACGTAAACGGCGCGTAAGTGCCTTCGGTGCCGATTTTGAACACGCCGGCGGATTTGATCTGCGCGAGTTCATCGGCGGCGAAGGCCGAGGTCACGGCGACGGCTTGAAACAGCGCGATCAGCAGAATGGAACGAATCGACTTCGACTTCATCAGGTGGCTCCGTCAGGTTTGCTGCATCAGTGATGCTTGGGCAGGGCCCGCCGCGCTTGCGCCCGGCAGAGTGGGCGGACTGTAGCAAAGGGCTCACGCTTTTACAAAGGATCAGGTTTCCGATCAATATGCGCATACGTGCTAAGGCGACAGCCGCGGCCGATGACATGGCGTCGAATACGACGTTATAGCAGATAGGACGAACGGCATGCATCGCATCATGGAACGCGGGCGGCACGCCATCGGGGAAAACACGGGAGGGGCGCGACCATGGCTAATGCAGCGGCTAAGGAGGCAAACGCGGCGGCTAATGCGACAAACGCGCGGCGGCAAGAGAAAGGGCGGCGCCGTGGAAAACCACAGCACCGCCCCTGGCTGGTCTACAGAAAGCCTACCGCTCCACCGGATGCGGCTCCTTGCGTTTGTTGGCCACGCGGATCGCGTCGAAGTAAGCCGGATTCGGCGGACGCTTCAAATAACGCCCCGCCCCGCGCACCGCGCGCAACTCGCCATCGGTCCACGCGAGCGCGCCGCGCGTCAGCGTGTGCATCGCGACGCCTTGCACGGCCATGCCTTCGAACACGTTGAAGTCGACCTTCTGATGATGCGTCTTCACCGAAATCGTCTTGCTCGCGTTCGGGTCCCACACCACGAGATCGGCGTCCGCGCCGACCTGCACCGCGCCTTTACGCGGATAGAGGTTGAAGATCTGCGCGGCATTGGTCGACGTGATACGCACGAATTCATTCGGCGTGAGACGTCCGCTATTCACGCCGTGATGCCAGAGCACCGCCATGCGATCTTCCACGCCGCCGCACCCGTTTGGAATCTTCGTGAAGTCTTCACGGCCCATTGCCTTCTGCGACGCGCAGAACACGCAGTGATCCGTCGCGGTAGTCTGTAACTGGCCCGCTTGCAGACCGTGCCACAACGCTTCGCGATGCTCGGCGGAACGAAACGGCGGGCTCATCACGTGCGCCGCCGCGCGTGTCCAGTCGGGATCGCGATACACCGCTTCGTCGATTACCAGATGGCCCGGCAACACTTCGCCGAATACGCGCAAGCCTTCGCTGCGCGCCCGCGCGATTGCATCGACCGCGTCTTTCGATGACACGTGCACGATATACACCGGCACGCCCAGCACTTGCGCGATACGAATCGCCCGGTTCGCCGCTTCGCCCTCCACTTCCGGCGGTCGCGACAGCGGATGCGCCTCCGGACCCGTAAAGCCCTTCGCCAGCAACTGGCGCTGCAACTGGAACACCAGTTCGCCATTCTCCGCATGCACGGTGGGCAGCGCGCCGAGTTCGAGCGAACGCGAGAAGCTGTTCACGAGCACTTCGTCGTCGGCCATGATCGCGTTCTTGTAGGCCATGAAGTGTTTGAAGCTCGATACGCCATGCTCATGCACGAGCGTGCCCATGTCGCGATAAACCGAGTCGTCCCACCAGGTGACCGCAACGTGAAATCCGTAATCCGCCGAGGCTTTCTCGGCCCAACCGCGCCACGCGTTGAACGCTTCCATGAGCGATTGCTTCGGACTCGGGATCACGAAATCGATGATGCTGGTCGTGCCACCCGATAGTCCCGCCGCCGTGCCGGTATAGAAATCATCGCTCGCCGTCGTGCCCATGAAGGGCAATTCCATATGCGTGTGCGGATCGATACCGCCGGGCATCACGTACTGGCCGCCCGCGTCGACAATCGTGGCGCCGGCCGGCGCTTCGAGGTCCACGCCGATCTGCAGGATCGTACCGCCGTCCTGCGGATCCGCACACAATACGTCCGCACGATACGTGTTCTCCGCGTCGATAATCGTGCCGCCGCGAATCAGGGTCGTCATGTTGCGCCTCCTTATGAACTGCTGGTTTCGGTGCTACCTCTATCCATTACGCTGACGTCAGGCACTAACTAGGCGCTCGCCACTCGCGCGCTCGGTCCTTTGCTGAGCTTCATCCACGCGCTGTACACGATCGACGCCAACGCGAGTCCGACAAACCACGCATACGTATAGAGCGTATTGAAGATCGCCGGCACGTTCGGAAAAGAAGCCGGAAACGCGGTATGCAAAAAGCCCGGCAGATTCGGCAGCACGCCGATCACCAGCGCGACCACCGCGCCGATATTCCAGCCGCCGGTATAGCTGTATTCGCCGTGCTCGTCGAACAGTTCGCGCGGATCCAGACGGGTGCCGCGAATCAGAAAGTAATCGACCATCAGAATGCCGGCCACCGGTCCGAGCAATGCCGAATAACCCACCAGCCACGTGAAAATATAGCCTTGGGTGGTGGCGAGAATCTTCCACGGCATCATCACGATCGCGATGGTCGCGGTAATCATGCCGCCGACGCGATACGAAATCCCCTTCGGCCACAGGCTCGAAAAGTCATAAGCCGGGCCGACGAGGTTGGCGGCGAGATTGCAGCACATCGTGTCGAGCGTGAGGATGATCAGCGCAACGCCCACGCCGACGCCGGTCATGCGGCTCGTCAGGTCGATCGGATCCCAGATCGCCTTCCCGTAGATCACCACCGTTGCCGACGTCACCACCACCGAGATCACCGAGAGCAATGCCATCGGCAACGGCAGCCCGATCGACTGGCCGATGATCTGATCGCGCTGCGTTTTCGCGAAGCGCGTGAAGTCGGGGATATTCAGCGCGAGCGTCGCCCAGAAACCGACCATGGCTGTGAGACCCGGCCAGAATGTGACCCAGAAAAGGCCCTCCTTCTTGCCGCCCGGTACGAATTGCGACGGCGCCGACAGCATCGAACCAAGGCCACCCGCTTTCGACGTCGCCCACCAGACGAGCGCAATACACATCACGATCTTGATCGGCGCGGACCAGCTTTCGAGCCAGCGGATCGAATCGGTGCCGTGCACGATGAAGTAAATCTGCAACGCCCAGAACACCAGGAAACACGCGAGCTGTGCGAGCGAGATGTCGAGAAACGGCAAGGCCGCGCCGTGCAGCGCGTTGCCGGTGAGAATGTTCAGCAGCGTATAGATCGCACTGCCGCCGAGCCAGGTCTGAATGCCGTACCAGCCGCACGCGACGATCGCGCGCAACATGGCCGGCAATTTCGCGCCCTGCGTGCCGAACGAGGAGCGCACCAGCACCGCGTACGGAATGCCGTGTTTTGCGCCGGCGTGACCGATCAGGAGCATCGGCACCAGCACGATCAGATTGCCGAGCAGCACGGTCGCGACCGCCTGCCACGGCGACATGCCCTCTTCCGTCAAACCGGCCGCGAGCATGTACGACGCGATATTCATCACCATCCCCACCCACAGCGCCGCGAAGTGATACCACCTCCACGTGCGTTGCGCGACGCCGGTCGGCGCAAGGTCGTCGTTGTAAAGACTGCTGCCCTGCACGCCGGCCGCGAACTGCGGATCGGCGGGTTGCGCTGTCTGCTTCATCGAAAGATCTCCACTGGATCGTTGAGGCCCGCGCGGCTTCTGACGGCGCTTGAGGCCTTTGGGGAATGCTCGTCTCAGGCTGCCCTGGCCGCGTGCGCAGGTTCGGCGGTGACGGCCGCTTCCGTCGCGGCGGGCTCCGTCGCATTCACACGTGCCGGGTTGTTCGGCTGCGTGGTCCAGTTCGCGTACTCGCCCTGATCCACGCGTTCCATCGTGATGCATTCTTCGACCGGACACACATGCATGCACAGATTGCAGCCGACACATTCGGAGTCCATCACTTCAAAATGCCGGACGCCATCTTTTTCTTTCATGATCGCCTGATGCGCCGTGTCCTCGCAGGCGATATGACACAGGCCGCACTGGATGCACTTGTCCTGATCGATGCGCGCCTTGATGTCGTATTTGAGGTTCAGGTACTTCCAGTCGGTGACGTTCGGCACCGCACGGCCGCGAAACTCGTCGAGCGTGGCGTAGCCTTTTTCGTCCATCCAGTTCGACAGGCCGTCCGCGAGATCGGAGACGATGCGAAAGCCGTAGTGCATCGCCGCCGTGCAAACCTGCACGCTGCCCGCGCCGAGCACCATGAATTCGGCGGCATCGCGCCACGTTGAAATACCGCCGATGCCGGAGATCGGCAGGTTCGGCGTTTCGACGTCGCGAGCGATTTCCGCGACCATGTTCAGCGCGATCGGCTTCACCGCTGGACCGCAGTAGCCGCCGTGCGTACCTTTGCCGTCGACCATCGGCAACGGCGACATCGCGTCGAGATCGACCGCCACGATCGAGTTGATCGTGTTGATCAGCGACACGCCATCCGCGCCGCCTTTATACGCCGCGCGCGAACCGAGGCGGATGTCGCTGATATTCGGCGTGAGCTTGACGAGGCACGGCAGCTTGCTGCCCTCCTTCACCCAGCGCGTGACCATCTCGATGTACTCGGGCACCTGCCCGACCGCCGCGCCCATGCCGCGTTCGCTCATGCCATGCGGGCAGCCGAAATTCAGTTCGACCGCGTCGGCGCCGGTATCTTCGACGAGCGGCAGAATCCACTTCCAGTCGCGTTCGTTGCACGGCACCATCAGCGAGACGATCATCGCGCGATCCGGCCAGTCGCGTTTGACCTGCGCGATCTCGCGCAGATTGACGTCGAGCGGACGGTCGGTGATCAGTTCGATATTGTTCAGCCCCGCGATACGCTGGCCGTTCCATTGCACCGCGCCGTAGCGCGAGCTGACGTTCACGACATGCGGGTCGAGGCCGAGCGTCTTCCACACCACGCCGCCCCAGCCCGCTTCGAACGCGCGGTTCACGTTATAGGCTTTGTCGGTGGGCGGCGCGGACGCGAGCCAGAAAGGATTCGGCGAGGTAATGCCGGCAATCGTACAGCGCAGATCGGCCATGTTCGGCTCCTTGGGGACGGCTATTTTTTGTCTGGGTGTTCGGCTGCATGTTTCTTGCGGCTGGCGTGGTTAGCGTCAACCGCGCGCTGTGCTACGGCTTAGGCGGCTTTCACCGCCGTGCGGGCGAACTGCGCATCGATCGCGGCGGCCGCGATCTTGCCGTCCTGCACCGCCTGCACCGTGAGGTCGATGCCGCCGCTGGCCGCGCAATCGCCGCCGGCCCATACGCCGGGCAACGAGGTCTGGCCACTTTCGTCCACCGCGATACGATTGCCGTCGAGCGTCAGCAACTCGCGTTCGATACCGACGGGCACCAGCGTTTGACCGATCGCTTTGAGCACCATGTCGGCTTCGACGACGAAACGCTCCTGGCTACCCTCGCTCGACGCGCGCTCGAACTCGACGCCGGTCACTACACCTGCGTCGCCGATCAAACGCGTCGGCGCTGCATGCGTGACGAGCGTGACGCCGCTGGTCTGCGCAAAGTCGCGCTCGGCCCATGTGGCGCTCATCGATTCGACACCGCGCCGGTAGACCATCGTCACCGAGGTCGCGCCGAGCTTGCGGCTTTGCACGGCGGCATCGACCGCCGTATTGCCGCCGCCGATCACAACGACGCGCCGCCCGACCGGCACCGTGCCGACATCGCTCGCGCTGCGAATCTGCTCGATGAAATCCACCGCGTTCATTACGCCGCTCAGGTCCTCGCCTTCCATGGCGAGCGCGCGCACGCCGCTGAGGCCGATCGCGAGGAACACCGCATCGTGTTGCTGGCGCAGCGTATCGAGATCGATATCGCGCCCTAGCGTCACACCGTGTTTGATGTCGATACCGCCGACCGAACACAGCCATGCCACTTCACGCTGCGCGAAATCGTCGACGGTTTTATACGCGGCAATGCCGTATTCGTTCAGGCCACCCGCCTTTTCATGCGCGTCGTAAATCGTCACCTGGTGACCGCTCAACGCAAGCCGATGCGCACACGCGAGCCCCGCTGGCCCCGCGCCGATTACCGCGACATGCCGTCCCGTGTCCGCCGCGCGCTTGAACAGCACTTCGCCGCGCGCCATCGCCCAATCGGTGGCGTGACGTTGTAGCGCGCCGATCGCCACCGGCTTCGCGTCCTGATGGTTGCGCACGCAAGCGCCTTCGCAAAGAATTTCGGTCGGACAGACGCGCGCGCACATGCCGCCCAGCGGATTGGCCGACAGAATGTCCACCGCTGCGCCCTTCAGATTGCCGTTGCCGATCTTGCGAATGAAACTGGGAATGTCGATCTGCGTCGGACACGCATTCACACACGGCGCGTCGTAGCAGTAGTGGCAACGGCTCGCCGCCGCGGCAGCCGCGCTCGCGTCGAGCAAGGGCGCGATATCGGAGAACTCGCACGAAAGCTGCTCGGGCGACAGGCGCTGCGCGGCAATGTCGCCGGTTTGCTTGATAGCCATACACGTTCCTTCTTCGATGTGAGGACGTAGCCGGTCCCGCCGGCTGCGCTGAAGCGGAGCCGGGGCGGCATGTTTTGTGGGCACTAACTACGGTGAAGCGACCGCTCGAACCATGCGGACCCTAAACGGGTCCGCCGAAGCCGATGCTGATGCTGGTGCTTGCGGTAAAGCGTCATGAAACCGGCTCGCAGGCACGCTCGAGCATGGCGTGCAGCAGTACGTTGGCGCCCGCCTCGATCCACTCGAAGGTGGCGTCCTCGATCTCGTTGTGACTGATCCCGTCGACGCACGGCACGAATACCATCGACGTCGGCGCGACTTGCGACAGATAACACGCGTCATGTCCCGCACCGGACACCATGTTGCGATGCGGATAGCCGAAGCGTTCGGCGGCAGCGCGCACGGACTTCACGCAGGCTTCATCGAAGGCGACCGGTGCGTAGTAAAAGATCTGTTCGAGTTCGGTTTCGAGGCCGATACCGCTCGCGATCTTCGCCACGCCCTCGCGCAACGCGGCATCCATTGTCGCGAGCACCGCGTCGTCCGGATGACGGAAGTCGACGGTGAAAAACACGCGGCCCGGAATCACGTTGCGAGAGTTCGGATAGACCTGCATCATGCCGACCGTCGCGCAGCCGAACGGCGCATGGTCGAGGCCGATACGGTTCACCAGATCGACCACGCGCGCGGCGCCTAACAACGCGTCGCGGCGGCGCGGCATCGGCGTCGGACCCGCGTGCGCTTCCTGACCCGTCAGCGTGATCTCATACCAGCGCTGACCTTGCGCATCGGTCACCACGCCGATGGTTTTCTGCTCCGCTTCGAGAATCGGCCCCTGTTCGATGTGCAGTTCGAACGCCGCATGCAGAGGACGTCCGCCGCACGGCACATCGCCCGCATAGCCGATCCGTTCGAGTTCCTCGCCGAGGGTCTTGCCGTCCACGTCTTTGCGCGAAAGGCCGTAGTCCAGCGTGAACACGCCAGCGAACACACCCGAGGCCACCATCGCCGGCGCGAAGCGGGAGCCTTCTTCGTTGGTCCAGATCACCACTTCGACAGGATGCTCGGTCTCGATGCCGTGATCGTTCAGACTGCGGATCACTTCGAGACCGCCGAGCACGCCGTAGATGCCGTCGAAGCGGCCGCCGGTCGGCTGCGAGTCCGCATGCGAACCGGTCATGACCGGCAGCGCGTCCGCCACGCGTCCGGCGCGACGCATGAACACATTGCCCATCTGATCGACACTGACCGTGCAGCCCGCTTCCTTCGCCCAACTGACGATCAGATCGCGCCCTTCCTTGTCGAGGTCGGTGAGCGCGAGGCGGCACACGCCGCCTTTCGGCGTCGCGCCGATCTTCGCCATCGTCATCAGGCTGTCCCACAGGCGCTTGCCGTCGACCTTGATCGACGTCGTGGGTTCGGCGCCCCTCAGTGCTTCGGATACCGCGTTCATTCGTCTCGCTCCTTTCGGTGAACCGACATGAAACTGGTGCATTGGCGGCGGTTTTTGGGGCGTGTCCGCACGGCGGCGGTGCACACTCGATACGCTCGATCGCCTCTCGTGAGAGGGGGCAAACCTTGGGGTATCGGCCGCTCTTCCAATCCTGTCCAGTTGGACAGGTTGTAGACGATTAAGCCCGCCAAATCAATGCTTTTCGTACGGTGACAAACATAGCGAGAAGCGTGCCATTGCACTGCAGCACGGGGGAATGGGTCGTGAAGATTGGATAGGTGAGCGGCGCGCCGAACGACTAGAATGAAGCGCGACGCGGCACCCATGCCGCCGAAGGCGAACATGAGAGACGACGACGTGACAGCCGGCATCACGGAAAACGAAGAAACACGCGCACCTTTGCGGCGGCGCAAGGCGCACATTCGCGAGTCGAACGAGGCGCATCTTCTGGCGTGCGCGGAGGCGGTGTTCGCCGAGCGCGGTCTCGACGGCACCAGCACCGCGATGATCGCGGAGCGTGCCGGCTTACCAAAAGCCAACGTGCATTACTACTTCCCAACGAAGCTCGCGCTCTACCGTCGCGTGCTGGAAGATCTGTTCGAGGACTGGCATCGCGCGGCGGACACGTTCGAATGCAGCGACGATCCGGTCGAAGCGATTGGCGGGTACGTACGCGCGAAAATGGAATTGTCGCGACGTCGGCCGCTGGGTTCGAAGGTGTGGGCGAGTGAAATCATTCACGGCGCCGAGCATATGGAAGACATTCTCACCGGTCGTGTGAAACCGTGGCTCGACAGCCGCGTGAAAGTGATCGACGACTGGATCGCGCGCGGTTTGCTGGCGCCGGTGAATGCGCAGACGCTGATGTATATGATCTGGGCGACTACACAGCACTACGCCGATTTCGATGCGCAGATTCGCGCGCTCAAGGGCAAGCGCGCGTTGACGCAGAAAGCGTTCGATGCGACGACGGAAGAAGTGGTGCAGTTGGTGATTCGGGCGTGCGGGGCGGTGTCGCCGGCGCAACGAGAGGAAGGGGTGGATCCTTCGCGGTAGAAACCGGGCAGCAGAAAGAAAGCCCCGCTGCGCTTGCGAGGCAGTGGGGCCTTTTTACGGCACTCAAGAAAAGCCTCGTCAGCCCAGCGCCTCTTCAATACGTCTCCAGATGCAACCGCCCTTCCTTCTTCAACTTCGCCCACAGCGTTTCCCAATCCAGCTGGACCTGCTCGCCGATCTCCTTGAGCGCCTGCAGCACACCGTCTTCCATCCCCTTCAAACCGCACACGTAAATGTGCGTGTTGTCGTCTTTCAGCATCTGCGCGACATCCACGGCGCGTTCACGCATGACGTCCTGCACATAACGCTTGGGCTGCCCCGGCGTGCGCGAGAAAGCCAGATTTGTATCGATGAAATCCTTCGGCAGATTCGTGAGCGGCCCGAAGTACGGCAACTCCTCTTTGGTTCGCGCACCGAAGAACAGCATCAGTTTGCCGGTTGCGCCTTTGAGCCGACGGCGCCGGCGATACTCGGTCATCGCGCGCATCGGCGCTGAACCGGTGCCCGTGCAAATCATCAGCAGATGGGAGTTCGGATGGTTCGGCATCAGGAACGTGCCGCCGAACGGGCCAATCACGTTGACCACGTCGCCCTTCTTCAGATCACACAGGTAGTTCGAGCACACGCCATCGATCGCGTCGCCGTGTTGCTGCGACACGCGTTTGACGGTCAGCGACACGTTGTTATAACCGGGACGTTCGCCATCGCGTGGACTCGCGATCGAATACTGACGAGCGTGGTGCGTGCGGCCATCCGTCGTTGCGCCCGGCGGCAGAATGCCGATCGATTGTCCTTCCAGCACCGGAAACGGCATCGAGCCGAAATCGAGCACGATGTGATGAATGTCGCTGTCGGTCGAGCCGTCCGTGAGCCGGTAGTTGCCCACCACGGTCGCCGTGGTCGGCGCCTTGTGCGTGTACAGATTCACATACGGCTTCGCAGCCGACCAGGGCGGCACCACCGAGCCGCGCACGGTATCCACTTCGATCCCGCTCGCGCCCTCCGGCGAGTCACCCGACGCTAACGACTCGTCAACAACCGGTACCGCCATCGTGTTCTGTTCCGGCAGTACGTCCCACGTCAACTGCTCGCCGATCGGATAAGCGTCGGCCTTCAGCACGGTGCGCCAGTTGTCGATCGCACCGGTCGGACACGGCGGCACGCACGCCATGCAGCCGTTGCACAGGTCGGCCTTGACGACATAGTTGTTGTCGTCGTGCGTGATCGCATCGACCGGGCAAGTCTCTTCGCACGTATTGCAGCGAATGCAGATTTCCGGATCGATCAGATGCTGCCTGAGAACTTCGATCGACACTGGGCCGTTCATGACTTCCTCCATCGGGTAATGCCAACGCAACAGAACACACGCGTTCAGTTAAAGCGCACGTACTCGAAATCGACCGGCTGACGATTCACGCCCATGGCCGGCGGCGCGATCCAGTTGGCGAACTTGCCGGGCTCCGCGACGCGGCCCATCAGCGACGCAACGTACGCGCGGTCTTCCGGCGACGCGAGCCACTTCGCTTCATTGGCGGCCCATTCGGTTTCGCTGATCACGCGGCCATCGGGCGACACCCGCGTGCCTGCAAACGTGCCGATCTGCCGGTTGAACGCTTTGTGCGGCACGGTCATGCGGAAGTCGATGCCGGCTTTTTCGAGCACCTTGTTCCAGCGCCCCACGCCCGCCACCGAATCCTTGATGTAATCGTCGCGCAGTACTTCGTTCATTGCGTTGAGCATCGGCACTTCGCGTTCGGTCAGCTTGCCGTCCTGCACGTCGAGCAGTTTGTAGCTCTGTCCATTCAATTGATGGTCGTCGTCGCGCTTGTTTTCTTCATAGCGGCCTTTCAGACCCGAGCTATAAAACGTTGCCGCATTCGACGAATGATCGGCGCCGAACAGATCGATCGTCACCGAATAATGGAAGTTCAGATAGCGCTGAATGGTCGGCAGATCGATCACGCCGGCCGCGCGAATCTTCGCGACGTCGTCGGTGCCGAGTTCGTTCATCACCTGCGCGGTGCGCTGGATCACGCGCGACACACCGGACTCGCCGACGAACATGTGATGCGCTTCTTCGGTCAGCATGAACTTCGTGGTGCGCGCGAGCGGATCAAATCCCGATTCGGCGAGCGCGGACAACTGGAACTTGCCGTCGCGGTCGGTGAAATACGTGAACATGTAAAACGCGAGCCAGTCCGGCGTTTTCTCGTTGAACGCGCCGAGAATGCGAGGATTGTCGTCGTCGCCCGAGCGGCGACCGAGCAGCGCCTCGGCCTCCTCACGGCCATCGCGGCCGAAGTAGCGATGCAGCAGATACACCATCGCCCACAGATGACGCCCTTCTTCCACATTGACCTGGAACAGGTTGCGCAAGTCGTACATGGACGGCGCGGTCAAACCCAGATGCCGTTGCTGCTCGACCGAAGCCGGTTCCGTGTCGCCTTGCGTGACAATGATCCGGCGCAGATTCGCGCGATGTTCGCCGGGCACGTCCTGCCATGCCGCTTCGCCTTTGTGCTCGCCGAAGTGGATCTTGCGGTCCTGCTCGCCGGGCGTCAGGAAAATACCCCAACGGTAGTCCGGCATTTTCACGTGATCGAAATGCGCCCAGCCGCCCGCGTCGACGCTGACCGCCGTGCGCAAATAGACGTCGTAGCCGTGCGAACCTTCGGGGCCCATATCGCCCCACCATGCCAGGAAATTCGGCTGCCATTGTTCGAGCGCGCGTTGCAACGTGCGGTCGTCGGCGAGGTTGACGTTGTTCGGAATCTTTTCGCTGTAGTTGATCGTTGACATGGTCGGTTCCTGGTTCGGAAACTGCGGTGCTTAATCTGACAAACGCGGTGAGAGGCGTATCTGGCAGAAGGCGTTGTGTCAGGCCGCGTTATTGGCGTGCGGCGCCTGAGTCGAGTCGTGCGCGGTCAAACACGCGACACGTCGAATTGCGCCTTGCTGCCCTTGCCGTACACCTTGAGCGCGCCCTTCTCGCCCACTGCATTCGGCCGGTTGAAAATCCAGTTCTGCCATGCGGTGAGACGCCCGAAAATACGCGTCTCCATCGTCTCCGGACCGTTGAAGCGCAAATTCGCTTCGAGGCCGGTCAACGCGTCGGGCGACATGGCCGCGCGCTCTTCGAGTGCGATGCGGATTTCGTCGGCCCAATCGATATCGTCGGGCGAGGCGGTCACGAGACCGAGGCGTTCAGCGTCGACGGGTTTGATCGGCTGACCGATTCGCGAACGCACGGCATCGAGCGGTTCGGCTTCTTCATAGAAGCGTCGCGCGAGCCGCGATTGGTGCGTGACCATCGGATACAAACCAAAGTTGACTTCCGACAGCGTGATTGCCGGTTCCTCGTCTTCATTCGACGGCAAGGCAGCCATGTAGGAACGATCGCAGGCGAAAGCCAGTTCCGCGAACGTGCCGACGAAACACGAGCCCGGTTCGATCAGCGCGAACAGCGAACGCGACGACACGTCGATGCGCGCGAGCGTGCGGCGCAGCAAGCCGATGGTCTCGCGCACCAGCCAGTGATCCTTGTGCTGCATCAGCGTGGCATCCGCGGCGAGCAACGCGCGGGCGTCGCCTTCGGTCTTGAACACCCAGGTGCCGACTTCGAGTTCGTTGGTGCGCATCGACAGAATCGCGTCGTCGAGTTCGCGCGCGAATTGCAGCGGCCACCAGTTCACGCCGGCGGCGACGATCGCGTCGATGCTCGTGGGCTGATCGGTGTGCGGCGCTTTGGCGGTGAAGGTGGCGATACGTTTGGCGCGATCGATCGTGACGTCGAGCGTTTTATAAGTCAGGCCGTCGTCCCGGTCGGTACGGTCGATACGCGTGAGCGCCACGCCTTGCGCGTGCTCGGGACGATCGCTCTGCGCGGCGAGTTCGAGCGCGCGTGCCTGAATCGCCTGATCGAACTGGTTCGGCTTCACGACTTCATCCACGAGGCGCCACGCTTTCGCGCGTTCGCCGCGAATGCCCTCCACCACCGTGCAGAAAATATCCGCGCGATCGTGGCGCACCTTGCGCTTGTCGGTCACGCGCGTCAGGCCGCCGGTGCCCGGCAACACACCGAGCAAAGGCACTTCCGGCAACGACACCGACGACGAACGGTCATCCACCAGATAGATCTCGTCGCAAGCGAGCGCGAGTTCGTAACCGCCGCCGGCACACGCGCCGTTCACCGCCGCGAGAAACTTCAAGCCCGAGTAGCGCGACGAATCTTCCAGGCCGTTGCGCGTTTCGTTGGTGAACTTGCAGAAGTTGACCTTCCACGCATGCGTGGACAAACCCAGCATGAAGATGTTGGCGCCCGAGCAGAACACGCGGTCCTTCAGGCTCGTCAGCACGACGGTTTTGACTTCGGGATGTTCGAAGCGAATGCGCTGGATCGCATCGTGCAATTCGATGTCGACGCCGAGGTCGTACGAATTCAGCTTCAGCTTGTAGCCGTCACGAATGCCGCCGTCTTCCGCGATATCGATGCCGAGCGTTGCAACGGGGCCGTTGAAGCTCAGCTTCCAGTGTTTGTACTGCGAGGGATCGGTGCGGTAGTCGACCGGCGCGATGGCGGTTGCTGCTGTGGACATGGGGCGTCTCCTGACTGGACGATGCAACATTGTTTTTTGAACAATAGTGCATCATCACATCCATGTAAAGCACTTTAATGCATGTTAAGGTGTAAACCCTGACGCCTCAGTGCATCTCAGCCGCCCACATCGTCCGGCGCCTCCGCCGCGACGCGCGCCGCCAGACGGTCGCGCAGTTGCAGATAGGCGTCGGCGAGGGTTTTCTCGCTGGTGTCGAAGCTCATGTCGGCCCGCCCGTACAGCTCGCCGCGGCCGGCCAGGATACGCTTGAGGTCGTCCATCGCTTCCTTGTTGCCGGACATCGGCCGCAAATCGCCTTGCGCGACGACGCGGCGCATGTGCTCTTCCGGCGTGGCCTGCAACCACACGGTGAAGCAGTGCGACAGCAGCGCGTTGAACGTGCCCGACTCCGACACCAGCCCGCCCGGCGACGCGATCACCGCGCGCTCGTGCTCCTGAATCACGGCCTCGAGCGCGCGGTGTTCATAACGCCGGTACGCGGCCGCGCCATACAGCGAGTGAATCTCCGACGGCGGGCAGCCGGCCAGTTGTTCGATCACGCGCGTCAGCTCGACGAACGGCACTTTGCGCTCCTGCGCGAGCATCCGCCCCAGCGTTGATTTACCCGCGCCGCGCAGGCCGATCAACGCGATCCGGTCCTTACGATGCGGGTCGCGCGGCGCCTGCGCGAACATCTCGGCCAGCGCCACGCGGGCGCGCTGCAACGCCGCCTGATCGCGGCCCTGCAACAGTTCCCGAATCAGCAGCCATTCGGCGGACGCGGTGGTTTCGTCGCCGATCACTTCAGCCAGCGGGCAGTTCAAGGTCGCCGCGATCTGCCGCAGCACCAGCACCGAAGCATTGCCGACCCCCGACTCCAGATTCGCCAGATGCCGCTCGGACAAGCCGGTTTCGGTCGCCAGCGTCTTGCGCGTCATGCCGCGACGCGCGCGCAGCAGGCGCACGCGCTCGCCCATCGCGGTCAGGAACGGATCGCGCTCCTCGCGCTCGGGCCGTTCGGCGCGGGTGGCGTCTTCGTCGGCGGCATCGTCCAAGGGTGCGGGAGAGTAATTTTGGTTCATGTTTTACAACCTCTCAACTTCGATACATGTACTATAGTGCTTGACACACACCGGGTGAACGGTTAATTTTCGCCAAATATTGATCCAATAACAAACGCTGTCGAGATTTATCGGCGGCGTCACGGAGATGGCGCCGCACCACGCATGAATTAAGTTGCGTGCGCACCGATCTGGAGGCTCACATGTCCCCCCAAGAATTCCAGCGTCTGATTGCCGGCGTGACCACGCAACTCGCCGACCGGCCGCTCGACGGCCAGCTCGCCGCCTGGCTGAACGACACCTGGCCGGCGGATGGCGAGACTTTCCGCGAACTCGCCGCGGCGTGCCGCACCGGCGTCGCCGAAGGCTGGCTGTGCAACCGCGAAGGCGGCGGCATCCGCTACGGCCGGATCTTCAAGGCGCTCCCCGACACCCACGGTTTTTCCGTCGATGTGGTCGCGATGCACAACATCGCCGGCCCGCATCACGTGCATCCGCATGGCGAGATCGATCTGATCATGCCGCTCACCGAGGGCGCGACATTCGACGGCCATCCGGCCGGCTGGTGCGTGTACGGCCCCGGCTCGGCGCATCGGCCGACGGTGGCGAACGGCGACGCGCTGGTGTTGTATCTGCTGCCGCAAGGCGCGATTGAATTCACTGCTGCCTGATTGCCTGTTGCTCATCGCTCACCGCTCACTGCCAGAGACATGCCATGACTGAACTTTTGAAGAACTACGTAGCGGGCCAATGGGTCGCCGGCGGCGGCACCGGTGTGACGCTCACCGATCCGGTGACGGGCGCGGCGCTCGTGCGTGTATCGAGCGAAGGCCTCGACCTCGCGCAAGCATTCGACTTCGCTCGCGAGGAAGCCGGCGCCGCATTGCGCGCACTGACCTACGCACAGCGTGCCGCTCGTCTCGCCGACATCGCCAAACTACTGCAAGCCAGCCGCGACGACTACTATGCGATCGCCACCGCGAATTCGGGCACCACGCGCAACGATTCGGCGGTCGATATCGACGGCGGCATTTTCACGCTGTCCTACTACGCGAAACTCGGCGCGGCGCTCGGCGACGTGCATGCGCTGCGCGACGGCAACGCCGTGTCGTTGAGCAAGGATCAATCGTTCAGCGTGCAGCACGTGCTGACACCCACGCGCGGCGTGGCGCTCTTTATCAACGCGTTCAATTTTCCGTCGTGGGGTTTGTGGGAAAAGGCCGCGCCTGCCCTGCTCTCCAGCGTACCGGTGATCGTCAAGCCCGCAACGGCGACGGCCTGGCTCACTCAGCGCATGGTTGCCGACGTGGTCGACGCGGGCATTTTGCCGCCCGGCGCGTTGTCGGTGATTTGCGGCGGCTCGGCGGGCCTGCTCGACCAGATCCAGGCGTTCGACGTCGTGTCGTTCACCGGCTCGGCCGACACCGCCGCGACGCTGCGCGCGCATCCGGCGTTCGTGCAACACGGCGCGCGTCTGAACGTCGAAGCCGACAGCCTGAACAGTGCGATTCTGTGCGCCGACGCAACGCCCGAAACGCCCGCGTTCGAGTTGTTCATCAAGGAAGTGGTGCGCGAAATGACCGTGAAATCCGGGCAAAAATGCACGGCGATCCGTCGTGCGTTCGTGCCGGAAGCTTCGCTGGAAGCCGTGCTCGACGCGCTCAAGGCGAAGCTCGCGAAGATCAGCGTCGGCGACCCGCGCAACGACGCCGTGCGCATGGGTTCGCTCGTAAGCCGCGAACAGTACGACAACGTGCTTGCAGGTATCGCCACGCTGCGCGAGGAGGCCGTGCTCGCGTACGACGGCTCGGCCGTGCCGCTGATCGATGCGGACGCAAGCATCGCGGCTTGCATCGCGCCGCATCTGTTCGTGGTCAACGATCCGGACAGTGCAACGCTGCTGCACGATATCGAAGTGTTCGGACCGGTGGCGAGCGTGGCGCCGTATCGCGTTTCGACCGATGCGAACGCGTTGCCCGAAGCGCACGCCGTCGCCCTTGCGCGACGCGGTCAGGGCTCGCTCGTTGCATCGATCTATTCGAACGACGACGCGCACCTCGGCCGGCTCGCGCTGGCGCTAGCCGATTCGCACGGCCGCGTTCACGCGATTTCGCCGTCGGTGCAACAGAGTCAAACCGGCCACGGCAACGTGATGCCGATGTCGCTGCACGGTGGACCAGGACGCGCGGGCGGCGGCGAAGAACTCGGCGGCTTGCGGGCGTTGGGTTTCTATCACCGGCGCTCGGCCATTCAGGCGACGGCCGCTGCTGTCGAAGCGCTCACGCAAACGACGCATTTGCCCGCGGCCTAGCAGAACGAGACAACGACGCAACGAGACATTGAGATCAGGAAACACGCGACACGCAATAAGCCACACATCGAGCGGATCAAGAGCGCACAACAGCCGGACCGCCCCACCCCGATGGAGGAGACACATGCAAGCTCTGCTGGAACCGGCTGCAAGCCAGCCCGCCGCGACGGTCGCGCCGCCGCCCGCGCTGTTCAATTTCGCGTCGTATCTATTCGGACTAAACAAACTCCGCGCCGCCAAAACGGCGTATGTCGACGACACCGGCGCGACCTCATACGCCACGCTCGAAGACCGCGCACGACGCTTCGCGACCGCGCTGCGCACGCTCGGCGTGCATCCGGAAGAACGCGTCCTGCTCGTCATGCACGACACGGTCGAATTGCCGATCGCCTTTCTCGGCGCGCTCTATGCGGGCGTCGTGCCGGTCGTCGCGAATACCCTGCTCACCGCCGCCGATTACGTGTACATGCTCACGCATAGCCACGCGCGCGCCGTGATCGCCTCGGGCGCGCTCTTGCCGAACGTCATCGAAGCGATGAATACGGCGGAACATGACGGCTGCCAGTTGATCGTCTCGCAACCGCGCGCCGATGATCCGCAATCCGCGCCCGTGCTCACCGACCTGATCGACGCCGCCCTGCCCTCAGTCAGGTCAGCCCAGTCCGGTTGCGACGACATTGCGTTCTGGCTGTATTCGTCGGGCTCGACGGGCAAGCCGAAAGGCACGGTCCACACGCACGCGAATCTGTACTGGACCGCCGAGCTGTACGCGAAGCCGGTGCTCGGCATCGTGGAAAGCGATGTGGTCTTTTCAGCGGCCAAACTCTTCTTTGCGTACGGTCTCGGCAACGCGCTGACCTTTCCGCTGTCGGTCGGCGCCACCGCTGTTCTGATGGCGGAACGGCCCACCGCCGACGCGATTTTCACGCGCCTGATGCGGCATCGGCCCACGGTGTTCTACGGCGTGCCGACGCTCTACGCGAGCATGCTGGTGTCGCCCGCGTTGCCCGCGCGCGCCGACGTCGCGATGCGCGTGTGTACGTCGGCGGGCGAGGCGTTGCCGCGCGAAATCGGCGAGCGCTTCACCGCGCACTTCGGCTGCGAGATTCTCGACGGAATCGGTTCGACCGAAATGCTGCACATCTTCCTGTCGAATCGCGCCGGGGCGGTCGAATACGGCACGACCGGACGTCCCGTGCCTGGTTACGAAGTCGAATTGCGCGACGAGGCCGGGCACCCTGTGGCCGATAGCGAAGTCGGCGATCTGTATATCAAGGGGCCGAGCGCGGCGCTGATGTACTGGAGCAATCGCGAGAAGTCGCGCGCGACCTTCCTCGGCGAATGGATTCGCAGCGGCGACAAATACTGCCGCTTGCCGAACGGCTGCTACGTGTACGCCGGTCGCAGCGACGACATGCTGAAAGTCAGCGGACAGTACGTGTCGCCCGTGGAAGTGGAAATGGTGCTGGTGCAACACGACGCGGTGCTCGAAGCGGCGGTGGTCGGGGTCGATCATGGCGGCCTCGTCAAAACCCGCGCGTTCGTCGTGTTGAAGCGTGAATTCGCGGCGTCTGAGATACTCGCGGATGAGTTGAAGGCGTTCGTCAAGGAACGCCTCGCGCCGCACAAGTATCCGCGCGATATCGTATTCGCCGACGACTTGCCGAAAACCGCCACCGGTAAAATTCAACGCTTCAAACTGCGCGAACAGTCATAAGGTGATCCATGCAGAACCCCGCCGTCGGCGCTGCCGTCAGTAGTACGGCCAGTCGCTTTGCCGAATTGCCCGCTGGTGCGTCGCAAGCTCCGCTGCGTATCGAGTATCGCTGGGTCAACGAGGCGGCGCAAGAAGCGCCGATCGCCGTGTTCCTGCATGAAGGGCTCGGCTCGATCGCGATGTGGCGCGACTGGCCGCAAGCGTTGTGCGAACGGCTCGGCATGCGCGGTCTGGTCTATTCGCGGCCCGGCTACGGACTGTCGACGCCGCGCGCGCATGACGTGAAATGGCCGGTCGATTTCATGACGGCGCAGGCGCGCGAGATTCTGCCGGCGTTGCTCGACGCACTCGAGATCGATGCGAGCGAGCGTCGGCGCATGTGGCTCGTAGGCCATAGCGACGGCGGTTCAATTGCCTTGCTGTATGCCGCGCTGCATCCGGATGCGCTGGCCGGCGCGGTGGCGATTGCGCCGCATGTGTTCGTCGAAGATATTTCGGTGGAAAGCATCGCGCAGACGAAACAGCTTTATGAATCCACGGACCTGCGCGGCAAACTCAGCCGCTATCACGCCGACGTTGATTCGGCGTTCTATGGCTGGAACGACATCTGGTTGAATCCGGCGTTCAGGCGGTGGTCGATCGTCGACGAGTTGAGTTCGATTCGCCAGCCGCTACTCGCCGTGCAAGGTCATGACGACAACTACGGCACGATGGCGCAGATCGACACCATCGCCGAGCGCGTGCCGCACGCGCAACTCGCCAAACTCGACGCTTGCGGACATTCCCCGCATCGCGACGCGCCGCAGGCGCTAAACGACGCGATTGCCGCGTTCATTTCGCAGCAGAGCTCGTAGCAGGAAAAAGCGCGGCGCGTCTTCTCAAACGCGCCGCGCGCACTTCATCCTCTACTTCATCAGATCACCGTCGACAAACCCAGCGTCAGCAACAACGCCGTCACCGAAATAATCGTTTCGCAGACCGTCCACGTCTTGAAGGTCTGCGGCACGGTCATGCCGAAGTACTCCTTCACCAGCCAGAAGCCACCGTCGTTCACGTGCGACAGAATCAGCGAACCCGCGCCGGTCGCCAGCACCAGCAACTCGGGACGCACACCGCCCACCGTGCCCGCCGCCGCGGCGGCGATCGGCGCGATGATGCCCGCCGCGGTCGCCATCGCCACCGTCGCCGAACCGGTCGCCACGCGAATCAATGCCGCCACCAGCCACGCGAGAATCAGCAGCGGCACGTGCGCGCCGGTCGCGACGTCGACGATCGCCTTCGACGCGCCGCTGTCGATCAGAATGCGTCCGAAGCCCGCACCCGCCCCCACCACTAGCGTGATGCCCGCGGTCGGCGCGAGACATTCGTTGGTGAACTTGAGGATCTGCTCACGGTTGAAACCGCGTGCCCGACCGAAGGTAATAAAGCTCAACAGCACGGCCAGCAACAGCGCCATATCCGGGTGACCGATCAGACGCAACGCGTTGTTCGCCGCCGACTTCGCCGGCACGATCGCATCGGCCCAACTGCCCACCAGCATCAGCAGCACCGGCAGCAACACCGTCAACAGCGTGATGCCGAAGCCCGGCAGGTCCTGCTGCGAGCGCTTCGCGTCCTGCTCGATGAATTGCTGCGCCATCGGATTGATTCCGTCGAGCACGACGAACCGCGCGATCAGCTTCGAGAACAGCGGCCCGGCCAGCGCCGCGGTCGGAATGCCGACGATCAGCGCGTAGAAAATCGTGTGACCGATATCCGCGTTGTACGCGGTCACCGCGAGCAACGCGGCAGGGTGCGGCGGAATCAGACCATGCACGACGGACAGCCCCGCGACCATCGGAATACCGACGCGAATCATCGACGTGCCGGTGCGTTGCGCGACGTTGAACGCGATCGGAATCAGCAGCACGAAACCGACTTCGAAGAACACCGGCAAGCCGACCAGAAAGGCGATACACATCATCGCCCAATGCACGTTCTTCGGCCCGAACAGACCGATCAGCGTGCGCGCGATCCGCTCCGCGCCGCCCGACTCGGCCATCATCTTGCCGAGCATCGTACCGAGACCGACGACGATCGCGATATGGCCGAGCGTGCCGCCCACGCCGGTTTCGAACGACTTGAGAATCGACGTCGCCGGCATGCCGACGGCCAGCGCCAACGCCACCGACACCATCATCAACGTGATGAACGGGTTCATCTTGAAGCGCGCGATCAGCACGACCAGCGCGATGATGGCGATCAATGCATAGACGAGTAACAGACTTCCTTGAACGGTCGCCATAGGTGCTCCTGAAGAGAAAGAACCGCGCCGCCGCTTTGCACGCGTTGAAGCGCGTGCAATGTTCTATAGGTGTGCGGCGACGCGGGCCGCGTGCTTAGAACTTGTGGCGGATGCCGGCGACGGTCACGAACTGGCCGTTGTTGCTCGACGGATTCGAAATACCCTCGACCCATGCCTTCGAACCGGACGAACGCTGGTAAATACCGTTCAGGTACAGGTCGGTTGTCTTCGACAGGAAGTACTCGCCGCCCACGCTCAACTGGTTGTAGTGCGCGTTGGTGGCCGTCGTGCCGCTGGTGTTCTGCGTCGTGTAGATGTAGCCGAGCGCGAGCAGCGTAGCCGGCGTCAGTTGATACTTCAGGCTCGCTTCGTAGTTGGCGAAACGCAGGCTGCCGCCCGTGAGCAACTGGAACTGCGAGTTCGTGTACAGCAACGCGACGGTCGCCGGGCCGAACACGTACGCGCCGCCCGCGCCCCACACCTGGTTGCGCTTCACGCCGCTAATGATCGACGAGCTGGCGCTGTAGTAGTTGTCCGACGGCGCCGCGCCCGCCGTGCTGGTCGCCGGCTGATTCACCAGCGAGTACGCCGCATCGAGACGCAGCGGACCGTTCACGTAATCCGCGCCGACGCTCCATGCGCGATTGTTGGCGAATTCGCCCGCGGTGTTAGAAAACGCGTACATGGCATTCGCGGTGAAACCGGCGTACGTCGGCGTGGTGTACTTGACCGCGTTATTGGTGCGGTAGGTATTGTTGATATCGTCGTTGTCGTAGATCGCGTTGCCGTACTGGCTCATCGCGCCGACGCCGTTGATCTGCAGATTCGACAGATAGTCCTGCACGCTGTTGTACTGACGACCCAGCGTGATCGTGCCGGC
Source organism: Paraburkholderia sp. BCC1876 (assembly GCF_902833695.1). Taxonomy (NCBI): domain Bacteria; kingdom Pseudomonadati; phylum Pseudomonadota; class Betaproteobacteria; order Burkholderiales; family Burkholderiaceae; genus Paraburkholderia; species Paraburkholderia sp. BCC1876. The sequence goes on along the minus strand of NZ_CADFGI010000006.1, from coordinate 151,500 downwards.
CTTATCGTTGACCAGCGCGACCCATGCGCTACGGCCGAAGATCCGTCCACCCTGACCCGCCGCGCCGGTCTCCAGGCTGAAGCCGTTTTCGAGCTTGAACATCACCTTGTTGCCGCCGCCCAGATCTTCCGTGCCGAGCAGGCCCCAGCGCGAACCCTGCACATTGCCCTGGGTCGCCTGATAAGCCTTCTCGCCCTTCTGGTTATTCGTGAAGGTAAAGCCCGCGTCGACGATACCGTAGAGCGTCACGCTGCTTTGCGCGTGCGCGGCCTGGGCGGCGAGTCCGGCGGCGGCGAGCGCCATGGCGGTACGAAAGATCTGCTTGTGCATCATGGTTTCCTCAAGTCGAAAAGTGACGAACGCCGGTGACATTTCAATGTTCCGGCGATATTGGTAGTACTAAACAGACGAGTCAAAGCAACACCGGGTGGGCGTCCGGTGTTCGGGTCAAACAACAGTCTTCGGGGTGGCTAACTGAACCGAGTCAACCGGAAAAGATCAATCGGAGAACATCAGTCGGGCCAGTTGCGGCGCGCGGCCAGACGGCGCGCGTCGCGTTGATGGAACGGCGTGACGATCGGCTCGGACGCCACGCGCGCCCGTTCGAGTTCGGCCAGTATTCTGGCCAGCACGATCTGCTCTTCGCCCGCGTGCAGGTTGCACGGGTCGAGAAAAAAGAAATGCAATTCCGCTTCGTGATCGCGCACGATCACCGGCGCGTCGCCCTCGGGCGCGCGCGCGAGCGCATCGGCGAGATCCCAGGCGGAGATGCCCGCCAGCTTCGGATCGACATGCAGCTTCAGACGGTCGAGCGGATTGCCGGTCGGATCGGCGTCGAGCTCCGCCCAGATACCTTCGCAACGATTCAGCGTTTCGCGCCACAGCGTCAGGTAGCCGCGCTCGCGGGCGCGAATCGCGACGTGGTCGCGCTGCTGCCACTGTTCGAGTGCGACGATCGCGCCGACAATGCCTTCCTTGCCGACTTTCATGCCGCGGCCAATGCCGCCGTTCTGGAAATACGCGGCACGTACCAGCGCTTTCTTGCCCGCGACGATGCCGGCCGTGAGACCACCGAGGAATTTGTGCGCCGAGTACAGCGCGAGGTCCGCGCCGGCGGCGATAAAACGTTTGAGGTCGTATTCAGAGGCGGCGTCGACGATCACCGGCACGCCTTTCGCGTGCGCGACGGCGACGAACTCTTCGAACGGGATCAAACCGAATTGCACCGTATGATGCGAGACCACGTAGAGTGCCGCGGCGGTACGTTCGGTGATCGCAGTGTTCAGTTGATAACCGTGCGCTTCGGTGGCCGCGCCAACCGGCACGACGCGCGCGCCGGACAGACGGATCGCCTGGTCCACCGGTGCGCCATAATTGACGAGGTGGCCGGTCTGGATCACGACTTCATTGCGCAAGCTGGGCATGCCAGTCGTATCCGGCAAACGTTCGATCAGGCCAAGGTCGTCGCCGGTCATCGCGGCGGCGATGGTCAGCGTGATCGCCGCCGAGCACGACGCGGTGACATAACCGGCTTCGCAGCCGCACGCCTCAGCGATCACCGCCGAGGCCTTACGTTGCAGATCGTCGATCTCGACGAATTGCGGCAGCACCTGCGCCACCGCGTCGATCACCGGTGCGCCGACGCTGGACGCGCCCAGGCCTGTCATCGTGCCCGAAGCATTGATGACAGCGCGTAAGCCAAAACGAGAGCGAATGTCCATGAAGCGCCTCCAACCGGTATTTCTTAATTATGGAATATATGTTGTAATTGCGGATCAGTCTAGCATACAATCCCCCTGCGTCAACTGGACAAAAACAAGCTGTGACAGAGGAGCACGATGGCCCGTACGTCCCGACCTTCCGCGGCTGTAACCGCCGCCGCGCGCCCGTCCGCGGCATCGGCGGCCGAGCCCGTTGCGGCGCAAGCCGACGCAAACCCAGCCGCTGATACGACCGCGCCGCGCACCCGCACCAGCGCGCTCGACCGCGCCGTGCAGATCCTCGACGCGCTCCAGCAGGCGAACCGCCCCGCCACCGCGTACGAAGTCGCGCGCATCGTCGGCGCGCCGTTGTCCACGGTGTATTCGATCATCAACGATCTGGTCGACAAGAATCTGCTGGCGCGTCGCATGGACGGCACGATCTGGCTCGGCTCGCGTCTGTATGGTTACGGCCTGACGTACGCGAGTTCGCTCGACTACCTCGCGGTCGCGAATGAGGAAATGCAGCGGCTCTCGGCGGAAGTCGAAGAAACCGTGCAGGTCTGCGGTCTCGAAGACGGCATGATGGTCGTGCAGCAAATGGCCGAAGGTCCGGGCCATTTTCGCGTGACGTCGCGCGTGGGCAGTCGCGTGCCGTTGAACTGGACGGCGTCGGGCCGCCTGCTGGTCGGTCATCTGCCGGACGCCGAACGCGTCGCGTTCTTCGTGCAGCATGCGCAGAGCTCGCCGACGGGTCGCGCGGAAACGCGACCCGAGGTTCTCGCGCGGATTGCGCGCGAAGCGCTCGACGCGCGGCTGTCGATTCAGATCGGCGAGTCGGACGCATCGGTGGCGTGTCTCGCGGCGCCCGTGCTCGACAACACCGGCGCGTGCGTCTTCACGATTTCGATCGTGATGCCCGAGGCTAAAGCCGAACTCGGCACCGAGCGTTTCGCGCAAGCCGTGCAAGCGGTGGCCGCCCGCATCGAAGCGCGCCTCGGCTGGCGGCATCGCGATCCGGAACCGGCTGCGTAAGCGTCGCCGCGCCACCTCCCCTTAAACGATCTCCCTCACTTTCCTATCGATGAACTGCTACGACCGGCTGCACACGCGCGGCCTCAAGCTTCCGCAGGTGCCGACGCCGATCGGCAACTTCACGCACTGCACGCGCGAGGGCAATCTGCTGTTTCTGTCCGGCCAGGGTCCGCTCGACGAAAGCGGCTCGCTGATGACCGGCAAGGTCGGCGTCACCGTCAGCGCCGACGAAGCGTACCGGCACGCGCAACTGGTCGGCCTCAATCTGCTGGCTGTCCTGCACAACGAACTCGGCGATCTCGCCCGCGTGAAACGCGTCGTCAAACTGCTCGGCATGGTCAACGCGGCGCCGGATTTCACCGAGCATCCGCGCGTGATCAACGGTTGCTCCGATCTGTTCGTCGACGTGTTCGGCGACGCCGGCCGTCACTCGCGCTCCGCCGTCGGCGTGGGTTCGTTGCCGGGCAATATTACCGTCGAGATCGAAGCCATCGTCGCGGTCGAGGATTAAATACCGCCTGACCGGTCAAATCCTCAATTTTCCCCATCTCACCATTTCTTCACAAAAGTTACACAGGTAAGCGACTATCCTTCGGCATCGCTGACCCGGGCGCATGCATGCCCTGGCGCTCTTCCCCCGTGCCGGAGACGTTGCCATGTCCTGTGTGTCGAAACCGACTGCCGCCCTGCATCGCAAACGTTTAGCCGGCGTGCTGATCGCCGTCGCGCTCTGCGCGCTGACCGGCGCCTGCAGTGACGACGACGATAAAACGCCGGACCAGGCCACCACCAGCGCCGCCGACGGTGCCAGCGGTCCCGCCGCGAACGACAACGGCGCCGACAACAGCACGGCCGTGCTGTCAGCGAACCCCGCATCCGTAGCACCCGCACCCGCAGCACTCACGATTCAAAGCCCAGCACTGCCCGCCTCAAGCACCGACCCGGCTTTGTCCGCCGCCGCGTCGGCGCCGCTCGCCCCACCCGTCATTCACACCGTGGACTGAGTTCCGCGCTCCGTACGGTGCGTGGCTCACGCTCGCGCGCCGTGTGCATCGTTCCTCTACCGAAGATCGAAAGCCAATACCATGACCTCAAAAAATCGCCGTGATTTTCTGCGCTCCGCCGCGCATGCAGCCGGTTCCGCCACCGCGCTTAGCATGTTGCCGCTGGGCATTCGCAATGCACTCGCCATTCCGGCCAACAACAAGACCGGCACGATTCGCGACGTCGAACATATCGTCGTGCTGATGCAGGAAAACCGCTCGTTCGACCACTACTTCGGCACGCTGAAAGGCGTGCGCGGTTTTGGCGACACGCGCGCGATCAATCTGCCCAACGGTCAACCGGTGTGGTATCAGCCGCTCGCCGCCGATCTCGGCTACGTGCTGCCGTTCCGCCCGAGCGCGCCGAATCTCGGCCTGCAATTCCTGCAGGATCTCGCGCACGACTGGACCAGCACGCACACGGCGTGGAACGGCGGCCGCTACGACCAGTGGGTGCCGTCCAAAGGCACCACCACGATGGCCTACCTGACGCGCGACGACATTCCGTTTCACTATCAGCTCGCCGACGCCTTCACGATTTGCGACGCGTACCACTGCTCGCTGATGGGCCCGACCGATCCGAACCGCTACTACATGTGGAGCGGCTGGGTGGGCAACGACGGCAGCGGCAGCGGCCCGGTGATCGACAACGCGGAAGCCGGCTACGGCTGGTCCACCTATCCCGAAGTGCTGCAGAACGCGGGCATTACGTGGAAGATCTATCAGGACATCGGCACCGGACTCAACGCGAACGGTTCGTGGGGCTGGACGTCGAACCCGTATATCGGCAACTACGGCGACAACTCGCTGCTGTACTTCAACCAGTACCGCAATGCGCAACCGGGCAATCCGCTGTACGACAACGCGCGCACCGGCACGAACGCCTCGCAGGGCGACGGCTACTTCGACATTCTGAAGCGCGACGTGCAGAACAACGCGCTGCCGCAAGTGTCGTGGATCGTCGCGCCGGAAGCGTATTCCGAGCATCCGAACTGGCCGTCGAACTACGGCGCGTGGTACATCGATCAGGTGCTGCAGATTCTCACGTCGAATCCGGAGGTGTGGAGCAAGACGGTGCTGCTGATCAACTACGACGAGAACGACGGTTTCTTCGACCATATGGCGCCGCCGTTCGCACCGGCTTCGAGCGCGAACGGTTTGTCCACCGTCGACGTCAGCAACGAAAACTTCGCGGGCAATACGAACTACCCGGCCGGCCCGTACGGTCTCGGACCGCGCGTGCCGATGCTGGTGGTCTCGCCGTGGTCGAAAGGCGGCTATGTGTGCTCGGAACTGTTCGACCATACGTCGGTGATCCGCTTTATCGAAAAGCGTTTCGGCCACGACCACAACCTCGGCGAATCGAACATCACGCCGTGGCGCCGCGCGGTGTGCGGCGATCTGATGTCGGCCTTCAATTTCAGCAACCCGAACGACGCGATTCCCGCGCTGCCGAGCACGAGCGGCTACGTGCCGCCGGATCAGAACCGCCATCCGGATTACGTGCCGCTGCCGCCGCTGGTGCAGGCGGTGCCGAAGCAGGAAGCCGGCGTGCGTCCGGCTCGCGCGTTGCCGTATGAACTGTTCGTGCGCGTGCATGGCGAAGGCTCGGCCAACATGCTCACCATGCGCTTCGTCAACTCGGGCCGCGCGGGCGCGGCGTTTCTCGTCTACGCCGCGAAGAGCCTCAACGCGCCGCGCACCTATACGGTCGAAGCCGGCAAGCGCCTGCAGGATCAGTTGCCGTGCAACGCCGACGGCACCTACGACTTCACTGTCTACGGTCCGAACGGTTTCCTGCGCCGCTATGCGGGCAGGCCGGTCGCGCGTAGCTGGTGGAATGGTTCGGATATCGCGCGTCCCGAAGTCGAGGAAGGCTACGACGTGTCGAACGGCAACCTGCAATTGCGCCTGGAAAATGTGGGCAGCGCACGTTGCAAGTTCACGATCGTCAACGCGTACGATCCGGGCAACGTGATCACGCATTCGGTGCGCGGCGGCGACACGGACCCGCTCTACCTCGATCTGCGCAACGCGCACGGCTGGTACGACCTGACGATTACGGTCGATACCGACCCGCTGTTCGCGCGCCGCTTTGCGGGCCACGTGGAAACGGGCAAGAGCAGCATGAGCGATCCGGCGCTGGGTAGCTGATCGCGACGCTGCACGCTGGTGATTGAAGGCGACGGCCGCTGCGGGTAACACTGCAGCGGCCGTTTTTTTACTCGCGTTACTGTTTCACGCCGCCACCGCCGCGCTCAGCGTCTCCCGCTCGCGCAACTTGTCGCGGATCGCCTGCACGATGAATTCCGCGTCGCGCGCGACGCCGGAAAAGCGCCCCGAACCCCACGTATGCAACCACGGCAAACCGACGAAATACAAACCGTCGATCGGCGTAATGCCGCGCGTGTGCGCCGGATAACCACGACCGTTGAATACCGGCGCGTCGAGCCAACTGAAGTCCGGCGTGAAACCAATGCACCAGATGATCGCGGCAATGCCGCTGGTCTCCACGTCGAGCGTGGCGCGTTCTTCGAGCGGACGCCAGACCGGTTCGTAGGGGTCGCCCGCCGGTGCATCGATACCGTGCTTCGCGATAAATCCATCGATGCTTGCGTTGATGCGGTTATAGACGTCGTCGGCCGCATCGAGATTGGCCGCTAGTGTCGGCGCGAAATGGAACTCGCCGTCGCGCAGGTCGTCGAGCCGGCCGTACAACTCCATGCCCTCGGCGGCGAATTTGCGCAGATCGATATCGCGTCCGCCGTCGCGGCCGGTCACGTAGTGATTGGTGTTGTCGCGTACCCCTTCCCGCAACGGATGCTGTTCGACCGGCATGTCGTAATACTGCATGTCGGCAAGCCAGTCGACCACGTCGCGGCCCCGATAGAAGCGCGCGCAACGCGGCGCTTCGCCGACCGCGAGCACGACCTTGCGGCCCGCCAGATGCAAATCTTCGGCGATCTGCGCGCCGGACTGGCCGGTGCCGACCACCATCACCGCGCCGTCGGGCAGCGCTTGCGGATTGCGATACGCGGACGATTGCATTTGCACGATGCGCGCAGGCAAGCGCTCGGCGAGACGCGGCACGATCGGCGTGTGATAGCCGCCCGATGCCACCACGATCTGATCGGCAGTGAACTCGCCTTGCGTCGTCGCGACCGTATAGACGCCGTCGTCGCGCCGCTTCACGCGTTTCACCTCCGCGCGCTCGACGACCGGCGCATCGACGTGCGCGATAAAACCGTCCAGGTACGCGAGGATTTCATCCTTCTTCATGAAACCGTGCGGATCGTCGCCGCGATACGGATAGCCAGGCAACGCGCATTGCCAGTTCGGCGTGACGAGACAGAACGCGTCCCAGCGCTGCTCGCGCCACGTGTGCGTGACCGTGTTCTTCTCCACGACCAGATGATCGATGCCCGCCTGCTTCAGACAATAGCTGACCGACAGACCCGCCTGCCCGCCGCCGACGACGAGCACGCTGTAATGCCCATCGGCGCGCGCTGGATGGTTTCGATTCGACATGATGCGTCCTCTGAAAAATGACCGTCTAGCTGAAGGCGATGACCTTGACGGTCGCGTCGGGCCGGTCGCGAAACCGCGCCGCGTCGCGCTCGATCTGCGCGAGCTGGTCCAGTGCCGCCGAGCAGGCGAAACCGTATTTCTCGCGTACCCGTTCGGACGCGATGCCGAGCGCCTGCTGTGAACGCGCGACGAAATCGTCGAGCGGATAAGCTTCGCCCGGCGTGAAAAAATCGCCGATCACGAGCGACGGCGAATAGCAGTTCGCTTCGTCGCCGTCGGGCCATTGAATCCGAAAGTGCATGACAGGCATGGCTAAACCTCGATCAGTTGATAAGCGGTGCGTGCTTCGCGACGAAGCGGCGGTAAATGTCGACGTGGCGCTGTGCGCTCGCCGTCCAGTTGAAGCGCGCGAGCAAGGCGGGGACGGCGTGCTCGAAATCGGTTGCGTTCGCACCTGATGAACCCGGCGCACTTAGCGCGCGTAGCAGCGCGGCCGCAATCGATTCGACGTCGAAGGGATCGGCCCAGTAGCAGGTGCTGTCGTCGAGATACTCGGTGAACGGCGCAATCGCCGAGGCCACCACCGGCGTGCCGCTCGCCAGCGCTTCGAGCACGACGAGGCCGAATCCTTCGCGCAGGGACACCATCGCCAGCACGTCGGCGCTGCGAAATAGCGCGGGCATCGCGGCATCGTCGAGTGGCCCTGTCACCACCACGCTTTCCTGCGGACCGATCGACAGACGCAACTCGGCTGCCCGTTGCAACAGACGGCGGGTGTAAGCGTCATGGTCGAGCAGGCTCGCGCCACCCGCAATGACGAGTTGCGCGCGCGGCAGAACGCGCTGTACGACAGCGAATGCTTCTAAAAGAGTCAGTGTGTTTTTGCGTGCTTCGATGCCGCCGACGGCGAGCACGATGGGACCGCCGTCGCTATTTATACCCAGACGTTGTCGCAGCGATGCGCTGTCGTGCGCTTGCTCCTTCTTAAGCTGCCGAGAAGAAAAACGCTCCACGTCGACGCCATTCGGCACGGTGATCGCATCGACGCCAAACGTCGAGCGCATTTCCGACGTCCACATCTCGCTCACGCACAGCACCTGATCGGCGTCCTCATACGCACGACGCTGCCATGCCGCCAGCCGGGCATCGTCGAATTGATCGAGGTGATGCACCGTGCGGATAAATCCATGAATGCACTCTTCCGCTTTCAACTCGGCGAGCGCATTGCCGCTGATACTATCCTGCGCATGCAGCAGATCGAACAGCGTAGCGTCGTGTTCGATCAATGCGCGCTTGAACGCATCGATACGCGCTTCGACCATCGCGACGGTGTTGGACTGAGGCAACACGATAGGCGCATAGACCACGCGGCATGGCGGTGAACGAAACAGCTTTTCTCCACGCACAGCCGGCACGAACACGGTTATGTCGTGCCCTAACGCAGTCAGCGCCGTTGCCAGTTCGAGCGTATGCACAACACCACCGCGCGGATTGACCGAATGCGTGAGCAACGCAATACGCAGCGGATTCATCGCGCACCGCCTTTCCCGGCCATGATGAACGGCTCGCGCTCGAAGTCCCACAGCGTCGCTGCATCATCGTGCTGATGCAGTATCACCTGACGCGTCGCATCAACCGATCCGATCACCGCGCAAGCCAGCGCGCGCTCATCGAAAAGCGCCTGCACCGCTTCCACCTGATGCGCCCGCACCGACAGCAAATAACCGAAACTCGGAAACGCCGTGACCCAGCGCGACAGCGCCACCCCCTCCGGTTTCGGAATCCGCTCGAGGTCGATCCGTGCGCCCACCTGCGAGCACTCGAGCAACATCAGCGCGGTGCCGAGCGTGCCGGCCATGCTGATGTCTTTCGCGGCATCGCACAGCCCGCTTTCCGCGAGACGCGGCAACAGGTCGAGATCCGCACGCAACCGCTCCGACGGCGCATCCACCGAAGCATTCCAGAACGGATACGGTTCCTCGAAGCGGCCGCGCAGATCGACCACCATCATCAGGCTGTCACCCGGCCGCGCATTAAAACTAGAAAGCAACGCGTTAGCGCGGCCGATAATCGACACCGCCAACTGCGCGGCGTCACTGCGCGTATTCGTATGACCGCCGACAATCGGCACGCCGTAGGCCACGGATGCCGCGGCCATGCCCGCCAGAACCTGTTCCGCCGCGTCGCTGCCTTGACTCCACAACGCGTCCACCACCGCCAGCGGCCGGCCGCCCATCGCATAGATATCGCTGACGTTGACCATCACGCTGCTATAGCCGGCGAACCATGGCATCGCGCTGACGAAATCGCTGACCAGGCCTTCGATCGCAAACAGCAGATAGCCGTTGCCATCGGCAATCGCCGCGCAATCGTCGCCGAGCGCGACCGCCTGATCGAGGTCGCGCGTACCGCGGGGCAAGTGCCCCGCCAACGCGCCGACCACGTCGACGATATCGGTCTTATGGCGAAAGCCGCGGCTCTCGCGCAAGGCGGCGACCAGATCGGCGACACTCATGCCGCGCTCCGGGCAGAAGCGGAAGCGGCTTCTGAGCCAGCTTCGGAACCGGCTTCACGCTTCGGCGACGCAGCCGGCGTACGCGTCACGAAGCCGCCATAAGGCGTGACACACGGCGCGTACCAATCCAGTTGCGCCTGCATCAAATGATGCGGACGACCGAGCAAGGTTTCTTCGGCCAGCACATCCCAATGCATCGCCCGAAACAGCGGCACATTCTGGCTCTGCACATGCGCGAGAAACGTTTCGCAACCGAGCGCATGCGCGCTGCTAACCGCAAGCCGAATCAGCGTCGCACCGATCTTGCCGTGCCGCCGGAACGCCGCATGCACCGCGAGCCGCGAGCCGAACCACACGTTGTCGTGGTCGCGATGAATCCGCACCGTGCCGACCACCTGCTCCGGCATACCGGCCACGCAACTCACCGCCACCAGTTGCTGCGCCTGCCGGTCGATCTCGTCGCGATCGTCGCCGACAAAAATGCCCTGCTCGATGCAGAACACCGCGCGCCGCAACTTGAACGCTTCATCGGCTTCCCAATCCAGCGTAGTCCACTTGATACGGAATTCGCTCGGCGTATAAGGCGCGAAATCAATATCGGAGTTCAGCGCAATGCCTGCAATCGCTTCACCAAACATGATCACGCCTCGTACGATGAAAGCGACGAACACGCGCCGCATTTGCCGCAACCCGCCTTGATATCGATCGAGCGCATCGCAGCGGCGTTGAGCATGCCGCTGAGCGGTTGCAGCACCGACTTCATGAACTCAGGCGTGGGCGCCGGATGATCCTCGAGCGGCGTACCGCTGATCGGCACGAACGGCACCACGAACGGATAGACCCCCAACTCGATCAACTCGCGCGAGATCGTCAGAATCGCTTCCGCGCTATCGCCGAGTCCCGCGAGTAGGTACGTGCTGACCTGTCCGCGTCCGAACACCGCGACCGCCGCCTTGAAGGCCTCCATGTACCGCGACAGCGGCACGCTCGCCTTGCCCGGCATGATGCGTTCGCGCAGCGCGGGCGTCACCACTTCCAGATGCATACCGAGCGTGTCGATGCCGCTCGCCTTCATGCGCGCGAACCAGCGGTCGTCGTCGGGCGGTTCGCATTGCGCCTGGATCGGCAGATCGACCGCGGCCTTGATCGCGAACGCGCTCTCGCACAGAATCTGTGCGCCGCGATCCGGCGTGGGCGGTGTGCCGGTGGTCAGCACCATATGCTTCACGCCGTCGAGCAACACCGCCGCGCGTGCCACTTCCGCCAACTGCTCCGGCGTCTTGCGCGCAATCGTGCGTCCCGCCGCGAGCGACTGACCGATCGCGCAGAACTTGCAACTCTTGCGGCGGCTCTCGTAGCGGATACAGGTTTGCAACACCGTGGTCGCGAGCACGTCCGCGCTATGCAGCGCAGCGATCTTCGAATACGGCACGCCGTCAAGCGTCTGCATGCCGTAAAAGCGTGGCGCTTTTGGAAAGCTGATGTTCGCGATCGGAATCGTGCCGCGCAGCAACGCGCTCGATCCCGACGCATCCGGTGTTTGCGCAACGAACGGCGAGTGCCACGCGGTGCTGGTATGCACCGGCACCATGATCGTCACGCCATCCACCGTTACCGCCTTGTGGTCCGACGGTCCCGCGCCGCCGCGCCGGCTCGCCGCGCCCGCATCCGGCGAGACGAGCCGCAAGCCGGCCGACTGCAATTCAGTCATCAATTGCCGGCTCTCGGCCGACAGCGTCTCGCTGGCGTTCATCGCACTCTCCTGCGGTTGAAATGAAATCGGTCTGCGCCGCGCTGGACCAACCCGGCATCGGCGCGACGGTTTCCGCCGGACGCCGGTTGATCGCGAGACTCAGCAACTCGGGCCGCGCGTAATGGCCGACCGAATCCATCATGCGTTTGCGCTTGGTGATCAGCGCCATGTCGAGATCGGCGATCACCATGCCCTCGCCTTCCCGCAACGGCGGCGCGAGATGCTGCCCTTCCGGCGACACGATCGCGGTATTGCAGCCGCCACGCAGCGCCTTCTGCAGATTCGTATCCGGTGTCACCGACGCGATCTGTTCATCCGTGAGCCAACCCGTTGCGTTGACCACGAAACACCCCGACTCCAGCGCGTGATGGCGGATCGTCACCTCGATCTGCTCGGCGAAAATCGGCCCCACCAGCGAGCCGGGAAACTGGCTGCAATGAATCTCCTCGTGCTGCGTCATCAACGCATAACGCGCGAGCGGGTTGTAATGCTCCCAGCAGGCGAGCGCGCCGACGCGCGCCACCGCCGTGTGCGCCACCTTGAGGCCCGCCGCGTCGCCTTGCCCCCAGATCATCCGTTCGTGAAACGTCGGCGTGATCTTGCGGCGCTTGAGCACCAGTTGACCGTCCACGTCGAAGATCAACTGCGTGTTGTAGAGGCTGCCGTGATCGCGCTCGTTGACGCCGAGCACCACCACCATCCGGTGCAAACGCGCCTGCTCGGCCACCGCCTGCGTCACGGGTCCGGGCACGAGCACGGCTTCCTCGTACAGCTTCATATGCTCGGCGCCGGAGGCAACCGGCGGCTTCACGAAAGAAAAGTACGGGTAATACGGCACGAAGGTTTCAGGGAAGACGATCAACTGCACGCCTTCGCGCGCCGCCTTGCCGATCGCCTCGCACACATTGTCGAGGGTGCCGCCGCTGTGTTCGAAATCCGGTGAGATCTGGACCGCGGCGGCACGCACGATGCGTTTGTCGGACATAGTGGTCACCCGTGTTCCGTCAAACCGTCCACGTGTGGATGACGAGCGCGTTGTCCTTGCGATGCAGAAGCTGGATATCGAGCACGTCGAGCGGACTGATCGGCCGGATACCCTCGATCAGCGAGGCTTCGCCGTGTCCATACAGCGCCTGCAGCGCGAAACGGCACGCGTAGACCTTGCCGCCCTCTTCCATGAATTTCATCAGCTGCTTGTTGAAGTTCAGATGGCCGGGGAACGCTTCGTCGCCGAGGGTCGGAAAGCCGCGTTGCAAACCGAGCGTGACGCCGGGCCCATACAGCAGCACCGAGGTTTCAAAGCCCTTGCGTTGCAAACGCGTGGCCTGCAGCAGATTGACGAAACCGATCGAGCCTTCGAACGCGACCGTATGGAACGTGACGAGCGCCTTCTCTCCCGGTTCGGCTTTCACGTCCTCAAAGACTTTCTCCTCGTAGTCGACAAGGTAATCGCCCTTCTGATGCAGCGGTTTGTTGACGGCTGGCATGACACTCTCCGATCAGGTTTGCTAAGTAAAAGAAGGCGCGTGTTCAGTGTGTGCGCGCTTCTCTCAATGCAACGGCCGTGCCATTGATCGGCTGCGCGAATGCGATCAATCAGCAATCAATTCCGCCTCGATTCGAAGTCCGACACAAAAATTTTTCGGGTGTGAAGTTTGCATACCGCCGGGACAGGCCGCGCAAGCGCGATCCGCGCCGCGCCACCGCACCAGCCGGGTGCGATTCGCGGACGCGAACGTGTCGGCATGGTGCAGTCATTCACCACGGGCGATCAATCCGATCATTGATCGCATTTAGATCCGATCAATTTTTTATCGGTCCTGTCACCCCAATCGAAAGCGCGCATGCGATGAACAGCCCAACCCATCACTGGATCAAACGTCTTGCCGACATCCGCAAGCCGGCCTACCTCGCGATTCCTGATCTGATCGAAGAAGACCTCGCCACCGGCCGGCTGCGGCCACGCGACCGCTTGCCTGGCCTGCGCGATCTGGCCGAGGAACTCGCGTTGAATTACACGACGGTGGCGCGCGCGTACGCGGAGGCACGCAAACGCGGCCTGCTCGATTCGCGCGCGGGCAGCGGCACGTTCGTGCGCGGCCGCACCGCCACGTTGCCGCTCACCGGCGGCAGCAGCATTGAAATGTCGATGAACACGCCGCCCGAGCCGCCCGATTACGCGAACCGTCTGCGCGATTCCGCCGCACGCCGGATGGCCGACAGCGATCCGTACCAGTTGCTGCGCTATCAGGACTTCGGCGGCTCGGCCGCCGACAAGGACGCGGGCGCCGACTGGCTCCGGCGCCGCGTGCCGCACGCGGATGCGCAGAACGTATTGGTTTGTCCCGGCATTCACAGCGCGCTGGTGGCGCTGGTGTCGCAACTCGCGCGGCCCGGCGGCACGATCTGCCTCGACTCGCTCGCCTATCCCGGCATCAAGGCGATCGCCGCGCAACTCGGCGTGCGTCTGCAGGCGTTACCGCGCGACGACGAAGGTCCGCTCGCGCATGCCTTCGAAGCGCTCTGCAAGACCGACAAGCCGAGCGCGTTCTATTGCAATCCGACGCTGCAGAATCCGAGCACGCTCACGCTCACGCACAAACGGCGCGAGGCGCTGGCCGACGTCGCGTTGCGCTACAGCGTGCCGATCATCGAAGACGACGCCTACGCGATGCTGCCGCAAAGCGCGCCGGATGCGCTCGCCACCTTCGCGCCCGAGTTGACCTACTACGTGACCGGTTTATCGAAGAGCCTCGGCGCGGGCCTGCGCGTCGCGCATCTGCATGCGCCGACGCCGCGTCAAACGCAGCGCCTCGCCGGCGCGTTGCGCGCGACCACCGTGATGGCGAGTCCGTTCACGGTCACGCTGGCCACGCAATGGATCGCCGATGGCACCGCGCTCGACATGCTCAACGCAATCCGCAACGAGTCGCGGGCGCGCCAGGCGATCGCCACGCGGCAACTCGACGCATGGCCTTACGACGCACATCCGGACGGCTTTCACCTGTGGTTGCCGGTGCCGGTAGCGAGCGGCTGGAGCGCCTCCGAACTCGCGTTGCAGTTGCGCAACCAGGGCATCGCGGCGGTCGCGGGCGCGGCGTTTTCCACCGACGGCAATCCGCCCAACGCCATGCGCGTGTGCCTGGGCGGCTCGAAGACCCGCGACGAATGCGCCGAGGCTTTGCGCATCGTGGCGGAGACACTCGACCATCCGCATCATCTGCATTCTCCGGTGATGTGAAGCGATCTCGCGGCAACGCGGCGCAGCGTTATTGTCTGATGAATATAGCGCCTCGCAGAGCCTCTGTTCATGCGGGTTTCGGTGTTTATTGAAAAGCCCGCGCCGCGCGAAAAATTGTGTAGCATCGCGGCGACCCGCCACAAGCGGGTCTCACGGCCTCTGTCACAAACTGAAAGCATTACCCGCTCAAGTCCACACTGCCCACGCCGTATACCTCTGGTGAGGCCCCCGCCTCACCGACTACGGCTCACTGCTTACTCCGAAAGACTCCCGACATGTTCTCTTCCATTCGCGCGCGCATTGTTGCCCTGTGCGTCGCTATCGTTGTGGTTGCGCTCGCCGCCAACGCGGTCCTCAACTATGTCGTCGCCAATTCGTATAACGCCGACGCGATCGAAAACAGCCTGAACGCCGTCGAAAGCGGTCACGCCGACGGGATCGACGACTGGGTCGTCACGCACAAGCAGATGATCGATTCGTTGCAGGACGCCGTGTTGCAACCTGACCCGAGCGCCGCGTTGAAGCTGGTTGCCGCCGGGGGCAAGTTCACCAACGTCTATGTCGGCTACGCGGACAAGACCGCGAAATTCTCCGACCCGACCGGCATTCCGCCGGACTACGATCCGACCGGGCGTCCGTGGTACAAGCAGGCCGCCGCGGCCGGCAAGCCGGTCGTGACGCCGCCGTACGTGGACGTCGGCACGGGCAAGCTGGTGGTCGCGTTCGCCGCGCCGGTGGTGCGCGACGGCGTGGTGAAAGCGGTGGTCTCCGGTGACGTCGCGATGGACAGCGTGATCGCCAACGTCAAGGCGATTCATCCGACGCCCGCGAGCTTTGGCATGTTGATCGACGCGAGCGGCCATATCGTTGCACATCCGGATTCGAAGCTGACGTTGAAGCCCGTGTCGGACCTCGTCCCCGCACTCACCAGCGACAAACTGGCCGCCCTCCTCAGCGCCGAGCATCCGCTCGAAGTCGACGTGAACGGCAGCGCCAAACTGCTGCGCACCGAAGCGATTCCCGGCACCGACTGGTATGCGGTCGTCGCGCTGGATAAAGCGGAAGCCACCGCCGGCATGCGTTCGTTGCTGACGGCCTCGCTGATCGCGCTGGTCGTAATCGCGGGTATTGCCGCAGCGGTCGTGGCCGCCGTCACCGCCGTATCGTTCAAGCGCCTCTCGAACGTGCGCGACGCGATGGACGCAATCGGTTCGGGCGAAGGCGATCTGACCCAACGTCTGCCCGCCGACGGCAACGACGAAGTCGCGCAGATCGCGCGCTCGTTCAACACCTTCATCGACAAACTCAGCCACGTGATGCGCCAGATTCGCGACGCCAGCGAATCGGTGCGCGTGGCCGCGAATGAAATCGCCGCGGGCAACGTGGATCTGTCGGGCCGTACGGAATCCGCAGCGGCGAGCTTGCAGCAAACCGCCGCGTCGATGGAAGAAATCACCTCGACAGTCACGCAATCGGCAAGCGCCGCAAAGCAGGCCGACGACACTGCCGTGTCCGCGTCGCAAGTGGCTTCGCGCGGCGGCGTGGTGATCGCGGAAGTGATTACGACTATGGGTGAAATCGAACACGCGTCGGTGAAGATCGCCGATATCATCGGCGTGATCGACGGCATCGCATTCCAGACCAACATTCTCGCGTTGAACGCAGCCGTCGAAGCCGCGCGCGCCGGCGAACAGGGCCGCGGTTTCGCGGTCGTGGCCGGCGAGGTGCGAAGCCTCGCGCAACGCAGCGCGCAGGCCGCGAAGGAAATCAAGGCGCTGATCGAATCGACGGTATCGAGCGTCACTTCAGGGTCAGGCCAGGTGCGCCAGGCCGGCGAAACGATGACGGAGATCGTCAGCAATGTCGCCAACGTGACCACCATCATTTCCGAAATCACCCAGGCCGCGAACGAACAGACGCGCGGCATTCAGGAAGTGAATCGCGCCGTCAGCCAGCTCGACGAAATGGTTCAGCAGAACGCCGCGCTGGTCGAGCAATCGACCGCGGCGGCCGCCGCGTTGCAGAGTCAGGCGGTGAGCCTCGCGGGCGCAGTGACGCAATTCAAGCTCGATTAATCGCACTACCGGTACGCCAGGGAAACACGCAGTGACGTTCTATCGCAATCTGAAAATCGCCATCAAGTTGGCGTTACTTGGCGCGGTGCTGCTCGCCGCAACGATGGTAGTCGGACTGGAAGGCTGGCATGCGTTGTCCGAAACGCATGCGCTGCAAATCCAGTCGGCTCAAACCTTGAGCCAGTACGCGCAAGCGGCCGACACGGCGCGCGTCGCCCAGGTCGAGTTCAAGAAGCAGGTGCAGGAGTGGAAAGACCTGCTGCTGCGCGGCGCCGATCCGGCCGCGTTCGCCAAATACCGCGACGCGTTCAGCAAGGAAAGCGGCACCACGCACGCCGCGCTGACGCGCCTGAAAGACCAGTTGAGCGCGCTCGGCGCGAGTGCGGACGGCGTCGACAATGCCCTCGCCACGCACGCCTCGTTGCAGGACAGCTACCTCGACGCGCTCAAGCATTACGACGCGGCGGACCCGAATACCGCGCACGTGGTGGACGGCCTCGTCAAAGGTATCGACCGCGCGCCGACGGCCGCGATCGACGACATCGTCGCTTCCGTCATGCAGCAGGCGCAGGCGTCGAACGTGAAGACGGCGGAAGCCGCGCAAAGCGCTTACACGCTGGCTAGCGCACTGCTGCTGAGCGTGGTGATCGGCTCGCTCGGGCTCGGCGCGTTCGCGGTGTGGTTCCTGAGCCGCAGCATCACGCTGCCGGTGAAGCAGGCGGTCGGCGTCGCGCAGGCGGTGGCGGCCGGCGATCTGCGTGCCGATGTGACCGTGGTGAGCAGCGACGAAACCGGCCAGTTGCTGGTGGCGCTGAACGACATGAACCATCGTTTGCGTACGATCGTCCACGAGATTCGCGAAGGCGCGCATACGATTTCGTCGGCGACGCAGGAAATTGCGGCCGGCAATCTCGACCTCTCGGCACGCACCGAACAGCAGGCCGCGTCGCTCGAAGAAACCGCCGCATCGATGCAGCATTTCACCGACTCGGTTCAGCGCAACGCGGAGAATGCACGCGAAGCCACCTCGCTCGCGCAAACCGCTGCGCAAGCGGCACGCGAAGGCGGCGTCGTGATGACCGACGCGGTGCGCACGATGGATCAGATCAACGTAGCGTCCAAACGGATCGTCGACATCATTGCGGTGGTCGAGGCGATTTCCGCGCAGACCAATATTCTCGCGCTCAACGCGGCGGTCGAAGCCGCGCGCGCCGGTACGCAAGGTCGCGGTTTTGCGGTGGTGGCAAGCGAAGTGCGCAGCCTCGCGCAACGTTCCGCCGACGCCGCGCGCGAGATCAAGACGCTGATTCGCGAATCGGTCGCGACGATCGACGCCGGCACGCAGTTGATCAATCACGCGAGCAATACGATGGAAGGCGTGGTGCAAAGCGCCGGCAGCGTGACGCGCATCGTCGAGGCGATCGCCACGGCCAGCGTCGATCAGGCAACGGGTATCGCCGAAGTCAACGACGCGGTGACGCAGATGGATCAGGTGACGCAGAGCAACGCGGCGCTGGTCGAGCAAGCCGCCGCCGCTGCCGACGCGGTGCAGAGCAAGGCGTCGGGGCTGGTGCAGAGTGTGAGTTTCTTCCGGTTGGGCGCAACGGCCTGATGGAGCGGCGCCGCGTTTGTTGCGGCGCCGGTTGTAGCGGCAGTTGTAGTTGTCGCCGCGGTTGTCGTGTTCGTTGGCTACTTGTAAAGCGCCGCACGGGTTGCGGCGTTTTTGCTTCTGGCACGCGGCGCAGGTTACGCGCCGCTTACGATTCGAAGTCGAGCCCGCCGATCAAGGCCACCGGCTCAGCCTGCGTGTGCGACAGAAAGTCCAGTTCGCGCGCGTGGTTCCACGCGGCAAGCTTGCGCGGCAGCGCGGCCAGATAGCCCGCGAATCTCGCCTCCCCTTGCGCGCCCATCAGTCGTTCGATTTCGTCGCTGTCCCACGTCAGGTACAGATTCAGCGGATGCGGATAGTGGCCGAGATTGTCGAGCGGCGCGGCATGGATACGCACGCGTGTAGGTTGCCCGTGACCGCCGTAGGGCAGCACTTCGGTATGCACGGTGGCGGCGAAACAGGCGGCGATCGCTTCGGCGATACGCGGCGCAAACTGTTCGTCGAAACGGGCGGCATTCTCCGGGTGCATCTGGGTCTCCGACTTTTATGCTCGATGAGCGAAGCATCGTAGCATGCGAGTGGGCTCGGATCCGTTGCGTCAGTGCCGCGCTTGTTGCGCTTACGGGGGTTTCCTATAATCCGCGGCTAAGCCTAACAATTAGAGGCAGTGAATGTTCCAGAAGCAGTTCCAAACGCGGCGCCAAACGCGGTTCCAAATGCGATCCCAAAAGCAGTTCCAGATGCATTTCACAACGCGGTGGCCAACCCGAATCGCTTGCCTGCTCGCTGCTGCCGGATGGTTCAGCACGCAGGCCATGGCGGCCGATCTGATCGCGACGAAACCCGGTGTGATGTGTGTATCGGCGCAAGCGCTCGCGCAACTCACGCTGCCCAACGGCGAGAGCCGCAGCCACGGCGCGACGGCCACGGCCGAGCAACTCGCGCAAGCCCAGGCGGGTGGCTGCATCGACATTCAACCGGGCATTACCGTCAACGTGCTGACGGCGCGCAAGAATACGTCGGTGGTGAGCTACCAGCGTCCAGGTGCGACGACAGTCGAGACATTCGTCGTGCCAAACATCGATTTCTCGCCGGTATTTACCGACGACGCAGCGGCATCGCAACCGGCCGCGCAAGTGCAAGCGTCAGCGGCAGCGCCGATGCCGACGCCAATTCAAGCGCCTGCGGCAACAGCAACAACACCGGCAACACCGGCAGCGCCCGCCAAACCCGCAACGCCCACGCCCACCGTTGCCGCCCCTGACGGCTACCACGTCACGCAGCGCGCACCCGGCCTGGATGGCGATTCGATCGAACTGCTCGAAGACGAACGCATCACGCCCGCGCTGCAAAAGCAGCTATGGGGCACGGGTGCGTCGGAAGAAGGTCTGCCCGGCAAAGATCCGAAGCCGCTCGTGAAAGCTCAGTTGCGCCTCGTGTCTGCGTCGGGCGCGATTGCGGCCACGCGACAACTGGACTATCCGCTGGCCCGCGTCGAGCCCGCGCCGCTGCACGGTCTGCCCGGTCCCGTGCTGTTTCTGACGGTGGACGCCACCGCGCCGATGGGTTCCTACAGCGGCCCCGCCACGCAAATCCTGATGCCGGCCAGGCAGTCGCTGGACCCCGTGCAATACACCACGGACGACGGCAAAAGCAGCGCGCTGGTGCTCGCCGCGACCGGCAAGGCGGCCTGGAAGATTTCGCCGTCGCGCAAAGGCGGCGCCGATGAGATTCAACAGGTAAGGTGCAGCCCGGACTTCGACAAAAAAGACAGCACCGGCGACGACGACGATTTCGTGACGCGCTACGAAACCTACCGCTTTGTCGACGGCAAATGGCTACTCGCGCAGCGTCAACACTCCGGCATCTGGGAAAGCGATCGGGAATTTCCGAAGCGCAACATGTTTCCGTAACCGCGTGACGCTCACCTTGTCGCGCGTTACACGTCAAACCGTCTTCAGAATCCGCGGCCGTGCTTCGCTCACGGCCGCCGTCATTTCAGGCGCCGTCTCGGAGATGGTGACGCCCTTCTCCGTGCGCATCGACAGATAGCGCAGACAGCACACCCGCAAAAACGAAGCGAAGTTGGTCGGCATTTCGCCGCGCAACGCGATCAGTTCGTCGTAGAGTTTGACCGCGAACTGACTGGTCGTCATGCTCTCGCGCGCGGCGATTTCGTGCAGCACGTCCCAGAACAGATTTTCCAGCCGGACTGTCGTGATCACTCCGTGAATCCGCAACGAGCGGGTGCGCGATTCATAGAGGATCGGATCGGCGTTGATGTAGATCCCACACATGACGTTTGCTCCGTGTTTCGCAGCGCATGCGGCGGCGTCTTCATGACGCCGCCGCACCCCGCCGCTTCTGGTCAACATACGCCGGCCTTCGCGGCCCGACAATCGCGTCGAACCCGAACGCCGCGCTGGCCCCGACAAGCTAACCAACCAACGCACCAACCGACGCACCCCGCTACACCGTGCGTTTGCCCATCTGCGCCGCGATGTGATCGGCCTGACGGATCGCCAGCGTCACGATCGTCATGGTCGGGTTTTCCGCCGCGCCGGTGGTGAACTGGCTGCCGTCCGAGATGAACAGGTTCGACACTTCGTGCGTCTGGCCGAAGCTGTTGCACACGCCGTCTTCGGCACGCGCGCTCATGCGCGCGGTGCCGAGGTTGTGCGTGGACGGATACGGCGGCACGCGATACACCGTCTTCGCGCCGGCCGCCTCATACACCGCGGTGCCCTGCTTGAACGCGTGCTCGCGCATGGCTTCGTCGTTAGGATGATCGTCGAAATGCACGTTGGCGACCGGCTGGCCGTACTGATCTTTCACGTCGGTATTCAAGGTCACGCGATTGCTGTCGCGCGGCATGTCCTCGCCGACAATCCACATGCCCGCCGTGTACGCGTACTGATCCATCGCCTGCGCGAAGGTCGGGCCCCACGCGCCGGGATTCAGAAACGCCGCGTAAAACGGCAGCCCGAGCGACACGGTCTCCAGGTGATAGCCGCCCGCGAAACCACGCTGCGGATTGAACACCGCCTCGTCTTCGATGATGCCGGCCATCGTGGTGCCCTTGAACATGTCCACTTTGTCGTTGAACACCGCGTACACCGAGCCCGTGGTGTGGCGCATGTAATTGCGGCCCACCTGCCCCGAACCGTTCGCAAGTCCTTGCGGGAATTTGCTCGAATGCGAGTTCAACAGCAGGCGCGGCGTTTCGATCGAATTGCCGGCCACGGCGATGATGCGTGCTTTCTGCCGCTGCAATTTACCGTTGCTGTCGTAGTACAACACCTCTTTCGCTTTGCCGCGCGCGTCGGTCTCGATTCGCACCACGTGCGCCTGGGTGCGCAATTCCATATGCCCGGTGGCCTGGGCGCGCGGCAATTCGGTGTACAGCGTCGACCATTTCGCGCCGGTACGGCAGCCCTGAAAACAGAAGCCGCGCTGGAAGCAATGCGCGCGATCGTCGCGCACCACGCTATTGATCGCCATATGGCCGGTGTTGCATTCCTTGTAGCCGACCTTCATCGCGCCGGCCGACATCACCTTGAAGTTGTTGTTGCCCGGCAAACCCGGCAGACCGTTGGTGCGCGTCACGCCCATCTTCTGCTGCGCGCGGTCGTAGTAGGGATCGAGTTCCGCGCGGGTGAGCGGCCAGTCGAGCAGATTGGCGTCCTTGATATCGCCGTAGGTGGTCTTCGCCTTGAACTCGTGCGGCTGGATGCGCAGGCTCGCGCCTGCCCAGTGCGTGGTGGTGCCGCCGACTGTTTTGCAGATCCATGCGGGCAGATTCGGGAAGTCTTTGGCGACGCGCCAGGTGCCTGACGTGGTGCGTTTGTCGAGCCATGAGAGCATCTGGAACGCGCCCCATTCGTCGGTGGTGAAATCAGCTTGCGTGTGCAGTTTGCCGGCTTCCAGCACGACGACGTCGATGCCCTTCTGCGCCAGTTCGTTGGCGAGCGTACCGCCGCCCGCGCCTGAGCCGATGATCACGACGACCTTGTCGTCGTTGTGCGAAAACCGCACCTTGTTGTTGTCCTGATTCATATCGTGTCTCCAGTGTCGATTAACTGTCCGACGGGATCGGACCACTCGCCCCGGCCGGCGGATTCGGCAGCCACGAGAGACTGTTGAACCCCTTGGTCAGATAACCGCCGTCGCCCTCCGACGCGCCATAACCGAAATGCGCATACGCCATCGTGTTGGCGTACAGCGACACCACCGCCGTGCTGCGGATCGTGTTGAAGAACGGCGTACCGGCGAGCGCCGCGACGTCCTGCGCCTGATCGGCAGGCGGCCGCTTGAGCCAGTCCGAACCGGCCTGCGCGTCGAGTTGTTTGACGCCGTCAGCGAGCTGCTGACGCACCGCCGGATCGGCTTTCGCCTTCGTGTCGAGATCCTTGACCACCAGCGCATACACCGCGTTGTCGAGCGTGGCGTGCGGATAGAGTTGCCGCGTGAAGGCGAGAATCACTTCGCCCTGATGCGTGTCGAGCCCTTGCAGTTCGAGCGCCCATACGCGGCTCGGCGCAAGCGTCGACAGCACCGACGACAACGCCAGCGTGCCCATCAGCACGCCGGTGCCCCGCAACAGCGCGCGTCGCGTGAGCGGAATGCGCAGGGCCACGGCCGCCGCCTGCCCCGCGCGATGCTCGTGGTCATGGTGAGGCTCATGGCCGTGCCCGGGCTCATGATGATGATGCGTGGCGTGTGCGTGATCGGACGCGACGATCGGAATGACCGTTGTCTTCATGTCTGTCTCCTTGTTGACCGGAGCCGGCGCGTTAGCGCTGACCCAGGTCCCATGCAAGATAATTTCTGTGGGGTATTGCTCAACCCGCGGCGGCCGCCGGATTGCCTGTTCTATTGATAGTGGCCGTAGCGTTCCAACACTTCGATCTTGTAGCCGTCAGGGTCCTGAATGAAAAAGTAGCGCGCCAGCAATTCACCGCCGTCGTTGTGAAATTCCCGTAGATCGTTGGGCGTCATGCCGAGCTCGATCAGCCGCTGCCGCTCGCTTTTCGCGTCGTCCACGCAGAAGGCGACATGACCGTAACCGTCGCCGTGCGAATACGGTTCCGCGCGGCCTTTATTCCAGGTCAGTTCTATTTCCGCGTCGGCTTCGTGGTTGCGCAAATAGACCAGCGCGAACTCCGGAAAGTCGAGCCGGTGCGAGACGTCGAAATTGAAAGCCTTCTGATAGAACTGCAGAGAACGCGGCAGATCCTGCACGCGGATCATCGTGTGGATGAGTTTGGCCATCGGTGTCCCCTCCCTGTTTGATTCAAGTTTAGGAGGCTGCCCACGCGAGTGGTAATGCACGGCTAAATCGCGCCAGGGACTTGCCCTATGTTGCGTGCGTGTCAGGTTGCATTGCAGCACGCGCGCGCCGAATGGCATTCGGCAAAAACCGCTTGCGACGCCACGCCAACGCAGGTTCGGCGAAGCGCATTCGTTTTTACCGCGAGGGCGTGCACGAGCGCCGTGCTTTCCCTAACATTCGGCAGTAGATCAGTTTTTATCTGTGCGCTAACGCGCTGTGGAGCGATGTAGAAGATGGAATTCGATACGAAGGTCGCCATCATCGTGCTGGACGATCTGGCCGTATGGCAAAAACTCAATGTCACCGCGTTTCTCGCGACGGGTATCGCGGGCGCCGCGCCCGAAGCACTAGGCGAACCGTATGAAGACGCCGCCGGCCGCCAGCACGCGCGGCTGCTCGGCCAACCGATGATGGTGTATCAGGCGGACAGCGCGGGTTTGCTGCGCGCGTTCCGCCAGGGCATCGAGCGGGAGTTGACGCGCGCCGTCTATGTGCGCGCGATGTTCTCCACCGGCCACGATCAGGCGAATCGCGAGGTGTTCCGCGCGGAACCCGCGGACGCGCCCGATCTCGTCGGGCTGGCGGTGCGTGGGTTGAAGAAGGCGGTCGATAAAGCGGTTAAGGGTTTGTCGCTGCATGCGTGAGCGGCGAGGTGGGACGTGGTGACGCGATATCGCGGTAACGTGGTGACGTCGCGACGTCACCGCACCCACGTCACAACTCCGGACTCGGCCCACGCTCCAGATACGTGGTCAGCGCGATATAACTGCGCGTGCCCGTGAAGCCTTCAATCGCATGAATCCGCGCCAGCAGTTGCTCGAGCGTCTGCGTATCGCGCGTGCGGACTTTAAGCAGCATTGCGCTCTCGCCCGTCACGGTGTGAATCTCCTCGACGTCCGAGAGCTCCTTGAGCGCCAGCAGTTGCCGCGTGACCGCCCAGCTCGTCGTATCGACATGCACGAACGCGAGCAACGGACGATTCAGACGCGCGGCATCGAGCGCGGCGACGGTGGCCTTGATCACGCCTTCCTTCTTCAAACGCCGCGCGCGCTCGTGCACCGCGGGCGCCGACAGGAACAGCAGCTTGCCGAGTTCCGCGTAGGTGCGCGTGGCGTCTTCCGCGAGCAGGGCCAGCAGTTTGCGGTCCGTGTCGTCGAGCACGGCCGCGACGGCCGGTTGCGCGCCGGGCGTCTTCAGTGCCTTGCCGGTTCGGCTCGCAGGTGGACGGGAATTGTCGGTCATCGGGATTCAGGTTTGGCGGCGGGATGCTCGCCATCTTGCCCGAGTCCGGCGCGCAACGCCCGGCGAATCACCTTGCCGGTCGCCGTCAACGGCAGGCTGTCGACAAAGCGGATCTCGCGCGGATACTCGTGCGCGGCGAGGCGCGTTTTGACATGCTGCTGGATCTCGCGCACCAAGGCGTCGTCGCCGATAAAGCCGGGTTTCAGCACCACGAACGCCATGACGATTTCGGTGCGTTCGCGATCGGGCGCACCGATCACGGCCGCCATCGACACCGCCGGATGACGCAGCAGCGAATCCTCGATCGAAGCCGGGCCGATCCGGTAGCCGGCGCTAGTGATCACGTCGTCGCCGCGACCGACGAAGCGGATAAAGCCGTCCGCGTCGCGCATGCCGAGGTCGCCGGTCACGAGAAACTTGCCGCGGTATTTCTCGCGCGTGGCCGCTTCGTTGCCCCAGTAGCCGAGGAACATCACCGGATCGGGCGCGGCCACCGCGATATCACCAATCGCGCCTTGCGGCAGTTCGTTGCCGTCGGCGTCGACAATCGCGACATGATGCCCCGGCACCGCGCGGCCGATCGCGCCGAAGCACGGCTCGAACAGCGCCGCGCACGACGACACCACCACGTTGCACTCCGTTTGCCCATAGAACTCGTTGATCGTGACGCCGAGCGCCTTGCGGCCCCAGTCGATCAGTTCCTCACCGAGCGATTCGC
The DNA here is from genome assembly GCF_902833695.1 of Paraburkholderia sp. BCC1876. Lineage (NCBI taxonomy): Bacteria > Pseudomonadati > Pseudomonadota > Betaproteobacteria > Burkholderiales > Burkholderiaceae > Paraburkholderia > Paraburkholderia sp. BCC1876. Next base: position 125,709 of record NZ_CADFGI010000006.1, on the reverse strand, counting down.
CGCCGCTCGCCACCGAGCGCAGCGCGAGCGGCCAGCGCTCGGGATGCTCGACGCCGCGCATCATCTTTAATGCCGTGGGCGGCAAAAACGTATGGGACACCGCGTGACGCGCCATCAGATCGAACGCGGCCTGGCCGTCGAATTTCGCAAAGCGGCGCGCCAGCACGGCCACGCCGTGATGCCACGACGGCAGCAGCACGTCGAACAGCCCGCCGATCCACGCCCAGTCGGCGGGGGTCCACATGAGCGTGGCCTGCGCGGGGAAACCCTGTTGCGACAGCTCGACGCCCGGCAGATGCCCGGGCAGCACGCGATGGCCGTGCAACGCGCCCTTCGGTTTGCCGGTCGTGCCGGACGTGTAGATGATGACGGCGGGATCGTCGGCGCTGGTATCGGCCGGCGTGAACTCGGCAGGCGCATTGTTCAGCGCGTGCCAGAACGAACGCACGGGGTTGGCTTGCGCGGCGTCGTAGGTGTTTTCATCGGTGATGTCGACGCTGAACACATTGCGTAGCGCCGGCAAGGCCGCGCGAATCTCGGCGATCTTTTGCACGCCCGCGTTGTCGGTGATTAACGCGACTGCGCCGCTGTCGCCCAGGCGATGTTCGATCGCATCGATGCCGAACAGCGCGAACAGCGGCACCGCCACCATGCCCGCCTTGTACGCGGCGAGATGCGCGACGGCCGTCTCGATCGACTGCGACAGAAAGATGCCGATGCGGTCGCCGCGTTGCGCGCCCGCTGCGAGCAGCGCATTGGCGAAACGATCCGACAGCGCCTTCAATTCGTCGAACGTGTAGTGCGCGGCCCGGCCTTCGGGATCTTCATAGATCAGCGCGAGACGTCCGGAACCGTCGGCCCATTTGTCGCAGACATCGACGCCGATGTTGTAGCGTGGCGGAATCCGCCACGCGAAGCTGGCCGTCAGCGATTCGTAGGTCTGGCCGTCGAGATTCATTGTGTCTGCTCCTGCAAGCCGGTCGGCGGTTGATAGCGTGGGAAACCGTTGTATTCGATCGTACGCTCGGCGGCGGGCAGCGGCCATGAATGGCGCGCGTTCGGCACGCCGCCATCCACGCGAATCACCGTGCCGTTGATAAATGCCGACGCCTCCGACAGCAGAAACACGGCCGCGCTCGCCAGTTCGGATTCGGTGCCGAAGCGTTGCAGCGGCACTTTGTGTTTCAGCGAGCGCAGCAGCGCCCGGTAGCTTTCGTCATAGCTGTCCATGCCGGCGGAAGCGATCCAGCCCGGCGCGACCGCGTTGACCCTGACACCTGAGTGACCCCATTCGCACGCGGCCGTTTCCGTGAAGTTCCACACGCCCGCGCGCGCCGCGCCCGAGTGGCCCATGCCGGGCATGCCGCCCCAGATGTCCGCCAGCATGTTGACGATCGCGCCGCCGTGGTGCTGCATCCATTGCGTATAGCACTCGCGGGACATGAGGAACGTGCCGTGCAGGTTGTTGCGCACGACGGCGTCCCAGCCATTCAGCGAGATCGCCTCCAGCTTCGCGGGGAATTGGCCGCCGGCGCAATTGAAGAGGCCGTCGATCTGACCGAGGTCCTGAACGACGGCGGCGACCGTGTCGCGCACCTGTTGTTCGTTGCGGATATCGCACGAGTAGATGCGATGGCCGCTGACATTTTGATGATCGGCGACAAGTTCGGCTTGCACGGCTTCGAGTTTGTCCGCGCTACGGCCGATCAATGCGATCGTGGCGCCCAACGACGCGAGTTCATGCGCCGTACAGCGGCCCAGCCCGCTCCCCGCCCCGGTGACGACGACGATCTTGCCTGCGAACAGGCCTTCGCGGAAGACGGAACGGTAGCCGCTCAACGGCGGCGAAGTACTCGGCGAAGCGGTGGGCATTCGGGTGTCTCCTTCACAAGCGGCTCGATATAGTTTTTTGAGTTTAGCTCAAGTTATATGAACGCACAGTGTCGAATGCATTTTTTAGCGCAGCTTTATTCAAAGCTATCACTTCAAATACATTTGAGCTAGACTCAACTCCGACAACTCCACTCTTCTTTTATCGACAATGACCGTCTCCGCCGCATCCCGCCGCGTGCCTGTGCAGGCGCGTTCCGAGCAACGTCTCAGGGCTATTCTGGAGGCGGCCCGGCTCGTGTTCTCCGAGGTCGGCTATGCGTCCGCCACGATGACGGAGATTGCGCGCCGGGTGGGCGTATCGGAGGCGACGATCTTCACGTACTTCGCCAGCAAGCGGGATTTATGCGTGCGCGTGCTGGGCAATTGGTACGATGAAATCATCGCGCAGGTGGAGGGAGAATTACCGCTGATCGACGGCACGCGCAGCAAGTTCGCGTACCTGGTGCGTACGCATCTTTACCGGCTAACGGTGGACGGAACCGGCTTGTGCGCGCTGATTCTTTCCGAGGGACGCGAGAAGGACGACAAGTTCGGCGACGTCATCGTCGAACTGCAGCGACGTTATACGGCGCCGATGATGCAGGTCCTTGCTGAGGGTGTTGCCGGTGGCGACGTACGGGACGACATGCCGCTCGGCCTGTTGCGTTCGGCGGTTTATGGTCCGATGGAGCACGTGTTGTGGGACGCGGTACGCAAACAGAGAGCCGTCGACATTGAAGCGACGGCTGCGTCGTTAAGCGATCTGTTGTGGCAAGGACTCGTGCCCCCCGACGCGCGGCAGGCCGCGCTAAAGCAGTTGCGCAACGATATCGTCGGCGCGGTAAAACGATTCGAGGCCGCGGAGTCAAAGTAAGCCAGGCAGAAGGCCGAAGCCAGATACCCGCCGCCCAAACCACAGCGCAGGGTTGATAGCAAACCGTCCCGGCGAGCGCAGAGCGCGAGGCGGGATGAATGACGGCTTTGTCACGCGTGCGGAGTGTGCGAGAGCACGGATTCCAGATGGTCCACCGCTGGTGGTGGACCACGAAACCCGCTTATGAGCTAGCGGTGTGAGCCGCTTTCTTTTGCCTACTTTTCTTTGCGGCATGCAAAGAAAAGTAGGTGCCCCCCGCACAGGGGGAACGCCAATAGACCACTAACAAACCAAGGAGAGGCCAACACAACAGCAACAGCAACAGCAACACCAACAGCACCACCTACTCAACCCCACCAAAAACCCTCTCCCCTTCAAACAGAGTCATCCCCACCTGCACCTCAGCGACGCGATGCGGCGCCACATCCCGCACATCACCGCTCAATACAGCCAACGAAGCCGGCCGCCCAACCGCCAGCACCCCAGCCTCACCATCAAACCTGAGGCTAAAAGCAGAGTTATGCGTATAAGCCTTAAGCATCGCTTCAACCCCAACACTCTGCTCCGGCAAAAACGGCACATCTGCAACATCCCCAGGCGCCGCCCGCCGCAACGCGGTCTCAATCGCCACCAGCGGGTTCTGCGTGGAAACAGGCCAGTCGGAGCCCCCCGACAACATCGCCCCACCCCGCTGCAAATCACCAAACGCGTACTGCCGGCTCATCCGCCGCTCCCCAAGCAACTGCGTATAAAGCGCCTTTAAACCCGGCGCAACACTCCCCCACACGGCCTGCACCGAAGCAATCGCCCCCGTCTCCGCGAACCGCGGCACGTCCAAAGGATCGATCAACTGCACATGTGCCAATTGCGCACGCCGATCACGCCGCCCACGTTCGCGATTCAGCGCCTCGAGCGTATCGAGCGCCATCCGCACCGCGCGGTCGCCGATCGTATGAAAATGCAGATCGAAGCCCGCCGCGTCAGCGGCAAACACAGCCTCATGCAACTGCGCCGGCGTCCAATGCGCGGCACCGTTGTGATCCACATCGGCATAGTTGTCGAGTAACGCGCCGGTGTGACTCTCCAGCACGCCATCGATAAAGATCTTCGCCGTATGCAAACGCACGCGGCCACCGTCGTACTGACGACGCCAATCGATCAGCTTCCCGATCTGCGGCGCGAGCGCCAGATTCGGCGACACCAGCAGCCCAAGGCTCACATTGGCCTTCAGATTGCCGCTGTCTCGCGCTCGCACATAGGCATCGACGAGCCGCTGACCGACCATCGCTTCAAACCATCCCGTGATACCGTTTTCGTGCGCCTGGCGCTGCGCCTTCTGCAAAGCGCGCGCGGATTCGTCGGCGCCCATTTGCGGCAGATGGCGAAACAGTCCATACAACGCGGCTTCATGGACGACTCCGGTGGGCGCGCCGTGCGCGTCGCGCTCGTAGATCCCGCCTTCCGGGTCCGGCGTCGTCGCACTCACGCCAAGCACCCGCAGCGCGGCGGTATTCAGACAACCGGAATGGACGTCATGACCGATCAGCAACAGCGGCCGGTCGCCGACCATCATGTCGAGCGCGCTGCGGTTCAACTGGGCGCCGAGCGCTTCGAGCGCGACGTTGCCCGCCATCACCCAACTGCGCTGCGGATGCAGCGCGGCGCATTCGCGGACCTGGTGCGCGATCGCGTCGAGTGAATGGGCATCGCCGAGATCGGCGTCGCATGTGAGCTGGAATCCTTCGACCGGATGGGCGTGCGAGTCCGTGAAACCCGGCACGATCATGCGGCCTCGCAAGTCGACCTGTTCGGCCGCATGCAACTCCGCCGGCAAATCCGCATAGCTGCCCGCGTAGGCAATCACGCCGTCGCGCACAGCGAGACAGGGCACCACGGTAGGCGTCGTGCCACCCGTATAAATCGTGCCGTTGACGAACGTGCAGTTGCGGTAGCGCAGATTCTCGCGCGCCGCGTCGTGTGAATCGTGTGAAAAGTGGCTCATGTCGTGCTCAGAAAGAATAGATGAACTGGGTCGCCAGAATGTCGTTGGCGCGTGAATAGGTGCCGTCGTTCATCAGGAACACCGGATGATTCGCCTGGTCATGCCGGTATTCGAACTTCAGCGTGATCTGTTGGGTCGGGAAAAACAGCAGGTCGGCGGTGATGTCGTAGTGCGCCGCGCCCTTGCATTCGGTGCCGTTGCGCGTGGACGCCGCGAAGCACGCGGGGTCGATGCCAAAGCCGCTGCTCGCGTTCACCGCCGGATTGCCGCCCGCGAGCCCGTACAGAATGTTCGGCGCGCCGCCGCCGTTGGCGGTGTCGTTCAGATAGTCGAAGCGCAGCGTCGCGCCCATATGGCCGAGCCACGCCGAGGTCCACTTCTTGTGCCCCTGCAATGAGAAGCCGTACCAGCGCGCCGTGCCACCGTCGTACGCGCCTTTCTGCTGATCGCCGTAATCGAGTTGCGCATTCAATTGCAGTTTGTCGCGCGTGTAGGTCAGGTCGGTTTCAACGTAGCGCGTCATGCCGAACGGCGTCGACGCGCTGCATTGATAGCCGTAGCCGCCAGGATTCGCGCACGGCGAGAACAGCGTCGAGCGGCCGACCATACCGGCCACACCGATGTCTAACGCGGTAGATAGCACGTCGTCGAAGCGCGCGGTCAACGACGGCACCCAGTTGCTATGCGACGTGTTGTCCGGACCGTTCACGATCGCCGCCGACGTGCGCAACTGCTCGTTCGACAGATACACCTGCCAGAAATGCGTGAAGATCGCGTTATTGCCCTTCAGACCAATGCCGACCATGCCCGCGGGTTCGCTGAAGTCGTACAGCAGGTTGTGCGTGAGCGTCAGCATCTGATTCGACGGTTGCGGCTCGTAGCCGATCGGACTCTGCAACAGACCGGCCGTGAACGTGGTCAGCGAGTTGAGCGGCACCGTCACATCGGCCTGCGTCAGGATGTTGTTGCCGACACTGCCGTGCCCGCTGCTTAGCGTCGAGCCCACGCCGCGATTCGGCTGGATCACGATTTCCGCGGCTGGCGCGAGCGGCCCGACGCCGAAGATCTTCTTGATGTCGAGATAGACGTCACCGATCTGGCTTTCGAAATAGTCGTACACGCCCGGATCGTGATTGACGAACTGGAAGCTGCCCGAACGGCGCGCGCGGTTGTACAGATACAGCGGGTCGAGATAGCCGGTCACGCTCAGGCCGGCGAGCGGGCCGGTGGTAGCGGCGTCTTCGAGCGAATCGGTTTTCAGCGTGAGGTTGTTGACCTGTTCATGCATGGCCTGGAAATCGCGCGTCAACGCGGCGGGGTCGCGCACAGCGTTGTCGGCGGCCGATGCGGATGCCGGCGCCGTCCCCGCTGTCGCGCTCGCCACAGCCGGCGCTTTCGCCTGCGCCTGCAAGCTATGAATCTGCGCCTGAAGCGCCGTGATCTGCGCCTGCAACGCATCGAGTTGCGTGGCGACCGACGGCCGTGCCGCGGCGTCCGTCTGCGCGGCAAACGCCGCGCACTGGAACGCGAGCGCGCTCACCAGAACAATCACTTTCAGTTTCATGATGGAAGACATCGAATGGACGTGTTGATCCGCACCGCGTCGCGAGACGCGGCGGCGGAATGCGTATTGGTGAGGTGGGTTTGAAGCGGCCGGATCAGGCCGTCAGTCGGTTTTGTATTGCTGCCACAGACGCGTCACCAGGCGGTTGATTTCAGTCGGCAACGGCTTGACCGCGAACAGCTTGTTGAAATCTCCCGACGTTGGGAACACAGCCGGATCGGCCAGCACATCCGCATGCACGAGCTTCGACGCACTCGACACCGCCGTGGGATACGAGGTGTCGTTCGTCAGGTTCGCGCTCTCCTTTTCCGACAGCACGAAGTTGACCCACTTCAGCGCCGCCTCCGGATGCGGCGCGTCTTTCGGCACGGCCATCACGTCGAACCAGATCGGGCCGCCCTCGTTCGGCAGAATGTATTTGATGTGGTACGAGCGGTGCGCGTCCAGCGCGGACCGCCGCGCGGTATTCACGTCGCCGGACCAGCCGAGCGCGAGGCAGATGTCGCCGTTCGCCAGATCGCCGATATAGCTGCCGGTGCTGAACTGCGCGATGTACGGGCGGATGCCCTTCAACACCGTCAGCGCGTCCTGGTAGTCTTTGGGATTCGCGCTGTTCGGATCGCGCTTCATGTAGAGCAGCACGCTGCCGAACACGTCGCGCGGCGAATCGATCAGCGAAATGCCGCAGCTCTTCAGCTTCGCGGCGTTCTTCGGATCGAATAGCAGATCGAGTCCGTCGAGCTTCGCGTCCTTGCCGAGCGCCGCCTGCACTTTCTCGACGTTGATGCCGAAGCCGTCCGTGCCCCAGCTCCACGGCACGCCGTACTGGTGAGTGGGGTCGTCGGCGGCGAGCAGCGCCATCAGTTTCGGGTCGAGCAGCGCGTAGTTCGGCAGCTTCGTCCGGTCGAGCGGCTGGTAGATGCCCGCCGCCACGTGCTTCGCCCAGAACGCGTCCGACGGCACCACCACGTCATAGCCGGAACTGCCTGACAGCAACTTGGCCTGCAAGGTCTCGTTGCTGTCGAACTCCTGATAGACGACATGAATGCCGGTCGCTTTCTCGAAGTTCGCGACCGTATCCTTGCCGATCGAATTACCCCAGTTGTAGATATTCACCACCGCCGGGTCCGCGTGTGCCGCAGCGGCCAGCAAACCTACCGACAGCGCCCGCAACGGCCGCGCCCACCTGCTACTCCACCCGCTGATTTCCATCCCCGACCTCCGTCCCCGATTCACGATGATGTAACGATGGAGAGAGTCTAGGGAGGCGAAATCCGGCCGTCTGTCCCGACTACGGGGGGACACGGTGGATATAGCGTGCGACGTCTCATCGCGGCGGACGGACGGCGGGTTAGCCGCAGTGGGCGCACGGTTTTTTTCGTGTTATCAGTGAAAGCTGCCGCGGGCCTTCGCCCGCCACCCAAGGCCATGAACGCTCCACACTCCTTCACTCCGCTCGCGGTCGGTCAACTGGCCGCGCTGTCGAGCGCGCTGGGCCCCGTCGTCGACTGCGCCGGTTCGTCACGCTTTCTGCGGCAAATGTTCGATTGCGTCAGGCAGTTCGTCGACTGCGATTCGCTGCATCTGATGCGCGCGCGTGTTTTGCCGCATGCCGACCGGACGCGCCGCATGGAATGGATCGGCAGCTATGGCGGCGATCCGGAGCAGATCCAGCGGACCATGGAAACGTATTTCGGCAGCTTCGCGGAGCGGGACCCGCTCAATGACCGGATCTCCGATGTCGAACAGATCGAGCTGATTCATCTGTCCTCGCAGGCGATCGAAGACGCCGAGATTCGCAGTCTGATCTACGACGTCGCCAATATTCACGACGAGTGCCTGGTGGTGCGGCGCTCGAACGGCAGCGCCTATTCGCTCTCCGTGTGCCGCGCGCGGCGCCTGCCGGCGTTCTCGCTGCACGAGCTTAGCGTGCTCAAACATCTCGGTCAGATGCTGCTGCCGCTTGCGGAACTGCATACGCGCATGGTCGGCGTGCCGCTCGACGACAACGTCAACAAGGTGGCGCCCGCCGACGTATTGCAAGCGTATCTGACACGGCGTGCGATCCTGCTGTCGTCGCGTGAGGCGAGCGTCTGCTCGGCCTTCGTCAAGGGCATGACCACGCTGTCGATCGCGCAGGCTATGGGCGTGAAGGAGTCCACCGTCGAAACCTACGCGAAGCGCGCGTTCGCGAAGCTCGGCGTGAGTTCGCGGCGCGCGCTGCTGTCGGCGGTGCATGGCTGCGAGGCGGCGACCGCGACAGTAGTGTAGTTTCGCGCAGTCCCGGATCAGGCCGAGCGCGGCGCTTCTTCCCGTTCCTGCACGGCGCGCGGCGTGGCCGCCACTTCCAACTCCGCCTGCGCCGCCGCCAACACCCCACGCCCCGGTTTCGCCAGCGCCGCCTTCAGGCGGTCGCGATCCAGTTCCTTCTCCCACGCCGCAATCACGATCGACGCCACGCCGTTGCCCATCGTATTGGTCAACGCCCGGCACTCGGACATGAAACGGTCGATACCGAGTATCAGCACCATCGCCGTCACTGGCACGGTCGGCACCACGGAAAGACTCGCCGCCAGCGTGATAAAACCCGCGCCCGTCACCCCCGTCGATCCCTTCGACGTGAGCATCGTCACCGCCAGCAAGGTGATCTCCTGCGTGAGCGTCAAATGCGTATTGGTGGCCTGAGCGAGAAACAGCACCGCCAGCGTCATGTAGATATTGGTGCCATCCAGATTGAACGAGTAGCCGGTCGGCACCACGAGCCCGACGATCCCGCGTGAGCAGCCGAGCCGTTCGAGCTTCTCCATCAACTGCGGCAGCGCGGCTTCGGAGGTCGACGTGCCGAGCACGATCAGCAGTTCGTCCTTGATGTAGACCACGAAGCGCCACAGACTGAATCCGCAGGCGCGCGCAATCAGGCCGAGGCCGCACGAGACGAACAGGAACGCGGTCAGATAAAACGTGCCGATCAGTTTCATCATTGGCAGCAGCGAGACGATGCCGTATTTGCCGATCGTGAAGGCAATCGCGCCGAATGCGCCGAGCGGCGCGAGGCTGGTGATCATCCGCACGATTCTGAAGAAGGTTTTCGACAGCAGTTCGATCAGGCCGATCAGCGGTTTGGCGGGCTCGCCCATCACGGCCAGCGCGGTGCCGAACAGCATGGCGATCAGCAGCACCGGCAGAATGTCACCCTGCGTGAACGCGCCGGCAAACGTGTCCGGAATGATGTGCATGAAGAAGCCCGCGAGCCCTTCGCCATGCGCGGCTTGCGCCGTATAGGACGACACCGCGCCGGCGTCGAGTGTGGCGGGGTCGACGTTGAAGCCCGCACCGGGTTGCAGCACATGGGCGGCCAGCAAACCGATCGCCAGCGCCAGCGTCGAGACGACCTCGAAATAAAGCAGCGCCTTGCCGCCGACCCGGCCCACCTTGCGCATGTCGTGCATGCTCGCAATGCCGGTCACGACCGTGCAGAAAATCACCGGGCTGATGATCATGCGTACGAGTTTGATAAAGGCGTCGCCGAGCGGTTTCATCGCCACCGCGTGCGTCGGCCAATAATGACCGAAGGCCACACCGATCACGATCGCGACGATCACCTGCACGTACAGCACCTTGTAAAGCGGTTTGCGTTTCATGTCTCCTCCGGTTTGCCTCAGGCAAATTTTTGGCAAAGCGTGTCCCTTCCCTTCTCGCGGGGAATCGGTCACGCGTTGCGGTTGAGCGGCGGCGCCGTGCGACGCGCCGCCTGGCGGACTAGCTGACTAGCTAGCGGTTACAACACGGCGGCCCAGGGATGCCGGGCGAAGTGATTCCGCTCGAACGCCTCGATGTCAGGCAAAGAAGCGAGCGTGAGGTCGATCGTGTCCATGCCTTCGATCACCATCTGTTTATGCCGCGCGCCAAGCGGGAACGGGAAAACGAGGCCGTCGGCGGACGTCACGGTCTGTTGCTCGATGTCGATCCGCAGTTGCGCGGCGGGATGGGCCATAGCGTCGCGCAGCAGCACGTCGATCTGCTCGCGTTCCAGTTGCACCAGCAACAAGCGGTTATTCATCGCGTTCGAATAGAAAATCTCCGCGAAGCCCGGCGCGACGATGGCGTCGAAACCGCCTTGCTGAAGCCCCCAGACCGCGTGTTCGCGGCTCGACCCGCAACCGAAATTCGCGCCACCCAGCAGAATGCGCGCGCCGCTATAAGCCGGTTGATTCAGCACGCAATCGTCGCGCAGCGCGCCTTGCGCATCGAAACGCAAGTCGTAAAGCAGCCCCTCGCTGAGCCCGGCCTTGTCGATAATGCGCAGAAACTGCTTCGGCATGATCTGATCGGTGTCGAGGTTGTCGATCGGCAACGGCGCGGCCGTGCCGTCAATGTTGGCGAGTCTCGTGGATCTTGCGCTCATGATTGCGTCTCCAGCGTGCGGACGTCGGTGATACGTCCGGTCAAGGCCGCCGCCGCGGCCATCGCGGGGCTCATCAGATGAGTCCGGCCGCCGCGTCCCTGGCGTCCTTCGAAATTGCGGTTGGTGGTGGACGCGCAGCGCTCGCCGGCCGTCAGAAAATCGTCGTTCATCGCGAGACACATCGAACAGCCCGGCTCGCGCCATTCGAAACCCGCCTCGCGCAGCGTCGCGGCCACGCCCTCGGCTTCCGCCTGGCGGCGCACGCTGCCCGAGCCCGGCACGATCATCGCGCGTACGCCTTGCGCGACATGGCGACCTGCCACGATCGACGCGACGATGCGCAAATCTTCGATACGTCCATTGGTGCAGGAGCCGATAAACACGCGATCGATCGGCGTGCCGGCAATCGGCTGCCCGGCGTCGAGGCCGATGTAGTCGAGCGCGCGCTGCAACGACGCGGCGGCTTCCGGCGTGGCCTGGGCGGCGGCCGACGGAATGGGTGCGTCGACCGCGATGGCCTGATCGGGACTCGTGCCCCACGTGACGAACGGCGCGACGTCGTGCGCATCGAAACGATGTTCGATATCGAAGCGCGCGTCCGGGTCCGATTTCAGTTCGCGCCAGTCGTTCAGCGCGGCGTTCCAGGCGGCGTCATCCAGCGACGTGGCATGCGCGCGGACATAGTCGAACGTCGTCGCGTCGGGCGCGATCAGCGCGGCGCGCGCGCCCGCTTCGACGGTCATATTGCACACGGTCATGCGCGCTTCCGCCGACAGCGACGCGATCGTCGAGCCGTCGAATTCCACCGCATAGCCGCGCGCGCCCTGCGCACCGATCCGGCTGATGATCCACAGAATCACGTCCTTTGACGAGGTGCCGTACGGCAACGCGCCGTCGATCGTGATACGCATGGTCTGCGCGACGCGATAGACCAGCGTCTGCGTGGCGAGCACGTGCTCGACCTCCGACGTGCCGATGCCGAAACCGAGCGCACCGAGCGCGCCATACGTGGTGGTGTGGCTGTCGCCGCACAGCACGGCCATGCCGGGGCGAATCAGACCGCGCTCCGGCGCGACGATATGTTCGATGCCTTGCAGAGGGTCGTTGGCGTCGTGTAGTTGAATCCCGGCCGCGTGGCAATTGCGCGCCAGATTATTCGCCTGCAACAGCGAAGCGGCATCGCGAATCACGCGCGGCGATTCCGCGTGCGTCGGGATGATATGGCTGACCACCGCAAGCTGCTGCTTCGGACGACGCACACTGCGCGCTTTGTCCTTCAACGCACTGAATGCCTGCGGGCTGGTGTATTCGTTCATCAGATGCAGATCGACATACAGCAGCACGTTTTGCGCATCGATCCGTTTGACGACGTGCGAATCGACCAGCTTCTGATAAAGGGTAAGTGAGGGAGATGACATGATGGACACGCGCCTAAGCCTGCAAAAACGGAAGCACGCGTTCGAGCAGCAACTCGGGCGCTTCCTCGGGAATGTAATGACCGCACGGCAGCGCTTCGCCGCTCACCTGCGCGGACCATTGCCGCCATTCGGCGAGCGGTTCGAAGCACTGTTCGATCACGCCTTGCGCGCCCCACAACGCGAGAAACGCGCAGTCGATCTTGCGCCCTTCATCGAGCGAAGCCCGATCGTGATCCAGATCGATCGAGATACTCGCGCGATAGTCCTCGCAGATGCCGTGCGCGGTCGCGGGGTCGCTCAGACAGCGCAGATACTCGGCGTAGGCGTCTGCGGTGAACGGCGCGAGTCCGGCGCTGCGCGCGCCGATGGTCTGCTTCAGATACAGATCGGCGTCCGCGCGAATCAGCGTCTCGGGAAACGGCGCGGGACGCACGAGAAAAAACCAGTGCCAGTAAGCGCGCGCGAAGGCGAACGAGGTTTGCTCGTACATCGCAAGCGTCGGCGCGACGTCGAGCGTCACGAGTTTCGTCACGGCTTGCGGATGATCGAGCGCCATGCGCGCGGCGACGCGTCCGCCGCGATCGTGACCGATCACGGCAAACTCGCTGAAGCCTTGCGCCTGCATCAACGCGACCTGATCCGCGGCCATGCGGCGTTTCGAATAGTTGCCGTGATCGTGTGTGCCCGGCGGTTTGCCGCTGTCGCCGTAACCGCGCAAATCCGCGGCGATCACCGTGAAGTGCCGCGCCAGCGTGGGCGCGACCTTGTGCCAGATCGCGTGGGTCTGCGGATGGCCATGCAGCAGCAGCAAAGCCGGCCCGTTGCCGCCGCGAATCGCGTTGATCCGAATCCCGTCGACCTCGGCCGACGCGTCTATGAAGTCTGCAAACATCGTTGCCTCCGGTGTGTGAATGCAGTCTAATTGATGCCTGCAGCGATGTGGTTTCTCTTCAGGCAATCCGGAATTAACTTTTAGGAACGAATCGATGGACGGCTTTTCCGACCTGAATCTGTTCGCGCTGGTGGCGCGCCACCGCAATCTGGCCGCCGCCGCGCGCGAACTTGGGGTGACGCCGCCGTCCATCAGCAAGCGCCTGGCGCAACTCGAACAGCGGCTTGGCGTGCGACTGGTCAACCGCACCACGCGGCGCGTCAGTCTCACGGCGGAGGGCGAGATCTATCTGGCGAACGGCTCACGCATCCTCGACGATCTCGCCGAACTCGAACAGTTGGTGACGCAGAGCCGCGCCGAACCGACCGGTCTGTTGCGCGTGAACGCGTCGTTCGGTTTCGGCCGCGCGCATATAGCGCCGGCCATTTCGCGCTTCAGCGAGCGGTTTCCGTCGATGAAGATTCAGCTCCATCTGACGGATCGGCCGCTGAGCTTGCAGGAGGAAGGTTTCGATCTGGGCATTCGTTTCGGCGACGTGCCCGACGCGCGTATCAATGCGCGTTTGCTGCTGAAGAACCAGCGTCTGGCGTGCGCGTCGCCGGCGTATCTGAAGCGGTATGGCACGCCCCAAATGCCGCACGATCTCACGCGCCACGCGTGCCTGGTGTTACGCGAAAATGAATCGGCGTATGGCACGTGGCATTTTTCGCGCGGCAAGAAATCGGAGACGGTGAAGGTGGACGGTCCGTTGAGCAGCAACGACGGCAGCGTCGTGTTGAAGTGGGCGCTCGACGGTCGCGGCATTACCGTGCGCTCGGCGTGGGAAATCGGCGAACACGTGCGGCGCGGTGAGCTGGTGCCCGTCCTGAGCGACTGGACGCTGCCCAACGCGGACATCCACGCGATCTACCTGGAGCGGCACAGCTTGTCCGCCAAGCTCAGAACGTTTATCGACTTTCTCGGTGACGAGTTGCGCGAGAGTGTGAAGTTGATCTAGTGCGACGGGCACGGCGGCGGAATGTACATCACGCCCGCTACGACGCGAGCTTTTCCATCAGAAAATCGACGAAGCTCCTTACGCGCGACGACAGATGCCGGGCATGCGGATAGAGGAGCACGAAGGGCCGCGAGCATCCGCCATGAGGAATCAGTAGTTCCTTCAGCGTCCCATCGGCAATGTCTTTGTCGACGATGAAGCGATAGGTCTGGAACAGGCCCGCGCCGTGCCGCGCCAACGTTACGCCCGCCAGCACATCGCCTGACGACACGTTGCCGCCGCGCGTCATCAGCTCGACCGCGTCGCCCGACTGTTTGAAGAGCCACGGAATGTTCCGGCCGGTGCTCGGCAACGCGAACTGAATGCAGTCGTGAATGAGCAGATCGTCGGGCGTGTCGAGTTTGCCCGCGTGGCGCAGATACGCGGGCGACGCGACGACCACCAGTTCCGCGTCCTCGATCTTGCGCGCGATCAAACCGGAGTCGCTCGGCGCGCGCCCGCGAATCGCGAGATCGAAACCTTCGTCGGCGAAGTCGATGTTGCGATTGCTGAGGTGGGTTTCGACCGTGACGCCGGGATAGCGCGCGCGAAACTCCGCCAGCAGCGGCAGCACCCGATAGTGGCCGTACGGCGTCGGCATGCTGATGCGCAGCACACCGCTGGGCGCGGTTTGCTGGCCGGTGGCTTCGCGCTCGGCGTCGGCCAGTTGACCCAGCGCCTGACGGCATTGTTCGAAGTAGCGCCGGCCCGCATCCGTCAGCCGGATCTGCCGCGTGGTGCGCACGAACAGACGCACACCGAGACGCGCCTCCAGACGCGCAACCGTGCGGCTCACCGCCGCCGGCGTCACGCCCGCGGCGGTCGCGGCCACCGTAAAGCTCTCCAGTTCGGCCGCGAGACAGAACAGTTCGATACTGCCCAGAAGGACATCTTCAAATTGACGCTGCATGGATTCCCGACGAGCTTCGGTGGCGGCCTGGTCGCCCAGCGGTACGCGTCCGGAACGGCCGCGAGCTGAGTGCTAAACGCTGAACGCTGAAGGTCGAACACCGCGGACAGCCGAGGCCGCCTGCGGTGCGCAACAAGGATCCACACAGAATATCAGGACTATCGGGCAAACCGATTCGACGCGGGGTTCACTCCGGCTTCAATGCCCGCTGCTTGCGAAACGCGTCGACCGGCATGCCGCCCCACCCCCAGTTCTCCAGGTTCACCTCTTCAATGACGACAAAGGTCGAGTCGAGCGGCTTGTTCAGCACGTCGAGCAGCACCTGACTGACGCCCGCGATGAGCCGGGCTTTTTCGTCGGCGGTGACGGAATCGTTGCCGGGCTTGGACCCCTCGCGGGTCACCTGGATCGTGACGATGGGCATATCGTGCTCCGTAGTGGTGAATTGGATGGCTTGCGTTGGTTGAGTCGAAGGGCGCCACTCGCGGCGCCCCGGGGTCGATCAATGGCCGGCGCTTTGGCCGCCGTCCACGTGCAGGATTTCGCCCGTCACGAACGGCGCGGCATCCAGATACAGCACAGCGTTCACGATATCGCTCATTTCGCCCATGTGGCCCATCGGATGCAATGCGCCGAGCGCCGCATGCGTTTGCTCGGCGTGCATCGGCGATTTGATGATGCCCGGCGAGACCGCGTTGGCGCGGATACCGCGTTTCGCGTACTCGATAGCGAGCGACTTGGTCGCCGCGTTCAGGCCGCCTTTGGTCAGCGACGCCAGCACCGACGGCACGCCGTCGATCGCGTGATCGACCAGACTGGTGGTGATCGTGACCACGTGGCCGCTCGCGTGCTTTTCCATCTCGGCGATCGCCAGTTGCGTGATGTGGAAGAACCCGGACACGTTCACGCCGATGGCGGCTGCGTAGTCTTCCGCGGAATACTGCGTGAACGGCTTGGCGATGAAGATGCCCGCGTTGTTGACCAGCGTGTCGACGCGGCCAAAGCGCTCGACCGCCGCGGCGATCACGCGCTGCGCGGTGGCCGGATCGGCGATATCGCCGGCGACGGTCAGCACATTGGGATCGTCCGACGGGCTGACCGAGCGCGCGGTGGCGACGACCCGGTAATCGAGCTTGCGGAACGCCTTGACGATTTCCGCGCCGATGCCTTGGGATGCGCCGGTGACGACGACGACTTTTTGCGATGTGCTCATGATGAACCTCTGGGTGACATGTTTGGGATCAGATGCTGATCGGGCCACGGGCTCCGATGGGGTTGAAATCTAGGCGCATTGGCCCGGATTTCGAATACCCGCCGTGGACAAACAGTCGTGCGTACGAGGTACAAATGAGGCGTGGTGCGGGTTTGAGACCGAAATAACGCGACGCGGCGGTTCGAATGCTGCGCCGCGTCATGTCATTTACTGCTCACATTTCACGTCTTGCCTGCGCACCTGGATGATGACCGGATAGGTGCCGTGCTCGAGTTCCACGCGCGCGACCACGGCCATCGTCGTCTCGTCGATATCGTCATAGACGCTGACTTCTTCGCGCCGAAGGTTGGTAACGCCGGTGCAGCCCGACGCGCGCCCCTCGTCGGAGACCTTGCACTGGATCGGGTTGTCGGCGATGTAGCGGTATTTGTCGCGATCCGGCGTGGCCAGATATTCACGGAAGCTTTGCGCCGCGCCGCCGACACCGGTGACGTAGCCGATCGCGCATTGCAGGTTGGGCGTGCTGCCGCTGTTCGAGGTTTGGGCTTGCGCGCCCACACTGGCGGCGGCCGCGACGAGCGCCGCGAGAGTCAAGGCGAGAGAAGATTTCATGGCGTCATTCAGGTGGGTCGGATCGAAGTAGCGGATTGTAGCTGGCTACCCGGGCGCACCTTCATCAACGCGTCAATCAGTGCATCGACACGCACGGGTCGCGTTCGCGAGCCCGGCACGATCACGTTGACCGGCAACGGTGCGGGACGGCATTGCGGCAGCAACTCGTCCAGCGCGCCGCTATCGAGGTGCCGGCGCGCCATGAACTCCGGCACCTGGACCAGCCCGGCGCCCTGCACCGCCGCGCCGATCAACGCCTCGCCGTGACTGATCCGGAACCGCGATTTCGGCGCGATCGTGACGGCGTGCCCCTTCTCGACGAATTCGAGCGGCCGCTCCCGCCCGCTCGTCGGCATTCTGAAAGCCACAACGCCATGTTGCGCGAGATCGGCGACCGCGCGGATCTTCGGATGAGCGGCGAGATAAGCCGGGCTGGCGCACAACACGAGCGGTTGCGAATCGAATTGGCGTGCAATCATGCTCGAATCGTTCAACGCGCCAAAACGGATCACCGCGTCCAGTCCCTCGCCAACCAGATTGACCTGCTCGTCCGACAGCCGCAGATCGAATTCGAGCGCGGGATAGCGCCGCTGCAAAGCGGTCAGGACCGGCAACACGACCTGGGTGCCGTAGCCGATCGGCGCGCCGATGCACAGCGTGCCGGCCGGCTCACCGGCGTCGGAAACACTACGCAGATCCAGCGCGTCGATCTCGTCGAGCAGCCGCGAACACTTGGCAAAAAGCGTCTGACCTTCCTCGGTCAGATGCACGGAACGCGTCGTGCGATGAAACAGCCGCACGCCAAGCTCCTGTTCGAGCCGCGCAATGCTTTTCGCCACCGACGAAGGCGCAAGGCTCAGCTCTCGCGCGGCGCGCGCAAAGCTGCCATGCCTCGCGACGGCGGCGAAATTGAGGAACTGACTCAGGTTTTTCATCCAGGCTATTCCCGACAATCTGTCATCAATGAAACGGCAGTGGGGAGATCAAACGACGGTGCATATGCGGGTAAATTGGACATCGACGAACTCGACACCCAAGGAACCCATCATGTCTTTCCAGAACATCAAACCGGTCGACTACGATTTCGGCGGCTCGCACGCCCGCATGCTCGTTTCCGGCAAGCAATCCGCCGGATCGTACTGCATGATCGAAATCTTTTCTCCGGCGGGCCGGGCCACGCCCGCGCACCGGCATCAGCATGAGGACGAGACGATCCATATGCTGGAAGGCGAACTCGACGTCAACATCGAAGGCACGACGCACACGTTCCGCGCGGGTGAGACGCTGTATCTGGAACGCGGCACAGCGCATCAACTGATTAACCGCTCGGACGCGACGGCACGCTATCTGGTCATCTGCGCGCCGGCCGGCTTCGACGAATTCGTCGAGACCTGCGCTGACGTGCTGCCCGCGCCCTACGAGACCGCGCCGCCGAGCGACGCGTCGAAACAAAAAATGCGCGACGCGGCGCCGCGCTTCGGTATTACGTTGATTCCTCCGCAGAACGTGGCGCCCACGCCGGCATAACGGACGACAAGGACGTGCCTGGCGATGCCGGGCACGTCCGCACGCTCGCCCGGGAGCGAGCTTCACTTCTTCGTTTTTTTCGGGATCAGCAGCTTCGCCAGCTCCTGCAGAAACACCACGGGCCCTTCCCCATGCAGCGCGCGCCCGCTGCTCAATGCACCGTCGATGATCGTGCCCATCCGTAAGGCGAACGTCTGCGGCTCGTCGATGCGCATGGCGCGCGCCAGCTCCGTTAGGCGGTGCCGCAATTCCCGCTTGTGCGCAACCGCGACCTTGCGAGCCGGATGGCTGTCGTCCGCGTATTCGGCGGCGATGTTGATCTGCGGGCAGCCGCGATAGCCCGGGCGCGCGATCCGTTCGCCGATCCATTGCAACTGCGCGTCGAGTTCTTCGCGCGGCTCAGCCTTGTGCTGCGCGGCCACCGCGTCCCAGTGCTGCCAGAAGTCTTTATCTTCCAGCAGCAGGAACGCTTCGATCAGATCGTCTTTGGTCCCGAAGTGACGATACAGACTGGTCTTGGCGACCCCCGCGCGCGCCACGATCAGATCGACGCCCACCGCACGCGTGCCTTCCTGATAGAACAGTTCGCTGGCGGTCCGCAAAATGCGCTCGCGCGTATCCGGTAGAGGTTCCTTCACCGCTTCTCTCTTCTTCATCACGTTCAACCTCAGGGATTTCCAGCGCCGAAGCATTGAAATCGATCATAGCACTCTGTGTTTGACGACGCTACAGATCTGTACTATAAAACATACCGGTCTGTAGCGTTCCGAAAACAACCTGAAGAAAGAGAGTGAGACACATGAACGATCGAATCACAGTGGCGGTGTACGGCGCCTCGGGTCACACCGGGCGCTTCGTCGTGGCGGAGTTGCAGCGACGCGGCCTCGGTGTGGTCCGCATAGGACGGGACGCCGCGCGTCTGCAGGAAAGCCCGGCGGACGCAACGACGCCATGGCGCGTCGCCGACGTCGGCCACCCCGAGCAACTCGACGCGGCGCTGCGCGGTACGCACGCCGTGATCAACTGCGCCGGACCGTTTCTCGATACGGCGCTGCCGATCGTGGATGCCGCCTTGCGCGCGCGGATTCCCTATCTCGACGTCACGGCGGAACAACCGTCGCTGCAGGCCTTGATCGATCAGCGCGACACGAGCGCACGCGAGGCCGGCGTGACGCTGATCCCCGCTGCCGCGTTCTACGGCGGGCTGGCCGATCTGCTGGTCACCTCGTTGGCGGACACCGGGCAAGCGCTCGATCGCGTGGACGTCGCGATTGGCCTGGACAGTTGGCACCCGACACGCGGAACACGTCTAACCGGTGCGCGCAATCACGCGACGCGGATGATCCAGCGGGACGGCCGGCTGACGCCGTTGCCGCAGCCCGCGCCCGAAAGCCGGTGGTCGTTCCCGGCCCCGCTCGGCAACGCGGAGGTAGTGATGCTGCCGTTCACGGAGGTGCTCGCGGTGTCGCGTCATCTGCGGGTCGCGACGATGGACTCGTGGCTCGCGTCGGCCGCGCTGCGCGACATTCGCAATCCGGATACGCCGCCGCCCCAGCCCAACGACGAGCAAGGACGGTCAGCCCAACAGTTCATCGTCGACGTCGTGATCGCGCAGAACGGAGCGACGCGGCGCGCCACCGCGAGCGGACGCGACATCTATGCGGTGACCGCGCCGATCGTCGTCGAGGCGACTGAGCGGCTGGTTCGCGGCAAGTCCACGAGCCAGGGTGGTGTGGTCAGTCTCGGCGAGATTTTCGATGCGAGGGATTTTCTCGCCGCGCTCGATACGGTGAGCGTTGCTTATGACGTCACGGGCGACCCGCTGCTCGCGCGCACGCCATCGCACTAGCCACGTCCGCGCGCGCTCGCCGCCCGCCCCCGCTGCGGCGAGCGCGTGGCGCGCAACTCCGCTGCATCGAGAAAAAAATCGCGGTTATCGGCCATGCGTTCGATCATGAAGTCGATAAAGGTCCGCACACGCAGCGGCTGCTCGGTGCGATGTCCGTAGTAGATATAAAGCGCGCCGTATTCGGTGACATGTTGCGTCAGCAACGGCACGAGCCGGCCGCTGCGGAGATGTACCGCCGCGTTGAAGCTGCCCAGTTGCCCGATCCCCAGGCCCGACAGCACGGCCTGCGTTTCCATCTCCGTATCGTTCACGCAGATGGCCGGCGGCACGTCGCGATAAACGATCTCATCGCCGACCTGAAACTGCCATTGCGCGAGCTTGCCGGTGTTGGCGCGCCGATAGCCGGTGCAGCGATGCTGCGCCAGTTCGTCGATGCTGCGCGGCGCGCCGTTACGTTCGATGTACGCCGGCGAAGCGCACACGACTAGCTGGATCGGCACGAGCCGCCGCGCGATCGAGCCGCCCGCCGGCGGCGGCCCGCCGCGAAAGCCCACATCGGCGCGTTCGGTCACGAGATCGGTGAAGTGATCGTCGAACTGGACTTCCAGCCGCACGTGCGGATAAAGCCGCTGGAATTCCTCGAAGTACGGCCACAGCACCGGCATGCCGAACGCTCGCGGCGCACTCACGCGCAGCAGGCCGTCCACCTCTTCTTTCGAGCGCCGCGCGTCGCCGAGCGCCGACGACAGGATCGACAGCGCCGGTTGCACACTGTCGAACAGCCGCTGGCCCTCCTCCGTCAGGCTCAGCTTGCGGGTGGTGCGGTGAAAGAGCCGGACGCCCAGCTCCTTCTCCAGTTGCATGACCGCCTGGCTCGCGGCCTGCGGCGAGATGCCCTGATCGACGGCCGCGCGCCGCAGGCTGCCCAGCGCAGCGGCTCGCACGAACGTCGTGATCGCCCGAATTTCGTTCATGGCGCGCGCTCCCGATTCGCAAGTAAAAGTTGATTATGAGTCTAGCAATTGACGGCTAGTTAGTGTCAGTCCGCGCTTTTACCATGGTGTCACTTCAACTCGACGACACGCAGGAGAAACATCATGGCTGACACGCAACGCGGCGCTTTCAAGCGGGTATGGTTGATCACCGGCGCAGCGCGCGGCATCGGCGCGCTAATTGCCGAGGCGGCGCTCGCGGACGGTAACGCGGTGGTCGCGGCCGGGCGCAACGTTTCGGCGATCGTCGAACGGTTCGGCGACACGCCCGCGCTGCTGCCGGTTGCACTCGACGTCACCGACGAAGCGCAAGCCCAAGCCGCCGTGCAGGCCGCGATGGAAAAATTCGGCCGCGTCGACGTGCTCGTCAACAACGCCGGCTTCGGTTTGCTGGGCGCAGTGGAAGAATCCGCCGACAAGGACGTCCGCCGCCTGTACGACACGAACGTATTCGGCTTGCTGAACGTCACGCGCGCCGTGCTGCCGGTCATGCGCGCGCAGCGCGCGGGACACGTGATCAATATTTCGTCGATCGGCGGCTATCGGGCCGCAGCGGGTTTCGGCGTGTACTCGTCGACCAAGTTCGCCGTGGAGGGCATTACCGAAGCGATGCATGCCGAGCTGAAGCCGCTCGGCATTCACGCAACAGTCGTCGAGCCGGGTTATTTCCGCACGGACTTTCTGGATGCGTCCTCATTGGTCGTGGCGCCGCTCGTGATTGACGACTACGACGAAACCGCGGGCGCGGTCCGCCGCCGGGCGGCGCAAATGAATCACAACCAACCCGGCGACCCGAAGAAACTGGCCGCCGCGATGATCGCACTAGTCGATGCCGACACACCGCCGCTGCGCCTGCCGCTCGGCAACGACACGCTGGCTGCGATCGTCGCGAAAAACGCCTACGTGGCGCAGGAAATGGACGCGTGGAAAACGCTGTCGGCCTCGACCGATTTCGCGGTGTGATGAATCGCCGCGCCATGCAGGCCGGTCAAGTCCGCATGAGCCTGCTCGGGCTCACACGGATTTGACCTCGCCGCCGCCCGGTCATCACGGCTCCGGGCAACACGCTGTTCACTTGCACGCCGTCGGCGATGCCGCGATCCGAAAAGGCCTTGGCGAGCGCCACGATGGCCGCGTTGATGGTCCCGACCGCGGCGTACGGCGCTTTCGGAAATAACGCCGAATTGCCCGACATCAACACGACCGAACCCGACGACGCCTTCAACGAAGGCCACGCCGCGACCGTCAGACGCCGCGCGCCGTGCAGTTTCAGCGCGAGGCCGCTATCCCACTGCTCGTCGGTCATGTCGAGCACGTCGATCTGCGGCACCGCGCCCGCGATATTGAGCACCGCATCGATGCGACCGAACCTGGCGAGCGTCTGATCGACCACGTTCCGCGCGGCATCGGGTATGGACAGATCGACGTCGAGCACCAGCGCCTCGGCGCCTGCATGCTTGACCTCGACAGCGGTTTCTTCAAGCTTCTCGCGATTGCGCGCCACCAGCACGATCGACGGAAAATCCCGCGCCAGCCTGATCGCCGTCGACCGGCCAATCCCCTGGCTCGCGCCGGTCACAATCGCTACTTTCGTGGACATGTCATGGCTCCTTTCGTTTGCCGAAGCGAACGTTCTCAACGTTCAATCCCGTGCGCTGCACGACTCAACGCGTCAGGAAATCGCCAATCGCATCAGCGATCTCCGAAGCATGCGTTTCCAGCGCGAAATGGCCGGTATCGAAGAAGCGCACAACCGCTTGCGGCATGTCGCGCCTGAATGCTTCGGCGCCGGGCGGCAGAAAGAACGGATCGTGCTTGCCCCACACGGCCAGGAACGGCGGTTGATGCGTGCGGAAGTAATGCTGGAACGCGGGATACAACGCGACGTTGTTTCGATAGTCGCCGAACAGGTCGAGCTGGATTTCGTCGGCGCCGGGGCGGTTCAGATAGAACGCGTCGAGCGTATAGCCGTCGGGCGACACACTCGTCGTATCGGGCACGCCGTGCGTGTATTGCCAGCGGGTCGTCTCTAGCGTCAGCATCGCGCGCAGCGCTTCGCGGTTGGCGGCCGATGCGTCCTGCCAATAGGCGCGAATCGGATTCCACCCATCGCTGAGGCCTTCTTCGTACGCGTTGCCGTTCTGCGAAATGATCGCCGTGATGCGTTCGGGATGCTTGAGCGCGAGCCGGAAGCCGGTCGGTGCGCCGTAGTCGAATACATAGACGGCGTAGCGATCGAAACCGATCACTTCGGTGAAGCGGTCGATCACGTTGGCGAGGTTATCGAACGTGTACGCGAACGCGTCACGGCCCGGCATATCCGATTGTCCAAAACCGGGCAGGTCCGGCGCGACGATATGGAAACGGTCGGCCAGCTTCGGAATCAGATCTCGGAACATGTGGCCCGAACTCGGGAAGCCATGCAACAGCAGCAGCTTCGGTGCGCCCGGCCGACCGGCCTCGCGATAGAACACGTTGAAACCGTCGACGTCTGCGGTGCGATAGGTAAGGGCGGACATGGTTTTCACCTGTGAAAAAAAGAAGGGGCTGGCGGTCGACAACAATTAGCGACCGTCTGTACAACAAGACTTCGATAACGTTTTAACGAGCCGCTAACGACTCGACCGCTTCGACGATGACCTGGGTCACGACGTCCGGCGCGGTGACGATCGGCGTGTGATCGACCTGGTACGAACGCACGTTCGCGTTCATGCGACGCGCCATGCCATGCTGCGTGTCGGGGTTGATCATCCGGTCCTGCTCCGCGACCAGAAACCAGCTGGGCAGATCTTTCCAAAGCGGCCGCGCGACCGCCTCGCCGATGCAGGCCGCCGCGATGGGACGCTGAACCGCGGCAAGCGTCGTGAGTTCGAGCGGTGCGGCATGCTGGGCAAACGCGGTGGCGAAGGCGTCGTGCGGCAGCCAGATCAACCCGTGCCGATCCGGCGCCAACTGCGGCGCCTGCGGATGCGCGGTGCCGCGATAGAAGACGTCGGCCACCGTTTCGCCTTCGTCGGGCGCGAGCGCGGCGACGTAGACCAACGCCTCGATCGCAGCCGAGCGCGCCGAACCGATCACCGCTCCCGCATACGCATGACCTGCGAGAACCACCGGACCCTCGATCCGTTCGAGCGTTCGTTCGAGCGCGGCCACGTCGTCGGCTAACGACGTCAACGGCAGCGGCGCGGCGACCGCATCGATCTGATGTGCGGCGAGGCGTTCGATCACCTTGCTCCAGCTCGAACCGTCAGCCCATGCGCCATGCACCAGCACCGCGGTCACATTACGAGAATTCATTTCTGCGCTCCTTTGAGGGAAAGGGACATCGATTTACTTGTAACCTCTAAATTCATGTTTTAAAGGTTACTAACGCAGCATGTAACTTGTCAAGACGATTTTTAGTGGTTACGATGAACGCATTACCCTTTCACATTCGTCAGAAGACATGGACTACCGTGAGATTCCCGCGATCTTCGTGGCCGACGCGGCCGGCCTCGACTTCCTGAACTCCATCGCCACGCCGGTGGATGAGCCCGTCGACTGGATCAGCGACGGCGTAGGCCTGCTGGCCTGGTCGGAACAGGCCGGCCTCGTGCCGCGCGCCGCGCTGGCGGAAATTCGCACGCGCTCAACGGCCGCCGAACTCGACCGTGTCGCCGAGCAGGCGCGCGAACTGCGCGAGTGGTTCAGGGGATTTGTGCAGAAGCGCAAGGGCCGCGCGTTGAGCGCTAAAAATCTGCGCGATCTGGAACCGCTGAACCGCCTGCTGGCGCGCGACGAACAGCATCGCGAGATCGTCGCCGGCGCGTCAGATGCGGCGACCGTTTTCGAACTGAGCGACCAGCGGCGCTGGCGCTCCGCCGAATCGTTGCTGATGCCGATTGTCGAGGCCATGGCGAAGCTGGTCTGCGACCAGGACTTCACGTACGTGAAAGCGTGTGAGGGACCGAAATGCACGCTGCTGTTCGCCGATCACACGCGCGGGCACGCGCGGCGCTGGTGCAGCATGGCGCTTTGCGGCAACCGCGCGAAGGTGGCGGCTCATCGCAAGCGGATCAAGGAGCAGGAGGCGGGGTGATGTTGCGGGTGCCCTAAGCGCTCACGTCGCTCGCACGTTTCAACCTTCCGCTTCATGTTGAAACGCGAGCGCGTGCAGCTTCACGAGCCGCCGCGGGTCACGTGCAAATCTTGCGCGAATCACGCGGCATCGATCCCCCGCGCTTTTGGCAAAGCCACCTTGTTTGTGCGATTATTTGCCGGCGCTGGCCTTCTGGGCGAATCAGCCTGGGCCGCGTCGAACAGCCGATAGTTCGTGACACTCTCTTCGAGGCGTAGCCATGAAACCAGTCATCGCGCAGCTTGTCATCGTTTCCTTGCTCGGCACATCGGTTGCCGCGCTAGCACAACAACCCCATCACGACGATCAACACGGCGGCCCGCCACCTCACAGCATGCGAGGACACGGCGCGCCGCGCGAAGCCGATATCGGCCGTCAGGGCGGCCCGATTCCGCACAGCGATTGGCATAAAGGCGAGCGGCTTCCGGCCGAGTATCGCGATCGCAGTTACGTGGTCGACAATTGGCATGAACACGGGCTGCATGCACCGCCGCGCGGCTATCAATGGGTCGGTGTGAACGGGGATTACGTGCTCGCTGCCGTGGCCAGCGGCGTGATTGCCGACGTGCTGCTGTCCGGGCACTAACCCGCCGGCGCGGTAGACCATGCTCCTCGATCTCTTTCGGGGTCCCGGCCGCGTGTTCGGATTGACCGACCAGCTCACCTGATACGGCATTCACACGCGCTTGTTGTTGCGCTGCGCGCGGCTCGCGCGCCAGCGGAACAACAAGCCCATGAGTCCCGCGAATGCGGCCGTGCCTGCGTAACCGGCGAAACGAATCGCGTCTTCGCTGGGCAGGCGGAACATCAATAGCGTCATCAACGCGAGTGCGGCCACCACGGCCAGAAGTCGGACGATCCATTTCATCTGACACCTCCGCGTCCCAATGGTTGTGAAGTCAAGCGTCGCGCGGAACATAGGGGACATCCCGCCCCTCCGCACGTCGTCTCACATCAAGCATACCCGCGCTCGCGGCAAAAACAATTTGCGGCTTTCCCGATCCGGGACGGTCCCGATCACGCGCCCGTCCCTCTGCCGCTGCCTTGCGCCTGCTGCAAAATAAACTCGATGAACGTCGCCGCCGCACGCGTGTGATGCCGGTTCGGCATATAGAGCATGTACATATGCGTGCCGAAGATGCTCAGGCGCCATTCGTCGAGCGCGGTCACTACCGCGCCGCATTTCAGATCCTCCTGCACCACGTAGTCGGGCACGAGCCCGACACCCAAACCCGCAAGCACCGCGTCGCGCAGAAACAGAAAGTTCTCGGAGATGAGCGTCGGCTCGAGCAGCACTTCGTGCCGCTCATCGCGCCAATAGGCGGCTACGCGCAACTGCCTGCCGACCACCGCCGACGTGATCAACGGCGCGGTGCGCAGATCGTCGAGCCGCACCGGCATGCCGCGGCTTTCGGCGAACGCGGGCGACGCGCACGCGACATAGCGCACCGGCCCCATGTCGCGCGCGACCAGGTTTTGCGGCGGCTCGGACATGACCCGCACGGCGATATCCACTTCGTCGCGCATCAGGTCTTCGACACGGTTTTCGAACATCACGTCCAGCACGATGCCCGGATAAACCCGCTTGAACGCGATCAGCCAGTCGGACATGACCAGTTGACCGTAGCCGCTCGGCACGCTCAGCCGCACCCGCCCTTGCAGGCTTTGACCGAGCATGGCGACCGATTCGCGGGCGGCCAGCAGCGCGTTCTGGATCGCGCGGCCATGTTCGTAGAGTTGCAGGCCGATTTCGGTCGGCTCGACCCGCCGCGTGGTGCGTCTGACCAGTTGCAGACCGATCGAGCGCTCCAGCTGGTTCAGGTGGTAGCTCACGTTCGCGCGGCTCATTTTCAGCCGGCGCGCGGCCTCGCTCAGGTTGCCCGCGTCGAGAATGTCCACCAGCAAGGTCAGCGAATTGACGTCCACGGCGGCGCCTTTGTCAAAATAATTTTGACAGTCTGTCAACCGTCCATGTGATTGTCAATAAACCTTGACCACCGCACAATCGGAGAATTCGCCAGACGCGGTCTGCCCGCGCGCAGCCGGGCACCGCCGCTAGCAACCGCAAGCAGCCACAGATAAACCGTTCAGGAGACACCCCATGCCCCTCACCCCTTCGACCGATGTCGTCACGCATGCCGTACGCGGCAAGGTGCTGCTCGTGACCATCGACCATGCGCCGGTCAATGCCCTCTCCGCCGACGTGCGGCGCGGCCTCGCCCACGCGATCGACGCCGCCGACGCCGATCCGGCCGTCGAGGCGGTGCTGATCGTCGGCGCGGGGCGCAACTTCATCGCCGGTGCGGACATTCGCGAGTTCGGCAAACCGCCGGTGCCGCCTTCGCTGCCGGACGTGTGCACCCGCATCGAAGCGTGCACGAAGCCGGTGGTGGCCGCGATTCACGGCGCGGCGCTGGGTGGCGGCCTGGAAGTGGCGCTCGCCGCGCATTACCGGATCGCCGTCGACGGCGCGAAGCTCGGCCTGCCCGAAGTGCAACTCGGCCTGCTGCCGGGCGCGGGCGGCACGCAGCGCACACCGCGCCTGATCGGCGCGGCCGCCGCGCTCGATCTGATTCTCAGCGGCCGGCATGCGAGCGCGCAGGAAGCGTTGGCGCTGGGTCTGGTCGACCGTGTCGGCAGCAGCGACGATCTGCTTGCCGAAGGCCTCGCTTACACACAGGAGTTGCTGGCCGCCCACGCGCCGGTTCGCCGCACGCGCGACGCCACGGCACTCGCCGATCGCGCCGCGAGTCTCGCCGCGGTCGCGGCCGCGCGCGCGGACACCGCAAAGAAATCGCGCGGCCTGTTCTCGCCGCTCAGGATCGTCGACGCGGTGGAAGCCGCCATCGAACAATCCTTCGACGAAGGCCTTCGGATCGAACGCAAGCTGTTCGTCGAATGTCTCGATAGCCCGCAGCGTGCCGGGTTGATTCACGCGTTCTTTGCCGAACGTGAAGTGCTCAAGGCGCCCGAAACGCGCTCCGCCAAACCGCGCACGCTCGACGCAATCGGCGTGGTCGGCGGCGGCACGATGGGCGCGGGCATCGCCGTCGCGGTACTCGACGCGGGCTTGCCGGTGACGATGATCGAACGCGACGACGAATCGCTCGCGCGCGGCCGCGCGCACATCGAAAAGGTCTACGACGGCCTGATCGCGAAAGGCCGCCTGAGCGCGGAGAAGAAAGCCGCCGTGATGGCGCGCTGGAGCGGCAGCACCTCGTACGACGCACTCGCCAACGCCGACCTCGTGATCGAAGCCGTGTTCGAAGATCTGGCCGTGAAAAAGGCCGTGTTCGCCGAACTCGATCGCGTCTGCAAACAAGGCGCGGTGCTCGCGACCAACACGTCGTATCTCGACATCGACGCGATCGCGTCGAGCATCTCGCGTCCCGCCGACGTGATCGGCCTGCACTTCTTCTCGCCGGCCAACATCATGAAGCTGCTGGAAGTGGTGGTGCCGAAACAGGTCAGCGCCGACGTGGTCGCCACCGCATTCGAGCTCGCGAAGAAGCTGCGCAAGACACCGGTGCGCGCGGGCGTGTGCGACGGCTTTATCGGCAACCGCGTGCTCGCCGTGTATCGCAGCGCCGCTGACGCGATGATGGAAGACGGCGCGTCGCCGTATCAGATCGACGCCGCCGTGCGCGCGTTCGGCTTTGCGATGGGACCGTTTCAGGTGGTCGATCTGGCGGGCGGCGACATCGGCTGGGCTACGCGAAAACGGCGCGCGGCAACCCGCAATCCCGCCGCCCGCTATGTGCAGATCAGCGACCGTTTGTGCGAGCGCGGCTGGTTCGGCCAGAAGACCGGCCGCGGGTTTTATCTGTATGCCGAAGGTTCGCGCAGCGGCGCGCCCGACCCCGAAGTTCAAGCGATCATCGACGCCGAACGCAAACGCGCCGGCATCACGCCGCGTACTTTCACCGACGAAGAGATCGTGCGCCGCTACATGGCTGCCATGATCAACGAAGGCGCGAACGTTGTGCACGAAGGCATCGCGCTGCGGCCGTTGGACGTCGACGTGACCTTCCTGTACGGCTATGGTTTCCCGCGCTATCGCGGCGGTCCGATGAAATACGCCGACATGGTGGGGCTCCCGGCGATTCTCGCCGACATTCGCGAGTTCGCGAAAGAAGACCCGCTGTTCTGGCAAGCGTCGCCGCTGCTGGTCGAGCTGGTCGAACGCGGCGCCGACTTCGCGAGTCTGAACCAGACGGTCTGAAGCCGCCGCTTTTTTGCGCCTGTTATGCAGCACGGCCGGTGGCGCGCAAGCGCGCCCCGCTCCGCTCACTTTCCACGGAACACTCCGCTATGGATCTGAACTTCACCCCTGAAGAAGAAGCCTTCCGCGCCGACGTGCAGACGTTCCTGCGCGATAAGCTGCCGCAGCGTCTCGCCGACAAGGTCCACGGCGGCCGTCGTCTGACGCGCGACGACATGGCCCAATGGCATGCGATTCTCAACGCGCAGGGCTGGCTCGCGAATCACTGGCCGAAGGAGTGCGGCGGTCCCGGCTGGAACGCGGTGCAGAAATTCATCTTCGAAAACGAATGCGCGTTGGCGGGCGCGCCGCGCGTCGTGCCGTTCGGCGTCAACATGCTCGGGCCGGTGCTGATCAAGTACGGCAGCGACGCGCAGAAACACCATTGGCTGCCGCGCATTCTCGACGGCTCGGACTGGTGGTGCCAGGGCTATTCGGAACCGGGCGCGGGCTCGGATCTCGCGGCGGTCAACACGCGCGCCGTACGCGCCATCGACGCGCAAGGCGAGCACTACCTCGTCAACGGCCAGAAAACGTGGACCACGCTCGGCCACTTCGCGAACATGATCTTCTGCCTCGTGCGCACCGACACCGACGCGCGCAAGCAGGCCGGCATCAGCTTCCTGCTGATCGACATGAACACGCCGGGTATCGACGTGCGTCCGATCATCACGCTCGACGGCGAACATGAAGTCAACGAAGTGTTTTTCACCGACGTGCGCGTGCCGGCCGAAAACCTCGTCGGCGAAGAGAACAAGGGCTGGACCTACGCGAAGTATCTGCTCACGTATGAGCGCACCAATATCGCGGGCGTCGGGTTCTCGGTGGCCGCCTTCAACCGGCTGCGCAAGATCGCCGCGAAGCAGCAGCGCAACGGCCGGCCGCTCGCCGACGATCCGTCGTTCGCCGCGCGCATGGCGCGCGTCGAGATCGATCTGGAGAACATGAAGACCACCAACCTGCGTGTGATCGCGGCGGTGGCGGGCGGCGGCGTGCCGGGCGCGGAAAGCTCGATGCTGAAGATTCGCGGCACCGAGATCCGTCAGGAAATCTCGTCGCTGACGCGTCGCGCGATGGGACCGTATGCGCAGCCGTTCGTCGAGGAAGCCTTGCACGATGGTTTCGACGGCGTGCCGGTCGGCCCCGCCGAAGCGGCGAGCGCCGCCTCGCTGTATTTCAACAATCGCAAGCTGTCGATCTTCGGCGGCTCGAACGAAATCCAGAAGAACATCATTTCCAAAATGATCCTGGGACTGTAAGGGGCGCACGTCATGAACTTCCAGCACACCGAAGACCGCCGCATGCTGGCGGACTCGCTGAACCGATTCGTCAGCGAGCAATACGGCTTCGACACGCGTGACCAGATCGCGCGCTCGGCGCAAGGTTTCAGCAGCGAATTGTGGGGCCGCTTTGCCGAACTCGGCGTGATCGGCGCGTTGTTCGACGAAGCGAACGGTGGATTTGGCGGCGGCGGGTTCGACATGTCCGTCGTGTTCGAATGCCTCGGCCGTGGGCTCGTGGTCGAGCCGTTTCTCGATACGCTGATGGTTGGGCAAGCGCTGGTGCGCAGCGGGAATGAAACGCAGCGGGCCTTGCTCGAAGGCTTGATCGATGGCTCGCGGATCGTTGCGCTCGCACATGGTGAGCCGGATGGGCACTATGAGTTGGCACGGGTGGCCACGCGTGCGCTGCGCGACGGGCAAGCTGATACCGATGGCGATGCTGATGGCCGCTCATGGCAATTGAACGGCTCGAAGGCGGTGGTCCAACACGGCGAGCATGCCGGGCTGTTTCTGGTTTCGGCCCGCACGCATGGCGCCGATGATGCGGAAGAAGGCATCAGCCTCTTCCTCGTGCCGCGCGACACGGCGGGCGTCAGCGTGCGCGGCTATCGCAAGATCGACGGCGGCCGCGCCGCCGAAGTGACGTTCGACCACGTCACGCTCGACGCCGGCGCGCTGCTCGGCACAGCGGGCGTTGGCTTCGCGACACTCGAATACGCTATTGGCTGCGGCGTGCTCGCGTTGTGTGCCGAGGCCGTCGGCGCAATGGATGTCGCGAAGGACCACACGCTCGAGTATCTGCGCACGCGCAAGCAGTTCGGCGTGCCGATCGGCAGCTTCCAGGCGTTGCAGCATCGTATGGCGGATCTGCTGCTCGAGATCGAGCAGGCACGCTCGGCGGTGATCAATGCGGCGGCCGCGCTGGGTGCGCCGCGCACGACGCGCGAACGGGCGTTGTCGGCGGCGAAATACAGCATCGGCAGAATCGGGGCGATGGTTGCCGAAGAATGCATCCAGCTGCACGGCGGCATTGGCATGACGTGGGAACTACCGCTCGCTCACTACGCGAAACGCCTCGTGATGATCGATCATCAACTCGGCGACGAGGATCATCATCTCGAACGGTTTATCGCGCTCGGAGGAAGGTAGTATTCAGGGTCACCGCCGCACAATCCGCTGGACCCGCAGAAGCCTCAACCCTGATCGGAGCCGACATGGACGCCCTGAAGACGCTTCTCGAGCAGCAACCGTTGATGACGTTGTTCCTCACGATCGCGGCGGGCTATTTTGTCGGCGAGATCAACGTCAAAGGGTTTTCGCTCGGCGTCGGCGCGGTGCTGTTCGTCGCGCTGGCGGCCGGCTGGTTCGCGCCGAAGGCCGCGCCCGCGCCGATGATCGGCACGCTCGGCCTCTCGCTCTTTCTCTACACAGTCGGCGTTCAGTACGGCAAGCAGTTCTTTCTCGGCCTCACCAGCGCTGCGGGCCGACGCGCGAATCTGCTCGCGCTCGTGGGGGTGTTGTGTGCGGGCGCGGTGAGTATCGCGATTCAGAAAATCATGCAGCTCGATCCGGGCTATGCGCTCGGTCTGTTCTCCGGTTCCGGCACGAGCACGGCCGCGCTGCAGGCGGCGATCGCCGTGCTCGGCAACGACAACGCCGCGGTGGGCTATTCGGTTTCGTACCCGTTCGGCGTGGCTGGTCCGATTCTGCTGCTCTACCTGGCCTTCGCGATCCTGTCGCCGAAGATCAACACCGCCACGGGCGCGGGTCTGGATATTCTCGAAATCGCGCTGCGCAATCCGGACTTCTGCGGCAAGACAGTGAGCGAAGCACTCACCGGGTTGCCCGCCGACGTGCAGATCGTCGCCGTGCGCAGCGCGCATCACAATGCGCCCGCATCGCCCGAACTCGTGCTCGCTGAAAACGACGTGGTGCTGGCCGTGAGCCCGAATCAGGACGCGCTCGCCGAAGCCCGCACGCGTCTGGGCGAAGCGGCGCCCGGCCGCGTGCTGCGCGATCGCGGCGATCTGGATTATCTACGGGTGTTTGCGTCGCGCGCGAACGTGGTGGGCCGCCCGCTCGGCGAACTCGCGTTGCCCGACGGCTCGATCGTCGCGCATGTTCGGCGCGGCGACGCCGACATCCTGCCGCGTCCCGAACTCATGCTGGAATACGGCGATCGCGTCGGCCTGCTGACGAAACGCGCGATGTTTCCCACGCTGCGGACGTTCTTCGGCGACTCGATCAAAGGCACCGCTGAATTCAGCTACATCTCGGTCGGCCTGGGCATGGCGCTCGGCTTCCTGGCCGGTGCGCTGCAGATTCCGTTGCCGGGCCTCGGCAAGCTGGCGCTGGGTTTATGCGGCGTGCTGATCGTGGCGCTCTTGCTTGGCAAATTGCGCCGCACCGGCAGCATCAACTGGACCATGCCGCTGCCCGCGAATCTCGTAATGCGCAATCTCGGGCTGACAATTTTTCTCGCGCAAGTGGGCATGGCGTCGGGGCCAAAATTCGCCGCGACGGTCTCGCAAACGGGACTGCTGATGCTTGGCCTGGGCGCGCTCGTGCTGCTCGCGTTGGCGGTGCCGATTCTGATTCTCGGGCTGCTGGTGTATCGGCTGCCGTATGACGAGGTCGCGGGGATTGTCGCCGGTGCGTGCGGTAATCCGGCGATTCTTGCGTTCGCCAACAAGCTCACGCCCACCGATCGGCCGGATATCGGCTACGCGATGATCTTCCCCGCGATGACGATCGTGAAGATACTGTTTGTGGATATCGTGCCGAAGCTGATGTGAACTCGCAAACCCAGCTCCGGAATAGAAAGAGCAAAAGAAAAAGGCCCTACAAGCGATGCTTGTAAGGCCTTGATATCTTGTGGTCGGGGCGAGAGGATTTGAACCTCCGACCACACGCCCCCCAGGCGTGTGCGCTACCAGGCTGCGCTACGCCCCGAACAGTTGAAAATTATAACAGACACTTCTTTCGATTAGAACCGCCCTGCACTAACAAAGTGAACTAGCGGCCCAGCAGATCGATCACGTGCAGCAACTCCTTGCGCAACTGCTCGACATCCACCGACGCGGCGGCGGCGGCGGCCGCCGCCGGCGCTTGCGCGGTCGCGACGCTTTCACCTTCGTCAAGATCCTCGGCCGGCGCACCGCGCGCCCCGCCGCCATGTGAATCGAGACGATTGCGCGCGCCATTGATCGTGAAGCCCTGCTCATAGAGCAACTCACGAATCCGTCTGATCAACAGCACCTCATGGTGCTGATAGTACCGACGATTGCCGCGCCGCTTGACCGGCCGCAACTGCGTGAACTCCTGCTCCCAGTAACGCAACACATGGGGCTTCACGCCGCATAGTTCGCTGACCTCACCAATCGTGAAGTAGCGCTTCGCCGGAATCGGAGGCAAGACGACTTTTTCGATCGCCGCTGTCATCGTCAGTTAGCCGTCGTGGTGGGTTGCGCAGGAATGCGCCAGTCGATCAGCGCGCGAAGCTCGCTTCAGCGCCGTTCTCAACCAGTGCCTTCAGCTTTTGACTCGCATGGAACGTCACAACCCGGCGCGCGGCGATCGGAATCGCCTCGCCGGTCTTCGGATTTCTGCCGGGACGCTGGGGTTTGTCGCGCAACTGGAAGTTGCCGAAGCCCGACAACTTCACGCTGTCGCCACTCTCCAGCGCGTCGCGGATCACCTCGAAGAACGCTTCGACCATGTCTTTCGCTTCCCGCTTGTTGAGCCCGACATTGTCGAACAGCAACTCGGCAAGTTCAGCTTTGGTGAGCGTCGGCGTTTCAGCAGAAACGACGGCGGGTGATGTCGGAATATCGCGAATCATGGCGCTGCGTTGCGCCGTAAGAAGGGCTTCGAAATCACTCGAGTTCATTTCATTCATATCTATCAAATGGCGCGCCATGCAAAAAACAAAGGATGCGGAAACAGCCGTGCAATTGTTAAATGCGGGTTATCCGCGCAACCGTGCGCCATATACTCGAGCCAGACGTTCCACTAGAGTTTGAATGGCCAGATCGACCGTCTCATCCTGAAGGGTTCCGCCAGTATCTTGCAAGGTCACACGGAACGCAAGGCTTTTCTCATGAGCGGCCAGACCGCCGGAAGTGTTTGATTTTGGACGGAATTCGTCGAAAAGCGTAACCTTCTGAACGCTCTTGCAAGCGGGTTCGGATTGCGCCTTCTGCAGCTCGTCCAACAGCGCCTGAACCTCGATTTTCTGATCGACGACCACCGCAATATCACGACGCACCGGCGGGAATTTAGACACGTCTGCAGGAATGGGCAATACCCGCTGCATTAATGCTTCCGATTCGATTTCAAACAGAATCGGCGCATGCGGCAAATCATATTTCTGCATCCAGCGCGGATGCAATTCGCCAATCCAGCCGACTGCGCGGCCATTCACTTCGATACGCGCGCTGCGTCCCGGATGCAGCGCCGGATGTTCCGCTTTCACGAAACGTGCCACTGCCGGCGCCAGCAAGGCTTCGAGATCGCCCTTCACGTCGAAGTAGTCGACCGTGCGGGTGGACGCGCCCCACTGCTCGTCGAGCGCCGGGCCGTAGGCGAGCGCGCCGATCATCTTCGGCTGCGCGAAACCTTCCACGGTGAGTTCGCCGGCCTTGATCGACGGATCATGCAGGAACACGCGACCGGCTTCGAACACGCGCACGCGATCCGCGGCGCGGCGATTCAGGTTCGTGCGCAGCACGTGGATCAGGCTCCCGAACAGCGTGGTACGCATGACCGACAACTGGCTTGCAATCGGATTGAGCAAACGCACCGGCTTGTCGTTGCCCGCGAAGTCCTGTTCCCACTCAGCGTCGACGAAACTGAAGTTCACCGTTTCCGCGTAATCGCGCGCGGCGAGTGCATGGCGGATCACGTGGATCGAACGCTGGGTTTCGTTGGTCGCGAGCATTTCGCTGGTTGCAACCGGCGGACGCGCGGGGATCTTTTCGAAGCCGTAGATCCGCGCGACTTCTTCGATCAGGTCTTCTTCGATTTCAATGTCGAAGCGGTACGACGGCGGCATCACCGAGAACGCGTCGTCGCTGCGCTCGAACGTGAGGCCGAGACGCGTGAAGATTTGCGCGATTTCATCCGCGTCGATCTTGATGCCGATGATGCGGTTCGCACGCGACACACGCATCTTCACCGGCTCGCGCTTCGGCACGTTGACGATCTGGTCGTCGACCGGACCGGCCGCGCCGCCGCAGATGTCGAGAATCAGTTGCGTGATGCGTTCGATGTGCTCGACCGTGGTCGCGTAGTCGACGCCGCGTTCGAAGCGATGGCCCGCATCGGTCGAGAAGTTGTACTTGCGCGAGCGGCCGCGAATGCTATCCGGCCACCAGAACGCGGCT
Organism: Paraburkholderia sp. BCC1876; assembly: GCF_902833695.1. Classification (NCBI taxonomy): domain Bacteria; kingdom Pseudomonadati; phylum Pseudomonadota; class Betaproteobacteria; order Burkholderiales; family Burkholderiaceae; genus Paraburkholderia; species Paraburkholderia sp. BCC1876. The sequence continues at coordinate 89,498 of NZ_CADFGI010000006.1, read as the reverse complement.
TCCAGATAGATGTTCGTGGTGTCGAGCGTGACCGCCGTGCTGTCGCCGCCCATGATGCCGGCGAGACTTTCAATGTGCTGCTCGTCCGCGATCACACCGACGGTGTCGTCGAGCTCGACCGTGTTGCCGTTCAGCAGCTTGAGCGTTTCGCCCTTGCGGCCCCAGCGCACGTCCATGCCGCCGTGGATCTTGTCCAGATCGAACACGTGCGACGGACGGCCCAGTTCGAGCATCACGTAGTTCGAGATATCGACCAGCGCGGAGATGCTGCGTTGACCCGAACGTTCGAGACGCTGAATCATCCATTGCGGTGACTTCGCGCGTGCATTCACGCCGCGAATCACGCGACCCGAGAAGCGGCCGCACAGATCCGGTGCCGAGATTTTGACGGGCAGCGTTTCGTCGAGCGTGACTTGCGCCGGCTTGATCTCGAGCGGGCGCAACGATGCACCGGTGATCGCCGACGTTTCGCGCGCTACGCCGAACACCGACAGACAATCGGCTTTGTTCGGCGTCAGCTTGATTTCGAAAATCGTGTCGTCAAGATTGAGCGTTTCGCGGATGTCCTGGCCGATCGGCGTATCTTCCGGCAGGATCATCAGGCCGCTATGATCTTCCGACAGCTTCAGTTCGCGCGCCGAGCAGAGCATGCCCTGGCTTTCCACGCCGCGCAGCTTGGAGAGCTTGATCGCGAACGGCGCGGCGCCCTCTTCGGCCGGCGGCAATTGCGCGCCCACCAACGCGACCGGCACCTTGATGCCCGGCGCCACGTTCGGCGCGCCGCACACGATGTTCAGCGTCGCGCCCGTGCCGGCGTCGACCTGACACACGTTGAGCTTGTCCGCGTCCGGGTGCTTGACGACTTCCAGCACCTGGCCGACAACGATCTTCGAGGTCGGCGGCGCAGCCGGCCGCAGGTCTTCAACTTCGAGACCGGCCATTGTCAACGCGTGCGACAGTTGGTCGGTCGTCAGTTGCGGATCGACAAAGGTTCTCAGCCAGGATTCCGGGAATTGCATGGTTCTGTGTACGTTCTGATCAGGTTAGGTCCACGTCCGGCAATGTTGCCCTGGTGCTTCTCTGGACTCTGCCGGGGACGCTGCGAACGGCACGCCTTGCATGCCATTCGCGCTCTATGCTTGTCGCGTTCGACCGCGCGGTTCAGGCGAATTGACGCAGGAAACGCAGGTCGTTTTCGAAGAACAGACGCAGGTCTTGCACGCCGTAGCGCAACATGGTGAGCCGTTCGAGGCCACTGCCGAACGCGAAGCCGATATGGCGCTCCGGGTCGAGACCCATGTTGCGAATCACCGTGGGATGCACCTGGCCGGAGCCCGAAATTTCGAGCCACTTGCCGGCGTTCTTGCCCGTTTCGAACAGCATGTCGATTTCAGCCGACGGTTCGGTGAACGGAAAATACGACGGACGGAAGCGCACGAGAATGTCGTCGCGCTCGAAGAATTTCTTCAGGAAGTCGGTGTAGACGCCCTTCAGGTCCGCGAAGCTGATGTTCTCGTCGATCCACAGACCTTCGACCTGGTTGAACATCGGCGAATGGGTCGCGTCGCTGTCCACGCGATACGTGCGGCCCGGCACGATCACCTTGATCGGCGGCGTGTTGGTGCGCGCGTAACGCACCTGCATCGGGCTGGTATGGGTGCGCAGCAGCAGTTGACGGCCGTCGGCATCTTTGCCGTCGACGTAGAAGGTGTCCTGCATGGAACGCGCCGGATGGTTTTCCGGGCTGTTCAGCGAGGTGAAGTTGTACCAGTCGGTTTCGATTTCGGGGCCGTCGGCCACGTCGAATCCGATCGACCGGAAAATCTGTTCGACGCGCTCCCACGTGCGCATCACCGGGTGCAGGCTGCCTGCGCCGGTGCCGCGACCGGGCAACGTGACGTCGATGGCTTCAGCGGCGAGGCGCTGATTCAGCAACGCGTCGGCCAATGCCTGACGGCGGGCCGTCAATGCGGCTTCCACTTGTTGCTTGACGAGGTTGATCCGTGCGCCTTCGGTCTTGCGCGTTTCGGGATCGAGTTTGCCAAGGCCCTTCAATAGCTCGGTCAGCGCACCCGATTTACCAAGAAAGCGCGCTTTCTCGTTCTCGAGGGTGGTGACGTCGGAGGCTTCTGCGAAGGCTTTTTGCGCGTCGGCGACAATCTGGTCCAGATCCATTGATCCCATCATTTCAACGTCAGTGTTCAATCGAAGCAAAACTGGTTCTACCAACAAAAACGGGGCTCGGTGAGGAGCCCCGTTTTTGCTGCAGCGTCACCGAGACTACCGGATGTTCGCTACAACGAACCACGCAGTATTAATTGCCAGAAGCGCAATCAGGCTGCAACGGCGGCTTTCACCTGCTGAACGATCGCAGCAAAAGCAGCCTTGTCAAACACAGCCATGTCGGCCAGCACCTTGCGGTCGAGTTCGATCGAAGCCTTCTTCAGGCCGTTGATGAACACGCTGTACGTCATGTCGTGCTGACGCACCGCCGCGTTGATACGCGTGATCCACAATGCACGGAACACACGCTTCTTGTTGCGGCGATCGCGATAGGCGTATTGGCCTGCGCGCATGACCGCCTGCTTGGCGATGCGATAGACGTTATTGCGACGGCCGCGGTAACCCTTGGCCAGCTTGATGATCTTCTTGTGACGGGCCCGTGCGGTAACCCCACGTTTTACTCGAGGCATATCTTGCTCCTATGAGTTTCGGTTAAGGGTTAAGCGAACGGCAGCATTGCGCGCACGGAGTTCATATCTGCATCATGAACTGCCGTCGAACCGCGCAAGTGGCGTTTGTTCTTGGTGGTCTTCTTGGTAAGAATGTGGCGCTTGAAGGCCTGACCGCGCTTGACGGTACCGCCCGGACGCACCACGAAGCGCTTTGCAGCACTCTTCTTGGTCTTCATCTTCGGCATGACAACTCCATTATTAGATGGATATGGGTGTGCGGTCGGCCAGAAGCCATCACCCGCCCTTCGAAACCCATTCCACTTGGTATGCAGACCGCCAATACAACCGACGGCCGCTTTTCAGGAATCGGCGCGTAGTTCTGCGCCGTTCCGAAACCTGCAGATACCACACCGGACACCCGGCACAGCATCATTCAATCTCTCACCACCAGAGCGCGCGCCACACGGCACGCCGCCGCTCCAGCGGTTTACTTCTTTTTCTTCGGAGCGATCACCATGATCATCTGGCGTCCTTCCATTTTGGGCATCTGCTCGACCTGACCGACTTCGTCGAGGTCCGTGCGCAGGCGCTCAAGGACGCGCATACCGATTTCCTGGTGAGCCATTTCGCGGCCACGGAAACGCAACGTGATTTTCGTCTTGTCGCCGTCGTCGAGGAAGCGAATGAGGTTACGCAGCTTGACGTTGTAGTCACCGTCATCAGTGCCCGGACGGAATTTAACTTCCTTGACCTGGACAATCTTCTGCTTGAGCTTGGCCTCGTGCTGCTTCTTCGCTTCCGAGTACTTGAACTTGCCGTAGTCCATCAAGCGGCAAACTGGCGGTACCGCTTGCGGGGCGATTTCAACCAGATCGACATCCTGCTGTTCCGACATGCGGAACGCATCAGCGAGCTTCACGATGCCGAGCGGTTCGTTCTCGACTCCGACCAGACGCACCTCGGGTGCCGTAATTTCACCGTTGATGCGGTGCGCAGACTTATCAGTAGCGATGTTACGTTTCCTCTAAAATTTAAAAAAACGAGCCGGGCTGCCAAGTGGCTCAGTTGAACGACTGCACGTCATGGCGCAGACGCTCAATGAAGGTATCGAGAGGCATAACGCCCAGATCGACACCACCACGGGCACGCACGGCTACCGTTTGGGCTTCACGCTCTTTGTCGCCGACCACAAGCAGGTACGGGACCTTTTCCAGCGTGTGCTCGCGTATTTTATAGCTAATCTTCTCGTTGCGCAAATCGGCCTCTACTCTAACCCCTTGTTTTTGCAACGATTGGGCTAGCGAGCGTGCATATTCGGTCTGATTTTCCGCGATATTCATCACCACAACCTGCATGGGCGCGAGCCAGGACGGCATTGCACCAGCGTGGTGCTCGATCAGAATGCCCAAGAACCGCTCCATTGATCCGACGATTGCCCGGTGCAGCATGATCGGCCGGCGGCGGCCATTGTCTTCCGCGACGTATTCTGCGCCGAGGCGCTCCGGCAACACCATATCGAGCTGCAGCGTACCGCATTGCCACGAGCGGCCGAGTGCATCCTTGATGTGATATTCGACCTTCGGACCGTAGAACGCGCCCTCGCCCGGCAACTCTTCCCACGTCACGCCGCACGCGGTCAGCGCTTCGCGCAGACCCTGCTCCGCGCGATCCCACGTCTCGTCCGTGCCGGCACGTGCGTCCGGACGCAGCGACAACTTGATCTCGACCTTGTCGAAGCCGAAGTCCTTGTACACGCTCATGGCCAGCGTGTTGAAGGCGATCGATTCGCTGATGAACTGGTCTTCGGTACAGAAAATATGTGCGTCGTCCTGCACGAAACCACGCACTCGCATCAGGCCATGCAACGCGCCCGACGATTCATTGCGGTGGCACGAACCAAACTCCGCGTAACGCAGCGGCAGATCGCGGTACGAACGCAAGCCGTGGTTGAACACCTGCACGTGACCCGGGCAGTTCATCGGCTTGATCGCGTAGTCGCGCTTTTCCGATTCCGTCGTGAACATGTTTTCACGATAGTTCTGCCAGTGGCCCGACGCTTCCCACAGCGAGCGGTCCATGATCATCGGCGTCTTGATTTCGAGGTACCCGGCGTCGTTCACGCGACGACGCATGTACTGCTCGACCTGCTGCCACAGCGTCCAGCCGCGCGGATGCCAGAACACCATGCCCGGCGACTCGTCCTGCATATGGAACAGATCGAGTTGCTTGCCGAGTTTGCGGTGGTCGCGTTTTTCGGCCTCTTCGAGCATGTGCAGATACGCTTCCTGGTCTTCTTTTTTGGTCCAGGCCGTACCGTAGATGCGCTGCAATTGCTCGTTCTTCGAATCGCCACGCCAGTAGGCGCCCGCCACCTTCATCAGCTTGAAGACTTTCAACTTGCCAGTGGACGGCACGTGCGGGCCACGGCACAGATCGGTAAAGCCGCCATGCGAGTACAGCTTGATATCGTCGCTGGACGGAATCGATTCGATGATCTCGGCCTTGTACTTTTCGCCGATGCTCTTGAAGTAGTCCACTGCTTCTTCACGCGACACCACGCGGCGCGAAACCGGCTCGTCTTTCTTGGCGAGTTCCTGCATGCGCTTCTCGATCTTTTCCAGATCTTCCGGCGTGAAGGGGCGGCTGTACGCGAAGTCGTAGTAGAAACCGTTGTCGATCACCGGGCCGATCGTGACCTGCGCTTCCGGGAACAGATCCTTCACCGCGTACGCGAGCAGGTGCGCCGTGGAGTGACGAATGATGTCGAGACCGTCGGCGTCTTTTTCGGTGACGATGGCGAGCGCCACGTCGTGATCGATCAGCGCGGACGTATCAACCAGTTCACCGTCGATCTTGCCGCCGAGCGCAGCCTTCGCGAGGCCGGGGCCGATCGAGGCGGCCACTTCGGCGACGGTCACCGGATGCTCGTACTGTCGAACAGAACCGTCAGGCAGACGTATCGAAACCATTGTGTTCTCCGTGGTGCCGACCGGCGGTGGCACATACAACCAGGTCTAAAAAGCCAAAAAAAATGCGGCCCCGCTTTCGAGGGGCCGCATTCACATTTCCTGCAAACTACATTGGCGAAAGTGGTCCTCGACTAGCGTCGCTCCGAAGTAGTTTCGGTCAACGTTCGCGGTGTCATAACCGTATTCGCCTTTTGCGCCAAAGGCGCTTACTGCAGTTTGCGAAACCCCGGCAAAACCGGAATTTCTCTTTCGTTGGTAGGCTCGATTGGACTCGAACCAACGACCCCCACCATGTCAAGGTGGTGCTCTAACCAGCTGAGCTACGAGCCTGAAGAAACGAGATTATATGGAGCGCCACACTGCTTGGCAAGTACTTTTATGCACCGACTTTAAATTTCTACCCAACTGCACGAGCGTGTGAAGCCGAGGCCTCTGCAGAGACGGCGACACACACAGACCACCGCTCACGCATCAACTCTTGCGCGAAGCGCGCACCACACCCGTCACTTCGCCGAGCACCGTGCACGCGCGCTGAATCTGCGCGGAGTTCGACACCTCGACGGTAAATTGCATGAACGCGGTATTGCGGCGCGATTGCGTCTTCACACCGATCACATTCACTTTCTCGCGCGCGAAAACTTCGGAGATGTCGCGCAGCAAACCCTGCCGGTCCGTCGCCTCGATGCTGAGGTCGACCGGATAGACCGACTGGCCGCGACCGCTCATCACGTCCGCCGACCATGCGGTTTGCAACACGCGCTCAGGCGCGCGATCCGCCATGCGCAGGAACGTCGGGCAATCGCTGCGGTGAATCGACATGCCTTTACCGCGCGTGACGAAACCGCTGATATCGTCCGGCGGTGCGGGCCGGCAGCAACGCGCGAGCTGCGTCAGCAACGCGTCGACACCGACCACCAGCACACCGGTGGACGCGCCGCGCGCGACGCTCGCACCGCTGCTGCGCTTTTCGAATTGCTCAGGTGCCTCGACCATGGGCTCGGGCGGCGGTGCGTCGTGCAACGCCTGCTCGACGAGCCGCAGACTGAACTCTTCCTTGCCCACCACCGAGAACAGATCGTCGGTCGTCTTGAAGCCCAGCTTGGCCGCAAGCTGATCGAGGTTGACCGAGGTCTTGCCTTCGCGCTGCAAGGTCTTTTCGACCATCGCACGTCCGCTGGCGATGTGCTCCTGCACTTCGACCGCGTTGAACCACGCGCGCACTTTCTGCCGCGCGCGCGGGCTTTGCAGATAGCCGAGCTGCGGGTTGAGCCAGTCGCGAGACGGACCGCCCTCCTTCACCGCGACGATCTCGATCGTCTGGCCGTTCTGCAACGGCGTGTTGAGCGGCACCATCGCGCCATCGACGCGCGCGCCACGACAACGATGCCCCAGCTCGCTATGCAGGTGATACGCGAAATCGACGGGCGTCGCGCCGTGCGGCAGCGGAATCACGCGCGCCTGCGGCGTCAGCACGTAGATGTGGTCGTCGTCGAGCGTGGCCTGGCGCAGTTGTTCCCACGGCTGCGCCGCGCGCTTCTCGCCATGCTCGCCTTCCGAGACTTCATCTTTCCACGCGAGCAGTTGCCGCAGCCACGCGATCTTCTCGTCGTACTTCTCATTGGCGCTGAATTGCCCGCCGTAACCGCGCGTGCCCGCTTCCTTGTAACGCCAGTGAGCCGCCACGCCGTATTCGGCGAACTGATGCATTTCGTGCGTACGGATCTGCACTTCGAACGCGCGGCCGTCGTCGCCGATTACAACCGTGTGCAGCGATTTGTAGCCGTTCGGCTTGGGTCGCGAGATGTAGTCGTCGAACTCTCGCGGCACCGGTTGCCACAGGTTGTGCACGATGCCGAGCACGGTGTAGCAATCTTTGATGTCCGGCACGATCACGCGAAACGCGCGCACGTCGTACAACTCGGCAAAGTCCAGCTCCTTGCCGCGCATCTTGCGCCAGATGCTGTAAATGTGTTTCGGCCGGCCGCTGACTTCGGCGCGGATATCCGCCGCGGCCAGTTCCTGTTGCAGGCGCCCGATAGCCTGCGCGACATAGCCCTCACGCTCGACACGTTTCTCGTCGAGCAGCTTGGCAATGCGCTTGTACGTGACCGGCTCCTCGAAGCGGAACGCGAGATCTTCGAGCTCCCACTTCAGTTGCCAGATGCCGAGCCGATTGGCGAGCGGCGCGTAAATGTCGAGCGTTTCGCGCGCTACGTCCGGCGACGGCGTGATCTTCGCCGCAGCGTAATAGCGCATGGATTGCAGACGCGATGCGAGCCGGATCAGCACCACGCGAATGTCTTGCGCGAACGCGAGCAGCATCTTGCGCAACGCTTCGACCTGGGCGCGGCGTGCGGCCTGCGCGTCCCGCCCGGCTTCGGGCATCGCGTTTTGCGCGGCACGCAAGCTGACGGTGCCGAGACGCAGCAGCTTGCGCACGTCGCCGACCAGTTGCGCGACTTCTTCGCCGAAGTTGTCGGCGATCACGCGCTCCGGATCCTGCAGATGCGGCGTCAACGCAAACAGCGCCGCCGCCAGCACCGCCGGCGGATCGACGTTGAGCGTGCGCATGATCGACGCCGTGCCCGCCGCGTGATCCGCCAGCAACTCGCCCGAGGACAGCCGTACCTCGCCCGCATGTTCGCGCACGAACGCCATCGCTTCGTCAAAGGACGGGAGGGGGTTCGGCGTGCTCGTAACGGTTTCGGTATTCATGGTGCGACGGTGCGACGGCCCAACGGGCCGGACGAATCAACGGAAGGTGAACGACAACAACGGCTGCGCGCGGCTCAGTCGCGCTGCGCTGCGACCACGACGATTTCGACGAGGCACTTCGGGTTCGCGAGCCTGGCTTCGACGGTGGCGCGCGGCGGCGTGTCGCCTTGTGCAACCCACTCGTCCCACACGGCGTTCATGCCGGCGAAGTGCACCATGTCCGAGATATAGATCTGCACCGACAGCAACTGCGACTTGTCGCTGTTCGCCTCGCCCAGCAGACGGTCTATATGGCCGAGCACCTCGCGCGTCTGACCCGTGATGTCCTGATCCGCGTCTTCGGCGATCTGGCCTGCGAGGTACACCGTGCCGTTATGCACGGCGATTTCGGAGAGGCGCTTGCCGACGTGATGACGAATGACTGCCATGAAGAATCCTGATTTGGGTTAAAAATTGATCGGAGATGCTTACCGCATGACGCCCTTGCATAACGCCCTAAGCGAACGCCGCGCGGAACTGCATATTATGACGCGTCGGCTGCCGGCCCGATAAAGAACTGCCGTGCAACGTCGATCTGATCGCCCGACAGAAACGCCGGCGCATGCCCGACACCGGCGATTTCCACGCTCGACACGGCGACCCCAGTCTCGGTCATCTGCGTGACGGTTTCACGCGACAACAAATCCGACTGCTCGCCGCGCACCACCAGCACCGGCCCCTGGAAAGCCGCCAGCGAACGCCATAGCACGGCCTCACCGAGTTTGGCCGCCTCTTCGGTGATTGCGGCAAACGGCTCGGCGACGCGCGGGTCGTAGCGCATGAGCCATGCGCCGTCTTTTTCATGCAGCAGCGGTGTGTTGATTTCGCGCCATTCGTCCGGCGTGAGCGGACCGAAGGTTTTCGCCAGCAATGCCGCGTAGTCGACGCCCTGTTGCAGCGTGTCGAAACGCACGGGCTTGCCGAGGTAGTCGCCGATACGCTGCACGGCCACCGGTTCGAGATGCGGACCGACGTCGTTCAGCAACAGCTTGCGGATCGGCGTGTCGGGCAAACCGGCGAGCGCCATGCCGATCAGGCCGCCCATCGAGGTGCCGAACCAGTCGACCGTTTCGACGTTCAGGCGCGCGATCAGCGTGACCATGTCGGCCACGTACTGCGGCACGCTATAGAAGTTGGGGTTGGCAAGCCACGATGACAAACCCCGCCCCGCCACGTCAGGGCAGATCACCCGGTAAGTGCTGGCGAATTGCGCCGCGAGACGATCGAAGTCACGCCCCGAGCGCGTCAAACCATGCACGCATACCAGCACGCGCGGATTGGCCGGATCGCCCCATTCGGTGTACGCGACGCGGTGCAGCCCGGCGGGGCTGGCGCACTGCACGTAACGTTGGCGCGGAACGGCTGGCTCGACGTTGAAAGCGGACGTTGGTGCGGTCATCGGGGCTCCTTGCAAAAGCACTGCGGATTCGGCCCGGCACAGCACGGGCCGATAAGGCATCCAATCTTCAAAGGATTGTAAACCGCTTTGCCATGCGACAAGGATCGGCCAAACGGCATAGGACAAACTCAGACGCGGACTCGCCGCGCACAAACAAAAGCGGGCGAGGCATACGCCTCGCCCGCCTTGCAATCACACTGGCCGGTCGGAGCACCGGCGGCGCGCCGAGTCAGAAAAGAAAACCTCAACCCGCCTGGCGCCGCGCTTTACAGCACGCTTCACAACGTACTGCCCAGCCCACCTCTCAGCTCACCGCGCTCACATCGAGCGGCGCACCGGTCTTCGCCTGAATTTCCTCGATGCTCACGCCAGGCGCCAGTTCCGTCAGCTTCAGCCCGGCTTCCGTCACCTCGATCACGCCGAGGTCGGTGATGATCTGATCGACCACGCCCACGCCGGTCAGCGGCAGCGTGCATTCGTCGAGAATCTTGTGCTGGTCGCCCTTCGCGACGTGCTCCATCAGCACGACCACGCGCTTGACGCCCGCCACCAGATCCATCGCGCCGCCCATGCCCTTGATCATCTTGCCCGGGATCATCCAGTTCGCCAGATCGCCCTTCTTGCTGATCTGCATCGCGCCCAGAATCGCCAGGTTGATGTGGCCGCCGCGAATCATCGCGAACGAATCCGCCGACGAGAAAATCGACGAGCCCGGCAACGTGGTCACCGTCTGCTTGCCGGCGTTGATCAGATCGGCGTCCACTTCCTCTTCGGTCGGCGACGGGCCAATGCCGAGCAGGCCGTTTTCCGATTGCAGCCAGACTTCGACGCCCGCCGGCACGTGATTCGCCACCAGCGTCGGCAAGCCGATGCCGAGGTTCACATAGAAACCGTCCTGCAATTCCTTCGCCGCGCGTGCGGCCATTTCGTCACGAGTCCATGCCATGATCAGGCTCCTTTCGCGCGCACGACGCGTTGTTCGATGCGTTTTTCCGGAGTCGCATTGAGCACAATGCGTTGAACGAAGATGCCGGGCGTATGGATCGCGTCAGGATCGAGTTCGCCGACCTCGACGATCTCCTCGACTTCCACGACCGTGATCTTGCCGGCCATCGCGCACATCGGGTTGAAATTGCGCGCGGTGCGGCGGTAAATCAGGTTGCCGGACTTGTCGGCCTTCCATGCCTTGACGAGCGCGACATCGGCGGTCAGCGAGTGTTCGAGCACGTAGTGGTTTTCGCCGAACTGGCGGGTTTCCTTGCCTTCGGCGATCAGCGTGCCGTAGCCGGTGTTGGTGAAGAACGCCGGAATGCCCGAACCGCCCGCGCGCAGCTTTTCAGCCAGCGTGCCTTGCGGCGTGAATTCGAGCTCGAGTTCGCCGGCCAGATACTGGCGCTCGAACTCCTTGTTCTCGCCCACATACGACGAGATCATCTTCTTCACCTGGCGCGTTTCGAGCAGCAGACCGAGGCCGAAACCGTCGACGCCCGCGTTGTTGCTGATACAGGTGATGCCCTGCACCTTTGAATCGCGCAGCGCCGCGATCAGCGCCTCCGGAATGCCGCACAGCCCGAAGCCGCCGACGGCAAACGTCTGCCCGTCCTTGACGATGTCTTTCAGCGCCTCGGCGGCGCCTGGATAGACCTTGTTCATCAGTATGTCCCTTCCTTTATGGAAACCCGAATCAGGTTCGTTGCGGCTGTTATGACGCTCTGCGGGCTCGCACCCGACACGTCATTCTAGTCATCCGTAGCAGGCCGTGCGCCCGGCTTGGCCGGTGTATTGCGCAGAGACCCATTGCGGACGCTGGCACCGCGTTGTCATGTGCCCGAAAGAGTACGCTGGGCGCGCCATACGGCACAATACGCAAAAATACATAAGTACTTGCCGCCAACTCATGCCCGCACTGGATTATCAAACCGCTTTTCAACTCGCGCCGATCGGCCTCGTGCTGTCGCGCGAACGGGTGATCGAAGACTGTAATGGCGAACTGGCGTCGATTTTCGGCTGCCCTCGCGAGGCGTTGCTCGGCCAGTCGTTTCAGGTGCTGTATCCATCGGCGGACGAATTCGAGCGGATCGGCGTGCGTATTCCGCCGATCATGACCGCGCAGGGCAGCTACGCGGACGACCGCATCATGAAGCGCGCCAACGGCGAACTGTTCTGGTGCCACGTGACGGGCCGCGCGCAGCAACGCGCGGACGCGCATGCGGCGGGCGTGTGGACGTTCGAAGATTTGAGTGCGACGCGACGCGTGGCGGTCGAATTAACGCCGCGCGAACGGGAGATCGCCGCGCAACTGGTGACGGGGAAAACCAGCAAGCAGATCGGCCGCGTGCTGGATATCAGCCCGCGCACGGTGGATGTCTACCGGGCGCGGCTGATGCGTAAATACGATACGGGGAATGCGACCGAGCTATTGCAGCGCTTGCTCGGGCATTGAGGTTTGCGTGGGGCGGCCCGTTTTATTGGCCGTCTTATCGGCCTTAACGGCCTCATCGAACACGCTGATCAAGCCGCCTTGACCAGCGCGGCGCGCTCGATCGTCGCACGCAGCAGATCGGGCACCGGCACCGACTTCGCCGCCGCGTAATCGATCCACACGCAGCGCGCGGCGCCGCGCGCATAGACGGTATTCGGATCGTCGGCGCGCACCAGCTCGAAGCCGGTGTCGAAGCTGCTGCGGCCAGGCGTGGCCACCGTCATCCGGCCGATCACGTCGCCGGGATAATGCAGTTGCTTGAGAAACTCCATCGACGCGTTGACGATCACCGGGCCTTGCCCGTCGGCATTGCTGCCCGCCAGGCCCATCTGTTCGAACCAGGAGATCCGCACCTGCTCCATGTAGCGGAAATAGACCGTGTTGTTGACATGGCCGAATGCGTCCATATCGCCCCAACGGATCGGCATGGACATCTCAAAGACTGCGTGAAAATCGCTCATCGTACTTCCGTTCTGCCTGCTTCTTAAAGTTAAAGTGGACTCAAATCAGGCGAGCCCAAAGCCGTCGTCGGCGGCGATCACCGAGCCGTTGATGAACTGCGACTCGTCGGCCGCCAGCAGCAGCAGGAGCCCGTCCAGATCGTCCGGCTTGCCGACGCGATGACGCGGCAGCATCGACACCAGCTTCTGCCCCTGCTCGGTCGACCAGTGGTGGTGATTGATCTCCGTGTCGATATACCCCGGACAGATCGCGTTCACGTTGATGCCGTGCTTGCCCCACTCCAGCGCCATGGCTTTCGTCATATGGACGACAGCCGCCTTGCTCATCGAGTACAAGCCGATCTGCGGCAGCACACGCAGGCCTGCCATCGACGCGATGTTGATGATCCGGTACGACGGGTTCTGCGCGTTGTTGCCGCGCATGATCATGCGTTTGGCAACTTCCTGCGCGACGAAAAATGCGCCGCGCGTGTTGGTGTCGAACACGTACTCGAAGTCGGCCGGCGTGACTTCCGACAGCTTCTGCGTGGTCGACACGCCCGAGTTGTTCACCAGAATGTCGATGGTGCCCGCCTCGGTCTCCGCATGCGCGACCGCCGACTTGATGCTCTGGTAATCGGTCACGTCGAGCGACACCACATGCGCCGCGCCGCCGGACGCCTCGATCTCGGCGCGCAATTCCTTCAACCGCTCGGTGCGCCGGCTCGCCAGCACGACCTTGGCGCCCGCCTGCGACAATACCTGAGCAAAGCGCTTTCCCAACCCGCTCGAAGCGCCGGTGATCAGCGCGACCTTGCCTTCCAGATTGATCGAACGGCCCATTGTCGTTCCCTTGTTCGGTTGTAATTGCAACTGCGGTTGACAGGTGCGGTAAGACCGTCGCCACGGGTCGGTACCGTATCACATAAATAGAACGATCGTGCTAATCTCTGCTCATCCGGTTGCAGTGCGGGGATGCATCGCCCACAATACGAACCCGAAAAAAGCATTCTAACGGTAAGAGGAGCATCAATGACCCCCGCAAGTCTCATTGAGCAATACGGTCCACGCGAGTCGATGGAATACGACGTCGTGATCGTCGGCGGCGGCCCGGCTGGCCTGTCCGCGGCGATCCGCCTGAAGCAGCTGGCGGCGGAAAAGAGCGTCGAGCTGGGCGTGTGCGTGCTGGAAAAAGGCTCGGAGATCGGGGCGCATATCCTGTCGGGCGCGGTGATGGATCCGCGCGCGATCACCGAACTGATTCCGGACTGGAAAGAAAAAGGCGCGCCGCTCGACGTGGCGGTGAGCGAAGACAAATTCCTCTTCCTGAGCGAAACCGGCTCGAAGAACGTGCCGGTCTGGGCGCTGCCGGACAACTTCAAGAACCACGGCAACTACGTGATCAGCCTCGCGAACGTCACGCGCTGGCTGGGTCAGCAGGCCGAGGCGCTGGGCGTCGAGATTTTCCCGGGCTTTCCGGCCGCTGAAATCCTTTACAACGACGACGGCTCGGTCAAGGGCGTGGCGACCGGCAATCTGGGCATCGGCAAGGACGGCGAGCCGACCGAGAACTTCCAGCTCGGCATGGAACTGCATGCCAAATACACGCTGTTCTGCGAAGGCGCGCGTGGGCATCTGGGCCGTCAACTGAACGACCGGTTCAAGCTGCGCGAAGGCGTCGATCCGCAGGTCTACGGTATCGGCATCAAGGAACTGTGGGAAATCGATCCGGGCAAGCACAAGCCGGGTCTGGTGATGCACACCGCCGGCTGGCCGCTGGAAAACGACACCTACGGTGGCTCGTTCCTGTATCACATGGACAATAACCAGGTAATGGTGGGCTTCGTGGTCGGCCTGGGCTACACGAATCCGTATCTGTCGCCGTTTGAGGAATTCCAGCGCTACAAGACGCATCCGGCGATCCGCGCGATCCTGGAAGGCGGCAAGCGCGTGTCGTACGGCGCACGGGCGATCACCGCGGGCGGTCTGATGTCGCTGCCGAAGCTGGTGTTCCCGGGCGGCGCGCTGGTGGGCGACGACGCGGGCTTCCTGAATGCGTCGCGGATCAAGGGCTCGCATGCGGCGATCAAGACCGGCATGCTGGCCGCCGACGCTGCGTTCGAAGCCGTGCAGGCGGGACGCACAAGCGACGAACTCACAGCCTATCCGGAAGCGTTCAAAACGTCGTGGCTGCACACCGAACTGCATCGCGCGCGCAATTTCAAACAGTGGATGAGCAAGGGCCTGTATCTCGGCACGCTGATGGTCGGTCTGGAGCAGAAGGTGCTGGGCGGCAATGTGCCCTGGACGCTGCATCACCAGCATTCGGATCATGAAATGCTGAAGCCGGCGTCGCAGTGCAAGCCGATCATCTATCCGAAGCCTGACGGCAAGTTGACGTTCGACCGGCTTTCGTCGGTGTTCATCTCGAACACCAATCACGAAGAGAACCAGCCGGCTCATCTGACGCTGAAAGACCCGTCGGTGCCGGTGAATGTGAACTGGCAGACCTATGCCGGTCCGGAAGCGCGTTATTGCCCGGCGGCCGTGTACGAGTTCGTCAAGAACGACGACGGCGGCGAGCGTCTGGTGATCAACGCGCAGAACTGCGTGCACTGCAAGACCTGCGATATCAAGGACCCGACGCAGAACATCGTGTGGGTCACGCCTGAGGGTGGCGGCGGGCCGAACTACCCGAATATGTAAAGGCTGTGCATTTGCCTTCGCGGCGCGTCGACTGCAGGTCGCGCGTTGCGAAGGCGAATTTCAATTCCGCACCAGCGCCACGATCCGTTCCCGCACGTGCGCCACCACCGGCGTCCAATCGCCGACCTCAGGCTGTCGAACCAGCTCAATCGAATCGTACCAGGGCGTCGCCGACGATTCATCGCCCCAAAACCACGCGGACACGTGATCGATCATCAAACAGGTCGGCACGCCGAGTGCGCCGGCCAGATGCGCGGGCCCGCTGTCGATCGTCACCACCAGATCCAGATTCGCCAGCAGCGCAGCCACGTCGTCGAATCCGGACTGAAAATGACCGGTCATATCGACGACATCCAGCCCCTTCTCCCGCCATTGCGCGACCGTCTCGCCGCGTCCCGGCGACAACGCGAAATAGCTCACGCCCGGCACGTTCAGCAGCGGCTCGAGTTGCGCCACCGGCACCGAGCGCCGCACGTCGCGGATATGTTCGGGATTGCCGTTCCATACCAGACCAACTTTGCGATGACCGTGTTTCGCCGCGACGCGCGCGCCGACCCGCTCGCGCCATGCCTGTACAAGCGTAGGGTCGGCGCTCAGATACGGCCGGCCCCATCCCGTTGCATCGAACACGCCGAGCCGCAGCGGCAAGCTCATTAGGCCGCAATGGAAATCGGGCCGTGTGTCCAGACTCGTTTCGAGCGGTAAATCGGTAGGCAGGATGCGTTCGAACAGACGCCGCAACGGTCCGTCGTGACCGAAGATCACCCGGCCGCCCTCGCGCCGCGCCCGCTCGGCGAGGTGCGGCAGAAAACGCACCGCCCACAGACAATCGCCGTTGCCTTGCTCGCCATAAACCACCAGCGTCTTGCCCGCCAGCGATTCGCCCTGCCAATGCGCGCTGATCGACGCGAGCGCCTGCTGCGCGTTATTCAGCTCGCCGCCAAACGCGACGCGTGATTCGTAGTGGGCCCAGCCATCGGTGAACCGTCCCGTGCGGATTTCGAGTTCCGACAGATCGAACCGCGCATGCGCGTTATCCGGCGATAACGTCAGCACTTGCCTGAGCAACGCTTCCGCTTCGGCGAAACGCGCCTGTTCCTTGACGCACAACGCCAGCTTGTGAAGCGCCACCGGATTGCCGGGCACGACGCGCACCGCCTCGCGCAACAGTTGCTCCGCCAGGGCGAATTCGTCGCGCTGCTGGACGGCGGCGGCGCGCCAGATCAGCGCGTTGGCGTCGTCGGCATTGTGGGACAGGAGCAGTTGGGCGGCGGCGTCGGTCAAAGACCAATCGCGCAGGACAAAGGCGGTCTGCGCAATCGTGTGAAGCAGCGTGGGATCGCAGGAGGGATCGAGTTGATAGGCACGCACCAGCGCGGCAAGTGCCTCGCGTTGGCGGTCTTTGTCGCGGCCGGCGTGTTGCAGTATTAACTGACCGAGCGCGAAGCAGTCGCTCGCCATGGCGTCCGGCGCGGCTGCGCGATTGCGCAGGTCGGCCAGATGGCTTTGAACCGGATCGATAGTCGGATCGGTCATGACAAGAACGCCGCGCGCACGTTCTTACGACACAATGAAGCTACTCAACCCGCGCACCGGTTACGGCGCGCTGGCAGCGATCTTCGGCGTGCTGACGGCAACATCGCCGCACTGCGCGCGATGACGCAGCGCGTGGTCGATCAGCACCAGCGCAAGCATTGATTCAGCGATCGGCGTGGCGCGAATGCCCACGCACGGGTCATGCCGCCCGAACGTTTCGACGACGGCCGGCTGCCCGGCTTTGTCGATCGAGCGACGCGGCGTGCGAATACTGGACGTCGGCTTGATCGCGATCGACACGGTAACGTCCTGCCCGGTCGAAATGCCGCCGAGCACACCGCCCGCGTGATTGCCGACGAAGCCTTCCGGCGTCAGTTCGTCGCCGTGCACCGAGCCGCGTTGCGCGACGCTCGCGAAGCCCGCGCCGATCTCCACGCCCTTGACCGCGTTGATGCCCATCATGGCATGCGCGATGTCGGCGTCGAGACGGTCGAACAGCGGTTCGCCAAGGCCGACCGGCACGCCGGACGCCACGACGTTGATACGCGCGCCGATCGAATCGCCGTCTTTACGCAGCGCGTCCATGTACTCCTCGAGCTGCGGCACGATGTCGGCGTTCGGCACGAAGAACGGGTTCTCGCGCACGTGCGCCCAGTCGACGAACGGCACGTCGATCTCGCCGAGCGCGGCCATGTAGCCGCGAATCTCGGTGCCGAACTTTTCGCGCAGCCACTTCTTCGCCACCGCGCCCGCCGCCACCGTGGGGGCGGTCAGACGCGCCGACGAACGGCCGCCGCCGCGGTAGTCGCGAATACCGTATTTCTGCCAGTAGGTGTAGTCGGCGTGGCCCGGACGGAACGTGTCGACGATGTTGCCGTAGTCTTTGCTGCGCTGGTCCGTATTGCGGATCAGCAGCGCGATCGGCGCGCCGGTGGTCTGGCCTTCGAACACGCCCGACAGGATCTCGACCTTGTCTTCTTCCTGGCGCTGCGTGACGTGGCGCGAGGTGCCGGGTTTGCGGCGGTCGAGTTCGAACTGGATGTCGGCTTCGGTGAGCGCCATGCCCGGCGGGCAGCCGTCGATCACGCAGCCGATAGCGGGGCCGTGCGATTCGCCGAAGGTCGTGACAGTGAAAAGCGTACCGAGCGTGTTGCCGGACATGGGCGTCGTCCAAAGAAATGCGGGGAAGGCACTATTATGCCAGCCCGTTCGAGGCCAGGCGGTGGCGCAGGTTCGCTATATGCCTTCTGGATGCCGTCCGGACAAGTACCGGGCGGGGCCGCCTGGGAGCGGCGCGCCCGATCCACCCGCTACTTCCGCGCCCCGCGCAACTCCGTCACGACCTGCTGCAGCAACTCAGGCGTGGCTAGGTCCGGGTCGATCGGCTCGCCCACCGCGAGCGTCAACCGACTCATCACGCCCTTTTGAACCGGCCGCGGCCAGCGCGCGTCGTTGGCGCGCGAAAACACGCTGCCCCACAGACCACGCAACGCCATCGGCACAACCGGTGCGGGCGTGCGCTTGATGATCTCGGTCACGCCATGACGGAACGGATTCATGTCGCCGGTCTTGGTGAGCTTGCCTTCCGGAAAGATGCAAACCAGATCGCCCTCGGCCAGCGCCTGCGCGCAACGTTCGTAGGCGCGCGTCAACAGTTCCGGATCCTGATGGGCCGGCGCGATCGGAATCGCCTTCGCATGACGGAACACCCAGCCGGCGAACGGCGACTTGAAGATCTGGTGATCCATCACGAAACGGATCGGCCGCGGGCTTTCGGCCATGATGACGATCGCGTCGACGAAGCTCACGTGATTACAAACGAGCACGGCCGCGCCCTCTTCCGGAATCCGTTCGGGATGCACGAGGCGGATCCGGTAGAACGTATGCACGAGCACCCACGCGACGAAGCGCAGCAGAAACTCCGGCACCAGCGAATAGATGTAGGTCGCCACCACGATATTCAGCAAGGCCGTGATCAGGAAAAGCGCCGGGATACTGAAGCCGGCCGAGGTCAGCCCGACCGCCATCAGCGACGAAAGAATCATGAACAGCGAGTTCAGAATATTGTTCGCCGCGATGATCCGCGCGCGGTGGCTCGGCTGGCTGCGGCTCTGGATCAGCGCATACAGCGGCACGCTGTAGAAGCCGCCGAACATGGCAAGCAGGAACAGGTCGGCCAACACGCGCCAGTGGGCCGGCCGCGCGAGAAACTCGCCGACGCTCAACAGATGCCCCGCCGCCGGCAGCGCGTGGCTCGCGAAAAACAGATCGATCGCGAACACGCTCATACCGATCGAACCGAGCGGCACCAGGCCGATTTCGATACGCCGTTTCGAGAGCTTTTCGCACATCAGCGAACCGAGGCCGATGCCGATCGAGAACGTGCCGAGCAGCACGGTCACGACGTCCGGGTCGGCGGACAGCACGTTTTTCGCGAAACTGAAAAACGACGACAGAAACGTCGCGCCCACGAACCACAGCCAGGAGATGCCCAGCAGGCTCAGAAACACGGTACGGTTTTCGCGCGCCAGCTTCAGGTTGCGCCACGTCTCGGTGACCGGATTCCAGTTGATACGCAGATCGGCTTGCGCCGCCGGCGTGACCGGCACGAAGCTCGAGACGAAGCGCCCCACCAGAGCAATCGCGACGCACGCGCAGGCTAGCAACACCGCGCCATGTTCGACGAAACCCGCGCCCGCACCGCCGATGATCGTGCCGATCAGGATCGCCACGAAGGTGCCCATCTCGACCATGCCGTTACCGCCGACCAGTTCCGACTTCGACAGATGCTGCGGCAGGTACGAATACTTGACCGGTCCGAACACGGTTGAATGCACGCCCATCAGAAACGTGCACAGGTACAGCAGCGGCGCGCTATGCAGCCAGAACCCCGTGCCGCCGATCAGCATCACGACGATTTCGAACGTCTTGACGAAGCGCGTGAGCATCGCCTTGTCGTATTTGTCGGCGATCTGGCCAGAGGTGGCGGACAGCAGCACGAACGGCAGAATGAAAATGGCCGAGATCAGGAACGCCGCCGTGGCCGGATCGACACCGGAAAAGCGCGCCGCCTGATACGTGACCAGCGACGTGAAACCGATCTTGAACACGTTGTCGTTCATCGCGCCGAGGAACTGGGTCCAGAAAAACGGCGCGAAGCGGCGCTGACTGAGCAGCCGGAACTGGGACTCGTGCGCCTCGTGGGTGCGGGCGGTACGGTGGGCGGCAGGTATCGGACGATCGCTCATGAAGTTCGAAGGACACGCTAAAAGAGCAACAGGGTGGCGGGCTTGGGCACAAGTCCGGGCACAAAAAAAGCGCACGCTTTCGCGCGCGCCCTGACTGCATATTCGCGCTCACCGCAACCGCTCACAGCGAATGCCCGAGCGCTGCGGTGAATCACCGCGCATTAACTCACGACTGATTCACATTAACGCGCGGGTTGTTCCTGCTGCTCTTCCGGCCAGTCGCGGATATAGGCCTTGAGCATACGGTTCTCGAAACCCTGTTCTTCGACCACAGCCTTGGCGACGTCGTAAAACGAGATCACGCCCATCAGCGTGCGGCTTTCCAGAACCGGCAGATAGCGCACATGGTGCTCGAGCATCATGCGACGGACTTCGTTCACGTCCGTTTCCGGCGTGCAGGTGAGCGGATGGTCGTCCATGACCTTGCGGATCGTGGAGGTGCCGACGCTGCCGCCGTTCTTGCTCAGCGTATTGATGATTTCGCGGAAGGTCAGCATGCCGACCAGATCACCGTATTCCATCACCACCAGCGAGCCGATGTCGTGCTCGGCCATTGCGTTGACGGCTTCGTGCAGCGTGGTGTCCGGCGTGACCGTGAAAAGGGTGTTGCCTTTAACCTTAAGAATGTCGCTGACTCGCATGATCTGTCTCCCGAGATACCCGCTAAGCTGGTAATGCATGAATGATTTTCGATCCTAGCGGAAAGGCCCATAAAAGGAAAGCGGCCCGCCCACCAAGGCGCGACGGGCGTTCGCCCGGCTGAATCCGTGCGCGATTCGCGCTGAATCCGCGTTGAATCCGCGCTCAAGCCGCGCCGGATCCGCGCGAATCTCAGGCGATCTCCGCCCACCGCCCCGCCGGCGCATCGGGAAAACCGCGCTTGATGCGCCCGGCGCCGGTGATAGGATGGCCGCCACTTTCACCTTTCGCGAGGCCGTTCGTGGCCTCGCCGCCCAGCATGTCCGCCAACCGTTTCGATACGCTTGCGCTGCACGCCGGCGCCGCGCCCGACCCGACCACCGGCGCGCGCGCCACGCCGATCTACCAGACTACCTCGTTTTCGTTCCGCGATTCCGACCACGCCGCGGCGCTCTTCAATATGGAGCGTGCCGGCCACGTCTATTCCCGCATCTCTAACCCGACCGTGGCCGTATTCGAAGAGCGCGTGGCCGCGCTCGAAAACGGCGCGGGCGCGATCGGCACCGCCAGCGGCCAGGCCGCCCTGCATCTGGCGATCGCCACGCTGATGGGCGCTGGCTCCCACATCGTCGCCTCCAGCGCGCTGTACGGCGGCTCGCACAACCTGCTGCATTACACGTTGCGGCGCTTCGGCATCGAGACGACCTTCGTCAAACCCGGCGACACCGATGCGTGGCGCGCCGCGCTGCGCCCGAACACGCGCCTGCTGTTCGGCGAAACGCTCGGCAACCCGGGCCTCGACGTGCTGGACATTGCCGCCGTCGCGCAGATCGCGCACGAGCACCGCGTGCCGCTACTGGTCGACTCGACCTTCACCACGCCGTATCTGCTCAAACCGTTCGAGCACGGCGCCGACTTCGTCTACCACTCGGCGACCAAGTTTCTGGGCGGCCACGGCACGACGATTGGCGGCGTGCTGGTGGACGGCGGCACCTTCGACTTCGAGGCCTCCGGCCTTTTCCCCGAATTCACCGAGCCTTACGACGGCTTTCACGGCATGGTGTTCAGCGAGGAAAGCACGGTCGCGCCGTTCCTGCTGCGCGCCCGCCGCGAAGGTCTGCGCGACTTCGGCGCATGCCTGCATCCGCAGGCTGCGTGGCAGTTGCTGCAAGGCATCGAGACGCTGCCTTTGCGGATGGAACGGCACATTGCCAATACGCGCCGGGTGGTCGACTTTCTCGTGTCTCACGCGGCGGTCGACGCGGTCGCCTACCCGGAGCTGCCGACACACCCGGATCACGCGCTCGCCAAACGCCTGCTGCCGCGCGGCGCGGGTGCCGTGTTCAGCTTCGATTTGCGCGGTGGCCGCGCGGCCGGGCGCAGCTTTATCGAAGCGCTCTCACTGTTCTCGCACCTGGCGAACGTCGGCGACGCACGCTCGCTGGTGATTCATCCGGCATCGACCACGCACTTCCGCATGGACGCCGCCGCGCTCACCGCAGCGGGTATCACGGAAGGCACGATCCGGCTGTCGATCGGCCTCGAAGATCCCGACGACCTGATCGACGACCTCAAGCGCGCGCTGAAAGCCGCGCAGAAAGCGAGCGGTTCGAGCGTGGCGCCAGGCGGCCGTGCCGCTGCACCGAGCGCCGCCGGCCAACCCCGCCCGGAGTCCGCATGATCCTCACCGTTCAAGGCCAACCCGCCTACGCGTACACCGGCGGCAAACCGTTCGACGCCACTTTGCCGACCGTCGTGTTCATCCACGGTGCGGAACACGACCATAGCGTGTGGGCGCTGCAAAGCCGCTACTTCGCGCACCACGGTTTCGGCGTGCTGGCGGTGGACCTGCCGGGCCACTGCCGCAGCAGCGGCCCGGCGCTCACCTCCGTGGCCGCCATGGCCGACTGGCTCGCCGCGCTGCTCGACGCCGCCGGCGTGCAACGCGCGTTCGTGGCCGGCCACAGCATGGGTTCGCTGATCGCGCTCGACTTCGCCGGCCGCTACCCCGAGCGCGCGACGCACCTCGCGCTGCTCGCCACGGCGGTCCCGATGACCGTCTCCGACACCTTGCTCGACGCCGCGCTGAACCGCGAGCCTGAGGCGATCGGCATGGTCAACGAATGGTCGCATTCGACACTCGCCGCCAAGCCCTCGTGCCCCGGCCCCGGCTTCTGGCTGTACGGCATGAACCAGCGGTTGATGGAGCGCGTGTCGGCACGCGGCGAAGCCAATCTGTTCCACACCGACTTCAGCGCCTGCAACGGCTACACGGACGGCCTCGCCCGCGCCGCCCAGGTGCGCTGCGCGACCCGCGTGGTGGTCGGCCGGCGCGACGCGATGACGCCGCCGCGCGCGGCTAAAGCGCTCGCCGACGCGCTCGCGCAAGCGGGCGTAGCGGTCGACACGATCACTTTGGACGCCGGCCACGCCTTGATGACCGAGCAACCCGACGCCACGCTCGACGCCCTCTTCAGCTTCGCCTCCCGACCGCCTCGCGGCGCTCGATAGTCGCGGCGAACCGTCACGATACGCGCGCCGGAAGCGGCGCGCCATCGGCCGAATGGCCAGGTTGCGCGCATCAGTCGAATGGCCGCACAATGGGTCACGCCTGTCCTGTTTCGACGGCGCGCCGGGCATGCCGACGGCGCGCAACGAAGCCCCCTGGAAGCGACGGGCACGGAGTCGAGAAACATAGAAATCCGGAGGCCGAGATGGCTCAAACCGCCCACCCCGATCACTTCGCGAGTTTCGCGGAGTTCTATCCGTACTATCTGAGCGAGCATCGCAATACGGTCTCGCGGCGGCTGCATTTCGTGGGGTCGCTCGGCGTCATCGGCTGTCTCGCGATGGCGCTCGCCACCGGCGGCTGGCTGTGGCTGCCGGCTGCGGTGATCTGCGGATATGGCTTTGCGTGGGTCGGCCATTTCTTCTTCGAGAAGAACCGGCCGGCTACCTTCCGGCACCCGGTCTATAGCCTGATGGGCGATTGGGTGATGTTCAAGGACATCTGCGTCGGCAAGATTTCGCTGTAGCGATTAAGAAAACCGCATCAGGTCGCTTCAAGCCGCCTGATGCGGCATCGACGCCGCGTTTTCTCCACCATCCTCGGCACGCAGCGCGCGAGCGGCCGCGCGTGCCGTCAGCAAAGCGGCGAGCGTCACCTTCTTCAGCTTGTCGTTGTCCAGCGCGGTCAGCAGCGTGTCGCCATCCACCCGCGTAGCGTCGAGTTCGAGTTGATACTCCAGTTCCGCGCGGTCGATCACGAACAGATCGAACAAGCGCTCCACCGTGATCTGCGCCGGGTTGGCCAGCAGCAGGAAGTGCGGGCGCATGCCGTCCTCCTGCAAGCGCGCGATCCACTCGATTTCCTCCAGCTTCTGCAGCAGGTTGATCGTAGTGTCCATATCGCGGCGAAGCATCCGCGAAAGCTCGGGCACCGTGTAACCGCGCTTGCCCGCGTCGCGTGCTTCCGAAAGCCGCGCGAGCAGTTCGAGCGAGTCGAACAGATCGCTGCCCTCGAACGTAGGCCGGTGAAACTGACCGATGCGGATCGCCGGTAACGCGGACGCGATCATCGCGCCCGCCAGCGTGATGAACCAGCACAGGTACATCCAGAGCAGGAACAACGGCACGGCGGCGAAGGCGCCGTACACGGCGGTGTAGGTCGGAATCCGGCGCACGTAGTAGCCGAAACCGCGCTTGGCGAGTTCGAACGCGATCGCCGCGGTCACGCCGCCGATCACCGCGTCGCGCCACTCCACCCGGCAGTTCGGCAAATACACGTAGAGAATCGTGAAGGCCAGCGCCGTGAGCGGCAGCGCGGCGCCGGCGAGCGCCCATTCGATCAGCGGCGTGATGCGCTGCGCCGCCGTGAACGTCATGGATTGCGTGAACAGATACGAGGAAATCGACAGGCTCACGCCGATCAGCAGCGGGCCGAGCGTGATGATCGCCCAGTAGACGAGAATGCGCTGCGCGATGGGCCGCGGCTTGCGCACGCGCCAGATCACGTTGAACGCGGATTCGACCGTCATCATGGTCATCACGGCCGTGAGAAACAGCAGGATCATGCCGATCGTGGTGAGCCCCTTGGCCTTCGAAGCGAACTGGTTCAGATACTTGAAAATCTGACTGTTCAGTTGCGCGGGCATCAGGTGGTCGGCGAGGAAAAACTGCAGCGACTCCTGGAACGAACTGAAGATCGGGAACGCGGTGAACAGCGCGAACGCGACCGTGGCGAGCGGCACGAGCGCGAGCATGGTGGTGAACGTGAGACTGCCGGCCACCTGCGGAATGCGGTCTTCGCTGCTGCGCTGCGCGGCAAATTGCGCGAGCCTCTTGAGCGTGTCGAGATCGAAACGCACCCTGGACAACAAACCCACCTCCTTGCTTCGTGAACCCGTGTTTCTGGACCGTGCTTAGGGACCAGGCTTAGGGACCGAGGCAGGACGGGATCAGCACCTGGCCAGACCATTCCCGGCACCTGGCCGAACGGCTATGAGTGGCCTCTGCAGCGGACCCAACCCCTATAATACCCGTTCACCGATGAGGCCTATGAAAGACATTCTCGTGCTCTATTACAGCCGTCACGGCGCCACGCGCGAGCTCGCGCTGGCGATCGCGCACGGCGTCGACAGCGTCCCCGGCATGCAGGCGCGCGTACGCACGGTGCCGGCGGTTTCCGCCGTCTGCGAAGCGACGCAGCCGGATATTCCCGCCGAAGGCCCACCCTACGTCGAGCTGCGCGACCTCGAAGAATGCGCCGGTCTGGCGCTCGGTTCGCCCACCCGGTTCGGCAACATGGCCGCCTCGCTCAAATACTTTCTCGACGGCACCACGCCGCAGTGGCTCGCGGGTGCGTTGTCGGGCAAACCTGGCTGTGTGTTCACGTCCACGGGCAGTCTGCACGGCGGTCAGGAATCCACGCTGCTGTCCATGATGCTGCCGCTGCTGCATCACGGCATGCTGATCGTCGGCATTCCGTACACGGAGAGCGTGCTGTCCACCACGCAGACCGGCGGCACGCCGTACGGCGCGTCGCATTTCGCCCGCGCGGGCACGGCGGAACAAGACATCTCCGCCGACGAAAGAACCCTCGCCATCGCACTCGGCGCACGCGTCGCGCGCGCGGCGGCTTCCCTGAGCGCCCGGCCGTGAACGAGCCGAATGCCCAAGCGGCCGGCACGTCGACCGTAGATCAGGCGAGCGGCGCGTCCATGCCCGCCTCTTCCGCGACAAGCTCGCTGCCCGTGCCGCAAAAAACCGCTGCCGCCTATGGCGCCACGGCGGCCCTGATCGCGCTGATCGCGCTGTCCGTCGCGTGGGAATGGTGGCTCGCGCCGCTGCGCCCCGGCGGCTCGGCCATGGTGTTGAAGGCCGTGCCGCTGCTGCTCGCGTTGCCGGGCGTCTGGCGGCGTCGGCTTTATACGCTGCAATGGGCGTCGATGCTGATCCTGCTGTATTTTGCGGAAGGCATTGTTCGCGGCTGGAGCGACCGTGGTTTGAGCGCGCGCCTGGGCTGGCTCGAAGTCGCACTCGCCGTGGTGTTTTTTGTCTGCACACTGATTTACGTCGCGCCGTTCAAACGCGCGGCGAAACGGGCTGGGAAACAAGCCGTGAAGCAGGCGAAAGAACAGGCTAAAAATCAGCCAGGCAACAACGCCTGACAAAAAAAGCGCCCGCCGTCATCCATCTCCGCGCCCCGAACCCGCTGACCGACCAACATGACCCAAACCGCTTTCCTCGCCGCCTGCCGTGACGCCATCGGCGCAACCCATGTCCTGACCGACGCGCACGACACCGCCCCTTACCTCACCGACTGGCGCCGCCGCTATACCGGCGCGGCCTGCGCGGTGCTCTGCCCGGCCACCGCGAATGAAGCCGCCGCGCTCGTCAAACTCGCCGTCGAGCATCGCATCGCGCTGGTGCCGCAGGGCGGCAACACCGGCCTCGCCGGCGGCGCCACGCCGGACGCGAGCGGCGCGCAGGCGGTTATCAGCTTGCGGCGGCTGAATCGCATCCGCGACATCGATCCGCACAACAACACGATCACCGTCGAAGCCGGCGTGATCCTCGCCGAGGTCCAGAAGCACGCCGACGAAGCCGGCCGCCTGTTCCCGTTGAGCCTCGCGGCCGAAGGCAGTTGCACGATCGGCGGCAATCTCGCCACCAACGCGGGCGGCACCGGCGTGCTGCGCTACGGCAACACGCGCGAGCTGTGCCTCGGCCTCGAAGTGGTCACGCCGCAAGGCGAACTGTGGGACGGCCTGCGCGGACTGCGCAAGGACAACACCGGCTACGATCTGCGCGATCTGTTCATCGGCGCCGAAGGCACGCTCGGCATCATCACCGCCGCCGTGCTCAAGCTGCATCCGCGGCCGGCCGCGCGGGTCACGGCGCTCGCCGCGCTCGCGTCGCCGCATGCGGCGCTCGATTTCCTGTCGTTGACCCAACGCATCGCCGGGCCGCTGCTGACCGGTTTCGAACTGATGTCGGATTTCTGCCTGCGTCTGGTCGGCCGGCATTTTGAACAGATGCGCTATCCGTTCGCCGACACGCACGCGCAAGTCGTGCTGCTGGAACTGTCGGACAGCGAGAGCGAAGCGCATGCGCGCGCGCTGTTCGAGCGGCTGATGGAAACCGCGCTCGAAGAAGGCCTGGTGCAAGACGCCGTAGTCGCGGAAAACCTCGCGCAATCGCGCGCGTTCTGGAATCTGCGCGAACATATTCCGCTCGCCCAGGCCGAGGAAGGTCTGAACATCAAGCACGACATCGCGGTGCCGATTTCGCGCATCGGCCATTTCATCGAAGAGACCGATGCGGCGATCGCGCAGGCGGTGCCCGGCGTGCGGATGGTGACGTTCGGCCATCTCGGCGACGGCAATCTGCACTACAACGTGCAGGCGCCCGAGGGCGTCGACGCGAAGGTGTTTCTCAAGCAGTACCAGAGCCCGATCAACCAGATCGTCTACGACAGCGTGCACCGGCACCGTGGCAGCATCAGCGCGGAACACGGGCTCGGCCAGTTGAAGATCGACGAAGCAATGCACTACAAGCAGGACGTCGAAGTGCACTTGATGCGCGTTGTCAAACACGCGCTCGATCCGCTGAATCTGATGAACCCGGGCAAGGTGCTACGCTAACGTCTCAGGCCGCCGCCCTCTCCGGCGGCGCCGTTTGCAGGAGTCGTGGCCGTGAAGATTCGAGTGCTGTCCGATCTGCATCTGGAGAACGACGAACCCGAGCTGATACCGCATGTTCAGGCCGACCTGATCGTGCTGGCGGGCGACATCCACAATCACGCCGCCGGCCCGCGTTGGGCCGCGCAAACTTTCGACGATACCGTGCCGGTGATCTACGTGCCCGGCAATCACGAGTACTACGACGGCGAATTCGGCGCGCTCGACGCCGCGCTATACGATGCGGCCGCGCAGGTCGACAACGTGCACGTGCTGAACAACGCCACGCTGGTCGACCCGCAAGGCCAATGGCGTGTGCTCGGCACCACCTTATGGACCGACTTCGCGCTGTATGGCGCCGACCCCGCCACGCTGGCCGATTCGATCGATGCCGCGCGCCGTACCATGCTCGATTTTCGCGGCCCGATCCAGACGAACTGGCCGCACGACACGCACGACGCCGCGCGCGAATTCACGCCCCGCGATTCGCTCGCCCTGCACCAGCAGGCGCGCAGTTGGCTCGAAAGCGAACTGGCCAAACCGTTCGACGGCAAGACGATCGTCGTCACGCATCACGCGCCGCATCGGCTGAGTCTGGCTGAGCGGTATGCCGAAGACCGCGTGTCGGCGGGATTCATCAGTCATTTGCCGGAACTGGTGCGCGCGCCGGTCGCGCTGTGGATTCATGGTCACACGCATACGCCGTTCGACTACACCGTGAACGGCACACGCGTGGTCTGCAATCCGCGCGGTTACCTCGACCGGCGCACCGGGCAGTGGGAAAACCCGGCGTTCAGGTGGGATAAGGTAGTCGAGATCTAGTCCGTCATGCCGGTCGTCTCCGGAGGTCGCTCATGTGTGGTCGAATCAGCCAGTATCGCGATCCGCGCCTTTACACGCAGCATCTGGGTCTCGCCGATCCGCTGATGCTGTTCGATGCCGCCGACCGTCGCCCCGGCTATAACCTCGCGCCGGGCACGCATCCGCTCGCGATTTTTGCCGATCAAACGCTGCGCCCGGTCCACTGGGGCTATTGCCCGGATTGGGCGCGAGAGCAACATTTGCCGCAGACCATCAACGCGCGCGCCGACGCCGCGCCGACCGCGCGCTATTTCAAAGAATTGTGGAAAACCGGCCGGGTATTGGTGCCGGCGGACGGCTGGTTCGAGTGGCGCAGAGCGGCCGCACCGTCGACGGAAAGCGCCGAAAGCGCGCCCGACGTGGCGCCGACCGGCGCATCGTCTGACGCGACGCCGCGCCAACCCTACTTTGTGCATCTGAAAAGCGCCGCGCCGATGTATCTGGCGGCGCTATCGAGCGTACGCGGCACGGAGCCGCAAACGGAAGGCATGGGTCTGGTGATCGTGACGGCCAGCGCCGACGCAGGTCTTGTCGACCTGTACGACCGCCGTCCACTGGTGTTCGGGCCGGAAGCGGCACGTCGCTGGCTGGAACCGGATTTACCGGCCGATGAGCTGGAGCAACTGGCGCGCACGGGCGGCCTGGCCGCCGGGCGATTCCGCTGGCATCGTGTGAGTCACGACGTGGATCGCACGCTCAACGACGAGCCGGGTTTGATCGAAGCGCTGGATTGAAAAACTGAAAGTCTAAACACGCGGGCACAGCGAAAACGCTGCCCGCGAATTTCACCGATCGTGCCGCTGCGCCCGAAAATCCGCGCGCTCGACCTTGATCGGCACCAGTTGCGGCTGCTGCTCCCGCAGACGGCGCAGCAGATCACGCGACGCGGCAATCCCGATCAGTCCAAACATGACGGCCACGCCGATCATCAGATGCGTATCCATGAATCCCTCGTCCTTCCATTAGTGCGTTTTGCCGAACAGCAGCGAAATTGAACGCGTCCGGCTGAAGCGGCAGCGCATGAACGACACGTTAGCAAATCGACCGCACGGCAGAAGTAAGGAAATGTTGCGGCGCGGCAGCTATGTAACAGCCGTTCACGCACGCGCGAACTGCCGCAACTCTTCCTGATCCGCGGCCAGCGTGGCGGGCAATTCGTCGCGCAAAAATTCGACCCACGTACGGATTTTCGCGTCCAGATACTGGCGCGACGGATACAACGCGTACAGATTCATTTCCTGCGACGTGTATTCGGGCAATAGCCAGACGAGATTGCCGCTGCGCAAACCGCTGATCGCCGAGTAGATCGGAATCAGCCCGACCCCCATACCCCGACTCACCGCGACCGCCATGGCTTCGGCCACGTTCACCTGAAACCGGGACGAGCCCAACGCGACCGTTTCCTCGCCGTTCGGACCGTCGAAAGTCCATTTGTCCGTAGGAAACACCGGCGTCACCATTTGCATGCAGGTGTGGTTTGCGAGATCGGCGGGCGTCTGCGGCACGCCGTGCCGCTCCAGATACGCCGGCGACGCGCACACGATGCTGAACGCGCTGCCCAGCCGTTGCGACACCAGCCCCGAATCCGGCAGGCCGGTCGTGGCAAGCGTCAGCGACACGTCAAAACCTTCGTCGAGCAGGTCGGGCATGCGCTGCGCGAGCGTCAACTCGATCTGCACGTCCGGATAGCGCTCCTGATAAAGGCCGACGGCGGGCACCACGTAGTGCTGCCCGAAGCTCGTCATGGCATGCACCTTGAGCTTGCCGGCAGGCCGCGCGTGCGCGTCGCCCGCCTCGGCTTCCGCCTGATCCACGTAGGCGAGGATCTGCTCGCAACGTTGCAGGTAGCGCTCACCGGCTTCCGTCAGCGCAATGCGGCGCGTGGTGCGGTTCAGGAGACGCGTGCGCAGATGCGCTTCCAGATCGGACACCGCGCGCGACGCGTAGGCCGTCGTGGTGTTCAGGTGCTGCGCGGCGCCTGTAAAGCTGCCCGCTTCGACCACCCGGACAAATACGCGCATGTTTTGAAGCGTATCCATAACCTTCCTCTTTTATCGGAAGCGATTGTTACATGATTCGCAAAGGCGATTGTCTCAGATCCCGTAAAAATGCCTTGCATCTTTACAGGTTATTCCCCAATCAATCAAAAAATATAATGACGCACATGCTTCTATAGTCAATTTTGGAGGAAATCGTGCAGTCTCCGGTACAGAAAGGGATCGCCGCAACCGCGGTTCTTACGATCCTATTAACAATCGCCGGCTGTGCAAGTACCGGAGGCATCGCGCCGCAAGCGAACAGCGTGGCGCCCTCCTCGCTCGACGTGGGCAACGCGATCCGCGCCGCCGACGCGGACGCCCAGTGGCCCGCCGCCGACTGGTGGCGCGCCTATAACGATCCGCAACTCAACGAGTGGATCGCCGCCGCGCAGGCCGGCAATCCGAGTCTCGCGGCCGCCCAGGCGCGCGTGCGCGAGGCCATGTCGATGGCGGGCGTCGCGCGCTCGGCGCTGGCGCCGCAAGTGAACGGCAGCCTGTCGGTGCAGCGTCAGAAGTGGGCCGACAACCTGTACTACGGCCCGGGTCCGCTCGCGGGCGAGCAATCGTGGAATAACACCGGCACGCTGGGCCTGTCGTATCACCTCGATCTCTGGGGCAAGGACCGCAACGCCGCCGAACGCGCGCTCGACGCCGCCCACGCCAGCGCCGCGGATGCCCGCGCCGCCCAACTCGAACTGGAAGGCAACGTGGTGCGCACGTACATCGAGATGTCGATGAACTACGCGCTGCTCGACATCGCCAAGGCGACCCTGAAGCAACAGCAGCAGATCGTCGATCTCGCCAACCGCCGGCTGAAGGGCGGCATCGGCACGCAGCTCGACGTGAGCCAGGCCGAAACGCCGCTGCCGGAATACGACCGCCAGATCGACGCGCTCGACGAGCAGATCGCGCTCGGCCGCAACCAGTTGGCCGCGCTGGCCGGCAAAGGTCCGGGCGCGGGCGATGCGATCCAGCGTCCGACGCTGTCGCTGGATACCGCGCCGGCCAGCCTGCCCAGCAGCTTGCCCGCCGACCTGATCGGCCATCGGCCGGACGTGGTCGCGGCGCGCTGGACCGTGGCGGCGCAAGCGCGCGGCATCGACGTCGCCAAGGCCGATTTTTATCCGGACATCAATCTGCTCGCGTCGATCGGCGGTTATGCCGCGATGGGGCCGCTGTTCCAGTTCCTGAAGAATCCGTCGCATAGCTGGAGCGCTGGGCCGGCGCTGTCGCTGCCGATTCTCGACGGCGGCCGCTTGCGCTCGCAACTCGGCGCAGCGTCGGCGGGTTACGACGAAGCGGTCGATCGCTATAACCAGTCGATCGTGGGCGCGTTGAAGGACGTGTCCGATCAGGTGATCCGGATTCGCTCGCTCGCCACGCAGGCCGGTGATGCCGACCGTTCGGTCGCCGCCGCCCGCAAGAACTACGATCTGTCGCGTGAAGGTTACCGGCGCGGCCTGACCGATTATCTGAACGTGCTGGTCGCGCAGAACCAGTTGCTGCGCGCACAGGAAGGCGTCGCGAAGATTCAGGCCGAGCGGCTGGGCGCGCATGCGTCGCTGGTCACGGCGCTGGGCGGCGGGCTCGATGAACCGGCTAATGGACCGCAGGCGAATGAGACGCTGCCGGCACATGGCAAGGGCAGCAGCGGCAAAGGCAACGTGGCGGGCGATCCTGCCGCGAGCGCCGCGAAACCCGCAGACGTGTCCGTTCAGACCGGCGCGGCGAGCCACGCGGGCAACACCGTCGCGCCCGCCAGCCAAAGCGGAAGCGCAGGTAACACAGGCGTCAGCGCGGCAGTCACCGCAACGCGATCGTCCACCACCGCGCCCGCGGTCGAGTGAGGCAACCGGCCATGTCAGCCTCCCCTTCCTCCACCGCGCGCCCGACGTCGCTCGCCACGCTCTACGCGGCCGCCGCCGACTGGGCGCGCAACGACGGCCTCACGTGGATCTATCTGTTCAAGGCGCTCGCCGCCTGTTTCCTCGCGCTCGGCATCGCGATGAAACTCGACCTGCCACAGCCACGCACCGCGATGACCACCGTGTTCATCGTGATGCAGCCGCAAAGCGGCATGGTGTTCGCGAAGAGCTTCTACCGGATCTGCGGCACGCTCGTCGGCCTCGTCGTGATGCTCGCGTTGATCGGCCTGTTCGCGCAGCAGCCCGAGCTGTTTATTGCCAGCACCGCGATCTGGGTCGGCATCTGCACGGCCGGCGCCGCGCGCAATCGCAACTTCAAGTCGTACGGTTTCGTGCTGGCCGGCTACACCGCCGCGCTGATCGGCATCCCCGCTTCGCAGCATCCGGACGGCGCGTTTCTCAGCGCGCTGACGCGGGTCGCCGAAGTCGTGCTCGGGATCGTCTGCGCGGGCGCGGTCAGCGGCCTGGTGTTCCCGCAGTTCGCCGGCTTGCAGATGCGCGGCACCGTGCGGGCGCGCTTTTCGTCGTTCGTCGAGTATGTGTCCGCGTCGCTCGCGGGCCGTAACGACCGCGCGCAGATCGAAGCGACCAATGCGCGCTTCGTCGCCGATATCGTCGGATTCGAAGCGGCGCGCAGCGTGGCCGTGTTCGAAGGACCCGATTCGCGGATGCGCGGCGGCCGTCTCGCGCGATTGAACAGCGAGTTCATGACCGCGTCGACGCGCTTTCACGCACTGCATCAGTTGATGAACCGGCTGCGCGAAACCGGTCCGAGCCAGGACACGCACGGCGCGGCGATTGCGGTCGACGCGCTCGAACCGTACTTCAAGGAAATCGCCCCGCTACTCGCGAAATCCGGCGAACCCGTGCTGAGCGCCGCCGATGCCGCCCACGCCGCCGCGCAACTCGACGCCTACAAGGCCGAGTTGCCGAAGCGCGTACGCGCGACGCGCTGCGCGCTCGAAGCGCACCCCGACGCGCCGTTGCTCGACTTCGACACCGGCGCCGAGCTGCTGTACCGCTTTGTCGACGATCTGCATGCGTACGCGGCCACTTACGCGTCGCTTGCCGTCGACACGCACGAGCGCGAGCGCTGGATCGAGCGCTACGAGCCGAAGACCAACGCGATCGCGGCGGGCGTCGCGGGCGTGCGGGCCGCCCTCGTGATGATGGTGCTCGGCGCGTTCTGGATCGCGACCGCGTGGCCGAGCGGTTCGACTTTGACACTGGATGCCGCCGCCGTCTGCGCGCTCGCCTCGGCGTCGCCGAATCCGAAGCGCACCGCGTTCCAGATGGCCGGCGGCACGCTGGTCGCCTCCGTCATGGGGATGATCGCGGTGTACGGGGTGTATCCGCACATCGACGGTTTTCCGCTGCTGTGCGCGGCGCTTACGCCGTTCCTGCTGTTCGGTGTGTTTATGACGACGCGCCCGGCACTGGCCGGTTATGGCGTCGGCTACTGCATCTTCTTCTGCTTTCTGGCCGGCCCGGACAACGTGATCCATTACGACCCGAGCGGCACGATCAACGACGCGATTGCGCTGGTGCTGTCGATGCTGGTGGTATCGATCGCATTCGCGGTGCTGCTGCCGCCGTCGACGCCGTGGCTGCGCAATCGCCTGCTGGTGGACCTGCGCCGCCAGGTGTCGCTGGCGAGCCGCGCGGGCATGCGGCGGGTGCGTTCGCGCTTCGAGAGCGGCGCGCGCGATCTGATGTTCCAGATCAACGCGCTCGCGCAGAACGAGCCCGAACTCAAGCGCGACACGTTGCGCTGGCTGTTCGCAGTGCTCGAAGTGGGCAACGCGATGATCGATCTGCGTCGCGAAGTGGCGACGCTGCCGGCCGACGCGCGCTACGCGAAGACGATGCCGTGGCGCGTCACGTTACGGGCGATGCGCGATGCGCTGACCGCGCTGTTCGAGCGTCCGCGTGAAGACCGCTTCGACCGCGCGCTCGCCGCGACCACCGACGCGATCGCCGCGCTTCAGCAGATGCTGGCCACCTTTACGCCGCCGCGTGAGGAGCGTCATCAACTGCAACGCATTCTGAGTCAGTTGCATTTCATCCGTACCGCGCTGCTCGATCCGCAATCGCCGCTTGAACCGTTGGTGAGCGGACGCACCCGCGCCGACGGTGCATCAGAGAAAGGAGTTCGTCATGCCACGTGATATCGCTGTATTCGACGCCTACGTGCCGGCCATCGTGCTGCTGTTTATCGCGGGCGCCGCGCTTACCTGGGTGCTGGACCGCGTGATCGCCTATACGGGCGTGTATCGCGTGGTGTGGCATCCGTCCTTGTTCCGGGCCAGCTTGCTCGTGTGTGTGTGCGGCGTGCTGAGTCTCGCCGTTTATCGTTGATCAGAGTCGAATCATGACCATCCGAAATCTTGTGGGCTTCGTCGCGACAGCCGTTATTTTTATCGTCGCGATTTTGATTGGGCGCGTGTTGTGGGTTCATTACATGGATGAACCGTGGACGCGTGATGGGCGCGTGCGCGCTGAGATTGTCAATGTTGCGCCGGATGTTTCGGGTGCGGTTGTCGATCTGCCTGTGAAGGATAACCAGCTCGTTAAGAAGGGTGATCTGTTGATGCAGATCGATCCTTCGCACTATGAGATCGCGGTTGAGCAGGCGCAGGCTGCGGTCGCGGCGCGCAAGGCCGAATTGCAGATGAAACGGGATGATGCGCAGCGGCGGGCTGACATGGATGCTTTGGTGGTGTCCAAGGAAAGTCGTGAGAATGCGACTCATACTGCTTCTGCTGCCGAGGCTTCTTATCAGCAGGCGCTGGCTGCGCTCGATGCCGCGAAGTTGAATCTGGCGCGGACGCGGGTTGTTTCGCCTGTTGATGGGTATGTGACTAATCTGAACGTTTATCGGGGGGATTATGCGACGGCTGGGTCAGCCAAGCTGGCTATTGTCGATAGTCACTCGTTCTGGGTTTATGGGTACTTTGAGGAGACCAAGCTTCCTCATGTGCGAGTTGGCGATAAGGCCGAGGTCCGGTTGATGAGTGGGGGGACCTTGCAGGGGCATGTCGAGAGTATCTCTCGTGGCATCTACGATCGGGATAATCCTGAAAGTCGGGAGCTGCTTGCTGATGTTAATCCGACTTTTAACTGGGTGCGGTTGGCGCAGCGGGTGCCCGTTCGGGTCAGTATTGATTCGGTTCCTGAGGGGGTTGTTTTGGCTGCTGGGATTACTTGTACTGTTGTTGTTACGCCGGGGTGATGGTTTTTTGGGCTTGCGCTGGGGGGTGGGTGTGCTGTCTGTGGCGTTGGCCTTTCCTTGCTTTGTTAGTGGTCTATTGGCGTTGCCCCTCTGCGGGGCGGCACTAACTTCTCTTTGCCGCGGCAAAGAGAAGTCAGCAAGAGAAAGCCGCTCACACCGCTAATTCTTAAGCGGGTGCCCCGCGCAGCCACGGTAGTGGCTCATCTGGAATCTGTGCTCTCGCACATTCCGCCCTCGTGACACAGCAGTCATTCTTCCGGCGGCGCTTCGCGCGCCGTCGTGGTCGGTCGTGGGCGGTTCGGGGTTTAGTCGGTCGGAGAAGTCTGTTTGGTGAGTTCTTCCCGGAGCGATGCGATCACGTCGCTCCAATCGTCGCGCTTTGATTGGCGGAATAGGCGCGTGCCCGGATACCACGGGCTGTCGCTTCGGTTCAATTGCCAGCGCCAGTCGGGCGTGTAAGGCAACGCTATCCAGACCGGCTTGCCAAGCGCGCCCGCAAGATGCGCCATCGCCGTGTCCACGCTGATCACGAGATCAAGGCGCTCTATTAGCGCGGCAGTGGCGGCGAATGTCGTCAACCGCGTGGATACGTCACGCAATACGCCCCGCTGTACAAGCTGCGTCAAGCATGCGTCGTCAGTCTCGCGTATGTCGTTTTGCAATGCGATGAAATCGGCGTCAACTTCAAACAGGGACTGGATTTGCTCAAGCGACATCGAACGATGGCGGTCGTTTTTGTGCGTGCGGCTGCCCGACCATACGACGCCAATTCGGGGCCGTCGAGTCGAACCGGCGAACAGGTCGTCCCAGTCGGCGACAAGGGTTGCGTCCGCATGCAGGTAGGGGCCGGCCATCGCGAGGTCAGCTTCGCGAAGCTTGAGCATGAACGGCAGACTCATCGTCGGCACGTGATAGTCGAATGGCGGCAATGCCGCAGACTCGCCGATGACTTCGGCGGCGCCCGGATAGTCGTGTAGCAGCGGCAGGAGCACATCCTGCACGCGCAAGACGACGCGGGCGCCTTTTGCGCTGAGTCGATCGACGAAGCGCATGAATTGCAGTGTGTCGCCGTAACCCTGCTCGTTATGAACCAGCACCGTCTTGCCGCTCAGCGGTTGAGTGCCTTTCCACAGCGTGCTGTCAGGAAAACCGTGACTGCCGGGGCCCTCGAGCCAGCGCCATTCGTATTCGCGCCAGCCGTGTTCGAATTCGCCTCGCAGCAGATTCGTCTGCGCACGATTGGTGCGCGCGCCGACATCGTTCGAATCGATCGACAACGCCTTTTTGAATTGCAGCAAGGCGTCATCGAACCGCTGCACATCGCGCAACGCAACCCCGAGATTCACATACGCCCGCACGAAATTCGGCTTGAGCCTGATCGCCTGACGGTACGCATCGATCTCATCGTCGTAACGCTCAATCGCGCCGAGCAACGAGCCGCGGTTGTAATGCGCTTCGGCCGAATGCGGCTGGCTTTTGCACAGACGCTCGAGCAAAGCCAGCGCGCGCTGCTGCTCCCCCAGCTTGATCAGCGACATTGCGCCGCCGTGCAATAAAGAAGGGTCATCCGGGAACTGGCTCAGGCAACGCTCGAACAGCGCGACCGCATCCGCATGACGATGTGCGAGCTGACAGATCTGGGCGACCACATTGAGTCGCTCGACGGACATCGTCAACTGCCGCGAAGCTCGCACGAGGAAGTCCGCCGCACGGGGATGATCACCTTGCTGCACGGCGATATAGCCGAGCCCTTCGAGCGCCTCGCCGTGCTCCGGCACGTTCGATAGCACACCGTGCAGCAGCTCGGCGGCATCATCGAGTTGCCCCGCCTCGAAGCATTGCTGGGCGGAGTCGAGAACCTGATTCGTGTCGTAAGTCATGGCAATTCGCATCGCCGAAAAGCGCGACACATTGATAGCAGAGGAATCACCAGATTGTACGTGAGCACCCCCACCCACAACGGCGGCCACACCGACCGCAGGGGCGCGCGCAGCGCCGCCGGAAGAAAGACGCCCTTATCACGAGCGCGGAATGTGCGAGAGCACAGATTCCAGATGAGCCACTACCGCGGCAGGCGATGACCCCGCTTAGCAGGGGCCATGCTTGAACGACCGCGACGGCGCGCGCAGCGCCGCCGGAAGAATGACGCCTTTGTCACGAGCGCGGAATGCGCGAGAACACGGATTCCAGATGAGCCACTACCGCGGCTGCGCGGGGAACCCGCTTAAAAATTAGCGGTGTAAGCGGCTTTCTCTTGCTGACTTCTCTTTGCCGCGGCAAAGAGAAGTTAGTGCCGCCCCGCACAGGGGCGACGCTAATAGACCACCGTGACATCAAGGAAAGGCCAACACCCCAGGCAAACAACCAAACACCCAACCCGCCGACCAGCCCCCCCTTACCTCACAACCTAAACTTCCCAACCATCCCCTTCAACCCTCTAGCCTGATCATCAAGAGACCTGGCAGCAGCGGTAGCCTGCTCAACCAACGCCGCATTCTGCTGCGTCCCAGAATCCATCTGCGTGACCGCGAGGTTAATCTCCTCAATCCCAGCACTCTGCTCAGAGGAGGCAGCAGAAATCTCCCCCATGATATCGGTCACCCGCTTAACGGCCTTAACAACCTCATCCATGGTCTGCCCAGCATCCTGAGCCAACGCCGACCCATTCCCCACCCGCTCAACCGACGTACTAATCAGCCCTTTAATCTCTTTAGCAGCAGCAGCACTCCGCTGCGCCAGATTCCGCACCTCAGCCGCGACAACCGAAAACCCACGCCCCTCCTCCCCAGCCCGCGCAGCCTCAACCGCCGCATTCAACGCCAGAATATTGGTCTGAAACGCGATCCCTTCGATCACCCCAATAATGTCGCCAATACTGCGCGCGCTATCGTTGATCTCATTCATCGTCGCGACCACGCGACTCACCACCGCGCCACCCTTCTCCGCAATATCCGACGCGTTATGCGCCAGCGTGCTCGCCTGCTTCGCGTTATCGGCGTTCTGCCGCACCGTCGACGTCAACTGCTCCATGCTGCTCGCGGTCCGCTCGAGCGCCATCGCCTGCTGCTCGGTGCGCTGCGACAGATCCAGATTGCCCATCGCAATTTCACCCGACGCCGTCGCAATCGCATCGGCGCTCGACGCAATGTCGGCCACCGTCGTGGCCAGTCCGCTTTGCATGTCGTGCAGCGCGAACAGCATGCTCGACTTGTCCTTGCGCCCCAACGCGATCTCGTTCGACAGATCGCCCGCCGCGATCCGGCTGGCAATCTCCTTCGCGTATCCCGGCTCTCCGCCGAGCTGGCCGGCCAGACGTCGCACCACCCATTCGCTGATACCGAACGCGAGCACGATCAGCCCGATCGTCATCACCGCGATCATCACGAACGACGAGTGGTAAATGAAGCCCGATGCATCGATCGTCGCCTTCGCGGCGGTGCCGCGCTGCACGACGAGTTCGTCGACCATCTTTTCGAGCTTGTCGGTTTCGACCAGCAGCGACACGTCCTGCGTGCCGACCTGCCAGTTCATTTGCGACAGATCGAGCGGCTGTGCTTTCACGAGCGTCACGAAGTCGCGCAGGTGCCCGCTCCAGACCGTGACGGCGGCGGCGAATTTCTTCTGCTGGTCGACCGCCTTGGCGTCCGACGTATCGACGTACTGCTGCAGCGTGACGAGTTGCGCGGCCAGGCCGTTCAACCCTTTGTCGATGTCGCCGCCGAGATCGTCGCGTTCCTTCGCGGTGGTCGCGGTCAGCAGCATTTTTTGCGCGCGGCTCGCGCGCAGCATGTGGCCGCGCGCCTCTTCGGCCGCGCGGCTGGCAACGTGCCCCTGGTCGTAGATGGATTGCGCGGAGGCGTTCAACCGGCTGATCTGCGTCAGCGAAAACACGCCGATCAGCAGCGTACCGATCAGCAGCACCGCGAAGGCGAGACGCAGCATCACCTTCACCGACAAACCCTTGAGCTTCACGCCGCGCGAGCGGCTGCTCTGGCCACGCGGCGGCAACTTGCCCGCCGAATCCCCCTCTGGAACAAAACCCACACCTGCCTGGCTGCCCAGCGACACTGCTTTCATATTCCCCGTCCCCACATGTAGAGCTGCCGGAAAGGTCAGTCCCGGCATTGCTGCCTATCTCTCCGGGTCTACGGCAAGAACGTCTGCGATCTTTAGCGTCGCTCGCGAAATGCCGACCGCGTATTGCCCGGTCCTCGACGCATCGCCTTGTAAGCTTCGCGCCCGCGACCGTTTTATACATGGCCAAAAATCCCCGAGCCGGATTTATCCGACGAGTCGCCAGCCACCCGTGGTAAGGGCAACACACGCGCCTCAAGCACCGTGACGGTGCAGGCGGCTCCCGCTTTCGGCGTGTCGGGATGTGGCCTGCATCGACAAATCATGTCCGATTCGCGACAAAACTTGTCCTTACATTTCGCTCAAGCCACATTAAACTGCGACAAATAGCTGATTACGCCGGTTGCCGCGTCGAAATGTCGCAGCAGTCCACGCCCAGCGGCAAGGCGCACCGGCAGCATCGAATCCTTTCCCGTCATCTTCCTTTTCTTTCATCTACCGCATGGAAACGAGCCTCGATAAAAGCGCCCTCGCCGGCGCGTCGGCCGGAGCCGGAAACGGCACTGTGTCCGCCAACTCCGCTGCCCATCCCGCAGCCAACCCCGCCACTGCGCAACCGGCCGCCACGGTTCAGCGCACGGTGTATTCCGTGCTCGGCGCGATCAGCTTTTCGCACCTGCTCAACGACATGATCCAGTCGTTGATCCTGGCGATCTACCCGATGCTGAAAGACAACTTCGCGCTGTCGTTCGGTCAGATCGGGCTGATCACGCTGACCTATCAGATCACCGCGTCGCTGCTGCAGCCGTTTATCGGCATCTATACCGACAAGCATCCGAAGCCGTATTCCCTGCCGGTCGGCATGGGCTTCACGCTCGCGGGCCTGCTGCTGATGTCGGTCGCGCCGAGCTTCGGCGTGCTGCTGGTCGCGGCGGCGCTGGTCGGCTGCGGCTCGTCGGTGTTTCACCCGGAGTCGTCGCGGGTCGCGCGCATGGCGTCGGGCGGCAAGCACGGTCTCGCGCAGTCGCTGTTCCAGGTGGGCGGCAACGCGGGCTCGTCGCTCGGGCCGCTGCTCGCCGCGCTGATCGTGATTCCGCACGGCCAGCGCAGCATCGCCTGGTTCTCGGTGGCGGCGCTGGTCGCGATCGTCGTGCTGACGCAGATCGGCCGCTGGTACAAACGGCATCCGTCGATCAAGAAGGCGCGCAACTCGGCACCGCACGCCACGCTGTCGCGCAACAAGGTCATGTTCGCGATGGGCGTGCTGATGCTCCTGGTGTTCTCGAAGTACTTCTACCTCGCCAGCCTCAACAGCTACTTCACCTTTTATCTGATCGACAAGTTCCATCTGCCGGTGCAGGCCGCGCAGATCCATCTGTTCGTGTTCCTCGCCGCGGTGGCCGCGGGCACGGTGATCGGCGGTCCGATCGGCGACCGGATCGGCCGCAAGTACGTGATCTGGGTATCGATTCTCGGCGTCGCGCCGTTCACGCTGCTGCTGCCCTACGCGAACCTGTTCTGGACCAGCGTGCTGACGGTGATCATCGGCGTGGTGCTGGCCTCGGCGTTCTCGGCGATCATCGTCTATGCGCAGGAGCTGATTCCCGGCAAGGTGGGCATGGTCGCGGGGTTGTTCTTCGGCTTCGCGTTCGGCATGGGCGGCGTCGGCGCCGCGGTGCTTGGGCAGTTGGCCGACGCCACCAGCATCGCGTACGTGTACAAGGTCTGTTCGTTCCTGCCGCTGATCGGCGTGCTGACGGTGTTTCTGCCGGATGTCGAAGGCAAGCGCGCGAAGGCGTGAGCGGTTAGCTCGAAAGTGGGTTTCAGAGAAAGGCGCTGCGGCGCCTTTTTTTGTGGGTCGGTCGCTCATGGACAACCCGCGTTGTCCGCAACGTCGCGCCTGTTCTATCCTTGTGCGGGACCACGCCCTGCTCCCGCGCCGCGCAAGCCGGCCGCCCGCTTCGCTATCCCGTTCACTCAGGTTCACTCACGCAGCAGAAGGATTGCCGTCGATGACCAGCTACCGCGACTTCCACCGCCGTTCGATCGAGAACCCCGAAGCCTTCTGGCGCGACGAAGCGCAACGGATTCATTGGGAGACGCCGTTCGACACGGTGCTCGACCGCTCGAATCCGCCGTTCGCGCGCTGGTTCAGCGGCGGCCGCACGAACCTGTGCCATAACGCGGTGGATCGTCATCTGGCCGCGCGCGCGCAGCAGAATGCGCTGGTCTATGTGTCGACGGAAACCGGTATCGAGCGGCGCTACACGTACGCCGAGCTGTACGCGGAAATCAACCGGATGGCGGCGGTCATGCGCTCGCTCGGCGTGAAGCGCGGCGACGTGGTGCTGCTCTATCTGCCGATGATCCCCGAGGCGCTGTTCGCGATGCTTGCCTGCGCGCGGCTGGGCGCGATTCATTCGGTCGTGTTCGGCGGCTTCGCGGCGCCGAACCTGGCGGCCCGCATCGACGACGCGAAGCCGGTGCTGATCGTGACCGCCGACGCCGGCGCGCGCGGCGGCAAGGTGATCGACTACACGCCGCTGATGGACGAAGCGCTCGCGCGCGCCACCCACAAGACGCCGCACGTGTTGCTGATCGACCGGCAACTCGCGCCGGAACGGCTGAACGCCAGCTACCTGGTCAGCTACGAACCGCTGCGCGCACAGTTCTACGACGCCCATGTGCCGTGCGAATGGCTCGAATCGAACGAGCCTTCTTACGTGCTGTACACGTCGGGCACGACCGGCAAGCCGAAGGGCGTGCAGCGCGACGTCGGCGGTTATGCGGTGGCGCTGGCGGCGTCGATGGAACACATCTTCCAGGGCAAGCCCGGCGACACGATGTTTACCGCGTCGGACGTCGGCTGGGTGGTCGGCCATAGCTACATTATTTACGCACCGCTGATCGCCGGGCTGACCACCGTGATGTACGAAGGCACGCCGATCCGGCCGGATGGCGGCATCTGGTGGCGCCTCGTCGAACAGCACAAGATCAATCTGATGTTCACGGCGCCGACCGCGTTGCGCGTGCTGAAAAAGCAGGATCCGGCGCTGCTGAAGCAAGCGGATCTGTCGAGCCTGCGCACGCTGTTTCTGGCCGGCGAACCGCTCGACGAGCCCACCGCCGCGTGGATTACCAAGGCGCTCGGCAAACCGGTGATCGACAACTACTGGCAGACCGAAACCGGCTGGCCGATGCTGGCGATTCCGCGCGGCGTCGAAGCGTTGCCCACCAAGCTCGGCTCGCCGGGCGTGCCGTCGGCGGGTTTCAATCTGAGCTTGCGCGACGAGTTGAGCGGCGAGCCCTGTGCGCCTGGAGAGAAAGGCGTGCTGACGCTGGCTTATCCGCTGCCGCCGGGGTGCATGTCGACGGTTTGGGGCGATGACAAACGCTTTGTCAGCACGTATTGGTCGAGCATTCCGAACCAGCAGCTCTATTCCACCTTCGACTGGGGCATTCAGGACGAAGACGGTTACGTGACGATCCTCGGCCGGACCGACGACGTGATCAACGTCGCGGGCCATCGGCTCGGCACGCGCGAGATCGAGGAAGCGTTGTCCAGCCACGCAGCCGTGGCGGAAGTGGCCGTGGTCGGCGTGACGGATGCGCTCAAGGGACAAGCGGCGATGGCCTTCGTGGTGCTGCGCGACGCCGACGCTTATGCGGGCGCAAAAAAACGCACGAAGCTGGAAGCCGACCTCACGGCGACGGTCGACCGTCAACTCGGCGCGATTGCGCGGCCGGCGCGCGTGGTGGTGGTGTCGATGCTGCCGAAGACGCGCTCCGGCAAGCTGCTGCGCCGCGCAATCGCGGCGCTTGCGGAGGGACGTGAGACGGGCGATTTGCCGACCATTGAAGATCCGGCGGCGTTGCAGCAGGTGCGCGAGGCGTTGGACGAGATGGGGAAGGATTAGCGTGCGCTGTGACAAAAAACGCCGGCATGCAGCCGGCGTTGTTGTCATTCATTCCGCGACACGGGTCAGTCAGTGCGCCGAACTCCGCGCTGCTAAAAACCGCGTCAGGATCGCGTTCGAATACGTGCCGGCGATCTCCGTGAGAAACGAGACGAACGACTCCGGCGCGTGATCGTCGGC
Organism: Paraburkholderia sp. BCC1876; assembly: GCF_902833695.1. Classification (NCBI taxonomy): domain Bacteria; kingdom Pseudomonadati; phylum Pseudomonadota; class Betaproteobacteria; order Burkholderiales; family Burkholderiaceae; genus Paraburkholderia; species Paraburkholderia sp. BCC1876. The sequence goes on along the minus strand of NZ_CADFGI010000006.1, from coordinate 45,241 downwards.
GGTATCCGAGATCGTGCGCACCACCGCGCACGGCACGCCGTATTCGTAGCAAACCTGCGCGATTGCCGCGCCTTCCATTTCGACCGCGAGCGCGTCCGGCAGCGCGTCGCGCAGCGCTTTGACGCCTGCCGCGCTGGCCACGAACTGATCGCCGCTGATAATCAGGCCGCGATGCACGCGCGGCGCCTGAGTCCCAAACCGCGCCGCCGACACTGCGCCCTCTTCAGCGACGAAGCGTTCGCAAGCCGCCGCGAGCTGATCGGCCAGCGCCGCATCCGCCGCGAAACGCGACACGCCCAGCAACGGCACTTCGAAGCGCGGAAACAGCGGCGACGCGTCGAGATCATGCTGCAGCAGCGCGTTGGCCACGACGATATCGCCGACCCGCACCTCCGCGCCCACGCCACCGGCGACGCCGGTGAACACGACCGCTTCGACCTCGAACGCGTGAATCAGCGCGCTGACCGTAGCCGATGCCGCCACCTTGCCGACCCGCGCCAGCGTCACGACGCAAGGCGCGCCGTGGAAGGTGCCGAGGTGATAGTCGCGCTGACCGTGCGTGATCGTGCGTACGCCGGACTCGGCTCGCATTGCGTCGATCAGATCGCCGAGTTCCTGCGGCAGCGCCGCCAGAATGCCGAGCGGACGATGTGACGGCGCGGCGCTCATTCGACCGCCTGCAATTTGGCGACCGCGAGCGCCAGCCACTTCTCGCCGTGCCGCTTGAATTTGACCTGCGCCTTGGCGTCGACGCCGCCGCCTTCGAGCGCGGTGATCGTGCCTTCGCCGAACTTGGTGTGGAACACCTGCTGCCCGACGCGGAAGCCCGTTTCCGCCGCCCGCTGTTCATTCGCGAAAGCCGGCAGCGGCGCCGGCGTCGACGACGCGGGCCCCGTATAACCCGGCCGCGCGAACCAGTCGCGCCCATAGCCGGCGTTGTCCGACCGGCCGCCGCCCCAGCGCGCGCCCGCCTCGATCTTCGGCGTGAGCCACTTGAGGGTTTCCTGCGGCAGTTCGTCGAAGAAGCGCGAGCGGATGTTGTAGCGCGTCTGGCCATGCAGCATGCGGCTTTGCGCGAACGACAGATACAAACGCTCCTTCGCGCGCGTGATCGCCACATACATGAGGCGCCGCTCTTCCTCCAGACCGTCCGACTCCATCGCGCTGTTCTCGTGCGGGAACAGGCCTTCTTCGAGACCGGTGATGAACACCGCCGTGAACTCCAGCCCCTTGGCCGCGTGCACGGTCATCAGTTGCACGGCCTCCTGGCCGGCTTGCGCCTGGTTGTCGCCCGCTTCGAGCGATGCGTGCGACAGGAAGCCGGCGAGCGGCGTCATCGTGTCCGGGTTTTGCGCCGGATCGGCGATGCCGGGGGCGTCGAACACGACGGTATTCGGGTCGTCGGTGGCGACCGCCAGCTCAGGCGCGGCGCTCGCGCCCGGGCGCAGCGGAATGGACCGCGCCGGCGTGTCCATGCCGTAGCCTTCTTCGCTGACGAACGCCGCCGCCGCGTTGACCAGTTCCTGCAAGTTCTCCAGTCGGTCCTGGCCTTCGCGTTCGTTCTGATAGAACTCGGACAGCCCGCTCGTGCGCACCACGTACTCGACGGTTTCCGGCAGGCTCATCTGCTGCGTTTCCGCGCGCATCTTGCCGACCAGGTTCGCGAACGCGGAAAGACTCGAGCCCGCCTTGCCCGCCACGTACGGAATCGCCGCGGCCATCGAGCAGTTGTACAGACGCGCCGCGTCCGCGAGTTGTTCGATCGAGCGCGCGCCGATACCGCGAGTCGGGAAATTCACGACGCGCACGAACGCGGTGTCGTCGTTCGGATTGTCGATCAGGCGCAGATAGGCGAGCGCGTGCTTGACTTCCTGGCGCTCGAAGAAGCGCAAGCCGCCATACACGCGATACGCGATGCCCGCGTTGACCAGCGTGTGTTCGATCGTGCGCGACTGCGCGTTGCTGCGATACAGGATCGCGACTTCGCTGCGCGACGTGCCGGTGCTGATCAGCGCCTTGATTTCCTCGACGATCCAGCCGGCTTCCTGCGAATCGGTAGCGGATTCGTACACGCGCACCGGTTCACCGTGACCCGCGTCGGTGCGCAGGTTTTTGCCGAGACGTCGCGAATTGTTGGCGATCAGTTGATTGGCGGCGTCGAGAATATGGCCGTGCGAGCGGTAGTTCTGCTCCAGCTTGATCAGATGGCGGACGTTGAACTCGTGTTCGAAGTCGCGCATGTTGCCGACGTTCGCGCCACGGAATGCGTAGATCGACTGGTCGTCGTCGCCGACCGCGAAGATCGAGTTGGTCTGGCCGGCCAGCATTTTGAGCCACGCGTACTGCAGCTTGTTGGTGTCCTGGAACTCGTCGACGAGGATATGACGAAAGCGCGCCTGATAGTGGGCGCGCAGCGGCGGATTATGCGCGAGCAGCTCGAAGCAGCGCAGCAGCAGTTCCGGGAAATCGACCACGCCTTCGCGCTGGCACTGCTGGTCGTAGGCTCCGTAGAGCTCGACGAATTTGAGGTTGAAGTTGTCGGTCGCGTCGACGTCTTTCGGGCGCAGGCCTTGTTCTTTCGCGTTGTTGATGAAGTACTGGAGGTTTTTGGCCGGGTACTTTTCATCGTCGATATTGAGGCCCTTCATCAGACGCTTGATCGCGGACAACTGGTCTGCGGTATCGAGAATCTGGAACGTGGCGGGCAGGCCTGCGTCGCGATGGTGCGCGCGGAGCATGCGATTGCAGAGGCCGTGGAAGGTGCCGATCCACATGCCGCGCGTGTCGATCGGCAGCAGCCCCTGGAGACGCGACATCATTTCGCGCGCGGCTTTGTTGGTGAAGGTCACCGCGAGGACGGTGGCGGGCGACGCCAGCCCGTGCTGGATGAGCCACGCGATGCGGGTGATGAGCACGCGGGTTTTGCCGCTGCCTGCACCGGCGAGGATGAGCGCCGGCTCGTTGGGGAGCGTGACGGCGGCGTGTTGTTCGGGGTTCAGGTTGGCGAGTAGGTCGGGCATTTTTCTCGGAGGAGCGGCAGGTCGGGGGACATTATATGCCCCACGGCGGGCGCGGTTTTTTTGATTGTCCGTCCGGCAGCGGCCCTTTTTCGCGATCCTTCCGGCCGCGGAACCCGGGCCGACACGCTCAGTTCATTTCTTCGGAATAGATCCGACGACAACCCGTTTTTGCAACGACGACTGCGTCGAGTAAGGCCGCAGCAATGGCCTCTGCCGGATTGACGTGGAATTTCCGCGGCAGGATCGGCGCCAGCAGCCGAAGCACCGTCAGCGCCGCGCCCTCCGCGCGCCTCGCTTCATTCCGCTCCCCGCCGATAAGGCTGGGTTGGCAGATCGTCAGCGAGCGGAATCCGATGTCCAGGATGTCCCGCTCGACCTCGCCTTTGGTCCGGTAGTAGAAGCTCATGGACTGAGTCGATGCGCCCATCGCGGTCACAATCGCATACGTCTCCACGCCGGCACGATGCGCGGCTTTGCCGATTGCAACGGGGAGTTCGTAGTCGACATAACGGAACGCTTCCTTCGTGCCCGCTTTGGCCTGGGTCGTGCCCAATGCGCAGATAACCGCATCGGGCCGGTACGACATCAACGGTGGAACCAGCTCGTCGAGGCGCGAGCCGGTCGGGTTCACCAGTCTGTCGTTTGGTGCAAGCGGCGTCCGCGTCGGCGCAATCACCTCGGAAAAGGCGGGATTGGAGAGCGCGAGCTTCAAGGTTCTGCTTCCCACTAACCCGGTCGCTCCCAGCAATAGCAGTTTCATTGTTCACGCCCTCCTGTCCGGGTGTTCGATCCAACGTGAACCAGTCTAAATCGGTTTCGAGTCAGCGAAGACCGAAGGCCTATTGCTTGATACCTTCGAAATTGATCGTCACGTGGACGTCGTCGCCAACATAAGGGACATAGGCCTTCATGCCGAAATCGGAACGCCTGATTATCGTCGTGGCGGTAAAGCCGGCCTTAAATACGTTTGTACCGGTCGTGTCCTGCGCCATGCGATTGAACGTTGTCTTGAGAATCAGCGGTTTGGTGATCCCGAGCAGGGTGAAGTCGCCCTGAATGTCGGCCGTCTTGTCGCCCGTCATTTTGATGTGCGTGCTCTTGAATGTCATGGTCGGAAATTGCGCGACGTTGAAGAACATCGGCCCTTGCAGACTTTTGTCGCGAGCCGCGAAGCCCGTGTCGACGCTGTCCGCGGCCATGGTCACCGTCACCACGCTGCTTTCGGGTTTCGCCGTATCCAGAAGCAGCGTGCCTTTAATATCGTGAACCGCTCCGGTGATTGTCGAGAAACCGAGATGGTCGATCGTGAAAATGGTCTGGGTATGGGCTGGGTCCAGCGCGAACGTGTCAGCCGCGAACGCGGCAGAAAACGGCGCGGCGCTGATCAGGGCGGCCGCACAAAGTGACTTCAATGAAAACGACATGAATAGAGTCCGTCTTGGGTTGAGATCGAGTGTCGATGGAATGTTCGACCATTCGGGTTTTTGATCGACTTCGCACAATCGCGGCGTTAAACCGGTTGCGTGCCGTGAGCTGCATTCGATACGGTTTCCCATTTGTCCCAATTGGCCAGTCGCGCCGCGTAAACCGCCTTGAACTTCGCGATCGTCGTCGAACCGAGCACGAGGCGAAGTGGCGGCTCGGCAGCGTCCACGGCTTGGAAAATGGCCGCGGAGGTGGCGACCGGATCGCCGAAATCCCCGGGTTTGAATGACGCGCGAATGGTCTGGCGGATGGGGTTGTAAGCGTCGATGGCCGGTGGGACTTGCACCGCCGCGCGAAACCCGGTGGTGAAGTGGCCCGGTTCCACGATCGTGACTTTGATGCCGAATGCGGCGACTTCGGCCGCCAGGGCTTCCGACAAGGCTTCGACGGCGAACTTGGTGGCCGTGTACGTGCCGCCGGTCGGGAAGGCAATTACGCCGCCTATGCTCGACACCGTCAGGATATGACCGCTGGCCTGCGCTCGCAGGATCGGCAGCGCGGCCTGAATGACCGAGAGCGTCCCGAATACGTTGGTGTCGAAGCTGGCTTTGGCTTGCTCGGGCTCCAGTTCCTCGATCGCGCCCATATAACCATAACCGGCATTACTCACGATAACGTCGAGGCGGCCAAAATGCCGATGCGCCTGACCGACCGCCTCGAATACGGCATGCCGATCCGTCACGTCGAGCGCTAAGGCCAGAACCGCATCGCCATGCGCGGTGACCAGATCATTGAGCTTGCTCACGTCTCGCGCGGTGGCGACGACCCGGTCGCCGCGTTGCAGCGCCGCCTCCGTCCACACACGACCGAACCCGCTCGATGCACCGGTGATAAACCAGATTTTTGATGACGTCATGTTAGCCACTCCGTTATTTCGACAAAACAGAACTACACTCAGTGCAATTTATCGCACTGAGTGTAGTTCTGTCAAGAAATACGGAGTGTGATCGCTTCGTTCCGGCGCAAGCGCGCGGCGGAGGCATCGGGCGGCTACGGCATAATCAGAGGACGGGAATCGCCCGTCGCCGCCTGCCGGCCACGGACCATGTTCGATTCCGATAGCGATAAAGCGCCCCTGAACCCTTACACCCCCGGCAAGTTCAGACTGCTTTCCGGGTGGAAAAATACTGAATCGCAGCGGCCGTCAGAGTGACCACGATGAGTAACACAGAGAAAATCCCGAACGAGTTGCGCGAACGCAAACGTCAGTTGACGCTCGATCAGATCGCCCAAGCCGGTCTCAAGCTTTTCATAGAAAACGGTTACGAAGCGACGACGCTCGACGCGATCGCCGCGGCAGCGGGCATCTCGCGGCGTACTTTTTTCTATTATCTGAAGTCGAAGGAAGAGGTTCTGCTGGCGCACGAGAGCGGCAACATCCCGCGCCTTCTGCGTCCCACTTTCCTGAAGCAAGCGCCGGAGCAATCGCCGTTCGACGCGGCCCGGAAGACTTTTTTGACCTTGGCGTCGCTGTATGAGACCGAGGAATCGGTCATGGCGGACCGAATCCTGCGATCGATAGAAACGCTTCGGCTGCGCAAAGAAGCGCTTCATATTCAGTTGGAGGCGGTACTGGCCGAGGCGATGTACGAACTATGGCCCGATCCGATCCGGCGACCGGCTTTGCGTCTGGCCGCCATGATGGCGATGGGTACGCTCCGGTTTGCCAAAGACAACTGGCGACTGGACGACGCGGCGCGTCCGTTGACGCACTACATCGACGAGGCTTTCGATCTTCTCGATCAACAGTCGAACCGATGCGCCGAAACGGATCAAGGCGCGAAGGGTTAGTTAGTAAGCATCCGGGCAGGCGCGTCGACGGCAAGCCAAGGCCGACAACGCCGAAGCAACGACAGCCCAGCCCATCGCCGCACGCCCCGACACACCCTGCTGTAGAATTTCACACTTCAGCGTCGCCGCAAGCGACGCGCCGTTCCCGAAGGTCATCGTCGATGCAAATTCAGATTCACAAAGAAGTCGATGCACGCGGCCTGTTGTGCCCGCTGCCCATCTTGCGCGCCAAAAAAGCGCTCGCCGACATGGAAAGCGGCCAGATTCTCAAAGTGCTCGCCACCGACCCCGGCTCGCAGCGCGATTTCGCCGCCTTCGCCAAACAAACCGGCAACGAAATCGTCGAAACCTCGACTCACGACAAAGTCTTCACGTTCCTGATGAAACGCCGCTAACCCGGCAGTCACTCACGCACCGAACGCCCAAACAAAAGGCGCTGTGCCCCGCAATCGCGGGCACAGCGCCTTTTTTACGTCAGTCTGATGCTATCGAGAGGCTAAAACGACCTGCGAACAGGCCAATGCGCCTAACTCTCGTTCAGCCTTCCAGCACCGGCGAACGGGTACGCAAATATTCTTCGAAATCAGCGGCCACTTCCGGATGACGCAACGCGAACTCGACCGTCGCCTTCAGATAGCCAAGCTTGCTGCCGCAGTCGAAACGCGTGCCGTGATACTTGTACGCCAGCACCTGTTCGTCGGCGAGCAACGATTGGATCGCGTCCGTCAGTTGCAATTCGCCGCCAGCGCCCGGTTTCAGCGCGCGCAAATGTTCGAAGATACGCGGCTTCAACACGTACCGGCCCACCACGCCGAGATTCGACGGCGCCACGCTCGGTTCCGGCTTCTCGATGATGCCCGACATCTTGATGATTGAGTCTTCCCACTCCTTGCCGTCGACAATGCCGTACGACTTGGTTTCCTGTGCCGGGATCTCTTCGACGCCAATCACCGAGCTGTGATAGTGGTCGAACACCTCGATCATCTGCGTCATGACCGGCGGCGTGCCGTACAGCAAGTCGTCCGCGAGAATCACGGCGAACGGGTTGTCGCCCACCAGCTTTTCCGCGCACAGCACCGCGTGACCGAGGCCCAGTGCTTCCGGCTGACGCACGTAGAAGCAGTCCACATGGCTCGGCTTGATGCTGCGCACCAGTTCGAGCAGCTTGTCCTTGCCGCGCGCTTCCAGTTCCGCTTCGATTTCGTACGATTTATCGAAGTGGTCCTCAATGGCCCGCTTGCTGCGCCCCGTGACGAAAATCATTTCGGTGATGCCGGCCGCCATGGCTTCTTCCACCGCATATTGAATCAGCGGCTTGTCGACGATCGGCAGCATTTCCTTCGGGCTCGCCTTCGTGGCGGGGAGAAACCGCGTGCCAAGACCTGCTACCGGAAATACCGCTTTTGTAACTTTTAGCATGTGATTACCCTGAGTCCTCTGGTTTAGCTATCAGTCCTTGTCCGCCCGATCACCCTCTGATCACAGGCGGACACGGAGCCCCGATCAGGCGGGCAACCGCGCCAACTGGGCTTGCAGCTTGCCCACCGTGGCTTCGAATTCAGCCCGCCTTTTCTGCTCCTGCTCAACGACTGCCGGCGGCGCCTTCGCAACAAAACTTTCGTTCTGCAATTTGCCGTTGCACTTGATGATTTCCGTGCTCAACCGCGCAATCTCTTTCGACAAACGCTCGCGCTCCACGGCGACATCGATTTCGACCTTCAGGACGAGCTTGTCATTCCCTACGATAGCAATTGGCGCGCCATCTGCCTGGGCGTCCAGCGTTGCTTCGTCCGCGATGATCTGCACTTCCGACAAACGGGCCAGCGCCTTCGCGTACGGAGCGAAGGTACGCAGGCGCTCCGCGTTGCCGGCCGCGAGCAACGGCACCTTGACCGCCGGCGACAGATTCATTTCACCGCGCAGATTCCGGCACGCGTCGATCACCGCTTTCAGATCGGCTGCCCATTGTTCCGCGTCTTCGTCGATCTTCGAAGGCTCGGCAACAGGGTAAGGTTGCACCATGATGGACGCTTCGCCCTCGGCCTTGCCCGCGGGATAACGTCCGGCCAACGGCGCCACTTTCTGCCACAACGCTTCGGTAATGAAAGGAATCACCGGATGCGCGAGGCGCAGCACCGTCTCGAGCACGCGCAACAGCGTGCGGCGCGTGGCGCGCTGCTGGTTCGGCTGACCCGTCTGGATCTGAACCTTGGCGAGTTCGAGATACCAGTCACAGTATTCGTCCCATACGAACTTGTATAGGGCGTTGGCCACATTGTCAAAACGATAGTCGGCGAAACCCTTGGCGATTTCCGCTTCCACGCGCTGCAGGCGCGAGACGATCCAGTAGTCGGCCTGCGAGAAGTGCAGATGGCCGTCCGGGCCGCATTCGCCGCACTGTGCCGGCTGCTCGAAGCCGCAATCGTGGCCTTCGCAGTTCATCAGCACGAAACGGGTGGCATTCCACAGCTTGTTGCAGAAGTTGCGATAGCCTTCGCAGCGCGCGAGATCAAAGTTGACGTTGCGGCCGAGCGTGGCCATGGAGGCCATCGTGAAGCGCAGCGCGTCGGTGCCGAACGCCGGGATGCCGTCCGGGAATTCCTTGCGGGTTTTCTTTTCGATCGATGCGGCCTGCTTCGGATTCATCAGGCCGGTGGTGCGCTTGGCGACCAGCGTGTCGAGGTCGATACCGTCGACGATATCGATCGGGTCGAGCGTATTGCCCTTGCTCTTCGACATCTTCTGGCCTTCGGCGTCGCGCACCAGACCGTGCACGTAGACCGTGTCGAACGGCACCTTGCCGGTGAAGTGCGTGGTCATCATGACCATGCGCGCGACCCAGAAAAAGATGATGTCGAAGCCGGTCACCAACACCGACGACGGCATGAAATGCTTCAGTTCCGGCGTTTCGTTCGGCCAGCCGAGCGACGAGAACGGCACCAGCGCCGACGAGAACCATGTGTCGAGCACGTCTTCGTCGCGCTTCAGTGCACCCGTGTAGCCGGCTGCGGTGGCCTTGGCGCGTGCATCTTCTTCGTTTTTCGCGACGAAGATCTCGCCGTTTTCGCCGTACCAGGCCGGAATCTGATGGCCCCACCAGAGTTGACGCGAGATGCACCAGTCCTGGATGTTTTCGAGCCACTGGTAGTACGTGGAGCTCCAGTTTTCCGGCACGAATTTGATCTCGCCGCTGCGGACCACGTCCAGCGCGGTTTCGGCGATCGATTTACCCGGATTGAAGGTGCCTTCCGGCGCCGGCTTGCTCATGGCCACGAACCATTGGTCCGTCAGCATCGGCTCGATGATCACGTTCGTGCGGTCGCCGCGCGGCACCATCAGCTTGTGCGGCTTGACCGATTCGAGCACGCCGAGCGCTTCGAGATCCGCCACCACCTGCTTGCGAGCGTCGAAACGGTCGAGGCCGCGGTATTTTTCCGGCGCGTTCCCGTTGATCTTCGCGTCGAGCGTGAAGATTTCGATCATGGGCAGGTTGTGGCGCTGGCCGACCGCGTAGTCGTTCAGGTCGTGCGCGGGCGTGACCTTGACGACGCCGGTGCCGAATTCGCGGTCGACGTAATCGTCGGCGATGATCGGCACTTCGCGGCCCGATAGCGGCAGCGTGACGGTCTTGCCGATCAGGTGCGCGTAGCGCTCGTCTTCCGGGTGGACCATCGCGGCGGTGTCGCCGAGCATGGTTTCCGGGCGGGTGGTCGCGACCGTCAGATGGCCGGAGCCGTCGGTGAGCGGGTACTGGATATGCCAGAGGAAGCCGTTTTCTTCTTCGCTGACCACTTCGAGATCGGACACGGCCGTCATCAGTACCGGGTCCCAGTTGACGAGGCGTTTGCCGCGATAGATCAGGCCTTGTTCATACAGGCGGACGAACACGTCGCGCACGGCGGTCGACATTTTGTCGTCCATCGTGAAGTATTCGCGCGACCAGTCGATCGAGGCGCCGAGGCGGCGGACCTGATTCGTGATGGTCGAGCCGGACTGCTCTTTCCAGTCCCAGACGCGTTCGACGAATTTTTCGCGGCCGAGGTCATGGCGCGACACGCCTTGCGCGTCGAGTTGACGTTCGACGACGATTTGCGTGGCGATGCCCGCGTGGTCGGTGCCCGGCACCCACAGGGTGTTTTCGCCGAGCATGCGGTGATAGCGGGTGAGGCCGTCCATGATCGTCTGGTTGAAGGCGTGACCCATATGCAGGGTGCCTGTGACGTTCGGCGGCGGCAGCTGGATCGAGAAGTCTTTCTTGTTCCCGTCGAATGAAGGTGCGGCGTAAGCGCGTTTTTCCCATTCCGGGCCCCAGTGGGCTTCGATGGTGTGGGGTTCGAAGCTCTTGGAGAGGGTGTCGGTGGCGGTGGTGTCGCTCGCGGTGTCGCTCGGGGTCTCGCTCATGGGGCTTTCTGCTGGTGGATGCGTGGAATCTTTGATTATAAGCGGGGGTTGGGGTTGGGCGATTTTTGAGGTTGGTTTTTGGCCTGCTCGGCGCTTGAGTTGTGCTCTCTGCTGCGTTGGCCTTTCCTTGTTGTCGCGGTGGTCTATTAGCGATCCCCCTGTGCGGGGGGGCACCTACTTTTCTTTGCCTGCCGCAAAGAAAAGTAGGCAAAAGAAAGCGGCTCAAACCGCTAACTCTTAAGCGGGTCCCATGGTCCGCGACGGGTAGTGGCTCATCTGGAATCCGTGCCCCCGTACACTCCGCGCTGATGACAAGGCAGTCATTCTTCCGGCGGCGCTGCGCGCGCCGTGGCGGTCGTTCACCAAAACATCGGGACTGGGCGCGCCGGTGGCGGGTGCTCGCCGGAACATCGGGGCTGTGCGCGCCCGTGGCGGGTGTTCGCCGGAACATGAGGGGCTTTCTCAACAACGCCGAAATCAGCAACACATTTTGGCGCATCGCCGAGGCGAAGCCGACGGCTCCCGCCGCGCGCAGAAAAGCCACTGGTTCGAGGTGAACCGTTCCGGCGAGCGCGTAGCGCGAGGCGGGATGAACGATGGCCTTGTCACGAACGCGGAATGCGCGAGAGCACAGATTCCAGATGCACCACTACCGGTGGTGGACCACGAAACCCGCTTAAGAATTGGCGGTTTGAGCCGCTTTCTTTTGCCTACTTTGCTTTGCGGCAAGCAAAGAAAAGTAGGTGCCGCCCCGCACAGGGGCAACGCTAATAGACCACCGTGAACTCAAGGAAAGGCCAAAGCAGCAGGCCAACAACGCAAAGCGCCGCGGCCCAACCACAACCTACAAAACCACAGCCTGCCCGCTCAGAAGCGACTCCCTCAACGCACTCCCAATCCGCGTAGCCTCAACCGCATCAGCGAGCTTAGCGCCGCAGGCACTTCCACCCCGCACAGCGGCAACAAACTCCTTAGCCTCAACCAGAAACGCCTCTTCAAACCGATCAAAAAACGTCGGCGTGCACTCATTCCGGATCCCGGATCGATCGTAAATCTCGACCCGATTCACCGACGGATTCCGCCCGATCGCCAGCGCCCCGCCCGTGCCGATCACTTCGCTATGACTATCGTTCCCATGCGCCTGCGTCCGCGACGCATAAAACACCGCAAGCTTGCCACCTTCAAACTCACAAATCGCGACGCCATTGTCAACGTCGCCAAACTCCCGCAACCCCTCATGCAACGCCACCGCCCCAGCGGCAAACACCCGCGTGGCCCGCGGCTTCCCCAACAGCCACCGCGCGACATCGATATCGTGCACCGTGCAATCCAGAAAAATCCCGCCCGACGTCGCCGCGAAGCGCACAAAAAAACCATCGGTATCGTTCTGATCCGTCGTCTGCGAGCGCACCAGAAACGGCCGCCCAATCGCGCCCGCTTCGATCTTGTCGAACGCATCCCGATAGCTCGGATCGAAGCGCCGCATAAACCCAATCGTCGCCTGCAAATGCGGATACTTCGCCGCCTCGGCCAGCACCCGCTCGCATTCCGCCAGATCCAGCGACAACGGCTTCTCGCAAAACACATGCTTGCCGGCCTGCAACGCATCAATAATCTGTTGCGCGTGCAACGACGACGGCGTCACCAGCCACACCGCATCCACCTCACGATCCGCCAGCAATTCGGCGTAGTCGCTATAAAGCCGCGGCTCGGGCAGCGCCTCACGCGCCCACGCGCGCTCCTCCTCCACCGGACTGCAGGCCGCCACCAGCGCGGCGCCCGGCACCCGGTACGCAAGATTCTCCGCATGGCGCTTGCCCAGCCGCCCCAACCCCACCACACCCAGCCGCAGCCGCCCCGTGTCCGCGCTCATCACAGCGCCTCGCCAAGTTTGACCGCACGGCCCTCGCGCCACGAACGCGTGGCGGCATCGGCAAGTTCAAGCGCTTTCAACCCATCGGCGACGGTCGTGCGCACCGGCTTGCCGCGCGTCACCGCATCGAAGAAATGCGCGATTTCAAGCGCATACGCTGCACGGTAACGTTCGAGGAAAAACGCTTCGGGCACATCGCTCGACACTTCGGTTTTCGAGTACGCCGTGACTTCCGTCGGCCGCACATTGCCCGCCTGCAGCATGCCGGTGCTGCCGAGCACTTCGAAACGCTGGTCGTAACCATACGCGGCACGCCGCGCGGTGTTGATCTGGCACAAGCGGCCGCGCTTCGTGCGGATCGTCACCGCCGTCGAATCAATATCGCCCGCCTCGGCAATCGCCGGGTCGGTCAGGCAACTGCCGGTGGCGTGCAGCGTGTCGGCTTCGTCGTCGAGAATCCAGCGGAAGATGTCGAAGTCGTGAATCAGCATGTCCTTGAAGATGCCGCCCGAATGCCGGATGTAATCGACCGGCGGCGCACCCGGATCGCGGCTCGTCACCACCAGCATCTCCGGCGTGCCGATCTCACCCGCGTCGATACGCGCCTTCAATGCGGAAAACGTCGGGTCGAAGCGGCGCTGAAAACCGATCATGCACACCACGCCCGCGCGCGCCACCGCGTCGGCGCAAGCCCGCGCGCGCTCCAGCGTGAGATCGACCGGCTTCTCGCAAAACACGTGCTTCTTCTGCGCGGCGGATTTCAGAATCAGATCCGCATGCGTGTCCGTGCTCGAACAGATCACGGTCGCGCCGATCGACGCGTCGCCCATCGCGCCGTCTATATCCGCCACCTGCGCGCCATGCTCGGCGGCGAGCGCCGCGGCGGCCTCGCGATTCACATCGACCACATACTTGAGCCGCACGCCCGGCTGTCGCGCGAGATTGGCCGCATGAATCTTGCCGATGCGTCCCGCGCCGAATACCGCTACATCGATCGTCTTTGCCACATCAGTCATCGTATCCTCCAGTGTCTTTGGATTCTTCAACGTTCAATTCGAGCTTGTACGCGAGCGCGATAAACAACGCCTGGCACAAACAGATCGTGCTGGTCAGCGAGCGGAACGCGAACGCACTGCCCTCTTTCACATACAGTTGGGTGGTCGCGTAGCGAGACAGCGGCGACAGTTGGCTATCGGTAATCACCAGCGTTTTCGCCTGATGGTGATGCGCGACGCGCAAGCAATACTGCGTTTCCTTGCCGTACGGCGCGAAGCTGATGGCGATCACCACGTCGCCCTTCTTCACGCTGCGAATCTGTTCGCGGTACATGCCGCCGAAACCGGACACCAGATGCACGCGCTTGGGCGTGTGCTGCAACGCGTAGACGATGTAGCTCGCCACCGGAAACGAGCGCCGCACACCGATCACGTATATGTTGTCGGCCTGCTGCAGCATCTTCACGGCGGCGTCGAACTGCGCGTCGTCGAGGCCGGCTTCGAGTTCTTCCAGCCCGCCGCGCGACGCCGCGATAAATTCCCGCGCCACCGAACCGCCCGACAACGCGCCCGGCTTCTCGTCGATCAGCTTGCGAATGCGCTGCTGATAACTCGGCGACGAACTGCCCTGCCCCGTGTAAGCCTGACGAAATACCGCCTGCAAATCCGAGAAGCCGGAGAACCCGAAGCGCTGCGCAAACCGCACCACCGCCGACGGATGCACGCCGCAACTCGCGGCAATGTCGCTGGTGCGATCCACCATCACGCTCGCGCGGTGCTGTTCGATATACGTCGCGACGTTCTTCAACTGACGCGGCAGCGCCTCGTAGTTTTCCGCGATGCGCTGCATCAATTCTTCGACGCTCGGCAATTCTTCGGTGCTCTCTTCCGCCATGGCTCTCTCTCGGGTGCTTTATTGCAGTGCGGTATCGGCCTGTAAAGCCCGCCACACGGCGTCCTGACGCTGCCGATTATAGGCAGCCACCCCATCAAATGGAACGTATTTTCTATTTTTATTTGTCATGAAATTTTCATTGCAACGCTCAGGAAGATGGCCTAATCTTGGTCGTGAGCGATGGCGCCGAGCTGAACCCGCACGGCCAGGTTTGCGAACGGAAAGCCGCCCGCCAGACGCTCCCTTCAATAACGACAGACCGAGAAAGGTGGAGACAATGAGACTTTGCAAGGGCAAGGGTGCGCTCAGGATTCTGGTGACGGCATTGACGTTGGCGACGGGATTCGGCGCGGCCTCGGCCGCCCGCGCGGCTGACGCCCATTTCGTGCTGATCAGCCACGCGCCGGATTCGGATTCGTGGTGGAACACCATCAAGAACGCGATCAAACAGGCCGACGAGGACTTCAACGTCGAGACCGATTACCGCAATCCGCCGAACGGCGACATCGCCGACATGGCGCGGCTGGTCGAACAGGCCGCGGCGCGCAACTACGACGGCGTGATCGTCTCGATCGCCGACTTCGACGTGCTGAAGAGTTCGATCGCCAAGGTCACGCAGAAACACATTCCGCTCGTCACGATCAACTCCGGCACCGAAGAGCAAAGCGCGCAGCTCGGCGCGATCATGCACGTCGGCCAACCTGAATACGCGGCGGGCAAAGCGGCGGGCCAGAAAGCGAAGGCCGCGGGCATCAAGTCGTTCCTGTGCGTGAACCACTACGCGACGAATCCGGCTTCGTTCGAACGCTGCCGTGGTTTTGCCGATGCGCTCGGCGTCGACTTCAAAACCTCCACGCTCGACGCGGGTCAGGACCCGACCGGCGTGCAGTCCAAGGTGAGCGCGTATCTGCGTAATCATCCGGACACGCAGGCGGTGCTCGCGCTCGGTCCGCTGTCGGCCGATCCGACCATCAAGGCGCTGCAACAGATGGGCCTTGCCGGCAAGCTCTGGTTCGCTACGTTCGACTTCGACAGCGACATCGCGAAGGCGATCCAGGACGGCACGATCCAGTTCGCGATCGATCAGCAACCGTACTTGCAGGGCTATATCCCGGTCGCCGTGCTGGCGATCGTGAAGAAGGACCACACCACCGACCCGGCGAAGATCCGCCAGATCCTGCAGGCCAATCCGAAGTTCAAGGAACGGCTCGCCACTTACGGCCTTGCACCTTCGTATGGGCCGCGCAATATCGGCTCGGGGCCGGGCTTCATCACCAAGGCTAACGTCGACAAGGTGCTGAAGTACGCGGGGCAGTACCGCTAAGCCAGTAATTCGCTAGTTCGCTTAGCCACGCATAGCCTCAACCCGCCGCGGGCATCGCGATCACGACGATCGCCTCGCTCGCGGCCAACAACAATCAAGCGGGGACCGGCCGGATCGATTCGGCCCGGCCGGCACTCGCCCGCCCGTTGTGTTTGACGTGCAGCCTCGTCGCGCTGCACCGGCATGCCGCACAGACCGACGCGACAGGCCGCCACTATTCGCCGCATTTACTTTGCTTCAAACGCCGCACGGGTTGCCGACGACCAGTCGCCCGCCGGCGTATCAAGGAGAGCTTCAAATGGGTGTCGCCAACATTTTTCATCCCCATCCCCGCAAGCAGCCGCCGACCGACCCGCAAGACCCGACGGGACAGGCCAGCACCACGACGGCCGCCAGCGCCGACGAACGCGTACGCCGCGAATCGTGGTTCAAGCATCTGCTGAATCGCCCGGAATTCGCGGCGCTCGCCGGCACCGCGATGGTGTTTATCGTGTTCGGCCTGGCGGCCGGCAACTCGGGCATGTTCAACCTCGACGGCGTGATGAACTGGTCGCAAGTCGCGGCCTATCTGGGCCTGATTGCGGTCGGCGCGTGCGTGCTGATGATCGCCGGCGAATTCGATCTGTCGATCGGCTCGATGATCGGCTTCGCCGGCATGATGGTCGCGCTGCCCACCATGTACTTCCACTGGCCGATCTGGCTCGCGATCATTTTCGCGTTCGCCGGCTCGATGCTGCTCGGCGCGCTCAACGGCTATCTGGTGATGCGCACGCGGCTGCCGTCGTTCATCGTCACGCTCGCCTTCCTGTTTATTCTGCGCGGCCTCACGCTGGCTTTATCCGTGATGTTTGCCGACCGCACGATCATCTCCGGTGTCGGCGACGTCGCGCGTCAGGACTGGCTGGCGCACACGCTGTTTCAGGGTGTCGCGTTCAAAGGTCTGTTCGTCTGGCTCGGCCACCTCGGTCTCGTCAAGATGCTCGACAACGGTGTGCCGCTCGTGCCCGGTATTCCCAAGGTGCTGCTGTGGTGGCTCGGTCTGGCGATCGTCTGCGCGTTCGTGCTGGCACGGACCCGCTTCGGCAACTGGATCTTTGCCGTCGGCGGCGACGCCAACGCGGCCAAGAACGTCGGCGTGCCGGTACGGCGCGTGAAGATCTCGCTGTTCGTGCTGACCGCGTTCTGCTCGTGCCTGTATGCGGTGCTGCAGGTGTGCGACATCGGCTCGGCCGCGGCCGACCGCGGTTTGCAGGCGGAATTCGAAGCGATCATCGCCGCGGTAATCGGCGGCACGCTGCTCACCGGCGGCTACGGCTCGGTGATCGGCGCCTGCTTCGGCGCGCTGATCTTCGGCGTCGTGCAGATCGGCATTACCTACACGAATGTCGACTCGGACTGGTTCCGCGTGTTCCTCGGCGTGATGCTGCTGTTCGCCGTGCTGTTCAACCACTACGTGCGTAGCCGCGTCGCGGCGTCCCGCTAAACCTCGCTAATTTTCGCTAAGGCACGGAGTTCACGATGAGCACCCTCGAACAGACCGAAGGCGACTACATCCTGTCGCTGGAAAATGTCAGCCGCTATTTCGGCAACATCATCGCGTTGAAGGACATCAACATCAAGCTGCGGCGCGGCGAAGTGCATTGCCTGCTCGGCGACAACGGCGCGGGCAAATCGACGCTGATCAAGACGCTCGCCGGCGTGCATCAGCCGAGCGAAGGCACCTATCTCGTCGACGGCAAGCCGGTGCGCTTCACGTCGCCGAAAGATGCGCTCGATCTCGGCATTGCGACCGTCTATCAGGATCTGGCGCTGGTGCCGCTGCTCTCGGTAGCGCGCAATTTCTTCATGGGACGCGAGCCGCAGAAAAAGCTGCTGGGCTTCATCAACGTGATGGACCTCGAACACTGCGCCACCGCCGCACGCGACAAGCTCGCGGAAATGGGCATCAATGTGCGCGACCCGCATCAGCCGATCGGCACGATGTCAGGCGGCGAGAAGCAATGTCTGGCGATCGCGCGTGCGATTCACTTCGGCGCGCGCGTGCTGATTCTCGACGAACCGACCGCCGCGCTCGGCGTGAAGCAGAGCTTCAATGTGCTGAAGCTGATTCACAAGGCGCGCGCCAAAGGTATTTCGGTGATCTTCATTACGCACAACGTTCATCACGCGTATCCGATCGGCGATTCGTTCACGCTGCTCAATCGCGGCAAATCGCTCGGCACGTTCACGAAAGACACCATCAGCAAGGACGAAGTGCTCGACATGATGGCCGGCGGCGCCGAGATGCAGAAGATGATGGGCGAACTCGAAGGCGCGACGATCTGATTGGATCTGATCTATTCGCGTGGGCCCGGTGCCAAGACGCCGAATCCCACGCTCAGCTATTCAGGATTATTCATGGCTCACTCCAGCACACTCAGCGCTAACCCGTCCGGCCCGGCGTCGGGTTCGGGTTCGACCACCGGCCGCTTCGCGCCGGGCCGCACGCGCGACATCGTCTGCCTCGGCCGGCTCGCCGTCGATCTGTACGCGCAGCAGGTCGGCGCGCGGCTCGAAGACGTGTCGAGCTTCGCGAAGTATCTCGGCGGGTCGTCGGCGAATATCGCGTTCGGCTGCGCGCGGCTCGGTCTTGCCTCGGCGATGCTGGCGCGTGTCGGCAACGATCATATGGGCCGTTTTCTCACCGAGACGCTCACCCAGGAAGGTTGCGACGTCAGTCATGTGCGCGTCGATCAGGAACGCCTGACCGCGCTCGTGCTGCTCGGCCTGAAAGACCGCGATACGTTCCCGCTGATTTTCTACCGCGAGAACTGCGCCGATATGGCCGTCGACGAAGCGGATTTCGACGAGGCGTTCATCGCGTCGTCGAAAGCGCTGCTGATTACCGGCACGCACTTCTCCACCGAACAGGTGAACCGCACGAGCCGCCGCGCGCTGGATTACGCGCGCCGCAATCAGGTGCGCACGGTGCTCGATATCGACTACCGTCCGGTGTTGTGGGGCCTCACGGGCAAAGCGGACGGCGAAACCCGCTTCGTGGCAAGCGAAGGCGTTACCGCGCATTTGCAGCGGATTCTGCCGCTGTTCGATCTGGTGATCGGCACCGAGGAAGAATTCCGCATTGCCGGCGGCAAGACCGAACTGGTCGATGCCCTCGCGATGGTGCGCGCCGTGACGCCTGCCACGCTGGTGCTCAAGCGTGGGCCGCTGGGCTGCCAGATCATCGACGGCGCGGTGCCCGCCTCGCTCGACGACGTGCCGATTCAGGGCGGCGTGGAAGTCGAGGTGCTGAACGTGCTCGGCGCGGGTGACGCATTCGCGTCCGGTTTCCTCTCCGGATGGTTGCGCGATCAACCGCTCGAAGCCTGCGCACGCGCGGCGAACGCGAGCGGCGCGCTGGTGGTGTCGCGGCACGGTTGCGCGCCGGCCATGCCGACGCCGGCCGAACTCGACTACTTCCTGCGCGAAGCGAAGGCCGACCCGCAACGTATGCGCCGTCCGGATCGGGACGCGACGCTGGCCCGTTTGCATCGCGTCTCGCCAGCCCGCAAACAATGGGACGAAGTACTCGGCTTCGCGTTCGATCATCGCAACCAGTTCTTCGAACTCGCGCAGCAAACCGGCGCCGACGAAACGCGCATCGCGCAATTGAAAGGCCTGTTCGTCGAGGCCGTTGCGCAGACGGAAAGCGCGTTGGGTTTGCAGAACCGCATCGGCGTCTTGATCGACGACCGTTACGGCCAGGACGCGCTAAACGCGGCCACCGGACGCGGCTGGTGGATCGGCCGTCCGGTCGAGCTGCCCGGCTCCGTGCCGCTGGTGTTCGATCACGGCCGCTCGATCGGCACCTCGCTGATTCCGTGGCCGCAAGACCATATCGCCAAGTGCCTCGTGCAGTTCCATCCGGACGAGCCCATCGAACAGCGTCTCGAACAGGAAGCGCAGTTGCGCGCGCTATACGACGCGACTCAGGCAAGCGGCCATGAACTGCTGCTCGAAGTGATTCCGCCGAAGCACGGCTCGCTGCCGCAGGGACCGGACATTGTGTATCGCGCGTTGAAGCGGTTGTACAACATCGGCATCTATCCGGAGTGGTGGAAACTCGAACCGATGGACGCCGCGCAATGGCAGGCCGTCGACGCGCTGATCGCCGAACGCGATCCGTATTGCCGCGGCGTGGTGCTGCTCGGTTTGTCGGCGGGTGTCGAGCAGTTGAACGAGGGTTTTCGCGCCGCCGCGCAATCGGCAACGTGCCGCGGTTTCACCGTCGGCCGCACGATCTTTCACGAGCCGAGCCATGCGTGGCTCGCCAATGAAATCGGCGACGACGAACTGATCGCGCGCGTGCGCCGCACGTTCGAAACGCTGATCGCGTCGTGGCGCGCGACGCGTGGCGCGAATGCCGCGCAGCACGGCGCGTCGAGCCGCGTTCATCAGGAGCAGGCCGCATGAACCAGCGCGTAATGCATCACGACACGGCGTCCGCCAACGACGCTACCCAGGCACGCCCCGCGGTGTCCGGCACGATCCGCCTGACGACCGCGCAGGCGCTGGTCCGCTACCTCGCCGCGCAACGCGTGCCCACCGAAGACGGCAAAGGCACCGAGACGCTATTCGGCGGCGTCTTCGCGATCTTCGGGCATGGCAATGTTGCGGGGATCGGCGAGGCGCTGTATCAGCACCGCGAGGAATTGCCGACGCTGCGCGCCCACAACGAACAGGCGATGGCGCACAGCGCGATTGCTTTCGCGAAGGCGCATTTCCGCCGCCGCATGATGGCCGTGACGACCTCGATCGGACCAGGCGCCACCAATCTGGTGACGGCGGCGGCGCTCGCGCATGTGAACCGTTTGCCGGTGCTGCTGCTACCCGGCGACATCTTCGTGTCGCGTGCGCCGGATCCGGTGCTGCAACAGGTGGAAGACTTTCACGACGGCGGCGTGTCCGCCAACGACGCGCTCAAACCGGTGTCGCGCTATTTCGACCGTATCGTGCATCCGGCGCAATTGCTCAATGCGCTGCCGCGCGCCGTGCGTGTGCTGACCGACGCCGCGTTGTGCGGTCCGGTCACGCTCGCGTTGCCGCAGGACGTGCAGGCGCAGGCGTGGGATTTCCCGGCGGAGTTTTTCGAGCCGCGCATCGTTCGCTTTCATGCGCCGGCGCCGCGTATTGATGAAATCGAAACCGCCGTCGCGCATTTGCGGCGCGCCAAACGGCCGCTGATCGTCGCGGGCGGCGGCGTGCTCTACGGCCACGCCGCCGACGCGCTGCATCGCTTCGCCACCATGCACGGTATTCCGGTCGCGGAAACGCAGGCGGGCAAAGGCTCGCTGGCGTGGAACGATCCGTTGAACGCAGGGGCGCTGGGCGTGACGGGGTCGCCCGCCGCCAACGCGCTCGCGCACGACGCCGACTGCGTGCTCGCCATCGGCACGCGCCTGCAGGACTTCACCACCGGCTCGAATACGCTGTTCACGCAGGCCGACGTGGTGGCGATCAACGCCAACGCGTTCGACGGCCTCAAGCATCGCGCCCTCGTCGTGGAAGCCGACGCGCGTCTCGCGCTCGACGCACTCGCCGAACCGCTGCAAGGCTGGCACGCGGAACGCCCCTGGACCGCGCGCGCGCACAAACTCGCGGCAAGCTGGCGCGACACGGTGAGCACGCTCACGCATGCGCCGCAACGCGACAGCGTGCTGCCGTACGAAGGCGACGTGATCGGCGCGATCCAGCGCTCGAGTCCGGGGTCGGCGGCGAACGACATCGTCGTGTGTGCGGCGGGCACGTTGCCCGCTGAATTGCACAAGCTGTGGCGCGCCGGCAAACCGGGCGCGTATCACGTCGAATATGGCTATTCGTGCATGGGCTACGAGATTGCCGGTGGCCTCGGCGCGAAGCTCGCGCGACCAGCGCGCGAAGTGATCGTGATGGTCGGCGACGGCAGCTATCTGATGATGAACAGCGAGATCGCGACCTCGGTGATGATCGGCGCGAAGCTGATCGTCGTGGTGCTCGACAATCGCGGTTACGGTTGCATCAACCGCCTGCAACAGGCGTGCGGCGGCGCACCGTTCAACAACCTGCTGGAGGACTGCATGCAAGGTCCGCTCGGCGCGCCGACGATCGATTTCGCCGCGCATGCGCGAGCCCTCGGCGCGCAAGCCGAGCACGTCGCGAATATCGCTGAACTGGAAGTCGCGCTGCAACGCGCACGCGCCGCGGATCGCACCTACGTGATCAGTATCGACACCGACCCGGCCCGCACCACCGACGAGGGCGGCTGGTGGTGGGAAGTCGCCGTGCCCGAAGTGTCGGCGCGCCCCGCCGTGCGCGACGCGCGCGCGAAGTACGACGCGCAGCTCGCGGCCCGCGCCGAATCGGCCGACACCGGCGAGCACGCTGCCCAACCCGACAACGAATAAGGACGTCCGCATGACTGCTTTCGACGTACGTATCGGCATCAACCCGCTATCGTGGATGAACGACGATCTGCCTTCGCTCGGCGGCGAGACGCCGCTCGACACGGCGCTGACGGAAGGCCGCCAGATCGGCTATCAGGGCTTCGAACTGGGCAACAAGTTTCCGCGCGAACCGCAGGCGCTGAAGACCCTGCTCGCGCAATACGATCTCGCGCTGGTGTCCGGCTGGTATTCCGGCCGCCTCGCGCGCGGCAGTGTGGAAGATGAAATCACGTCGGTCGGCCCGCATCTGGAACTGCTCGCGCAAAACGGCGCGACGGCGATGGTGTACGGCGAGGTCGCCGATTCGATTCAGGGCGCAGCGCAGCCGCTGTATCAACGGCCGCGTTTTTTCAGCGACGCGCAGTGGGCGGCGTACGCGGCGCGGGTCGATGAATTCGCGCGCTATACGTTAAGCCGTGGCGTGCGGCTGGCGTATCACCATCACATGGGCGCGTATGTCGAAACGCCCGCCGACGTCGATCAGTTGATGGCGCGCACGAGCGATGCCGTCGGCCTGCTGTTCGACGCCGGGCACATTACGTTTGCCGGCGGCGATCCGCTGGCGGTGCTCGACAAACATATCGGCCGCGTGTGCCACGTGCATTGCAAGGACGTGCGCCCCGCCGTGATGAAGCTCGCACGCAATCGCAACTGGAGTTTTCTCGACGCGGTGATTGCCGGCGCGTTCACGGTGCCAGGCGACGGCGCGGTGAATTTCCCGGCGATCATCGAGCGCCTGAAGCGTCACGGTTATCGCGGCTGGCTGGTGGTCGAAGCGGAACAGGACCCAGTGGTCGCGCCGTCGTTCGAGTACGCGCAGAAGGGTTATCGCACGTTGCGCGCGTTGGTGGATGCACCGCTCGACGTTGTGGGCAGCGCGGATCAGGAGGCAGCATGAGTTTATTGGTGAAGGCGCAGCGCGACGGCCAGACGATCGCGCGGGTCACGCCGGAGTCGGCGTGCTGGCGGTATGTGGGCTTCGCCGCTTACCGGTTGGGTGAGAACGAAGTCGTGCATGTGCTCGAAGCGGCGCGCGAGGTGTGTATCGTCGTGCTGACCGGCGCGGTGGATATCGAAACCGCGGACGCCACGTGGACCGCGCTCGGTTCGCGCGACAACGTGTTCGAAGACGCAGCGCCATACGCGGTATATCTACCGCCGGGCGTGCGCGCGACCGTGCGCGCCAATCGCGAAGCGGAGATCGGCGTGGCGAGCGCGCCGGCCAAGGGCCATTTTCCGGCAAGGCTGATCGAACCGGCGTCGATGAAGCGCTCCA
Source organism: Paraburkholderia sp. BCC1876 (assembly GCF_902833695.1). Lineage (NCBI taxonomy): Bacteria > Pseudomonadati > Pseudomonadota > Betaproteobacteria > Burkholderiales > Burkholderiaceae > Paraburkholderia > Paraburkholderia sp. BCC1876. Next base: position 21,720 of record NZ_CADFGI010000006.1, on the reverse strand, counting down.
CGCGCGGCAAGGGCCTGAATACACGTTACGTGTGCGATATTCTTCCGCAGACCGAGCAGGCGGAGTCGTTACTCGTGGTCGAAGTCAGAACGCCGGGCGGACACGCATCGAGCTACCCGCCGCATAAGCACGACACCGACAATGTGCCGCACGAGAGCTCGCTTGAAGAGACTTACTACCATCGGTTGAATCCGCCGCAAGGCTTCGCGTTTCAGCGCGTGTACACCGACATGCGCGATATCGATGAATCGATGGCCGTGGAAAATCACGATGTGGTGATGGTGCCGCGTGGCTACCATCCGGTGATCGTGCCGTATGGTTATGACTCGTACTACCTGAACGTGATGGCCGGCGGGCAACGGGTCTGGCATTTCCGCAACGATCCGGCGCATGAATGGATCATCAATAAAGACGCTTGAAAGACGATTGAGCGTTTGGCGTCACGTCACGGCGTGCCTTGACGCGTCGTGACGCCGCGTGACGTTCGCTACTTTCTCGTGGCCAGGTCGACGTTCAGGCCACCGTCGGTGCCCATTCGCACGGTGCCCTTCGACACGTCACGGCGATAACCGTACAGATCGAACTTCATCACGCCGGGGTTCGAACTGTCCTTGATGAAGGTTCTCGTATTCGTCACCAGCGAATTGAACATCTTCACGTCGCCGGATTCGATCCACACGAAACTCTTGCCCGCATTCGCCGGCGGGCGCGCGGCGGCGATCGCTGCGTCACGCTTGAATTTCAGCACTAAACCTTCATCGCTCACCGTCGCGCTGGCGAGGCGTCCTTGCAGCACCGGCGGCGGAAACACCGTGTACTGGTCGAACACCAGCTCGTTGCCCTTCAACGCGACGCCCTTGCGCGTGAACGGCGTCAGCGACGCCAGCGGAATATCCAGCGCGCGCAGCAAGCCCGCCTGCGGCACGCCCAGCACCTTCACGGAGGTCGGTTCATAGACGAGATGGCGCTCGTCCTTCGCGACGATCGTGCCGCTCATCGTGGTCGGTAGCCATACGCCGGGAAAGTGATTCCACAACTTGATGCCGCCCGTGACTTCGAGCTTGCCGTCGACGGGTTTCAACTGCAGATCGTTCAGCGAGCGCGGCGCGTAGTCGAGCAGGTAGTCGTTGAACAGCGCCGCCATGGCCGGCCAGGGCTCGACCACCTCGCCGCCGATGATATGAATGTCGTACTGATCCGGATCGTCGAGGTCGACGGGTTGGCCCGGATGCTTCGGCACCATCTGCGCGTCCAGCGATCGCACATGAAAACCGATCCGCCCCGCTACGTAGAAGTCGACATTCTCGACGTGAATCAACGGCGCGACGCCCGGCGAATGACGCTCGTCGGTGAACGCTGAGCCGGGCGTCGCCATGCTTTGGCCGCTAAATGCCGCGCGTGTGCCGACCGGAATGGCGCGTGCGATCGAGGCGGTCCTCAAGGTCTGCGGCACGTGTTGCCAGATCAGCCGCGCTTGCGCAAGCGAAGCCTGTTGCGCGCGGATGAAGCTGTCGTTGAAGCGCGCGCCGGCGCTGCCGGTTTGCAGCGGTGTGTCGTTGGCGGCAGCTGTGCTGGCGTTCGCGCTAGCGCTGGCGAGCGTCGAATAGGAAGGCAGATGCACGTCCAGCGCGCCCGCTTCGTCGAAGGTCAGATAACCGGCCGCCATCTGGTCGCGGTAGTGATACAGGTCCAGCACGAACGGCGCGTTGGCGTCGAGCGGCGTGATCGCCATGTCGATGTTCATCGGCATCGACCGCATGAATTTCACGTCACCGCCCTGCACCAGCATGCCGCGGGCGGGCATCGTCGCGGGCCAGTCGATTTTCGGCACCGTGCGGTCGTCCAGCGTGAAGCGCACGCCGGCCGCGCTCGTGTCGATGTGCGTGATCGTCATGCGCAACGCGGGCGGCGGCGTCAGTTTGGCGACCTGCATCACCACGTCGTCGCCGTCCAGACGCGCGATCGGCGTGTCGACTTTCAGCAGGTCGGCCATCTTGACGTGCGCGGCCTGCATCAGCTTGTCGGCGCCGACACCGGCGACTTCGACGTGATCGGCGTGGAACACGAGTTCGTTGGCGTTGCGCATCGACAAGGCGCCGCTCAGCACGATCGGCACCCAGGTCTCGCGATGCATCTCGCCCGTAATGCGCAAGCTGCCGCCGTCTTGCGGCACCACCCGCATGTTGCGCAGCGGCGAGCCCTGGTACTGGAACAGATAGCGGTCGAAAATCGCGGTGAGCTTCGCGCTGTCGAGCGTGACGTCGCCGCGGTGGACGTTGATCGTCACGCTGGTCGGGTCGTCGAAGACGATCGGCTGGCCGGGATGCGCGGGACTCAGCGTCGCCGCCATGTCGTGGATCATGAAGCCGATGTCGCCGGTCACACGAAAGTCGACGTCGCGCGCGAACATCAGCGAACCGTCGATGCCGGAATCGCGCAACGTTAGTGGGCGGGTGCGCTTTTCGGTCATGCCGCTGGCTGACGGCAGGCGGTCGGCGATGGTCTGTTCGGCGGCGAGTTGTTTGGCTTTCGCGAGTTCGAGTGACGGGCGTGACGATGCGGCGGCGCCGTGCGAGGTGTCGGCGGCGGTAACGGCCGCGTCCTGGGACGGCGTTGCGGTGACGGCATTGCCGGTTGCGCTTGCCGTGCTCGCCGCGCTCATCGAAGCGCTCACGGGTTTCGACGAAGTGGACGACGTCTCGGTGGTGCTCGAACTCGCGTCGGCGCAAGCGGACATCAGCAACGCGGCGGTCAACAACGCGACGCCGACGCCAATCGGTGCGCACCACGCTCGCATTTGCCCTGCTCTTCGTGACGTTTGCGACCGTGGTCCATTCAACTCCACCACGCGCCGCCCATTCGCGGCCGCTTCGCCTGTTACGCGTCTCTGTTTCACGATGTCTCCTCCTGAGGCCGCGACGCGTCTCGCGCACGTCGGCTGCGGCATGGTTCGTCGCGCTGACGGCGGCTTTAAACACCACGCCGACGCCGCGCGCCTTTGACCTGATTGTCTTGATTTGTCAGCGCGCTGCCGACAAGATTTCTGGAGGACGCTCACCAAACGATCAAGCGTTTGAATCGCTGCGGTGAGTCAGTGGGAAGCCGCATGGGTCGGGCGTCAGCGCCGTGCCGTGAAACGGCATTCAAACGGCACTCAAACGGCACTGAGGGGCTTAATTTGCGCGAGGCGTGGGATTAGCGGAGACGTAGAGGTCCGCGAGGCGCTCGCTGAAGCCGCAGAAACAATCGTCGATCGATTTGCGGCGCTGCAATAAGCAGGCGGCCTATCGACCGCCTTTGAACATCACGTAGTCTGCTGAACCCATTGCTTACGCCAACTGGGTGCTTCAAAAGGATCCGAAAAATACTGGGTCTCGTGGACGACCTTGCCGTCGTGAAACTCCATGATGCTGACCGTCCAGAACGCTCGACCGTTATACGTGATCTCGTATTCCGTGACCCACAGATTCCCTTCACCTTGAATTCGCCTGACGTCGAATCCGGATGGCTTGTCGGGGTGGTGTCCGCGCAGTGCCTGCAAATTGGATCGGCCGAGAATTCGCTCGCCCGATTGCGGATAGTCGCAGATGGCGTCGTCAGCGTAAATAGCGTGCTCCGCGTCCAGATCGCCGGCCGCCGATGCGCGCCAGTGCGCATTCAAGGCTTCACGCAATTGCTCTTCCTGCATGGCAACACCTCCGCACGATTTCGTGCCCCGCGATGAAGGACTCACGCGATGAAGCCGTCAAAACGGCCACGGTTGATTCGTCACCAGGTAGCCGCTGTCAGGGTCGAACCGGGCCCTGAACAACAGGTGGATTGGCTAATTCAGTGTAGCAAATGAATCGCTGCTGAATGACGCCGACTGGTAACGGCAGGAATTGCACCGTTTACCAGCCGGGCCCCAAAAAGATTCTTCACTCAGGTTTTACAAACCCAACGATTCCTCCAATCGCCGCATCTCCTGCTGCCATTCCTGCTGCAAATGAGACTTCTGATGCTTCGGTTTACGCGCCCGGTCCGTCTCCAGCCACGCCTCCAATTGGCACCAGCGCTGCCACTGCACTTCGGCCTCGTCACTAGCGAAAGTGGACTGCGCAACCAGATCGGGCAGCGCAGCCGGAGCAGTTTCGGATCGCACCTTGCCGCCTGTGGCGAACAGACTCTGATAAGCACTCGCGGCATCCGGCCATTCCTGGACGCGACCCTTGCTGATTACCCAGAAACGGTTGCAACTGTTTTCGATCAGTTCACGGTCGTGCGAAACCAGCAGAAAACCACCAGCGAAAGCAGCGAGCGCTACCGCGAGTTCACGCTTGCCGTCCAGATCCAGGTGATTGGTCGGTTCATCGAGCCATAACAGGTGATAGCTGGCCATGGACAGCGCCAGGAACAGCAACCGCGCGCGCTCACCGCCGCTGAGCGTGGCCACCTTCTGGCCGTGTCGCGAATAGGCGAACCCCGCCGAGATCAGGGCTTGCCGTCGCTCCCGGTCGCCAACCGGTGCGAACTTGTAAAGGGCGTCGGCTAGTGTCGCTTCGTCGGCCAGTTGACGCAGCGACTGATCGTAGTAGGCGATGCTCGCCGCAGGGTGATAGCGCCAGCCTGCCCGAGCCTCGCCTGCCTGCACGTCGCTCCAGCACTGCCGCAACAGCGAAGACTTGCCCGCGCCATTGCTGCCCAGAAGCGCGACCTTGTCACCCGGCCGCAGCCACAGCGCGTCCAGCTCAAACAACACGGGCTGGTCGGACTGCGCGCATACCTGCAGGCCTTCGAATGCCTGCAGATTGTCGGCGGCCAGCGATTTCCCTTGCAATGTCAGGCGCCACGGACTGCCACGACTGACGAAGGTCTGATCGTCTTTCAGCTTATCGGCGCGCCGCTGTATGTTCCTGGCCTGACGCACCAGCTTTTCATTGTCATGCTCGCGACCCCAGATGGCGACGCGTTTGCTGCTGGCGGTCAGTCGGTCGATTTCCTTTTGCTCGCCGGCATGGCGCAACTGCGCCGCCGCGTCGGCTTCGGCCAAGGCGATTAATGCCCGGCTGCACGGCAAATCGAAGCTGTACAACTGCTGATCGCGCAGAATCCAGCTCTTGTCGCTGAGCGTGTCCAACAGCCGCGGATCATGCGACACGAGAATGAAACCGCCCTGCCAACGTCCCAGGAAATCCTCCAGCCACAGCAGCGACGGCAGGTCCAGATGGTTGCTGGGTTCATCCAGTAACAGCAGGTTAGGCTCTTGCAACACGGCTCGCCCCAGCAGCAGGCGCGTATGCTGACCGCCGCTCAGGCTGGCCACGGACGTGTCGGCGGCCTCAGGCAATCCCAGTTCGTTCAGCAGACTGTCGACTCGCCAATGTTGTTCCGGCTGTTTGTCTATCGCTTCCAGAAGGGCCTCGCGCGCCGTCAGGTTCGCCAGCCGCGGCGGCAGATGTTGCTCGACATGCTGCAGGCGGCACTGCCCAGCATATTGCACGCTGCCGGCACTGGGCTCACGGCTGCCGGCCAATACGCCGAGCAAACTGCTTTTGCCGCAGCCGTTATGGCCCAATAGACCAATGCGGTCGCCCAGTTTTACGGTAAAGGAAAGGTCGTGGAATAGCGGGCCGTGGCCGCTTTCCAGTTGCACGGAAAGTGCGGAAATCAGGGTTGTCATGCTTTGCTCTCGTTTCTGCGGGACGTGTTTGTCCCTGTCAACAGGAGCGCTGGCGACAACAATGGAATCGAGAAAGAACTCGACCAGACGGAGTGGGCTTTGCTCTGACCAGGTTATCGCAGCGCGATGGAACGCAGGTGAGAGCAGGCAAATGTGCTGGACCAATGTACCAACATCATCGGGTACAAAAGCAGAACCATATTTACCTCCTTTTTCAGAAAGAGTTAAGGTCTGCGCAGTGTAATCGGGCTTGGGTGAACTGGACAAGTCGTGCGGTGAAATCCGTTTTGAACGGATAAAACGAAAGCCTCTTTTGAGGAACGCAAATCGGCGCGTCGATTCATCGAACGATCAATGCAATCGGCGACGAACGCTATTTCCTTAACGCCAGCGATAACGACGCCGGGCTGAACAAGGTATGCACAGCCAGAACGTCGTCATCATCCTTAATCGCTGTTATTGAGCAGCCGGCGATACGGTGCTCGGGGTCGCCAACGTGTTGTGGCTTCCCGGCAGGTTGGTCAGGGACGCCGCGCTATTGCTTGAGCTATTCGAATTCGACGACCCGGCGCTTGTGCCGCTTTCCGAGTTGACGGCGCCAGGTGTGCCGTAACCGCTTGTTGTTGCAGCGACCGGCGACGTGGTGCTCGGCGTCGCCAGCGTGTTGTTGCTCTGCGCATAAGCGCCGGCCGACAGCGTGAGCGCGGCGACGGCCGCGATTAATGTGCCAGTTGTCTTGATCATGTCCCGCTCCTTTTTGATTTGGACTCGAATTGCGGCGTAAACGACCCATTCGCCGTTCTGCGCGGCGGTCGTTGCCGGCCTGATTCGTGGCGATCGAACTTGTTTGCCCCTCGCAGTTGTACGCGTGGCGCAAACCCTGGATCACCGCACAGCTAGTCTAGGAAAACGGTCGCGAATAATTAAGCGCTTTCTTCGCAAGGGATAATTTCTATTTCCGGAATTAAGCGGTGGGGGTTCTGATCGCCGTTGGGATGTGCAGATAGCGCTAAACCTAAGCATTTTTCGCAGCAACCAGACTGCGTTTCCCCGCCCCCATCCGCACATCGACTTCCTGGAAAATCGCCTCGGCGAATTCCACCGCAGCGGGTTTCTCCGCGTCATACATCATGACGAATTCGATATCTGGCAGTTCCGGCAAACCTTCGCTCACGCCGAGCTCGCGGAGTTCGTCATCGATCACGCTACGTGGCACCGGTGCGATGGCAATCCCCGCTCGGGCGAATGCCCGAATACCCATCACACTCGGACTTTCACACGCGATGCGATACGGCATGTCGGCCAACGCGAGTGCCTTGACGGCCGCCTCCCGAAATGGACACGGATCGGGAAAACACGCTAATGGCACATCGCCTTCGGGAAGCGGCTCATGACGGGCAAACGCCCAGGCGAGCGGCTCTCGCCAAAGCGTCGTGCCGGCATTTGACGCAGAACACCGGCTGCCGATCACCAGATCGAAATCGCCATTCGCGTGCCGTCGAAACAGACTGTCGCCAATGTCGACGGTGAGATCCAGCAGCAATCCACGGCGCGCGGCGCTAAAACGACGCATCGCGTCGGGCAGCCATCCGCCCGCAAAATCCTCCGATGCGGCAATGCGCAGCTTGCCACCGTAGGCATCGCCCGCGCCCAATCGGGTCCTGGCCTCTTCGCTGAGATTAAGCATGGCCCGCGCGTAGCCAAGCAGCGTCTGGCCATGCTCCGTGAGCGCGACGCGACGCGTATTGCGCACAAGTAGCGCGCGCCCGATTTGCTCCTCGAGACGAACCACCTGGGCGCTCACCGCGGATTGACTCAAATGCAGCCGGCGACCGGCGCCGGTGAAGCTCCGGGCATCGGCGACGACAACGAACGTAAGAAGGAGCGCGGTATCGAGCGGGCTGTCCATTGATCACCAAACCGGGTTAATTCAAGCAATTAATATCGTTTCTAAATTATAAGCCGGCTCGGTACGCTACGAATCACGGCGAGCGACCACGCATTCCGCCGGTCGCCGCCACCTCTCGTCAGGACTGATTTCATGACTCGCGTTCTCTATATCGAAGGCTCACCCAACAAGGGCTACTCGGCGTCCATCGAGGTGTGTAACGCGTTTCTCGATGCGTACCGCCTGGCGCATCCCGATCACGATATTCAAAAGCTCGACCTATGGGACGCGCCGCTTCCCGAATTCGATGCGGACGCCCTCGCAGCGAAATACGCCGGGTTGAGCGGGACGCCGTTGACGCCGAACCAGGCCGCGGCATGGCAGCGCATTGAAGCTCTCGCGGCACCCTTTCACGAAGCAGACAAATTTCTGTTCGGCGTGCCGTTGTGGAATTTCAGCATCCCGTACAAGCTGAAACATCTGATCGACCTGATCTCGCAGAAAGACGTGCTGTTCTCATTCGATAGCTCGGGTTTTACCGGCATGCTGCGCGGGAAAAAAGCGGCCGTCGTTTATGCGCGCGGCCTCAGCTATACGTCGCCAGGCTCGCTGACGCCGGCCAGCGAGTTCGACCTCCAGCGTCCTTACATGGAAACGTGGCTGAAATTCGTGGGCGTGGAGGACGTCGCGGGCATCGTCGTCGAACGCACGCTGCTGGGTCCCGAGGGAAAGGTCGACCGAAGCCGTGCAATCGAAGAAGCCCGCGCGATCGCACGCGAGTTCCGAACGTGCGGGCTGCGGCCGAAATTGATGGAAGAAACGCCTAATCGTGGCACGTGCAAACTTCGAATTCGTGGCCGTCGGGGCTTGCCAGAACGACGCTGGTCATCGCGTCGTTTAACTGCATGACGACGGTTGCCCCGAGAGACTTGGCGCGGTCCAGAAAAGCCGGCAGGGAGGACGCATCGAATTCGAACACGGGCACGCTTGCACTACCAACTAACTCATCGCCAAAATCATTCAGCAATAACCCGAGCCGAACGCCGCCGATTGAAAACTCGGCCCACTTCTCCGACTTGCGATTCGGCGAAAGTTCTAACAGCTTTTCCCAGAACGTGATCGACCGCTCCATGTCCATCACTTTGAAATAAATGGTTCTAATGCGCATTGAATTTTCCAGGACGAGTATTTGGAAGACCCACAAGATCACATACGTTAAACAGAAAAGATACTGCCGAGTCATTGCCCGAGATCCAAACCACGGTGTCGAGTCAACAGAGCTTTCAAATGCCTTCGTCGACGTCCCTGCAAAGCAAGTTTGCCCGCAGCACGATGTATGTGGCCAACGCGTGGCCGAAGCGCGGCCACGCATTCACGAAGCGTGTGTTCCTGACGTGTAGACTATTTCGATGACCCAAGAAATCGACTACCTCAACCCCGCCCTTCCGCATGGGCTCCGCCGCGTGACCATGCCTGTGGTCGACGCGACCCCGCAGACGCTCCACGGATTTGGCAGGCTCGTTGCAGACCCGAACGATTGCGCAGTCGAAATCGTACAGTGGCCGGCAGTGGGATCGAGGCCGATCGATCCCGGCACCGGTGACGAAGCCGGTACGACCGACGGCACCTTCATCAGCGAATGGCGCGGCGACATTCTCTACGGCCGAAACGAGGCCGTGGGCGGCAACTACATCCTCGCGTACGCCACGGAGCCCGAAGCGGCCCGCGAAGACCACGCCGCCGCACCGCAGCGCATGTTGCTCTGGCACGCGAACTATCACCCGGACGGTGGACAGCTCTTCTTTCCGCTCGACGGTCGCCCGTTCTACGTGCCCCTGGCATTACCAGGCGACGACATTGCGCCAGAGAACTTCGTGTGCTTTCGTTTCGATGGACGGCAGGGTCTCTACATCCATCCGAACATCTGGCATGAAGGGGTGTTCACCCTTGAAGGCACCCAGCGCTTCTTCGACAAACAAGGCGCCGTACACGCGCGCGTCTCTGTCGACTTCGCCCGCGAGTTTGCGTGTCTTCTCGAAGCGCCGATCCATAACGACGCCGCGCCCCTTTGAGGCCGCAACCTTCAGCGTGAAACGAAACTTCTCGCCTCATGGCGAGAAGCGGCTACCGGCTGCAAAGACCGCTAACTAGCAGTCCGAGCCCAAATTCAAAGGCCACATCGGGATCGATCGGATCGATCGCCGGGCCGGCATCTTCCACCTGAGCGGTCTTACCTTTGCCGACCTCTTTGCGTTTAGGTTCGGGCGACGCACTACGAACGTCACGCGCCTGCTCCTCCAGCACGCAGCCCACGGTGAACTGGCCCGCGGCCAGCAACGCCATCTGCGCATCCGATTCGCTAAACCCCGCGTTCACCAGGTAGGCCACTTTCGGCAGGATCCGCGCGAGCTCCGCCTGGTTCGGTGTCGTGCCGGCGTGCAGCAATGCGCCGTCGCGATGGGCGAGGAGCGCACGGCGAAAGCTGCGCGCGTTGTCGGCAAACCAGACCGGCCAATCCGCGATGTCCTCGGGCACGCCGATCGTGTGATGCCGCGCCAGCACCAGGGAAGCCATCTCGCCGAGCAGCGCCGACTTGTCACGGAAGTGCCAGTAGAGCGTGGCCGACTCCACACCGAGTTTCTCGGCAAGACGTCTCGTCGATAACCCGTCGAGGCCGACCAGGTCGAGGAGTTCAAGCGCCGCACTCGCCACTTCGTCACGTCGAATTTTTGCCATGCTTGACTCTCTATCAGTGATAGATATACTTATCGATGATAGATTTTACCATCAAGGAGTCGCGCATGACCGTTCTCCCTACCCGCACATCGGTGCTGATCGTCGGCGGCGGATTGGTCGGCCTGTCGGCCGGCCTGTTCCTGCAACGTCTGGGCGTTCCCTTCATCCTCATCGAGAAAAACGAGGGCGTTTCGCTGCTGCCGCGCGCCCGCGGCATCCATCTGCGAACCATGGAACTGTTTCGCCAGATTGGCGTTGAAGACGCGGTCAAGGCGGCGACGGTTGCGGCCTGGAAACAGGGCGGCTTCGGCGGTGCGCGACGCGGGCGCACGCTGATGGACGCGCAGTCGATCGTCGACGTCTCCACCATGCGCGTGAAGATGGCCGCGGCCGGCGCGTCACCGTCGAGTTTCGGCGCGTGCCCGCAGACGTTGATCGAACCGGTGCTGCGCCAGCACCTCGAAGCGCGAGGCGGCGACGTGCGCTTCGGCCATGAAGTCGTGTCGTTCGTCGAGTCGGGCGATGCGGTGGTCGCCACCGTACGCGGCCGGGATGGGCAGGAGACGGTCATTGAGGCCGCCTGGTTGCTCGGCGCCGATGGCGGGCGCAGTTTCGTGCGCAGGCAGTTGGGCATCGGCATGATTGAGACGCCCGCCCCGCAGCATCTGCTCAATATCTTCTTCCGCGCCGATCTGGCCGCGGCCGTGGAAGGCCGCACATTCAGCCAGTGCGAGATCGCGAACGAGAAGGTGCGCGGTCTTTTTCTGGCGATGAACAACACGGACAGGTGGTCGTTCCATCTGGAATACGACCCATCCCAAGGGCCGCCGGCCGACAGCGAACTGCCCGACCTGGTGCGCGCCGCGATCGGTCTGGACGATGTCGACATCGAGATTCTTAGTCATGGCGCGTGGAGCACCGGCGTGTCCATTGCGCAGCGTTATCGATTGGGCCGCGCTTTTCTGTGCGGCGACGCGGCGCACTTGATGCCGCCGTGGGGTGGCTTCAATGCGACCACCGGCATTGCCGATGCGCACAATCTCGCGTGGAAGATCGCCGCTACATTGCGCGGTGACGCGGCACCGGCGTTGCTCGATAGCTATGAGACCGAGCGACGACCGCTCGCCGTGCGTAACGGCAGCCAGGCGCTGCTGCGCACGGACTTCGATGCGCGCTTTGGTATCGAAACGCAGACCAACCGCGAGGTGTTCCCTGCGCTGCTCGATGCGGGTGCTTTGTTGTTGCGGCATCGCTATCGCTATCACTATGCAGACGGCGCGCCGTCCGAAGATTCGTCAGCGTTGGTTGGGCATCTGCAAGCGCAGACCGGGACGCGCTTTCCTCACGCCTGGATTCAGCGCGACGGCCAACGAATCTCGACGCTGGACCTCTTCGGCGACAGCTATGTCTTGCTGGCTGGCCCGAACGCTTCGGTGCAGGCATCGAGTCGTGCAAGCCTCAACTCCGCTACGCCCGCAGTTTATGTTGCCGGCAAGGATTTTGAATTCGTCGATTCCGAAGACGACTGGCGCACATTGACGGCTCTGCCCGACGACGGCGCGGTGACGATACGGCCAGATGGTTTTGTTTTGTGCCGCTCGGCATGCCCGGTTCCGCCCACTCATGCGATCAAGTCCAATTAGAGGCTTTATTCGCATCGTTTAATGCGTAATCAAAATGAAGGCTTAAATACTTTCTAAAGATTTCATAACCGCTGACGTTATTTGTCAGTAGAAAGGCAAGCAATGGCGTCCGCGCCAACTCAAAAAATCTTCAGAGAGTCCATCCGGCTATTCGCTGGCTGGAATAGTTGACGGGAGGCTAAGCCTTTCGGCCGACCGTCGACCTTCATTCGCGTGAGAGACCTTGCATGAAAAGCTTCTACCGAACCCTGTTGCTCGCCGGCGGCGCTGCACTGCTCGCGGCGGGTTGCGCGTCCGGGCCGCAATATAAAGACGTGGCGTCGTCGATCCCGACGCTCTCGCCTGACGACGGTCGCATCTACTTCTTCCGCTCGGATTCGTTTGCAGGCGCCATGCTGCAACCCGAGATCAAGCTCAACGACAAGGTGGTCGGCCATTCGAAGGCTGGCGGCTTCTTCTACGTCGACGAACCGGCGGGCAGCTATACCGTCGCCACCTCGACCGAGGTGACAAAGACGATCACGTTCGAGCTGAAGGCCGGCGAGACGAAGTACGTGCGCACGGCAGTCAGCATGGGCGTGCTGGTGGGTCACATCACGCCGACGATCGACTATCCGGAGAACGCGCAGCTGGAAATCCAGACGCTGAAGTACATCGGCGATGCGGCTCCGGCCGTCGCGGCGGGTACGCAGACGAGCGCGACGACGGCTACGTCGACGTCTACGTCTACTGGCAAGATGTAATTGCGGTGGGGAGCGCGGGGTGGGACCCTGACCCATTTGAAGACTGCGATCGGCACCGGGCGACTTGTTGCGGCCATTGACGGCATTCATTCATCAATCAACCGTGGTTTCCCGTGCCCGACGGTCACGTGCTGAGCTATTTAAAGGTGGATGATTTGCTGGATCTTGGTCGTCCTTGCTACTAAGGTAGTTGATACCCCGACGGCGATAAAATTCCTTTTCACCGTTAGCATGATTGCAGTGCCAACAGTTGGCAGGTGGACTCCGAACAAAGATACTCGACGTTTCCACATGAGGTGGTCAAATGGCTCGGTTGATACTTGGCATGACCGCGGCTGCTGTCGTCCTCACGGCGTGCCCTTGTGCGCTGAACGCTGCGACAGTCGACAAGGACCCCGCGAGCACCATCCGCTCCGCCCTGGAGCAGTGGCGCGCAGACTTCAATGCGCGACGTGTAGCACATATCTGCGATCTCTTCGCTCCCGAACTTCGCTACGATTTCTATGGGGCGCCTGAGCGTACCTACGCATTACTCTGTGCCCGTCTCCACCGTGCGCTGGCCGACTCGACGCAATCACTTCATTACGACCTCAGGATTAAAGAGATCATTGTCTCCGGTAACCTCGCGATCGTGCGCCTCACATGGACATCGATCGATACCGAGCGCGGCAAACAGCAGTCTACTGATGAGATCGGGCTCGATGTATTCGGCCGCCAGGCTGACGGTAGCTGGAAAATCATCCGTTATATTGCATATCCCGAGAAAGACTGAGCTGTCGCAGGGGACTCCGCGCATGCTAATTGGCTTGGCGATTTCCTTATCGACCCAACGTCCCAACCCGACCCGTAGCGGTCCATCGGCTATCGTCGATAGCGGCCGTTCAACCTATACAGCTAACGCTGATAGGATGGCGTCCGTGCTCCGTTAATATCGAAGTGAACCGGCCAATGAAATTCGACACTCAAGGAAGAGCGAGCGTCCCCGCGCCCACACCGGCTCTGATCAGACGCTCGATAAAGTCGTTACGAAGCTATGGACCCTCTTCATTTGCGTCTCTGACAGACGACGCCGGCAACTATGTGCAAGTGGCAGGTGGTGGCGTTTCCTGCATGGTTGAGCATTTCGAAATTAACGGAGGAAGGCGCCGCAGAGCATTTCATGACAAACCTAGTCCAGTGCGTCCCGACGGTACTGTCCTGGTGTTCGGTGCGGGTGAAGTTCCTATGCGATCGGATGAATGGTTCATGTCCGACCAGGTCGCGGAAATTTTCCTGGCTTTCCTGAAAGGGAGTCCTTTTCCGTCATATATTGATTGGAGGCCAGCTCCCGGGTTTTGATCTCCATACGAGACTGGCGCGCACCACCTGTAGCTCACCTGCGACGTGTATGAGTGCTTAAAGGCGCATCTGATTACCAACGATCTGGCTAGCGGCGTCCGAAACCGCGCCAGTGTGGACATCGTTTCACCGCAGCTTGCCGGATGTATGCGACTGGCATAAAGCGACCCCTCGCGGTCATTTGGGTCCTCGAACCCACGGCGGCCGCTTTCAAAGTCCAACGGTCACTCAGTAAGTGGCTAGCATGGGCCGTCTTACACATTTTGCCTACGCCTGTTTTTCTTCAATTGAAATCGGCGGCGGAATGAGCTTGGAAGGTCGGCGTGTATCGGGCGTGCCCCGGTCCCATCCATCGCTTTTTCCACCTTTAGCTTCGCGGCCTTGGATCGTCAGGCGCATGGCCTTAGGTATCGCGCAATCAAATTGTTCTTCGTCAAACTTGTCGGGCAGGTACGCCTCGTTTCGAACGGCATTTTCACCATCAAACGAGAATTCGGATCGCGTGTAAAAGCCGTCCAGGAAACGACGACGAATTTCATCCACCAGGTCAAAAGAATCGAGGTCATGAGCGGCAACCCTGGTTCGATCAACATGATCATCCAGAAACTGCCCGGGTCTCGTCAAATAGAAAGCCGTAAGGGCCGTTGCCTTATCACAATCCGGCTGTCTGATGATCCAATGAAGAGGTCCGAGTCCGAAGCCCCAATTCACTTCAGGGACGGCAAGATGCCAATCGTCAGGCGTTGCCTCCTCTGACAGCCATTTCGCATACCCAAGATAAGAAAGGTAATCGGACTCGAATGTCTGTCTTGCGGCCCATTCCCATAGCATTTCTGATGTATCCGCGTAGTCTGATGCGCTTACCTCGATACTTGTGGCCTTATACCTGTTCCCTTCGGCGTACTGTAGGCCCGGCCGTTCGAACTCAATTTGACGAACGAGACCGGTTCTATCAATTTGAACCAGGATATCGTCACCTCTCAGCGTCCTGGCGACATAAGACGAATTTGTACTGGGCAGCTTCCGAGGGAGCATGCGAAAGCCGAGACCGCTGGCCAATACCTCGTCAAGTGTCATGCCGATATGAAAACCGAAAATCGGTATCGTCGCGGGAAAACGGTAGTCAAACTCAACACGTCCGAGTAGCCCCTGAAAGTCGATACGTGCAAGAAACTGATGGCCGACCGAGATCCATCCGCCGGCGGATGGCTGGCACTCCGCACCGACTGCTTCCAATAGCGCCTCAAACGGCATCATCGTCTGAAGCTTCGCGAGGTTCGTGAAAATGCTCATATGGGGCCTCTCAGGTATATCGGCGCGCCGAAATGCTTTGAACGATCTTATCCGATGGCATCGACCTCCGAAGGCGTGCGCAGCTTCCGCGGCGGCATGCCCTTCGGTATAGTCGTTGGTCCCAGTGAAACAATGGATCTCCGTTCCTCGTTTAGATGAGCCGTTCTCCGAATAGACGCGCCCAAAGCGACCGTTTGGGCCGGAGGTACCGTTCCGTCGAGTGACAAAATGCGTCGAACAATGAACGTATTTCGATCGGCTCGCCTAGCGTCACTCTTTTCTGAATTGCCACAAATGCGCCTATGTTAAAAGTGGAGCCCCGCAGATTGAGTACAGGCGTCCTTCCAAAGGCGGGTCCGTTACAAATCATCCATGACCAGACCCAGCTTCTGCGCGAGGGCATCGCCGAACGCAACTCCGAGGGCCTGTAGTTCAAAAACATTGTCATGCCCGAGCCGATCGGCTTTCAAAACGGCTTGAATAATGAATAGCTTCCCGTCGATGCTTTCGTACAGATTTTTTTGACTGTCATCAAGCGGAGCGAGCAGCCACATCCTCATCTCGTCAAATATCGCCAGGTCCGCCTCTGTGAGCGGAGTTGTTTTTTCCAGAGTGTTGCGCATCGTTCACCCATCTCCGCACGTGTGGTTATCCAAGGCAGCCTCAACGCTCCAATTCGCGCCCCCCTACCGCGACGCGAAACGGCGTGCCGTCATAAGACAAGACGTATTCGACGACGCAAACCCGCATCGGACTCGACGATTCCTCAATGCTAACGGCGTGGACTTTGAGCAGTTCACATCACTTCGGGCATGTCGCTCAGAATCTCCGTTTGTGCGCGGATTGACGCATAGAAGCCGCTGTGAAGGCCTTCTTTCGCGTCCGCTGCAACCTGAGGATCGGCCATTCGAACGTCTGTCGGCCCACGCCGGCAACCGATCGGACGCAGCCGCAAACGACCATCGACGCTTCGCCACACGTGAAGAGGCCAGGCGAGCCATCAGCGAATACATCGAACTGTTCTATAACCGGCAACGCACGCAGGCTCGTCTTGATTACCTGTCACCTGTAGCATTCACGCAGCGATACTATCTGAATCAGGTCGCTGCTTAACCCGTTGGCGTCCACGCGTTTCGACCGACCTCATTCGGACCCTTCGCCCTGCACGAGCGAAAAGATGGTGGGTTCTGTCGGATAATCCAGCGTTGAATACATGTTGGAATCCCAGAGAGGGAGTAGCGATGAAAGCCATCCTCGGCCTGCTTTGTGTAGTGGCGTTCGGCGCGGCACTCGGTCCGCTAGGCTGGCTGGTGTGGCTCGACTACTCCCATGCGCTGACCACCGTCCTGACTTATCAACTCGTGATTGCGATCCTAGCCGCCTTACTGATAGGGACGTGCTGCTTGGCAGCCAATTGCTCCTTGAATCGCCGCCCGCGCATATCCTCGATTGCCCAACCGCCACAGCGCGGGTGAGACGGATCTACGCTGCTCGAACCTCGCGCGGACGTGACCGGCAGTATGCGACCCGGAGCGGTCGGTTGGTCTACTACATAGCGGTCATTGGAATTGACGTGATCTATCGTGGCACAAACGTTTTATACGGCCAACCTCGCGCCTGCGTCAGTCGATCATCGTACCGTCGCTGCCTATCAAGCAACTGCATGCTCAAAGCTGCCATACCCATATATTCAAGAACGCGCCAATTAGCATCATCGCCTTTCTCGAACGCCGCCTCGATCGCATCTAAAGCTAGCTCGAATTCGTTGTGGCTCAAGTACTCTTCGAATTCGTGAATTTCGTCAGCGCAGAATCCCTCTGCAGCTTCAAAGGTTGGCTCTCGCTTCGCAAAGGTGCTCTGAGGTCTTGCTCCAACTCGAACGGTAGTCGTGAACGTTTGACATGCGAAAATTCCACCGAATCTAGTGCGCTTATTGTCGACGATTTTCGCCGTAGGGTCGAAGGGCTGTACTTGGCCGACTATTGACCGTGCTCGAGCCTTCCGTCATCGCTTCTTCCCACCACTTCCATCTTTCTGCGGAACGAACCAACCGACGAGAAATAGTGCGAACCCAAATGCAAGATATATCCAATCCATCTGGACTTGCCAGTGCAACTCTGGGTATTGTTGTGCCGTCACCGTGTTGCAAACCATGTGGTATTTGGGACCGACACAAAATTCGGCGTGTCCGAATATGAGCGCGTCGACCAGCGACTTGGTGGCGTATGCAATGACCGCAAAACCGGGAACAAACCGTACCAGTGCTACCCACGAAAAAACAGTGGCGAGTCGCTTTTGGTCCATGCCTCACCTTATAGTCAGCTACGCTAGATTGTCGGCGATTTAGCGCCAACCGTCGACCGTCCGCTCCTGGCCGAATGCTGCTTACGGCGGCCAGTTTGGTGTAGTGACCGATTTCGGAGCGAACTGGTAGTTGGCCACCCTGCCATCTAAAGAAACCTACTCCTAGCCCGATCGAGACAAGGAACACGACTACCGCGCTTACAAGAAGAATCTTGGTTGCTCGCCCCATGTCGGTTGCCCTTTAGGTAACGTCACGTATCGTTTCATGATGTTTTATGCCACAGCAGGGCTTTTTGTCAACGATGCGCCCAAGCGCGTCGAATGGCTGAATATGGCCTTGACCTCCGCCTTTCAGCGATCGGTAGCACCTGACCTAATGCTGACCTTGGAAGGATGCGGCGTAAATGCCCGCTTTATCGCCAGGTTCGGACACGAGGTTAGTGGCCACGTCATGTGCTTGGTCGAATCTATCGTTCTATTCACCACGGCCTGAACGCTTCGCTCGCGGCTTGAACCTCACAAGCTCTTTGTCGGAGAGAACATAGTCGTTGCAATTGTGCAGCCGAGCGATGGCAAGATCGAGAAATGCTCGCACTCGCTTGGGCTGAGCCGTCCTGTTTCCGTAGTAAAGGTGCAATCCGATGTGCGTGCTCATATGTTGCAGAAGAACTGGCACCAGTCGTCCCGCCCGGATATGGGATGCCGCCGAGAAACTTGCGAGCTGACCTATCACTTGTCCCGCGAGGACCGCTTGCACTTCAAGCTCCGTGTCGTTAGTGGCAAACGCGGGAGACATCTGTCGATGTTCCAGTTTTCCATCAACGGTCAAGTACCAAGGCGATACCTTCCCCGTGACCGGATGCCGGAACACGCTGCAGCGGTGCGACGTCAGTTCATCCAATGTCGATGGCGTTCCGTGCGTTTCAATGTATTCGGGCGTCGCACACATGATCATCTGGATGGGAAATAGTTGCCGACCGATCACACCCTCGCTTGCCGATGCCCCTATCCTGAAGCCAACATCGACACGATCCAGTACCCAGTTCCCAATACCGTCGTCGAGTTGGACGTCCGGCTGAATTCCCGGGTGCTCTCGACAGAACGTGTCGAGCAAGGGCATAAGGATGGCGGCGAACGACGATTTCGGACCCACGATGCGCAGCGGACCGGCGACTTCTTCCTTGGACTCTCGCGCCAGGGCAAGAGCCCTGTCGAGTGCCGCCAGAGCCGGTTGCGTATTCTCCAGAAAACGTTGCCCTTCCTCGGTAAGGGCGAGGCTGCGCGTGGTCCGATGCAGCAGGCGGACTCCGAGATGTTGCTCCAGCTGCGCGATGGTCTGACTGGCCGCCTGGGGCGTGACGCCCTGCGCCAGCGCCGCCTGCCGGATGCTGCCAAGTTCCACTGCTTTGGCAAACGTCGCGATAGCCTTGAAGTCGTTAGTGGGCATGTTCAATCCTCCTGCTAAGCGCAACAGCGCGGGCGAGTAGATCTCCAGTATCAATCCCAGCTTGATACTGGAGCAAGGTGAAATCGACTATTCGCTTGAAACCAGGACGCCTAAAGTAAGAGGCATCGGGCCATTGCGCTCGCCGTCTACTGCAAGGAGCACATCTTGAACAAGAGACAACTCGGCCAATCGGGACTGGAAGTTTCGGCGATTGGCCTCGGGTGCATGGGGCTGAGCCACGGCTACGGCCCGGCCACCGATCGAACCCAAGCCGTGGCGTTGATTCGCGCCGCTTTCGACCGCGGCGTGACCTTCTTTGACACCGCCGAGGTTTACGGGCCGTATGTCAATGAGGACGTGGTCGGCGAAGCATTAGCGCCCATTCGCGATCAGGTGGTAATCGCGACGAAGTTCGGCTTCACGTTCGGCGATGACGGAAAGCAGCAAATTCTCAACAGCCGACCGGATCATATCCGGTGGTCCGTCGATGGCATGCTCAAGCGCCTGAAGACCGACGTCATCGACTTGCTGTATCAGCACCGCGTCGATCCTGAAGTGCCTATCGAGGACGTGGCCGGGACCGTCAAGGACCTCATCTCCGAAGGCAAGGTGAAGCACTTCGGCCTATCGGAGGCCGGCGAGCAGACCATCAGGCGTGCGCATGCCGTGCAGCCCGTGACGGCTCTCCAAAGCGAATACTCGATGTGGTGGCGCGAACCCGAAGAAAAGATCCTGCCTATGCTGGAGGAACTCGGCATCGGCTTCGTGCCGTTCAGTCCGCTGGGCAAGGGCTTCCTCACGGGCGCGATCGACAGGAATGCGACGTTCGGCAAGGATGACTTCCGCAGCATCGTTCCCCGTTTCACGCCGGCGGCACTTGAGGCTAATCAGGCGCTGGTCGACGCACTTGGGGGGATCGCCAGGGGCAATGGTGCTACGTCAGCTCAGATCGCACTGGCATGGTTGCTCGCCCAGAAGCCCTGGATCGTCCCGATCCCAGGTACGACCAAATTGCATAGACTGGACGAGAACCTGGGTGCCGCTACGGTGGAACTGTCTGAGTCTGACCTTCAGCTTATTGCACAAGCACTCAGTGCTGTCCAGATTCACGGCGACCGCTACCCCGCTGCCCTGAAGGCTCGAGTCGGGCGTTGACACGATGATGTCCTCTCACGAGCGGAAGCGCCGGGCCATCGTGGCTGCGGTCGCAGCCCTGCCGTTAAGCGGCGCGGTGGCAAAAGACGGGGGTGTCGAGACTGTTCACGCGACGGAATCGCGAATTCTCGTCGCCTACTTTTCTCGCTCCGGCAACACGCAGGTCATCGCCGGGCTGTTACAGCGAGCGTTCAAAGCGAACGTGTTCGAGATACGACCCGCCGACCCTTACCCCGCTGAGTATCTCGCGGCCGTCGAACAGGCCCGACAGGAGCGGGACAGTGGTGTCGAGCCAAGGCTTGCGGCACGCGTTTCGGACATAAGTCGCTACGACCGTGTTTACCTCGGCTTCCCGATTTGGGGAGAAACGGTACCACCAATAATTCGCACTTTTTTGGCGACCCACGAACTGGCGGGCAAGACGCTCACCCCATTCGTCACCCACGGTGGATATGGCCTCGGAAACAGTATGTCGGTGCTCGCCAGCAACGCGCCGCGCACAGAGGTCAGCAGGCCATTCGTCATGCAAGCGGATCAGGAGCGCAGGACGATGAACCTCGTTAATGAGTGGCTTGACGAGACCGGCCTGGACAAGAAATCCCCGGCATCCTGAGCACTCCTCTGAGCGCCAACGACTTTCAACTTTAAGGACCGACCATGCAAGAAGTGACACTGAACAATGGGATGAAGATGCCGATTCTCGGTTATGGCGTCTTCCAGATCGCGGATGAAGCGGAATGCGAACGCTGCGTCGTGGACGCGGTGCAGGCAGGTTATCGCCTGATCGATACGGCTGCATCCTACAAAAACGAGGAGGCGGTGGGACGAGGCCTCAAACATTGCGGTGTACCGCGTGACCAGCTTTTCGTCACCAGCAAGCTATGGGTTGAAGACGCCAGCTATGAACGCGCCCGCATTGCCATTGACAAGTCGTTGAAGCGGCTCGACACGGATTATCTCGACCTGTTTCTGATCCATCAGCCGTTCTCGGACGTTCACGGCGCGTGGCGAGCGATGGAGGAGGCGCATCGCGCCGGTAAGCTGCGTGCGATCGGACTGAGCAATTTCCAGCCGGATCGTCTGATGGACATCACGGCATTTAACGAAGTGAAACCAGTCGTCAACCAGATTGAAGTCAACCCTTTCCACCAGCAGGCTGAGAGCGTCGACTTCATGCGTGAGATCGACGTGCAGCCGCAGGCTTGGGCTCCCTTCGCCGAAGGTCGGAACAACCTGTTTCAGAACGAGCACCTTGTAGCGATTGCTCAGCGCTACGGCAAAACCGTTGGACAAGTCGTCCTGCGATGGCTGGTCCAACGCGGCATCGTCGCTCTCGCGAAGTCCGTGCGGAAAGAGCGGATGCTGGAGAATCTGGCCGTCTTCGACTGCGTGTTGTCGGCGGTGTAAAACCGCTTAAAGATGGCGTCGCAAGGTTGAGCAAAGCGCTCAACAATAAGGGGGCCGTGTGGCCCCCTCGTGGTTGATGATGTGATGTGCAACGAATCCGCTAGAAC